>JASSUG010000002.1:0-542673 GCA_031963465.1 Mycoavidus cysteinexigens | reverse complement strand
TAGGCTCCTATATTATATTCATCAGACATTCTCTTCACGCGCCACAATCAGATTTAGAATAATGCGCGGCTTTTCGGTCTTCAACCTAGAAAACTTAAACGAAATATCGAGTCAATCATTGAGGTTCATCTAGGCTCTTTAAAATTAAGCAGCGGGTTTCCATGGTTAACTTCATGAGATCTGTTAGCCATGGGCTACAATACTGCCTCGGAGGGTGTTTTAAGGTTTGTTATATCGCTTTTTTCTTTATGTCTATCGTTGCACATTCGGTTACCACTGCCATTAATTACTTGCTAAGCCATGAAGCATGGGCACGTGCGTGCCTGGTGCCTTATGCCGGCCGTAAAGCTTGTGTGGCTATGCCGCCGCTGCTGATGGTCTTGACTGTGCAAAGAGATGGACGAGTGAGTGTAGATGAACTAAACCAGCAAATGGCACTTGATGCGCCACCCTGTGATGTTTCGATTACTTTGCCGTCTGCTGCGCTTTTTGCCTCTTTATTTAAAGGGCGCGCGGCGGTGATGAAACAAATGAAAATAAAGGGTGATGCTGAATTTGCCGCACTCTTGGCACAGCTTGCCGAGCATCTGCGTTGGGAACCTGAAGAGACATTAGCGCAACTGATGGGTGATGCTCCTGCATATCGCCTGATGCGAACGACACGGAGGTTGCAGCAACAGGTACGAAATAGCGGGCGCAATTTGCTTGAAGCTGTGACTGAATATCTGCTTGATGAAGGCCCAAAACTAGTGCGCGATGCAATGCTCAATAGTTTTAAGGCGGATATCGTTAACCTGAATGATGATACGGCCCGTCTTGAAAAACGCGTAATCCAAATTGAGAAAAAAATGAAAGTGCGGATGCCAATCGATACGTTCCCTCATAGGGTTTCTAACTAATGCAACTGCTGCGTTCTTGGAAAATTATTTTCACCTGCTTGCGCTTTGGCTTGGACCAAGTGGCGTTGTCGCATTTTAAATATCGCGGGGTCAAATTTGCGCTGCGGGTCCTGACTATCGGGCGTAAATTTGATCTGCCGCGTGGTGTGCGCTTGCGGCTTGCGCTTGAGGCTCTTGGTCCGATTTTTGTTAAATTCGGACAAATTTTGTCGACGCGGCGTGATTTACTCGCACCCGATATTGCGTATGAGCTTGCTAAATTGCAAGACCAGGTGCCGCCCTTTGATTCACAGCTTGCAATAGAACTCATCGAGAAAGCGCTGGGCCAACCAATCGATACTGTTTTTGATCAATTTGAGCGTGTTCCAGTGGCGAGTGCCTCTATTGCTCAAGTCCATTTTGCAAAACTGAAAACCGGTAAATATGCGGGCCAGGAAGTTGCTGTGAAAGTGCTGCGGCCCGGCATGTTAACGGTCATAGAAAGCGATCTTGCATTATTAAATAAACTTGCTCGCTGGATCGAGCGTTTATGGACGGATGGCAAACGGCTTAAGCCGCGCGAAGTGGTCGCCGAAGTCGATAAACACTTACACGATGAGCTTGACCTGATGCGAGAGGCCGCCAATGCAAGCCAGTTACGGCGCAATTTTGCGGGCAGCGGCTTATTGCTTGTGCCTGAAATGTATTGGGACTTTTGCCGCTCAAATGTGCTGGTGATGGAGCGGATGACCGGGGTGCCAATTAGTCAGGTCGAAAAATTGCGCGCAGCGGGTGTCGATATTCCTAAGCTTGCGCGAGAGGGCGTTGAAATTTTCTTTACGCAAGTTTTTCGGGACGGTTTTTTTCACGCAGATATGCATCCGGGCAATATTCAGGTGAGTCTTGATCGCGCTGATTTCGGACGCTATATTGCACTTGACTTTGGGATTGTGGGCGCTTTATCTGATTTTGATAAAAATTATTTTGCACAGAATCTCCTAGCATTTTTTAAGCGTGACTATCATCGCGTTGCCATGCTTCACCTTGAGTCTGGTTGGGTTCCACCCGCGACGCGCGTAGAGGAACTTGAGGGCGCGATTCGTGCAGTATGTGAGCCTTATTTTGATCGGCCATTAAAAGATCTCTCGCTTGGGCAAGTTTTGTTACGTCTTTTCCAGACATCACGACGCTTTCAAGTAGAAATACAGCCGCAACTGGTATTGCTGCAGAAAACCTTGTTAAATGTCGAAGGACTTGGACGCGAGCTAGATCCAGAACTTGATTTATGGCAAACCGCAAAACCTTATTTAGAGCGTTGGATGAAGGAGCAAATCGGCTGGCGTGGCTGGCTAGAGCGTCTCCAATATGAGACGCCTCAATGGAGTAAAACATTACCGCAACTGCCGCGCCTGGTGCACCAAGTTTTGGCATCAGCGGCTAAGACACCGCAACATACACATACTCATGAGCTTGTGCAGCAGCTATTGATTGAGCAAAAGCGCACAAATCGTTTGTTATGGATAGGGCTGCTGACAGGGGTAGTGGGCCTGACAGCATGCTTTTGGCTATAATCATAAATTCAATACGGAATATACATTATGCCTATTTACGCTTACCTTTGTGAGTCGTGTCATCAGCCACATGAAGCGCTGCAAAAAATCAGTGCTGCACCTTTAACCCAATGTCCTGCTTGTGGGCAAGCTACCTTGCGTAAGCAGCTAACCGCGGCCGGCTTTCAATTGAAAGGATCTGGCTGGTATGTCACTGATTTTCGCGATACAGGCAAAGCTTCTGAAGCCAAGCAAAACAGTGAAACAAAGCCAAGCGGAGAATCGAGTGAACCTGCTAAGGCGGCGGCTGGCACCGCCGAAAGTACAGCTAAACCCGCCAGCGTGAGCGCTCCAATTGTAGATAAAACAACTCAACCTCCACCTGCGTTGACAAAACCATCATGATGCTTATCAAAAAAGCCACACTGAAAACTTATTTTTTAACCGGGTTGCTGGTTTTAGTTCCACTTGCCATCACTTTATGGCTGCTGGGCTTAGTCATTGGCACTTTGGATCAAACCTTGACCTTATTACCCGAGGCGTGGCGACCGGAGCGCTTGTTAGGCTTTTACCTGCCTGGCATTGGAGCGGTTTTGAGCGTAGGCTTTATTTTGATCGTGGGTATTTTCACGCAAAATTTTATTGGCCAGGCTTTAGTTCAATGGTGGGAAGGGCTGCTACGCCATATTCCGGTGGTTGGGCCGCTCTATACAAGCGTTAAACAGGTCTCTGATACTCTCTTGTCGAGCAATGGCAATGCGTTTCGTAAAACGCTGTTAATTGAATATCCGCGTAAGGGCGTGTACACCATTGCCTTTCTCACCGGTACCCCGGGCGGAGATATCGTCAATCATATCAAGGGCGATTACGCGAGTGTGTATGTGCCGACCACACCCAACCCAACTTCGGGCTTTTTTCTTATAGTGCCGCATGCGGATGTAGTTGAACTTGATATGACAGTTGACGCAGCATTGAAATACATCGTCTCAATGGGGGTGGTTGCGCCACCGAAGCCGCACCACCGTGCACTCGAGCCGACGGTATAAGGCTAGCCATTGCTTAGGGTGAGTCAGCGTTTTAAAGTTCAATCTTTTTGCGTAGGCCAAGTGATTTTTGCTTACGTTCCTTTTATTTCTAATATTTCCTGTTGATGAGAACTGAATATTGCGGTTTGTTAACCGAAGCCTGGTTGGGTAAAACCGTTTCACTCTGTGGTTGGGTGCAACGCCGACGTGATCATGGTGGGGTAATTTTTATTGACCTGCGTGATCGAGAAGGTTTAGTACAGGTCGTGTGTGATCCCGATAGCCCGGCTATGTTTGAAATTGCCGAAAGCATTCGGAACGAATATTGTGTGCAGGTGCACGGCGCTGTGCGGGCTCGGCCTGAAGGGGCAGAAAATACTGACCTCATCAGCGGTAAAATCGAGGTGGTTTGTCAGCAATTGACGGTGCTCAATGCATCTGCTACCCCCCCTTTTCAGTTGGATGACGATACGCTATCGGAGACCACTCGTCTGACCCACCGTGTGCTTGATTTGCGTCGCCCACAGATGCAGCACAATCTAAAATTGCGCTATCGCGTTGCAATGGAAGTGCGTCGTTATCTTGATGAGCATGGCTTTATCGATATTGAAACCCCAATGTTGACTAAAAGCACGCCTGAAGGGGCTCGAGATTATTTAGTGCCTTCACGCGTGCATGCGGGTCATTTCTTTGCCCTGCCTCAATCGCCGCAACTTTTTAAGCAGTTGCTAATGGTCGCGGGGTTTGACCGTTACTATCAGATTGTTAAATGCTTTCGTGATGAAGACTTAAGAGCGGATCGTCAGCCTGAATTCACGCAGATTGATTGCGAAACCTCGTTTTTAAATGAGCAAGAAATTCGTGATTTATTTGAGGTGATGATCCGAACAGTTTTCAAAAACTCAATTGGGGTTACGCTCGCGGAGTCATTCCCGGTGATGAGTTATGCTGAAGCAATGCGGCGTTTCGGCTCGGATAAACCTGATTTACGCGTTAAGCTTGAATTCACTGAGTTGACCGATGTGATGAAAGACGTTGACTTTAAAGTTTTCAGCGCACCTGCCAACCTGGCCACGGGCCGCGTGGCCGCTCTCTGTATACCGCAGGGGGGGCAGTTATCGCGTGGCGAAATTGACGGTTACACTGAATTTGTGCGCATTTATGGCGCGAAAGGGCTCGCTTGGATTAAAGTCAACGAAGCCGCAAAAGGCCGCGAAGGTTTACAAAGTCCGATTGTAAAAAATCTGCATGATGCGGCATTGGCTGCCATCCTTGAGCGTACGGGTGCGCAAGACGGTGATTTGATTTTCTTTGGCGCGGATCGTGCAAAGATCGTCAATGATAGTTTGGGCGCCTTGCGGTTAAAAATTGGCTACACCCCTTTTGGCACAGAGAAAGAGTTCTTCGAGCCTGGCTGGCAACCGTTGTGGGTGGTTGATTTTCCGATGTTTGAATATGATGACGAAGCGGCGCGTTGGGTCGCTTGTCACCATCCATTCACTAGCCCAAAAGATGAGCACATTGATTTATTGGCGACGGACCCAGGCCGTTGTATCGCCAAAGCATATGATATGGTGATGAATGGCTGGGAGTTGGGAGGAGGCTCGGTGCGGATTCATCGCGAAGAAATCCAGCGCAAAGTCTTCGCGGCATTGGCCATTGATGCGGATGAGGCGCAACAAAAGTTTGGTTTCTTGCTTGAGGCGTTGCAGTACGGTGCGCCACCACACGGTGGCATTGCATTTGGCCTAGACCGGGTTGTCACGATGATGGCCGGTGCTGACTCAATTCGAGATGTTATTGCTTTCCCAAAAACGCAACGCGCTCAATGTCTACTGACGCAAGCGCCAAGTGAAGTGGATGAGCGCCAGCTACGCGAGTTGCATATCCGGCTGCGCTCGACGGAGACGCTTAAAACTTAGCATAAAAAATGCGCGCTCAGCATGGACTCTTACAAGCTACCGGAATCTGCACTCATTGTTATCTACAGCGCCGAGCTTGAGGTGCTACTCATCGAGCGCACCGACTACCCAGGTTTCTGGCAGTCGGTGACTGGCTCGAAAGATCATCAGCAAGAAACACTCGATGCAACTGCCAGACGTGAAGTGCTTGAGGAAACGGGTATTGCCATTGGCAGTTCGCCAGTGCCACTTGATGCGTTGGTCAATTGGCACTGGCAAGTTGCATACCCAATTTACCCGATCTGGCGCCATCGCTACGCGAAAGATGTCACGCATAACACCGAGCATTGGTTTGGACTTTTAGTGCCGCGTGATATAGAAATCATGCTCGCGCCGCGCGAGCACACCGCTTATACTTGGTTGCCGTATCTTGAGGCCGCTGAGCGCTGTTTCTCGCCATCGAATCGGGCCGCAATTTTACAGCTGCCAGCGCGCTCGATGCCAAAAATTTCCATATAATGACTTAATAAATAAGCACTTCATATAGGAGAAAAAAATGGGACAGTACACCGCACCTTTGCGTGATATGCAATTCGTCTTACATGAATTGCTTGATGTGCAAGCTGAGTTGGCGCATTTGCCCGCACATGCTGGGCTTGATACTGACACCATTGATCAGGTGCTCGCTGAAGCAGGAAAATTTTGTGAAGAAGTATTATTTCCGTTGAACTATAGTGGCGATCAACAAGGTTGTCATTATAGCGATGGGGTTGTCACTACTCCTGTAGGATTTAAAGCGGCCTATCAAAATTACACAAAAGCAGGGTGGCCGGCGCTTGCCTGTGACCCTGAGCATGGCGGCCAAGGTTTGCCAGTGTTTGTAAATAATGCGCTCTATGAAATGCTTAACGCGGCTAATCAAGCGTGGACGATGTATCCGGGGCTGTCGCATGGCGCTTATGAATGCCTACATGCGCATGGCACGCCAGAGCAGAAAAAAAACTACTTATCCAAGCTGGCTGAAGGGGTTTGGACAGGGACGATGTGTTTGACGGAGCCGCATTGTGGCACAGATCTTGGCCTACTTTATACCAAAGCAGACCCTCAAGCAGATGGTTCATATCGGCTCAGCGGCACTAAAATTTTTATTTCGAGCGGTGAGCATGATCTGGCTGAAAACATTATCCATTTGGTGCTTGCGCGCTTGCCAGGTGCCCCCGCTGGCACCAAAGGCATTTCTCTGTTCGTGGTCCCCAAGTTTGTGCCTGACGCCAATGGTGAGGTGGGTGAGCGTAATGGCGTAAGCTGTGCTTCAATCGAAGATAAAATGGGTATTCATGCCAATGCGACCTGTGTCATTAACTTCGATAACGCTCGCGGCTGGTTGGCTGGAGAGCCGCATAAAGGGCTCAATGCGATGTTTGTGATGATGAATGCAGCCCGGCTTGGGATTGGTATGCAAGGGCTGGGCCTAACCGAGGTTGCTTATCAAAATTCACTTGCTTATGCGCGGCAGCGGCTGCAAATGCGTGCGCTAAATGGCCCTAAAGCGCCAGATAAACCGGCTGATCCGATCATTGTGCATCCCGATGTACGCCGTATGCTACTCACACAAAAAGCCTATGTCGAAGGCGGTCGCGCTTTTGCATACTGGGTTGCGCTTTTAATTGATAAAGAGCGTTCACATCACAATACAGCGGTGCGGACTGAGTCTGCAGAATTAGTGGCCTTACTAACGCCAATTGTTAAAGCGTTTTTAACCGACAATGCTTGCGAGGCCACTAATTTGGGCATGCAGATATTTGGCGGACATGGCTATATCAGTGAATGGGGCAGCGAGCAATACGTGCGTGATGCGCGGATTGGTACAATTTATGAAGGCACGAATACCATTCAGTCGCTTGATTTGCTGGGCCGAAAAGTCTTGGCAGATATGGGTGCTAAGCTGAAGAAATTTGCTGCGTTGGTGCAGGATTTTATTGAGCAAGAAGGGGTTAAGCCAGAAATGCAAGAGTTCGTGAATCCATTAGCCGAGCTCGGCGATAAAGTACAAAAACTCACGATGGAAATTGGCCTGAAGGCAATCACTGATCGCGATGAAATAGGGGCTGCAGCCACGCCTTATTTACGCGTTGTGGGCCATTTGATTTTTGCCTACTTTTGGGCGCGCAGCGCTCGGGTTGCGCTGGACAAACAAGCGACTGGCGATCCGTTTTATCAGGCTAAGCTTGCTACGGCGCGTTTTTATTTTGCCAAACTATTACCCGAAACAGCTTGGCAAATCTGTTCTGCGCGCGCCGGGGCAAAGTCGCTGATGGAGTTGGATGAAGCGTTGTTTTAATAAGAGAGTGGACGGGTTGTTGAGTTAAACTGGTTGACAATGCTATGTTTGACTGAGATAAAGAATTGCAAAAAACTGTACAACCTTTCCGGAGAAAAAACGTGGGTCATTTAAGCATTCGAAAAGTTGCTGTGCTCGGCTCGGGTGTAATGGGGAGCCAGATTGCCGCCCACTTAATCAATGCAAAAGTACCGGTAATACTTTTTGACTTGCCGGCTCAACCAGGACTTAAAAATTCAATTGCACAAAAGGCCATCGAGCATTTGCGCAAACTGAAGCCGGCCCCGCTTGGGGTGAGCCATGATGCTGCTTATATTGAGTCAGCCAACTACGAGGACGATCTCGCTAAACTCAACGCATGTGACTTGGTGATTGAAGCGATTGCTGAGCGGATTGATTGGAAACATGATTTATACAAAAAAGTAGCGCCGGCCATTCGTCATGATGCAATTTTTGTCTCCAATACTTCGGGGCTGTCGATTAACACGCTTGCTGAAGGCTTAGATGCTGAGCTGAAATTCCGTTTTTGTGGCGTGCATTTCTTTAATCCCCCGCGTTATATGCATTTGGTCGAGCTCATCCCCGCCCAACAGACACGTGCAGATATTCTAGATGGCCTAGAAAGCTTTCTAACCAGCACCTTAGGCAAGGGTGTCATCCGTGCCAAAGATACGCCGAATTTCATCGCCAATCGGGTCGGTGTTTTTTCTGTGCTAGCCACAATCAAGGAAGCGGAAAAATTTGAGCTAGGTTTTGACCTGGTTGATGATCTTACCGGCCGCCGGCTCGGCCGCGCTAAATCAGCAACCTTTCGCACCGCCGATGTGGTGGGCCTAGATACGGTGTCGCATGTGATTAAAACCATGCGAGATAATCTGCTTGATGATCCATTTTTGCCAATGTATAACGAACCTCCCGTGCTCAGCGCATTGGTTGCGCAAGGTGCGCTTGGCCAAAAAAGCGGGGCAGGGTTTTATAAAAAAGAAGGTAAATTAATTAAAGTACTGGACCCTAAACAGGGCGCATATATTACAAGCGGCGCACGGGCAGATGCTTTAGTTGAGCGTATTTTAAAGCGACCTCCTGCTGAGCGTTTTAAATTGCTGCATGAATCTACCCATCCTCAAGCGCGTTTTTTGTGGGCGATTTTCCGTGATGTTTTCCATTACAGCGCGGTACATTTAGAGCACATTGCGGATAACGCGCGTGATCTTGATTTCGCGGTGCGCTGGGGGTTTGGTTGGAATGAGGGTCCTTTCGAGAGTTGGCAAGCAGCTGGCTGGCGCCAATTGGCCGAATGGGTGCAGGCCGATATTGATGCGGGAGCAGCCTTGTCGAAAGTGCCATTGCCGGCATGGGTGCTAGATGGACTCGTCGCCGAACCGGGTGGCGTGCATAACGCCGCTGGATCATGGTCGCCTAAAGCGCGTACATTTGTGCCGCGTAGCGCGCTTGCAGTCTATACCAAACAGGTATTTCGCGCCTCCTTAAACGGAGAGGCTACGGCCGATCCGCGCACGGCTGGCAAAACGTTGCATGAAAATGAAGCGGTGCGCATATGGGTTGACGCACGTGCCGGGCAGGATGATATCGCGATTGTTTCGTTTAAGAGCAAGATGAATACAATGGGCCCAGCCGTCTTAGATGGCATAGTACAAGCCATTGAACTCGCCGAACAAAACCATCGCGGTCTGGTGGTTTGGCAGTCCTCTGCACTGCAAGCGGGACCGTTCTCAGCCGGGGCAAATTTGGAAGGGGTGGTGCCGTTGTTGATGGCGGGAGGGGCAAAAAAGGTTGAGCCTTTCGTTGCTCAGTTCCAACAAACCATGCAACGTGTGAAATATGCAGCTGTGCCGGTGGTCCCAGCAATCGCAGGAATTGCACTGGGCGGGGGGTGTGAGTTGGTCATGCATGGCGCCAAGCGAGTGGCCTATTTTGAAAGCTATATCGGTCTGGTGGAGGCCGGGGTTGGCTTGCTGCCTGCGGGGGGAGGCTTGAAAGAAGGGGCGTTGCGTGCAGCTGAAACGGCTCGGTGCTTGGGCCAGAGAAATTTGCTTGAATTTCTAGTTAAACCTTTTGAGAATATTGCGCGGGCAAAGGTCTCTAGCTCAGCACTCGAAGCTATTGAGTTTGGCTATCTATTGCCGTCAGATACGATTGTATTTAATCGGCACGAACTGCTGGCAACGGCTCTCAGCGAAGCGCGCGCATTGGCAAACGCGGGCTGGCGCGCGCCTTTGCCGGTACAGGCCATTGCTGTGGCGGGGCGAGCCGGGA
The DNA here is from genome assembly GCA_031963465.1 of Mycoavidus cysteinexigens. Taxonomy (GTDB): domain Bacteria; phylum Pseudomonadota; class Gammaproteobacteria; order Burkholderiales; family Burkholderiaceae; genus Mycoavidus; species Mycoavidus cysteinexigens_B. The sequence goes on along the minus strand of JASSUG010000002.1, from coordinate 532,701 downwards.
TTGCCACGATTAAAGCGCAACTGGTGAATCTGCGCGATGGCGGTTTTATTTCAGTTCATGATTTCTTAATTAGCAGCAAAATTGCTGAAGTGCTGTGCGGCGGGGAGGTCGAAATGGGAAGTTTGGTTGATGAAGCGTGGCTGCTTAAACTTGAGCGCGCGGCCTTTGTCGAATTACTGGACATGAAGAAGACGCAAGAACGGATTATAGGGGTGCTGCAAACGGGTAAGCCTGTGCGTAATTGATGGAGCGAAAAAATGAATAAACAAGTGCAAGACGCCTATATCGTTGCCGCTAACCGTACACCCATTGGCAAAGCGCCGCGTGGGATATTCAAGAATACGCGGCCAGAAGAATTATTGATTCACGCCATCCGAGCGGTGGTGGCGCAAGTCCCCGAGCTTGATCCACACGTGATTGAAGATGTGATGATTGGCTGTGCGTTTCCAGAAGCTGAACAAGGGCTGAATATCGCGCGTGTCAGCGCATTGTTGGCAGGGTTGCCAGTCAGTGTAGGCGGCGTAACGATGAACCGTTATTGCGCTTCTGGCGTAACTGCACTGGCCATGGCCGCAGATCGCATCCGTGTCGGTGAGGCGGAGGCACTAATTGCCGGTGGTGTGGAATCGATGAGCATGGTGCCGATGATGGGTAATACCCCGTCCGTTTCGCCGCATATCTTTGCACGAGATGAACATCTTGGACTGGCGTACGGTATGGGGTTGACGGCTGAAAGAGTGGCGCAACGCTGGAACATTAAACGTGAGGCGCAGGACCTTTTTTCATTTGCATCTCATCAAAAAGCATTGCAGGCGCAAGCTGCCGGCGAATTCAGTGACGAAGTGGTGCCGTTTGAGGTGATTGAGCGTTTGCCAGACCTCAATCGGCGCGAGCTTGATTTAAGAAAGCAACTCACGTCGCAGGATGAGGGACCTCGTGCCGATACTTCGCTTGAGGCGCTTGCTAGGCTGAAACCCGTGTTTGCGAATGGCGGTTCGGTCACCGCTGGAAATAGCTCACAAATGTCAGATGGCGCGGCTGCGCTGCTGGTGGTGTCAGAAAAAATACTTAAGCAATTCAATCTTACTCCGCTGGCGCGTTTTGTGAGTTTTGCGGTGCGGGGCGTGCCGCCCGAGATTATGGGGATCGGCCCGAGAGAAGCCATTCCGGCAGCATTAAAAGCAGCCGGCCTTAAGCAGGACCAACTCGACTGGATTGAGTTGAATGAGGCCTTTGCTGCACAGTCGCTGGCCGTCATAGAGGAGCTTAAGCTTGATCCTAAAAAAGTAAACCCGCTCGGCGGGGCGATAGCGTTAGGCCATCCATTGGGCGCCACCGGGGCAATTCGCGCGGCCACGGTGGTGCATGCACTGCGCCGACATTCCCTTAAATACGGTATGGTCACCATGTGCGTGGGCGCAGGCATGGGCGCTGCGGGCATTCTCGAGCGAGTTTGAGTGGATTGTGCGCTGATCAAGCTCGAGCGAGCTGGTGATGCACTCAATCTGGTGCTGGCAATGCGCGCGGTCGGCGGTCGCTACCTGTGGCGACATAGGTGAGCGTAGCTTCTGCTACTTTGAAAATCTCTTCCGCAAAATTGAGCCGCTGCGCGTACACTTCGACCGATACCGTGATCGAGGTGTTGCCAGTTTTGGCGATGTCTGCGTAAAAGCTAAGCAAATCGTCAACTAACACCGGTTGCTTAAAAACCAAGGAATTGATGGCCACAGTGACCACCTGCCCCTTTGCGCGGCGCGTCGCTGGAATAGCGCCGGCAATATTTACTTGCGCCATAATCCAACTGCCGAATACGTCACCATGTCTATCCGCGTTAGAAGATTGCGGCGCCACGCGTAAAGCGAGGGTTTTGCCATGTGGGAGGTGAGGGAGTGAATGCATGTTTTATTTCCGTTGTTATTTACACTAATGTTTCAGTTTTTGGACTTAGTTTTCGCGTACTTCGGATAAATCGTCAATCATTCTGAGACAATATCAAAATTTTGAGCGTAAGCCGCAACTAAAGCGCAAGGTTTTAAACGTTTTTTTAACCAGCGCGCAACTTTTTTCCGGGGATTGAGGAAATTTATGTCGCAACATCATGTATTACCATCTTACCTTCGGCAAGATGGACTTGGCCCATGGGGTACTTATTTACAACAGATTGACCGCGTTACACCTTATCTAGGTTCATTGTCGCGCTGGATCGAAACGCTTAAGCGGCCTAAGCGCGCGCTGATCGTTGATGTGCCTATCGAGCTTGATAATGGCACCGTTGCCCATTTTGAAGGGTATCGCGTGCAGCACAATACTTCAAGAGGTCCTGGCAAGGGCGGGTTACGCTACCACCAAGATGTGACGCTATCTGAAGTGATGGCGCTGTCTGCCTGGATGTCGATCAAGAATGCGGCAGTGAATGTGCCATACGGTGGCGCAAAAGGCGGAATTCGGGTTGATCCGCGGAGACTTTCACGCGGTGAACTCGAGCGCATGACCCGTCGCTACACCAGTGAAATCAATTTCATTATTGGTCCTAACACGGATATTCCAGCGCCTGATGTCAACACTAATGAGCAAGTGATGGCATGGATGATGGATACGTATTCGATGAATCAAGGACGTACCGCAACCGGTGTGGTAACGGGCAAGCCGATTGCGCTAGGCGGCAGTCTTGGGCGTAAAGAAGCGACTGCTCGCGGGGTTTTCGTTGTAGCCTGCGAGAGTGCGCGCCAAATTGGTTTGGACATCGCTGGCGCACGGATTGCAATTCAAGGTTTTGGTAACGTTGGCGGGATTGCTGCGCGGCTTTTTTCTGCAGCAGGCGCCAAAATCATAGCAGTGCAAGACCATACGGGTACCCTTTACCGGCCGGCCGGGATTGACGTGCTTAAATTGCTTGAACACGTTGCTCAAACGGGCGGCATTGTGGGTTTCACAGGTGCCGAACCGCTGGCTGCGGATGAATTTTGGGGGCTTGAAACCGATATTTTGATTCCGGCTGCACTAGAAGGGCAAATCACTGAAAAAAATGCACCCCGGATTCGCACTAAGATTGTGGTCGAAGGCGCAAATGGGCCAACGACACCGGCGGCTGACGATATTCTGAACGAGCATGGCATTCTTGTGATTCCTGACGTCATCGCAAATGCAGGTGGGGTGACTGTTTCATACTTTGAATGGGTGCAGGACTTCTCCAGTTTTTTCTGGAGCGAAGACGAAATTAATCACCGACTTGAGCGCGTGATGCGTGAAGCGTTCGCATCTATATGGCAAGTTGCGCTTGAACATAAGGTTTCTGTGCGCACAGCGGCCTATATTGTTGCATGTACAAGAATTTTAATGGCCAGGGAGATGCGCGGACTGTATCCGTGAGATATATTTAAACTTTTTACTTTATAAATAAACCATTTGGGATATATAATCTATTTTTCAAAAGGGGAACTTAGTATGAAGTTTAAAAAGATAGTAACGGCATTGATGACGGCGGGTGTGGCGGCAGGTACGCTAACGTTCTCTTATGCACAGGCGCAGAGTGCTAGCCCGACGGGCACTTTGCAAAAAATTCGGGATACGGGCACGGTTTCATTGGGGCATAGGGAATCGTCCATTCCTTTTTCCTATTATGCCGAGAACCAGCGGGTGGTGGGCTATGCGCACGAATACGCGATGCAGATTGTTAAGGCAATTGAGCAAGAGCTTAATCAACCGCATCTAGATGTGAGACTCACGCCGATCACGTCTCAAAACCGGATTCCATTGCTGCAAAACGGTACGATTGACCTTGAATGCGGTTCCACCACAAACAACCTTGAGCGGCAGCAGCAAGCGGCATTTTCTAACACGATTTTTGTCGTCAACACGCGGCTGCTCACACGTGTTGATTCAGGTGTCAAGGATTTTGCTGATTTGCAGGGTAAGACGGTAGCGACCACAGCGGGTACTACATCTGAACGCATTTTGCGCGCAATGAATCAAGAAAAGAAGCTTGGCATGAATATCATTAGCGCAAAAGATCATAGCGAGGCGTTCTTGATGTTAGAAACAGGCCGTGCAGTAGCGTTTATGATGGATGATGCGTTACTTGCAGGAGAGCGTGCTAAAGCAAAAGACCCTAGCAGGTTTGTGATTGTGGGTACGTCGCAATCACAAGAAGCCTATGGTTGTATGTTGCGCAAAAATGACCCGGCATTCAAAAAGTTGGTTGATGACACCATTGCTAAACTGCAAACGTCAGGCGAAGCCATTAAGATTTATCAAAAATGGTTTCAAAAACCCATTCCCCCTCGCAATCTAAATTTGAACTTCCCGCAAAGCGAAGAACTCAAAGCATCGTTCAAGCGTCCGAATGATCATGCGAAAGGTTAAGCCAGTTTGTTCGTATAGTGGCTGGCAACCATCACTGCCCTACCCGTTATGAGACCTACCAGCAAGGGTGGTGCTGCGTTCGAGAGGGCCTCGGACGCAGCCGGAAAAGTTATGCCTGATAGTCTGAAACAGGCAAAGAACTGTCTTAAAGTATTGTTTCAACTGTCTTAAAGTACTGTTTCTATAGCAATCTAAGGGTTATGAGTTATCAATGGAATTGGGGCATTTTGCTAAGTGCTGTGTCCACCGGCGAGCCAACGACGTATCTCGGTTGGTTCATTGAGGGCCTGAAGGTCACTGTTACGCTCTCTTTAGTGGCCTGGATCATCGCGCTTATCGCGGGTTCCCTATTTGGCATATTGCGCACCTTACCCAATAAATGGTTAGCAAGCATCGGCGCTATTTACGTCGCGGTGTTTCGCAACATTCCCTTGATTGTGCAATTTTTTATCTGGTATTTTGTGCTGCCAGAGCTTGTGTCTCCGTCACTGGGCACTTGGTTCAAAGGATTGCCGCCCCCGATTCAATTTTTTTCGTCAGCGGTAATTTGCCTTGGCTTATTTACCGGCGCGCGGATTTGCGAGCAGGTGAGAACAGGTATTAATGCCCTGCCGCCCGGCCAAAAAAATGCCGCCCTCGCGCTCGGGTTTACCTTGCCGCAAACCTATCGCTATGTTTTAGTACCGAATGCGTATCGAATTATTGTGCCGCCTTTAACGTCTGAATTTTTGAATATTTTTAAGAATTCAGCAGTTGCTTCCACCATTGGTTTACTCGAGCTTTCCGCGCAAGCGCGCCAGCTCAGTGATTATACGGCGCATACCTATGAGTCCTTCATTGTAGTGACCGCTTCATATGCTCTGATTAATGTGACCGTAATGCTTTTTATGCGTTGGGTTGAAAGGACCTCCAGGTTGCCCGGTCAAATTGGAGGGAAATAATGTATCAATTTAATTGGAGCGGAATTTCATCGTCTCTGCCTACCTTAGCGCAGGGCATGCTCATCACAGTCCAAATCACAGTCGCAGCTGTTATTGTTGGGATTGTTTGGGGAACCATCTTGGCGTTATTGAGACTTTCACCCATCAAGCCGCTGGCTTGGTTTGCGCAACTATACGTGACGATCTTCCGCTCGATTCCGTTAGTGATGGTGCTTTTATGGTTCTTCCTACTGGTGCCGCAATTGCTCAAATCTTTGCTTGATTTGCCGCCTGATATCGATATCCGCTTTGCTTCAGCAATTATTGCTTTTTCTTTGTTTGAGGCGGCTTATTATTCGGAAATCATTCGCGCGGGCATTCAGAGTGTCCCGCGTGGGCAGGTCTACGCGGCTAATGCGCTTGGTATGAGCTATCTGCAAACGATGCATCTAGTAGTTTTGCCTCAAGCGTTTCGCGCCATGGTGCCATTACTCTTAACGCAGGGCATTGTACTCTTTCAGGATACGGCCTTAGTCTATGTGATTGGCCTGGCAGACTTTTTCCGCACCGCGACCAATATTGGTGAACGCGATGGGCAACTGGTTGAGATGGTGCTCTTTGCGGGGGCGTGTTATTTTGTTATTTCCTTGTTTGCCTCTACTCTCGTTAGGCGTTTTCAAAAAAGGTATTCAAGATGATTTCTCTTAAAAGCGTTTCTAAATGGTACGGCCCATTTCAGGTGCTAACTGATTGTAGTACTGAGGTGAATAAGGGCGAGGTCGTGGTGGTATGCGGACCCTCTGGCTCTGGCAAATCGACCCTGATTAAAACGGTCAATGGCCTTGAGCCATTCCAACAAGGTGAGATTTGGCTTGATGGTCAGTCAGTGAGAGCCAAGGAAACCAATTTGTCTAAACTACGGGCCAAAGTCGGCATGGTTTTTCAGCACTTTGAACTGTTTCCACATTTATCGATCACGGAGAATCTAACGCTAGCACAGGTTAAGGTGCTCGGCCGTAGTAAAGAGGAGGCTAGGGCAAAAGGCATGAAGTTGCTGCAGCGAGTTGGCCTGCGCGCACATGCGGATAAATACCCGGGACAGCTATCGGGCGGTCAACAACAGCGGGTGGCGATTGCTCGTGCGCTCTCCATGGACCCGATTGCGATGTTGTTTGATGAACCGACTTCCGCGCTTGATCCAGAGATGATCAATGAGGTGCTTGATGTGATGGTTGAGCTTGCACGTGAAGGGATGACCATGATGTGCGTCACGCACGAAATGGGCTTTGCCAAAAAAGTTGCCCACCGCGTGATCTTTATGGACAAGGGCGCGATTGTTGAAGATATGCCTAAAAAAGAATTCTTTGAACACCCAAAATCAGAGCGCGCCAAGGAATTTTTAGCGAAGATTTTGCATTGAGCTTAACCGTATGTGTCCTATCACTTTGGGTCTGTCTTTAACTTGCTCTGACATGTATATAGCGCAGGTATGATTTGCCAAGGAATAACCTGGCTGCGCTGACGAATGGCCCTTTATGCTCAGAGCTTAGAAGGGCGGAAAATGATCTTGGCTGATCTCATTTTAAACAATTGAATCAAGCACTTTACGTAGCATCACAAGCATCAGATCAATTTCATCTGTAGTGACATTAAGCGCTGGCATAAAGCGTATTAGGTTAGGCCGCGGGGCATTGAGCAAAAGGCCTGCTGGCTCGAGTTCCCGAGCTTTTTCAACGATTTCATGCCCGATCTCTTTACCCAGCAATAGTGCACGTAGCAAGCCCTCGCCGCGTTCGCCGGCAAAACCATACTCATTAGATAATTGCAGCAAGGCGTCACTAAAATAAGCAGCGCGTTCGCGCACGCCGGCCAAAAAATCCGCTTGACTGATATGTTCAAGTACAGCAACGCCTACGGCGCACATAAGAGGGTTGCCATTATAGGTACCGCCCTGTTCGCCAGCCTCGAAACAAGCGACTTCATCACGTGCTAACAGCGCGGCAAGTGGCACGCCGCCGCCGATGCCTTTACCTAATGTCATGATATCGGGTTCAATATCTGGCCATTGGTAGGCAAAGAGCTGGCCGGTACGACCGCAGCCAGTTTGTACCTCATCGACAATTAACAACAGATGGTGTTTTTGCGTGAGGGCGCGCAATTGCTGCATAAATTCGCGCGTGGCGCCAATCACGCCGGCTTCACCCTGCACGGGCTCTAGCATGATGGCAACGGTCTTGTCATGAATGCAACGCTCAACGGATGCAATATCGTTAAGCTCAGCTTTTGGAAAGCCCGCTACTTGCGGTGCATACATGGTGTCCCAGCCGGGTTTGCCGCTAGCCGACATGGTTGCCAATGTCCGGCCATGGAAGCTATGGTTAAACGTGATAATTTCGTATGCGCCGTTTTTAAATTTACGCCCCCATTTGCGGGCTAATTTGATTGCGCCCTCATTCGCTTCAGCGCCGCTATTGGCGAAAAATACTTTCTGAAAGCAGCTAAAATCAGTCAGTAAGCTAGCAAGTTGCGCCGAGGGTGCGTTATAAAATGCCGGGCCTGGATTAATTAAGCTTTGCGCTTGTGTGGTGAGGGCGTGGATCATTGTTTTATGGCTATGGCCTAAACAGTTCACGGCCCAACCTTGCATAAAATCGAGATAACGCTTACCTTCGCTATCGTATAACCAAGCGCCTTCGCCACGCGTAAAAACAAGCTCAGGCCGGTGAGCGATGGTCATCAGCGAGCGAGTTGGGTAGTCATTAAAATGCATCTTCAAATTCCATTAAACGGAGTTACGCGACTGGGTTCGCCAAATCTACTTCGCTGGTAAACGCATCGGCGTAAAACGCATCTTGAGGTAGACGATGATGCGTGGTGAAATCGCGCAAAGCGCTTTCAACCATGACCGGCGCGCCGCACGCATAGACTTCATAGGCGGATAAATCGGGCAGATCTGCCACCACTGCCTGATGCACAAAGCCAGTTCGTCCGTGCCAATTGTCTTCAGCTGCCGGCTCGGATAAAACCGGTACAAAAGAAAAATTGGGCAGCGTATTGGCCCATTGCTGAGCCAGCTCAGCCAGATACAGATCTTTGCTGCGGCGTGCGCCCCAATAGAGCGTGACGGGTCGCTCGATGCGTTTAAATATCATCTGCTCGACGATCGCTTTGAGCGGAGCAAAGCCCGTGCCTGAGGCGAGTAAAATGACTGGCCGGGTGCTTTCTTCGCGTAAAAAGAAAGTCCCTAGCGGCCCTTCGAAGCGCAGCATATCGCGCTCTTTCATGGTAGTGAAAACATGATCAGTAAACACCCCTCCTGGCATATGGCGAATATGCAGTTCAAGCGGCCCGTCATGATGCGGCGGTGTGGCAATTGAGTAGCTACGCCGTTTACCGTCTTTTAAAATAAATTCAATATACTGACCTGCGAAGTACTGCAACTGCTGATTTGCCGGTAATTGCAAGCGCATAATCATGACATCATCAGCCACCCGCTCAAGCGCGTTGACGCGACAGGGGAGTTTTCTAGCCGGCATATCGGTTACGCCGGCTACTTCACGCACCTCAAGCTCGAGGTCAGATTTGGGCGCCGAGCAGCAAAAAAGTGCCATACCTCGCAATTTTTCATCATTAGACAAAGCCGAGGCTGAATGCGTTGCTTGTTCGACTTCACCGCACAGCACCGTGCCTTTGCACGAACCACAGGCACCGTTTTTACACCCATACGGCAAGCCAATGCCTTGCCGTAAGGCCGCCGCGAGCACGGGTTCATTAGGTTCTACTTGAAATTGCCGGCCGCTGGGCCGAAGAGTAATATTAAATGCCATAAAAAGACTGAATGTGACGAAACATTTCTAAGACCCGAATATATAATGATGCCACAATGATTCCAACCCGCAAACTTAAGCGTAAGCGAATTCTCATTATTGGCTGTGGGGATATTGGCTTGCGTTGCGCTAAGTTACTGTTGCCGCGCTACCGTGTGTTGGCCCTAACCCGTCACGCTGAGCGTTGCGTTAGCTTGCGCGCAATGGGTATTGTGCCCATCGTCGGTGACCTTGATCAGCGTTCAAGTCTAAAGCGTCTTGCTGGCTTGGCAGAGACAGTGCTGCACCTAGCGCCACCACGGCCACAAGGTAGTGGTGACCCGCGTACGCGCTTCTTGCTGAGTGCCTTGGGCCGCTCATTGGTGCCGCCGGTATGGATTTATGCTAGCACAACCGGCGTTTATGGTGATTGCGACGGAGCACTGGTTGCTGAAACCCGGCCAGCGCTACCGGCCAATGCACGCTCGCTCAGACGCATATCAGCAGAGACTCAGTTGCGTGCCGCTGGCGCGCGCGCCATGTTATCACTGCGCATTGTCCGCATCCCGGGCATCTATGCCGCTAACCGGTTACCGCTTGCGCGCTTGCAAAAAGGTATGTTCGCTCTTAATGCCGAAGAAGACGTGTATACCAATCACATTCATGCTGATGATCTTGCGATGATTTTGGTGCGGATAAAGCGGCTTGGTTGCCCGCAGCGAGTGATACACGCGGTGGATGATACGCAAATGAAATTGGGTGATTACTTTGATCTAGTGGCCGATGCGCACGGCTTGCCACGACCTGCGCGAGTATCAAGCGCTCAAGCACAGCAGTTATTGGAACCAGGGCTGTTGTCATTTATGCGTGAATCACGCCGCTTAATGAATACTCGGCTTAAAATAGAATTAGGTTATCAACTGCATTACCCGACCATGAAGCATTTTCTGCTAGAACATATCAGCCCTTCTTTTGCTGGCGGCAAACCCGAATCACGCTGATCTTTGCAGAATCGGCTATCATACTAAATTACGACTAGATTTATCATTCAGTACACTTCCTATGGATACTCAGCAGCAGATCAAACAACTTGTCACCGAACATCCGGTGGTTCTTTTTATGAAAGGTAGCGCACAATTTCCAATGTGTGGCTTCTCTGGTCGCGCAGTACAGATACTTAAAGCATGCGGTGTTAGCCGTTTACATACAGTCGATGTCTTACGCGACGAAGCCATTCGGCAAGGCATTAAAGAATATTCGGCTTGGCCGACGATTCCGCAACTTTATGTCAATGGCGAATTTGTTGGCGGTTCGGACATTCTGGTAGAGATGTACCAGTCAGGTGAATTGCAACAATTATTCACGGCTGAATAGAGTTAGTGCTAAATACAGCATCTAACGCTAGGCCGCGCCGCCTAGTGGTCGCCATAACAGGGGCTACGGGGGCGCTCTATGGCGTACGTATTCTCCAAACAATACGTCGTATTGGCGGCGTCCAAACGCATTTGATTGTGTCCAACGCAGGCTGGCTGAGCATTACGCATGAATTAGAACTGACCAAACCTGATTTAAACGCGCTGGCTGATGTGGTTCATAATATACGTGATGTGGGTGCCAGTATCGCGAGCGGATCATTTGCGACAGAAGGCATGATTGTTGCACCGTGTTCAATGAAAACGTTGGCAAGCATTGCTCATGGTTTTTCCGATAATTTAATTACCCGCGCAGCTGACGTGACCCTGAAAGAGCGCCGTCGTCTCTTGTTACTGGTGCGCGAAGCACCATTCAATTTGGCGCACCTACGTAATATGACGGCAGTCACTGAAATGGGTGGCGTGATTTTTCCGCCACTGCCAGCACTCTACAATAAGCCCACTACGCTTGATGAAATGGTTGACCATACCGTTGGACGGGTACTCAGTTTACTGGGCTTTGAGTCAACGCTAGCCCCAAGCTGGTCTGGCATACGCAACGCATAATACCTATCCGAATTTTTCAATAAAACTCAGCACCCCTGGAGGTACTCTTGACGGGGAAGAGGTCGATATGTGGTTAGCGTTTTCGGCAGCCTTAACAGGCTGCCGTACGTTGTATTGGCTTAGATTGAGTCTAATCTTCTATGGGTTTATTTTCCAAACGGCGACGCAGAACACTATTGCGCTTACCATAACTAAAATAGATGATGAGCCCCAACGCCATCCAGATAAATAGCCGCATCCAGGTATCCGCTGGCAAACCCGCCATTAAAAATAGCGCGGCCAATGCTCCACCTGGCGCTACTAGATAAACGGCTGGGGTTTTAAATACACGTTTAAGTTCTGGCTGGGTGATGCGCAGTACGAGCACGCCGACACAGACAATTAGAAAAGCAAATAGCGTGCCAATACTCACTAATTCACTCACTAAATTAATCGGCAGTAGGCCAGCTAGCGTCATGACCACTGCGCCGGTGATCAGCGTTGTGATATAGGGAGTATGGAAACGCGGATGGATTTTCTTCGCAAAGCTTGGCAGTAAGCCATCTTTTGCGATCGTTTGAAAAATCCGCGGTTGACTCATCAGTAAAACTAAGAGCACTGAGGTCAATCCAAAAATCGCGCCGAGTTTGACCAGTGGCGATAACCATGGCATACCCAGCGCATCAATCCCTACAGCAATTGGATCAGGCACACTTAATTGGTCATAGCGGACTACCCCGGTCAGAACATAAGCGACCAGTACATAGAGTGTGGTACAGATGACGAGCGAAGTCAGCAGTCCAAGCGGCAGATTACGGCGTGGATTTTTGGTCTCCTGCGCAACACAGGAAACCGAATCAAAACCAATGTAAGCAAAAAATACCACGGCGGCACCGCGTAGCATACCGCTCCAACCAAACTCTCCTGCTTGGCCGCTATTCGGCGGCATGAAATCACCATTAGGGTTAGCGGGCGTTATCCAGTTTGCGGTATCGACCAAGGCAAAGCCCGCCACGATAAAGGCGAGAATAATGGCTACCTTCACCACCACCATCAGACTATTGACCCGTGCCGACTCTCGAATGCCAAAAATGAGTAGGAGTGTCATCAGCGCGACGACCAGAATGGCGGGCAAGTTGATCAGTGCGCCAGTATGTGTCCAGCCGGTTGCACTATCGAAGGCGAGCGGCGCTCGCGCTAATATATCAGGAATATGAATGCCCAGTGAATGCAGAAACCCTACGACATAACCTGACCAGCCAATGGCTACGGTAGTCGCGCCTAAACAATATTCAAGGATCAGATCCCAGCCGATGAGCCAGGCGATAAATTCACCCATGGTGGCGTAGGCATAGGTATAAGCGCTGCCTGCCACAGGTACCGTTGAAGCCATTTCTGCATAGCACAGGCCAGAAAAAGCGCAGACGATTGCCCCTAAAATAAAAGACAACATGATCGCCGGCCCAGCATGCGCTGCCGCTGCATGACCTGTCAATACAAAAATGCCGGCGCCGACAATGCAGCCAATACCGAGCATGGTTAAATCGAAGCCAGATAAAGCTCGTTTTGGATAATGCGAGCTGCCACTTACTGCGTTGTCGTCACCCAAGGCTGCTTCAGCCTCTAACATGGCGATCGACTTTTTATTCCATAAAGTTGTCATTAAATTAGGCCAAAAGAATATTTTTGTGAGCGCTGTTTTTTGGTGTAAAAAGGCGGATGAGAGATGATGCTTCTAACTCTATCCTTGGACGATCAAATATTATACTGTATTGATTTCTCGATAGCTGGGCAAATGTTATTGCATGCTCTTGGCTTGTTGGGACTCAAAAAATAGCTGTACTCGTCGCGATCTGACCTGATAGTTACCCGATACAATGACGCTTCCCTTAAGCTCTTGTAGCGCTGTCAGTCATTCAACGTGGTCCTCGCTCGTTATTTCATGCCGATAACAGGCGCTCCCCATCCGAGGAGCGGCATGCAGCAGGGATACGTTAAACATAAACAAGGTCAGCGTGCACTCAAGTAGCTCTGATCTAATTAATACCAATCAAAGAAAATAAAGACTAAATATGAAAATATTTTACTCGACGTTACCGGAAAATGTCGCGCGGAGCATCGGCGAGTTTTATTTAGGTCAAGCTCGTACTGAGAAGGAAAATGGCCGCTTCGATGTAGCTCTGACCTTGTACGGTCAAGTAAAAGACGCACTGATGTCGCTTGGGAGTGCAAAAGATGCCTTGAGAAAAGCGCAAGATCCTCAAACATTAGCAGATGAGACATTGCGAGCCATGATGGCCGCTGCTTATTTCGAACGTGGGGAAGTATTAGATCGCTTAAATTCGCCCGACAAGGCAAAGTCCAGCTATCTTAAGGCTGAAAAATGGGGACACGATGAAGTTAAGCAACATTGTGCGGAAGCTTCACAATCCCCTTCATCAGGACAGAGTACTTACTTAAGTAGGTCGGCTTTGTCTCAGAATGCGACGCCTGCCTCAAAGCCTTTGCAGCATCAACTGGCCGCATCGTCCGCCCAGGGGAAAAAAGAAAAAAGCGAACTGGTGGAGTATCTGTTTGAAAAAGCGCTGATGACGCTGAGTTCCTTAGAGGTGTCTAATAAACCGAGCCTTTTTCTGGTGTATGCGCACGACAATCCAGCTTATGGAAAGGCCGAGGTCAAGACGTCTAAATATTTAATCGAGAAGTTATTTGAAATCCGAGGCGTGAATCTGTTTTCGGATCAAATGCCGACGGGGCAAAGGTATGCAAGTTCCTCGGAAGATCAGAAAAAGGATGGCAAGCTAGAAGATATCTTAACCAATCAGCTCTGTTTGTTGCCGGCTCAGTTAATAAAAGAGGTGAAACCGGTCAATAAGGTCGTGGTATGTTGTTCTGAGGTATTAGGAAAGTACCTGAAAGATTGGCCGGACTATGAAAAATTTTATCAGGAACTTCGAGATGCCTATGGCGAAGATCGAAAGGCTTATCTCGAAGACGGCGAACAAAAGGGCATTTCGGCAATCCGTGAGGTGGTCAGGAAATTTTCGCAAGAGCCAGAATATAAGGCAGGGTTCCATCATGTGCTGACGGAAATCGCTTTTCTGCAGATCCGGGAAGAACATCTGAAAGATGGGCACGGCATTATCCCGGTTTCGTTAACCCCCAATAGCTATGATCAATGTCTGGCGCATTTTATTCCAGCGACTACGGTTCGCATGGAGGATATTCCCCGATTGGAGGGGCAAGCCCAAGCAGGGGAGGTGTATCCGAATCAAAGCCGGCACGGGGTGCTGTTTAAGGTGATCGAGCGGCTGTTAGTGGACAGCGATGAGGCACAAACTTTTCTGGATAAATTTTGGCAGGGATACGGCAATTGTATTTTACGTTTAAAGGAAGATTCAACGCTTGGCGAGCTTGGCTTTGCTAAGCTATTAGACGGCATTTTCGACGACATACGGACAGCGCTGCACGGCCAGCTTGCCTCGACCATGCATCAACAACACCAACAGCTGCGAATGCTCAATGCAGATCCCAAGGTCGCGCTAAAGGAACAGTATTTTGCTGTTCTAAAGCAAGATCAGGCGTTTGAAGAAACCCTACAGCTCTATGTTGAACCGCGCGGCAAAGCAAGTCTGGATGGAAAAATCGAGACCTTTCCCCTCTTGTCCAAAGTTCAAGCGTTTCTAAACGCTAAACAAGTCGCTAAACAAGTGATCTTGTTGACTGGGGACTCCGGGGCGGGAAAAACAACTTTGAACCGCCGGCTAGAAAAGCAATTATGGGGCAATAAAAACGAACCCGATGAAACACAAGCCGATGCAATTCCGCTGTTTATTTCTCTGGCGAGTATTGACAAGCCCGAACACAATCTAATCACCAAAGCGTTAAGGGAAAAAGGGCTGTCAGAATTTCAGATTCAGAAATTAAAAAAAGAAAAACAAAAGTTCGTGTTTATTTTGGACGGCTATGATGAGATACGGCAAACGCAGAATCTGTATCTGAGCAATTCGATCAACCAGCCCGGTAGCTGGCAGGGTCAAATGGTCATCAGTTGCCGCAGTGAATATCTGGGCCAAGACTATCGAAGCCGTTTTCAACCAAAGCCGAATCTGCAGGGCAAAGACACGGCGTTTCAAGAAATCGCGATCGAGCCGTTTTCAGAGGAAGAGCGCAATCAGTATCTAGACAAATATGTAGAGTACAACCGGCTGGGCGGGGCGCTGCAGCGATATAAAGAAGCCCTCGACCAACCGCATTTAAAAGTTTTGGTCAGAATCCATTTTTGCTGCGAGTAGTGCTGGAAGCCTTGCCTTACCTGGAAAACGAAGGGAAAGCGCGAAGTGCCGTCCAGTTACGCCTAGACCTGTATGACCAGTTCGTAAGAAGTTGGTTCGAGCGCAACCAGCAGCGCTTAAGCGCACAGGATTTAACGGGGATCAAAAAAGAGATCTTTAGAGAGCTGTGCGATGATGGTTTTGTCCAGCACGGCATCAGATTTGTAAGAGAGTTAGCGGTGCATCTTTACACAAAAAATGCGGGTAAACCGGCTGTCGAGTATTCATTGTTCAAAGACGAGGGAAATTGGAAAGAGTCTTTTTTGGGAAGCGAAGCCAAGCAGCAACTTCTGCGAGAAGCCTGGCCGCTGATGCGAAGTGGCAATCAATACCGGTTTATTCATAAATCGCTGGTGGAATATTTTGTGGCGCGGGCGCTTTTCGATTCTTTCGATGTGTTGATGGAGCCAAGCACTCGCCCCCGTCGTGGTAGCGCTGCTTCAGTCTATAGTTTTGAAAACGAATCTGTTCTGCCCCGCAGAATGCTGCGAGACATATCATTAGCCCCAAAGGATTGGGTTGGCGATCTTGGCATTGTGCGCTTGTTAACCGACCGCGTTGCGCAAGAGCCCCTATTTAAGAAACAGCTGTTATCGATTATCGAGCGCTCCAAAACCGATAAAACTGTACGCCAGGTAGCGGCAAATGCAATCACGATCCTGGTTAGGGCAGGGGTGCAGTTTAATAGCGCGGATTTGAGAGGGATTCAAATACCGGGTGCAGATCTGAGCGGCGGCGTGTTTGATTCCGCGGAATTGCAGGGAGCGGATTTAAGAAAGGTCCAGCTTCGTCAAGCATGGCTGCGCCAAGCACGTTTAGATGGCGCGCAGATGGCAGGCGTGCAGTTTGGTGAATGGCCTTTTCTCCAAGAGGAAAGCTCAGTAAAGTCCTGCGCTTATTCACCGGATGGAAAAATTTGTGCCGTGGCTCTCGAGAGCGGTAGGATTGGCCTGTATGCAACCTCGAGCTGGGAAAAAATTTACACCCTAAGCGAAGGTGGTATTTGGGTTGATAGCATCGCGTATTCGCCTAACGGCCAGCAGATCGCCTCCGGCCATTATGACCAGACCGTGCGGTTGTGGGACGTTGAAACGGGCGCTTTGCTCCATACCTTAAGTGGCCATACTGGCTCTGTTAGGAGCGTGGCGTATTCGCCGGACGGGGCTCAACTTGCCTCGGGCAGTGATGACCGAACCGTGCGGCTGTGGGACGTTCAAACCGGGGCTCTCAGCCATGTCTTAAGCGACAGTACAGGCAGGCTGGATAGCGTTGCGTATTCGCCGGACGGGGCTCAACTTGCCGCGGGCGGTGATGACCAGACCGTGCGGGTGTGGAACCTTAAGACGGGTGCTTTACGCTACATTTTAAGTGGCCATACTCATTATGTTACGAGCATCGCGTATTCGCCGAAAGGTGATCAAATTGCCTCGGGTAGTCATGACAATACCGTGCGGCTGTGGGACGTTGAAACGGGCGCTTTGCGTCACATTTTAAGCGGCCAGGGTACTGCTTTGAGCATCGCGTATTCGCCGCAAGGCGACCAGATCGCTTCGGGCAATATGGGCAATACTGTGCAGCTATGGGACGTTAAGACGGGCACTTTGTGCCACACTTTAAGCGGCCATACTCATTATGTTACGAGCGTCGCATATTCGCCAAGCGGTCAAATCATCTCCGGCAGTGAGGATAAGACCGCGCGGCTGTGGGATGCACCATCCGGTTCGTTCAGCCACGCCTTAAGCGGACATACCAGTTGGGTTAGTAGCGTGGCGTATTCGCCGGACGGCGCTCAGATTGCCTCGGGCAGTTATGACAATACCGTGCGGCTGTGGGACGATGAAACCGGTACTTTGCGTCACACCTTAAGCGGACATACTGGTTGGGTTAATAGCGTGGCCTATTCGCCGGACGGCGCTCAGATTGCCTCGGGCAGTTATGACAATACCGTGCGGCTGTGGGACGATGAAACGGGCACTTTGCGTCACACCTTAAACGGCCATACTGACTATGTTAAGAGCGTGGCGTATTCGCCGCAAGGTAGTCAGCTCGCTTCCGGTAGTTGGGACAGGACTGTGCGGCTGTGGAACGTGCAAAGCGGGACTCTCGACTATATCTTAAGCGACCATACAGGCCGGGTGAATAGCGTGGCGTATTCGCCAGACGGAACTCAACTTGCCGCGGGTGGTGATGACCAGACCGTGCGGCTGTGGGACGTTGAAACGGGTGCTTTGCACCACACCTTAAATTGGGGCGGTGAAATGGGTTGGGTCCCCCTCATAAACTGGGCTAATTACCACATGGCGTATTATTCGCCGCAAGGTGATCTGATCGCCTCGAGCTTGAGTACTGATGCCGTGCTGGTGTGGGACGTTGAAACGGGCGCTTTGCGTCACCGCTTACATGGGGGTAATGATAGGGTCGCGTATTCGCCACAAGGTGATCTGATCGCCTATGGCAGTATGGACCAAACCGTGCGGTTGTGGGACGTTGAAACAGATCAGTATCAGGAGGTGATTCAAGGTAGTGGTAGTGAGAGTTCTTATAGTATGGCTTGGAAAGTGACCCCCAACGGGAAGTATTTGGTGGTTGGCAGTGCAGACAGGTCCGTTCGCCGGTGGGAAGTGATAAAAGAAGGCGAGAAATATAAGGTGGTTCTGTGCTGGAGTTCGACGCATAGCGCGCTTGTCGTGACAGGAATCTCAATCGAAGGCGTACAAGGCTTAAGTCATATTAATAAGCAACTGTTACAGCAGCGCGGAAGCGTTGGCAAACCGTTATCGCTACGTGAGGCAAGCGATAAGGCCAGCTAGCGGGCCTCAGTGGTGTTTGGATTCGGTCAGCGGCCAGACTCTGATCTTGCTATGCACAGTTTTTTAAGAGCAAAGTAAGCGTGCGACGGATCCCTTGTTTTTACTCACATCGTTATCTGATCCGTAGTTGTGGGTAAAAACAAGGCGCCGATTGGACGCTTACGGAATAGTCAGGCCATAGACGCAAAAGATAACTTCGAATTTGGGACTTGCTTTTATAAATTTAATAATTCTTAGCGGTAAAGCCTTTTAATCGAAAAGCCTTGGCCTGCAATCAGAGCGATTTTTGACTTGAAATAATTTCAACTGTGCGATGCGAAGTTGCGTAAATGGTTCTTTTGGTTTCAGTGCGACAAACGGCAGCGTCCTCTCGTCAGAAAAAATACGAAAACTAGCGGATGGGGGCAAAAACTCCTATATTGAATATTATGTGCTAGTTTTTAATGAAGTGGCCGGAGGAAAAATCCTATACTCGAGAGGTACCAAAGTGCAGGAATTTACGGGCAGCACTTCATTTGCCATGGTCTGAGAATAGAATACTTCCTTTTCGATTATAGATGACCTCTTCTAATTCAAATCGCATAAAATAGAGCAATATACATTTTAATTTTATTAAAAATTATAGGTTTTGATAACATTACTTGATTTTAGCTATTAATGATTCTTGTCTTATTTTTTATAAGGAGCAGGAAATGGTAACGTTAGTCGGTACACAAGAAGATTTTCTAAAGGCACTTACCGAGCTTATTGAGCTCGACTATGACGCTGTTGAAGCATATCAAGCCGCGATTGAGCGTATAAAGGATCCGCTCTACAAAGAAAATTTAGAAGAATTTCAACAAGACCATAAACGCCATATTCAGGCACTCTCTAAGCTTATCGTTCAACATGGCGATACGCCTCCCAATGGACCGGATATGAAACAGCTTTTGCTAAAAGGGAAAGTAATAGCAGCTAGTATATTGGGAGACAAAGGTATTTTAAATGCAATGAAAGATAATGAAATCGACACTAACACCGCCTATGAGCGGCTTACTCATCATAAACATAAATGGACAGAAGTACATGGTACGTTGGAAGACGGCTTAAAAGATGAAAAGCGCCATAAAGCCTGGTTAGAATCAGTCGCTTAGCATATCTCGATGTGCGAGAGCGCGGGAGGGCAGTAAAGCCTACAAAATAGATTTTTGTAGAAAAAGCCGTATTTTTAGAACAAAAAGAGAGCAGCAAAACCAATGTTTGAAGTGCTCTGCGTATAGCGTTCCGCTTGCTTTAACTGCTGAGAAAAAACACTTAATCCCAGTGCTGGTTTTTATTCATGCCAGCAGACGCTGGCATGAAAG
Source organism: Mycoavidus cysteinexigens (assembly GCA_031963465.1). Classification (GTDB taxonomy): domain Bacteria; phylum Pseudomonadota; class Gammaproteobacteria; order Burkholderiales; family Burkholderiaceae; genus Mycoavidus; species Mycoavidus cysteinexigens_B. Next base: position 513,168 of record JASSUG010000002.1, on the reverse strand, counting down.
GTATCGGCTTGGGCAAGCTCAGCAAGCGAAATGCCGCCTATTTTCTCTCAGACCCGGCAGCGGGTCTGGCAGATTACACTCCAAAGGTGCTGCTGTTTAGATAACAGACGCTCGAGAGATCCACGCGAACCACCTGGACTAAATCTATTTTCTCGCGTTTCAAATTGTTTGTGAAGTAAATCAGAAAAAATACCCCGTAAATCCTACTGTCGCGGACACATCAAGTTGCTTTACAGACTTGCTCACGGTAAGCACTGGATTAAAAAGCTGTCGTTAGATATAGAAAAATCAAAAGATTATAGGCCAAAATCCATTCCGCAATTAGCTCTCAAACAGGCGATTTAAGGCTTTAATGGGCTTAAATGAGCTTCTTTTTACGGAACGAAAAAATGGGGTGTGACATGCGGGTATTTGAGCAAATTTTTGTGCAACTATGCCGCCATGCATGGTGCCCTAGAAATGCTGCTGCACTTATCGTTTTCCAGAGGCTTTGACGGGCCACCGTGCTGTGGGGGCAATGGCTTGTTTGGGTATCGTAAACATTTATCCATAGTCAACAACAATAAAATAAAAAAACATTTCTCTTGTTTTTCTAGAGAGATGCTACTAATATTTATTAAATTCCATTCCTTCCGGTCAATAGGTTCGACCGAAATCAGCCGCAATCTAGCTTTTGCATAATCTGTATCGACTACGAGTGAGTGGCTGCGAAATCGGGATAGTAATGTGCGCTCGAGTAGCTGAAACCTGATTTAATAAATACGAATCAAAGAAAATGGAGACTAAAAATGTTAGGAAAGATATCTCATTCAGCGTTACCAGAAACCCTCACACGGAACCTCAGTGAACTTTATTTAGGTCAAGCTCGCGCTGAGAAGGAAAAGGGGCACTTGGAGGTAGCACGGGCCCTATACGATCAGTTGAAAGAAACGCTGAAATCGCTTGGGGGTGTAAAAGAGGCTTTGAGGAAAGCGCAAGATCCCCAAACATTAGCCGATGAGACATTGCGAGCGATGATGGCTGATGCCTATTTCGAACGTGGGGAAGTGTTAGAAAGCTTAAATTTATTGACCAAAGCAAGAATCAGCTATATTAAGGCTGAAGCATGGGGGCACGATGGAGCCAAACATCGTGCGGAAGCTTTGCAAGCCCCTCCATCAGAGCATAGCGCTCACTCAAATAAGTCGGCTCCGGCTCACACTGCCCTATCTACTTCAATCTCTGTCGAGGAAAAAAGTGATCTGGTGGATTATCTGTTTGAAAAGGCGCTGTTGACGCTGAGCTCCTTAGAGGTGTCGAAAAAACCCAGTCTGTTTCTAGTGTATGCCCATGACAATGATGCTCACGGAGAGGCGAAGGCCTCGACGTCTAAATATTTAATCAATAATTTATCAAAAATCCGAGGGGTGACGCTCTATTCGGATCAAACGCCGATAGGGCAAGCGTATGCAAACTCGGATGAAAATCTGAAAGAGGATGGCAAGCTAGAAGACATCTTAACCAATCAGTTCTGTTTGCTGCCCGCTCAGGTGCGGGCGGATGTGAAGCCGGTTGATAAGGTGATCGTGTGTTGTTCTGATGTCTTAGGAAGTTACCTAAAAGGGCAGTCCTATAAAGAGTTTTGTGATGAGCTTAAAAAAGCCTATGACACAGATCGCGAAGCCTACGTCAAAGACAATAATCAAAAGGGTACTCCAGCGTTACGTGAGGTGGTCAGAAAATTTTCCCAAGAGGAAAAATATAGGGCGGAGTTCCATCATGTGTTGACGGAAATGGCCTTTTTGGAAATACGCGCAGAGCATCTGAAAGGTCAGCACGGGATTATCCCGGTTTCATTAACGCCCAATAGCTATGACTACTGCCTGAAGGATTTTATTGACTCGACGACGGTTCGGATGGAGGACCCTCTGCGCTTTGATTTGCAAGTCAAAAAGGGGGACGAAGTTTATCTGAACCAAGGTTCACATGGAGTGCTGTTTAAGGTGATTGAGCGGCTGTTAGCGGGCAGCAATGAGGCTAAAACGTTTCTGAATAAATTTTGGGATGGGCATGGCCATGTTATATCCCGTTTAAAGAGTGATGCAAAGTTTGGCAAGCTAGAATTTGCCAAGTTATTGGACGGCATTTTCGACGGCATACGGACAGTGCTGCACAGCCAGCTTGCCACCACCGTGCAGCAAGAACACGAGCAGTTGCAGGTGTTCCGTGTAGACCCCAGGGCGGCGCTGAAAGGGCAGTATTTGGCTGCCTTAACGCAAGATGAGGCGTTTAATGAAACCCTACAGCTCTATGTTGCACCGCGGGGCAAAGCGAGTCTGGATGGGAAGATTGACACCTCTGACCTGTTACTCCAGGTGCAAAAGTTTCTAAGCGCTAATAAACAAGTGATTTTATTGACGGGTGATTCCGGGGCGGGCAAAACCACCTTCAACCGCCGCTTAGAAAAGCAATTATGGGACGATAAAAAAGCAGACGACGATGCGATTCCACTCTTTATTTCCCTGGCGAGTATTGACAAACCAGAGGAAGATCTAATTGCCAAAGCGTTAAAGAAAAGAGGGCTGTCAGACTTTCAGATTCAGAAGTTAAAGAAAGACGACAACCAAAGGTTCGTGTTTATTTTGGACGGCTATGATGAGATTCGTCAGATGCGGAATCTGTATCTGAGCAATTCCATCAACCAGTCCGGCGGCTGGCAGGGGCAAATGGTGATCAGTTGTCGCAGCGAATATCTCGGCCAAGATTATCGCAGCCGTTTCCAACCGCATCCGAATTTGCAGGACAAGGACACGGCGTTTCAAGAAGTCATAGTCCAGCCATTTTCAGAAGTAGAGCGGAATCAATATCTAAAAGAATATGTAAAGCACAATCTAACGGATTGGCCAGAACAACACTATCTAAAAGTCCTCGAAGAACCGCATTTAAAAGACTTAGCCAGCAACCCCTTTTTGCTACGAGTGGTGTTAGAAGCGTTGCCGTACCTGAAAAACGAAGGGAAAGCACGAAGTGCCGTCCAGTTACGCTTAGACCTGTATGACCAGTTCGTAAGAAGTTGGTTCGAGCGTAACCAGCAGCGCTTAAGCACACAAGGTTTAACCGGGACCAAAAGAGGGGTCTTTAGAGAGTTGTGCGATGATGGTTTTGCCCAGCACGGTATTGAATTTGTCAAAGAGTTGGCGGTGCGTTTCTATAGAGAGAATGCGGGTAACCCAGTTATCGAATATTCGTTATTGAAAGACAAAGAAAATTGGAAGGCCGCTTTTTTCGGTCGAGAAGAAGAAAATCAACTGCTGCGAGAAGCCTGGCCGCTGAGCCGAAGCGGCAATCAATACCGCTTTATCCATAAATCGTTGCTTGAATATTTTGTGGTGTGTGCGCTTTTCGATTCGTTTGATGATTGCCTGGTGCCGGACACCCATCACCGTCGTGGTAGCGACGCTTCAGTCTATAGTTTTAATCAAGTTGTTCTGCCGCGCCAAATGCTGCGAGAGACCCCCTTAGCCCCAAAGGATTGGGTCGGCGATTTGGGGGTTGTCCGCTTGTTGTCTGATCGCGTTTGGCAAGAACCCATATTTAAGAAACAGCTTTTAGCCATCATTGAGCGCTCCAAAACCAATGCTGGGGTGCGCCAAGCGGCGGCCAATGCGATGACGATTTTGGTCAAAGCGGGCGTGCAGTTTGACGAAGCGGATTTAAAGGGCATCCAAATTCCAGGAGCAGATTTAAGTTATGGGGCATTCGACTCAGCGCAATTGCAAGGAGCGGATTTGAGAGGAGTGAAACTTCGTCATGTTTGGCTGCGCGGGGCGAATTTAAGCAAAGCGCGAATGGCCGGGGTACAGTTTGGCGAATTGCCCTTTCTCAAAGAAAATCAAGAGGTGACTTCGTGTGCCTATTCACCAGATGGAGCGACATTCGCCGTGGGTCTTGAGCACGTAAAGATCAGGGTGTACTCGACTTCGAACTGGGAAAAAATCCAGACCTTAAGAGGTTTTAGTCGCAGCTTTGCATATTCACCGAAAGGGGACCAGATCGCCTCTGGTGGTGAAGACAAGACAGTGCGGCTGTGGGATGTAGCCACTGGAGTTTATGGCCTCATCTTAAGCGGTCACAGTGACGCGGTGAGTAGCGTAGTGTATTCGCCGACAGGAGATCAGCTTGCTTCTGGCAGTGATGACAAGACAGTGCGGCTGTGGGATGCAGAAACTGGAACTGCTGGCCTGATCTTAAGCGGCCATAGTGACCGGGTGAGTAGCGTAGCGTATTCACCGACAGGCGATCAGCTTGCTTCTGGCAGTTGGGACAAGACAGTGCGACTGTGGGATGCTAAAACGGGTGTTTGTCTGCACACCTTAAATGGCCATATTGACGCGGTTTATAGCGTAGTGTATTCACCGACAGGCGATCAGCTTGCTTCTGGCAGTGATGACTACACAGTGCGACTGTGGGATGCAGAAACTGGAACTGTTGGCCTGATCTTAAGCGGCCATAGTGGCCGGGTGAGTGGCGTAGCGTATTCGCCGAGAGGCGATCAGCTTGCTTCTTGCAGTTATGACAAGACAGTGCGGCTGTGGGATGTCAAAACGGGTGTTTGTCTACAAACTTTAAGCGGCCATATTAGGTGGGTGAGTAGCGTAGCGTATTCACCGACAGGAGATCAGCTTGCTTCTTCTGGCAATGATGACTATACAGTGCGGCTGTGGGCTGTAGAAACTGGAGCTTCTGTTCAGCCTACCTTAGGCGGCCATAATGCCGAGGTTCATAGCGTAGTGTATTCGCCGACAGAAGATCAGCTTGCTTCTGGCAGTAGTGACAAGACAGTGCGTCAGTGGGATGCCCAAACGGGTACTTGCCTGCGTATTTTAAGTGGCCATACGGGTTTTGTTTGGAGCGTAGCGTATTCACCGACAGGGGCTCAGCTTGCTTCTGGAAGTTGGGATAAGACAGTGCGTCAGTGGGATGCCAAAACGGGTACTTGTCTGCATATTTTAAGCGGCCATAGTGACAACGTTAGTAGTGTAGTGTATTCGCCGACAGGAGACCAGCTTGCTTCTGGAAGTTTTGACAAGACAGTGCGTCAGTGGGATGCCCAAACGGGTACTTGTCTGCGTATTTTAAGCGACCATACGAGTATAGTTTTGGGCGTAGCGTATTCTCCGGCGGGAGATCAGCTTGTTTCTCGCGGTGAAGACGATACCGTGCTGAAGTGGGATGTCAAAACGGGTATTTGTCTGCGTACCTTAAGTGACTATATTGACCCGGTTATGAACGTCGTGTCTTCGCCGACAGGAGATCGGCTTTTTTTTGAGGGTAAAGACAAGACAGTGCGGCTGTGGAATCTCAAAACGGGCCAATGCCAGATGGTGATTGAAGGTTTTAACGAGGAAGTATGGAGTGTTGCCTGGAAGGCGACTCTCGAGGGCGATCATTTGGTCACTGGTAGTAAAGATTGTTCAGTAAGGCAGTGGCAGTTGGTCTCAGAGGGTGATAAATATAAAGTATGTCTACGTTGGCGTTCGTTAAATCAAGTTTTGAACTTGATTGATACGGTTGTGGAAGACGTTGAGGATTTAAACGAAGTGAATAAACGACTATTAGCGCAGCGCGTAACAGGAGAGGACGAAGATATTGCACCCCCTTTAAAAGATTTTTCTAAACAAATGCTGATTACTTTAAAAGATTATTCCCATGCAAAAGCTTCTGATCTGTTTCGTGAAGCGAATGTGGAGCTAAAGAATTTTATGGACAAGAAAATTGTCGGGAAACTTCCTTGGAAAAGAAGTATTTGAGAAGCTATCTAAAGGGAGCTAGCGATCTGATTAACTTGCACGGAAGCACTGATTTTTTCGTGGATCCCATCTGCAAAAGGCTGACCGATCTGTTTAGCCACTATCCGCCAAAACTACCTTGGCCTCGGGACAGGGCATCTTTGCACCGGCTAACCGTAATGATCGCGCTTGCGCGATCCGTCACATGGGCAGTGATTTTGGGCACCTGATGTAATCCAATCTTTGGCGTTTATGAAATCATTCCCAGTAAGACAATAGCAGCAGTGATAGTGAGCGCCCCACCTAGGCGAGTCGCTATCTGCGCGAATGGCATCAGCTCCAAACGGCGGGCAGAAGTGAGTATTGCAACATCGCCAATGCCGCCCATACCACTGTGGCAGGCATTAATAACCGCGCTTTCGATCGGATATAAACCTACCCATTTGCCCACAAAAAATCCAACCGTAGTCAGGGTAAAAACCGTGACCGCAATAGTAATGACATTAGCCAAAGTAAAAGCAGCCATCAGGTCGCTCCACGAAGTGGTAGTGATACCAATAGCAAAGAGCAAGGGATAGGTCACTGCTGTCGAGAAAAAATGATAAACCGTACGAGCACCCTCTTCCAGCTTGGGTGAAATCGCATAAGTGAGCTTGGCAAGTACAGCAAGAAATAGCATACCGACTGGAGCAGGTAAACCAGTAAACTTATGCACGATTATGCCCAGTATATAAAAAGAGATGGCAATCATGCCCGCAGCAGCAATATGCTCTACTGTAACTGCAGAAGCTTTGGTGGGTTTTACGGAGGCATCCTCATCAGCAGCATATAAGTGGCCCTGGCCGGTATAGTGGGGGCGGCGCTTACCAAGCTGATTAAGCAAGCTAGCGCAAATAATCGCCATCAAATTGCCAAGCACGATGGCGGGTACGATTTGGGCGAATAGCTGATTTTGCGGCAAGTTGAGAATGTCAGCATAGCCAAGGGTGAGAGGAATCGCCCCTTCACCAATGCCACCAGCCATAATAGGGATGATGATAAAGAAAAAGGTATGGTGAGCGCTTAATCCAAAAGCTATCCCGGTAAGTGTGCCTGCAATAATTGCAAGTACAGAGCCGGCGGCAAGAGGGATAAAGATTTTCACAATGCCTGTAACCAGCGTCCGATGGTCCATGCTAAGGATGCTGCCAACGATCACACAGGCAATGAAGAGGTATAAGATTTTAGTCGATTGCCAGAAATCATTAATTGAACCCACCAATTCATTAGGCAAAAGCTTGTAATGAACCAAGCAGGCGGGGAGAAAAATTGTCGCAATAACAGGGCCACCAATCTGACGTAGGCCTGGAATACGCGCTCCAAGTTCGGCACAGGTAAAGCCGAGTATGGTAAGGAGCGCGAACATGATTGAAATATCACCAGAGATTTTTCCAAGGGCCAAAAGCATGCCCAAGCAAGCAAAAATAATGAAATACAGCGGCACTGAAACAATGCCAACTCTTCTATTCATTAGCTTCTGCCAATGAACACCACTCAATAAGATGCTAAACCTACCTATTTGATGCCGTCGTAGAAAATGTCGCCACCTTTTATTGATCAAAACACTACTCTCAGCAGAAGAAATGCTCATTTTTTACGTCTCCTAGATTGGGTATATTCATTGCACATGTGCTACCGAAGATGCACCCCAAGATTTTTTTTACCTTCCTAAAAAAGCAAAAATATTTTTCTATGGCGTTGTGTAGTCGAAGCGCGAACTATTGAGATCATGTTGCGTTGGAAATATTTCTATCCCCGGCAATGATTACGATGCTAGTGTGACCTGTAGAGAATATCTAAAAAATAACAAGCGTAATTTTCATTGCTGCTAATCTAATTAGCAGTTAAACGCGCTCTTAAAGTTGTGTTGCTCCTAAATTAATAGGTTTGAATTATTTTAAAAATTCAAACCTATTTGATACGAGAGGTTTAATTTTCGCTTGATAAGTGTAAAAGAGTTTGTTTCTTTTATGCAACTTTGTATTTCACCAGTTATTGGCTGTTTGCCCTTCAGATTACACTGTCTAAAATTTATTAAGCAGCATTAAAAAACAAACAAGCAGCATTAGATTTTCGTTGTCAGCTCTATAATTTATTTGATGTTAAGCGAGTTGCTTTTCAAGGCGAGGTACCCTGTAAGGAGATGGGGCAGTGATTATGAATCCAAAGCGGTTAGCATACTTTCAAGCGGTTTATACCCATAAAAAAATTCGCAAAGCTGCAGAGTATTTAGATTCATACTCATCCGTGGTTACGCGGCAAATTCAGTTGCTAGAGGAGGAGCTAGAGTGTCAATTATTCGTGCGCCATCCTGGTGTCCGTGAAGTTATACCGACTCGAGGAGCGGAGGTGCTACTTGAATATTGCCGCCGAAGCCGTGAATTACAGGAATTTTTAGAGAAAGAATTACAGGATGTGCGCAGTATGCGAGGAGGAAGTATTAACCTTGCTATACCCTCTACTTTTGTGGGCGCGCTTATGGGTGTATTAGAAGATTTTCGTTGTCAGTATCCGAATATCAATCTCCATATCGAAGAAATATTTGAATCCCCCAAAATAGTTCATCAAATCCTCGAAGATAATTTCCATATAGGGATAGCCCACATCTGCCCCGAGGTTCCAGATATACAACGTCATGCCCATGTGTCTTTACCTTTACGCATGTTAGTTAGTAAAAACCATCCGCTGGCCAATAGGCATAAAGTGACTTTTGCCGAAGCGATAGGCTATCCGTTTACGCTGCCAGCCTCGGGGATGCTATTACGGACAGTTGAATCGGTGGCACGTTCTGAAAAAATTATGCTCCCTTCCCCAGCGCTTGTGAGTAATTCAACGATAGCCCGCAAGAAATTTGTCTATACCAACCCAGGTACCGTATTTATGTCGGCTTTCTCGGCACGCGAGGAAATTCAGGGGGGAGATTTAATTGCATTAGAAATAGACCACCCCGTTTTCAATTCTATCGATCTGTCTTTAATTACTAGACGCGGTAAGCCACTTTTTCCAGCTATGGAACACTTGCTTAAATTGCTCCGCATAGGATTATCTACTTTCAAGGAAACGCCAGGAATTTATCCTGTTCCATCAACGTCAGGGACGTAAATGGACGATCAAAGTAAGCTTAACAATAACCGCCGTAACCTGATTAAGGCAGTAGCGGCGGTAGGGATAACAGCCGCTTCTATTCCATTCATTACGACTTCTCGAAAAATGACCCAAAAACTCATCACTCCAAAAAATCAAGAAATTGTTATCCGCACTTCGGGCGGGAAAAGCCACATCGCTTATACCAAAATACTTTTTGAGCCATTTACAAAAGAAACCGGTATTAAAGTAACGGGCATTCCGTCAAATGTGGAGCCTATCGCGGAAATTAAAACGATGGTCAATACAGGGACATATCATTGGGACATGGCGTGTTTAGGCAGTCGAGCAGTGCCAATCCTTAGTCAGTTAGGATACCTGGAACCGCATAAACTCGAGAATGATAACGTTGTAAAAACCATTATGCCGCAGGCTTTATCCGCATGCGGTGTTGGGATGAACGTTTACTCTACAGTACTTGCGTATCGGACAGATGTTTTTAAGGGACGTTCTATGCCGAGAACGTGGGGGGATTTTTGGAATGTAGAGAAATTTCCTGGCCTACGCGGTCTACGTCAAATCCCGTTCGATACTATTGAAGAAGCGTTGATGGCTGATGGTGTAGCTCCGAGCGAAGTATATTCTTGCGCTGACACAATTAACCGTGCATTTCGTAGCCTAGATAGAATCAAGTCACATGTCTCTATCTGGTGGCAAAATGCCCCGCAGGCTGAACATCTATTAAAAACCGGAGAAGTACATATGATCCCCGCTTTCTCCACCTCGGCGATATCTGCTATGGAAGCGGGCGCACCCGTTGCATTCTCTTGGGATCAACACATTTATGCATATGATAATTGGACTATTTTAAAGGGAACGCCTAACGCTGATGCTTGCCGTCAATTTATCCAATTTGCTACAGCCCCAGAGCGGCAAGCACGCCTTATCCCCTACGGAATTGCACCAACTCAACCTGCCGCGTTAGAACCAAGTATTTTGAAAAAAAACGATATTGATTCCGAGTGTCTAAAGCTACTTGCAACGTACCCAGATAATCTAAAAAAAGGCCTGTTTAATGATGGTTCGTACTGGATGGATAAGCATAGCTTGATTATCGAACGCTTTAATCAGTGGATGCTAAGTTGACTCAACGCTTAACTTATTTGGGTTGTATTCATGACCTTTGATGCTCCGTCGCGAGCATTGCTCGTATTTGGTTAAATTACTGACTCTGTAGTAGTTTCGACTTGATCGTACAGTAAGGCCTTGCCAAATGGTGGGGTTATCCGGTTTGATAGAGGTGTGAATCTTTATTAAACCAGCGCGAGCGCCCAGGAGTAACCCCATGCATAGTGTTCATCAAAATATCATCAAACACAAGGTCGGCCTGCTCAATTTGGCAATAGAACTTGGTAACGTGTCTCGTGCCTGTAAGGTGAAGGGATTTTCCCGCGACACATTTTATCGGTATCAAACGGCGGTAGAAACAGGCGGAGTGGATGCGCTGATCGATGCCAATCGCAGAAAGCCCAATCTTAGAAATCGTGTTGAAGAAGCCACCGAAATAGCGGTAGCTGAATTTGCTTTGGAACAGCCGGCTTTTGGCCAAGTCCGAACCTCTAACGAACTGCGTAAGCGGGGTATTTTTGTTTCCCCATCGGGAGTGCGGTCAATTTGGCTACGGCGCGATTTAGAGTCGTTTAAAAAGTGCCTTTCAGCACTGGAGAAGCACGTTGCCGCAACCGGCGGGGTTTTGACAGAAGCACAGGTGGTTGCGCTTGAGAAGAAGCAGGGCGACGGACGTAGTCCATGGTGAGATCGAAACAGCTCATCCGGGTTATCTCGGCAGCCAGGACACGTTATTTGAGGGCTGTAGTTATTGGCTTTGACAAATCATTTACATATCTTTCTAAGCAGCCAAGATCCCCACAAACTCTTCGCGTTTTGACCACTCTATCGGGGTGATGCCATAACTGCGAAATGCATCTTCTACAGCATTACTGATTTTTCGGTTGCTGTCATTTAGGACCGCAAAAGCGAGGGAATTAGACGGCCGAGCATCCTTGGTATCCACCCAAGCGAAAACTGCGCTTTGGGCGTTGTCCTTGTTCGGGTTGTTGATCACGCGGAGAATGCGTTCTGGCGCATTCCTGGATTTGGGAACGACAAAATCGAATTGGTGGCTATAGTGACTGTGGCCGAGGAAATTCAGTCGCGGCGTGTAACGCACATCGGATTTGTCCAACCACAATGCCACATCTTCGAAGAAGAAGCTCTCGACATTAGCTCGGGCAATATAAAATAAGTCATTCACTGCGAGGATCGCCTGAACGAGATCGTGTTTGCGTGGCGCGAAGTTATCCTTACTAGCCCTGACCTCTAAAGACTCCGACACCTGCTGCACCCCGAAACCATTTAGTGTGGTTTGTAGCAAAGCCTTGCGACGTGGCGTGTCGATATCACAACCTGATTGCGCCAAGTCGGCTAGCGTATAGCCGTCATCAGTTAGCACCCATTCGTTGCCTTGCTGACTTAAATAGATTTGAATGTAGTCGTTGTGGCGATCCAGATAGGGGGTGGTGATTTCGACCCAACCATTAATCTCGCGCCAGGCGGTATGGTTTTTCAGCCACTCGTAATAACGACTAATCAGATCATCTGTGGGTTTCATGTAAATAGTCCCGGCACAATGTTAGGCGTTTCTTCGACGTGGCAGTAACTCATGAAATCGTGCAGCACCTGCCACGCATTCTCAGGGTTGGTGAGCAAACCCTCTGGGAGCTCCATTGCCCATTTATCACCGAAGCCCTCCCGGTAGTAATGCAAATGTGGCACGCCGACCTCGCTGCCGTCTGGATTACGATGCGGTGCGGAAAAATCGAGCCGTGCCAACACAATGACCTGCCGCCCGCGAGTCTGGTAAGTGGTGGTCAAAGCGATGCGCTTACGGTTGACGTCGAGCGAGAAACGTTCACGTTTATCACGGGAAACCAGCGCTATCTGGATGCGACCACCTAGATCAGGGAAATGCACTATATCTTGATTAACTGCTACTTTGCTCATTTGCAACAGTATATCCGCATCAACTTGGCTAAGCATGTCATTGGCCATTGGTCGTTCCTGTTTTTTCCACGAGTTGACCACCCGTTCTAGCATTTGGTCAGCAGAACAGTATGTTCGATTTTGAATGGTAATTAAGGGAAATTTTTAGTATGAAATAGCATAGCATCATATTGGATGGTGCTTACTAAATAAAACAACAGTTCGCTATAACGGTGGCCAAAGATCACCGCAGTCATTTCGACGAAAAATGACTCAACGATATGTCCGGTACCGCAAAGGAAAACTGGTTAGTCCGACCAAATAACCCATTTTTTGCGGAACAAATCCAAGTCGAAAATTGATGCAAATAACACGAATTGCGGAACAACCCTTGTTTTGCGGAACAAATAAAAAAGGCCTACATCGCTGTAAGCCTTTTAGAATTTGGCTCCTCGACCAGGGCTCGAACCTGGGACCTGCGGATTAACAGTCCGTCGCTCTACCGACTGAGCTATCGAGGAATAAAGAACCCGCTATTCTATTGATGGGTTCAAAAATTGTCAACTAAAACCCTGCAATTTAAGTGCAATAAGTTTCAACCTTAGCCTAATTTATGACGTTACATAATGACTATGAGCGAAGTGCAACGCCACTTATCTACTTTGGTTGCACGTTTTATCGCTCGAGCAAGTCCAATTTATTGGGTTTATCTTTCCAATCATCCGCATCGGGCAGCGGGGCTTTTGTTTTGGTAATGCTTGGCCAGTGCTTAACGAGTTCTGCATTCAGCTCTATGAATTTCTGCTGTTCCTCAGGCACATCTTCTTCTGCGTAAATTGCGTTGGCAGGGCACTCAGCAACACATACTGCGCAATCAATGCATTCTTCAGGATCGATCACAAGAAAATTAGGTCCCTCACGGAAGCAATCGACCGGACACACATCAACGCAATCGGTATAGCGGCATTTGATACAATTTTCAGTTACTACATGAGTCATGCAGCTTATCTCCTTGCAAAAAGCATAATGTCTTAAAGCTATTCAATCAACACAATGGCTAAAATTTATGGGTCCGCGCTCAATCTTAGCAGATTGGCAAAACACACCAGTATAATCTTTGTTTTAGTGTGGTTAAGCTATGAGCAGATTTTTCACCGTAAAATATGATTGATATTTCATCTTCTGCATCCGTATTGTCTGGTGAGTGGAGCATACCGTTTGCCGGTATGCTCTTGTCGATTGCATTTTTGCCACTCCTCACTCCCGCTTTTTGGCACCGGCATTTTGGTAAAGTTTCGGCATTTTGGACACTGGCGTTTATGGTGCCTTATGCAGCTATATTTGGCGTACGCGCGGCCAGTCAGAGTGTCGTGCATGCCCTGGTTGCTGAATATATACCTTTTATTATCTTGCTAGCAACCCTTTATACGGTGGCGGGTGGTATTTGCGTGCGGGGTAATTTACACGGCTCACCGCGGATGAATACAGCGCTACTGGCGCTTGGTACCGCGCTGGCTAGCATTATGGGCACTACTGGGGCCGCGATGCTGTTGATTCGCCCCTTGCTGCGCGCTAACGATAATCGCCGGCATGTTGCGCACATTGTCATATTTTTTATATTCCTGGTCGCTAATGTGGGAGGCTCGCTCACGCCGCTTGGTGATCCGCCACTGTTCCTTGGTTTTCTGAATGGTGTCGGGTTTTTTTGGACGACGGTCCATCTGATTAAACCCATGTTGTTTGTCACCCTCTTATTGTTGGGGTTGTTCTACTTGCTTGAGCGGTATTACTTCTATCAGCGTGAAGAAGAGCGCTCGCTTTTTCTGGACCCAACACCTGATTCAGCTTCGCTTTCAATCGACGGCAAAATTAATTTTATATTGCTGGCGTTTGTGCTTGGGCTGGTATTCATGAGCGGTGTTTGGAAGCCTGGTATCACTTTTAACCTCTTGGGTACGCCGGTTGCATTACAAAATCTATTGCGTGATGCACTTTTGCTGATGGTGATTTTAGCTTCTTTGCGCTATACCCCAAAGTCAGCACGCACGGGTAATGCCTTTGTGTGGACGCCTATTACGGAAGTCGCAAAACTTTTTGCGAGCATATTTGTGACGATTGCACCGGTGATTGCGATTTTGCGCGCGGGTCAGACGGGCGCATTTGGTTTTGTCACGCGGCTGGTCAATGATGAGCAGGGACAGGCTATTCATGCAATGTACTTTTGGGCTACCGGGCTGCTGTCGTCTTTTCTTGATAATGCACCGACTTACTTGGTGCTATTTAATACGGCCGGCGGCGACGCCGCTCATCTGATGCAAGAAGGGGCCTCAACCTTGGCGGCCATTTCCGCCGGCGCAGTTTTTATGGGGGCGTATACCTATATTGGCAATGCCCCAAACTTTATGATCAAATCAATCGCCCAATCATCTGGCGTGCGTATGCCAAGCTTTTTAGGTTATATGGTTTGGTCAGGCGCTGTGCTGACGCCCATTTTTGTTCTAACGACGTTACTTTTTTTCTGTTGAAACGATCAACCTTCACTTTATGCAGGTCAATATTTCTCTATGCCAATATTAATGTTTGTGAGTGCTGGTATAGGATTCGCCCTCGTGCTGATCGTTGTGCTGATGCTTTTTATGCGGAGCAGCATACGTGCTCAGTTGAGCGCATTGCGCACACGATTGGACGATATACATAATGCACAATCCCATGCAAGTGAGTGCCTTGAGCGCGAATTACGTAGTGATGTGACTGAAACTGCACGCATGACGCGCGTAGAGTCAAGTACGGGACTTGCGCAATTCCAGCAAAGTTTGTCTGCCCAGTTGACCAGTATTGCTACCTTGCAAAACAATCAAATCGATTCTTTTGGGCAACAGCTCGCAAAGCTGACCGCTGGCAATACCACTCAGCTTGAAGCCATACGGCACAGTGTGCAGCAACAGGCCCAGCAGGCGCGCGAAGAACAAGGCATCGCCCTTAAACGCTTTAGCGATACGCTTAATCAGCAGTTGTCACAACTCTCTGAAGAAAATAGCCGCCGCATCACCGAAATGCGCGCCACGCTTGAGCAAAAATTAAAAGATATCGAAACAAACAACGCGTTAAAGCTTGATGAAATGCGTCATGTGGTTGATGAAAAATTACACGCTACCCTTGAGCAGCGGTTAGGTGAGTCGTTCAAGCTGGTTGGCGAACAGCTTGAACAAGTGTATCGCGGGCTGGGTGAAATGCAAACGCTGGCGACTGGCGTTGGCGATCTGAAAAAAGTTCTGACCAATGTGAAAACACGCGGTACCTGGGGGGAAGTGCAGCTTGGCGCATTGCTTGAGCAGGTCTTAACTCCTGATCAATATGCTAAGAATGTGGTCACGGTGCCGGGCAGCAGTGAGCACGTGGAGTTTGCGCTACGCTTGCCTGGCCGTTACGATAACGCAGTGGATGCGAGCGGTCTGACTACGCCGGTCTGGTTGCCGATTGATGCAAAATTTCCTCGTGCCGATTATGAGCGTTTAATCGATGCTCAAGAACTCGCAGATCCGCTGGCACTTGAAGAAGCGTCGCGTGCATTGGATGTATGCGTGCGGCAAGCGGCGCGAACGATTGCGCAAAAATACCTGGCGCCTCCGCATACCACTGATTTTGGCATACTATTTCTGCCGACAGAAGGACTCTACGCGGAAGTGCTACGCCGTCCGGGGTTAAGCGATGCTTTACAGCGCGATTATCGGATCACGGTTGCGGGGCCTACTACCTTGACGGCATTACTGAACAGCCTGCAAATGGGGTTTCGTACATTGGCCATAGAAAAGCGTTCGAGCGAGGTGTGGCGAGTGCTGGGGGCCGTGAAAACTGAATTTATGAAGTTTGGCGAAGTGTTGGCAAAGACGAAGTCACAATTAGAAACGGTCACGCGTTCAATTGAGGCGGCTGAAACCCGTACCCGCGTTATGCATAAACAGCTACGCACGGTTGAGGCGCTACCGAGCGAGTCTGCGGCTCAGTTGTTGATGGACACTGAGTAAGCTTAGGCACTGATGCGGTTAGCGGTGCAAGCTTAGGGTTTAAGCTTTAGCAGAATGCCCGCAAATACGCTCAATGCCGGGGCTTTTAAGCGCCTAGGGTGCTGGTTGCTGACCTTAAGGGCCTTCAGAGATGTCATCCAGCGTGATCTCAATGCCGCCAACATATGAGGATACCCAGTTATAGATTTGGCAGGCGAGCCATAAGAGCACAAAACCCACGGCAGCATTGATTAACAGTGCGCTCAGGAGCGTACTGATTTCAAATACGCCATAGCGCATGTAAGCGACGACCACACCCAATAAGACTATCGGTACCGAGAAGGTCAAGTAAATCAGGATCAAAGCTTTTGCAGCTTGGCCCGGTGCAATATAGGAAATTTGCTTTTTCATAGGGTATTTTGCTATATCAAGAGAGTTCTAACCTTGCACTATGGCGTCGACTCAGGCGACGTCAATGCACAAAGGCGCATCGCGTTATCTAAGTTAATTTGGATCGTAGTGTGATGGATTGCGTAATCATGAGCAAGCGTTTTTGCCACGTCACTCAGGAAATCATCGCCAGGGTGTCCAGTTGGCATGGTCAAGTGGACAGTTAATGCATTTTCAGTCGTTGAGAGTGCCCATACGTGTAAATCGCCTACGCTGACCACACCCGGTAGCCTGGCCAGGTAGCGTTCAATGCGCAGGATATCGACGCCAGCGGGTACTGCACCAAGCGCCAGCTGTACCGAAGCGCGCAGCAAGCCCCACGTGCTATAGACGATGAGTAGCACAACGGTGATGGAGAGTGCCGGATCAACCCAGTGCCAGCCTGTCCACAAAATGATCAGCCCACTCACGGCAACTGCAGCCGAGATGCCTGCATCGCCAATCATATGTAAAAAGGCACTACGGATATTCAGGTCGCTGCGGCTCCCCGCCCTGAATAGCCAGGCAGAAAAACCGTTAATCACAACGCCTACAGTCGCCACAATAAATACCGTCGCTCCGGCAACCGGGGCTGGGTTCAGCAAGCGATGCGCTGCTTCCCATACAATCCAAGCCGATGCACATAGTAGGAGCGTTGCATTTGCTAGCGCCGCTAAAATGGATGCGCCGCGCAGCCCGAAGGTGTAACGTGAATCTGGCCGTTTTTTAGCTAGCCAGATGGCGCCCCAGGCTAATGCCAGCCCAAGCACATCGGAGAAATTGTGGCCCGCATCTGCGATCAGCGCGGTTGAATTCGCTAGCCAGCCGTAAATGAGTTGGCTTAAGACAATCGCCAGATTGAGCCCAATCGAGAGCGCGAAGGCCCGTCCGTAGCTGGCAGCGGGACCATGATGAGCATGTGAGTGGCCGCCCATGAACTCCCCTTTAGGTTGAGAATCCTTATATATTACCGAAATTTTTAGGCTTTGAGGCCGCCACTGGCCCGCTCGATTTGAGCCAGATCGCGGACTGAGCGAACCGTACTAAAACCGTGGGCAATGAGTTGTGCGCGTATCGCAGTCGCTTGATCATAGCCGTGCTCAAGCCATAGCATACCGCCGTTTATCAGCCAGGCGCTGGCTTGGGCGATAATTGTGTGCAGCGCGGTGAGGCCGTTTGCTTGATCGGTAAGGGCCTGTCGCGGTTCAAAACGTAGATCGCCTTGGGTCAGATGGGGGTCGTGAGCGGCGATATAGGGAGGGTTGCTGACAATAACATTAAAACGCTGATTTTTGGGTAGTGCTTTATACCAGTCACCTGCGGCAAAATGGAGAGAGCCACCGGGACGATCAACCGGCAATAGGTGGCGGGCATTCCATTGGGCAATGGCCAGCGCTGCGTCTGAGCGGTCCGTGGCCGTGATGACCGCATCAGGCCGTTGGTGCGCAATCGCAATCGCAATCGCGCCGCTACCGGTGCCTAAATCAAGCACCCGTGGCGCATCGATTGAGGCAATCGCGGTCAGGGCTAACTCAACCAGTAATTCTGTTTCTGGGCGTGGAATCAGCACCGCCGGGGTGATGCGAAAGTTCAAGCCAAAGAATTCACGTAGCTCAATGAGCTGTGCGATAGGTTCGCCAGCGATGCGGCGTTCTTCAAGCGCATGAAAGGCCGCCACTTGGTCTACTTGCAGTCTCTGAGAGGCCCGCGTGATCAGTTCAGTGCGTTGCCAGCCAAGCACGTGAGCCAACAGGACACGGGCATCAATCGCATCAAGCGGCGACGCGCGCAGGAGTTGGCTTGGGGTGGTTGCCGGCAAGGTGTGGGGCGGCATTAATTAGCGTCTCCCAGTGCAGCGAGCAAATCTGCCTGATGTTCGCTAATTAGCGTGTTAATGAGGTCATCTAAATCCCCATCCATCAACGCTTCAAGTTTATGGAGGGTTAGATTAACCCGGTGATCGGTCATTCTGCCCTGTGGGAAATTATATGTGCGAATGCGTTCTGAGCGATCTCCCGAGCCAATCAAGCGCTTGCGCGTTGCTGCCTCTTTGGCTTGTTGCTCATGGTAGCGTTGGTCCTGAATGCGCGCAGCCAGCACTTTTAGGGCGCGGTCCTTATTTTTATGTTGTGAACGATCATCCTGGCACTCAACGACAATCCCGCTTGGTAGATGCGTGATGCGGACTGCTGAATCGGTTTTATTAATGTGCTGGCCGCCGGCGCCCGATGCGCGGTAAGTATCGATGCGTAAGTCAGCAGGATTGATTTCAACTTCGCCTAAGTCGTCGGCTTCTGGCATGACCGCTACCGTACACGCAGAGGTGTGAATCCGCCCCTGCGCTTCGGTTTCTGGCACGCGTTGCACGCGATGTCCGCCCGATTCAAATTTTAAACGTGAATAAGCGCCTTGACCGATAATCCGGATAATGACTTCTTTATAGCCCCCCAG
The DNA here is from genome assembly GCA_031963465.1 of Mycoavidus cysteinexigens. Lineage (GTDB taxonomy): Bacteria > Pseudomonadota > Gammaproteobacteria > Burkholderiales > Burkholderiaceae > Mycoavidus > Mycoavidus cysteinexigens_B. The sequence goes on along the minus strand of JASSUG010000002.1, from coordinate 494,351 downwards.
TTCGGAGGGGTTTTCAGAGATGACTTCGACTTGCCAGCGTTTGCGTTCAGCATAGCGCAGATACATGCGCAGCAGCGTGCCAGCAAATAGCGCACTTTCATCACCGCCGGCGCCCGCGCGAAGCTCCAGAAAAATATTGCGCTCGTCGTTAGGGTCTTTAGGCAAGAGCATGGTTTGCAGTTCTTCTTCAAGCTGCGCCATGCGTGAGCGAGCACTGTGCAACTCGTCTTCAGCAAATGAGCGCAGCGCCGCGTCCGCGAGCATTTCTTGCGCGGTGTCTTCATCGGTTAGGGCATGCTGCCATTGTGCATAATGTTCAACTAATGGCGCTAGCTCGGCATGCTCGCGCGTGAGTTTTCGGTATTGATCAAGGTCCGAAGTGACGCCTTCTTTGCTGAGTAATTGGTTTAATTCCTTAAGCCGCTGCGAGAGCTGCTCAAGTTTGTACTGCATGCTTTGTTTCATAAAAATTAGGTGAGGGCAAGCGGGTGGTTTTTTATCACGAGGCGTTTATCTGCTTGAGGACCTCAATAAAGTTGTTTAAAGGATTGCCGACGCATGGTCCGCTAGGCGAGATCGTTCGCCGCGTGCGAGCGTAACGTGACCGTTATGTTGCCAGCCTTTGAAGCGATCTACGACATACGTCATGCCAGAACTGCCTTCAGTCAGATAAGGGGTGTCAATTTGCGCGATATTCCCTAGGCAAACAATTTTAGTGCCGGGTCCGGCGCGGGTGATGAGTGTTTTCATCTGCTTGGGCGTTAAATTTTGCGCTTCATCAATGATCAAGTATTTGCTGACAAAAGTGCGTCCTCGCATAAAACTCATACTCTTAAATTTGAGTCGTGAACGAATCAGATCTTGGGTTGCGGCTCGCCCCCATTCGCCTGCACTGCTATCTGTTTTCTGGAGAACTTCCAGGTTGTCGTCAAAGGCGCCCATCCAGGGCAGCATTTTTTCTTCTTCAGTGCCTGGCAAAAAACCAATATCCTCACCGACGGGCACGGTTGCCCGAGTCACGATAATTTCGTTATAACGCTTATCATCAAGCACCTGCACTAAACCCGCTGCCAGCGCGATTAAAGTCTTACCCGTACCTGCTTGACCTAACAAGGTGACAAAATCAATGTCTGGGTCCATCAGCAAATTTAAGGCAAAGTTTTGTTCGCGGTTGCGTGCCGTGATGCCCCACACATTATTTTTATAATGGCTATAGTCGCGCAAGGTTTGTAAAAGCGCAGTTTGGCCATTAATTTCACGGACCTGTGCGTGTAACCCTAGTTCGCCGTTATTGGGCTCAAAATAAACAAATTGGTTAATCAGGAATGAGGCGCATTGTGGGCCGGTGATTCTGTAAAGCGTGGTGCCGGTTTTCGTATCTTGCCAGCTTTCCATGCCCTTACCATGGGCGCTCCAAAAGTCAGGCGCCAGCGCCAACATGCCGGAATACAGAAGATCTTTGTCTTCAAGCACCTGATCATTGAAATAATCTTCAGCCGGTAAGCCAAGTGCATGCGCTTTAATCCGCATGTTGATGTCTTTTGACACCAAGATAACCTGTTGCTCAGGGTGTTTATTTTGTAAAGCATAGACAACGCTAAGGATCTGATTATCTGCCTTACCAGGGGGTAAGCCATCAATTGGCGCAAAGGGTTGCAGCTGCGTTTGGAAAAAAAGATGGCCACCGGCCTCACGATGTCCAAGGCGAGCCAAAGGGATGCCGGTAGTGAGCAAATTACTGGCATTGGCGACCAATGCGTCTAGCGAGCGGCTTGCTTGACGCGCGTTGCGGGCGACTTCCGACATGCCTTTTTTGTGGTTATCAAGCTCTTCGAGCGTCATCATTGGCAGATAAATGTCGTGCTCTGCGAAGCGGAATAGGCTTGAAGGATCGTGCATTAAGACATTGGTATCCAGCACAAAAAGTTTACGCGCAAGCTTGGCTGACGTTTGCTGATGAGCCGGCTGAGCGCCACGCGTGCGGCGGCGAGATGGTGGGTTGGCGGCAACAAGCGCCGGCGTGCTATGCGTGGGCCGTGGCACAGCGGCAACACTGGGCGCCGGCGCCGCTTTTTCTCTTTGGGGCTGTTTTAGCGTATCTTTTTGAGGTTGTTTTACAGTACGAGCCTTGGCTTGATACGTGTCAGGCGGTAATTGGCTACCAAGTTTGGTTGGCGCGGTTGGCAAAGGCATGGTCTTCCTTGATATTTAATACAGGGATTTTACGCTTTTGCGAGCGCTTGCACAGCTTGTAATACTTCTTCAACGTGTCCCGGCACTTTGACGCCGCGCCATAAGTGGCGCAAGATGCCTTGCGTATCGAGCAAGAAGGTCGAACGTTCGATGCCCCGTACTTCTTTACCATACATGTTTTTGAGCTTAATCACGTCAAACAGCGAGCAGAGTTCTTCTTGCGCATCTGAAATCAAGATAAAGGGCAAATTGTGCTGCGTTTTAAAATTCTGATGAGATTTTAAGCTGTCACGAGAAATGCCGATAATTTCAGTGTTTGCTTGGCTAAATTGGGCATAGGCATCGCGGAAATCCTGACTCTCGGTGGTGCAGCCTGGGGTGTTGTCTTTAGGATAAAAGTACAGCACCAGATTTTTTCCACGTAGGCTGCTGAGCGAGAGTTCACCGTCTAATCCGGTTAAGGTGCTGCTGATAGCGGCTGCACTGAATTCTGGCACGGCTTGATGAAGAGCAATGGACATCAAAATTCTCCTGTTTTTACGTTGTGATAAGACAACGGTTTGGGTTAGGGCTGCACAATCAATTCGCCAGAGCGTCCAGGGACTTCCCCCCAGCTGACAGGGAGCAAGGGTAATCTATCGAGCTTAAGCGTTGCATAATAATCAGCCAAGGCAACTAATGAATGGCCTTGTGCGCGCCAGCCAGCCAGGAGTTCGGCAAAAGCCGGCGCGAGTTTTTGCCCTTCTAATTCTGCATGTAGGGTGAAGACTTGATCTGTATTCTGACCGACTTGCTCTGGTTCAGTCAGCGCGAGCAATTGGCGCACGACTTCAGCGGCGCTGGCGCCATTGATCCCTAATTTTTCATCGAAGGTGGGCAAGGTGGTTGGCAGTTGGACATGGGCTAGCGGCTGGCCAGCCAGCGTTGGCCGGTATGGACTGTGGCCGCGGCCGTCGGACGCATAAGCCATCTGCCAAGCGTCAATTTGGGCAAAAGCGGAGGCATTCATTTGCCAGCCGGCGGCGCCGTGAGTCGTCGGTGCTGAGCCAAAAATTTCTATAAAGCGCGCGTAGCTTTTTTGCATCTGGGCCAGCGTCCAGTCACGTCCGCGCTGACGCACATTGTCTTGCCAGCGCACATGATCCCAGGTGTGAATGCCACATTCAAAACCGGCATTGCGTACGGCGCGCATTTCAGTGGCTGCGCGGCGGCCAATATCTGGGCCGGGTAACAATACGCCATACAAGAGGGTTGTTAAACCATAGTGTTCGAGCACTGAAGTGCGTGATACTTTTTTTAAAAAGCCTGGGCGTAGCGCCCGACGCAAGGCCCAGCCGGTATGATCCGGGCCCAGGCTAAACAAGAAGGTTGCCCGCGCGTTGGCGCGCTCTAATAAACGAACGAGCGTTGGCACACCTTGACGGGTGCCGCGCAACGTATCAACGTCAATTTTGAGAGCGATCTGAGCCACGTGTGAACGGTCAACTAGGCGGCTGCTAGAGCGCGTGCTTCAGCAGCATGGTTGCGGTAGGCTTCGAAAATTTTGCGCAAGGCCTCATCCATGCCAATGGTAGGCTTCCAGTTGAGTTCAGCGCTGGTATTCTCAATACTTGGCACGCGATTTTGCATATCTTGATAGCCTTCGCCATAGTATGCGCCTGACGAAGTTTCAATCAGCTTGACTTGCTCTGCGTTAGAGGCGTATTCGGGAAACTCAGCGGCGAGTTTGAGCATCATCTGGGCGAGTTCGCGCACTGAGAAATTGTTCTTGGGGTTGCCAATATTGTAGATTTTGCCAAGCGCCACGTCGGCCGGGTTTTCAATCATGCGTACGAGAGCATCAATACCATCATCAATATCCGTAAAAGCACGTTTTTGCAGGCCGCCATCGACTAGTTGGATAGGCTCTCCACGCACGATATGGCCGAGGAATTGACTGACCACGCGTGAGCTGCCTTCTTTCTGGGTGTGGATTGAGTCGAGTCCAGGGCCAATCCAGTTGAAAGGCCGAAATAAAGTAAACCGCAATCCTTCTTGCATGCCGTAGGCCCAAATCACACGGTCCATCAATTGCTTTGAGCAGGCATAGATCCAACGTGGTTTATTAATTGGACCATAGGTGAGCGCTGAGCTTTGCGGATCGAATTCGCTGTCCGCGCACATGCCATAGACTTCTGAGGTTGATGGAAAAACGAGATGTTTACCGTATTTAACGGCTGAGCGAACGATGGGTAAATTGGCTTCAAAATCCAACTCAAACACCCGCAATGGCTGTTTGACATAAGTCGCAGGCGTAGCAATCGCCACCAGCGGCAGAATCACGTCGCATTTGCGAATATGGTATTCAACCCATTCTTTATTGATCGTGATATCGCCTTCAAAGAAATGCATTCTCGGGTGTTGAGTGAGATCCCCCAGGCGATCTGCTTGCATATCCATACCAAACACTTCCCAATCGGTTGTGCTGAGAATACGCTTAGATAAATGATGGCCGATGAAGCCATTGACACCCAAAATGAGAACTTTTTTCATGAAATCAAAAGCAAGAAATATGGAGAGGCATCTAAAGAGAGCATCCGTAGGCTAAGTATTCGTCATCTCTGTCAGCTCAGCCGAGCTAATAGAGCGTCCTTGGTGTTGCAAATCGTGAATAGCAATAGCGCGACCATCGCCGCATATGCCAAGTAGCGTATTATCCACTATCTGTAGGCCTGGCGGCAAATCGGGGCGGGTTAACGGCGCCACTGCAACGAGTCTGGCGCGGGCAATGACGAAGCGTTTGCCATTTATTTCAGTAAAGGCGCCAGGGTAAGGCGGGGCCACGGCGCGAATCAAGTTGTAGACCGTCTGTGCGGGCTGTTGCCAGTCGATGCGCCCATCTTCTGGTTTACGGGCGCCGAAATAACTGCCCTTGGCGAGAATGTTTGGCAGCCGAGGCGCTGTGCCTGAAAGTAATGCAGGTAAGCTATTCCATAGAGTTTGCTCGGCGGCAACGGTGACTTTATCGAAGACTTGGGCGGCGGTGTCATCTGGTAAGATGGGCACAGCCGTTTGGGCCACGATCGCGCCCGCGTCAGGTTTGGCGGTCATTTCATGTAGTGTCGCGCCAGTTTGCGTTTCACCCTGCACAATCGCCCAATTGACGGGTACGCGGCCGCGATATTTCGGTAAAAGTGAGCCGTGCATATTAAATGCGCCTTGCCGCGCCAGTGCCAGCAGTTCAGGGCTTAGCATCTGCCGATAATAAAAAGAAAAAATAAAATCAGGGTTGGCGGCGCGTACCGCTACGAGTAATTCGCTGGCCTGTCCATCTGTGGGCATGAGAGTGGGCAGTCGGTGTTCGGCGGCAAGCGCAGCAACGCTGTCAAACCAGATATTTTCAGCTGGATTATCCTGATGCGTTACGACCAAGGCAACTTCGACGCCGCGTGCCAGTAACACTTGCAAACAACGCACCCCAACTTGATGATAGGCGAAGACAACAGCGCGCACGGTCATGATTGGCTAGGGGTTGTCTGCGCATGATGGTTCGTTTCAAGCATGGTTTGGACCAAATAACGCGGCCGTGCGCGCACTTGTTGATAGATGCGCCCGATATATTCGCCAAGCAACCCCAAGGCGAGAATAATCACCCCAAATAAAAAGAACGTAATCGCAAATAGCGTGAATACGCCTTGTACTTCGGCACCAACGATGAAGCGGCGAACCATCAGCAAGATAAAGAGTGCCGCCGAACCTAGCGACAGGAAGATGCCGATGAATGATAGCCATTGCAATGGCGCCACCGAGAACCCTGTGACTAGATCGAAATTAAGCCGCATCAGGCTATAAAATGAATATTTCGATGTGCCAGCAAAGCGCTCTTCATGCGCTACTTCGATTTCTACCGGGCGTTGTGCAAAAGTATACGCGAGGGCCGGGATAAAAGTATTCAACTCACCGCAGCGATTAATGGTATCGACAATATGGCGGCTATAGGCGCGCATCATGCACCCTTGATCTGTCATGCGGATATGCGTGATACGCTCGCGCAGTTGATTCATCGCGCGTGAGGCTTTACGGCGCCACAGGCTATCTTGCCGCTGATGGCGGATAGTGCCAACATAATCGTGGCCTTCGCGCATTTTTTGCACGAGCTTGCCGATTTCTTCTGGCGGATTTTGTAAATCGGCATCGAGTGTCACAATGATTTCACCACGCGCAGCCTCAAAGCCGGCAAGTATGGCCATATGTTGTCCATAGTTGCCGTTGAGTAAAATCACCCGCGTGTTATTGGGTTGTGCGCGAAACTGGTCAGCGAGTAAAGCTGCAGACTGATCTTGGCTGCCATCGTTCACAAAAATGACTTCATAGGGTAGCGCGAGCGCGTCCAGGGCTTTATATAGACGATCAAATAATGCGCTAAGCCCAGCTTCTTCGTTATAAACCGGGATGACCACGGATAATTCAGGTGTTTTCATTTGACTGGATGAGATGAATAGTGTTCGCAAATTTCATTAACCGCGGCCACGACTCGTTTGACCTCATGCTGCTGCATGGATGGAAAAAGAGGCAAGGTCACAATTCCAGCGCCAATGCGCTCGGCATGCGGAAACATATTAACGGTGAAACCGCGTGCTCGATACAATTTGAAAAGGTGAATCGCGGGATAGTGCACGCCACTACCAATGCCTCGCGTGTGTAGTTCAGCCATAAAGCCAGCACGGTCAAGTGTGAGCGCTGACAGCGGCAGCACAATCTGAAACATATGCCAATTGGTATGCTCAAAATCATAGGGCGGTAATTCTACGCCGAGCGCTACTGCCGCCCCGTTCGCAAAGTGCTCAAAATACGCTCGAGCGAGTTCGCGTCGCTGCTCGGTAAAGCGTGCTAAATGCGGTATTTGTCCCAGGCCGACACGGGCGGCGACATCGCTCAGATTAAATTTGCCGCCAAGGACATCAACCTCCATGCCATCAAAGCCGCTACGGGTCACGCCCTGTAGGCGGTACTTCTGTGCTAAAGAGGCTTCGGCCTGGTCATTGAGCACTAACGCGCCGCCTTCAATTGACGTCAGATTTTTATTCGCATGAAAACTAAAGGACACCAAATCACCCATGGCGCCAATGCGTTGGCCGCCCCAGCTTGAGCCAAGCGCTTGAGCGGCGTCTTCAATCACCCGCAGCCCGTGTGCGCGCGCAATCGCGTATAGCCGATCCATATCGACTGGCAGCCCGGCGAGGTAAACTGGCATGAGCGCTTTAGTACGGGGCGTGATTGCTTGTTCGAGCAAATTCAGGTCAAGGTTGCGCGTGAGCGGGTCGATATCAACAAAAACCGGTGTTGCGCCAACTTCGATAATCGTATTACTGGTCGCCACCCAGGACAGCGGAGTGGTGATGACTTCGTCGCCTGGCCCTACTCCTGCGATGCGCAAGCCGATTGCCAGGGTTGCGGTGCCAGAATTGAAAGTCCGTACCGGACGCCCGCCGACATAATCGGATAAGGCTGCCTCAAAAGCGAGATTTTGGGGGCCAGTTGTAATCCAGCCGCTGCGCAAAACATCGGCAACACCAGCGATTGTTTCCTCATCAATCGTTGGACGGGTAAAAGGCAGAAATTCCTGACTCATCAAGATATCCTTTACGAATTAAGTAACGGGGAGTAGTGAGTAATGATCATCGCGCAGCCAGCGCATTAACCGCGTGCGAGGACATAAACGCCAAGCAAAATGATGCCTGTACCTACTAAGCGCTGTAATGTCAGCGTCTCACCGAAGAAATAAGCGGCCAGCAGGGCATTCAACACATAGCCAAGCGATAACATTGGATAGGCGATTGACACATCAACTCGTGATAAGCCAACGATCCACACGACAAGGCTGAAAGCATAACAGACCAGGCCGCCGATAATAGGCCATTGCGCCATCAACTGTAGCCCGACGGGTACAATATTTGCTCGGCTGAACTCGAATGGGCTGACGGCGTTGACGCCGGCTTTAAGTAAGAGTTGGGCGCTGGTGTTGAGTAACACGCCGCCTAAAATGCAGGATAAAGCGATTCGATTCATGCGCAGGATTCAGGAAAAGGATTAAAGTCGGATTCTAATCCTTTTCTGGGCCAACGCGAGACGGTCGAAAGCAGATCAAGCAATGCGGCTTCATATTGCGCTCAGTCCAAGGCTCATAATCATTGCATTACCTGGCTGCTCAGTATTCATTGCTAAAGAGGGCAGGGAGAGCCTTTTTAGCTCGGCTCTTGAAGCGCGCCTGTAAAAAGTTTTTCAAATGCGTCAGGGTCTGCATGCAAGGCTTTTTTTGCTTGCTGAATTTGCGCTAAAGTGAAGCCAACAGCAGGGACAGCACGCCTATTGTTCTCTGTCATTGCCCCTAGCCGATCGCTAAGAGCAGTGCTTGAAAGAATTTCCGGGGCTGGCGATACACTATCCAATTTATCCCCATTTTTTTTCGATAATGTGAAGAAATGGTCAACTTGATGCATAACTAGGCTTTCATAGAGGTTAAACTTGGATGAATCTTTTTCAGTTAGAGTGAGTGGAAGTTTTAGTTTATAGGCTTCATTGACTATGTCAATAACACGCATTACTTCTTTGAACTCTCCTAGAATGCCATGGTGTTTTTTATACTCATGGAAATTCATTCTACTAGGATCTACAAACATAGAATTATTAAATTCTTCTTCCAATTCGATTAATTTAGCCTCTTGGTCTTTAGTCGATTTGTAAAATTTCAAAAATGCCTGGTATTGTTTTTCTGTAATATAGTGAGATTTTAATGATTTATCTTTAGCTGCTTGATCTTTAGCTGCTTTAGAGTATGTACTATCATTAGCAGTTTTTTCGAACTTAGCAGCATAAATAAGCATGATATATTTTTCATAAGCCTCCGGTGTGATGAACTTTTCACCTAAAGCTTCATTGACTGCATCGATAGCGCAGTTGTTTCTGCTGGTTGCATCTATAAAGTAGCTGGGTGTTGCGATCTCAGAGGGTTGAGTTTGTGTTCCCCCTTCCTCTGAGCCGCCCCCCCCACAAGCAACCACAAATAGTTGAAAAAATATGATTAAATAAAATTTAAGGATTTTCATAAAAGCCTCATCAGGTTTAATTTAATGCAATGTAATTAAGTATCGTTATGCTGGCTTAGCAATAATCACGCGATGCGGATCACGTGCGATCACTCGCATTGGCACTCCGCGCGCAGCAAGTGATGCATAAAGTGATACGGGCAATAATGCAAACGCGTACCGCTCTTGTTGCCAGCGTTGAATCCAGAGTTCGAGTGTGGGTACCCATTTGTGCGGTTCTTGCTCAATGCCAAAACGTAGTTCATCTGGATGCTCAACCATGATCATGGTGCGGCGTAAATAAAATGGCATCGTGTGGTCGAGCATCGTGACCGAATAAAACGGCGTATTAGCCGGCGCTTTTAAGAACTCGGCTTGTACGGTGCTGGCGAGTGGGGCACCAGAGCTTATCCGGCCGAACACATCATGGGCGTTGCCGGCAATGGTGGTGGCCGCTAACCAGCCGCAGGCATAAACCAACAGCGCCTGCATGGTTGCTGAGGGTTTATTGCGCGCGTTAATCCATGCCGAGAGAGCAATGCCGATCAAAGCGGCGGCGAGGGCGAGATAAACCCAGCTTTGATAATCGCGATAAAGTGCATTTTCGGCTGGTGTACTGCCTAAATGGCCCAAATATAATGCGCCGGCGCAGCTAAATATAATGAGTACGGTTTGGCCGATCAGATGACGGCGCCATTGCGTTTTCTCAATCAAAGGTAAATAGCGGCCAAGCAAAAGTGCTATCGCAGGCGCGATTGGCAAGATGTAGGAAATCAGCTTTGAATGCGAAGCACTAAAGAAAATGAAAATGAAAGTTGACCAAACCAGAAGCAGCTTGACTGGCGAGAAACCATTCGACTGCGGTGAGGATTTGAGTGCATGCCGTACACTTTGCCAAAGAATTGATAACCATGGCAAAAAACCAATCATGAGCACTGGCACGAAATAATAAAATGCACCAGGGCGGTTCTGCTCGGGTGTTAAGTAGCGGCGAAATTGCTGAACAATAAAGAAAAACTCGAAAAATGCAGGATGGCGTTGTTGAATCAGCACGAACCATGGCACTGTAATGGCCGCAAAGATCAAGCCGCCGCTGATCAAATGCAGCCGCTTCCAGAGGGCCCAATCGCGCGTGATTAGGGTATATAAAACGAGTACCGCACTGGGTAAGACCGCGCCAATTAATCCCTTACTTAATACCGCCAGCGCGATTGACGCCCAGCACAACCACATCCAGTTGCGCATCGCAGTGGCTGAAATCCCTGGACGCTGCGCTAGCAATAATGCACATAAACCCGCTTGCATCCAAAATGCTAACCCCATGTCGAGCACATTGAAATGCCCAAGCAAATTCCAATAGGGCGCGGAGGCAAGTGCGAGGGCTGCAAAAAATCCCGCGCGCGTGCCAAAAATGCGTGCGCCAGTAAACCCTGCTAACAGCACGCCGCTAAAGCCGCACAATGCTGTGTACAGGCGCGCTTGCCAATCGCCAATGCCGAACCAAGCGAAGGTCGCGGCGTTAAACCAAGTTTGCAGCGGTGGTTTCTCAAAATAGAGGTAACCATTGTAGCGTGGCGTGACCCAATCGCCGCTTACCAGCATTTCCCGTGCTATCTCGGCATAACGACCCTCATCGGACGGCACCAAGTGGCGGATATTTAATTGCATAAACCAGATCAGTGCGAAGAGAACGCACAACACCAGCAAAGCCGTGCGGGAGAAGGGTGGTGATGAAGAAGTGTTATGCATAAATAGATACGCGTAAGAGAGTTAGGGTTTGGCTGTCTGAATCTGTCGGCTTTTATTATGTCTCATCGCGTGTTCACTGTAGGATTTACCTTGGCAAGCATCTTAAATCATTTCAATCAGCAGCGCGGCAACGACTTGGCGGCCTTCGGCAACTAAAATATTATAAGTACGGCAGGCGGCATAAAGATCCATCGTTTCAACGCCAATTCTGCGGGCAGTCAGTGTACGAATGAACTCAGCAGAGGGGAAACGCAGCTGTGCGCCGCTGCCAAAAATGACGATCTCAATCTCTTCGGCTGGAGCCGCGGTCGTTAACATGCTGAAATGCTCGTCACTTAAGGCGCTGAATGACGATACTGGCCAGGTTTGTACAGGTGTTTTAGGCCGTACCAGTACGCTGTGAGTGTACCGTTCTCGATTAATCTCAACGTATCCTGCGCCATAGGCGGTGATAGTATTGTGCACCGATGATGGGTCTGGGTGTAATTTCAAGACGATATTTCCGAAAAGTCTAAAAAATAAATACGAGCTACAATTTGTCTAAAGGGGCCAATGTGAAACGCCGTTTAGGCGGGGCTGGTTAACGATATAGATTGATTGCATCACGCGTTTCCCGTGCCGCTTTGCCTGCTGCTGCGGCAAAATCATTGCCATTACTGGCATATAAGATTGCGCGTGAGGAATTGATTAACATACCCAAACCCTGCGCAGTACGCCCAGCTTTGATGGTGGCAGCGATATCGCCGCCTTGCGCGCCTATGCCTGGAATGAGCAATGGCATGTCGCCAACAATCTGGCGTACAGTGGCGATTTCATTAGGAAAAGTAGCGCCCACCACCAAACCAATCTGGCCATTTGTATTCCATTTCTGGCTCGCATATTCGGCGACAATTTGGTAAAGCGGGCGTCCATTGCTTTCAAGAAACTGTAAATCGGAGCCGCCTGGATTAGAGGTCCGGCAGAGCACAATGACGCCTTTATCTTGATAGGCGAGGTAAGGCTCAATCGAATCGAAACCCATATAAGGATTCACTGTAACGGCATCTGCTTGATAGCGCTCAAAGGCTTCGCGTGCATATTGCTCAGCCGTACTACCGATGTCGCCGCGCTTTGCATCAAGAATGACTGGTAAACCAGGATATTCGGCGTGGATATACGCAATCAGCTGCTCAAGCTGAGCTTCGGCACGGTGCGCGGCAAAATAAGCAATTTGTGGCTTGAAGGCACACGCATAAGTGGCGCTGGCATCGACAATCGTGCGGCAAAATTCAAAAATCTTATCGGCACTTCCCGTGAATGGAGCTGGAAAACGTGCCGGCTCGGGGTCAAGGCCGATACAGAGTAGCGAATCCGTGCGTTGCCAAGCGTGAGTTAGGTTTTGAATAAAGGACATAGCAAAAAGCTCTGGCGATTGCGTAGAAAGAATAAGGGTTGCATACCAATATAAATTGGTTGGTAATTAACCTAATTAGTTAATTTAATGAGTTGTGAGAAAACATGGCACAGATGTTAAATTTAAACAAATTTAAACAGACTTAAGGAAATTGTAATAGCTATTGCTTTATTTGACACGTTAAAGTTTTTGAAGCGCTTGAAAGAAGCCGGGGTTCCGAGTGCTCAAGCAGAGTCTGCAGCTGAAGTTTTGGCCGGCTAGCTTTTAGCCTATGCAGAAAATTTTGCAGATATGTTTATGTTTGCAAAAGTTCAGGTGAGCAGCCAGTCGTCAAAATGCGTAATGACTTCCGCTTGGTGTTTTAGCCAATATGAACCATTATTATATAAACCTCGCTTGAGGCTGTCAGGAGATATTTGCAGTAACTTAGCATGCTTCGGGTGAATATATTTAAGAGCATCAGGCTGAGTGGGCGTGATGGCGTAGGGTGCAAGCAACGCTTGTCGCTTTGGATGGGAAGCAAATTGAATGAATTGACGACATAGTTCGGCGTGAGGCGTTCCTTTCAAAATGGCCCAACTCTCACAACTATAAATATGTTGATCCCATGCAATCGCAACGGGTGCACCAGCGTCAATAATCGACTGCGCGCGGGCGGCCCAAACAGAGGTTAAATCTATCTCGCCGGACTTCAGCATCTGCTCCGTCTGAGCTCCGCTTGTCCACCAGGCTGCAATGTGCGGTTTGATTTTTTCAAGGCTTTGAAATGCCTGTTCGAGATTGCATGGATAGACTGCATTTGGATTGATGCCAGCAGCCATCAATGCTTGTTCAATGGTGTCAAAAGGATGCTTGCGAAGACTGCGCCGGCCAGGGAAATTCTGCACATCCCATAGATCCTTCCAGGATTGCGGCGGCTGGCGCTCCTTAAAGGCATCTGTACGGTAGGCAAGCACAGTACTATATATATTTATCCCAACACCATGCGGCAGGATAAAGTGCGGCGGAATCGACGAAATGACCGGATCGTTTTTAAATTCATGCGGCTCTAAATAAGGTATGTCAGCGGTTAATGACAAAATAGAGAACCGGCTGATAGCGGCCATATCCCATAGATAGCGCTTGGATTCGACCATTGTCCGAATCTGTGCGATAGGCTCGGCAAGTGATGAAACACTGACAATTTTAATGCCGGTTGCTTTTGTAAAAGGCTCGTAAAACGCTTTTTTATAGATCTCGGTGAAAATTCCTCCTGCATCGCGTATGACAATTTTCTTTGAGGTGACTCGAGATGCGGTCCAAATAAATGGAGCGGCGATGACCGCTGCGCCAAACGTCGCGGCCTTCATGACTTTGCGACGATGCAGGCTTTGGAGTGGGCTCTTATTATTAACCATATGTGTGTATTCTTAATGCGTGGCTGAAAATTCGGTAGACGGCTGTATTTAAAGGCGCTGGTCGGCTGAGTTAAATTCTAATCCTTGCGCCAGTTTTCAATAGAAGTGTGAGCCTCATGTTAGGTCAAAGACCTTTGATGATTGAGGCCTGCAACTTGGAGGTGCTGATTAAAGCTTACGGTTAAGCCAGCCGTTTGGTTTAACTGCTTGGGTAAAGGCTAGCCTAAAAAAGGGGCATTCGCTGCGAGCCCTCAAAAATTCTAGTTTGATATTTTATCGTCTTGGCTCGGTTTTGAGTAATAATCAAACGATTTTTGAGTGCTGGTATAGCGCCGTGTTGCGCGTTGAGATAGCAATTAAGTTAGATTGCCTAACAATAAGAGAGCGATGGTAATCGTGAGTGCCCCGCCTAGGCGCGTTGCCATTTGCGCAAAAGGCATAAGCTGTAGGCGATTAGCCGAAGTCAGGATAGCCACATCGCCAATGCCGCCCATGCCGCTGTGACATGCATTAAGAATCGCCCCTTCAACCGGGTATAGGCCGACCCAGCGGCCAACAAAAAAACCAACCGTAGTGAGGGTCAACACGGTTACGACAATGGTGACGATATTCGCTAAATTAAAAGCCGCTACTAAATCACTCCAAGGCGTAATCGTGACTCCAATCGCAAAAAGTAGAGGGTACGTGACGGTTGTCGAGAAAAAGCGGTAAACTGAACGTGCTCCATCCTCTAACTTGGGAGAAACCGCATAAGTCAACTTAGCGAGCACCGCCAGAAAGAGCATCGTAACCGGAGCAGGTAAGCCAACCAGTTTATGGGTGAGGATGCCTAGGATATAGAGCGTAATCGCGATCATGCCGGCTGCGGCAATATTTTCGACTGAGGCCAAGTTTGTATTGTTTGGCTTTAGTAACCCACTATCGTCGTCGACATGCAAGCGGCCATTGCCCGTATAGTGGGGGTAGCGCTTGCCGAGTTGATTGAGCAAACCGGCACAGACAATAGCCGTTAAATTGCCAAGCATCACAGCAGGCAAAACCTGGGCAAAGAGCTGACGTTGCGGCAGGTTCATAATATCGGCATAACCTAGGGTAAGAGGGATCGCCCCTTCGCCGATGCCGCCAGCCATAATAGGGATGACAATATAAAAGAACGTACGGTGTGCGTCCAGGCCGAAGGCCATGCCCGTGAGGGTGCCTAGGATAGCCGCGGCAATTGAGCCAGCGGCAAGGGGGATAAAGATTTTAGCGAAACCTCTTACGATGGTTAAGCGGTTCATACTAAGAATACTGCCAACAACTACGGAGGCGATAAATAAATACAGGATGTTGGTGGCTTGCCAGAAATCGTTGATTGAGCTGACTAACTCGTTGGGCAAGAGTTTGTAGTAAACGAGGCAAGAAGGTAAAAATGTAGTGACAATGACGGGGCCGCCGATTCGGCGTAGAACAGGAATGCGGGCGCCCAATTCGGCACAAGTAAAGCCGAATACGGTGAGTACCGCGATCATCACCGAAATATCGTTTGGAATTTTGTTTAAAGCAAGCAGCACACTCAGACAAACAATGATGAGGCAGTATACCGGCAGTGGCACAATACCAACGTGTTGGTCCATACAGTGGTGCCAATTGTCCGACCAGGATTTTTTGTTAGACTTGAGCAATTTCACTGCAGAGGCACTAGGTAAGGAAGTATGTTGCATGTATGCGTCCCCGTAGGTGCTGCTTATTTTTATCAATACCCTAATTTAAGAAATTATAAGTTTTTGTTAACGTCAATCCTGAACTATAGTTAGATAACCGTTATTAATCTAATGATTTTTTCTTTAAAGTTGATTCCATTTGGTTATCAAGATTTCTGAGAAATAAATATGCGTACTGTCTCGCTCACCCCCCAGGTGCTTAGCAAGCAACTCAAATTTCGACATTTGGTGTTGCTCGATGCCTTGGCGCACACGAAAAATATGCGTTTAGCTGCGGAACAGATGTATGTGACGCAACCCGCGGCGACTAAAACTTTGCATGATCTAGAGGAGTTACTGGGGATTTCGTTATTTGATAGATTGCCGCGCGAGATGCGGCCCACTGAATTGGGTGCATTGGTGATTGCCTATGCCCGGCGTGCGCTTAATGATCTCGAAAGATTTGTGAATGAAATCAATGTGAGGAAAGAGGGCGGCTACGGCCATCTCGTCATTGGAGCGATTCCTGCTTCATTTGGCAATGTGGTGACCGCTGCCATCAAAGCTATCAAACAACGGCGCCCATTACTAACAATTAAGCTTTTTGAGCAAAGTAGTGATCAATTACTAATTGGGCTTGAGCAGAAAAAATTTGATTTCATTATTGGGCGTTTCACCGAAAACCGACAGAGAGAGATGTTTAATTTTGCGAGCCTGATTGATGAGACGCTGTGGGTTGTGGTCAATGGACAGCACCCGCTTCTTAAGAAAAAGAAATTGAGTATAAATGAATTGGGGGATTGGCCATGGATTTTGCAGCCCGCTTCTAGCCCATCTCGTCAGCTGATGGAGGAAAGTTTCTTAGAAGCCGGCATGGCGATGCCAGCGAATCTGACTGAAATACCTTCGGCTTTCCCGATGCTGCAACTTTTACAGTCTAGTGAGATGGTTACGTTACAGCCGCGCTCAGCGGTGAGTGACTATGTTAAACGCGGAATATTAGGGCGCTTGCCGATCAAATTTGATCGTAAGCTGAACCCTTACGGGATCATCACTCACAAAGAAGATATATTGTCCAGCAGTGCACAGGAGTTTATTGCTACGCTGCATGAAGTCGTGCATAGAATGCATTAAACACTTGGTGGGTTTTTGCTCACAATAGGGCTGATTAACAATAATACGCCAATCACTCCGGCAATGGCTAAGGCGAACAGTCCAGCGCGCTGACTTTCGAGTAGTATCTCAACTGCGGTTTTGAGATTTGGCGCAAGGAACCCGCCGAGGTTGCCTAGCGCATTAATCAGTGCAATCCCACCCGCTGAAGGGATGCCGCCAAGGTAACGAGTGGGGAGGGTCCAAAATAGCGGTTGCACGGTGACAAAACCAGATACTGCAAAGCAGGAAGCAATTAATGCCAGGGTCAAATGTGTGCTGAAAATTAAAGTTGTAATCCCCAGTACCATCATGATTAACATACCAATAGCGAACTGCTGATGGCAATTAGTACGATCGGCGTGTCTTATTGCAAAATACATCACGATGACCGCGCATAACCAGGGAATTGCGGTTAGCAAACCGACTGCGGTACCAACGTTCGCATCGAGTAAACTCGCAATGTGCGTTGGTAGATAGAAAATAATGCCGTATACATTGAGTTGGATAACAGAATAAATCAGCGCCAACCGCAGTACGCGCATATCAGTGAAGGCTGAAAATAATGTTTTTGGGCCTGACAAGAGTTTTTGTTGATTTTCATGCGCAAGCTTACTTTCAAGGACTTCTTTCTCTGCCTTAGTTAACCATTTTGCCTTGTGCGGTCGATCGACAAGATAAAAAAATGCAATTACGCCGATGACTACGGCAGCGAATCCTTCAACGAGAAACATCCATTGCCAGTTTTTGAGCCCAAAAACATGACCCATGTCGAGTAACATTCCTGATATAGGGCTGCCAAATAGTAATGCGAGTGGTAATCCGAAATAGTAAATACTGAGTGCTCGACCACGCTGTTGTGCAGGAAACCAATAGGTTAAATACAGGATCACGCCGGGGAAAAATCCCGCTTCTGCTACGCCGAGCATGAAGCGTAAGGCGTAAAAAGTGATTTCATTCTGGACAAACATCATTGCGGCTGACACAAAACCCCAGACCACCATAATGCGGCTTAGCCATAAGCGCGCGCCAACGCGATGCAAAATTAAATTACTCGGGATTTCAAAACAGGCGTAGCCGATGAAGAAAATACTGGCACCAAAGGCAAAAGCCGCATTACTGATACCAACGTCGGCTTGTAATACATTTTTGACAAAGCCAACGTTAGAGCGATCGATGATCGCAATTGCGAACATCAGAGCAACAAAAGGAACAAGCCTCATGCGGCTCTTGGCAATGGCGCTGGCTAAATGCTCATGGTTATTTTTGTGGCTCATTTTTACCCCTTTTATTAATTTTCCCGGAGGAAGGGAAGTCTCTATTTTTACTGTTAATGTCGCAGTCGACTGCTTCTAACAAACCATTGACAATAGTTAATATAGACGATCTTAGGTTTTTTGGTGTGTTTTTCTTGGTGAGGGAGGGGCCACGAGCGGTCATCATGCCGCCAGGTAAAGCTTTGAGGCTGCGTTTATAGGAAGCTGAAGCATGATGATCTCCTGATATCAACTTATAAAATAGCTCGCATCAAAACGATTAATTCGGTCTAAATTGAGATGGGGCGTGGTCGAATTACTTCTTCCATTCCATCCCCTGTGGAAACTCGAAGCGATTCAGTGACTCTGCATGCATGGTGATGCTATAACCGGGTTTTTCTGGCGGCATATAATGCCCATTCTTGATTGCAATCGGCTCGATGAAGTGCTCATGCAGGTGGTCTACATACTCTAGCATACGATTTTCGAGCGAGGCAGACACCCCGATGTAGTCAAATATTGAGATGTGTTGCACGTATTCACATAGTCCTACACCTCCAGCATGTGGACAGACTGGGACGCCAAATTTCGCAGCCATCAAAAGCACAATAAGTACTTCATTTAAACCACCAAGCCGTGCGGCGTCAAGCTGGCAGAAATCGATCGCACCGGCTTGTAACAATTGCTTAAACATGACGCGATTATGTGCATGCTCACCAGTGGCTACGCCAATCGGTGCAATCTTAGCGCGAATTCGAGCATGGCCGAGAATGTCATCCGGGCTAGTTGGCTCTTCAATCCACCATGGTTTAAATTCAGCTAAGCGACGCATCTTCATGATAGCTTCATCGACATCCCACACTTGATTTGCATCCATCATGAGCGTACGTTGCCAGCCGATTTCTTCTCGTAACACACGTGCGCGTTTAATATCTTCCTCAATGTCACCACCGACTTTTTGTTTAAAGTGTCTCCAGCCTTGTGCGATACCTTCACGTGCAAGTTGACGGATCTTCTCTTCGGAATAGCCAAGCCATCCGGCTGATGTTGTATAGGCTGGATAGCCGTGTTCACGCATCTCCCGTTCACGCACAGCGCGGGTGGGAGCATGGCGCTGTAGCATTGCCAAGGCCTCATCAGGCGTTATGGCATCTGTTACGAAGCGGAAGTCGAGGCAGCGAATAAGGTCTTCCGGGCTTAGGTCGGTTAATAATTTCCAGACAGGTTTGCCTTGCGATTTAGCCCATAGATCCCATACAGCGTTAACCACGGCAGCAGTTGCCAGGTGGATTGCGCCTTTTTCAGGTCCGATCCAACGTAGTTGGCTATCGCTGGTGGTGATATGTCGCCAGAATTCGCCCATATTCGCTGTGATTTCTTCTAGCGTAAGTCCAACTACGAGAGGGGCTAAGGATTTAACTGCAGCCACGCAAATTTCATTGCCTCGGCCAATAGTGAAGGTTAGCCCATGCCCTTCGAGGCCTGCTGGGCTATCCGTCTCAAGCACCACATAAGTCGCAGAATAATCAGGAGCCTTATTCATTGCATCGGAACCATCAAGCTCACGGGAGGTTGGGAAGCGAATGTCTCGGACGATAAGATTGTTGATGGTCGTATTTATAGCGGCACCTTTGAATCAGGAAACTAAAAAACTTTGCGCTTTTTGCGCCCAATTGAGAAAGTGCTAAGTGACTTTCCTCTTAAGCTGCTACGATAGCGCGCTGAGCATATATTGATTGCTTCAAACGTATGAATGTCAGACAAATTATGGTAACACGAGATCCTAATAAAGTATGGCATGGACATTAAAACGCTACGCTACTTCGTCGCCATTGTTGACTGTGGCAGCTTAACTAAAGCAGCTGAAATTGTGCATGTGGCGCAACCGGCACTCAGCCAGCAGCTGACCGCTCTCGAAGCAGAACTCGGCGTGCAATTGCTACAACGTAGTTCTAAAGGCATTGCGCTGACGAGCGCTGGTATGGTGCTTTACCGCCATGCTTGCAAGCTTTTGCGACAGTTGGCCTTAGCCTGTGATGACGTTAAATCGGTTGGAGCAAAAATTTCCGGCAGGGTATCAATTGGACTGCCGCCTACCGTTGCGGTTCGGCTTGCGATGCCATTGATTCAAACGGTAAGAAAACGTTTCCCAGAGGTGCGTTTACAGATCTTTGAAGGCATGAGTGGATATACGCTGGAACGCTTCTTTAATCACCGATTGGATTTTGTTTTTCTGTTCCGCAGCACGGCTAGCCAAACGATTGAGTTGCTGCCGCTGGCGCAGGAAACATTGTCTCTGATTGGCCATTTAGATCAACAGTTACTAAGCATCGAGCAGCCGGGTGCTGCGCCTTCTATCCCGATAGAAAATCTGCATGGTTTGCCACTGGTGCTGCCATGTAGTTCACAAGAAGGATTGCGTTATCAGGTAGAGCAGGTATTTGCCCAAAGAAATATTGATCTTAATGTGGTTGTCGAGTTGGATTCTTTGAGGTATTTACTCGAGTGCACTCGTGAATGTCTAGCGTGTACGATTTTGCCAACGTCAGTTTTGATCGGAGAAAATGCCAATATTCCGCATTACCAAATTACCCCAGAAATTAAAAGGTCTCTGTCTTTATGCTGGTTGAAAAGTACGCCATTGACGCCAGCTGCTCAAGCAGTCAAGGAAATTGTGCAGGAAATTACGCAACAACTTGTCGATACAGGGGATTTGCTCAAAGTATAGCCGCACGGAGCGTATAGATATTGGCCGGTAGGTCATGGCGGCGGTGCTTTTCATGGCGGCTCTGCTGACTCTGAGGGGGCTAGCGAAGCGGGTTAATCGCTAACAAACTTAGACCTGAGGAAAAGGCGAGCGGTACAATGTCTGTTTTATTGGAATTACCGCTGCTATGTCGCTCTTTTCTATTACCGGTGCGCAACTTGCGTTTGGCCACGTTGCGCTGCTGGACCGTACAGATTTCTCAATTGAAACCAATGAGCGCGTTGGCCTGATTGGTCGCAATGGGGCTGGTAAATCGTCGCTACTGAAAATCGTAGCGCAGCTGATTGTGCCTGATGATGGCGTGAGCGCGCGGCAGCAGGGTCTAGTGACGGCGTATGTGCCGCAAGAACCGGTCTTTGCCGCTGGTGAAACGGTGTTTGAGGCAGTGGCCTCAGGGCTTGCTGCCGGCCGTGCGTTGCTTGATGAGTTTAATACGGTGACTGCGCAGTTGGCCGAAATACATGAACCGAGCCAATATGACGCACTGCTGGTGCAAATGACAAACCTGCAAGCCAAACTGGATGCAGCGGATACGTGGCAGTGGTCCGCGCGGGTTGAGACCCTTTTGACTCAGTTGGCGTTGGATGGCAATGCGCTTGTGCAGACGCTCTCGGGAGGCGGGCAAAAACGCGTCGCGCTGGGTGCCGCGCTGGTGGCGCGCCCGGATTTATTATTGCTTGATGAGCCAACCAATCATCTTGATTTTGACGGCATGCGCTGGCTTGAAGAATTACTCATTGCACAACGCGCCAGTGTCTTGTTCATTACCCATGATCGGTCTTTCCTTGATCGGGTGGCGACCCGCATTGTTGAATTGGATCGCGGCCGCTTACTCTCTTTTCCAGGTAATTTTGGCGCTTATCAGGTCCAAAAAGCACAGCAGCTAGAAGTTGAGCGCATCGAGAACGCAAAATTCGACAAACTACTCGCGCAGGAAGAGGTTTGGATTCGTAAAGGGGTTGAGGCGCGTCGCACGCGTAGCGTAAGCCGGATTGGGCGCTTAGTTGAAATGCGCACAGAACGCGCCCAGCGGCGCTCAGTGCAAGGCAATCTCAAACTGAATGCCAGCCAAGCAGAAAAGTCAGGCAAGTTGGTGGCGGAGCTTAATGACGTGTCAAAGAGCTATGACGCGCGTGTGCTGATTAAAGACTTTTCAGTGACAGTGACGCGCGGCGACAGGATTGGTTTAATCGGTCCGAACGGGGCCGGCAAAACAACGCTATTGAAGCTTATCCTGGGTACCGTGCCACCAGATCAAGGTCAGGCGCGTACCGGCACCCAGTTACATATTGCGTATTTTGATCAGATGAGAGCGCGACTCGATCCTGAGCAAACCCTGCTTGAGACAATTAGCCCAGGCAGTGAGTGGGTCGAGATCAATGGGAAAAAAAAGCATGTAATGAGTTACCTAGGTGATTTTCTATTTGCGCCTGAACGCGCGCGCTCACCTGTAAAGTCCCTATCAGGCGGCGAACGTAACCGGCTGTTGCTGGCCCAGCTTTTTGCCCGGCCATCGAATGTGCTCGTATTGGATGAGCCGACTAATGATCTGGACATTCCAGCGCTTGAGTTGCTTGAGGAATTGCTTGCCGAGTACGATGGCACGGTGTTATTGGTGAGCCACGACCGGACTTTTCTCGACAATGTTGTAACCTCAGTCATTGTGGCTGAAGGGGGCGGCGGGTGGCGCGAATATGTGGGCAGTTTTACAGATTGGCAGATTCAGCATGCGCGCGCAGCGCAAAGTGCACCAGCCGGAGCGACCAAGAATACGAATACTCCCGCCTCCAAAGACCGCGCGGCAGATCGTCCTATACAGCGTGCACTTAAACTATCTTACAAGCAGCAACAAGAGTTGAGTGCCTTGCCCGCTAAGATCGCTGCGCTTGAAGCCGAACAAAAGGCAATCAACGAACAACTTGTAGAGGGCTCGATTTTTATGCAAGATGCGCAACAAGGCGCGCGACTGGCCGAACGTCATGCGCAGATAGAAGATGAATTACTTACTGCACTCGAACGCTGGCAGGCGTTGGAAGCACAATAGAAAAGCGAGGATTTCACTTAAACTCTAAGCCAAGTGTTGTTTAATGAATGACAAACTCTGGCGAATCCAACGCTAAAGTTTGCTTAAACATTTGTAAAAAAATACGCTACATTTTTATCCTTTTTCCTCATGGCTATTAAAAGAAATCTCCCGGCATATAGCGAAGCGTCGATTAAAGTATTGAAGGGCTTGGAGCCGGTCAAACAGCGGCCAGGCATGTATACCCGTACTGAGAACCCGTTGCACATTGTGCAAGAGGTGATCGATAACGCCTCCGATGAAGCGCTTGGCGGTTATAGCCGGCAAATTATTGTCACTTTGCATATCGATGGTGCGGTGAGCGTTGAGGATGATGGGCGGGGTATTCCATTTGGCTTGCATCCTGAAGAAGGCGCGCCGGTGGTTGAACTCGTTTTTACACGGCTTCACGCGGGCGGGAAGTTCGATAAAGCGGCAGGCGGCGCTTACACTTTCTCGGGGGGGTTGCATGGCGTCGGCGTGTCAGTGACCAATGCGTTATCGACGCGGCTAGACGTCACTGTATGGCGAGAAGGTAAAGTTGCACAAATTGGTTTTGTGCAGGGTGAACTCGCGCAGCCGTTAACTGTGCGCTCAGTTGGTCGCGGTGAAAAAAAATGCGGCACGCGAGTCACCGCATGGCCAGACCCGAAATACTTTGATGCGGCACATTTGCCAGTCGGAGAGCTGCAACGGTTACTGCGTTCAAAAGCAGTTTTATTACCAGGTGTTGAGGTTTGTCTCATCATTGAAAAAACCGGCGAGCGGCAACGCTGGCAATATGAAGATGGCTTTCGCAGTTATTTACAAGAGGGATTAGCCGGCGCTGAGCTACTCATCCCGCTTTTTGAAGATGAGCGTTTTGTTGGCGCAAACCGCAATGGTGAGGAGAATTTCGCCGAAGGGGAGGGCGCCGCCTGGGTGGTTGCTTGGAGCGAGGCAGGTCCGCTGGTGCGTGAATCCTACGTCAATCTGATTCCGACTTCTGCCGGTGGCACCCATGAAGCTGGCCTGCGCGATGGCCTGTTTCAGGCAATTAAGGGTTTTATCGAGCTGCATAGCCTGCTACCAAAGGGGATTAAATTACTGCCGGACGATGTGTTTTCGCGCGTTTCATTTTTGCTCTCAGCCAAAATCCTTGATCCACAATTCCAGGGGCAGATTAAAGAGCGTTTAAATAGCCGCGATGCGGTGCGTTTGGTTTCATCTTTTGTGCGTCCGGCGCTTGAATTATGGTTGCACCAACATGTTGAGTACGGCCGTAAACTGGCCGAATTAGTCATTCGACAGGCACAGGCTCGTACGCGTGCTAACCAGAAAGTAGAAAAACGCAAAAGCTCTGGGGTGGCGGTGTTGCCAGGCAAGCTCACGGATTGCGAGTCGACAGAGATCGCGCGCAACGAGTTGTTTCTGGTTGAGGGGGATTCTGCTGGCGGCTCCGCTAAAATGGGGCGCGATAAAGAATTTCAAGCGATTTTGCCTTTGCGCGGCAAAGTGCTGAATACTTGGGAAATGGAGCGCGAGCGGCTCTTTGCGAATAATGAAGTGCACGATATTGCGGTCGCCATTGGGGTGGACCCGCATGGGCCGGCTGATACGCCGGATTTATCGGGCTTGCGCTATGGCAAAATCTGTATTCTGTCCGATGCAGATGTGGATGGCTCTCATATCCAAGTATTACTGATCACGCTTTTCTTTAAACATTTTCCACAGCTTATCGCGCGCGGTCATTTATGTATTGCACAGTCGCCGTTATTTCGGGTTGATGTGCCTGCGCGTGGCAAAAAGCCAGCGCAAAAACTATATGCTTTGGATGACGGTGAACTGGCTTCTATTCTCGATAAGCTGAGCAAAGATGGGGTGCGGGAGCAGCAATGGAGCATTAGCCGCTTTAAAGGGCTAGGCGAAATGAGTGCCGAGCAGTTGTGGGATACGACGATGAACCCTGATACCCGGCGTTTGCTGCCGGTTGCTCTGGGCGCGCTGGGGTTTGAGGCGACGGTAGGCATGATGACGATGTTGATGGGCAAAGGTGAAGCGGCTGCGCGGCGTGGGTGGCTTGAAGAGAAGGGGAATGAGGTTGAAGCAGACGTGTAACAGCGGGGGCGTTATGTCATCAATTTCCGTAATGGTAATGCCTGCCATTTTCTATAGTGCTTAATTGATCGATGACTATAGTACCGTTAATCTATTGAAAAAATATTTCAAATAAATTTATTTCAAATGAATTTAAAAAAAGAACAATCTGATTCGAATTTATGGCAACTTAATTCAGTAGAATATTTATTTAGTACTTGGCCTGGCTTTTTATTGAAAATATTCATAATTTTTCGGAAGTAAAAAAATTAATTCTAATTTTAATAGAGTGAAAAAATGTTAAATAAATCAATTTCATTAGGTGTGGTAATTTTAAATTTCTTGCTTACAGGTTGTGGGGGAGGGGGTAGTGACGGCGCCAATAATTATAGGGCCGATCATACTGTCAAGAATTATGGAGTCGATCACACTTCAAGTATAAAAAATGATATATATAAGAACTATGCTAGAACGGCAGTTGCGCTATCGGGTTGTGGCATATTTGCAGGGAAAGGTTTCGTTTTTACTAATGAATCCGATGATAAACAAGCTTCTTTGGTGATAACAAGAAGAGAGCCCATAGTGGGTAATTTTTCTCTTAAGCCTAAAGAAGTTAAGCTTTACCGCTGCAAGAAACTACTAGATGATATGCAGGAAGGAGATTTACTGTATAAAATTGTAGCGGAATCTGAGGAATATGCTAAATATCCTGAGCGTCAATTAAAAGTAAAATTTAACTCAAACAAAAGGCCGGAGGAGCTATCGCAACTACGGATTGAGCGGGCAATTATCGCAGAGGATGCAAGCGTGAGTTACGAGCCGAGTAGTGCTCAGGTACTTAGTCAGAACGAACTTATAGCGGATATAGAGGGCGAGCGCTCTTTTACTTATGAATTAACTTCTACTGTAACGGAACTGGGTTATTATGTCCTCAGATTTAATATTCTGGAAAACGCGGAAGACTCTTGATTATACAAACTCAGCTAGACGCCTATTTTAGCTTAGCCCAATATAAACATGAATGGAACAACAAAACTTCAACTTCACAACCCCCAATCGGGCAGACACTGAATTCCTAACGCTCGGCGACTACGCAGAACGCACCTACTTTGATTACGCAGTCAGCGTAGCCAAAGGCGGTGCGCTGCCCGAAGTAGGCGATGGGCAAAAACCTGTGCAGCACCGCATTTTGTTCGTCATGAACGAGATGGGGCTCGCCGCTGATGCTACATCCGTAAAATAGGCGCGCGTGGTGGGCAATGTGCTGGGTAAATACTACCCGCATGGCGACCAATCTGCTTATGATGTTTTAGTCCGGCTCGCACAAGATTTTTCATTGCGTTATCCATTAGTTGACGGTCAAGATAATTTTGGCTCGCGTCTTGATTTTCCTCATTTAGGATAACTCAAACACCCTGAAAAGGCTGGTTTTAAATGCCAAAGCTAAATGCCATCTGCGCAAAACGTAAATTAAACAGAGGTTTATGCCCACTCAGAAAAGCTAAAGGTCCTTCAGCTGCGATTGTCCAACTTCCCGTGCCAAGTTGCACGCGGGCTAGCAAATTACCTTCGGCCACTTGAATCGCACCACTCTGCGACCACTGTGCAGTCGGTGATGGAATACGCCACCAACCAGGCAAAGTAAAGCCGGGACGAAATTGAAATGAGGCGATTGCTTGTCCATTCACCGTGGCGCTGGCCTCAAAGAGGGTGCTGTGACTCAGCTCGAAGGCACCCAATTGCTTTGGAATGCCCCACAATGCGCGACTACCTGCCACAGAAGCAAGGGCTATCGACCCAGGCGTGAGTAATCGAACCTAAGCGCCGATGATTCACTTTCACCTCAACGATGAGGATTAATTCGTTGTATTCCAGGACACTGCCTGGCGTATAGACCATCCATCCGGCAAGCACCGTGGTGCGCCCAAAACGAATCACTGGCTTAACACCCGACGGGAAGACAATGGGTAAATTTTTTATTGGAATTTGCCATAACGACATATACCCTGTGCCGCCTAGACGCCAAGGGGAAGGTGGATAATCTATCCCCTCTGCATTAGTCAGCCAACTTGATGGTGTCCACGATTTCATGATTCACGTTTATAGGATTAGAACTCGTTTCAGAAATGTCCAAAAGGTTGCCAGCGTATTTGCCAAACCCTGGAGGACAGAGCACAGAAGCCGGAGCGTACATAGATGTACGTGAGGCTTCCGAGCACCGCCCCGCATCTGACAAATACGCAGGTCACGGCCTTTTGGGTATTGATGAAATGAGTTCTACATGCAGGTGCCAGGAACGGACATAACCCTCGCTTCATACGGAGAAGATTATCGTGGTGTCTGTTGATTCCAGCCCCATATTTGCCCACGAGGCTCAGCCACAATGTTCTGTTCAATTCAGTAAAAGTGCCTGTAGGTCGGCGTTTCCGGCGTACATCCCCATTAAGTTAAAAGTGGGACATTTGTACTGAGCCTTGACATTTATATAAAGCCTGGAGAAATTAAAATCCGACTTCCTTCTGGTGACGGATAGCCAACACCGTAACATGCTCACTATGATCATAGCGGTACCTTGCTAGATAACCGCTGTCGCCAAACTCAATCGGCCATTCCCGGAACTCATCTGGCATATCCTCAACAGGACGGCCAATATGTGGCTGATGGCTAAGAATTTGCAAGGATTTGATAATAGCGGCCGCAGCTCGCTTCGCCGTTGTTGGGTTCTTCGGGCGCAGGAATTCACGTAGTCGTTCCAAATCGCGCAACGCTGCGGGTGCAAAGTTTACCTGTGGCATACAGGCGCAGCCTTCTCGTTTTCTTCACCCCACGTCTCGAGCCAAGCAATAGCATCATCTCCAGTCACGTGCAGACCTGTTTCCTGATACTCCTCCCAAGCCTTTAAAGTTTCTTGCCTGAACGTCTCACGCTTTTCCTCACGCCCAACATACTGCTCAATGGCCTCACGCATTACCCAATGCGTAGAGCGGTGCCGAATATCGGCAAGGTGCTTGATGCGGTTGCGCATATCATGATCCAGCTTCACGGATACAGTTTGAGCGGCAATGGCTGGCATAGTGTCATCTCCAACTTTAATAATAGGTGTTACTTTAACACACCTTGAATGTGTGATGTCACAGTGCAAATGCGGGAAGAAGGGCAAGCGGCATATTTTTTATCCTTTTTCGCAGCTTGAATACTTGTTTTATGCATTCAAGAGAGGCTTGCATACGCTCATCGAGAGGCAATTCCCCGCCATGACCGTGAACGTCATCTTGAATACCTGCGTGAATATTTGAAAATTAAGGGAAATTACAACTTTGCTCTTACAGCAGATGAATTGATAATTCGTCGTTAAATCCAAAATAGCAAGCACAGAGATCCTCTGTGCTCTTCTTCGCAACTTCATTCTTCTACCAGAACCCCTTCCTCTTGATCTCTGAATTGATTCCAGCCTTTACTTGGACAGACCTAAAAGCCTCGGTAATCTTTTTACTTTGATTATCGCTCAGCCTAATCGGTTGTTCGGGCCCCGTTGCTGTATAAAAGTGAAGTTGGTTGTCTTGAATATAGAGGGGCATGGCCTGTTCGACTCTGTGCCGGAGAAAGACCCGGGTGTAGATTGCTTCTAACTGGTTTTGCTTCAAATTCGGAAGCAAAGTAAAAAATTGGCTTATATTTGAGTTTAAAGCCCTCGCGGCGTTAGATCTGACACGCCAATCTTTATCTTTTAAGGCGGAGATTAAAGCCAAAACTACGTCGGCGGATAGCGCACGCTGGCTGTCTAAGGCAATCGCAGCCTCAAAAATAAGTATTTCAAAAGCGCTTGCCTGAGAGCGTAATATAGTTCGCATTAAAGCCTGATGAAGGCTGGTTCATTGGCTTCTTTGGGCGGTAAAGCTGGTGTCCATTTGGCGTCACATACAATACCGCACTTACAACTGTCGGCTTGTGCTTGACCACCTTGGAAAGTAGCTTCCCGTCGTTTACGGAATGCAGAGCTCCTGTTACCGACACTACCTGCTTAAGGGAGCCCTTTACCGACGCGACGGCCGCAGGACAGTTCGGAAAGGCTAAAAGCGCTGCATGACTTCGTGGGCTGTATGGCTCGTTCGGGCGGTCGACTGGACGAAGGTGTAGGTTATCCGATACCACCAAGTTTGCCGTGGCATGCGGACCCAGGCCAGGCGCATTACTCGCGAGATTATTAACTGCGACGATTAGTTTAAGTTTTGACCTGAACTGCGCCTTCAAACTCCCCTTACTCGCGTTTTCGTAATCGTTCAGGGCTGTTTCCATGCCCACCCTTGTGGAAACGTAGTACCCCTGCAAAGTGGTCAGATCTGTTGCATGCACTCCCCCTTTCTTCGCCGCCTTCGCAAAACCGTCCTCATAAATCTTGCTCGCGTTGCCCAGAAGTCTCATTACCGAGCCAACGCGCTTTGGCGCGTCCAGGAGGACTGTATCCCTGAGTGCGGCATACGGTGCACGGTGCGGCGCGGCCAGATCTGCAGTGTCAAGGTTAGTGTGAGTGTAATCCAGGCCGGTCGCGAGTGATGCTTCGAGCCGCGCGGCCTTCTGCTTAGCACTACTAAAACGAGGTCGCTCGAAACTCGTCGGCATTACGGATAATGTTCCGGCTTCCGCCGCTCTAATCAAAGAGTTGATAGATGGTTTTTTCCCGCCCAATCCCTTGGAAGCTAAATATTTTTGTGCAGCCTTTTTCCCCAGCTTCACTATCTTTTTTTTATCTCCAAGCTTGGTTTTACCTGCGCCGGTTTTGGAGCGTTTTTTTGCCTTCTTCTTTCCTGCCACGTTCACTCCTGTTCGACAGAAATCGCTCTGATCTGATAATCACATGCTGCTGTTTCGTCAATTAGAGTCAGCGTGATCTCTATGGAGTTGAGCCCAAGCTGTAAATAATCCGAGTAATCAACGCTCGAAAAATCAAGATTTCGCAAATTGATGCGCGTCAGGTTATTTTCCCCACCCTCCGCTTCAAGAGAGACAACGAATTTCCTGATGGCGTGCGCGGTATCAGCGTTGATCGTCAGGGTCAACGACACACCTGGCCCGGTCTTTATCCAATGCTTTAAGTACAAAGCATAATTCGTGTCGGAGTCGAGCACCTTAAAATATAGGGTCATCGACAAGGGTTGGCCGCCAGCGTTCAACGTCGCTGTCAATGCTGTTTCGCTCGGACTGAACCCGCCCGATGCAGGCAGCGGAGTCGGGTAGTCAGTCGTGTCTTTGATGAGCAAGTTGTTCGTGCTGGCGAAAATCTCGAAAGGTACCGGGGCGACGTTTTGTTGACATGGCGCGGGCAGTACCGTGAACTTTCTAGGAATAAAACCGATGATAGCGCTTTCGATTCCTTTACCGACGGGGTCTAATGCCATCAACCCAAGGTCAAGCTTGGTTTCGAAATAGCTCTCGTCGGCGGTTTGGAGCCTTGCAGGTTTGGGATCCATATATGCATGGACGGATTTTTTGTCAGTGACTGGGTCGGGCAGCAACGCGTGCGATCCCGAAACGTAGTCGATCTTATGGGTAAAGTTGACGATATCGCTGTGAGGGGTAGAGGTGTCGAAGTTTCCATTGTCAACACTGACCAGCCACATCGCCTTCATCAAAAAGTTCATGCCAAACGTAGACAGGTGGCTTGGCGGATACAGCGTCACGCCGTCATACAAGCGGGCCGACATGGCGGTTGGGATGACAATCTCCACCTGACCGGCCGGCGATTGAGTTCCATTGGTGAGGCGGCACTCGACCGCATCCCAGGGATACTCTTGACCAAAAGTCCAAATGACCGAGTTAAGTTCAGGATTCACCAAAGCATACGCACCCCAGTCCTTCACGCTCATCGAAGCGGTATTTGAACTGTCACTTCCGCGCGTAGTGGATGATTCCGCCCCCGATGTACTTGATTGCTCCGAGGTGGATGTCGAGGAATGTTCGTAATTGGTGGAGACGCTCGGCGTTTCGGACAGGCTGACGGAAGCGCCGTAGCTGTTTGTTTCTGCGGTACTTGATCCCACCGTACTACTTGAGCTCACGCCAGTAGTTGCTCCGTTTGAGCTGCCGACGGCTCCGGACGCTTGAACCTTGGTATTAACCGTTTGCGGAGCATATTCAAGCAACTGGAAATTGAGCCCTTGCGCTCGCTCCGGCTCAATTACGGCGTTGATCATTAACGGATAATTGCTGTAGGAATCAAGTGTGGGGGACGGACTGATATCCAGCCCTTCAGAATTGAACAGATTCACGGTCTGCGTACAATGGATCAGATACTGCCGTGATTGAGATTGTAGACCGATCGCCGTGCCGTCTTGCAGTTGCACATTCTCATAATTCGTCACTTGGTAGTCGAGACGTAAAGTACCAATGCGGACTGTTTCCAGCAACAAGGGGACGAACTTCACAAAAGTATACGGGTCAGTTTTTTTAAACACGGCAAGCCTTAGGAAGAGTGAGCAGTAATGCAATCGTCGATGAGGTTCTTCTAGATTAACGACTACGCGACGAGTCTGTGGCGCAGATTATGTAATTAACAACATAATATGGCTGCATGTTGTTATGCGCCGCAGCCGAATTGGGGTTGTCATAAGTTGGCTCGTTCGTGACTGATGGCGGAATTGGAAAATCGTTCCCTCCGCCCGATTCGGAAAAGCCTCCATTGTCCAATGCATGTGTGTGCGATGGAACTTCGGCAGTTGCAAGCTGATGCGAGCACTCCCCGCCAGTAGCACCAATTTGAAATCCGGCCGAAGGGAAATTGGGAGTAGTCCCATCGGACTGAGGGTTATTGTCAAACGTGGAGCCTACCCCGATGAGCGTCCGGCCTCGAAGGTCAGGGGTGCTGGCTTCACCGAGCAGAGTAATAAGATCAGGATATTTTCCGCTATCAATTAGCGAGCCATCGCATATTAACCATCCATCAGGCACACTCTTTTCACTCACTGCGTAGGCAACAATTGTTCCCATTGGGACTTCAGCTGACATTTTGCACTCCACTCATAAAATATTATCGACGATACATAGTCGGCTCTGAATAATTATGCTATCTCAAATAGGTTGCAAGGACGATTAATCTCGAAACCGAAAAACAGAGATCAACTAATCTTATACGGATACTAAGATAAATGCTACTTTCTTCTTCTAAGGAGTTTTTTGTATATTAAGTATTTTTCATGCGCATGCATATATAACCTGAGTTCGGGTTAAGGAAGTGCGGAGATAAGAGCAAAAAATGTGGGAGAAAATGAGGCGGGTGCTAAGTATTTCGAAGAGAATGTAAGTCTTGCAAACCGAACTCTCTAAGAAAGGCCAGAGCACCCATGGATCATATTACCGAACTTTATTGTCTGATGGACGATTTTTGCAAAGAATTTGAGCCAGAGCTCAACAAAAAGTTGTTATCTAGCGGAAAACGCAAACGCTTGCGTGCTACAAACCTATCCTTAGCAGAATTGATGACGCTAGTCGTGCTTTTTCATCAGATTCGCTATCGACAATTCAAATCATTTTATCTGAATCATGTATGCCAGCATCTGCGCTCAGAGTTCCCGAGGTTACCCTCATACAATCGTTGCATTGAACTATTACCGCGCTGCAACCTTGCACTAGCTGCTCTGTTTGAAACCCTCAAAGGCCAATGCACAGGGATCTCTATTGTGGATTCCACGCCTATTGCAGTCTGTGACAATCTACGTATTAGCCGTCACCGTGTATTTGATGGCTTAGCCGCTCGAGGTAAAAGTTCCACAGGGTGGTTCTTTGGCTTCAAGCTGCATGCAGTGATTAATCACCAAGGTGAACTGCTTGGGTTGAGGTTAACGCCGGGGAATATCGATGACCGTAAGCCCGTACCTGATCTCGTGCACTCGTTGTTTGGCAAGCTTTATGCCGACAAAGGCTATATCTCAGGGAAACTGGCACAATCCTTGAGGGATCTTGGCGTTGAGCTTGTTACCAAGGTTCGACGCAACATGAAGCCTATTGTTCATTCCCCTTTTGATCAGGCTTTATTGCGCCTACGGTCGCTTGTTGAAACCGTCTTCGATGAATTGAAAAACCTATGCCAGGTCGAGCATACTCGCCATCGCTCTCCTATTAACTTTGCTGTTAATCTACTCAGCGGAATCATCGCTTATTGCCTTATGCCCAATAAGCCTAAATTGCCTTTGCAGCGCTTCTACCAGGAATCGCTTAACCCGAACTGACGTTATATAGCATTTATATTTTACATAACACGAATTATAGACAGTTTTTCGAGATTTTATATTTTAAGCATTTTTGGAAGAATTTAAGCTACATACGCGTTAATACGACGAAATTAAAGCAAAATATTACCTTATTTTTTGTTTAAATTCCCCCGCTGTCCCTACTGGCGAACGTTTTTCTGTAACGCATCATTTTACTCTGGGCGTAACTCCCCAAGCTAATTTTACATTTTTGGGGGCCGGGAACAAATAGCCGAATTGGCAGTGTACCGCCTGTTACTCATTTAGGGAGAGTGTTTCATTCCGGGGGCTGGTGTTTCTAACCCTTTTCCGGGGAGTGTTTCATTCTGGGGGCTGAAGCTTCTAGGCCGCCTCCTTGAGCGGCGTCAGCTCGATTGGTAAGGAAGATCAACATATTATCGTATTTGACTGCCGGAAAATGGTTGAAAACGCCAGCCCCCGGAATGAAACACTCTCCAACAAGATCTAGAGCGCGGTGCCCTGAATGGAAACGTGGTCTACTATCTCGCGATGGCTACACCAGAGGAGCGCGTAGCGTTACTAACTGTGCTGGAACGTGCGCCTGATTGCGCTGCTGCTGCGGCCTGGATGCCGCAAATGGACGCCGCTGTGCAGCGTTGCAGCGCGCTTGCGATCAATCTGCTCAATGAAAGCATGGCGCTAGCAGCGGCTACGCCGTTACAAGAAATTTTAACCGCCGCCGCCACTAAGCTGTTGCTTCGCTATTTACCGAGCGTTCAGCTATGAGATACGATCTTCTCAACACCATTATTCTCATTCTCCATCGAACAAAGCATTAGAGAACCTCTGCACAACCCCCTGCCTCTTGATCACAATTTCGCTACGTTTGAAATCATAGTCGTAAATAAACCATCGACTTGCCTGGCGAAGCCACCCGGCATAGGCATCATGGACGAGGTGGCTCGTCGAGGAGAAGGTGTCGTAGCAGCAGCGCGTTGGCCTCTATATTCTCCCGCCCGATGACGGTGTTGTGGTGGCCGACAGCGATATAGCTGGTGACGGTAGCGTCGGTGAATTTTGCCCAGGCGCATGATGGGTCTGTTCGCATCGAGTGGCTCAGCACCAAGGCGAAGGGGGCGGCGATTCGCTGCTGCTCGCGGCCCTGCGAATGAGCTCGGGCATAGGCTTCGACCCGCGCTAGAGCTTCGGGTGTGTGCATCATCGCCCCGGTGAGGCTGTTTTTCGCGAAGGCGAGCGTGTCGTCTTCGGTTAGTTCGGCTTCGTCACAGCGCGGTTCGGAATCAATGAGCACCAGGCGTACGACGGTGATCGAGCGACTTTCCAATTCGAGCGCCACCTGATAGGCGAGGTTGCCGCCTGCGGAATAGCCGCAGAGCACTACGGGTTTGCCAGCTGCCATGCGAACGATGGTGTCAGCGTAGCGAGTGACGCGATCCGGTTGAGCAATGAAGTCGAACGCAAACAGCTGCGCGTGCTCAATGCGTTCGGCAAGCGGAGCAAACACCCAACCGAGCCCGGTGATCGGAGGAAAGCAGAAGATGGCTTGGCCGAGTCCTTCTTTTAGGAAGCTGCCGATTGCTTTGTCGGCGATGGTTGCATGGCTCGAAATCAGTTGCGCGTGGCCGCGCACCGTGCAATTGCGGTGCAGATCGGCCAAGGACGGCGCATAGCTGAATGTCTGCATTAAGATGCTTTGCAACATGACTAGGGCGAGGCTATGCCCGCCAACCAAAAAAAAGTTGTCGTCGACGGTGAGCGCCCGTTCGCCTAGTACCCGGGTCCAAGCTTGCACCACCTGCCGCTCGGTCGGATCAGTGGGGATCTGCGCAACTGTGCTGGCCGTGGTATTCAACGGTAATGCGCTCAGCGCTGTACGGTCAAGTTTGCCATGGGCGCTGCGTGGCAATTCGCTGATGCGGACGAAGCGACTAGGTACCATTGCTGCGGGCAGCGTGTTCGCAAGTAGGACGGTCAAGCGGCTATCGTCCGGGATATTGTTGCCTGTAACAAAGGCGAGCAGCTGCCATTCTGCTGCTACGGTGCGGCAGACAGCTGCGGCGTCGTGCACGCCGGGGAGAGTGCGCAGATGGGTTTCGATCTCGCCGAGAGTCATGCGGTGGCCGCGGATTTTCACTTCGTCGTCTTGCCGACCCATTAACTCGATTTGACCGTCTTCACGTTGCCATGCAAGGTCCCCCGTGCGGTACATGCGCCCGCCTGGATGAAAAGGATCTGTAACGAACCGTTGCGCAGCCAGCGTTTCATTACCTAGATAGCCGATGCCCACGCCTGCGCCTGCGATGCATAATTCACCCACGGCACCGGTTGGCAACGGACGCCCCGCGCTGTCGAGAATGTAGCAGCGGTTATTGTAGATGGGTCGCCCAATGGGTAGCGTGGTGGTATCAAGTAGTTCCTCCGGTCGCCATGCGCCGGCGGTGGCAATGTCTGCGCATTCAGTCGGGCCATAGATATTAGCGAAGTTTGAGAGCTGGCAGGCTGGTGAGGAGAGCCAGTTGCGTAGCCGGCCAAGGTCTGGCTTTTCACCACCGAGCGCTAGTACTTGCAGTCCGGATAGCTGCTCATATCCGCCCGCCGCGGCCAGATCGACTAGAGGGTAGAACTGGCTGGGCACGCCGGGATTGAGGACATTTATTTTTTCCCGGTGCAGGATATTCAGCATCAGCTCTGGGTCGTAAGGGGTCTCTGGATATGTGACGATGGTGGCCCCTGAAGCAATCGGCGCTAGGTAATTCTTAATTGAGGCGTCGAAGCTGCTAGCAATCACTTGATAGACTCGTTTGCCCGGCGCTAACGCGCAGAATTCTATATACCAATTGCACAGATTAACCAAAGACCGCATCGAGTTGACGACGCCTTTTGGCGTACCCGTGCTGCCAGACGTAAAGATGATATAGGCCTTGCCCTGTGGGTCGCTCGCATGAACCGCGGGCACGTTGGTGTATGGCGCCAATGCGCGTCGGTCCAAACGCCGCCGGCGGCGCGATCCGAGTGGCTGTGCCGCACAGCGCTGCCGCCTCAGGTGCAGGATACAGTCGAAGCTGTAAGCCGTCAGTTCGTTCTGAGCGCGCGCTGCCATGGGCGTGATCTCAACCTTGACGATCTCTGGGAATTCATGCTGGAGGTCAAGCAGGAATTCGCGCGCTACGAACAGTGCATCGTCACTTTCGGCCTGTGCTCCAGTGGCGGCGTAGGCCTCGCGCATGCTAGCGTCCCACAGGTGGCCTAGGAACACTACCGCTTCGTCGGCGCATAGCGCCAATGCTTCGGCAATCACTTGCCGCAGATAGCTGTAGCCGCTAAAGCTCTGTACTACACTGTTAAGGATAATGACGTTGAACTCGCTCTCGCCGAGGTTTTTCAAATCGTGGGCAGCGAGATGATGAAAGCGAATCTGATCTAGGCCGCGCTGTCGTGCACTTGCTGCTGCCGTGCCGATCATCGAACGGGAGAGGTCAGTAGCGAAATAGCTGCCTACCAAAGGGGCTAGGGCAAACAGCGTTAGCCCGGAGCCGCAGCCGATTTCCAGCACCTTAGAATCTGGCCTAAGGTGAAACGCGAGCTTTGTTCGGACATTGTCGGCATAATCCTGCATGACCCACTCAGGGAGCTGTTCGCCAGTGATGGCACTGCGCCAGCCGCCGCCACTGATGGCATCGTCGGCGGTCTCAGCGATATGGTCCCATAGCCCCTCGTCCATACGGAGCTTGCGCGGCTCCGTTTCACGGTCAAGGTCATCGCTGTCCAGGCAGAGGATGGTAGCGAGCGCAGGAGATTCCCACAAATGCGCCTGCGCTAGGTGGACGTGGTGGCGGCTGCACAGCAAGATGGGTGCCGCGGTTAGACGCAGCATCATTTGTTGTCTGCGGAATGGGAGGGCTGGGTTGAGCGGGGTATAGATCGCGCCTGCGCGTAGAATACCCAGCAATGCTGTGAGCAGCGTGAAGGAACGTTCCGCCAGCACGGCGACTGGGGCTGCTCCAACTTTACGGTCCAGCAGGAAGGCCGCAATCCTATTCGATTCGCGGTCCAATTCATAGTAGCTGTATTGCCGACCCTGTTCGATTAGGGCGATGGCGTTTGGCATTGCCTGGGCCTGCTGTGCGAACAGCCTATCAATAGTCGTTTCGGAGATCGGACGATCAGTGTGATTGACGTTCGTCTCAAGGTCTGGTAACTCAAACAATGAAATGTTAGACAGTTTCATGCGTTTTTTCTTGGTGGTCATGGGTGGCAAGCCGATCCATCAGGTCGAGGAAGGCGTGAAGCCAGCGTTGCGCCTGCGCAGGGGCGACCGTGGCAGTGCTGTATTCCAGCACTAATTCTAGTGCCTCGCCGTTGGGGTAGACGTTCAATGATAGATCGAATTTTGCCTGGCCAAAGGAGAAATCAAAGCGCTCTAACTGGTCGCCAATGACCACAGGCAAAGGCGACTGTTGGCCATTAGCGACTTTCTCATAGCTTTGCCACGCGAACAGGATATTGAAAGGAGGGCCTCCGCCCGGAACCAGTTGGGCGGCCATGGTATCCAGTGGTAGGGACTGGTGTAGTAAAGTTTCGCGCATCTGGCGTCCGACCTGTTCGTAGATGCTAGTCAGCGTGGCGTCTTCCGCTAGCTTGATGCGGATCGGGACGACATTGACGAAGCAGCCGATGCAGCGGTCAAAGGCTCCATGGGGTCGATTGGCAATGCCCATGCCCACGCACAGATCATGCTGCAGCATCAGCCGGTTCAGCAGGATTAGGTAATGAGATAGCACAATAACCGCTGGCGTGACGGCATGGCGCCGCGCTATAGAATCGATTAGCTGCTTGAGTTTAGGCTTGACCGTGAGTTGGACCTGTCCTCCGCTGGAGGAATCATTGCTGATGCCGCTCGACGGCAACACAATGGGCGGTGGCGGTGGGGTCAATACGTTTTGCCAGAACCGCATGTCGTCTGATCCGTCGCGAGTTTGCTCCCAGTGGGCGAAGTCGACATAGGGACGCACGGCTGCAAGCTTGGCGTTTGGGTTGTGATAGAGTTGGTTGAACTCCTCCAGAAGGACCGAAATGGCCCAACCATCCGCCTGGCAATGGTGCAAAACCAGCAGGAAATGCCAGCGGTCTTGCGCTAGTCGGAGTAGGCGCAAGCGGAATAGGGGGGCATGGGCGAGTTCAAAAGGGCGTCTGGCCTCTTCGGCAGCAATCAACCTCGCTTGTGCCTCAGCATCGGTGGCAGCGCTCAGGTCGTCGACCGCCAAAGGAAAGTCGATGTCATCGTGTATCACCTGTCGCAACTCGTTATCGCGTAGGACTAAAGAAGTACGCAGGGCAGGGTGCCGCACCATCAGTTGGCGCATAGTAGCGTGTACCCGAGTGGGGTCAAGTACCCCCGTTTCTCGGTAAACAGGCACGTTGTAAAGATGGCTATTATCGCCAAACTGGGTCAGATACCATAGCCGCCTTTGGGCCGATGAGGCGATATAGTCGTCCCCTGGCGGCGCGCAGACGAGCTCCGCGCTGATGGTACGCTGTTCCATCAACTGTTGCTCTAGTTCGGCTAGGGTGATATTGGAGAGCACTGCCTCGAGCGAGACCTCGGACTGGAAACGGCTGCGAATTGCCGCAACCAGCCGAATTGCTGCGATACTGTCTCCGCCCAGCGCTAGGAAACCGACATGTGGATCGGTTTTAACCCCGCCCAAGACTTCTTGCCAGAGATGCGCGACGGTGCCGGACGCGCCTTGCTGAACCACCTCTTGCCCGTGGTCCGTGAGCAAAGAGACGAGCATTTCTCGGTCTACCTTGCCGTTGTGCGTTAGGGGTAGGGCCGGGCCGAGGTGGACGAAAGTGCCGGGAACCATATAACCAGGTAATAACTGGATTGCCAGGGTGCGTAAGCGTGTGAAGTCAGGCGGCGCGTCAGCGGCGACAAAAGCAATCAGCCGGCCGCCATGCTCACGCTGCTGATAAAGGACCGCGAACTGATAGAGGCCATTGATGGATTTTAGCCGCTCTTCGATCTCCTCAAGCTCTACCCGCTGGCCGGCGATCTTGACTTGATTGTCTCGCCGGCCACGAAATTCCAGCATGCCATTGGCGCTAAAGCATCCCAGGTCGCCCGTGCGATACATCACTCCGCTGCCCGCGTGGTGGTTATGCACGAAGGTACGGGCGGTGGTCTCTGGCCGATTCAGATAACCGCGGGCAAGGGCGATGCCGGTTAAATAGATCTCGCCGGTGGCGCCTGCCGGCAGGATCTCTTCCTTCTCGCCCAGGATTAAGACCTCAGTGCCGGGCAAGGCTCGGCCGAGCGGGATCCGCTCTAGCGTGGCAATCATGTCAGCCTTGATGACGAAACAGGTTGAGTCGACACAGTTCTCCGCGGGGCCGTACATATTGACCAGTTCTAGGTGTGCAAACGCTGGTTCAGCAAACAGCAGCCGAACCAGTGGCAGCGGCAGCGCTTCGCCGCCGGTGACGATGCGGCGTAGCCACGGTGCGGTGCGGATCAGTCCATTCTCCAGCAACAGAGCCAGGTGGCTGACCACTACGTTGATTTGAGAAATTTGGTGGCGTTCTATGTAAGAGACTAGAGCGGCCGGATCTTGGCGCAGCTCGTCGGGCACGATGTGTAGACTGCACGCTCCGGTTAGGGCCGAGAACACCTGCTGCACTACCACGTCGAAGACGAAAGGTGCGCTCAAGATTTCCTTATAATCTGCGTTTGCTTCACGGTATAGTATGCCTTTAACTGCTGTCACCAGATTTGCCAGCGGCCCATGTTCCATCAGTACGCCTTTAGGCCGCCCGGTAGAACCCGAGGTGTAGATCACGTAAGCCAGATCAGTTGGCGTAGGTTGGACCATGGCCGTTGGTCGTTGCCCCCTGTCGGCAATGTCAATGCGGGGTCCCGACCAGGCCGGGTTAGGCATGCCCGAAGTCGTGACTAACGCCCGGCAGCCTGCATCTTCCAGGATCAGATTGAGCCGTTCAGTGGGCCAGGAGGGGTCAAGTGGGAGAAAGGCTCCGCCCGCGAGCATGCAGCCCAGCATAGCGGAGGGCATAGAGCGGTCACGCGGTAGCAGCAGGCCGATCCGATCCTCCCGGGTAAAGCCGGGCAGCCTAGACAGCTGACCGGCGAGGACTGTCGCCGCCTGCCACAGCTGGCTAAGTTTGACTGAGCCGCGGTTATCTATAATCGCGGGGTGGTCAGGAGTACGGGCGCACGCTTCGGCAATATGCTGGACCACCGTATCTGCAACGGGGACGATGGGTGTCATGAATCGCGCCGACGGTAAAAATGGTTGCCGACAACAAACCCATCCATGCCTGTGTTCTCCACATAGGTGATGAGATCACTCATGCGGTTGATAAAACCGCGTCCGTTGAAGTTGAGGGACGTATTGCATAGCACGCCATAGCCGGTGCGCTCGGAAAAAGCGTTGAGCAAGCGGTACATCGGCGGATTTTGGCTAGCATTGACGGTTTGCACCCGACAGGTATTGTCCACATGCGTGACGGCACCTAACTGAGAATCGCGCACGTGGTGGAAATGTAGCATATACGGGCTTGGACTCGCACCGTCGAAATGACGCTCTGCCTCCTCCTCTAGGCAGATGCAGGCAACGGGACGGTAGCCCTCGCGTTTTTTGATGGCATTCAGCCTGTCACGTGTCTCAGTGGAGAAAGGTGCGGCGAGGATAGAGCGGTTGCCGAGTGCCCGCGGCCCCATTTCGTACTGGCCCTGGACCCAGGCGATAATGCCACCCGTCGCGATAAAATTCGCTACCACGTTCATGTCCAATGGCTCAGTAGTGAAGCTCTCATTGGGGCAGGGAATATCCTCGACAAAGTTCTCGCCAGCGTAGACGCTCCAGTGCTCTATCTTGGCCTTGCCGGTTAGAAGGGCCTGAGCTTCAACTGCGGTTCCGAGGGCCGCTCCGGTATCGTTGGTGCAAGGGGGCACAAAAACATCAGCGAATAGGCCGCTATCGAGCCAGCGGCTATTCCATTCGCAATTTAGGCCACAGCCGCCGCTGATTAACAAGGGTAGCCCTTTGGTCAGGTGCTTGCGGGCGAATTCATAGAAGCGGTTGTAGATCATATCGGAGAAATGACCGGCCAGTTCCATGAAGTCCGGATTGGTCACACCAATATTGTAGTAGCGTGACCAGGAAAATTCGCCTTTTGCTATGTTTTTGACCAGACCATCTGCTCGGATTAGAGCATCGAGCAGTCGGCGTCCGTCCTCGTCCAGTGGTGTGCGTTTTGAGAAGGCGGCCAGGGCCATTAGCTTGCCGGCGTTGGAAAAACGGAAATGTCCCTTTAGTGAAGGAAAGGTAGGATCGGCGATAGCAAAGAGCTGAGCGTATTTGTTACCCGGATCCACCAGCGGCCAACCGAGGCGGGTGACCGATAGATCGGCGCCGATCTCATAAAAGCAACCGAGATTACCCTCCCAAACCAGGGCGTAACACGGTTCTCCCTGCGGGAAAGGGGACAGGCCGTAGCTGCAGAAAATATGGGAGCGTTCATGGGTCGAGGTAAAGAGTTTGACGTCGCGTCCCATAAAACGCATCGAGGAAAGATGGCCACAGTTTTCTTCCCAGCCGAAATAGCCGCCGTTCACGGGGGGTTCGACCGAATGCCATCCCTTGACCCAGCCACTGACGGCTATGACGTCGGGAATACCTTCAAGATATTTGCCGGCACGCACCAGAAGATCCGCCGTGATGGTCTCGTAGCGAGGGAAAGAATCTTTCTCTGCTTCAATCTGCCACCGTAGTGCATGATCTTCTAAGAGTGCGAAATTGCCGTCATGGCCGGCCTTCATTGCTAAAATTTGCATAGTACAATTCCTATCGGTCAGAAGGGCGTTGGGAATTGGAGACAATGCATTGCTTGAGTAGCGTTGAGGAGAAGTCATCACGACCGCGGTAAGTATCCTCGCTACCCGATAGACCTTCAGAGGTCAGACCATAATAGATGCGCACGCCTTCCTTTTGCTTTGCTTGGGCCAGAGCCAGCACGTCGGAGAGTCGTGGTGGCTGGTAACCTCCTGGTTGTGCCATAGCTTTATGAGCCCAAGGTGTGCCGCGGGACACGTACATTGGATTGAGGCGGACGATCAATGGAATGGAGCGCTGGGCGCACTGTTCGGTGAGGAAGTCGATGGACGCTTCGGCTTCGTCCCTAGCCTCAGCATCGCTCATGGAGGGACTGGGTTTGAAGAGAACGTAGGCGGTCAGTTCCACTTCGCCAGCAGCGATCTCGTCTAAGCCAGAGAGGAAGGCTTTCAATGGTTCGCGCTTGTCCAACACTTTGACCCGAATGGTTTCGTCCAAGGTCTCAAAACCGGTCAAGATGTCGATGGATTTGCCGCTTTCCGCCTTAAAATTCCTTAGCACGTCAGCTTGCACAAACTCTAGCCGACTTTCGATGACTAATTTACGGATATTCGGCAAGCTGCGCGTCGAACTGACGATCTCTTCCAATGCGTCTCTAGGAAAGGTGGTGCTGTCAAACACCGACCCTTCGTTGGCGATGGTCAGTCGTTCGAACACACCGATGGCATGACGGACTTCCTGAACGACATTTTTAAACTGTTGCACGACCAAATCTCGCCCAATCCATTCCTTACTCGCCTTATAGGGTAAAGCGCAGAATTTGCACTGGTAACGACACCGCTTAGTATTAAAAAGGATCGCCAGATCCTGCTCGCCCAAGAAATTTCGATGTAGAAAAAAGTGCGGCCATTCGCGATCCTCGACGGTATCGTTCATTGGCTTTGGTGGCCCGAAGCGCCGGTACATATCAGACAGAAACGCATCAAGAGCCATCTCTTTATCTACGTTGTTATTCATGCTACTTACGTTATTAATGCTGATTATGTTATTCATGCTACCTCCTAGAGAACATCGTTATTTACGGCATTTGACGAGAACACTTTTATTTACGGCATTGGACAAAGTTTTTTAGCGCTTCAAGGTTAAAGTGGAAAATATCGCGGGCGTAGTCCATCAGATTGGCGGAGCAGGAGGCGGGGCCGAAATACTGCGAACGCGATTCTGCTAACTCTCTGTAGCCCGGGGGAAGATCGTCGAAGCGACGCACCATGCCGCATTCGTCATCATTGGCCGCATATAAAATTCGACCGATACCTACATTGATCAGGCGAATGGTGCACATCGGGCAACATTCGAGCGAGCTATATAAGCTGCACTCAGCAGGTGGCACATTTGGATGGTCTTGCTCCAGGGCATTGAGCGCATCCATCTCGGCGTGTAGGTCACTGCGCACCTGCGGCCAGAAGGCGCGGTTGCGACCTTCGGCGATCACGCGGCCGTTATGCACGATAACTGCGCCGACGCCGTGGTTGCCTTCGGCCACTGCCGTCAGAGCTAGAATGCAGGCGTATCGGACGAAAGCGTCATCGGGTTGTATCTTCTGGGGTTCGGCCTGCAATTCGATCCGCAAGGCTTCTAGAGCAGGAGAAAGCAATGGCGGCAGTCGCTCAAGGTGACGCTGCTCTGGCGCGGGGATAGGGTCAAATAAACTCATTGCGCGGTCAGGGCTGAGCGGGCTTTTGCTTGGGCTAGGATATATGGCCCACAAACGATAGCTGCGTTATTGATTAGCGGCTGGTTGGCGCTGCTACAGGGAGGCGGGCAGGTCAGCTCAGCGTCGAAATTAGGATTGTAGAACGCGGCGATTGAGAAGCGCTGCCGACCTGGAACACTGACAACGCGATGACGCAGCGCCTTGAAGCGGCCGTTGCTCCAGTAATTCATGAGCCCACCCAGAAAGACGACCAAAGCGCCTTGCGTTGGTTGCAGTGGCCGCCACAGGTCAGTACTATCCTGATATTCTAGGCCTCCTGTACCATCTTGCGAGATGAAGCTGAAAGCGCCGAAATCGATATGCGGGGCCATCGGGAACCCGTCGGATTCCAGTGTCTGTTCAGCGTTGGGATAATGCAGTAGCCGCATGGTTGA
The DNA here is from genome assembly GCA_031963465.1 of Mycoavidus cysteinexigens. Classification (GTDB taxonomy): domain Bacteria; phylum Pseudomonadota; class Gammaproteobacteria; order Burkholderiales; family Burkholderiaceae; genus Mycoavidus; species Mycoavidus cysteinexigens_B. The sequence goes on along the minus strand of JASSUG010000002.1, from coordinate 450,335 downwards.
GAGGGCACTGCCGTAATACTTCTGGAACCACTCGTTAGGGAGCCCTAGTCCCAAGGCCAGCGCCTCCTGCAGAGCGAACCCGAAGTCCCGAAGTGCTTGGAAATAGCCTTCCACTGCGGAGCGGAAGCCGGGTGCGTCGGGCCAATGGTTGGGACCGTGAAACGGCTTGTTGCTGCGCACTCGCGGGTCATCGGCTGGAATGTCGATGCCGATATCAAATGCTTCACGCAGGTCAGGGGGAAAGCCAGGCTTGCGGTTGGTCTGCAAGGCGAGAAAGCCGCGTTGCCACTGGTTTATCCCCAACGCTTGCCGCCAGGATAAGGGCTGTGCAAAAAACCAACGGGAAGCGGTGAAAACGTCCTCGACCAAGACTGGATCCACACCGTGATTAATTGCGTAGATGCCACCGATCTCCTCAAAAGCCGTTACGATCTCCCGCCCCAAGGCTTCCCGACTGCGATGGTTGCCGTCGCGCAGAGCGGCAAAATCGATCGTCCGTATCGGTCCACTGACTTCTGTACTGTTCATTGAGCCCCTCCTCTCCTCGCCGATTATATGAATCGTGATAGCTTATGCTACTTGTATATCTTTCCCTTCTACAGTAAAAAATTTCTACGGCACTTAAGTAAAAAATTGATTGCGCCGCAAATCACTGGCGCTGACCATTAGTCTAGTCGGGTAAGCTGGCAACAAACGGCATTAGCCAGTGGATGCCAGTTTGGCTAGGCTCTAATAGCTGTCATCCTTGTGTGCTTCTCGGTATTTGGCATCAAAGGCTAGCGCCGTTTACCAAACACAAAGACTGTCCCTATATCTTCTTAGACTGTCCCTATATCTTCTTATTGTGTGGCAGAATATATTATTATTTTAAAAGTTGCAATAGACTGATTAACTGCAGTTAAGCTTATATTCTGATCAAAGGGGGGAATGTATGTCTAAAGAGTCTTTATGTAGTGACGCACGCAGCAGGATGCCTTTTAATATTGAAGATGCGGAGAAAAACTTTCCGTCAGTCCATAATTTCACGCCACTCAAGGCGAAGACCCACTGCATCTATTCGCCCGGGTCTCGGCTTTGGGGCAGCCCGCCTCTCGACGAAACCTTATCCTTTAAGGACAATATGCGTAACGTCGCGCAGCACATGGCGCACTTCATTAATCTGTCGCAAGCATTCAAAGTTGACGGTTACGTCATTGACCTAGCCAGTCCGAAATACGGTAATAATATTGAAATGTTGGCGAAATTCACGCACGCAGTTCTGCGCTATCTGAGTGATTTGGATCCAGCGGGCGAGCACTGTATGGACCAGGAAATTGAGGATCCGGCATGGTGCTTTGCCTTTGGCGGTGAAAAGATTTTTGTCAACACCTTTGCTCCGTGCTACCCAGAGAATCATGCACGCTATAGCTTTGGCTCACAATCGACTATGATCGTCATGCAGCCACGGCACACTTTCGCTCAGGCAATGCGAGTTGGCGAATCGTCGCTGTCGCCCTCCATTCGCCAGAGAATCCGGCGAGTTTTTAACGAAAACGACCGGGCTTACAGCGGGACTCTTGGCATGATGCCGTATGAGGCGTATCGCTGCATCCGGCCGATGCAGCCAGACGGACCAGCGGTACGCTGGTGGGAAACCTCGCTCGATGGTCTTTGACCCGATACCCTCTATACTTCTAAGATCAAGTCATGACTTCTTCTATTTCTCCTGCAAAAAATCACCCGGCAGCCGCCAAAATATTCCGCCTTGGCGTTGAATCCCAAGCGGAAGCCGACATTCTCCAGCTTGACCAACTCGTTGCGCCGGCGGTTAGTTTTGACGCCTGGGTCCGACCGCTGCCTCGGCTGACGGTAGCCGAAGTCCTGTCCTATCGTTCGGCCTGGGGTCGCTATGGCTTGCATCTGGACCCTATCGGCAGCGTTGCTTTTGTGTCCGGCAAGCCGCGTCAATGGGTTATGGTGCAAAAATTCGTCGCTTTTCCCACGGAAGAATTCACCTTCGAAGCCATGTTGTGCCCTTATCGTGCTCATTCTTGTAGCACCATCTTTTCCTACAGCTGCGTACATACCAGCACTGTTGATGTGTTGCTGCAGGATAAGGGGACGGAGGGGCTAGTGCTGTCGATCAATGGCCAAAAAATGGTCACCGGCTTGCACCTCGATTTTCACCAGTGGCAACATATCGCGCTGACGTGGCGTTCCTCCGATGGTCGGGTGTGTTTATATAAAGAAGACGGGGTTGCCGCCATTGCTGCCTTGGCTGAGGGGCGCACAATTGACTTTGGGCCGCCGGTCTTTATCGGTTCATTAGCGGCAGGCGAGCACATAGCCGATGGCGGCTCTTTGGTCATCGGCCAGGAGCAGGGGGCTCCCGGCGTGCTGTCCGACTTCGTCCCTGATGCCGAGTTCGTTGGCGGATTGCGCATGGTGAGATTGTGGAGTAAAGCGCATGATCTCAACACGTTGAACCACCACAAGTCTGCTTGGCTGAGTGGCGATGAGCCAAAGCTGATCGGCTGCTGGTACTTTACCCGGCGCGCTCTGGAGATCGGCGAGTGTTTGAATGCCTGCTCCAGCACTGACAACATTGGGTTAATTGGCGGACTGACAGTGGCGTCGCTGTGCGACGTGCAGCTTTACCGTCTGCTGATCATCGCCGCTGACCAGACTGTCGCTGGCCGCGTGCCGCTGACGGCGCAGCGATGGCAGCATGTAGCTGTGACCTGTCGGGGCCAAATGGTGGGTTTGCCTGTTGATTCCAGCCTAGAGATCGACGGTATACAGGTGCCTGTCCGCCCGCTGACGGCGGCGGACGCCCCCCCTCCACAACCGCCGCATTTCCGTATTGGGCCGATGGCTAATAGCCTAATGGCGGAGTTGCGTCTGCGGCAAGCTGGTAATGGCGACTTGTTGGCCCATTACACGGGTGATCTGACGCCAGACGGTCGATTGTGTGACCAGTCTGGGCGGGGCTTTGACTTGCCCGTTACTGGTCAGTTCAAACTTGAACCTCTGGGCTGAACAGCGATGACGAATCAACGTCGTGAAATCGAGCCGCTTGGCAGCTTCTTCTCGCAGACGAAGGACGGCTACGTGATTAATCCAGCCTCGCCCGAGCGGCTGGTTTCTCCGTGGCTCGAAGCGCTAGAGGAGATTCGCCAAATCTATATCCAGAAACTGGGTGAGCAGTTGCATAGCGTTTATGTTCGAGGTTCCGTCGCTTTTGGTACGGCGATCGCCGGCTTTTCCGACTTGGACAGTTTTTGTCTGGTTTATCCCCGCGGGGCTGAGTGTGTTATCTGGCAAGCCTTGCCATGGTCTGATGACGCACCCGTTCAGCAACTAGGCTTTCCTTGCGCAGTAGAATTTGTTTCGGTCACTTTCCATCCCAACTTTGCGCGGGTGAACCCAATTGTTTCCATGATTATCAAAACCCAGTCATTGTGCATCCATGGGCCGGATATCGGACCGGCTTTACCGGATTGCCGCCCTGGTTTGGCAATGATGATGGATGCAGAACTCCTCGACCGGCAACTTTCTGCTATCGAGGCCGAGTTGACGAGCGGAAGGCCGATTTCACCTGAGCAGGTCCAGTCACTGATGAAAAGGATTTTGCGGACTGGTTTTGAACTGGTGATGGAGCGTGAAAACCGTTATGCGACCAGTCTTTATCTGCTTTATATGTGCTTTTCAAGACATTACCCGGAACGGGAGGCCGATATGCGATGGGTCCTGGAGACTTTTCTGAACCCTGATGTATCGCCGCGCCAGCTACGCGACCGGCTCACCGATTTTGGTCTCTGGCTGCGCCAAGAAGTGGCTTCGGTTCTGGCTTGGGGGGTAAAGTAAGCTCAAATTAGTGGTTTGTTTCCCGCAATCGTGTCAAGCACGGATTGACATCCTCTTCTTCCTTTCAATTTCAGTCAGAGAGATGTCAAGGGCACCGTTTTAATAAACGAGTGCCCGCCGTAAATTAAGCTTTCGCCTACGAAGTTTCAAGTTAGGGGCACTTTGATTTCAGCCGCTGGCGAAATTTGTGTTCCTAGCATCTGCCTGGGCCATTTTGTAAGTTCAGCCAACTCGATGGCCCCAGACTGTAGCGTTTCATCCTCAGTACGGGCTATAGCCATAGCCGTCTTGAAAAAATCGGCGCCGTCAGTGATATCTCTGTTTGTATGGTTAGCCATCACCTGAAAGCGGAAACGGGCAGCTCCTTTCGCAACGGCTGGAAACTCGACCAAATTGGACAGAAGCCCTATCGGAGGTAAGTGGCGGCTAACTAGACGTGCCAAGCTCTCAGTCGCTATTTTAACGGAAACGATGGGCGATGGCTCGCCGTACGTGTCAAATTGAGAGTCGTGCAACAATTGACGCAGTAGCATTGCATTATTCATCAATTTGCGGCGCAAAGCCGCGCCTTCGTCAGAAGCGGCGATGTCGAAGCACTTGCCAACAATAGCCGCTTGTGAGGGTGATAGGGCATTAGAACCAATATTGGGCGAGCTAAAATAACGTAAATATTCTTTGACACTGCGCTGGTTACTGGCAACAAAGCCTCCACTAGAGGCGAAAGTTTTTGAGAAACTGCCCATGATTACATCAATTTTTCCGATCATGTTTTGCAGTTCAATATGACCTCGTCCATTTTCGCCCAAGCTGCCGAGATCGTGTGCTACATCGACGACCAAAGTAGCGTTGAATTCGTGTGCCAGCTCTTGCAGCGCTTTAAGGTCTGGGCTATCAGAGTCCATAGAGAACAAACTTTCTGTCACCACTAAAATGCCGTTTTCTGTGTCACTGGCGCGAATTTTCTCCAACTTTTCACGCGCCATTTCAAGATTATTATGGCGGAAGAAATGTACGTTCTTAGTTGCGGCTCGAGCACCTTGCTGCAGACAAAAATGAGATAGCTTATCCATGACAATATGGTCATTGGATCGGACCAAGCCTTGAATGACACCAAAGCCAGCGGCCCAGCCGGTTGGATAGAGAATAATGTGCTCCGCACTGAGGAATTCCGCAATCTTATTCTCAAGTGCAAGCGATAGTGAGGTATTGCCAACAAAGGCAGGCGCACCTGCGCTATGAACGCCAAAGCGTTGTATGGTTTCTATTGCTACGTTAAGCACTTCTGGATGAGAGGACAGGCTTAAATAATCTTGGGATGCAAAATTAACGCCTTCGAACAAAGATCCATCATCGGTGCGCGCCAGGCATCTACTGTGCGGCCCATTCTCAGTAGAACGGCCATATGGCCAGAAACCCGCTTGGCGACGCGCTTGCTGCCAATTATAGAAGGCCGCCGTCCTATTAAGGAGATTAGCTCCAGGTATATGAAGAAAATCACCCATGCTGCCACTTAACACATTGAAATCATCCACAATATAGCCCCTCCTTATTTTTGTTTAAATTATGATCTGTCCTAACCAAGACTTGATCTCATTCAGGTTGGAAAATCTCCCATTGGGAAGGTACAGTCCCCGTTTAGATGAATGTAACGTCAAGTCAGCGGCGAGACAGACAACACTGTACCCATAAATCTTACTTTACACCACACCAACTTGAATGAGGCCAACTGACTGGACGGAATTTTCGGCGTTTCCCGCTCTGTCTCTTGATCACAATTTGGATGAACTGATGTTGCCCCCTCTCATGGACAGAAAATGGTTTCCCTTAATCCATTGGAAATGGATATGAAATTATTGTGTTATCCGGCATGAACACAAGGCAAAACAGAATCCATTCTGCCAAACTTGAAGCAGTCCAACTCATGTAGAGAGTCATTAGCTTGAATGTCGTTTTTTTGCAAATATTTCCTTTCAAAATTAATCGGTGATACATAGTCGAGAGCGGAATGCTTACGTTTAAGGTTGTACCAAGCTTCGATCCACGTAAATACAGCTAAGCGAGCTTCAGATTTGCTTTTAAAACTGCGCCGATCGAGCAATTCGCATTCAAGGCTGGCAAAGAAGCTCTCCGCTATCGCGTTGTCATAGGCATCCCCTACGCTGCCCATCGAAGGTCTTACGCGCATTGCCTTGCAGCGATTGCCAAAGGCAAGGCTAGTGTATTGACACCCTTGATCACTGTGATGAACCACATTTTCAGGCTGACGTTGTTCAAGCGCCATAAAAGAAGTCAACATCACCTCTGCTCATTTCTAAACTTATCTCCGCCTGATAACCTGGGGAGTTATATCTATAGCTTTGAATTCTCTTGCTGCCGAGCGCATCTCTGCCTGTCGTACTTTCGATTTAAAAATTTATTGTGTAGGCTGATGATTTTGTGTGTAAAGACATGCTATAAAATTCAATAAAGGAAAAAGTATTTTTAAAAAAATATAAAAAGTCTTTTTGAGAAAGTGTGAAGTTAATAATCAGAGTCGTATTTATTGCTATATTGACTTGATTAAAATATTTTTCTGGTTTATCTTAAGTTAAGCTTTTTAAAAAAGCTTAATATTTTGTGTAAGTGGAAAAATATTTTTTTAATTTTAAGTCGAGATGAAAATGTTAAATAAACTAGCTTTGGTAGGTGCGGTGAGCATATCGCTTGTGGGTTGTGGAGGTAGTGATAGCAATCAGAGTAGTCACAAGGAGAGTAGTCATACAGAGACAACTAAAACAACTCTGGGCAATATCTTTGCAGGGAAGCATATATCGCTTACAGCTGGAAGGTCTGGCGATGGACGAGCTTCATTGAGTCATATTGGAAGTGGAGTAATAAGTGTAGGTAATGATGATAAACTTAGATTTCTGGATGTCTCGGAAGCTGAACGCACTAAAATGGTGTCAGCTGGATTAAAGGATGGCGCTTTGCTGTATAACATTGGAGGGAAAAGTGAGACATTTGCTCTGTTCGACAAAGTTGAATTAAATATTCAATTAAATTTAAAACAAGAACCAGAGGACGTACTAAAAATTAGGCAGGTACATGTCCAGGAGGGAAAAATTGTTTACACAGAAATTGATAATGCAGAGAATCCTGAATATAAAAAAGAAGCGAAGGGGGATGGAGAGTATTCCACTGTAACATTAACAGCTAAGGTGCCAGAGCCAGGCTATTACACTGTTGAATTCGCGCATCCTGACATTCTTCTACCTTCTCAGAAAAACGCTTCAGCAGGCGCAGCAAAAACGGATGTGATAGCAGATTCGTTAGACACTTCAGCAGGCGCAGCAGAAACGCTTATGGATAATAGGCGCAGCAAAAAGCTGTGATAGCAGCTACTTCTGAATAGCAGTAAGTTTATATGGGCTAAGCTTGACACTCATTCAAGCTTAGCCCAATATAAATTGGATGGAACAACAAAACATCAACTTCACTACCCCCAACGGGGCAGACATTGAATTTCTAACGCTCGGTGACTATGCAGAACGCGCCTATCTTGACTACGCCGTCAGCGTAGTCAAAGGCCGTGCGCTGCCCGAAGTGGGCGATGGGCAAAAACCTGTACAGCGCCGCATCTTGTTCGCGATGAGCGAGATGGGGCTCGCCGCCGATGCTAAACCCGTTAAATCGGCGCGCGTGGTGGGCGATGTGCTGGGTAAATACCACCCGCATGGCGATCAATCCGCTTATGACGCTTTAGTGCGGCTCGCGCAAGATTTTTCATTGCGTTATCCATTGATTGACGGCCAAGGTAATTTTGGCTCACGTGATGGGGATGGCGCTGCCGCTATGCGTTATACCGAAGCGCGCTTGACGCCAATTGCCCGGCTTTTGCTGGGTGAGTTGTATGAAGGCACGGTCGACTTCATGCCGAATTATGATGGGTCGAACGAGGAGCCGAGAGGCTTGCCGGCACGCTTGCCTTTTGTATTGCTGAATGGCGCTTCAGGGATTGCCGTTGGCTTAGCAACTGAAATCCCATCTCACAATCTGCATGAAGTGGCGCAAGCGGCGATTGCGCTGATTCGCAATCCAAAGCTTTCCCATGCAGAGCTTATGACAACCCTTCCCGGGCCAGATTTCCCGGGAGGGGGTCAAATTATTTCAAGCGCTGATGAAATAGCTTCTGCCTATGAGACAGGGCGGGGCAGCCTGAAAGTGCGCGCGCGCTGGAAAATCGAGGAGCTTGCGCGTGGCCAATGGCAGTTGGTGATTATTGAATTGCCGCCTAATGCATCGGGGCAGAAGGTGCTTGAAGAAATTGAGGAACTGACTAATCCAAAGCTGAAGGCCGGTAAAAAAACGCTCACGCCTGAACAACAACAGACGAAGCAGCATCTCCTTTCCTTACTCGATACGGTACGTGATGAATCTGGGCGGGAGGCAGCGGTGCGCCTTGTGTTTGAGCCAAAATCAAGTCGTATCGAGGTGACTGAATTTATCAATACGCTGCTGGCGCAGACCAGCATGGAGTCCAATGTCGCGCTCAATTTGGTGATGATTGGCACAGATGGTCGGCCGCGCCAAAAGCCATTGATAGAGATTTTGCGTGAGTGGGTTGCGTTTCGTTTTGTGACGATCACGCGGCGTAGCCGCTTTCGACTGGCAAAGATGGAGGATCGCATTCATATTCTTGAAGGACGGCTGATAGTCTTTTTAAATCTGGATGAAGTGATTCATATTATTCGTGAAGCGGATGAGCCAAAGCCTGCATTGATTCATGCATTTGATTTAAGTGAACGGCAAGCTGACGATATTCTTGAGATCCGTTTGCGGCAGCTAGCACGGCTCGAAAGTATCAAACTAGAAAAAGAGTTAGCAGAACTGCGCGATGCGCGCACCAAACTGCAAGAACTGCTTGGCAGTGAGGCAGCAATGAAGCGTTTACTCATTCGCGAGATAGAGGCGGATGCTAAACAATACGGTGATGAGCGGCGTACGCTGATTCGGCAAGAACGGCGCGCAGTGATTGAGGCGCGTGTGGTTGATGAGCCCATCACGGTGGTTATTTCGCAAAAAGGCTGGGTCCGCGTGCACAAGGGCCATGGGCTGGATACCGCTCAATTTGCGTTTAAGGCGAGTGATCAGTTGTATGGCGCATTTGAATGCCGCACGCCAGATACTTTAATTGCCTGGGGTAGCAATGGCCGCGTTTATTCGGTCCCGGTTGCAAGCCTGCCCGGTGGGCGTGGTGATGGGGTCCCGCTCACGTCGTTGCTTGAATTGGCGGCGGGCACGCAGCTTTTGCATTACTTTGCCGCACCGATTGAACAGCGGCTTTTACTGTCGATGAGCACTGGTTTTGGTTTTATCGCCAAGATTGGCGACATGGTGAGCCGGGTTAAAGCGGGCAAAGCATTTATGACACTCGATGCACAGGCCGTACCGCTATTGTCGGTACCGTTGTTGCCGCACGCCTCGTATGTCGCATGTTTATCAAGTAGTGCTCGTTTACTTGTATTTAGCCTAGATGAGTTGAAAACTTTAGCGGGTGGCGGGCGTGGCTTGACCTTGATTGGATTAGATGACGGAGAAACGCTGGTGCAAACAGCCGCCTTTGGAGCGGCTGGTTTAGTCTTGACCGGTGTTGGGCGCGGCGGCAAACCAGCCGAAGCAACTTTGTCGCTGGCGGCGCTGGCGCCAGTGTTAAGTAAGCGTGCTCGCCGTGGCCGCGCGCCAGCGATCAAATTCAAAGCAACCGGTCTGCGGCCAGCGTAAGCTTAAAATATTTTCATACAGTTGTGTCCAGCACATGCGCAATCGCTTGTGCAACGACTTCAACGTTCTTCGTATTCAATGCCGCCACGCAGATACGGCCGCTACTGACGGCATAAATGCCAAATTCTGTTTTTAAACGTTCAACCTGCTGAGCATTTAACCCTGAATACGAAAACATGCCGCGTTGGCGGCTGACAAAGTCAAAGTCGCGTTTCGCACCATATTGTTTCAGCTTGGTAATGAGGCTGCTGCGCATCGATAAAATCCGGTCGCGCATTTCGCTGAGTTCTTCTTCCCACAGCGTGCGTAATTCTGGTGAGCTTAGGATGGACGCTACCAAGGCTGCGCCATGAGTGGGCGGGTTTGAGTAGCTGCAGCGGATCACTTGCTTGAGCTGTGATAGCACGCGCTTGGCTTCATCTTGGCTTGAGGTAATCACTGACAGCGCACCAACCCGTTCGCCATATAGCGAAAACGATTTTGAAAATGAATTCGCGACAAAGCTATTGATGCCCGCCTCGGCAAATAGCCGGATGGCTGCAGCGTCTTCCTCGATACCTGCGCCAAAACCTTGATAGGCAATGTCAAGAAATGGAATGAGTTCGCGCTCTTTAACAATCTGCACCACTTGTTGCCATTGCTCGGGAGTCAGATCAACGCCGGTTGGATTGTGGCAACATGCATGTAATACGACGATCGTGCCTGGTGTATAAGTATTTAATGTGCTACTTAAGCCAGCAAAATCAACGTTTTGTGTTTCAGCACTATAGTAAGGATAGCTCAGGACCTCAAAGCCGGCAGCTTGAAAGATCGCGCGGTGGTTTTCCCAGCTTGGATTGCTGACTGCGACTTTTGCATTTGGGTTGAGACGTTTCAGAAAATCTGCACCGATCTTTAATGCGCCGGTGCCGCCTAGAGATTGGGTGGTGACAATGCGACCTTGCGCGAGCAGTGGTGAGGCATTGCCAAATAATAATTTCTGGACGGCAGCATCGTAAGCGGCGATGCCATCGATCGGCAGATAACCGCGGGGGAGAGCGGCTTCAATGCGCGCTTTTTCTGCTTCACGCACGGCGCGCAACAACGGCAGGCGGCCTGCGTCATTCGTATAAACGCCAATCCCGAGATTGACTTTAGTTGGGCGTGTATCGGCACTAAATGTTTCATTTAAGCCCAAAATAGGGTCGCGTGGTGCAAGTTCAACAGTAGCAAAGAGAGTCATGAGAGCTGCTCAAAAAAAGGACAGGGTAGAATAAGGACATTCTGCCTAAGAACCAAAGGTACCGGTTGAGTCTATCACTGAACGGGTGCCTAGCAAGATATTGCGGTTATTTAGGCTCACTTCATTATTTTATCCAAAATGACTGATCTGCGGGAAAATCAAGATAAGTTGGACGAATCGAAATTTATCACTTTCGGCGACTCCCCTTATCAATTGTACCAACCCTATCTCCCTGCTGGCGATCAGCCAGCGGCGATTGAGCAGTTGGTCAGTGGGCTTGAGGATGGTTTGTCATTTCAGACGTTGCTGGGCGTAACCGGCTCGGGTAAAACTTACACAATGGCAAACACCATCGCGCGGCTTGGTCGGCCGGCGATTGTGTTTGCGCCAAATAAAACCCTTGCGGCACAACTGTATTCGGAATTTCGAGAATTCTTCCCACGTAATGCGGTTGAATACTTTGTCTCTTATTACGACTACTATCAGCCAGAAGCCTATGTGCCGCAGCGCGATCTTTTTATCGAAAAAGATTCATCCATTAACGAGCATATTGAGCAAATGCGGTTGTCGGCAACCAAAAGTTTGCTGGAGCGGCGCGATACGATCATTGTGGCAACGGTGTCGGCCATCTACGGGATTGGTAATCCAGGCGAATATCATCAAATGATTCTGACGCTGAGAATAGGCGATAAACTCGGCCAGCGAGAAGTCATTGCGCGCTTGATCTCAATGCAATACACGCGCAATGAGACAGATTTTCAGCGGGGTACCTTCCGGGTGCGGGGCGATACGATTGATATTTTTCCGGCTGAACATGCGGAAATGGCGGTGCGGGTTGAGTTATTTGGTGACGAGATTGATTCATTATATTTATTTGATCCGTTAACTGGCCATATCCAGCGCAAACTTTCGCGCTTTACGGTATATCCGTCTTCTCATTACGTCACGCCACGCGATACCGTTCTGCGTGCGATTGAAACCATCAAAACAGAGTTGCGCGATAGACTCGAATTTTTTAATGGTTCAGCAAAATTACTCGAAGCGCAGCGGATTGAACAGCGCACCCGTTTTGACCTTGAGATGTTGCAAGAACTCGGTTTTTGCAAAGGGATCGAAAACTACTCACGTCATTTTTCGGGAGCGGCCCCTGGTGAGCCGCCGCCAACGTTGGTTGACTATTTGTCGCCCGACGCTTTGATGTTTCTGGATGAGTCGCATGTATTGATTGGCCAATTAAATGGTATGTACAACGGCGATCGGGCGCGTAAAGAGAATCTAGTGAACTATGGTTTCCGTTTACCGTCTGCACTTGATAATCGGCCACTTAAATTTACCGAGTTCGAGGGCAAGTTACGCCAAGTCATTTTTGTTTCGGCGACGCCTGCCGATTATGAGCAACGCGTATCTGGGCAGGTGGTTGAGCAGGTGGTTCGGCCTACGGGTTTGGTCGATCCGGAAATCGAAGTGCGTCCAGCCAGCACGCAGGTGGATGATGTATTAGCAGAAATCCATCAGCGTGTGCAGGTGGGCGAGCGCGTACTTATTACCGTATTGACAAAGCGCATGGCCGAGCAGTTGACCGAATTTTTGTCTGAGCATAACGTCAAAATCCGTTATTTACATAGCGATATTGAGACCGTTGAGCGGGTCGAAATCATTCGCGATTTACGGCTCGGTGTGTTTGATGTGCTGGTGGGGATTAACTTGCTGCGCGAGGGGCTCGATATTCCAGAGGTTTCGCTGGTCGCAATTTTCGATGCAGACAAAGAAGGTTTTTTGCGGGCGGAACGCTCACTGATTCAAACCATTGGTCGCGCCGCACGTAATGTAAATGGTAAAGCGATTCTTTATGCGGACAAAATCACCGGTTCAATGAAACGCGCCATGGATGAAACCGCGCGCCGGCGCGCTAAGCAGCTGGCGCACAATCAGGCTCATCAAATTACACCAACTGGGGTGGTCAAGCGGATCAAAGATATTATTGACGGTGTCTATAACATTGATGATGCACGCGCTGAATTGAAGGTTGCCCAAGAGCGGGCGAAATTTGAGGGGATGAGCGAGAAGCAGCTTGCCAAAGAAATTAAACGACTCGAAAAGCAGATGATGGAGCACGCGAAGAACCTTGAGTTTGAACAAGCGGCTCAAGCCCGTGATCAGCTCGCTTTACTGCGGGCGCGAGTCTTTGGTGCGGATACTCGCGATTCGCTGAGCAGTGCAAGCGGGTGAAATAATCTTAACAATAAGTCATTTCCAACTTGAGAGCAAGCTGCTATAATGCCGTCCTTAGTGTGCGGCTGTAGCTCAGTTGGATAGAGTACTTGGCTACGAACCAAGGGGTCGTGGGTTCGAATCCTGCCAGCCGCACCAGTAATTTTCTTTAAAAATCAGCCACTTAGGTTCTAATCCACCGAAGTGGCTTTTTTTTGTGCGCCCAGCATGGGCGCACTCCTGGGGGTGTAAGTCCCCCCACAAGTAGACCATAACGAGTGAAGTGAAGCGCAACTGCATGAGGGCGACCGATTGTGGGGAGGAAGCGTGGATCGTAATCTGCGAGCCGATGAACAAGAACCAGATAGGAGGCGGTGCCGAGTAGGGCGAGCGGGCAAAAAACCGCGAAGCTCTCATGGTCAAGACAAGGTGTCGTATATCTGGCGGTTGTGCAGAGAAGGAGTGCGTTCTTACCTGGGGAGATCTCGCCTCATGCCTGAAAGGGCAACGGTGTCGAGCCGGAGCGAGAAGTCAGCAGAGATCGTAGTAGTCACAGGATATGCCGGTGAGGCTGAGGCCAGTGACGAAGGGTCAAACGAGAAGGAGTGTTTAACGTCATGTCGATGCGGCAAGCAATGCGTCAGATGCCCGTGCAAATGGGGCGAGTGGGAGTAGCGTGCGGTGAAGCCGCGCGTGTACCTGTGAGCGACGAAGCTCGCCGTCCGCGACATGAATCCGGGAACACAGGGCCAGCACTGCTGGAAGCAGTGCTGGCGAGAGAAAACCTGAAGCAGGCGCTCAGGCGTGTGCGGTCCAACAAAGGAGCCGCTGGTGTAGACGGTCTGGACATAGATCAGACTACTCGCCATTTGGTGACAGCGTGGCCGATGATTCGCGAGCAACTGTTACAGGGGACGTACCGGCCCAGTCCGGTACGGCGGGTAGCTATCCCAAAACCAGACGGCCTAGGTGAGCGCGAGCTCGGCATCCCGACGGTGACGGATCGGCTAATCCAGCAAGCCCTGTTGCAGGTGTTGCAGCCAATTTTAGACCCTCAATTCAGCGAGCACAGCTATGGCTTTCGGCCTGGACGGCGTGCACACGACGCGGTGTTAGCCGCGCAGTCGTACGTGCAGTCAGGTCGGCGGATTGTGGTAGACGTTGATTTGGAGAAATTCTTCGATCGAGTCAATCACGACATCTTGATTGGTCGCTTGCAGAAACGTATTGGCGACGCCAGAGTAATTCGGCTGATCCGAGCGTATTTGAACAGTGGCATCATGGACGGCGGGGTGGTCCAGCAAAGGCATCAGGGGACGCCCCAAGGCGGTCCGCTTACGCCCCTCACAATGTTGCAAACATTCGTAACCATCCCCTTGTGGCACGTCCAGCAAGTCAGGAGGTGATATGCGAAAGACCACATTCACATCCTGTTGGTTAATCTCAATCCGCTTGACTAAGGCCCTGATGAGCTCGCGTTTGGCGGACCAATCGGCGTGCTCAAGCTTGGATTGTACCCTCAAAGCAAACTGTTCTAAACAAGTCATAATCAACGTCAATTCATTCTTCACTCGTTTTTTATCAAATATTTTTTGTTTTTGCTCCTCATAATTACTTAAGTGTTGTTTCATGGTTTTAATTCTAGGTTCAAATTCTTCTTTATTGATATATCCTTGAGTATATCCATCAATGAGTCGTGAAATACCTTGCTGTAATTTAGAAATTTGTTTTTCAAGTGTAATACTTTTCTGCTCTAAAGGTATATTTTCTATTTCTGCAAGTCTACGTTGATATTCTTGCGCCAGTCGATCTGGATTTTGTAATAAATATTTGATTTCTTCCCATACTGCCATTTCTAAAGTGTCAGTTCGGATTTGTTTATTATCGCAGATTCTATTTCCACCAAAACGATATGCATCCGTTCCAATGCACCGATAATATGCATAATGATCAATTTTTTCTCCTCGTTTGTTTCGAACGGGTTTCCCATAATAAGCATACTTGCAACACTGACATACCACTAACCCTTGAAGTAAATAACTAGCTCCTCGTTGTCTCGTCCGTGCTAATTTCTTATTTTCGTTGAGTTGTTCTTGCGCGATTTCGAACAAAGCCTCATTAACTAATGCAGGAACCGGAATATAAATCCAATTCTCTTTGTCGACTGTAGAAACAGAATAATTTCTTCTGGGCTGATCACACGAATGTTTTTGTGGCCTGATTCTCGGTAACATAGCTGTCGTTTTAGTTTTTCCAAATGCGGCCAGACCTTTATAAGCTGGATTTTTTAGTAGCGTCCAAATGACGCTTCTATCCCAATAAAGCTTGCCTGTGGGAGAACAGGTATTCTCTGCCTTAAGTCTGCGACATACTTCTCCTATCGAGAGACGCTCTTGTCCTATCCAAGAAAATATACGTTGCACCACAATAGACTCCGCTTCATGTATTTCATAAAGGGCTTGTCCTGCACCAGTATATTTGTCTATATATCGATAACCATAAGGCGCACCGCCCAAAACATTTATATGGCCTTTTTTAGCCGCATGAATTTTCCCTCTACGATGTCGTTCCATAATCTTTGCCCTTTCATACTCAGCTATCATGCCTTGCATTTGTAATAATAAATGCGATTCAGGACTATCCGTTATTTGGCAGTTTAAAAATATAATTTCTGCTCCACCTTTTTCAAATTCTTCAAGCAATATCATTTGATATGCATATCGACGAGATAAACGATCTGGTGAATGAAGATAAATTTTATCAATTTCTCCTCCTGCGACTTCATCACGTAACTGCTCTAAAGCAGGACGATTTAAATTCGACCCACTGTAGCCATTATCAATAAATCTAAATGCATCAGCTAGCACATAGCCTTCTGAGTGAATATGAGCTTCCAATGCTGCGATTTGACTCGCAATCGTATCAGCTTTAGCCTGTTTCTCTGATGAAACTCTTGCATAGAGTGCAACTACGGTCATGCCACTTCTCCTTTCACTTGCTTTAATAACATATCGTGTTCCGTAGGGTTGCTGCTTATGACATCTATTTCCAATGAAGATTTAATCTTTGGAATTAATACTTCATAAGCCGCTGTTAAATTACCCTTTGATAACCGATTCGGTTCATAGGTGATGCGTATTGATATACGCCTCTTTTTTATAGGCATAAGTGCTCTTCACGATTTATGGCTGGTCATTCGCCATAAGTACTTGTAGCGCACTGCATAGTGAAAGGGGATTGGTAACCTGGTAGCTAAACGCTATACCGTATGGGGGACGTAGCACTGCGCGGGGAATGCGCAGGCTAAATTCTAGAATGTTTGCAATTTTGTTGGAGGCGTACTATCCCCATTGCTGGCCAACGTACTGCTCGACGAAGTGGACCAAGAATTGGAAAGGCGAGGCCATTGTTTCGTGCGCTATGCTGACGACGCGAACGTATACGTTCGTAGCCGCCGCGCTGGTGAGCGAGTGATGGCGCTGCTGCGACGCTTGTATGGTCGGTTGCGTCTGAAGGTTAACGAGGCCAAGAGTGCAGTGGCGAGTGTGTTTGGCCGCAAGTTCTTAGGCTATAGCCTGTGGGTGGCAACTGGCGGAGTAGTGAAGCGCAAGGTGGCGGCTAAACCGCTGCAGGCGTTTAAATATCGCATCCGTAGGATGACCCGTCGCTCCGGCGGGCGCAGTATGAAGGAGGTAGTAGAGCGACTACGGCCCTATTTGTTGGGATGGAAGGCATACTTCCAACTGGCGCAAACGCCCGGTGTGTGGTTAAAACTGGACGAATGGTTGCGTCATCGGCTGCGTGCCATCCAGCTTAAACATTGGCGCCGTGGCCCCACTATCTACCGGGAACTGCGTGCGTTGGGCGCCTCCTCCGAGATAGCGCGACAAGTGGCGGCGAATGCCCGCTGCTGGTGGCGCAATAGCGATCGTGCCATCAATCGGGTGCTGACCATTGCTTACTTCGACCAACTCGGCCTGCCCCGACTCTCATGACCTCAACTTCTCGAACCGCCCGGTGCGGACCCGCATGCCGGGTGGTGTGGCAGGGGTGCAGCCTTAGGGCTGTCCCCTATGCCGATCGTGGGTAGATTTTGGATCACTTGCGTTTGACGCGTATCCCGCAGCCATTGAACGCTTATTCACCATCACCGCGCGCGCCAGCCTCTTTTTGCACTCTGATCTGATTAAACTGAAATCGATATGGGTCTACGGGCATGCCGAAACCACTCAGCAAAACTATCGTCTTCAAGCGCGTAAGCCCCGCGCCCTGATTGCCAAATAAAGCCGCGCTCACGTAGACTCTGGATGGCAGTTTGCACTGAAGCAACCGCCAGTGTAGGTTGTTTGCTCAGGAGCCGATAACTTGCCATCGAGGATTCGGAGTAGGGCGACCAATCACGACTCTTCAACACCATGACCTCTAAAATGGCCTGCTGCAATGAAGTGAGTGCATTAAAATCACTCTCAAACTCTTCCCAAATACGCTCATGCCAAGTCTCAGCATTTTTGGAGAGTAAATCAGCAAAATTAGCGGCATTGCCGCTAATTGCGATTTTGCCCGCAAGCTGACGCAGGATTTCCGGCCGATGCCCTGCTAACTTAAAGGCCGCCCACATACCTTCTTGGGTAAACTGGTTATTCTGAGATAAACTCTGATTAGCCCAATTCGTGAAGGCATCTGTAAACCCCTTATCCAGTAAAGGAAACTGAATCACGTCACTGCCAAAAAAAGGTTGGTCCTTTTTCAGTACGAGATGCGCCAGCTTATCTTGATTGGAGCCGGTAAATACCAGCATCAGCGTAGGTATGTTATGGCCGTTATTCAGCTGATCACGAGCGGATTTGAGCGCAAACATAGCGTTTAGCCCGGCTTCAGTGGTGAGCGCGCATTGCGCTTCATCTACAATTAAGACGATCGGCTGTTTAGTAATATGGTGCAAAATGCGCAAGGCATCAGTCAGGGTCGTGTTGTGGGGCAAGCCGGATTGCTTAAAATCCAGTATAAGCGTACCCATCACAGCAACTTTGTCCAGTTTCGCTGCTTTTGCGAGGCGGGTGATGAGGCTATCAAAGGCGCCAATTTTGGCTTTGATCGCCTCGGCAATTAGCATGGCTGGATTAGTATTTTTGTCTGACCATAGATCGACGTAAACGGGTATCCATTTGCGTGCATGCGCTTCTGGCACCAGATCCTCATTCAGGAAAGTACTTTTGCCGACGCGCCGTGGCCCGGCTAAAAACAGGCCGGAGCGTGAATTAGCAATCCCTATGCCGGCCAGACTATCGCACAGGCTACGGGCTAATTCCGGCCGTTTATAGGTGAATTGGGTGTGCATCAGAACATCCTTTTATGGAGATATATTTTGAGCGCCATAAATTATGGCTGAGAAAATAATTTACCATAAAAGACCATTATTGAAGTAACAAATTATGACTAAGCAACGTATCGTAGTGGGCATGTCAGGTGGCGTCGACTCGTCGGTGACTGCCTGGCTGCTCAAACAACAAGGCTATGAAGTGATCGGCCTTTTCATGAAAAATTGGGAAGACGATGACGATGATGAATATTGCTCAACCCGTCAGGATTGGCTGGATGTGGTGTCGGTTGCCGATTTGATTGGCATTGATCTTGAAGCAGTCAATTTTGCGGCCGAATATAAAGAGCGTGTATTTGCCGAGTTTTTGCGTGAATATGCAGTGGGGCGGACACCGAATCCAGATGTGCTGTGTAATGCTGAAATCAAATTTAAAGCTTTTCTCGATCATGCGTTTGCTTTAGGTGCGCAAAAAATTGCAACGGGACACTACGCGCGCGTGCAGCAGGCGATGAATGGCAGCTTTCAGCTACTGAAAGCCCATGATCTCTCGAAGGACCAAAGCTATTTTCTGCACCGGCTGGATCAATCTCAACTGGCCCGCACCTGTTTTCCTTTAGGTGAACTGCCTAAAACGAAAGTACGTGAACTTGCCGCCCAAATTGGGTTGCCCAATGCAAAGAAAAAAGATTCAACAGGGATTTGTTTTATTGGCGAGCGGCCATTTAGAGATTTTCTGAAGCGCTATTTGCCACATCAACCGGGGCCGATGAAGACAGCCGATGGGCGCGTAGTGGGCGAGCATATTGGACTAGCGTTTTACACGCTTGGGCAGAGGAAAGGCATTGGGCTGGGTGGCTGTCGGGACGGCAATGGCGAACCGTGGTTTGTGGCGGCTAAAGACATTGAGAGCAATACGCTCTATGTTGTACAAGGGCATGATCATCCATGGTTAACGAGTCTAACGCTTAAAGCTGGCGATGCGAGCTGGGTTGCTAGTGAGCCGCCGCCTGACGGATTTATATGCAGAGCGAAAACGCGTTATCGTCAGGTTGATGCACACTGCGTTGTAAAGCGTATAGACGATAATCGTTTTGCCTTAAGTTTTAGTGAGTCGCAATGGGCTATGACACCTGGGCAATCAGCAGTCTTGTACGATGGTGACCTATGCATAGGCGGTGGGGTGATTGATACCGTTAACGGCAGCCACCTGTAATTAAAAATGCCTGTTTTTTATCCTATGGTGCTAAATAGCCACGAAGCAATCGTGGTAACGGGCAAAATTAGACTTTTTCCGGGACAACTCATGATTGGCCCAGGCACCCGCGGCAAGCTGAATTTCATTGCATGACGACAGTGCTAAAATTACATCTCTATAAAAAAGCGGCTCTCCCATGGTTGATACTACCTTTACCTCTTCTGATCACACTCATACCCTAACCGTACTCTCTCCGCTCGACGGCCGCTATGCGGCAAAGACCGAGGCGCTACGCACCTGGCTTTCAGAAGCCGCTTTCATGCGCCATCGCGTCACGGTTGAAATACATTGGCTGCTCGCCCTGTCTGCCGCAGGCTTAACTGAAGTGCCTCGTTTTTCTGCGCAAGCTGAAGCGTTTCTGCTGCAGCTTATTGAGAAATTTAGCGCAGAAGATGCTCTGCGCATTAAGGAAATTGAGCGGGTCACCAATCACGATGTCAAAGCGGTCGAGTATTGGCTCAAGGAATCGGTCAAAGGGCAGGCTGAACTGGAACGCGCAAGTGAATTTATTCATTTTGCCTGTACCTCAGAAGATATCAATAATACTGCTTATGGGATGATGCTCAAGGGCGCGCGTGCAGAGGTCTTGTTGCCAGCGTTAAACGCGTTGCAAGAGCGGCTGGTTGCAATGGCGCATACCCATGCTGCGCAACCTATGTTGTCACGCACGCATGGGCAACCGGCTAGCCCAACTACGCTTGGCAAAGAAATCGCCAACGTTGCAGCTCGTTTATCAAGGGCGATTGAGCGTATTGCTACGGTGCCTCTATTAGGCAAGATGAATGGCGCGGTGGGCAATTACAATGCCCATTTAAGCGCTTACCCAGAGCTTGACTGGCCCGCGTTTTCGCGTGCAGTGATTGAACAGCGGCTTGGGCTCACCTTCAATCCGTACACGATTCAAATTGAACCCCATGATTATATGGCTGAGCTTTTTGATGCGATTACACGTGCAAATACTATATTGCTTGATTTGAATCGCGATCTGTGGGGTTATATTTCAGTCGGTTATTTCAAACAAAAAACCAAGGCAGGTGAGGTCGGTTCGTCCACCATGCCGCATAAAGTCAATCCAATTGATTTTGAAAATTCAGAAGGCAATTTGGGGCTGGCCAATGCGCTATTGCGGCACTTAGCCGATAAGCTGCCGGTTTCGCGTTGGCAGCGCGATCTGACCGATTCGACGGTACTACGCAATATCGGCGTGGCTTTTGGTCATGCTTTGCTGGCCTATGACTCTTGCTTGCGCGGACTGGCCAAACTTGAGGTCAATCCGCCGCGACTTAACGCGGATCTTGATGCGTGTTGGGAGGTGCTGGGCGAAGCGGTGCAAACGGTGATGCGGCGTTATGGTGTGCCTAACCCGTATGAGCAACTCAAGGAATTAACCCGTGGCAAGAGCATGACTCGAGAAGTATTGCATACATTTATTAGTACCTTGCCTATTCCGGCAGAGGCAAAAACGTATTTGCTAGCTCTTACTCCAGCCTCCTATATTGGTCAGGCGATTGAATTAGCGACGCATGTAAGCTAATTAAAATAAATCATCAAAATCCCGACCTGGAATACTAAGACGAAATGCAAACAGGAGATGCTTTCATGACTTACGCACAAACCCATACCAGATCAAATAAATATACCGCACCTGCCATCGCGCTGCACTGGTTAATGGCGGTTTTGATGATCTGCGCATTTGGGTTGGGCTGGGTGATGACGGATATTCCGACCTTTACGCCAACTAAAATACAATACTATGCTTGGCATAAATGGATCGGAGTGACGGTGTTTATGCTGGCTGTCTTGCGGGTGATATGGCGGGCACTGCATCGGCCGCCTACGTTGCCCTCCGAGTTGCCAGCTTGGCAGCGTTGGGCGGCCAATTTAATGCATCCATTGCTCTATGTGGTGATGTTTGCTGTGCCGTTGTCTGGTTATTTATTGAGTTCGTCAGTGGGCGCGCCAATCGTTTATTTAGGCCTGGTGCCGTTACCAGCACTGCTTGAGCCTAACCCAGCGCTGCAACCATTTTTTAGCATCTCGCATCTTTATCTGAACTATGCGTTAGCAACATTGGTGGCGCTGCATCTGCTGGCAGCGCTTAAACATCAATTGATTGACCGGGATGGTGTGCTGGCGCGTATGTTGCCGTGCTGGAAAAAAAATTGATGCTTTCTAACCATATAGCCTTGCTAAGACACCTGTTTTTTTATACAGTATGTGGTATGCTCATTTGGAAAGCGGCATTCGCATTTAGACGGAGTGTCGTTTACCCCCACAAAGGATGATTCATGGAAGAAAGCAAGAAAGGTCAAGCGGGCTTAACGGCTGAAAAAGGCAAAGCGCTTGCCGCTGCGCTAGCGCAGATTGAAAAGCAATTTGGCAAAGGCTCAATCATGCGCCTGGGCGATGGGGAAGTGGTTGAAGATATTCAAGTCGTCTCTACTGGCTCGCTGGGACTTGATATTGCGCTTGGGGTAGGTGGTTTGCCTCGCGGTCGTGTGGTTGAAATCTACGGGCCGGAATCCTCGGGCAAAACCACGCTCACTTTACAAGTGATTGCTGAGATGCAAAAACTCGGCGGCACCTGCGCATTTATCGATGCAGAACACGCATTGGATGTCCAATATGCAGCAAAACTTGGCATCAACGTGCCTGATCTCTTGATTGCACAGCCTGATACAGGTGAGCAGGCGCTTGAGATTACAGATGCATTGGTGCGCTCGAGTTCGGTTGATTTAATTGTCATTGATTCCGTCGCCGCGCTGGTACCCAAGGCTGAAATTGAAGGAGATATGGGCGACTCTTTGCCTGGCCTGCAAGCGCGCTTGATGTCACAGGCATTGCGTAAGCTGACTGGGACCATCAATCGGACAAACTGCCTAGTCATTTTTATCAATCAAATTCGGATGAAAATCGGGGTGATGTTTGGTAGTCCGGAAACCACAACGGGCGGCAATGCATTGAAGTTTTATGCATCAGTACGGCTTGATATCCGCCGCATTGGCTCAATCAAAAAAGCGGATGCGGTGATTGGCTCTGAGACGCGGGTGAAAGTGGTCAAAAATAAAGTTGCGCCGCCTTTTCGTGAAGCCATATTTGACATCCTATATGGTGAAGGCATTTCGCGTGAAGGCGAAATCATTGACCTTGGCGTGCAAGCGAAAATTGTTGAAAAGGCTGGCGCATGGTACAGCTATAATGGCGAGCGCGCTGGGCAGGGCAAAGACAATGCGCGTGAATATCTGCGTGAAAACCCAGAGATTGCCCGTGAAATTGAAAACAAAGTTCGCGTTTCATTTGGCGTGGTGGCTATGCCTGCAACGGATGAAATTCAAGAAAACACTGAAACTAAAGCGCCAAAGCGGCAATCAGCGCCAACTCTTGGGTGATGGTTTGTACATTTGCTTTAGAGATGTCTGATTTGTGCAATGATGCGTGCGAAGCCTAGTTTAAAAGGGCGTGCATTGGGATATTTATCGCGCCGAGAATACAGTCGCGTTGAATTACAGCGCAAGTTGTCCTCTTATACAGATAGCGAAGCCGATGTCGACGCGCTACTCAACACGCTGCAGCATGAGGGCTGGTTATCTGATACTCGCTTTGCCGAAAGCGTGGCGCGCCGCCGCGCGGCGCGTTGCGGCACGCATCGAATTATTCATGAACTTAAGCAACATGTGCTTGATGAAGAGCTCATCGAGCGCATTGGCACCGAGTTACAAGAAACCGAATTCTCCCGCGCCAAGGCTGTTTGGGAGAAAAAATATGGTGTGTTACCCGCAACCCACGTTGAACGTGCGCGGCAAGCCCGTTTTCTGATGATGCGCGGGTTTGCCAATGCAACCATCGTAAGGTTGCTCGGAGGCTGCGATGAAGATTGATAGCTATGTTAAAATCAAAGGTTTTAAAGGCCTGTTTAAAGGGATCAACGAATGAAGATTCACGAGTACCAGGGTAAGGAAATCCTGCGCAAATTTGGTGTTGCTGTACCACGCGGCAAACCGGTATTTACAGTTGATGAGGCAGTGCAAGCTGCGCAAGAGCTTGGTGGCCCGGTATGGGTTGTTAAAGCACAGATTCATGCAGGTGGCCGTGGTAAAGGCGGTGGCGTGAAAGTGGCAAAGTCGATTGATCAAGTGCGTGAATATGCCGGCCAGATTCTTGGCATGCAATTAAAAACGCATCAAACCGGTCCACAAGGTCAAAAAGTGCGGCGTCTGTTGGTCGAAGAAGGCGCGGACATCAAAAAAGAGCTTTATATTGGTCTGGTCGTAGATCGGGTGACGCAGAAAGTGACCGTCATGGCGTCTAGCGAAGGCGGCATGGAAATTGAAGAAGTTGCCGAAAAAACGCCTGAATTGATCCATAAAGTAGCGGTTGACCCAACTCAGGGCCTAACCGACGCGCAAGCGGATAAATTGGCAACCAGTATTGGCATCCCGCAAACTTCATTGGCGCAAGCGCGCACTATATTGCAGGGACTCTATAAAGCATTCTGGGAAACCGATGCCTCGCTCGCAGAAATCAATCCGTTGATCCTGACGGGTGAAGGTAAAGTCATTGCGCTGGATGCAAAATTCAATTTTGATTCAAACGCACTTTTCCGTCATCCGGAACTAGTTGAGTACCGTGACGTAGATGAAGAGGACCCAGCCGAAGTCGAAGCGTCAAAATTTGATCTTGCTTATATTTCGCTTGATGGCGATATTGGCTGCTTGGTCAATGGCGCGGGTCTGGCGATGGCGACCATGGACTCAATTAAGCTGTTTGGCGGTGAACCTGCTAATTTTCTCGATGTGGGTGGCGGCGCCACCACTGAGAAAGTCACAGAAGCCTTCAAGATTATGCTCAAAAATCCCGAGCTCAAAGCAATTTTGGTCAATATCTTCGGCGGCATTATGCGCTGTGATGTGATTGCTGAAGGCGTGATTGCTGCCTCGAAGGCGGTGCAGCTGAAAGTACCGCTGGTCGTCCGCATGAAAGGGACCAACGAAGATCTTGGTAAGAAAATGCTTGCTGAGTCTGGTTTGCCCATTATTTCGGCCGATAGTATGGAAGAAGCTGCGCAGAAAGTGGTCGCAGCAGCTCAATAAAGTTGAGCTTCTTCTGACTTAACCCCGGATACGGATACATCATATTGAACTGAGTGCGTACATGGCGCACTGAGTTCAAACGAAAAAGCTGAAAAGAGGCTGATATATGTCGATTTTGATTAACAAAGATACAAAAGTTATCACGCAAGGGATCACGGGTAAGACCGGGCAGTTTCATACCCGTACTTGCCGTGATTATGCTAATGGCCGCGCGGCTTATGTCGCGGGCGTCAACCCTAAAAGAGCTGGCGAAGATTTTGAAGGTATTCCGATTTTTGGCAGCGTGAAAGAAGCCAAAGCGAATACAGGTGCTACCGTATCGGTGATTTATGTGCCGCCAGCCGGCGCTGCTGCCGCGATTTGGGAAGCCGTGGAAGCTGAGCTTGAGCTTGCGATTTGTATTACCGAAGGCATTCCTGTGCGCGATATGATCGAACTCAGAGACCGCATGCGCCGGGAGAATCGTAAAACCTTGTTATTGGGGCCAAATTGTCCAGGCGTGATTACCCCTGACGAACTCAAAATCGGCATTATGCCGGGCCATATCCATAAAAAAGGCCGGATTGGCGTGGTTTCGCGTTCGGGTACTTTGACCTATGAGGCGGTTGGTCAATTGACGGCGCTGGGCCTAGGGCAGTCTTCAGCAGTGGGGATCGGTGGCGACCCAGTGAATGGCTTGAAGCATACCGATGTCTTGCGTCTTTTCAATGACGATCCTGAGACAGATGCCGTTGTGATGATTGGCGAGATTGGCGGCTCAGACGAAGAAGAGGCCGCTGAATGGGTCAAAGCCCATATGAAAAAACCTGTGGTCGGTTTTATCGCAGGCGTCACTGCGCCTCCAGGCAAACGGATGGGCCATGCTGGCGCCATCATCTCTGGCGGTAAAGGCACTGCTGATGAAAAACTGCAAGTGATGCAAGCCTGTGGCATTAAGGTGACAAAGAACCCATCTGAAATGGGTCGTTTGTTAAAAGCAGCGCTGTAAGCTTATTTATGTAGACAGCTTTCAAACCCCATTAGGAGAGATGTTCATGCTAGCACTGCTGACTGACCTTCAGTGGGGGGCGATTGCCCAGATCGTAGCAATTGATCTGTTGTTGGGCGGCGATAATGCCGTGGTGATTGCGCTTGCTTGTCGTAATTTACCTTCTCAGCAACGTATGCGCGGTGTGTTGTGGGGGACAGCGGGCGCGATTGTGTTGCGCGTGTTGTTGATCGGTTTTGCGGTCACCTTGCTCCATATTCCGCTGTTAAAAATGGTGGGCGGTTTGTTGCTGTTTTGGATTGGCATCAAGCTTATGTTGCCCGAAGTTAATGCCTATAATGATATTCGGTCTAATGACCAGCTCTTAGGCGCAATCAAAACCATCATTGCCGCAGATTTTGTGATGAGCCTTGATAATGTCATCGCGATCGCTGGCGCAGCAGAAGCAGCGCAATCTGAACAGCGTTTTTTCCTTATCCTCTTCGGCCTAATTCTTAGTATCCCAATCACTATCTTGGGTAGCCAACTGATATTAAAATTATTCACCCGTTTTCCACTGATTATCACAGCCGGTGCCGCCTTGCTTGGCTGGATTGCTGCTGGACTCATTACGAGCGACCCATGGCTACAACAATTTAAATTATTCACTACGCCAGTTGCCGGCTACATAGCAAGTGTCATTGGCGCAACGTTGGTAGTAGTGCTAGGCGCGTTACTTAAACGGCGCACTGCACGCGGCTAGGTCGATACACATTGGCCAATATAGCCAAACGGCTAACTGCCGGGATCCCCGCTTAATTTGCTACTCTCCAAGCTACAAGTACAGGGGGCCGGCAGCGGATAGACCATCCGCTTGCTCTCGCTAACTATGCGTGGCCTTCTGCCTCTTATTTTCTGCCTGCGTAGGAAGGGTGTGATGGCAAAGTGGTTATACGGTAGCTTGGTTCGTTTTTGGTTTTTTGCCCAACGTACACGCTTGCGTGCAAGTTTTCGCTGGTTGGGTTTTACGCTGATTGAGTTGATGATTGTGCTGGCTATTGTTGGTATTGTGGCTTCCTATGCGATTCCCGCATATCAAGATTACTTAGCTCGCAGTCGCGTAGGAGAAGGTTTGTCGCTCGCCGCTTCAGCGCGGCTTGCGGTTGCCGAGAACGCAGCCAGTGGTGTGCCGTTTGACAGCGGATTTAACCCACCTAGCGCGACGCGTAACGTTGCCTCGATCCATATTGTTCCGAACAATGGGCAAATCGTCATTTCATATACGTCGCGGGTGGCGCCGGCCGGCTCAAACACACTGGTGCTGGTCCCTTCTGGACCCAATGATCCGGCTTCACCTAACTCGCGTATTGGCTTGGTAGCGGACACTGCACAGCCAGGTTCACTAAGCTGGGAATGTTTTGCTGCAGGTAAAACGGCTTCGTCCTTACCTGCGCCTGGCCCTGGGCCGCTACCCTCTGAGCTAGCTACATTGCCGAGCCGGTTTGCACCCTCGGAATGCCGCATTTAGCCCAAACGCCGCCTTTCTTGTTTTAATGAGCCAAGTGAGAGTAAAGCTGCAATTTAAAGGAGCGAATTGTCCTAGCTCGGCCGCTGTATAAAATTGATTGACACGTAAATTCAGAAATAGTATTCTTTTTCAAATTCGCTGGTTCTTTGCTCGGCACATTAGCACCTGTTTATCTGTTTTAAGTTCTTGTAGTGGTTTAAGTTTTTTGTAGTACGGTTCATCAGTCTACGGCCGACCTTTAACTTTTGCTCTAGGTAACTTATGCTTGCTTGTGTCAATGATGCCCGCTACCGTGCCTCTGCACCGTTTACAAAAGATCAGGCATATTGGCTTAAGCACTGTGTAGCTTGGCCCGAACTGGTGATGCTCACCAATCGGCCAGCCCTCGTCCTGCATCATCGTCTTCGTCAGACAATTTACTTCTCCTATATCTTTCTTGCGGCCCATTCCAGCGCCTGTTATTGGCATGGGCATTCTCTCTCTGTTTCTTTCAAAAGACCACGAAATGGCTAAAATTGCTCTCGATACCTCTAACTTGCTTGTTCTTGATGACCTGACCAATCCAACGGTCCAGGCCAAACAAAGATGGCAGCAGATCAACGCAGCATTGCACGGTGATGAGAAAAAGGGCGATGATCCCACTTATCGCGGCCTGTTCGCCGAGAAATGGGCTGAACGTGCCGCGCCAGGTAGCTTGGAAGCTTGGGATTCGCCCGCAGCTTATCTAGTACATTTATACGCTTTTGCTCTGCAGATTGAAGGTGAATATGGAAAAAATACACACCCTCTTGCACTGCGCAGACCGGATTTGGCTAAGCTTTTGGTGGACGACGTAGCAGTAGGAAAGGAGATGCCGACCCTTGAGCTCGTCAATGATATTTTGAGTCAATCGATTCGCGAGCAGGAGAAGGTTACTAATCTAGATCAAACACTTTCTAATACTCGGTATCCCTTTAACTTGCCGTTTCACCTGCCGCTCAATCAAGTTACGTTGGGCTTGAGGGCGGCTAATACCAGTCTGGGTACAGTGATTCGACAAACCAGCCAACAAGCGCCTGGGTTTATCGGTGAGGCAATCGGCGGTATGCAGGCATGTGCGGCCCTGAAAGCATATGCGGAATTGAGTCCAGAACAGCAAAAGATCCTTACTGAGGCAGATAATAACCTCGAGTCGAATTACGGGCCGTTATTTACTAAGAGCAAAGATGGGCAAAATTTTGAGGTGGAAGCAGCCAAATTTTGTGAAGCGACGGGACTGCAGCGCAGTGAACTCGATCAGCTCCTTGCAGGTGGCGCTTATGTGCCGACGATATCCAAAAAAACCAGAAAGCAGTCGGTTAGTACACATGAATACGGTGCCATTTACTTGAATCAAGGCGAGAATAAAGCTGCGCCCACCATTGATAATGGTGTGCTAACCGGAACCCAGGCGGCATTCGCTCGTCTGAACCACCTTATTCGACTCCAGCGTTGGCTTGCGTTGCCCTTCGATCAGTTGGACTGGCTGATCTCTGCTTTGTCGAATACGGCTAAAGCTTGGTCTTGGGCGGGAGCCTTCAACGACGGCATGCTGCGGGGCCTGGGTTTATTTCGTTATTTGCAGCGAGAATACGGACTGGAATCCGACGTGTTTGCGGCTTTAATCTATGATATTTCACCGTATGCCTGTAACAACGCGATCTCGCTGCTGGATCGAGTGTTCTGCTCCACCGGTACAGGCACATCAATCACCGTCGACAATGAGGTTTTTGGGATTGATACGGATCATGAAACCGTTCAGCACCTGTGCGCGGGCTTGGGCATTTCAGAGGCGGTTTTTGCTCAACTTGCAGCGTTTGTTGATCGCAGACTCACGCGCTCACTATCTGACATTTCAATGTTCTACCGCTTGGTCAAAATTCCACGGCTATTGGGTTTGACCGTAGAAGAAGGACTAATGCTGCTGCGCTTAATGGGTGGTGGGAAAGATACCTATATAAAGGTTCTCCTTAAAACCACCATTACAAAAAAGCCGAGGGACACAAAAAATGACATCCTGGACGTTATCTTGGCGCTCGAGGCGGCCGTACATTGGTTGAAAGCACATAAGCTCTCTGTGTCCCAAGTGGCCGTGTGGTGCAGCACGTCGACCCCGCTGCGCGTCAATGAAGAGGCCTTGCTCAAGCGGCTGACTCCTCTCAAACAAGCGATTCAGCCTTGTTTACTCAATGAGGCCAGCTTTGCTTGCATTGAACCTGTGTTGATAGATGAAGAGGGAAATGAACCTGCTTTGGCAGATGAACCTGCTACGACAGCTGAGAAAAAAAAGAAACCCATCGAATGGCTAACAATTTTAGAAGGATTTATTGATAAAAATGGGATTCCCACTGATCCGTTATTTCTCGAACATTTAAGGGAATGGGAAAATAGAGCTACGCTTCTTGATGAAAAAAAAGAGGTACTTAATGATCTTAAAAAATATCTTAATGCTATAAAAGAAGCAGAAATAAAATTAATTAAGAAAGAGCTTATAGAGATAGAAGAAAAAATTGATTCAACTCGGAAAGAGCGTCGCTCCAAAGAAGCAGATTTTGCATCGACGACAAAAAAATTCGAAAGGGAGATCAATGATAGAATTGAAAAAGGAAATAGTGCAGATGAAATAATTCATAAATACTTGGAATTTCGGGCTGAAAAAAAATCGTTACGCCTATCTCTCGGTGGAAAATTAACTGATTATTCTGCAAAACAACGTGACTTATATAAAAATAAATTAAAAATAGAGGAATCCACGGAATTTTATAAAATTAATCCGGATCTATTAATTCACACTAATGCAGAATTTAAACTCCTCCGTGAAAAAATAGGCTTGTTAAAAAAGGAAGTGGAGAGTTTATCTGAACCTCAAAAAACTTTACTAAAGAATTTGGGGAAAGAAGGTGTTAATTCAAAAGCTGTTCTTTTCAAGAAATTGACCCATCTAGCCTGCAAACAATTTATCGAAATTATCGCCCAAGCGCAGGCTTCGCAATTGGACGCGACGGCGCGCGCACTGAGCCAAATATATGACCTTCCGGTAGAAACCTTGCGCGCTATCCTGAAATGGTCGTATTTCGATTGGCGCACGTTCGTCAGTGATATGTTGAATTTGAAGGCTAGCCATTCTGGTGAGACGCTACGGAACTATCCGCCCTCCCTGTACGCCTTAGATCGCCATGTTGATGTAGTCAAGAAGCTCAAACTCAGCGCCGCAGCCTTGGAGGCTTTATTGACGAAGCCAGAATGGATGGACCATGTTGAACTGACGTTACAAGACATTTATCGATTGAGCCGCTACGCAGATTTTCTGTCGTCGAATGCGAAGGATGAGGCACAAGCGCTTGATTACCTGCAGCACTTCAATGAGGATGGCCAAATTCATAAAGACAATACTTATACCATGCTAGCGGATTTGCTCAACTGGGAGGAGTCAGAAGTAAAAGCAGCTGTGGAGGAATTTGGCACGCAAGGGGATAGCCCCCTTGATCACGTAGATTGGGTCATGCGGGTGCATACCTTATCGCGCCAAACTGGGCTCTCAGTCGAGTCGCTGCTAGAGGCCGCTAATCTCAACGAAACGAAATCATTCTCTGCGTGGCAAGCCGTAGGTCAAGCAGTGATCAGCGCCGCGGCGCGAGGTGTCTCAACGCAGGCAGCGTAAAAGTAAGCGCTCGCTAAACAAACTCTCCTGGCCCCGCATTTCTCTCGAAGGTAACCCATTATGAACGCCACTATTGAAGCCCAACTGAATGAAGTCAAGCGCGATGCGCTCGTCGGTTATTACTTAGCACACGTCATCCCTAACAAAGCGGGTGCGCTAGCACGGCAAGTTCGCACTGCGGAGGATTTATATGAGTATCTGCTAATCGATCCGCTGGTATCAAGCACGGTCCGCACGAGTAAGGTTGCCGAAGGAATTTCGAGTTTACAGCTTTATCTCAATCGCCTCGTTCAGGGCCGAGAGCCGCAAGTCAAACCCACAGAGGATAACGTGCGCCAATGGCAAGAGAACGACAGCCGCTATGCTATTTGGGCCGGCAATCGCGCGCTCGAAGCCTATCCCGAAAATTATCTCAACCCCACGCTGCGTAAATCGAAAACCACGCTGTTCAAGCAATTAGAAAACCGCCTAAACCAGGGTCGTATCAATAAGGATGAAGCACAGCGCGCTGTTTTGGATTACCTGAACGGCTTTGAAGAAATCAGCAATCTGGAAGTGATCAGCGGCTATGAATCGCTGGAAAGCCAAATGATCTATTTCATTGGCAGAACGAAAAACAGACCGCATAAGTACTACTGGCGCGGGCTAGATTTGACAAAACACCTCGGGAAAAAGGCGGACCGTAAAAAAACGATTTTTCCAACGGCTTGGAGCGAATGGAAGTCCGTCGATGCGGTAGTGGGAAATGCGACTAATGGTTTGGTACGCCCAGTTTTTATGAGTGGGCGGCTCTATATCGTATGGTGTGAATCGGCAGAACAAGAAAACCTGCCAGAAACCTCTAATCAGGCAATAATTTATACCGGGAAAGAGGGGGAGAGCACCAAGTTAGCCTTGAGCACCCCGATCAAGCAATCGGGTCTATCTGTCAAACTAGCGTTTAAGCGATTCGATGATACCTGGAGCGTACCACTCGAGCTCAAACACATTTCAGGGACCAAGAAGGTAGGGTGCTTTGGTGCGCATGTGGATTTGAATAAAGGGAAAGAAGAACTCCACCTGCTGGTGGGTTCGGATAGTGATCCTACAGAAGGCGTTATTTATAAATACGATGCGCTGCTTAATAATATCTCGATTGAAAAGGAAAGCAATGACTTTGATGGATTAAAAAAAGAAGAAAAAGAACCGCAAGGCACTAAAATTATCTTACATGGGCACAATTCTAACGATAATTGGGAAATAGGGCTCAATGCAGAAAGTGTTGCTGAGTGGATGACTTTTACGGTTAAAGTCATCCCTATTAAAAATTCAGATAAAAATTCAGATAAAAATACTCTTGAGGTGACGGTCAATCCCACGAAAAAGTGGCGTAACATTATCAAAATGGATGCTAGTAATTCGTTTGTTGAATTATATGTTCTACATCTATGGTCAACAAGCAAAAAATTAACTGCTCAAGAATTTCTAAATAATCAGAGTAGGACACTGCAACTCACTATGTCGGGCTATGGAAATGGAAGACCAGCATTTTTCAAAATTAACGTGAGCATCGTAAAGCAAGGCGCTTCTTCCTCATTTCCAGAGCTTTTTTGCATTCCTCTTTACCTGATACCGCCAAAAAGTCGTACCCAATACCTAGCTATTCGCTCAACGGCACAGAATAAAGCTAAAAAAGCGGAGTTTGCCCAATACCTAGAATTCCCTGCTAGTTTCGGCTATGCGCCTATCCGCCTGAA
Source organism: Mycoavidus cysteinexigens (assembly GCA_031963465.1). Lineage (GTDB taxonomy): Bacteria > Pseudomonadota > Gammaproteobacteria > Burkholderiales > Burkholderiaceae > Mycoavidus > Mycoavidus cysteinexigens_B. Next base: position 417,721 of record JASSUG010000002.1, on the reverse strand, counting down.
TACCCTGTTTGCAAAAACGTTGATTCAAAAAGCCCATGTTGGCATTGATGCGGTGCTGGATCGGGATACGCAGAAAAAAATTATAGAGCCTGCTCTGACAGAGTCCGGTGAAAGGGTGCCGATGGACTTTCACGGCGCCAACGGCCTGTATTTCTGGGAACTGTTTTTCCATATGCCTTTGCTAGTCGCGCACCGCTTAAACTTGGAGCAGAACTTTGATGACGCCACGCGGTGGTTAAACTATCTATTTTTGCCTTCTAACACCGGTGACTACTGGCGCACGCAGGTGCTTTTAGAGGATGAGCAGAGAGCCGACGAGCAGATGATTGGCCCCGGCGCAGTAGACCCGGATGAACTGGCAATGGTGGCGCCGATCCACTATCGCAAAGCCGTTTTCTTTGCCTATATCAAAAACCTGCTGGATCAGGGCGATGCGTGTTACCGGGAGCTCACGCGAGAGGCGCTGGGCGAAGCCAAGCAATGGTATTTGCAGGCCCGCGCTTTGCTGGGCGAAGCGCCGACCACGGAAGTGGCGCGGAACTGGAAGCCTGAAGTCCTGGGGACCCTTGCGATAAACAACAAGCCCAGTGAAGCGTTTGTTAAGACGAATGCATTTTCACTCCCCTTAAACAAAGCGCTGCACAATTACTGGGAGCAGATTGACAGTCGTCTCTATAACCTGCGCCATAACTTAACTGTGGATGGCAAACCGTGGACCCCGCCGCTGTTTGATGCCCCGCTCAATCCCATGGAATTACTGGCTGCACGGGGCCGCGCAGGATCCGGCAGTTCAAGGGCGGTGATGGCCATGCCGGCTCCCCCGCTGCGTTTTACGGCAATGATGAACAAAGCCATGAACGCAGCGGAGATGCTAATCCAGTTTGGCAATGCACTGCAAAGCACGTTGGAGCGTAAAGATGCGGCTGAGCTGGAACGTCTCCAGCAGGTGCAACAAAAAGAGCTTTTGGGCTTTACGCTGGAGATACAAGATTTGACCATTGAGATGGGGAAAAAGACGCTGGCGGGGCTCGAACTCAGTCATCAGTCCGCTCAAACCCGTCAATCCTATTATCAAAGGTTATTTAATGAGCATACGTCGGCTGCTGAAGATCAAGTGAGAATCTTGCGGGGAACCGCATCTGGAATTGCCGCTGGTGCGCCAGCGCTGCGGTCTGCGGCTGCCATAGTCTCGATGGTCCCTAATATCTATGGGATGGCTGTGGGTGGCGCAGAGTACGGTGCACCGTTATATGCTGTAGCGGATGGCTTGCTCTGCGAATCGGAAATTTTTTCGCTGCAAGCCAACCAACTGGAGATTTCTGAGCAATATCGGCGTCGCGCGGAAGAATGGAAACTCCAGTTTGAAATGGCCACGGTCGAAGCCGAGCAGATCAATACGCAAATCATGGCAGAAAAGCAGCAGTTGGCGCTGTTTGAAAAACAAAAAGCGCAGATCAAAGCCCAGCAAGTGCATCTTCAAGCCAACCAAGCTTTTCTCACTAGCCGGTTTACAGCCGAGTCGCTTTATCAATGGATGGCAGGGCAGCTCTCCGCATTGTATTTTCAAGCCTATGACGCAGTTGTTTCTTTGTGCCTGTTGAGCGAGGCGGCTTGGCGGTACGAAACGGGCGACTATGACACGCCCAGTTTTATTCAGCCGGGAGCATGGCAAGATCTTTATCGAGGTTTGTTGGCCGGTGAAACTTTAAAGTTAGGTTTGCATCGCATGGATCATGCTTATTTGACCCGCAACGAGCGCAAGCTCGAGATTGTGCATACTGTTTCGCTCAAGCAATTGTTTGACTCGAGAAAATCGCTTTCCTTGCAAAAGGAGAAGGGTTGGGTAGAAAAATTGAAGGAATTGAAAGGAAATGGCAAGCTTGAGTTTGAGCTGACAGAGCGAGATTTCGATCAACGGTATCCCGGACACTATTTACGGCAGATCGTTACCGTCAGCGTGTCGTTCCCAGCTGTGATTGGCCCTTACCAAGATGTACGGGCCATCCTGACACAAAGAAAAAGCACGGTGATCTTGAAACCGCAAATTGATGACGTTAGGCGTCTTTTAAATCCGCTGTTTGAATCGAAAGTTCCGGGTGTAGTCAAAACTGACCTACGAGCGAGCCAGCAAATCGCCTTGTCTACGGGAATCGATGATAGCGGGCTATTTATGCTGAATTTTGGCGACGAACGGTACCTGCCTTTTGAAGGTACTGGCGCTGTATCGAGCTGGACATTGACTTTTCCTCAGCACGAAGCTCAGAAGACGCTGCTTAACTCTTTAACCGACATCATTGTTTGCATACGCTATACAGCGCGAGATGGCGGTGAGAAGTTTGGTAATGATGTAGTGAAAGCGATGAAAGAGCAGAATCAAAATACGCCATCTGGTCAAAAGGAAGGTTCTTCGACTACTGACTTAAACAATGGCAAGCAAAGCGAAACAGAGAATTCTTTCAGGGAAGCCGATGTGAATAAGGAGGAGGAAAAGAACCAGGCATTGGATGCAACAAAGCCGTCTAGTAACGTGAACCCTTTTAGATAGAGATGTATTAAAGATGAAAGATGCCAAGTCAACTCTCCTTCTTCTTACCGACTGATTAATTCCTATGAAAACTAACGATCAAGTCAAAGTTCCCGAACTTGCCCTACCTAAAGGAGGCGGGGCTATCCATGGCCTAAATGAAACCGTTCAGGCCGTGGGGATGACCGGCATGGCCTCGTTATCGTTGCCCTTGCCGGTGAGCGCTGGACGCGGCTTTGCCCCCTCACTGACGTTGAGCTACAGCAGTGGCAGCGGCAATGGCACCTTTGGAATGGGTTGGTCTTTAGCCTTGCCGTCGATTGCCCGACGTCTAGCTGACGGGGTACCTGCCTATACGCCAGAAGATGTCTTTATCGGACCCAATGGAGAAGAACTCGTTCCTGAGTTGACTACAGAAAAAAAGGTTAAGACCTATAAAGTCAATCAATACCAGGGTCGGTTACTCAATAAAACCTATGAGGTGGTGCGCTTTTTCCCGCGCATCGAGGGGAATTTTGACCGGATTGAGCGCTGGACGCCTGTTGATGCAACCTCGTCAAAGCCATGCTTCTGGCTGGTCCAAAGTGCGGATGGCAGTGTACATTTGTACGGTAAAACGGCGGCAGGGCGTATCGCCGACCCCACATTACCCACCCACATCGCCCGTTGGCTGCTTGAAGAATCCCTGTCACCGACCGGTGAGCATATTTATTACGCTTATCGCCATGAAAATATAGACGACCTAACAAAGCCGGACAAGCAGCGCGACTATCAGGCAAACCGCTACCTCGATCGTGTCTGCTACGGTAATCGGGAGTGGTGTAAATCCTTGTATTTGTGGGATGGCGACACCATATCGAATGACTATTGGCATTTTTCAGTGGTCTTTGATTACGGAGAAGAGCCAAAACCAGCCGATGCACAGCCAACGTTCAAAACGGTCAGACCATGGACGCGGCGCCAGGATGCTTTTTCTGATTATGCCGCCGGCTTTGAGGTACGTACGCACCGTCTGTGTCGGCAAGTCTTGCTATTTCATGCCTTTGATGTGCTAGGCAGCGCGCCGGTACTCGTGGAGCGCATGGTGCTGCGCTACGACGAAACCGTTTTTTTGAGCACCTTAAATCGCGTGATGCACTTCGGTGTAGGTCAAGACGAAAATAGTCATGACCGGATGCCGCCGACTTTATTTACGTATGAAGCGTTTAAAGAAAGCGAGGCATCGTTTGACCCTTCTCGTTTTCATCCCCTTCCGACATTAGTAGGCATAGATGACGCCAGACACTATCAATTAATAGATCTCTATGGCGAAGGTGTACCCGGTGTGCTGTATCGAGAGGAATCCGGGTGGTGCTATCGGGCGCCTCAACGCAATGTAGTGAAGGAGAGGCCCGATGCAATTACCTATGGGCCGTGGCACCCGCTGCCGAGTGCGCCGCTCGGATACAGCCGCGCCAACGCACTCCATACGCTGACAGACTTGACGGGCAATGGCCTGCTCGATTGGGTGATGACCCGGCCCGGCCTGGCGGGGTTTTTTACCCAACGTCCTGACAAGACTTGGTCAGATTTCACCCCCTTTGCGGCTTTTCCTTCCGAATTTCTCCATCCGCACGCGCAACTCGCCAATTTGATGGGGGCGGGCTTATCGGATTTAGCCTTGATTGGCCCCAAGAGCGTTCGGCTCTACGCGAACCAACGTGAGCAGGGCTTTGCTGCCCCACTAGAAGTGCCTCACACGACTGACGATATATTGCCGCTCACAGGAAGCAGCGACCAAGAAGTGGTTGCTTTTAGCGACGTACTCGGTAGCGGACAGCAACACCTAGTGCGCGTGCGCCATGACAGTGTGATGTGTTGGCCGAATCTGGGTCGAGGCCGTTTTGGAAAGCCAATTAGCTGGGCCATTGCGCTGCCTATTGAGGCAGAGCAGTTCAATGCTGCTTGCGTCTTTTTGGCTGATCTGGATGGCTCAGGCGCGGCAGATCTGATTTATGCGCAAAGCGAGAGTTTGTTGATTTTCAGAAATCAGTCGGGCAATGGATTTGGCCAGCCGGAGGAATTGCGCTTTCCCGCGGGCATGCGCTATGACGCACTTTGCCACCTGAGCTTTGCCGATATTGATGGTCTAGGTTGTGCCAGCCTGATTTTGACCGTGCCGCACCCTGAGCCGATACATTGGCGCTATGACTTTAGCCAGGGCCGCAAGCCCTATCTACTGACGTCCATCAATAACAATATGGGCCTGCAGGTAGATTTCACTTACCGCAGTTCGGCTCAGGAATGGCTCGATGAAAAAAAAGAGCACGCAGATCAATCAATAATGGGCGAGATGCCTAAGCAATCTGCCGTCTCCCACTTGCCGTTTCCCGTGCATGTGGTGCAGAAAATTACCCATCTGGACGAAATTACTAAGAATACATTGGTGCAGAAATTTACCTATCGGCACGGTTATTACGATGGGCAGGAACGTGAGTTCAGAGGGTTTGGATTAGTTACCCATACCGATACGGAGCATTTTTCAGTTGCGGCGACGCTTAACAAAGACAAAGACAAAGACAAAGAGGGTACGTATACCGCCCCCGTCAGGACCAAAACTTGGTACCACACGGGCGTGCCCCAAGATAAACAGGCACGCTTGTTGTACAGTAAACAGGATGACAAGGCCATACAGTTAGAGTCGGAGGTCTTCACACATTTCGATACTGACGCTTCCCAGGAGGTCATCCTGTCCAAGGTAACCTTAGCTCGTATGCAAGCCGAGATGATACGGGCGTTAAAAGGCAGTGTGCTGCGGGAGGAAGTCTTCGGCTTGGATAACCCTGCTGCGGGACCCTATACCACGAGCGAATCTCGCTATTTGGTGCGTTGCGTACAAGACGGCGGGACAGACTATCGGGTGGTGGTTTTGCCGTTGCCATTGGAAACTCTCAGCTATCACTATGAGCGCACGCCGACAGATCCGGTGTGCACCCAGCAAATCAATCTGGCCTGGGACCAATATGGTAGCTTGACACGGTCTGTGACCGTGCATTATCCCCGCCGCGAAGGGGCTTCACCTTTCGAAGGGGAATTTGAAAGAACATGGCGAGAAGCTCCATGCGCATTACAAAAAAGTTGTTGGGAAGCATCAAAGGATGACGCACAAAAAGTAATGTGGCTGACCGAAACGTGCCATGCTTGGTATCATCTAGATACCTCGCAAGCATGGCGGTTGGCGCTGCCGTATCAGACGCGTACCGAGGCCCATGAGATTGGGCCGGATAAGATCCCGGACTCGGTCCATTACGAAAATTTATGTAACCGCCATCTAAATTTCTTCGGCGGTAACAGAACGCTGATTGGACATCAAATTTATCGCTACGACACCGATGAACAAAACTCTTTGGTGACGGTGGAAGGCTTGCTCAAGCATATCGAGACGGCTGAATTGGATGGTCAGGCGCTGAAGACTTACCCTAACCTATCCGAACCGAGAGAGGTAGGATTCGCCAAGATTTTGGAGACAATAGACCTCACAAAGCTGTTCGACGCCCCGTGGCCATCATCCTCTGAGGCAACAACTGAGGTTGAGCAGAGTTGGAAGTTTAACATTAAGCTACTCGAATTAGGCATAGCAGCACGCAACAAGGCTTTGAAAGCAGGGGGCGACGCAAAGTGGCCCACGTCCACCGTCGTGCCACACCCCTCTGGCGGCGCAGTAAACGTCAAATTGGATGATCTGGAGCTGGCGGGTACTTACAAATATCTACTCCAAATACACAGGACAGCACGCGACAAGGCCTTGAAAGAAGCGGGCTACATAGAACTGGGCGAAGATGCTTTGCGGCCATCTTCAGAAACGGTATGGGCGATCAAACAAGATATCTGCACCTATGACACTCCAGAAAAATTCAGGCGGCTGATAAGTCATCAACCGGCTGCAGGTGCAGGCGTCACCAAGTTTACTTACGATCAATATGACTGTCTGCTAACGGGGGTAGAGGATGCGATGGAAAATCGCTCGCAAGCGTACTATGACTATCGCTATCTATTGCCTATTCGCCTGGTAGATCCGAATCAAAATAGGCAAGAGGCCTACTACGATGGCCTAGGCCGGCTAGTCGTCTCCAGTTTTTACAGCACCAATGAGGGTAAACACACAGGCGGCTTTGCGCAGTTGTACGAAGACCCGCCCTTGCGCACGCGTGCGGTGGCGCAGTCTATTCTTTCAGTGCCTAAGGATCCTGTCGACGCATTTGATATGGATCAGCTACGTCCCATTTCTGAACGTGACATCGGCAAGTCTGTGAGTCCGGCTATATCTTTAGAACCAGCTCTCCAAGACCCTAAAAAAGCCATCGGCTCCTACGCAGCGGTGTATTGCTACGACCTCTTAAACTGGGAAAAAAATCGCAGTCCCGTCCAGAGTGCTGTGCTGGTCAGCGACCGTTACCCGGACGACCCCGACCCCAATGCCAAACTGCAAGTACGCATCACCTTGTCGTGCTCAGATGGGTTTGGCCGCACGCTGCAGGTAAAGCAAAAAGTCGAGGCGGGCCCGGCCTACCAACGCGATAAAAATGGCGGCCTTGTGCTGAACGGCGACAAGCAGCCCGTTATAATCGACACGGGTACGGCGGCCACACGCTGGGTTGCCTCAGGGCGCGTGGAATACAACAACAAAGGTTTGCCTGTACGAAGCTATCAACCGTATTTCGTCAATTCTCACTTATATGTGAATGATGCCGCGTTTCGTCTGTTTGGCTATTGCGACACGCATTACTACGATCCGCTTGGTCGAGAAGTGTGTGTGGTGACAGCAGAAAAATATCTGAGACGCCAAACCTACCATACTTGGTGTGGAATTAAAGAAGATGAGAATGACACATTGACCGAACGCAAACCGTATATTAAGTTATCACAGCCTGCACGCGAACAACCTTCTCTAGAAGACTAAGTTAACTATGCCACTTAAAAGTAAGCCGCTTAGAGAAGAAATCGGTGATTTGTGCGCCGACACTCCCACTTTAACGGTGTGGGACGGACGAGGATTAACGGTACGGGAAGTAGCCTATCAGCGTGCTCCGAAAGCTAAGGTCATTACTGCATTGATTACCCGGCACCAATACGATGTAGCCGGGCGGTTAATTAGCAGCATCGATCCCCGTTTCGGTATCGCAAAAACGGGCTCTAATCTACTGGCGGCGTATTCCTTGTCTGGCCGGGCTTTACGGTCTGAGAGCGTGGATGCTGGCTGGCAGGCGCGTTGGTACGGCGCAGCGGGTCAGGTGTTGCAAACCCTCGATGCGCGAGGAACCTACACACGAACGGAGTACGACTGCCTATTGCGGCCACTGGCCATCCACGAAAAAATGCAGGATGACAAAGAACAGTGCGTAGAGCGCTTTACCTATGGCACTCATGGCGACACAGCAAATAATCGACAAGGCCGCTTAATCCGACATGATGATCCGGCGGGAACGCATGAAATTAAAAGTTATAGCTTAACGGGTGCGGTGCAGCATGAGGTCCGGAGTTTGCTACCGGCTATGCTTCTATCTGATTGGCCCAAGGATGAAGAAGAGCGAGACAACCGGCTAGAACGACAATACAAGGGGAAAAAAGCCCAATATTACGAGACGCATTGGACATATAACGCGCTGGGCGAGTTGCTGAGTCAGAAAGATGCGCAAAACAACGAACAGTATTTTAAGTACAACATAGCAGGCCAATTACAGGCCGCCTCGGTCAAATTGTGCGGCTCAGAAACAAAGCAGCCGGTGGTCAAAGAGGTGATCTACAACGCCTCGGGGCAAGCACTTCAGGAAGAGAATGGTAATAGGGTAGTTACAAAATACACATACGAACCAGAAACGCAACGACTCAGTAGCCTGTGTACCTCTCGCCTCATCCCATCTGGGCGTTTGCAAGAATTGCAAACGCTGCAATATTACTACGACCCCGTGGGCAATATCTTACGTATCAACGACCGCATCCCTTGCACAAAATTCTTTGCTAATAAGATCGTCCGCGCAACTTCCACCTACCGCTATGATGCCCTGTACCAATTGGTGCAAGCGACGGGCCGAGAACATGCCAGGGCTCAGCGAGGTCGTAAGCCTTCTTCCTCGATCGCCCCGATTCTACCTAGCACGTATGTGAATTACGTGCGTACCTATGAATACGATGCAGGAGGAAATCTGACCACTATTCAAGGTGGGACCGGTGCATCCCGCTTTAAGATGGCACAGGGGAGCAACCGATTGGCGCAGGTGGTGTCCAACTTGCAAGCAAAGAAGAGCCTCAGCAAATTGGACTATGACGCCCATGGCAATCCCACTACCTTGAGCAGTGGGCAAACGCTTACATGGGATGCGCGCAATCAGCTATGTCGTGTGACACCCGTTTCACGTCTGGACGCGCCGGACGACGAAGAAAGCTATCAGTACGAAAGCAGCGGGCAGCGTATCCGTAAAACCACGCACACCTTAGTGGACCGCGAAACCCACGCCATGCGCTGTGCCGAAGTTATTTACCTGCCTGGCCTAGAAATACGTCGACGCTATAGCAGCAGCGGCACATTAAGCGAAGAACTGCACGTCATTTGCGCCGGCACAGCAGGTCGTGCGCAAGTGCGTATCCAGCATTGGGCCCAACCTAAGCGGCAGATAGAAGATGCTCCGCCTCAAGACCAGTTCCGCTACAGCCTAAGCAATCATCTTGGCTCCAGCGTGCTAGAGCTGAATCAGGCGGCGGAAATACTGAGTTACGAAGAATATTACCCCTTTGGCGGTACCGCCATTTGGAGTACGAAAAGTGAGGTGGAAGCCGACTATAAAGTCATGCGCTATTCGGGCAAAGAACGTGATGCAACGGGCTTGTACTACTACGGCTTCCGCTATTACGCGCCGTGGTTGGGCAGATGGTTGAATCCCGATCCGGCTGGAACGGTGGACGGGCTGAATTTGTACCGTATGGTGGGGAATAACCCTATTTCGTTTAAAGACGCTGATGGGCGCATGAGGGAAAATATTTATCAGCCAGGAAAAGTAACCTCTGTGCCCGGCAGTGCCAAGAGAATGCTAGAACCCATCTCTACAACGCTTCAAGAAATTGGCCACGACAAGAGCGTTCCGAAACCGCCCAAGGCACCTCTATTGGCGGAGACTAAGAAACAAATAACGCATGGGTTTTTAGACCGGCTTTGTTTAATGAAAGCGAAATATTTAAACCGGCCACCTAATTTTCAATCATTTATTTCATCGAAAGATAAGGTTGAGACGATACTCGTCCATGGCACCTTTAATGCCACAGCAGCTGAAAATGGATGGACTAGGAGAGATGGTCCGGTGGCTCAACACATTATCGAAAATTTTGGAGGGACTGTCACTGCGTTTCAATGGAGTGGGAAAAACCATCGACAAGCTCGCATAAGCGCAGGTGAAGAGCTAGCAAAAAGAATTAATAACAATAGTAAGCGGGGAATGCAGACTAATATTATTGCCCATAGTCACGGCGGAAATGTGGCTTTTGAGGCTTTAAAAATATCTACAGGCCGCGTCTCTCAATTAATCACGCTTGGCACGCCCATACGAGAGGATCACCTGCTTTCTCGTGCAGCGATAGAGAATAAGACGGACATTTATGTTCACGTTTTTGGGGGAGGGGACTCTATAGCAAGAAAAGGTGGATTTGATTTTGTGACGCCATGGAAAGGCTTCTGCAAGAAATTCGGTATTACTAGGGTAACGCTAAATAACGATTTAGCAGATTCTCAATTGCATATTACAGATTCAGACCATAGTCAGTTGCATTCTGCAGCGGTTTTAAAACTTTTCCATTCCAATTGGGCAATAAGATTGTAAGCAGGTCGCTCAAGGCGATGCCAGTACACTCTTCGGTCACGGCGCTTGGCTTCCAAATAACTAGCTTTTTGGAAGATCCTAAACAGATTCTAAGGGAAAAAATATCCGCATTGGAGTCAAATCGGCTGATGTATCCAACTAAATAACCGCTATATGAGCATATGCGCTTTATGATGCTTTCCAAGGAATACGAACAAATCGGCGCGCTCTGCGCGGCTACGCCCACATTAACCGTGCTTGATGCGCGCGGGTTGACGGTGCGCCAAGTAGCCTATCACTGTACCCCGAAGGCGCCGACCCTCCGCACTGAACGAGTCACCCAACACCGATACGATGCAGCGGGGCGGTTGATCAGCAGCATCGACCCTAAACTTGCTGCTTCAAACGCGGGGTCAAACCTGGTTACGTCTTATTCTCTGTCGGGCCGGGTCTTGCGTACTGACAGTGTAGATGCCGGCTGGCGGGCATGTTGGTACGGCGCAGCGGGCCAAGTGCTGCAAACCACCGATGCGCGCGGAACTTGCACGCGCACGGAGTATGACAGCCTATTGCGGCCACTGGCCATCCACGAAAAAATGCAGGATGACAAAGAACAGTGCGTAGAGCGCTTTACCTATGGCACTCACGGCGACACAGCAAATAATCGACAAGGCCGCTTAATCCGACATGATGATCCGGCGGGAACGCGTGAAATTAAAAGTTATAGCTTAACGGGTGCGGTGCAGCACGAGGTCCGGAGTTTGCTACCGGCTATGCTTCTACCTGATTGGCCCAAGGATGAAGAAGAGCGAGACAACCGGCTAGAACGACAATACAAGGGGGAAAAAGCCCAATATTACGAGACGCATTGGACATACAACGCGCTGGGCGAGTTGCTGAGTCAGAAAGATGCGCAAAACAACGAACAGTATTTTAAGTACAACATAGCCGGCCAATTACAGGCCGCCTCGGTCAAATTGTGCGGCTCAGAAACAAAGCAGCCGGTGGTCAAAGAGGTGATCTACAACGCCTCGGGGCAAGCACTTCAGGAAGAGAATGGTAATAGGGTAGTTACAAAATACACATACGAACCAGAAACGCAACGACTCAGTAGCCTGTGTACCTCTCGCCTCATCCCATCTGGGCGTTTGCAAGAATTGCAAACGCTGCAATATTACTACGACCCCGTGGGCAATATCTTACGTATCAACGACCGCATCCCTTGCACAAAATTCTTTGCTAATAAGATCGTCCGCGCAACTTCCACCTACCGCTATGATGCCCTGTACCAATTGGTGCAAGCGACGGGCCGAGAACATGCCAGGGCTCAGCGAGGTCGTAAGCCTTCTTCCTCGATCGCCCCGATTCTACCTAGCACGTATGTGAATTACGTGCGTACCTATGAATACGATGCAGGAGGAAATCTGACCACTATTCAAGGTGGGACCGGTGCATCCCGCTTTAAGATGGCACAGGGGAGCAACCGATTGGCGCAGGTGGTGTCCAACTTGCAAGCAAAGAAGAGCCTCAGCAAATTGGACTATGACGCCCATGGCAATCCCACTACCTTGAGCAGTGGGCAAACGCTTACATGGGATGCGCGCAATCAGCTATGTCGTGTGACACCCGTTTCACGTCTGGACGCGCCGGACGACGAAGAAAGCTATCAGTACGAAAGCAGCGGGCAGCGTATCCGTAAAACCACGCACACCTTAGTGGACCGCGAAACCCACGCCATGCGCTGTGCCGAAGTTATTTACCTGCCTGGCCTAGAAATACGTCGACGCTATAGCAGCAGCGGCACATTAAGCGAAGAACTGCACGTCATTTGCGCCGGCACAGCAGGTCGTGCGCAAGTGCGTATCCAGCATTGGGCCCAACCTAAGCGGCAGATAGAAGATGCTCCGCCTCAAGACCAGTTCCGCTACAGCCTAAGCAATCATCTTGGCTCCAGCGTGCTAGAGCTGAATCAGGCGGCGGAAATACTGAGTTACGAAGAATATTACCCCTTTGGCGGTACCGCCATTTGGAGTACGAAAAGTGAGGTGGAAGCCGATTATAAAGTCATGCGCTATTCGGGCAAAGAACGTGATGCAACGGGCTTGTACTACTACGGCTTCCGCTATTACGCGCCATGGCTAGGACGATGGTTGAATCCCGATCCAGCGGGTACCGTTGATGGGCTCAATCTGTTCGGAATGGTCAAGAATAATCCGATCATGTTGGAAGATCCGGATGGATTGGCCGCGGTGGCGCACAGGCGCGTAGCAAGCAAGCGTTCGCATAAGTCCTCACTACGTAGGGGGAGAATCAGCCGCACAGCGCAAGCCTTTTCAGATGGGCCGTCCCAGAGAACGCGCAGCCGGGTTCATCGTACACACGCTATACAACACATAGACGAGACGATAAATCAAAGACACGAGATGATTGGTGAGAAATTTTTAAGGAGAAGAACAAAGGCGGGCCTGGATCAAGCGCAGAGTAGGCGGATAAAGCGCCTATTAAGGGGGCATAGACCTGACCCTAAAACTTACCTTCGGGCAGATTTTATCGATGGGCATCTCTCCAATTTTTATCGCGGTGCTTCTTATCTGGTGCAGAAAAAAATGTTAGACGATTACGGAAGAAACCCCGTTGGCCGGCCAGATGGGCAGTTTGTGATGAGTAGAGGCGAGATGAACCAAATGCTTGGGCATGCGAAGGGTGACATTGCTGCGGTTGAAACTAAATTGGGCATTCCAGCGGGGGCATGGCAAGGCCAGGAATTAGTTAGGATTGATATTAACGTCAGAGGCTTGCAGTTGAGAATCCCATCTGGAAATGAGATGGGCGCCAATGATCTCTGGATTCCAGGCGGTGAGCTACCGACAGGGCAGCGTGAGGCGGTCATCAACAGTATACCTAAGGGTAGATACAGAGAGGGCCCGTTGTGGTATCAGGGCAATTGCGCTATGCCGGCTGCTTAATAAAAAGCAACTGCTCGCGATATTGATGATTAGAAGAAGCGCGGATTTTTCGCCATCCCATGCTTAGGGTAAGAGGGGTCCTGTCGTAGCAGATTAAGGGCCGTACGGCGGATGTTGTCTGTGAAAGCCTTATATTATTGGCAAAAAAGTCTGAGTTATGGGCTCACTTAGTAACCCAATTACTCAGTCGGTTTGCGCCCTCGGAATGCCGCATTTAGCCCAAACGCCGCCTTTTCCGTTGCGCTTTGCATACGCTACAAATGTGCCCATATCCCCCTTGCCCTGCACTGAGCGTTTGATCAAAAAAAGCCTCTTTGTTTTTAATTTGTTCGCAGCGGCGGCAAATCTTTGCGCTGCCATCGCCGAGCTCTTTAATGCCACTGCGAATGTCCGTCACCACGGCTGCATCAGCCACTTGACGGGCGGCGTCGACTAAAGCGAACAAGCGTTCAGAGAGCGTTTTTACCGGATCTTCACCCAGATTAAAGCGATTCAGCCTAATAAAGGTGTAACCATAGGATTCTAAGATGAATTGCTGTTCAATATCTTGGGGGCGGTAATAGGTGGGCGACAGGGAGGAATGGTTTGAGTTGCCGTTTTGGGCTGCACTTTCTTCAAAATCATCATATTCCAAGACCGCATTCACGGTTTTTTGTTCGCCATAAAAACGTAGTAGGAGAGCAATCCGCCTGGCGGGATGCTGGTACGAAGGGTCGAGTTGCTGCAAGTAAACGTTCACTGGAAAGGGCGAGACAATTTCAATCTCATCTTGATTAAGCTGATAAAACGGCGTCGCCAGCAACCATCCCAGTGCTTTTTGAGCGAGTGGTGAATTCGCGGGCACCGTGGCGCTTGCCTGGTCCGTTTTATCTCGTTGCAGTATGCTTTGATAGTGCGCCAGAACTTGGCCAATCGAGCCTTTATAGTGTTCGATTGGCTTAGAAAGAACAAAGTGCATCTTCTCTTTAGCACGCGAGAAGCCAACGTTAAGGCGCTGTACTTTGAGGGCCTCTTCGGCCCGTTCGGCCACATCCTCAAGGGTGGGCGGGAAAATATAATTCAGTGAATCGTGGCTCGGCACGGCGACCATTGAATAAATCACGAGGTCACGCTCTTCCCCCTGGCAGGTGTCAAAGGTCATAATCTTAAGGCGCAAGCACTGTTCAAACTGACTGGCATAAGGATCATGAAAAATTGTTTTCGCCAAATATTGCTGCTGTTCACGAAATGGCGTAATGATGGCGACGCTGTGCGGATTGGCCTCATCAATCATGGTGCGCAATAAAGCGACGATAAACTCGCCTTCGGCGGAGTTGACGTTGCGGTAAGGCTCGTGGGTATTGGCCGGCGTGACCCATGAGAATTCGAGAATTTCATTGATGGGTTTACTGCGTACCTTAATCGCTTGCAGCGCATTATCATAGAAAAATTTTGAACTCAGTGAAATCAGCGCTTGATAGCCTCGAAAGTGCTTTTTTAACATGCTCCTGTAATTGGCAATCAGTTCGAAAAATTCAAGCACAGATTTTTTGACGTCGAACTGCTTAAGCCGCTGGATCCGGTCAGCTGCATCACTGATATGCGTCCTAAAATAGGCTTCCAGTTCTGAGCGATAGCCGTGGTTCATCGCCAAACTTGCCTGACTGGATTTGACATTGCTAAACTGCCGTTGGTCGCCAAGTACAACCACTTTTTTAGCCCGCAATAACGCCGGAAATGCCTGTGCAATGGAGACTTGTGATGCCTCGTCGATCACCACTAGATCAAACACATCGTGCTTCAGGGGGACATATTCGGCAAAGTCACGAATACTGGCAATAATGACTGGAAACGCTTGGGTGAGTGCATCAAAGGCCGCGACTGGAAATTTCTGTCTAGCTTTGATGACTTCCGCTAAGGTCTTTGCGGTTGCGCTTTTATCATCAATAAAGTTTAGAAAGCGCCCGTCGATTTCGCTACTCATGCGGGTGGTATGAAGTTGCGCTAATCGTTCCATCTCTCTGGCATAGTTAAAACAGGGCGCGCTACGGATAATGGCTCCGGACGTTTGCCACAGCAGGCTGTACTCGGAGATATTATGCAGCAGATCCAGTAAGGCCTGCACGTTTTGTGCAGAGTGCATATGCGGTGCGGCTTTGAATTCTTTTAACGCGCCAGGTTCCATCAGCTTCGGCAAGATCGAGTGTTCTCCGGCAAGCAACCAGAGCGCCTCTAACCAACGCCCAACTTTACTGACGCTTGCTGGGGGCGTGCTGGAATTAAGCAATACATGATAGACCGAGCGCATTAGGTCTGGCGAAGACGGCGTTTGCTGTAAGGTTTTCGCAATGTGTGTCAGAATCAGATGGACTTCACGTAGCTTGCTGAGCTGTTTATGAAATGCTAAGGGGCGCACGCAAGGCAACTCATTGGCGAGTTGTTGGTCAAGGGCTTGAACTTGTGCCCGTGAAAACAGAAAGCCCACAATCGGTTTGCGGATCGCGTGATAGGCCAGAATAAATCTTTCTAATGCTGCATATTCGGCCATGCCCAGCGGGGCAAACAGTGCCAGGCTGTGGCGCATTGACCAAACGTCACTCAACTGGGTCAATAGCGCGGTGGCTTGTAATGTAGATACAATCTCAAGTAAAGAACCCGCCGCGAGATGGCTGGCGATAAAGCGACTGGCTTCAATCCGCTCATCACTTGACAGCAAATCTGCGGCTAAACGCTGCACTGCATCCGCTGAGAGCGGTGTTTGCAATAGCGGTAAAAGCCCTGATATATGGGGAGTAATGTGCCCTTCAAGGGTGCGTAGGCGTGCCAGATCTTTTAGCGTGACCGATGAATAAGCGGCAATGGTTTGCGCCACGTCCGCGCGCACAGCGGCATCTTGTGCGGCGGTTTCATCCGCCAAGCGTTCAGCTTGTCCCTTTGTGACCTTCCAATATGTCTTGATTTTTTCAACGGCCGCTGATGATACCAGGCGTGGGTACGAATTTCCCGCTTTACCTAAACGTAGGATTGGATTTGGAAAGTCATTATCTTGCCGCACACTGGCGAGTGCTGTTTGCAATTTGTCTTCGACGACGTCCAGCGCTTCTTTTTTATCTGACAGAATCAGCAGTGAGCGGCCCGACATAATACAGTCAAATGCAATCGCAGTAATGGTGTGCGATTTGCCTGTGCCGGGCGGCCCTTGTACCGTAACAAAACGGCAAGCAGGGTGAGCCAGCGCGGCTAAGATTTTGCGTTGCTCTTCATTCAGTGGGATCGGCGAGCGGCCCACTAAACGGTCGACAATCGGTGTCTTTTCCCATGTCTCTTCAACTTCTCGCCAAATGGACTGGGGCTCTTCGGTAATGAAACGTTGGATGATGTCGTTAAAAAGCTGGTTGACCTCGTTTTGATCGGCGCCGGTGGCTGTTAACAGCGCTTCATAATCGTTGACCTGACTTTCATCGCTTTTATCAAAAACCGATAAATAAGAGGCTTTGGATAATTTGAGCTGGCTCGATCTGATGGTTTCCAAGGTGGGGGAACGCACATCAAATGCCCCAGATAAATCAAAAACGGGCGTTATTTTAGTGACAATATGGTTTATTTCATCCAAGAAACTAGCGCTTGCCAGCGGATAAATAATTCGCTGCGCAATTGGGAAAAGTGCTGACTGACCTGCGCCGGGCTTGAGTTCTTGTAAGATGAAATCAACCGCATCACGATTGGTATATAGATGTGGGTTAAGTTCCAGCATATATTCGCTGGTTTTTTCATCTAGCTTAAGTTGGACTGGAATATAAAACAGAGGAAAGGCAAGCTTATCAAAGCGCAGTTCGCACAGATAAATATAAAAGGCTAGGTTATCGCCCGTGCGCATTGTTTGCCAGAGGTCGCGTAGTGCTTGATATGCGTCTGCGGCTGCAAAGCCATCAAAAAATGCTTTTAACTGGATGCGTGCGTCAGCCGCAACAAAAAACTCCGTGAGAACGGCCTGGACAGGTTCAAGCTTGCCCGTGACAATGAAGGTATTGAGTGCGCTGGGCAGGTTGCTGATGGTTGCCGCGCATAGTGACTCAACTAAAGCATGTTCTACCTCAAAAATAGATTCAAGCGCCGCATAACTGTGTTGTTGAAAGGATTCGTTGAGCAGGCTCAAGAGTGGATGAATCACGCGCTTTGATACTGCATCAGCGAAGGACACGATCACTTCATCAACGAAGGCCTCAGGATTTTGCGTAGCGCGCTCATGTAAGTCGGTGGCGCGTGCTAGCGTGGCATCGTGTACCGCATTAAAAATGGTGTCGTCAAGAGCGTCAATCTGCTGCTTGACGAGATTTTTTAAGACCGGACTAATCGGCGTGGTGTAACGGTTAGGTCCAATGCGCAGGGGTTTTAAGTTGGCCATTGGCGCGGCAAGTTGTTTCCAAATTGCGCTAAGCAAAGTGGAATATTGTCGCAACGGTATGCCACACCGACATCCAGCCTCAGTCTGTAGTTGGATTTTCCGGCGCGGGACAGCAGATTTTTTAAAATCTGTGCGCAGAAAATCCATGAAGTAGCGGCTTATTTTTTGCGCAAAATGGGTAACAGCTGCAGGCATAGATAGGGCCACTCCGTAACGGATATGCAAAGTGAGCCTGTTGCGCTATTGCTAGTGCAAAGACCCTTGATTTTGCTCGAGGCCATTGGTAAAAAGCGAAGCCGCCTGCTCAGGCATGGGGCTGGCATGAATATGTGCGACTCTCCATTTTCCGCATTCCTGGACTAAAACATAAGTTGTCAGCACCAATTTGGGTGGCTCATCTTGGTTCACCGGCTTATGGGCCTCGGTCACGACATAGATTGCTGTACCTGGGCTTTCATAAGAGCGCGTATCGAGCACTGTGAGCTTAAGGGGGCCAGATTCAAATTGCTGAGCCAAATGCTCGCGAATCGTATCCAAACCATTAAAAAGAATGCCCTCCACGCTAATGAAACTGGCCACGTCTTCATCGATCCAAAGCGCCATGAGGTCTTCAAGCTTGCTGTCAGCCAGCGCATGGTAATAGGCGTGCAGCGTATCAATAGCGGCATCGAATGGGCGAGTGAAAGAAGGCATGAGGTTCTCTTGTTAACTTTTGATCAGCAGCATCTCACGTAATTGCTCAAATATATGTTCTGGTTTGAGTTGGCGCAAGCAGTTCAAATGCCCCAACGGGCATTCGCGCGCAAAACACGGACTGCACTCAAGATGTAACCATTGTACTCGCGCGGTGTCAGTTAGGGGAGGAGTATGGCGGGGGTCGCTTGAACCGTAAAGAGCCAGTAGCGGTCGGCGCAACGCAGCAGCAATGTGCATCAGCCCGGAGTCATTGCTGACTACGGCGCTGGCATTGGCAATTAAGGCGCATGCATCGTTCAGTGTGGTGTGCCCGCATAAATTGCGTACATGGGGTGCTTGTGCGGTGATGAGTGCGCCAAGTGGCGCATCTTGTGCTGAGCCAAGCGTAACAATTTGCGCATAAGGAAAAGCATAGGTAATGAGTTGGGCAAGCGTCGCAAAATGTTCGACCGGCCAGCGTTTGGCACTGCCGTATTCAGCGCCTGGACAAAATACGATAAGAGGCGCCTGTGCCGTCAGCATGAAGCGTTGCGCAACCAGCGCTGCTTGCTGCGGCTCGAGCGTGATGCGCGGCAGCGGCAACTCATCTGGCAACTGCGCGCGTGGGGCATAGGCCAGCGCTGCATAGTGGCGCACCATGGTTGGCCGCGGTGCATTTTTGCGCGGATTGGGGTGACGCACATTGACCAGCCCATAACGGTGCTCACCATGATAGCCAATGCGCAGCGGAATGTGCGCAAGCCATGGGAGTAAAGCGGATTTGGCTGAATTGGGTAGCACATAAGCGGCGTCATACTGGACTGTGCGCAGCGTTTGCGCCAGCTGCCAGCGTTGCCATAATTGTACTTTTCGATGAGCGAGCTGGGTTGGATAGATGTGGTCGATTTCCGGCATCTGCTGCAGTATCGGCGCCACCCAGTTTGGTGCGACCGCATCTAGAATGATGCGTGGATGCAGCTTCTTGAGCAACATGAAAAGGGGTTGCGCCATAAGCGCATCGCCAATCCAATTGGGAGCGATAATCAGTACGCGTTGCATTAAGATGACTGGCTAAAGGATGCGCGGCTAAGCCAGGCGGGTAGGGTCATGTGCTTCAAACAAATTTAAAAAACAAAAGCGCCAGCCGCCTTAAACGGAGGTAGGATGGTGGGTAATCGCTTCGCTATCGCGTAGTACATAGCGGGTACTGCAATAGGGGCAACTCGCCTCGCCATGGCTCAGGTCGATAAAAACACGGGGGTGCGAACTCCAGTGAGGCATTTGGGGATTCGGACAATACATTGGGAGTTCGTCCATCTTAACTTCAAACAGGGGTATTTGCGTCATCTGTGATTCTCTTTAAATTGGCGTGAGCCAGTGTGCATATTGAGGCGTTTTACTCACCATCAAGCGGCTCCTGAGTGCAGCGATTTAATATTTAGGCTGGCTATTATAAATCAGGTGTTGGCCCATTTATTTAGCGTATAACGAAAGAGGGATTGGGATGGCGACAGTGAGCGCTGATCGGGTTATGCTTATCCGAAGGCGCGGACTGCCTCTTTAGGCCAGTCAGAATGTCAAAAAGTGGAGGTTTTTTCGTATAGTGGGTACAATGCGGAATTTTCCCGGCGAGCCTATTAGTTTTTTGCCGAACGTATGGGTATGCATCCTGCTGTACCTTATTGTCTTTCTGATTTTCTGCGGATTTTATCTGCGCTGTGCTCCCAATGCCCCAAATTCTGTGCCTTACTGATTTGATTGCTGCTGGTAAACTGACTGGCAAGCGGGTGTTTATCCGTGCTGATCTCAATGTGCCGCGCGATGCAGCCGGTCAGATCACCGACGATACCCGCATCCGTGCTTCTATACCCGCCATGACTGCAGCCTTGGCTGCAGGTGCGGCGGTTATGGTGACTTCTCACCTGGGCCGGCCCATTGAAGGCCAACTTAAACCGGAAGATTCTTTAGCGGCGGTTGCCCAACGGTTAGGCGAACTCCTTGGCCGTCCTGTGCCATTGATCCGTGATTGGGTCGAAGAAGGCGTTGAGCTTGCCCCGGGGCAGTTGGTTTTACTAGAAAATTGCCGGGCAAACCTAGGGGAAAAAAAGAATTCGGACACCCTCGCCCAGAAAATGGCGGCGCTATGCGATATTTATATTAATGATGCATTTGGCACGGCACATCGCGCCCAAGCGTCAACGCATGGCATCGCAAAATATGCGCCAATCGCCGCCGCCGGGCCTCTCCTGGCGAGTGAATTAAGTGCGCTTGCCCGCGCGCTTGAACAACCCAAGCGGCCGTTAGTGGCAATCGTTGCAGGTTCAAAAGTATCGACCAAACTCACCATTTTGAAGTCACTGGCACATAAGGTGGATCAACTGATTGTGGGCGGCGGCATTGCTAATACGTTTATGCTGGCGGCTGGTTTGCCGATTGGCAAATCGTTGGCTGAAGCTGATTTATTGAGTGAAGCTAAGGCCATCATGGAATTGATGCAGCAACGTGGCGCATCCGTACCCATTCCGCTGGATGTGGTGACTGCAAAAACCTTTAGCGCCAGTGCGCCACCTGAAATCAAACCGGCGCACGCGGTGGCTGAAGACGACTTAATTCTCGATCTGGGCCCCGCTAGCATGAGCCAACTGACGGCGCTGTTGGCTCAGGCCGGTACCATAGTCTGGAATGGGCCAGTGGGCGTGTTTGAGTTTGATGCCTTCGGTGACGGTACAAAAGCGCTGGCGCAAGCGATTGCAACCTCTGCTGCGTTTTCAATCGCAGGAGGGGGCGATACACTCGCCGCGATCGCAAAATACGGTATCTCTGATCAAATAGATTATATTTCAACTGGCGGCGGCGCTTTTCTTGAGTTTCTTGAAGGGAAAGCACTGCCTGCTGTGGAGGTACTCATGACTCGCTCAGTATCTGGAACCTGATAAATCGCGCAAGTTAGTGCTGCGTAAACATCATTTTATTATTTTGAATTAAGGAGAAAGCAAGTGCCTCTCGTATCTATGCGCCAATTGCTTGACCATGCCGCTGAAGAAGGCTATGGACTGCCGGCCTTTAATGTGAATAACTTGGAACAAGTGCAAGCGATTATGGCGGCGGCTGATGAGGTCAATGCGCCAGTGATCATGCAAGCGTCAGCAGGCGCTCGTAAATATGCTGGCGAAGCCTTTTTGCGCCATTTAATTGAAGCTGCAGTCGAGGCCTACCCTCATCTGCCGGTGGTGATGCATCAAGATCATGGCCAATCGCCAGCAGTTTGCTTGGCGGCCATTCGTAGCGGCTTTACCAGCGTGATGATGGATGGTTCACTGCATGAAGATGGCAAAACGATTGCCTCTTATGAATATAATGTAGCGGTTTCAAAAAAAGTCGTCGATTTGGCCCATGCAATCGGTGTGACCGTAGAAGCAGAGTTAGGCTGTTTGGGCTCGCTAGAGACCATGCGCGGCGATAAAGAAGACGGTCATGGCGCTGAATGTACGATGAGTCGTGAGCAATTATTGACGAATCCAGAGCAAGCGGCTGATTTTGTGAGTCAAACTCAATGTGACGCACTGGCGATTGCGATCGGCACTTCGCACGGCGCGTATAAATTCACCAAAAAGCCGACTGGCGATATCCTGGCCATTGAACGCATCAAAGAAATCCACCGCCGCCTGCCCAATACGCATTTAGTCATGCATGGCTCATCGTCGGTGCCACAGGAATTATTGGCCGAAATCCGAGAGTTTGGCGGCGAGATGCAACAAACGTATGGCGTGCCGGTTGAAGAGATTCAGGAAGGAATCCGCCACGGTGTGCGCAAAATCAATATTGATACCGATCTACGGCTGGCTATGACGGGTGCGATTCGACGTTTTCTGGCTGAAAACCCGAGCAAATTTGATCCACGCGACTTTCTCAAGCCCGCTCGCGCCGCCGCGCAAGCGATCTGCAAAGCTCGCTATCTCGCTTTTGGCTGTGAAGGGCAGGCTAGCAAAATCAAGGCAGCGCCGCTTGAAAAAATGGCTCAACGTTATCAAAAAGGCGAACTGACGCAACAGGTGCAGTAAAAATTAGCGCGTGCCCACCCGTCAAAAAAATACTTCTTATGCCGTCACCTACACTTTATCAATCTTCGTTGTCTTCGCTGAGCCTGTTAGGCTGCGGCAAAGTTCGCGACAATTATGCGATTGGCCGGGATCAACTACTGATTATCACGACTGACCGTATTTCTGCGTTTGACGTTGTGCTCAATGAGCCGATTCCTGGGAAAGGATACGTCCTTAACCAGATGTCAAATTTCTGGTTTGCGCGGTTTGCACATCATGTCCCCAATCACTTAACCGGGGTTGCGCCTGAGTCCGTCGTGGCCTCTGACGAAGTTGCGCAAGTCAAAGGCCGTGCGGTAGTCGCTAAGCGCTTAACGCCGATTTTGATTGAAGCGGTTGTGCGCGGTTATCTGGCAGGAAGTGGCTGGAAAGATTACCAGGCAACTGGCGCGGTATGTGGGGTTGCGTTACCGGTTGGCTTGAAAAATGCGCAACAGTTGCCGCAGCCGATCTTCACGCCAGCGGCCAAAGCCAATCTTGGCGAGCATGACGAGAATATCTCTTTTGCTGCAGTTGAAGCCTTGATTGGGACTACCTTGGCATCGCAAATTCGTGACCTTAGCTTGTTACTTTACCGTGAAGCGGCAGAATATGCGGCAACGCGTGGCATTATCATTGCAGACACCAAATTTGAGTTTGGCTTAGACGAAAATGGCGTTTTGCACTTAATGGACGAAGTGCTGACTGCCGATTCATCGCGCTTCTGGCCGGCTGATCAATACCAGGTTGGTGAAAATCCGCCCTCGTTTGATAAACAGTTTGTGCGCGATTGGCTCGAGACGCAGTCTTGGTCAAAGACTCCGCCGGCGCCCACATTACCGGCCGAGGTGATCGAAAAAACAGCCGCCAAATATCACGAAGCGCTCGAGCGCTTAACCGGCGAAATTTAATCAGCTATGCAAGGCTTAAGCAGATGGAAAATGACCAGCGACAGCCGCCATTGATCGGCGTGGTAATGGGTTCAGCCTCGGACTGGGACGTCATGCGGCATGCGGTGCAAATTCTAAAAGAGTTTGAGGTGCCGTATGCAGTTCAAGTTCTTTCCGCACACCGGATGCCTGACGAGATGCTGGCTTATGCACAGAATGCGCGCGCGCGCTCACTGGTGGCGATTATTGCTGGAGCCGGGGGCGCGGCGCATTTGCCAGGTATGCTCGCCGCAAAAACCACGGTACCGGTACTGGGCGTGCCCGTGCCAAGTCAATATCTGAGAGGCGTCGATTCGCTCCATTCAATTGTACAAATGCCAAAGGGCGTGCCGGTTGCGACTTTCTCGATCGGCGAAGCAGGCGCGGCCAATGCGGCCTTATTTGCGATTGCGCTATTGGCTAATGTTTCTGCTGAATTCACCCGCAAACTCGAACTGTTCCGCCAGCGGCAACACGATGCGGCGTGTGCTGCAACCCTACCTAATCTCTAATGTTTGCTCCTAGCTTTCCAATTTTGCCCGGTGCCTGGCTTGGCATCCTGGGTGGCGGCCAGCTTGGCCGCATGTTTTGTTTTGCGGCCCAAACCATGGGTTACCGGGTAGCGGTGCTGGACCCTAATCCAGCGAGTCCAGCAGGCGCAGTAGCGGATCGTCATTTGTGCGCACCTTACGAGGATCAGGCCGTACTGGCTGAGTTTGCCCAGCTCTGCGCGGCGATTTCCACCGAGTTTGAAAACGTGCCAGCGGCAAGCCTTGAGCACCTAGCGCGCACAACCTATGTGAGCCCGGCGAGTCACTGCGTGGCGATTGCGCAAGATCGAATTGCAGAAAAGCGTTTTATAGAAAGCTGTGGGGTAGCGGTCGTGCCTCACCTCATCATAGAGTCGGCAGATAGGCTGGCGCAGTTCAGTCATGAACAGCTTAATGCAGTTTTGCCGGGGATTTTAAAAACCGCCCGCCTGGGCTACGACGGCAAAGGCCAAATTAAAGTTGCAAGCGCGGTCGAACTGCAGCGTGCTTATGCTGAGCTTGGCGAGGTGGCCTGCGTGCTTGAAAAACAGGTACCGATTGCTTATGAAGTCTCTACGCTGATTGCTCGCAGCGTAAATGGTGCAACCGCTGTTTACCCACTGGTATGCAATACACATCAGCATGGAATCTTAATGCAAACCATTGCCCCGGCGCCAAATGTACCGCCAGCACTGGCCGACGCTGCAACGTGCACAGCTTTGGCGATGGCTGAGCAACTGCGCTATGTGGGGGTTTTATGTGTTGAATTCTTTGTGCTGGAAGATGGCTCGTTATTAGCCAATGAAATGGCTCCGCGCCCACACAACTCCGGTCATTACACCGTAGATGCTTGCGCTACCAGCCAATTTGAGCAGCAAGTACGCGCAATGACGGGACTGCCATTGGGCGACACGCGGCAACATTCGGCCGCGGTGATGCTGAATCTGCTGGGGGATCTTTGGTTTGTTGGAGGTGGGTGTAATCAAATGCCACCATGGCATGAGGTGATTGCCTTGCCAGCGGCACGGCTCCATCTCTATGCGAAAGAGGAGGCGCGCCCAGCTCGTAAAATGGGTCATTTAACGCTGGTTGCGGCAACCTTGGACGAGGCCTCCGCCGCCGCGTGTGAAAGCGCGCGGTTGCTACAGATGATATCCACTAAGGCGCACGGACCATATCCGTTTGATTAGCACATACGGTGTGATTATTTTCTGGCATGAGAGCGGTGATAGTATCATCAGAAAGTTTCGTGACTTGCTTGATAACATCAAAGGGTACACCTCTTGTTAACATATTTTGAGCTGTTTCAAGCATAGCGTCTTGCCAGCCTTCCTGATGGCCCTTTTGTCGGCCTTCTTCAATTAAATATTGCCCTGCAGACATAATGTCCTCCCGGTAATGTGGTGCGGTGTTAATCATAAATTGAACAAACTGCTGATCCATTTCCTGCCCTTCTTTTGCTAGATAATATAGTAGTCCTTGTCTCTTTTCAATGTCTAGTGGATAGCGGTCAAAAAGCTCAAAAACCTTAGGCACAAGTTGCTTCAGATCCCAGTTATAAATGTGTTTTTGCCCTAGTTCTAATGCTGCACAACGCTTATGTGTCATTAAGATATCGTCTGGTATTGCTGATAAAGCAATCAACTGAATGGGCTTGGCTAGATCTAATATTTCTTGTGCTAAAGTCTTATCCCTAAAACATTCTAAGAGTCTGAGCGGACCGCGATAAGACCCGGCTCCTCGATAGAAAATGATCGGCAGCACAACAGGCAATAACGTATCGCCTTGGTTAAGGTGTTGTTTCATAAGCGCGCTTTGGTAGCGCGATAGTTTAAATGGGGTGAGCTTACCCACTGCGCTTTCGTGTTCAAGCAAAATATACGCTGAACTGTGCTTGTTCATTAAACGGATCGAATAAGCGATATCGCAGTAATGCTGGCTTAAATCATTTTCAACAAAGGCGCCTGGAGCAAGCGCTAAAGTATCAAAATCAAACTGTTGCTGCACAGAATGAGATAGGTGAATTTGCAAAAACTCTTTGGCGATGTTTACATCCATCAAGAAGAGCTTAAACAATCCATCATGGGGCATTGATGAGTAGCTCATTGCACGATTGTCTGGTTGCTTGGCTTACCGCCAACGGGTGGAGAATGCAAAACATTCTGTCACGACCAAACAATCATGAATACTAGACCAAATGGCTAATTTAAATGAGCTTTTTCTAGCGTAAGTAAGGCATGTTTTACGTCGAGCCCGCCTGCATATCCAGTCAGGCTACCACTGGCTCCAATGACTCGGTGGCAAGGTACAATCACGGCAATCTGGTTGGCGCCATTGGCAGCGCCTACTGCGCGTGCCGCTGTTGGGCAGTCTAGGCTACGGGCTAGCTCGCCATAACTCAGGGTGGTACCGTATGGAATAGCGGTGAGTTGCTGCCAAACGCGAAGTTGAAAAACCGTGCCTAGAGGCGCCAGCGGCAAGTCGAATTTTTCTCGGCAGCCCAAGCAATATTCCTCAATTTGCTGCTGAACAAAGGCAGTTTTGGCGTTTTGCCAGGTGACATCAAGCCCCTGCAATAAACGGCGCGCGGCTCGTGTTTCTCCATCAAATCCAAGCCGAACTAAAGCGCCTTCGGTGGTGACGATGGCGGTCATTGGTCCAAGTGGGGTAGAGAATTGCCCACCAAAATAATGCGTTTGAGGTTGCATGGTATCTCTCCTTATGTTTGCGTCGCTAAGCTGGCCCAAACATGGCAGGTAGCGAGGCTGCGATGGGGGGCGAAGGGGGCCATTAGGGCTGTCATCTGTTCTACGGTTGGCCTCTGTGGTAATTGATGCAGATGTTGTAGTCCTGCCGCCAAACCACTATCACCAGCTGGCATGCAATCGGCTAACCCTAAACCACGCATTAAAGTGTAGTGCGTGGTCCATGGCCCCAGACCGCGTAGACTGCGTAGGGTTCGGTCCGCGACTTGAGCCGAGCCTTGCGCTAAGCGTTCTAATGGCAATTGCCCTGAGCAGACTGCTTGCGCAGCATTAATCAAATACCCTGCTTTAGAGCGTGAATAACGTAACGCGGTTAATTCAGAAGGGTCCATCGCAGCAATGCGCTCGGGTGATGGATGAGTATATTGGCCACCTGCGCCAACTGGGTCACCTGCGTGCTTGATCAGGGCTCGCCGTAGTTGTACCGCGAAAGCGAGATTAATTTGCTGGCCGATGATGGCCCATACGAGCGCCTCAAAAATGCCTGGCGCTAGCGGAATGCGGAGACCACGGTGATTCGCAACGAGCGTTCGCACATGTTCTTGTTTATTCGCCCTCGCCTCAAAACTGGCGCTGTCACTATATAAACCTAACATACGCATCACGATCACATGGGTTTTAACCATAATTTGCGGCGCAGGTGCGCCGTCATACTCAACCTCGCACCAGGCGCCTGGCGTTTGTAAGGTGAGTTTGAGCCTCACTAATAGACTGTTGAGTCTGAGCGGAATAGAGATCTGTTGACCGCAGACTTGTTCAAAGGTGCCCTCGCGATCTCGTCCATGGTAACGGAGCACATCAATTGCCCGAAAATCTGCCGGTAGTTGCAGTAAAAAACTCTTTGACTCGCGTAAAGCCCGATAGGCACCTGGTGTCATTGCGGTGGTGGCCAGAAACTGCCGATGGAAGGTGGCCTCGCTCTCAAAGCCTGCTTCATGAGCCAGATCGATCACTCGCTCATTTGAATCAATTAAACGTTGACAAGCAAAAGCGATTTGCTCTTGGCGCAATAACGCCGCCGGTGTTAGATGAGCATGAGTGCGGATGAGTTCAGCTAAATGGGTGATGCCAATACCCGCGGTGGCGGCGAGACTATTCACATCCTTAAATGCGCTAGGCTCAGCGCGCACCCGTTCGATTAAGCCTTCGTATAAGGCCTCATCCCAACGCATGCCACGTGCAAAAAGATCTGGGCGGCACCGCTTGCAGGCGCGTAAGCCCGCAGCAATCGCTTCCGCTTCAGTCGCAAAAAAGCGTACATTGTCAAACTTAGGTTTGCGCGCAGGGCATGATGGCAAACAGTAAATGCCGGTGGTGAGCACCCCAGTGAAAAACCGTCCGTCATAAGTTTGGTCTTTGGCAACACTACGCTCGTACATCGTTT
Source organism: Mycoavidus cysteinexigens (assembly GCA_031963465.1). Taxonomy (GTDB): domain Bacteria; phylum Pseudomonadota; class Gammaproteobacteria; order Burkholderiales; family Burkholderiaceae; genus Mycoavidus; species Mycoavidus cysteinexigens_B. The sequence continues at coordinate 389,659 of JASSUG010000002.1, read as the reverse complement.
GTTGATTTAATTTCATCATTCTGTTCCACTTTATGCGCTGAATGTCTATTTTTCAACTACCATTACTCATCAAATGATCGTGAGGCACATCTACTAGACCGCTTATTTCAGCGCTGATGGGCTTCCATTTAGAGCAACCGTCATTGTGTAGTAAATTGATAGTTGTAGCTTACTTTGGTTAACTCTCCCCCGCCTCTCACAGACACCGCTGGAAGTAGAATTCATGGTATTGTGGGCTAATGAGTACTTTTTTTATTTCAATACTGTGTTGACTGTTTTTTTCAATTTTGCTTTCCGATTAAAATCAGGAGGTTTCATCGGTGCACGATAACCTCTTGTCTAAATTCACCCTAGCTGATTCCGGGCGTTGCCCGCCTACGGCATTGCCCGTTGATGAAAGTGGTATTGCGCAGGCGGCCCACTTGCTGGAAAGGGGAGAGTTGCTCGCGTTTCCAACTGAGACCGTCTACGGCCTTGGCGCTGATGCCGAAAACCCTGCAGCTATTGCGCGTATTTATACCGCTAAAGGCCGCCCACGCAATCATCCGGTGATTGTGCACCTGGCTGCCAATGCAGATCTTGCTTACTGGGTAAGCGGAGCGCTCCCGCTGAGTGCTCGCGCGTTGATTGATGCATTTTGGCCTGGGCCGTTGACCTTGATTCTGCCGCGTGCTGCCCATATCCCAGATGCGGTGAGTGGCGGCCAGGCGTCCATTGGGCTGCGCTGTCCTTCGCATCCAATCGCGCAGGCGCTGTTACGTGCTTTTCGCGGGCCAGGCGGCCTGCGTAGCGGCGGGCAGGGTGGGGTGGCGGCACCTTCCGCCAATCGCTTTGGCCGTGTCAGCCCAACGTGCGCCCAACATGTCTATGATGAATTTGGGGCAGCAATACCTATACTCGGTGGTGGGGCATGTGAGGTGGGTATTGAATCCACTATTTTAGATTTGTCGCGCGGTTTTCCCGCGCTGTTGCGCCCCGGGGAAATTAGTGCTGAGCAGTTGGCGGCGGTGTTGGGGGAGATGCCACAATTGCCCGCGCAACCCAATGAAGCACCCGCAAAAGAAGTCCGCAGCGGCGAGCGCGCGCCACGCGTATCAGGTTCGTTACGGGCGCATTACGCGCCGCGTATACCCTTGGCTTTATTGACCGCAGACGAGATGATGCAGGCCCTTAGCCGCCGCCGTCACGGAGCATCTGTCGCGGTCGTTGCGCGCGCACAGTTAGCCGCGCGGTGTGCCGTGCAATGGGCGGAGTGTGCTGAAGTGCGTATCATTGCGGCCGCTGAAGAACCCCATGCTTATGCGCATGAGTTATATAGCCTGCTGCGCACATTGGAAAATACTGATGCACAGCGTATTTTGATTGAACAACTACCGGCCAAGCCGGAGTGGGCTGCGCTCAATGACCGCTTGGGCCGGGCTGCGGCGGCCTTTAATTTGTCGGAATCATGACTTTAAGCCGGTGAGGATATCAATTGCACTCTATTCGCGGCGCGGCTCTAGTGCTTGCCTTGCTATGCATAAGCGTCATCGCAAGTATGGCTGGCGCTGTGCACGCCCGGCCACCTGCCCCTAAACCCTCTGCCCCCCCTGCTGCTACACTGCCTGCTACCGTGCGAACTGCTTTACGTCAGGCCGGCGTGATGCCGTCTTCGATGAGTGCGGTGGTCGAGCGCATTGGAGATGTGCGGCCGCTGCTCTCGGTTAACGCCAGGCGAGCGATGATTCCGGCCTCAACCATGAAGCTCGTGACCACTTTTGCCGGGCTTTCCATATTAGGTGCAGATTTTCACTGGCAGACTAAAGCCTATGTTGATGGCGACCTTAAAAAGGGTGTGCTACGGGGCAATCTGTATATCAAAGGCAGTGGAGATCCTAAACTGATTCCCGAAGAGTTAATTGACCTGGTTGAGCAAATCCGTCATGCAGGGGTAGTTAATATAGAGGGAGATCTGGTTCTTGATAAAAGCTACTTTGCCGACTCGACACGTTATGTCAAGTGGTTTGATGAGAAAGCGGGTGCGCCGTATAACGTAGGCCCTGATCCCTTACTATATGCTTTCAAGTCGTTGACCTTCACGCTCACGCCACAAGCTGATGGGACCATGATCATTATGGCTACGCCGGCGCTTGAGCAATTACACATTACCAATGCTTTGCACGTCACGCTCAATTTATGTTCCGGCTTGCCTAGCGCCGCGGCCCCATTTGTAATACTTGAGCCCGACGGTAGCACGCGTATAGCGTTTGCCGGTGAATATCCATTGGCGTGTGGGACCCGCGTGAAAAGTGTCGCGCTGCTGGATCACAGCCAGTTTTTTGCGAGAGGTTTTCTTGCCTTATGGCGACAGTCAGGTGGGACCTTTAGCGGACAGGTGCGTGAAGGGCGGAACTCTATTCATGCACGGCCTGTCGGGCTTCATAAGGGGCCGCTGTTGGCTGAGATTGTGCAAGATATTAATAAGTTCTCAAATAACCCAATGGCGGATAATCTTTTTTTGACGATTGGGGCACACAGCCATAAACCACCGGCAGATGTCGGCAAATCAGTACAGGCGATTAAACAGTGGTTGCGCCACACTGGCCTGGCGACGCCTGAGTTGGTGATGGCGAATGGCTCCGGTTTATCGAATCAAGCGCGCATCAGTGCGCGTTCGTTGGCGGCATTATTGCGCGTCGCAAATCAAAGCCCGGTCGCGCAAGCTTTTGTTGAATCACTGTCGACTGTGGGTATTGACGGGACCATGCGCTATCGCTTGCGTAATACTCCTCTGGTTGGGCGGGCGCGGATCAAAACCGGTACGCTTGATCAGGTGCGCGCCATTGCCGGTTATGTGAGCGCCGCAAACGGGGAAAGCTATATTGTTGTGAGTATGATTAATGATCCACGGGCACCTGCTGCGCAGGCAGCTCATGATGCGCTCCTTGAATGGGTCTATCAAAGACGGCGCTAAAGAGATAGCATATCTTTTCGCTTTTAGATGGATAATAATTTGGTCGTAATGACATTTAATATAACTCTTCTGACGAACCTTAAACACGATGAATGCTAAATCTGAGCAATCCCTTGAAGAAGCTGCACCAGAGCGTGCAAAACTTGCGCCAGATGCGCGTGAAGTGCTTGATTTTTGGTTTGGTGCACCAGGCTCAGCAGAATATGGCGGTGACCGCGCCTTATGGTTTAGCCAATCTGATGAAATAGATGCCGTGATCCGTAGCCGATTTTTGGCCATGCATGAGAGAGCTATGGCTGGACAATGTGATGCCTGGGCAATCACGCCATTGGGAGCCTGTGCTTTGATCGTCTTGCTGGATCAATTCTCGCGCAATCTATATCGAGGCACAGCGCGCGCGTTCGCCTCTGATGCGCGTGCGCTTGAGGTCGCGCTGACGCTGCTTGGCAGTGCCGAAGATCGCTGTTTGCCAACGCCTTATCACCGCTGGTTTGTGTATCTACCGTTTGAGCATGATGAGTCTGTACATGGCCAGCGTGAATCGTTGCGCTTGTTCGAGGTACTTGAGTCTGAAACAGGTCTAAGTGCTCCTCTAACCTGGGCGCGCAAGCACGCAGAGGTGATTACGCGATTTGGCCGCTATCCGCATCGGAATGCTATTTTGGGGCGAGTATCCAGTGCCGAAGAAGAGGCATTTCTACGCGAACCTGGTTCGTCTTTTTGATCGATGCCGGCATAGTAAAAGAGAGATGCGATGAAAAAAATTGGGGTAGTTTTAAGTGGTTGTGGTGTTTTTGATGGTGCTGAAATACATGAATCAGTATTAACTTTACTGGCCATAGAACGTGCTGGTGCGCAGGCTATTTGTTTTGCGCCAGATAAAGAGCAGCTTCATGTAATTAATCACTTATCTGGTGAAACGACTACAGAAAATCGTAATGTTTTGGTGGAATCGGCGCGCATCGCTCGCGGTAAAGTTAATGCCCTGTCCGACGCCGATCCCACTTTATTAGATGCTCTAGTTTTACCCGGTGGTTTTGGTGTCGCGAAAAACTTGAGCGACTTTGCTACGCAGGGAATTGATTGCTTTATTGAACACGAGCTTAGTCAATTAATACAAGAAATGTATCAAGCTGGCAAACCCACTGGCTTCATCTGTATTGCCCCGGCACTACTGCCTAAATTATTCAAAAATCTGACAGAGCAGCCAGTGAGCCTAACCATTGGTAATGACAGTCATTTGGCGGCAATGATTGATAAAGCGGGAGGGCAGCATGTGATTTGTGCGACGGATGCGATTGTGGTCGACAGTAGGCACAAAGTGGTGACTACGCCAGGGTATATGCGCGAAGGCGCATCAATCGCAGAGGTGGCGCAAGGGATTGATGCTCTGGTTAAGAAGGTCTTGGAATTAATATAAATACTCTGATCCTTACATATCAGTCTGATTAATAGGGCATTAATGATGATTCCACTCCCCCTGAATCGCTTGTCGCATCCGCGTGAGTTGATCCGGCAATTTACGCCTAATTGGTTTACCGCCACGATGGGTACAGGTATTGTGGCCTTGGCATTGGCGCGTTTCCCCTTTCCAATCAATGGGGTAAAGGCAACGGGTGAGGTGCTTTGGCTTATCAATATAGGCTTATTTATAGTGTGTAGCCTATTGTATGCGGCACGTTGGATATTTTTCTTTGATGGGGCCAAACGTATTTTTCAGCATAGCGCGATGGGGATGTTTTTTGGTGCGATCCCGATGGGCCTTGCTACCATCCTCAACGGTTTCTTAATTTTTGGTACTGAACGCTGGGGACACACGGCAGTTGAGATCGCCACTGTCCTTTGGTGGCTGGATGCAGCGCTGGCCCTGCTCTGTGCATGGCTGATTCCTTTTCTTATGTTTACCCGCCAAACCCACACGTTGCAAAACATGACGGCCATTTGGCTGCTGCCGATTGTGGCGGCGGAAGTGACCGCTGCATCGGGTGGTTTGCTACTGGGCTATTTGCCAGCGAATTCAGCATCTAGCGCTATTTTGTTTTTCAGCTATGTGCTTTGGGGTACTTCGGTTTTGCCAGCCTTGGGGATCTTGGCCATTTTGTTTCTACGGATGGTGCTACATAAATTGCCCGGACCTGATATGGCCGTCTCAAGCTGGCTTGCAATGGGCCCGATTGCCACGGGTGCGCTCGGTCTGCTGCAACTGGGCGAACAAGCACCCCGTATTCTTATTGCGCCCGAACTGATCGATGTCGGGCGACTTGCCGAAAGTACTGGGGTTATCGGCGCCTGCATCTTGTGGGGCTATGGTTTGTGGTGGTTGGTTATCGCCATTTTGACCACCTTGCATTATCTGCGGCAAGGTTTACCTTTTAACATGGGCTGGTGGGCGTTTACCTTTCCAATCGGTGTCTATGCGTTGGCAACATTGACCTTGGCGCGGATCACGGAGGTTGGATTGTTTGCCATACTGGGTGCGATTTTCGTTTGCATGTTGCTCGGTTTTTGGCTGATCGTTACAGGGCGCACCTTGGTGGGTATTTATCACGGCACGCTATTTGTTGCACCCTGCCTTGAAGGTGCAGGAAAGTAGGCAAGAGTTACGCTATTTTTACGCCAAATGAAAAAATTTTATTATTTTATAAGGCTGATTGGTGCCTGAATTCTTGCGTGAATCTCTGTTTGGATAGCGTTTCCAATTAAGGCCTTATGGGCTTCTGTTTGTGCCGCTAGAAACGGACTTTGGCATAAATGACTTAACTAACAAATCAAAAGCATTTTTCTTGTTTTTTTGCCACTGTGCTATTACTATCTCATAAGCCTTTTTAGCTTTTGCATACTCTGTATCGACCATGGGTGACAGCAAAATCGTAATAGCAGTGCGCGCTCAAGTAGCTGCGATCTGATATTAATAAATACGAATTAAAGAAAATGGAGAACGAACATGTTAGGAAATATATCTCACACGACGTTACCAGAAACCCTCGCGCGGAACCTCGGTGATTATTATTTAGGTCAAGCTCGCGCCGAGAAAGAAAAGGGACACTTGGATGTAGCACTGACCCTATACAATCAAGTGAAAGACACATTGAAGTCGCTTGGGAGCGTAAAAGAGGCTTTGAGGAAAGCGCAATATCCCCACACATTAGCAGATGAGGCATTGCGAAAGATGATGGCCGATGCCTATTTCGAACGTGGGAAAGTGTTAGAAGGCTTAAATTTATTTGGCAAAGCAAGAGTCAGCTATTTTAAAGCTGAAATGTGGGGGCACGATGAAGCCAAGCAACATTGTGCGCGTGCGGAAGTTGTGCAATCACCTCCATCAGGATATAGCGCTCACTCAAATAAATGGGCTTCGGTTCGGACTGCCATATTCACCTCAATGTCTGTTCAGAAAAAAAGTGATCTGGTGGATTATCTGTTTAAAAAGACGCTGTTAACGCTTAATTCCTTAAAGGTGTCGAATAAACCTAGTCTTTTTCTGGTGTATGCGCACAACAACGCAGATTACGGAAAGGCCGAAGCTGAGACGTCTAAGTATTTCATCGAGAGGTTATCTGAAATCGAAGGGGTCAAGCTGTATTCGGATCAAGCGCCGATGGGGCGACCGTACATAATGTCGCCGGAAGACCTGAAAAAGGACGGGAAACTAGGAGATATCTTAACCAATCAGCTCTGTTTGTTGCCCGCCCAGGTAATAAAAGATGTGAAACCGGTCGATAAGGCCGTGGTGTGTTGTTCTGAGGTATTAGGAAACTACCTAAAATGGGCGGACTATAAAAAGTTTCATCGGGAACTTCGAGAAGCCTACCTCCAAGATCTAGACGCGTATGGCAAAAACAATGAGCAAAATGACACTTTAGAAATACGTAAGGTGCTTAGGAAATTCTCAGAAGCACCAGAATATAAGGCGGGGTTCCATCATGTGTTGACAGAAATAGCTTTTTTGCAAATCCGAGCAGAGCAGCCCAAAGAGCACGGCATTCTCCCGGTTTCATTAACGCTAAATAGCTATGAGGAGTGCCTGGGGGATTTTATTAAAGCGACCGTGGTTCGCATAGAGGATATTCCCAGATTGGAGGGGCAAGCCCAAAAGGGAGGAGAAGTCTATCAGAATCAAAGTCGGCACCTAGTGCTGTTTAAGTTGATCGAACGGCTGTTAGTAGGCAACAATGAGTCCAAAACATTTCTGGACAAATTTTGGACGGGGCACAGCAATCTTATTTCGCTTTTAAAGAATAATTCAAAGCTTGGTGAGCGTGAGTTTACCGAGCTAATAGACAGCATTTTCGACGGCATCCAGAGAGCGCAGCACAGCCAGCTTGCCGTAATCATGCAGGAACAAAACGAGCAGCGGTGGGTACTCAAAACAGACCCGAGGACCGCTCTGAAGGAACAGTATTTTGCTGCCCTGAAGCAAGATCAGGCATTTAATGAGACTCAGCAGCTCTATGTTGAGCCGCGCGGCAAAGCCAGTCTGGATGGAAAGATCGAGACCTTTCCCCTCTTATCCAAAGTTCAAGCGTTTCTAAACGATAAACAAGTCGATAAAAAAGTGATCTTGTTGGCGGGAGACTCTGGGGCGGGCAAAACAACCTTGAACCGCCGGCTCGAACAGCAATTATGGGGCAATAAAAACGAACACGATGAAAAAGAACCCGACGCGATTCCGCTGTTTATTTCTCTGGCGAGTATTGACAAGCCCGAACACGATCTAATCGCCAAATCGTTAAGGGGAAGAGGGCTGTCAGAATTTCAGATTCAGAAGTTAAAGAAAGAAAAACAAAAGTTTGTTTTTATTTTGGACGGCTATGATGAGATACGGCAAACGCAGAACCTGTATCTGAGCAATTCGATCAACCAGCCCGACGGCTGGCAGGGTCAAATGGTGATCAGTTGTCGCAGCGAATATCTGGGCCAAGATTATCGAAGCCGTTTTCAACCGAAGCCGAATTCGCCAGGCGAGGACTCGTCGTTTCAAGAAATCATGATTGAGCCGTTTTCAGAGGAAGAGAGCAATCAGTATCTAGAAAAATATGTGGAATACAACCAAATGGGCGGAGCGCTGCAGCGGTATAAAGAAGCCCTTGAACAACCGCATTTAAAAAACTTGGTGAGCAACCCGTTTTTGCTACGAGTGGTGTTAGAAGCGTTGCCGTACCTGGAAAATGAGGGGAAAGATCGAAGTGTTGTGCAGTTACGCCTGGACATGTATGAGCAATTCGTTAGAAGTTGGTTCGAACGCAACCAGCAGCGCTTAAGCCTACAGGATTTAACGGGAGCCCAAAAAGAGATCTTTAGAGAGCTGTGCGATGATGGTTTTGTCCAGCACGGTATCGGATTTGTGAAAGATTTAGCAGTACACCTTTACACAGAGAATGCGGGTAAGCCGGTTGTCGAGTATTCGTTGTTCAAAGACGAGGGGAATTGGAAGGGGGCTTTTTTCGGACGCGAAGGTAAGCAGCAACTGCTGCGCGAAGCCTGGCCGGTGAGCCGAAGCGGGAATCAATACCGTTTTATCCATAAATCGCTACTTGAATATTTTGTGGCGCGGGTGCTCTTCGACTCGTTCGATGAGTGCATAGCCCTGGAGACCCGCTCCCGTCGTGGTAGCGCCGATTCAGTCTATAGTTTTGAAACCCAAGCTGTTGCGTCCCGCCGAACGCTGCGAGATGTATCCTTGGCCCCCAAGCATTGGGTAGGCGATTTGGGTGTTGTGCGATTGTTGACCGAGCGTGTTCAGCAAGAGGCGGCATTTAAGAAAAAGCTCTTAGGGATAATCGAGCGCTCAAAAACCCATGCTGAGGTGCGGCAGGCCGCTGCCAATGCGATGACGATCTTGGTCAAGGCGGATGTACAATTTCAAGGAGCAGATTTAAAAGGAATCAAGATTCCAGGGGCGGATCTGAGTTTTGGGATGTTTGATTCTGCTCAGTTGCAAGGAGCGGATTTAAGAAAGGCCAATCTACGTAATATTTGGCTGCGCGAGGCGAATTTAAGCGGAGCGCAGATGGCAGGGACGCAGTTTGGCGAATTGCCGTATCTCCAAGAAGAGAATACGGTGTGGTCGTGCGCGTATTCACCGGATGGGAAAAGCTGTGCGGTAGGACTTTATAACGGCAAGATCAGCGTGTATGCAACTTCAAATTGGGGGAAAATCCACACTTTACAAGACCATATTGGCACTGTTGCTAGCGTAGTATATTCACCGAGCGGAACTCAGCTGGCCTCGGGGAGTAATGACAATATGGTGCGTCTGTGGGATGTCCAAAGCGGAGCGCCTGTACACACCTTACAAGGCCATACCGGCTATGTTAATAGCGTAATATATTCACCGAGCGGAGCTCAGCTGGCCTCGGGGAGTAATGACAATATGGTGCGTCTGTGGGACGTCCAAAGTGGAGCGGCTGGTTACACCTTACGCGGACATACTAGCTATGTTATGAGCGTAGTGTATTCACCGAGCGGAGCTCAGCTGGCCTCGGGGAGTAATGACCATACGGTGCGTCTGTGGGACGTCCAAAGCGGAGAGTCTGTCCACACCTTACAAGGCCATACTGGTTTTGTTGCGAGCGTAGTGTATTCACCGAGTGGCGCTCAGCTGGCCTCGGGTAGTGAGGACAATACGGTGCGTCTGTGGGACGTCCAAAGCGGAGCGGCTGGTTACACCTTACGCGGACATACTAGCTATGTTATGAGCGTAGTGTATTCACCGAGCGGAGCTCAGCTGGCCTCGGGGGGGTGTGACTTTACGGTGCGTCTGTGGGATGTCCAAAGCGGAGCGCCTGTGCACACCTTACAGGGCCATCTTGGCGCTGTTCGTAGCGTAGTGTATTCGCCGAGCGGAGCTCAACTGGCCTCGGGTAGTGAGGACCATACGGTGCGTCTGTGGGAAGTTCAAAGCGGAGCGTCTGTGCACAGCTCACGAGGCCATACTGGCAGTGTTATGAGCATAGTGTATTCACCGAGCGGAGCTCAGCTGGCCTCGGGGAGTAATGACCATACGGTGCGTCTGTGGGATGTCCAAAGCGGAGCGCCTGTGCACACCTTACAAGGCCATACTGGGTATGTTACGAGCGTAGTGTATTCACCGAGCGGAGCTCAGCTGGCCTCGGGGGGGGACTTTACGGTGCGTCTGTGGGATGTCCAAAGCGGAGCGCCTGTGCACACCTTACAAGGCCATACTGGGTATGTTATGAGCGTAGTGTATTCACCGAGCGGAGCTCAGCTGGCCTCGGGGGGGTGCGACAATACGGTGCGTCTGTGGGATGTCCAAAGTGGAGCGCCTGGTCGCACCTTACAAGGCCATACTAGCTACGTTACTAGCGTAGTATATTCGCCGAGCGGAGCTCAGCTGGCCTCGGGGAGTTATGATAATACGGTGCGTTTGTGGGATGTCCAAAGCGGAGAGTCTGTCCGCACCTTACAAGGCCATACTGGCATTGTTGAGAGCGTAGTGTATTCACCGAGTGGCGCTCAGCTGGCCTCGGGTAGTGAGGACAATACGGTGCGTCTGTGGGACGTCCAAAGCGGAGCGGCTGGTTACACCTTACGCGGACATACTAGCTATGTTATGAGCGTAGTGTATTCACCGAGTGGCCAGCAGATCGCTTCGGGCAGTCTTGACAAGACGGTGCGGCTATGGGATGCGCAAACGGCTCAGTGTCAAATGATGGTTCAAGATTGTGGGGTAGTCCGTAGCATTGGCTTGAAAGAGACTTCTGGCAGGCACTATTTGGGGATTGGCAGCGCTGATAATTCTGTTCGGCAGTGGGAGTTGAAAAAAGAGGAGCGGAAATATAAAGCATATTTTTGCTGGAGTACGATGCATGATTTTCTGGCAGTGAGAGGTGCTTTAATCGGAGGTGCCGAAGGATTAAGCGGAGGAAATGAGCAGTTGTTAAAGCAGCGCGGGGCGTTAATGCTTGAAAAAAAAGAAGGTAGCACAGTATCTTCCAAGGAAATAATTTCTGATTTGTTTCATGAAGGGGCTAGTGAGCTAAAGGGTTTTATGAAAAAGAAGGTTCCCGGGCAAGTCCCTTTTGGAAAGCAAGCATTGGAGAGACTGTCTAAAAGAAGCTAGAGCACCTCATTTTTGAGTCTTCTAAAGCCGGAAATAAAAATCTGCCAAACCAAGCGGTTGTTCGTATTAATAGTTGAAATGGATAAGTGGCAAGTTAAGCGTAGAGCAGAAGCGTTGGATACGGAAGTGCGGATGCGCCCTTGTTTAATGAGCGAAGCGATCTGATTACATATTCTAATCTTGGCTTTCAGTTCATCCCGCTTTGCTCTCGCATCCGCTAACGACACGTTTGGATAAGGTCCGAAACTGATTGTCTGCGGCTTTCCTGTAACCCGATACGCTACACCTTGCTACCTTTGGGTGACACCCACAAGTGAAGCCCGCCACCATCAAACATTTTGAATGCCTTACTGGCGGGCTTTGCTGCTTTACACTTAGAGTCAGGAAGTATGTTTGTAGGCATTTTGGATGTTTCCTTGGTGGCATACCTACAAAATAGCTGTGTAACTGTGTTCTGTTCCGTGGTTTTATGTTGGAAATAGGGGATGAGTAGCCCTGATAAACCCTTATTTTATATGGTTTTAATTGGTTTTGCGGAGGGGTTTTTTTGACTATCGCTGAGGATAAATGGTGCCGGAAAGAGGAGTCGAACCCCCGACCTTCGCATTACGAATGCGCTGCTCTACCGACTGAGCTATTCCGGCACGAGGGGCGATTATAACGAGCTTTTTGTTGCGCTGCCAAGCCTATATGATAAAAAGAAGCTAATGCTAATCAAAACCAGAATCAACAGATAGCCGATTAATGACCAGCTTGAGAGCGACAAGCCAAGAATCGGCACATAGGGTACTTCACATAAACGGCTGACGGTGAATGCGGATGGTAAAATCCAGGCCAGGGGCAGATTATCGACAATTGGACGCAAAACATCGAAGCCGCAGCTAAAAAATGGATGCTTAAGCAGCCAGATATGGCGCGCAGCGGCAGCAATGCCGCCGACGGTTGCCAGCAGCGTGAGTATATGGAGCGCTAAATTAAGGCGGCGATGGCGGACGATAGCGCCGATTAGCGCAAACAGCCCAATGAGTAGGTGTGCATAGCGTTGTAAGATGCATAATGGACATGGGGCTTCGTTTTCGACGAATTGAAGATAGAATGCACCGCCCAAAAATGCGACACTGATTAGACTGCTGAGCAGGAGTAAACGCGGTGAACGGAGCCAATCAAATCTTGGATTCATGAAAATGGATAAAATGGAGTCATTAAATTAAAAACTATTGTAGCGCGAAGAAGTCACAACGGCGGTTCGCTTAAGCTATAGTTCGGGAGCGAGCGCTGGATTTTAGCGCTTAGTCTAATCATATTATTGTATCTGCCTTCAAGGACACATACTGCATGCAGCATACCATTGGTTTTATTCATGACCTTGCCGTGATCATGTTGATCGCTGGCATTGTTACTGTGCTTTTTCATCGCTTCAAGCAGCCGGTTGTGCTGGGCTATATTGCTGCAGGGGTGATTATTGGGCCCCATACGCCGCCGTTTGAGTTAATTGGCGATGAGACATCCATTCATACGCTGGGTGAGCTTGGCGTGGTTTTTCTAATGTTCTCGCTCGGGCTTGAATTTAGTTTGCGCAAGCTTGCCAAAGTGGGCGCCACAGCGATTGTCGCTGCGTTATCAGAGATTGTGCTGATGTTGTGGCTAGGCTATGAAATCGGCCGCTGGTTTGGCTGGAAAACCATGGATGCGCTTTTTCTTGGAGCCATGCTGGCGATTTCATCGACCACCATTATTGTCAAAGCATTAGACGAACTTGGCTTGAAACGTGAACGTTTTGCGCAAACCGTATTTGGCATTCTGATTGTTGAAGATATTCTGGCGATTGCGATGATTGCCTTGCTGTCCGGGATTGCGAGCAGTGGCTCGGTAGATGCCGGCAGTGTCGTGATCACTCTGGCGCGCCTAATGTTGTTTATGGTCGTCTCGCTGGTGCTCGGGTTATTGCTGGTACCGCGCCTATTACAATATGTGGCGAGCTTTAAACGCGATGAAATGTTGTTAATTACGGTGCTTGGCTTGTGCTTTGGTTTTTGTTTAATCGTGGTCAAGCTTGATTATAGTATTGCACTTGGGGCCTTCTTAATTGGCGCGATTATGGCTGAATCGCGTGCGCTGCATTCGATTGAGCGGGTGGTTGCGCCGCTCCGCGATATGTTTAGTGCAATCTTTTTCGTGACGATCGGGCTGATGCTTGATTTACGCGCATTGGTCGACTATGCGTGGCCGATTGCAGTGATTACAACGGTGGTGGTGTTTGGCAAAATTCTGACTTGTGGACTTGGCACTTTCGTGGCGGGCTGCGATGGCCGCACCTCAATGCGAGTCGGGATGAGCGTGGCGCAAATTGGCGAGTTTTCGTTCATTATTGCGGCGTTGGGCGTGTCTTTGCATGTGACCAGCGATTTTCTTTACCCGGTTGCGGTTGCAGTTTCTGCTCTGACAACGCTCTTTACACCTTATTTGATCCGAGCCGCTGATCCGTTGACGCAACGCATTGCGGAAATCTTGCCCCGGCCGTTTGTACGCTTGTTTTCTAATTACGCGCAATGGTTATCGAATTTACAACTCACCGGCGATAACGCTGCGGTCTTTAGACTGGTGCGCAGTATTGTGTTACAGATTGCGATAAACCTTGCGCTGGTTGCGGCCATTTTTATCGGTGTTTCTTATTTTGCGATCCGCATCGATGACTGGGTGAACGCTCGAGTGCCTGATGAACGTGTCCAAAACGTTTTATGGTGGAGTGCAGCGCTGGCTATCTCGATGCCTTTTCTAGTTGCCATCTACCGCAAGCTTAAATCGCTGGCGCTCTTATTAGCCGAAATTAGCGTGCGGCCGGTGGTGACGGGGCGCTTTACAACCAGTATCCGCTATGCGCTGGCTGAGCTTGTGCCCGCAATCGCGATGTTTGGCGTATTTTTATGGGTGACGGCTTTGAGCGGACGTATTCTGCCTCCTGTCGATTTGTTGATTGCGGTTTTAGCCTGTGCAGCGCTTTTGCTGGTCGTGCTGTGGCGCTGGTTTGTGCGAGTTCACGCTAGGTTGCAAATCGTGCTACGTGAAACTTTTGATAATAACCAAGATCATGGTTAGGCGAGTTGTTTGTCTGCTTGTCGCTAAAAAATAGAGAGAATTCATCTGAATAGGCAATTGCAATGAATGAACACTCACCCTCGACCGTAGTCGAATCCTCTGCAACCACGGCGGAGTCAACTAATCCTGCGTCCGTCGCGGCGACGCCTGAATCAACTGAGTTGACAGCTCCTTTAGCAGATAATTCTACTACTGCTTCTTATGTAAAAGAGAATGAGTCAGCGTGGTCAGTCTTCGGGCGTAGCGTTGCTGCGCGCTTGCGCATGTTGTATGGCCGAGCTACGCAGCAGATTACACAACGGACCTTGCGCATCGGTATCTCGGCGCGAATTTTCCATCCGGAACCCGGTGGCAAGGGGCTACGCGGTAAAACGCTGCAATATTTAGAAGAATCTATTGCGCACTGGGTGATGTCGCGTGACGTTCTGGTCTTTATGATTCCGACGGTAGGGCATCAAGGCATGTTGCATCCCAGCAATATTCGGCTGCGCGATTATGCTAAGCATCTAGATGGGCTGGTGTTGCAAGGTGGCGCGGATGTCTCACCGCAATCGTACTCGCCTGAAGCCACTCGTCCTGAATGGTCAGGGGACCGGGTGCGTGATATGTATGAGCTTGAGCTATTGCACGAATTTATTGAGTCGGGTAAACCTGTACTCGGTATCTGCCGCGGCTGCCAGTTGATTAATGTCGCGTTTGGCGGGACTTTATATCAAGATATTGCGAGCGATGTCCCCACGGCTGGCGTGCATGTGAATGAGCAATATGATGTGCATCGGCATGCCGTCAATTTTCCAGCGGGGGCAACGTTTTCTAAGCTATTTTCAGCGAACGAGGCAACCATCAATTCAATTCATCATCAGGCTGTCAAAACGCTGGGGCGCGATCTGTCAGTTGAGGCCACCTCAGCGGGCGACGATATCATCGAAGCGGTGCGTTACAGTAAAGCGCCATTTGTCGTGGGAGTGCAATGGCATCCCGAGTTTCATCGCGCACAGGGGCCAGAGTTACTTGATTGCACGCCGCTGCTGGATAGTTTTTTACGAGCTGCGCGTGAGACTCGGTTTTAGAGGTCGCACTTCCTAAGCATAGAGAGAAGCGGGCATTTTTTAAATGGTATTGAAGTGATCGAAATCGATCATGCAAGATTGATTTTGGGGTACTCACTGATTGTTTCTCGGCAGTATACTATTCATAATTGAATTGAACTCTCCTCAGGCGGCGCTTGATGACTGAATTGAAAAAAACCCCTCTTTACGCGAGGCACTGCGCATCCAATGCGCGGATCGTTGATTTTGGCGGCTGGGCGATGCCGCTGCATTATGGCTCGCAGCTTGATGAGCATCAGGCAGTACGTACGGATGCAGGCATGTTTGATGTCTCGCATATGTGCGTGATTGACCTTGGCGGTACTGTCGGTAGTGATGATGTGCGCACTTTTTTGCGCTACGTGCTGGCCAATGATATTGACAAACTCAAAACCCCCGGGCGTGCATTGTATTCGTGTATGCTGAATGCGCAAGGTGGCGTCATTGATGATCTAATCGTTTACTTGGTTCGTGAAGACCTATTTCGTGTCGTTGTGAATGCAGCGACGGCTGAGCAAGATATTGTCTGGCTTAACCAATTAAATGCTGAGGGTGAGTTTGGCGTTACGCTGATGCCGCGGCGTGATTTGGCGATGATTGCAGTGCAGGGTCCGCACGCCTGTGAAAAAGTATTAAATACAGTGCCTGCTGCGCGTAGTGCAACCGAAGCACTGCAGCCATTTGGTTTTGCAATTGTGCCAGCTACGCCATACGGCGAAATGTTGCTGGCGCGCACCGGTTATACGGGCGAAGAGGGTTTTGAGCTTATCGTTGCGGCTGATGCGGTCACCGCCTTGTGGCCCAAGCTGGCTGAGGCCGGTGTGCGTCCGTGTGGTTTGGGCGCGCGCGATACGTTGCGGCTTGAAGCAGGAATGAATTTATATGGCCAGGATATGGACATTAACACCTCGCCGCTTGATGCGGGCTTAGGGTGGACCGTCGAGTTGGGGGCCGCTCGAGATTTTGTTGGCAAGGCCGCGTTATTGCGCGCTGGCTGCCGAGCAACCTTCGCGGGTCTCGTATTGTGCGAGACGGGTGGAGTTTTGCGGGCGCATCAAACGGTGTTGACAGCAGCGGGTGAAGGCGTCATTACAAGTGGTACGTTTTCCCCCGTATTGCAACAGTCGATTGCCTTTGCGCGTATGCCATCAGAGGTGCAGGTAGGGGACCTGGTACAGGTCCAAATTCGTAACAAACAATTAGCTGCGCGTGTTGTGAACTTGCCTTTCGTACGTCATGGCAAGGCGCTAGTCAATTGCTTTTAAATTGATTTTAAATTTTCCGATGATGCATGATTTAATCAAAAGGAATGACTAATGAAACTTCCAGCAGATTTACAATACACTGAATCGCATGAGTGGGTGCGGCTTGAGATCGATGGTACTGTCACCATCGGGATTACTGATCATGCGCAAGAGGCGCTAGGCGATATCGTCTATTTAGAGTTGCCGACTGAAGGTACCAAGATTGCCGCGGGCAAGTCGTTAGCGGTGATTGAATCCGTTAAAGCAGCTTCTGATATTTATGCACCTATATCGGGTGAGGTCCTTGAAATCAACGAGAAGTTGGCAGATGAACCTGGCGCCGTTAATGCCGATCCATATGCGGCTTGGCTTTTGAAACTTAAACCCTCTGAGCAGGCAGAACTGGCGTCATTAATGAGTGCTGAAGCATACCGTCAATCGCTTGGCGGTTAGCTTGCTTTAAACTGAGCTGGCTCTAACAACTTAGGCCAGCTGTGACTCGCCTATTCACTTCTTCGTAGTTTGCCTTGTTTTGCAGTAACCTGCTGCACAGCAGAGCTTGAAACCCAATTCAGTTCTCGATGCGACACCACTCTCTTAATTCAATCGATTCTCCTTCTTCTCTCCAGGCATTGGAGACTCATGATAGCTTTGCCAAGCGCCATCTTGGCCTAAGCGATGAAGAGCAACAACAGATCTTGACTGAGCTTGGCTTTACCTCACGTAAAGAATTGATAGATGCGGTGGTGCCCGCTGATATTCGACGCCATGATGCGCTGCCATTAGGCGCTTTTAGTGAACCTAAAAGCGAAGTGCAGGCACTGGCTGAGCTTCGTTCATTGGCGGCGCAAAATCAGGTATTGCGCTGTTTTATTGGTCAGGGTTATTACGGCACGCATACCCCCAGCGTGATCTTGCGTAATGTGCTTGAAAACCCTGCTTGGTACACCGCTTACACCCCTTATCAGCCAGAAATTTCACAGGGGCGATTGACCGCATTACTGAATTTTCAGCAGATGGTGACTGATTTAACTGGCCTGGCGATAGCGAATGCATCGATGCTTGACGAAGCCACCGCGGCGGCTGAGGCGATGGGGCTATTATGGCGCATCAGCACGACCCACTCGCCGGTGTTTTATGTCGCGGATGATGTGTTACCGCAAACCCTGGCGGTGGTTCAAACACGTGCGCAGGCACTAGGGATTGACGTCGTGATCGGACCTGCTGAGGCCGCTACAAAAGCCCAGGCGTTTGGCGTGTTGCTGCAATATCCAGGGGTTGATGGTACGGTGCGCGATGACCGGGCGCTGGTGAAGGCGCTGCAAGTGGCAGGTGCACGCGTTGTGGTTGCCGCGGATTTACTCGCTTTGACCTTATTGACGCCACCAGGTGAGTGGGGCGCGGATATTGTCGTAGGCAATACGCAGCGCTTTGGCGTGCCGATGGGGTTTGGTGGTCCGCATGCGGCTTATTTTGCTGTGCGCGATGAATATAAGCGCCATTTACCGGGACGCTTGGTGGGCGTGACGGTTGACGCACAAGGCAGGCCAGCGCTGCGACTTGCACTGCAAACACGAGAGCAGCATATCCGCCGGGAGAAAGCCACCTCAAATATTTGCACGGCACAGGCGCTGCTGGCGATAATCGCGAGTATGTATGCGGTCTATCACGGCCCGTCAGGACTGCGCGCCATTGCCTTGCGCGTGAGCCGGTTGGCTGAGATTCTTGCTGCAGGGCTTGAGCAACTTGGGTTTACGATTGTCAATCAGACTTATTTTGATACCCTGACAATCAAGACCGACGGCTTAACCGACACGATTCACGCGCACGC
The DNA here is from genome assembly GCA_031963465.1 of Mycoavidus cysteinexigens. GTDB lineage: Bacteria > Pseudomonadota > Gammaproteobacteria > Burkholderiales > Burkholderiaceae > Mycoavidus > Mycoavidus cysteinexigens_B. The sequence continues at coordinate 371,364 of JASSUG010000002.1, read as the reverse complement.
TGCGCAGCATGGCATGAACTTGCGGCGGATTGATGCAACGCAAGTGGGGGTGGCTCTCGATGAAACCACTACGCGCGCTGATGTGATTGAGCTATGGTGGGTATTTAGCTTAGCCAACTGGGCCAAAGAGGGCTTAGTCAAGCCGCTTAGCGAAGCCGCTAAAGCGAGCCAAGCCGGAGCAATAGACCAGGCCTTTTTACCGGATATCGATGCACTGGAAGCTACGACCTGTGCACGTCTACCGGTTTCGTTGCTGCGCCAAAGCAGTTACTTAACGCATCCGGTCTTTAACCGCTACCATACTGAACACGAAATGCTGCGTTATTTAGGTGGCTTGGCGGATAAAGATTTAGCGCTTGATCGCACGATGATTCCGCTCGGTTCATGTACGATGAAGCTCAATGCCAGTTCGGAAATGCTGCCGCTTACCTGGCCTGAATTTGCGCAGATGCATCCGTTTGCGCCTGCGGCACAGACCGTAGGCTATCGGGCGATGATTGCACAATTGGAGCAGATGCTGGTTGCTTGCACCGGCTATGCTGCGGTTTCATTGCAGCCTAATGCGGGCTCACAAGGCGAATACGCGGGCCTGCTCGCGATCCGTGCCTATCATGCATCGCGTGGTCAAGCGCAGCGGGATGTTTGTCTGATTCCTGCCTCAGCGCATGGGACCAATCCAGCTTCAGCTCAAATGGCTGGGATGCGGGTGGTGGTGGTGAGCTGTGATGTAAATGGCAACACCGATCTTGCCGACCTGCGCGCGAAGGCGGCGCACTATGCCGCGCAACTCGCGGCGATTATGATTACTTATCCGTCCACCCATGGTGTCTTTGAGCGCAATGTGAAAGATATCTGCGAGATTGTGCATACGCATGGTGGTCAAGTTTATATTGATGGCGCTAATATGAATGCGATGGTAGGTTTAAGCGCCCCCGGTCAGTTTGGTGGCGATGTTTCGCATCTCAATTTGCATAAAACTTTTTGTATTCCACATGGCGGCGGCGGACCCGGGGTCGGGCCGGTTGCGGTGGCGGCACATTTAGTTCCTTTTCTACCTAGTCATACCGCGCTCGCGACAACTCAAGTGGCGGGTGTTGGCGCGGTGGCCGCGGCACCCTATGGTTCGGCGTCGATTTTACCCATTTCATGGATGTATATTGCCATGATGGGGGCGGCGGGTCTGACCGCCGCGACTGAATGCGCGATCTTGGCCGCGAACTATGTGGCTCATAAGCTAGGTGCGCATTACCCGCTACTCTATAGTGGCCCGCAGGCCAGAGTCGCGCATGAATGTATTCTTGATCTGCGGCCTTTAAAAGAAGCCACCGGCATTACGGTAGACGATGTGGCTAAGCGTTTGATCGACTATGGCTTTCATGCGCCAACCATGAGCTTTCCGGTGCCAGGCACGCTGATGATTGAGCCGACCGAATCGGAATCTAAAGCCGAACTTGATCGCTTCATTGATGCGATGATTGCCATTCGCGCTGAAATCCGTGAGATTGAAGAAGGCCGAGCCGATCGCGCAGATAATCCTCTCAAACATGCGCCACACACGGCTCAAGTAGCGACTGCAAGCAATTGGGAACATGCCTACTCGCGTGAAACCGCCGTGTGGCCTCAGCCTAGATTATTGGCGCATAAGTATTGGCCACCGGTTGGCCGGGCTGATAATGCTTATGGCGATCGCAATTTATTCTGCTCCTGTGCACCCATCAAAGAGAGTGTTTAAGCCAGGCGTACTGAAGCCTATGATGGCATCAAGGCATGGCGTGTGAGCATATGACCTGGCGAGGATAGAGCCCATAACCTAGCGAGGATAGAGCGCCCCCAATACGCGTGGCCCTAAAGCGCCAGTGACTGAAGCCAGGTTGCCCGGGGCGCGGGCGACAAAGCGCATGGCAAGCCAAGCAAAGGCACAGGCTTCAACTTGCTGAGCGGGTACGCCAAGCCTATCGGTGGTAGAGAGCGTTGCGTCCGCCATGCCTGCGGTGGCAAGGGCCGCACTTAGCGCTTGCATCAGCGCGGGATTGCGCGCGCCACCACCACAGACGTAAACCGCTTGGCATTGACTGGCAAACCGTGCGATAGCCTGCGCAATGCTATGGGCGGTCAAGGCGGTGAGCGTGGCCTGTACGTCTTGAGGTAGCAAAGTATCGAATTTTTCTAAGCGGATATTAAGCCAAGCAGGGTTAAACAGTTCACGTCCGGTGCTTTTCGGCGGAGGGAGAGCAAAATAGTGCCCGGCAAGCAAAGCCTCCAGCAAATTCTCATTGACCTTTCCGCTTGCCGCAAAGCAGCCATTTGTGTCGTAGCGGGTACCGAGATGCAGACTTGCCCAATAATCAAGAAGGACATTACCTGGGCCGCAGTCAAAACCACCGGTTGTATCCTCTGCCTCGAGAATGGTGATATTACTAATGCCACCAATATTGCAAATGACGCGGGTTTCATCAGGCGCGCCAAACTGTACTACATGAAAGGCGCAAACGAGGGGCGCGCCCTGGCCGCCTGCGGCAATATCTCGACTACGGAAATCAGCCACGACATCGATTGAGGTTAATTCTGCGAGCCGCGCTGGGTTATTAATTTGCCGTGTATAGCCTAAGGCAGGCTGATGGCGGATAGTCTGTCCATGCACGCCGATGGCTTGCACTTGGCTAGGCTTAAGCGCGGCTTGTTTGAGCAGTTCGTGGGTGGTGAGCGCATAGTCATGGGCTAATTGATTGGCGAGCTGCGCTTCTCGCTCGATCTCATTATGTCCAGGCGTTTGTAGGGCAAAAAGCGCTTCCCGTAACGCTGGCTCGAAACTCAGCGCAGAAGCCGCGAGTAGTTGTAGTGGCTGGCCTGGTACAAACTGAACGGCTACTCCGTCCACGCCATCGAAACTTGTGCCAGACATTAAGCCCAAATAAATACTCCGTGCCAAAATGCACTCCTTGAGAATTTATGTCACTATACTCAATTCGGCCTATTTTGTTTTTTAATAACGTTCTAACCCATTTGATTTAGCGTGAAGACTCAGCATTCTCTTACCCAATCCGCACCTTCCGCGCCCATTACTGATGAAGTAAAAGCGGCATTGGCGATTACCCAGCGCGGCTGCGATGAACTCTTGATCGCCGAAGAGTTTATCCAAAAACTGGCGCGTAGCGCCGCCACTGGCATACCTTTGCGGATTAAACTCGGACTTGATCCAACTGCGCCAGATATCCATTTAGGGCATACGGTGGTGCTCAATAAAATGCGCCAATTGCAGGATTTGGGGCATACCGTGATCTTTTTAATTGGCGATTTTACTTCACTCATTGGCGACCCGTCCGGGCGCAATATTACTCGGCCGCCGCTTACGCGTGAGCAAATCGAAGCCAACGCAAAAACTTACTTTGAGCAAGCCTCGCTGGTGCTGGACCGAGCTAAGACTGAAATCCGCTACAACAGTGAATGGTCAATGGCGCTCGGAGCAGATGGCATGATTAAGCTTGCCTCACGCTATACCCTAGCGCGTATGCTTGAGCGCGATGATTTCACGCAACGGTTTCAGGGTAATACGCCGATTTCGATTCACGAGCTCTTATATCCGTTGATGCAAGGATACGATTCAGTGGCTTTAAAAGCTGACCTCGAACTAGGCGGCACTGACCAAAAATTTAATTTGCTGGTTGGGCGCGAATTGCAAAAGCAATATGGGCAAGCCCCTCAGTGCATTTTAATGATGCCGCTATTAGAGGGGTTGGATGGTATTGAAAAGATGTCCAAATCCAAAGGCAATTATATTGGCATTCAGGAAAAACCCGCCGATATGTTTGGTAAATTGATGAGCGTTTCAGATGATTTGATGTGGCGCTATTATGAGCTGTTGTCAGGTCGCAGTTTAGCTGAGATTGAAAAGTTTCAAGGCGAGGCCAGCGCTGGCCGCAATCCACGTGACTTTAAAGTTTTGCTGGCACAAGAAATGGTCACCCGCTTTCATTCAGCAACCGCTGCTGAGCGCGCCTTGGAAGAGTTTAATCACCGCGCGCGTGGTGGCGTGCCAGATGATATTCCGGCGCTGACGTTAAACGGCGGGCCGCTAGCTATTGGCGCTTTGTTAAAGCAAGCCGGTTTGGTGCCATCGACAAATGAAGCGGGGCGTAATATTGAGCAAGGCGGCGTGCGGATTGATGGCGGCGTGGTGTCTGATAAAGCGCTCAAAGTAGAGGCTGGGACTTATGTGGTGCAGGTGGGTAAGCGGCGTTTTGCGCGCGTGACTGTGTTGGCCTGATTTTATTTTTTGTTTACGGATATGCAAGACAACTCTTCGTTTCCGTCCTGGCGTCCAATTTTAAATGAACAGGAAAAAGCGCTACTCCATCGCTTGGCGGGCGCCTATCCGCTCAAGCAGTTTATGAGCGATGCCAGAAACTATGAGGAAATCGCCGTCGACTTTGTTTATACCTCAGCCAAAATAGAGGGCAATACGTATGATCGCATTGATACGGATAACTTGCTTCGTTTAGGCATTACTGCTGGCGGCAAAAAGTACTCAGATGCGATTATGCTGATCAATCTGCGTGATGGGTTTAGTCAAGCGATGGCAGTCGAAAGTAAGGTTAATCTTGATTTGGACTATTGTTGCGGGCTGCACAAAGTTTTGATGAGAGATTTATTGCCTGCTCATGAGCAAGGCTTGGTGCGCAGTTCAGCGGTCAATATTGGCGCTACCGATTACAAACCATTGGCTGATCCAGAGCGGTTGCGCACAGAAGCGAAGTTTATTTTCTCTGAGGCGAAGCGATATGATGACCCCTTTGAACACTCTATTTATCTACACTGTAATCTTGCATACTTGCAATATTTTCGTGATGGCAATAAACGCACAGCGCGCTTGATGCAAACAGCAGCGCTAACGCGTGGCGGCTTATTACCGCTATTTTTTTTAGATAGGTTAATTGATCAATATCGGCGCGCTACCGTGACTTACTACGAGACGGGTGACTACGCGCCTTACATCCATTTTTTTATTGAGAACTATACATTGGCCGTTGGAAATTTGCTAGGTCACGCAGTGTAATCCGCTGCGCTTGAATGGCGCATCCATCAGTTTCTTGGTCACCTGATGGCGTCGCCGTTTTTAAAAACGCAGCAGCGGTTAAAGGCCTTTGATGTCCCACAGTTCTCGAATCGGCCCACCATCAGGCGCGGCGAGCCCAAAATGCCGGTAAGTGAGTAAAGTCGCAATCCGCCCGCGCGGAGTTCGCTGTAAAAAACCTTGCTGGATCAAATAGGGCTCAATCACGTCTTCGATCGTATCGCGCTCTTCGCCAATTGCGGCGGCAAGGTTATCGACGCCGACTGGGCCGCCGTCGAATTTATGCAAAATCGCTTCGAGTAATTTGCGATCCATCAAATCAAAACCAACCGGATCAACGTCAAGCATGGCCAGGGCAGCATCCGCGATAGCGGCGGTAATGCCGCCATCGGCTTTGACTTGCGCGTAATCGCGCACGCGGCGCAACAGCCGATTGGCGATGCGGGGCGTGCCGCGCGAGCGCCGCGCGATTTCAAGAGCGCCATCGTTAACGATAGGAACCTCAAGCAACTGCGCTGAGCGGCGGACGATTTGCGCCAGTTCTGCCGCATCATAAAACTCAAGCCGCGCGACAATGCCAAAGCGGTCGCGTAGCGGGTTGGTTAGCATGCCAGCACGAGTGGTTGCGCCAATCAAGGTGAAAGGCTGTAAATCAAGTTTTACACTGCGTGCAGCAGGGCCTTCGCCAATCATAATATCGATTTGATAATCTTCGAGCGCTGGGTACAAAATTTCTTCAACAACCGGAGACAGTCGGTGAATTTCATCAATAAAAAGCACATCATTGGCTTCAAGATTGGTCAACAACGCAGCTAAATCGCCGGCACGCTCAAGGACGGGGCCTGAGGTTTGTCGCAAATTCACGCCCATTTCACGCGCAATGATATGGGCCAGCGTGGTTTTACCCAGCCCAGGTGGACCAAACAGCAACACGTGGTCAAGCGCTTCAGCTCGCTGTCTGGCGGCTTGAATAAAAATTTCCAGCTGTGAGCGTACTTTTTGCTGACCGATATAATCATCCAACTGGCGTGGCCGCAGCGCTCGCTCAAAGACTTCTTCATTCGGTGAGGTAGAGGTCGCGGTGATTAAGCGGGAACTCTCCAGAGTGTCGGTTTCGATCATGATTGAACGGATAGTAGGCAGTTAAAGCTCATTTAAACTAAGTTTTAGACAGGGCTTTCAAGGCAAATTTAATCCCGTCCGAGACACTGGCGCTAGCGGGTATGCCCTTGACGGCCAGCAGCGCTTCTTTCTCCGAATAGCCTAGCGCCAGTAATGCATTGAGAATATCGGCAGCATCTAGGCCAAGTGCATGGCTCATTCCAGTGCCGAGCTCAGCGCCCAGTTTACCCTTTAATTCAAGCAGTAGCCGCTCAGCGGTTTTTTTACCAATGCCCGGAATGCGGGTTAGCAAAGCGGTGTTTTGGGCGGTCACAGCCTGCGCTAAATCGGCCACACTCATGCCAGATAGCACAGCCAGCGCCATCCGCGCGCCGATACCGCTGATTTTAAGTAGCTCACGAAAAGTCGAACGTTCTGGCACGCTAGCAAAACCATACAGTAAATGCGCATCTTCGCGCACCAACAATTGGGTGATTAATACAACCGGCTCGCCAGTGGCGGGCAAGGTGTAAAAAGTGCTCATTGGCACATCGATTTCATAGCCAATGCCATGGCAATCGATGAGTAGACGCGGTGGATTTTTTTCCAGCAAAATGCCGGCAATTCGACCAATCATGACAAAAATAAAAAAACTAACTTAAAAAACAAGTGTAGCGCATTCGGGCCAAGCAGTTGGTGGATCTGGGCCAACGCTTATAACGAACAGGCTAAGGGGGAAGGAGGATTAACCTACAAGCCGGCCGCGGCGCATGCGATACCCTTTTTGCATAAGCGCCGGAGCAAGGCCGCCAAGAGTGTTGAGGGCGCTGCCGCTATGCGCGTGGCAAATGGCCACGCCAAGCGCATCAGCCGCATCAGTGCCTGGCAGGCTATTTAAGCGCAAGAGCCTTGCCACCATCTGCTGCACTTGTGCTTTGCTGGCGCGCCCGTGACCCACAACAGCTTTTTTTAACTGTAACGCGGTGTATTCATAAACCGGCATGCCCCCGGCCACGAGTGCGCAAATGGCTGCCCCGCGCGCCTGGCCGAGCAGTAAGGTCGATTGCGGATTGACATTAACAAAGACCTTTTCAATGGCTGCCTGCATCGGGGTATGCTGGCCAAGCAGGATTGCGATGCCGTCAAAGATCGTCCCAAGCCGTTGTGGCAAATCGGCATTGGGGGTTTTGATGACACCGCTGGCAAGATAGCTTAAGTGTTGACCGTTTTGTTCGATCACGCCAAAACCTGTGACCCGCAAACCGGGATCGATGCCGATGATTTTTATGCTAGCCATCCGCTTGAGTTATTGGCCTTAAAAGAACCCTCTGTGCCAAAATCAGCATGATCCGATTTTCCTTGATCAATGCCGGAAGTGGCGTGTGCCGGTGAAGACCATGGCAATATTATGCTCATCAGCAGCAGCAATGACCTCGTCATCGCGCACCGAGCCGCCTGGTTGAATCACACAGGTGGCACCTGCTGCAACAATCACATCAAGTCCATCGCGAAATGGAAAAAATGCATCCGAGGCAGCGGCGCAGCCGGCCAAGCTTAAGTTAGCATTTTCTGCTTTAATGCTGGCAATGCGGGCGGCATCGATACGGCTCATTTGGCCGGCGCCAATACCTAGCGTCATATGCTGCGCACAAAATACGATGGTGTTTGATTTAACAAACTTAGCCACCTGCCAGGCAAATAACAAATCATCCATTTCTTTGGGGGTTGGATGCCGCTTGGTGACCACGCGTAGCTCATGCAATTGACTATTTTTTGCATCGGGCGATTGCACTAATAAACCGCCGCCGATGCGCTTTAAATCGAAAGCATTCAGCGTCTGGCCTAGCGGAATTTCAAGCACGCGCAGGTTTTGTTTGCCAGCGAGCAGTTGCTTGGCGCTGTTGCTAAAGCCGGGGGCAATCAGCACTTCGACAAATTGCTGCAGCACAGCGTGTGCCGCCGCTTCATCGACTTCGCGATTAAACGCGATGATCCCGCCAAAAGCCGAGGCTGGGTCAGTTTGAAATGCTTTGCCATAGGCTGCAGCGGCACTCTCTGCGAGCGCGGCGCCACATGGGTTCGCATGTTTAACAATCACGCAGGCATAGGTCTCGGCGCCAGTTGCGTTGAAACTCCTGACGCATTCCCAGGCAGCATCAGCATCAGCGAGGTTATTGTAAGAAAGCTCTTTGCCTTGTAGCTGACGATAATTCGCGAGCGCGCTATCAGGGGGGGTAAGATCACGGTAAAACGCCGCCTGCTGATGTGGATTTTCACCGTAGCGTAGATCTTGCACTTTCTCAAAGGCTAGATTGAGCACAGCCGGGTATCGGTTGCGTGTGCTATGCGTTAGATCTTCGCCTAAGCTACTCAAGTAATTGGCAATCGCGCCATCGTATTGGGCGGTATGCGCAAAGGCTTTGGTCGCGAGTCTAAAATTAGTGGCGTAGCTGACGTTATGAGTGGCTTGCGCGCGGATTTCTTCGAGTACTCCGGTGTAATCAGCCGGATCAACGATGACCGTGACATCGCGATGATTTTTAGCGGCCGAGCGCAACATTGCCGGCCCGCCGATATCGATATTTTCAATGGCCTCGGCGAGCGTGCACTCTTCACGTGCAACGGTCTGGGCAAATGGATAAAGGTTCACCACCAGCAGATCAATGGTGGCGATATCATGCTCTTGCAATGATGCTCGATGCGCGGGTAAATCACGCCGCGCAAGTAAGCCGCCATGTATTTTAGGATGCAACGTTTTAACGCGCCCATCGAGCATTTCAGGAAACCCCGTGTAATCCGCGACTTCTGTGACGGCTATGCCTGCCTCACTTAAGTGCTTAGCGGTACCGCCCGTCGATAAAATAGCAATGCCAAGCGAAGAAAGCGTGCGAGCAAATTCGACAATACCCGATTTATCCGAAACAGAAAGGAGTGCTTGTTTGATCATTATTCATTAAAAATAGAAAAATCCGCTGCTAAACCAGCGGAGGGTCAGTGGCTACAATAAATTGTGTTGCTGCAACTTCTTGCGCAAAGTATTGCGGTTAATGCCAAGGTATTGGGCTGCCAGCAATTGTTTTCCGCCTGCCCGTGCAAGGATGTACTCAAAAAGTGGCTTCTCGACACATGAAATAACCATTTCATAGAGGTCATGTGGCGGAGAGCCGTCCAAATCCTGAAAGTATTTAGCTAAACTTTTGTGTACGCAGTGTTCGATATCGCCTTTGCTCATACGACTAACCACTCAATTTGAGAGCATGACTCAATAGCATATGAGCGGCGGCGCTGCTGACAGTGAATAAAGGGGGGCCTAGGACGGGCAAAAAACGGGTGGGCTACCATAGATGAAACAGAAGTCAGCATAATTTATTCAAACTTACAGCAGATATATAGAGGGTGCAGGAGAAAAAAGGCTATATTCTAACGCTAACCTACCTGCTAATTTGCTTTGTAGTGCTTTAAATCTCCTATTAAGAAAATATGTTGATAGTGAGGGTCCCTGATTCAATTAGTTCCGCTGGCCAAATATCATCTGTTGCGCCAGTCTACGTTTGAGCGGTGGTAAGCAATCGAGCGCAGTCAAAGCAAACCCATAGCTGGGCGCAAGGAATGCACTCAATGGCGGTGCAAAGCCACTGGTAAAAATGCGCGCCAGTAAATCGGTGCCAGCAATGGTTAATTTCCGGTCAGCGCGCCGGCGCTGTGCAAAGCGAGCTAGGGCCGCGGGGGTCGGGCCTGCTTCGGACAAAGCTTCCACTAATGTATAAGCGTCGCGTAAGCCTAGGTTTAACCCTTGCCCTGCCACTGGATGCAAGGTTTGAGCTGCATTGCCAATCACCGCGGTGCGATGCTCGGTAAGCGTTGCCGCCGTGTTCAAGTTCAGCGCAAAGGCGGCACGACCATTGATTTCGGTGAAACGTCCGAGGCGAGAGCCAAATAGTGTGCTCAGTTCAGCTAAAAATGCGCTTTGATTTGTCTGTAGCCGGCGTTGTGTGTCGTCAGGGTGGCCGCACCAAACCAGCGCATAGTCAGCGTTGCGGGTGCCCCCTAAAGGAAGCAGGGCAAGTGGGCCTTCATGGGTAAAACGCTCCCACGCGACATAGGGCTGTGGCGTGCTGACGCTGACCACGCCAACCAGAGCAGTTTGCTGATAAGCACGAGTATTGCTGTGCTGACTACTCAACGCAGAAGATTGCGCATGATATTGGCCGCCCTCGGCATGAATTAAAAGCCGCGTGCGTAGCGTGCGGGTACTGGTGGCAGTTTCGATTGGCAGGGTCACACTAGACGCGTCTTGCGTAGGCGCACCCGCCTTGGTTTGGGTAAAGCGGTGTAGCGCCTTGGTAGGGAGTGCGTTTTCAAGCGTAGAAAGGAGCGCGCCGTAACGTACGACATAGCCAAGTGCTGGCAAACGCTGCTCGCAGCAGTCGATCAGCGCGCGCCCAAAATATCCGCGTTGCGAGATATGGACTTGTTTAATTGGCACCGCCGAGGCCGGCCAGCCGAGCGTCTCAAGCAGGCTACGGCTGCCATGCGAGAGAGCAAAGGCACGCGGGTCGTGGCTTAATGCAGAAGGTTTGTTGGCATCAATGAGCGCGATAGACAGTGTGCGGGTGGCGCTGCGACGCATAAGCCAGCCTGCCAGTGCTAGGCCAACTGGCCCTGCGCCAACAATCGTCAGATCAAAATCAAAAGGCGCGGGTAGCAAGTGGGGCATGGCTGGCTGGTTTTCGCTAGCGTGAGGTGGGTAGTGAGAAGCGTGCATGTCGATTTAGTGCGTGCGTGCGGCATCAGCGGCCGGCGTATTTTGACGCAATTGTGCGTTCAGCGCGCGCAGTTGCTCAGGCGTACCCAGATTAGCCCAATTGCCCTGATACACTTCACCGCTTGCGCGTTGCGCTTTGATTGCCGCTAAATAGTAAGGCGTGAGTGCGCAGCGGGTACCGGGATTGAGATCATAAAACATCCGGGTATCGTACACGCCGATATTGCCAAAGGTCAAACGTGCTTTGTGGTGAAGCGATAATAAGCCATTCTCCAGGGCAAAATCACCCTCTGGATGATACTCAGGATTGGCCACCATCACCAGGTGCATATGGGGCTCGCGTAAGCCTTGCAGGCGTGTCATATAAGGCAGTAATGCGCGATAGTCATAATCAGTAAAAATATCTGCGCTGACGGCTACAAAGGTGCAGGGCGCTTGCTGTGCCTCAAGCAGAGGCAGTGCACACCGAATCGCGCCGGCGGTTTCAAGCAGGGTATCTTCGGCGTAATAGTGGAGCTGTATCCCCCATTGCGCACCACTGCCAAGGGCGGCCTCAATCTGTTCTCCCAGCCAGTGATGATTAATCACGATAGTGGTAAACCCAGCCCGTGCTAGGCGCTCAATTTGCCATACGATGAGCGGTTTGCCCAGTACGGTGAGGAGGGCTTTGGGGTGAGCATCGGAGAGCGGGCGCATACGTTCGCCGCGTCCAGCGGCGAAGATCATAGCGACTTGAGAGAATGGCAATTTAGCTTTATATGCTTAATTCTAGAACGTAATAAATGGAGAGTGCAACGATAACTATAGAAAAATATTGTAGAGGCATCCAGAAAATCATGTGCTTTTTTCTAACTTCAGGTTGTTGGCCTGTTTGAGTGGGAATTGAAAGCTGGTTGGGGTCGCTATTGAGCCTGATACCAACTATCCAAATAATGGCTGCTGCGATGACGAGTACAAATGAATGTACGACTGGGTGATTACTATAATAGTCCTCGCCAAATATTGAATCTAGAATGAGCTGTGCTATTAAAGAAGTAATACAAGGAATGCCTATTCCAAGGAGCCCCAGTCCTCTATACGCAATAATCATTATTCGTCTCCTAATTTCATAAAGTTAAACTTTCAAAATCGCTCTTACTAAATGTGATCTGCAGGTTTGCCCGTCAATTCCTCGACTGTGTCCAAAACCTGCAGCAGCGGCGCTAACTCGCGATAACGTTTAGCAACCTTGCGCGCATAAGTGATAAACCGTGGCGTATCCGCCAAATAACGTTCTTTACCGTCCAGATAATAGAGCCGCGCAAAAAGCCCTAATATTTTCAAATGCCGTTGCAGTCCCATCCATTCAAGCTCACGATAAAATTGGGCAAAATCAGCCCGCACAGGCAGCCCGGCTTTTTTTGCTCGCTCCCAATATTTAGCCATGCAATCCAACTCAAATGATTCATCCCAACTAATAAACGCATCCCGAAATAAAGAGACCACATCATAGGTAATGGGTCCCATCACCGCGTCTTGAAAATCAATCACACCTGGATTGGGAGGGTACACCATAAGATTGCGCGGCATATAGTCTCGGTGCATAAAAACTGCTGGCTGAGCCAACGCACTGTCAACCAACGTCGTAAAAACCAGATCCAGGGCTGCGCGCATGGCATAATCTACGGTTATTCCTAGGTGGCGCTCAAGGTACCAAGTGGGAAATAACTCAAGCTCCCGGCGTATAAAGGTTTCATCGTAAATGGGCAGAACCTCTGCGTGCGTCGCACATTGCCAGCGGATCAGCGCATTGATTGCGTCGTCAAATAATGGTTGCGCACTCAGCAAGTCTGATGGCTCTAAAATATCTAAGTAAGTGGTGTGGCCAAAGTCAGTGATAAGCATAAAACCATTGCTGAAATCGCTTGCATAGACTTGTGGTGTATGGACTCCCGCTTGGGTTAACATTAATGCCAGCTTGGCAAACTCCAGGCATTTCTGTGGCGGTGGTGCATCCACCGCAATCATGGTTGGGCCTTGTGGCCCTCTGCTAGCCAGTCGGAAATAACGACGTGCTCCCGCGTCAACACTGGTCGGTTCAAGTGAAGCTAAATCTAATTGATGATGCGTGGGTAGAGCCGCTAGCCAATCTGAAAGTTGTGCTAGGCGGACATCAATAGGGTAGGAGAATGTCATCAAAATATAACGAATAGAGATCTTGCCTATATAATACCCGATGACTTTTTTTGTATGCTGTTGGGCGAGGGTCTCTTTGGGCGTTACTTTTAGGCATATTCCAAGCTTCGGCGGTTTTAAATTTCTTTATTCAACTTTGCCTCGATCTATTCATCCGCGTCTGTCATCTTTAATGGCTGCTTTGCTGGCGTTGCCAGCCAGTATGCCGCTCTGTGCATTCAGTCAATCGCCAGGGCAGGTAATCAGTGCGGGTGCGCCGGTAGTGCTGACTACATCCTCCGGGCTGAGGCTAGCGCCACAACTTGAAGAGCACCCATTACGCGCGGGTCATGGCGCGGCAAAATTTGTGCTGGGCGATCAAATCGAAGCGCAGGGCGAGCAACAAGTGACCGTTTCGGGCGCCGCTGAGGTGCGCACCCCAACCCTCGTGATCAAAGGCGACCGGCTGCATTATGATGCCGCCACCGATCAAGCGGATGCTTACGGCAATGTGCGCATTATCAACAAGGGTAATACTTTTAGCGGACCTGAAGCGCATTTGAAGGTCAAGGCGAATGAGGGCTATATGCTCTCGCCTCATTATCACTTCAATGCTGGCGGTTCGGGTAGGGCGCGACGGATTGACGTGTTGGATCCTGAGCGCACAGTGGTTACGCATGGCACCTATACGGGCTGTCCGTGTCCGCAGCCGGCATGGAATATCAAGGCGAGCCGGGTTGAATTTGATAAAGCCAATAACTCGGGTGTGGCGCGCAATGGCGTGCTGTTTTTTCAACAGGTGCCGCTTTTTGCGAGCCCTTATCTTTCATTTCCATTATCCACCGAGCGGGTCTCTGGGTTATTGCCGCCGGTGGTGGCATTGGGTTCAACCGCGGGCGCTGACATTACGTTGCCGTATTACTTTAATCTTGCGCCGAATCGTGATTTGACGCTTTATCCGCGTTATATGTCGCACCGTGGCACGCAGTTGGGGGCGGATTATCGTTATTTGTCGCCGACCTATGCGGGCTCGATCAACGTTGAATATCTGCCCCATGATGAAGTCATGCAAAGCCGGCGTTATGCCGTCTATGCGCAACACCGGCACCAGCTGAAAAATGGCTTAGGCGCTTATTTCAACTACAACCGTGTATCGGATCATACTTATCCAGAAGACTTAACCGCTGGTAATATTTTTATGCACGGCACGCAACTGCTCTATCAGCAAGAGGCAGGCCTAACTTATAAGCAGGGACCTTGGTCCGCACTGGCGCGCGTGCAGCGTTGGCAAACTTTGCCGCCATCGGCGGCGCCCTATGGGCGGGAGCCTGAATTAAACGTTAAATATGAGCGTTATGATGAATATGGTTTTGATTTTGGCGCGCAAGCGAATTATTCGCGTTTTAGAATTGCTACGGCGGATTTAACCGAAGGTGAGCGGATTTATTTAAAACCCTATCTGAGTTATCCGCTGATGACTCCGGCTTATTTTATTATGCCAAAGCTGCAGTATCATCTGGCTTCGTATCACCTGAGCACGCTTGCATCGACGGCTAGCCCGCGCCAACCCCGCTATTTTGGTACGGCGATTCCAACGCTTAGCTTAGATAGTGGACTCGTCTTTGAGCGTGCAGTGCGTTTTTTTGGCACAGAGTATATTCAGACTCTTGAGCCGCGCTTATATTATGTGTATACGCCTTACCGGGAGCAAAATCTTATGCCGCTCTTTGATACGGCGGAGGCCGATTTTGGCTTGGCCGAAATTTATACTGAAAACACTTTTGTGGGTAATGACCGCGTGGCCGATGCCAGCCGGTTGACGGCAGGCATCACCACCCGTTTTACTGATCCAGCCACCGGCGATGAGCGAGGGCGTATAGTGGCGGCGCAGCAGTACTATTTTCAGCAACAGCGGGTGACTTTGCTACCCAATGAGTCGCATCTGCGAGCCAATCATTCCGATTTATTATTGGGCGCTGCACTGAAATTAAGGGCGGGCTTTAACTCAGAAACAGTGGTGCAATTTAATGCCGATAATAATCAATTGATCCGCTCCAATATTGGCTTTGGTTGGAGTCCGGCGGAGCGCCGGGTGTTGAATTTGGCATATCGCTATACACGTGCTAATCCAACGCTCAACTATCGGCCGATTAAGCAGGCAGTGATCTCTGCTCAATGGCCGCTAAGCCACCGTTTATATGGCATAGGGCGGCTTAATTACGGCCTCGATAGCGGCCGCTTAGTCGATAGTCTATTAGGTTTTCAGTATGATGCGGATTGTTGGGCGTTTGGCTTGGCAATCCAGCGCTTTGCGAATGGGATTGATCTGAGTGGAGCGAATGCAACTGGCACGCGTGTGCTGGCGCAGCTTGAGTTTAAAGGGCTGTCAAGAATTGACAATGGCTTGATTAAGCAATTGCGTGCGAGTGTGCCAGGATATATTGGACTGCCGCCACCGCCGCCACCGCCATCGCGTTTTTCAAATTATGAGTAAGTGAGTTGTTTATGCGAATTTTTTTTGATTGGGTCAGGCTCTGTACTGCCACGACTTTAATGGTTTTATGTGTATTTCCTGCGGCCGCGCGTGAGCAAAAACGGGCGCATTCTGTTGGCCAAGAAGTAGATCGGGTGCTGGTGGTGGTGAATCATGAAGTGATTACCAAACGTGAGCTAGCTGCCCGTCTGGAGCTCGTTACACGCCGTTTACGGCAGACGCAGGCGCCGCTGCCGCCGGCTCCGCATTTACAGCGGCAGGTGTTGGAGCAAATGGTGTTAGAGCGGATGCAGAGCCAACGGGCGAAGGATGAGGGGATTGTGGTTAATGATGAGATGGTGCTCCGTACACTTGAACAGATCGCACAGGCCAATGGCTTGTCGCTTGAGCAATATCGCCAGCGCTTAGAAAAAGAAGGCGTCGCGTGGTCAGTCTTTATGGGCGATGCAAAAAATGAACTGATCTTTAGTCAGCTGCGCCAGAAAGAAGTAGATCAAAAAATTATTGTCTCTGATGCTGAAGTGGCTAATTATCTTGCTCATCACCGTAGCGCTAATGTAGCCGGCCATACGCTAGGGGCTGAACGATCTCTCGCCCAGCCAGAAGAAGTACGCCAAGAAATTGGCATGCACAAAGCTGAAAAAGCCTATGCCGACTGGCTGCGTGAGTTGCGAGATAGCAGCTATATTCGATATCAATTCGAGCTAGAACCGCTTTAATTTTATTGGCTAAGTTTAGGCTTACTTTATGCACCCTGGCTTTGCATTTAAGATCGCTATCACCACGGGTGAGCCAGCCGGGGTTGGCCCTGAGTTAACTGCGCTAGCGCTTGCTCGGGCGCTGCTAACGGAGTCTCCTGCCTGGCCTGACACCCATTTTACGGTGCTGGGCGACACTGCCTTACTGGAGACACGCGCCAAGGCAGTTGGCGTTGACTGGTTCGCGCTATTGGCAACTGGATACCTTACGGTACGCCACGAAGGGCTGGCTGCGCCTGCTAGAGCAGGCCAGCTTAACGCAAAGAATAGCCATTATGTGCTGGCGCTGCTTGATGCCGCTATCGATGGAGCGTTGGCTGAGTCTTTCGATGCGATCGTGACTGCCCCGCTACAAAAAAGTGTGATCAATGAGGTCGGTATTCCGTTTACCGGCCATACTGAATATTTGGCGGCTCGTACGGGGACTGCGCAGGTGGTTATGATGTTGGCAGGCTCGCGTAATGCGCGAACTGCATCTGCGGTGCTGGCTACAGCAACGCCCACCTCGGCTGCTGTCCAGAATATCGCTCGCTTGCCTAAAATTTCACGCGTGCTGGGCCATGATTTTCGGGTGGCGCTGGCGACGACCCATCTGCCGCTCAAAGAAGTTGCCGCGGCGCTCACGATGGATAAATTGATAGCTACGCTAGGTATTATCGATGCTAATTTGCGCCGTGATTTTGGCATACAGCAGCCCCGTATTTTGGTGACAGGATTAAATCCACATGCGGGTGAGCAAGGGCATCTTGGCCATGAGGAGATAGAGGTTATTATCCCGGCGCTAGAGCAGGCGCAGGCATTAGGGATAGATGCCCGCGGCCCCTATCCAGCAGACACCTTGTTTCAACCGCGGTATTTGGATCAGGCCGATTGTGTGCTGGCCATGTATCATGACCAAGGGCTGCCGGTGCTGAAATATGCGACTTTTGGTACGGGCATTAATGTGACGCTTGGTTTGCCGATTATCCGAACTTCGGTAGATCATGGCACCGCACTGGATTTGGCAGGTACTGGCCAGGCTGATCCAGCGAGTTTATTAGAAGCGATTGACGCGGCCGTGGTGATGGCCCGTCATCGCCGGTTTACACAGCTTAACTTGGTTTCTTCAATCTGATGCAAGATAGCAAATTTAGCTCAGTCGCTAGCCAGCGGCATCAAGGTCATATTGCTCGTAAGCGCTTTGGACAGAATTTCTTGGTAGATACGGGCATTATTGAACGGATTGCGGCGGCTATTGCGCCGCAGCCAGACCAATGCGTGATTGAGATTGGCCCCGGTTTGGGGGCGCTGACAGGACCCTTACTCACCCATTTAGGGGTGAGTGGCGTATTGCATGCGATTGAACTTGATCGTGACCTGATTGTACGCTTGCAAAAACGCTTTGGCGCTCAGCTGATATTGCATGCAGGAGACGCGCTGACGTTTGATTTTCAAGCATTGGCCATGGCGCAACCGGTGGCGCCTGCCTTGCTACGCATTGTAGGTAATTTGCCCTATAACATCTCAACCCCATTGCTGTTTCATTTATTGAGTTGCGCTGACTGGGTTGTGGATCAACATTTTATGTTGCAAAGTGAATTGGTTGAGCGCTTGGTCGCAAGTCCAGGGAGTAAAGCGTATGGGCGCTTGTCAGTGATGTTGCAGTACCGCTACGAGCTCGATAAGCTGATTGATGTCCCTCCGACCGCGTTTTCGCCCGCTCCCAAAGTGGATTCTGCCGTGATTAGAATGGTACCGCGGCCATCGCACACTTTGCCTGAAGTGAATTGGGTCTGTTTTTCTGAGGTGGTGGCAGCGGCTTTCTCGCAACGGCGTAAGATGTTGCGTAATACCTTGGTGGCTTATCGTACTCGGGTTGATTTTGAGGCCATGGGTTTCGATCTGGCGCGTCGTGCAGAAGACGTGGCGGTGAGTGAATATATCGCTCTTGCACAGCAAATCTCCGCCTGTTGAGTTTGGCGCAGATTTGCTTAAATGGGGTCCTGGATCAATTACATGTAACAGCCTGCAATTGAAAACGCGTCGACCTGCAATCAGCGGGATTTTCGACCTGAAATAACTGATAATGGCGGGATGCCCAAACCCAAATTAACTGAAACTGAGCCTGCATTGATCCGCGCTAACCTGCAATCCACCGCCGCAAACCTGCAGTATTGGCAACGGACTCACATGCAGAGAGGAGGGGCCAACGCGGACATTGAAGTCAGGGGGTATTTGACTGGAATGTCGGCCTATGGGCACGTACTCGGCTTAACGTCTGCTAACCGTGCTTGAATAGGAGCGCATCTCAAAGTGTCTATAATCGGGAATTATGTTCAATCGGGGGCACACAGCACGCGTTCGCCCCCGGCAGACTCGTGCTCTGCTCTTTCCAAAACCCGACTCCCGATTATATTCTTACTCTTCGTCAGAGTCCGTATCAGAGTTATTTTCCTCATCAGAATGATCATCTCTACCGCGTTGCTCCAATAGTGCTCTATTCACCTCGCTTAAACCCTGCACTTCTTCAATCACCGTATCCTTCACCATCAACTCATTCCTCGAAATACTCCAGCACAATAGGGCTTGATAGCCTTTTTCTGGATCTTTTTTGAGCTCCCATTGCCGCATTGACCGGTCTGCACAACCGCTCACCAAATAGTCGTGTCTATTCAGCCCCGTCCAGGCCACGCTATACACGGCGCTCCACGCCTGAATCACGCTGAGACAGTGACCCGAGGCAACCTCCCACAAACGCACCGTCTTGTCCTCACTCCCCGAGGCGATCTGCGCGCCGCTCGGCGAATACACCACGCTATTAACAGACCAGGTATGGCCGGTTAAGGTGTGCACCGCCTCGCCGCTGTGCGCGTCCCACAGACGCACCGTAGTGTCAGCACTCCCCGAGGCGATCTGCGCGCCGCTCGGCGAATACACCACGCTATTAACCCAGTAGGTATGGCCGGTTAAGGTGTGCACCGCCGCCCCGCTCTGCGCGTCCCACACTCGCACCGTCTTGTCCTTACTCCCCGAGGCGAGCTGCGCGCCGCTCGGTGAATACACCACGCTATAAACCCAGTGGGTATGGCCGGTTAAGGTGTGCACCGCCGCCCCGCTCTGCGCGTCCCACACTCGCACCGTCTTGTCATGACTCCCCGAGGCGATCTGCGCGCCGCTCGGCGAATACACCACGCTATTAACATAGTCGGTATGGCCGGTTAAGGTGTGCCCCGCCGCGCCGCTGTCCGCGTCCCACAGACGCACCGTCTTGTCCTTACTCCCCGAGGCGAACTGCGCGCCGCTCGGCGAATACACCACGCTAAAAACATAGGAGGTATGGCCGGTTAAGGTGTGCCCCGCCGCCCCGCTCTGCGCGTCCCACAGACGCACCGTCTTGTCACAACTCCCCGATGCGATCTGCAAACCGCTCGGCGAATACACCACGCTATAAACAGACTTGGTATGGCCGGTTAAGGTGTGCCCCGCCGCGCCGCTCTGCGCGTCCCACAGACGCACCGTATGGTCAGAGCTCCCCGAGGCGATCTGCGCGCCGCTCGGCGAATACACCACGCTCCAAACAGCCTCGGTATGGTCGGTTAAGGTGTGTCCCGCCGCGCCGCTGTCCGCGTCCCACACACGCACCGTATTGTCCACACTCCCCGAGGCGATCTGCCCGCCGCTCGGCGAATACACCACGCTATTAACCCAGTGGGTATGGCCGGTTAAGGTGTGCACCGCCGCGCCGCTGTCCGCGCCCCACAGACGCACCGTCTTGTCCAAACTCCCCGAGGCGATCTGCGCGCCGCTCGGCGAATACACCACGCTACTAACACCGTTGGTATGGCCGGTTAAGGTGTGCACCGCCGCGCCGCTCTGCGCGTCCCACAGACGCACCGTCTTGTCCCAACTCCCCGAGGCGATCTGTCCGCCGCTCGGCGAATACACCACGCTCTTAACATAGGCGGTATGGCCGGTTAAGGTATGCCCCGCCGCGCCGCTGTGCGCCTCCCACAGACGCACCGTCTTGTCATCACTCCCCGAGGCGATCTGCCCGCCGCTCGGCGAATACACCACGCTCAAAACCTTGTCGGTATGGCCGGTTAAGGTGTGCACCGCCGCGCCGCTGTCCGCGTCCCACAGACGCACCGTCTTGTCCAAACTCCCCGAGGCGATCTGCAAACCGCTCGGCGAATACACCACGCTCCAAACCCTGTCGGTATGGCCGGTTAAGGTGTGCATTTTTTCCCAATTCGACGTCGCATACACACGGATCGTACCGTTTCCAAGTCCTATGGCACAGGTTTTCCCAGCCGGTGAATAGGCACACGAGTGTACCGCGCTCTCTTCTTGCAAATACGCCCATTCGCCAAACTGCACCCCGGCCATCTGCGCGCCGCTTAAATTGGCGTTGCGTAGCCAACTATTGCGAAGCGTCGCCTTTCTTAAATCGGCGCCCTGCAACTGCGCTGAATCGAAGGCCCCAAAACTCAGATCTGCACCGGGTATTTGGATCCCTTTTAGATCCGCACCAGGAAACGGTACTCCCGCTCTGACCAAAATCGTCATTGCATTCGCCGCCGTTTGGCGTACGCTTTTATCCGCTTTCGAGCGATCGATTATCGCTAACAGCTGTTCCTTAAATGTAGGCTCTTGCCAAACGCGATCAGTCAACAAGCGCACAACCCCCAGATCGCCAATCCAATGCTTTGGGCTTAACGATACATCTCGCTGCGTTTTGGGAGGCAAAACAGCGTGCTCTTCAAAACTATAAACTGAAGCAGCACTACCACGACGCTGGCGAGTGCTTAAATTCATACATGCATCGAACGACTCAAACAGCGACCTCGCCACAAAATATTCCAGCAGCGATTTATGGATAAATCGGTATTCAGTGCCACTTCGGATCAACGGCCACGCTTCACGCAGCAGTTGGTTTTCTTCTGTTCGATCGAAAAAGGCGTCCTTCCAATTTCCTTTGTCGTTGAGCGACGAATAGTCAACTATCGGTTTACCTGCATTCTCGATATACAGATGCACCGCTAATGCTTGCACAAATGCAATGCCGTGCTTAGCAAAGCCTTCGTCAGATAACACGCTAAAAATCTCTTTTTTAGTCCCCGTTAAACTTTGGTTGCTTAAGCGCTGCTGGTTGCGCTCGAACCAACTTCTGACGAACTGATCATACAGATCCAGGCGTAACTGGATCGCAGATCCCGCTCCCCCCTTTTTTTCGACGTACGGCAACGCTTCTAGCACCACCCGCAGCAAAAATGGGTTGCTAATCAAGTCTTTTAAATTAGATTGTTGAGAGAAGGCTTCTTGGTAGGCTTGTACCGTCCAGCCCGTTGAAGTGTGCGTCACATATTTTTCTAGGTAGTGATCGCTCTCTTCTTTTGAAAACGGCAGAACCACGACTTCTTGAAACGCCGTATCTTTGTCCTTCTCAATCGGATTCGATTGAAAACGGCTTTGATAGTCTTGGCCCAGATATTCGCTACGGCAGCTGATCACCATACGACCTTGCCACCCGTCAGGCTTATTGATGGAATTGCTCACATACAGATTCTGCGTCTGACGTATTTCATCATACCCGTCCAAAATAAAGACAAACTTTTCTTTCTTTAATTTCTGAATCTGTAATTCTGACAGCCCTCTTTTCTTTAACGCTTTGGCAATCAGATCGTGCTCAGGCTTGTCAATACTCGGCAAAGATATAAACAGCGGAATCGCATCGTCTGCTTTTTTGTTGTCCCATAAGTGCTTTTCTAGCAGACGGTTGAAGGTGGTTTTGCCCGCCCCAGAGTCTCCCGTCAATAAAATCACTTTTTTATCTTTTAGAAAGGCTTGAACTTGGGATAAGAGGTCAAAGGTTTTGCTCTTCCCATTAATACTCGCTCGGCAGCGCGGTTCAACATAGAGTTTTAGAGTCTCTTGAAACGCCTCATTTTGCGTTAAGGCAGCAAAATACTGCTCCTTTAGCGCGGCTCTAGGGTCTGCACGGAACACCTGCAACTGTTCATGTTCTTGCTGCACGGTGGACGCAAGTTGCTTGTGCAGCGTTGTCCGTATATCGTCGAAGATACCGTCTAAGAGCTCCGCAAATTCTAGCTTGCCAAAATTTGCATCACTCTTTAAACGAGATATAACGTTGCTGTGCCCCGTCCAAAACTTGTCCAGAAACGTTTTCGCTTCATTACTGCCCGCTAACAGCCGCTCGATCACCTTAAACAGCACACCATGTGAACCTTGGTTTAGATAGACCTCTTCTCCCTTTTGGACTTGCCAATCAAAGCGCAGAGGATCTTCCATCCGCACCGTCGTCGATCTAATAAAATCCTTCAGGCAGTAGTCATAGCTATTGGGCGTTAACGAAACTGGGATAATCCCGTGCTGGCCTTCGCGATACTTTGCGCGAATTTCCAAAAAGGCCATTTCCGTCAAGACATGATGGAAGTCCGCCATATATTTTTCCTCTTCGGAAAATTTTTTGACCACCTCACGTAAAGCTGTAGTACCCTTTTGATTGCTGTCTTGGCGATAGGCTTCTCGATCTTTTTCATAGGCTACTTTAAGCTCATCGCAAAACTCTTTATAGGACTGTCCTTTTAGGTAGCTTCCTAAGACATCAGAACAACACACAATCACCTTATCAACCGGTTTAACATCCGCTCGCAACTGATGAGGCAGCAAGCAGAGCTGATTGGTTAAGATGTCTTCTAGCTTGCCATCCTCTTTTAGATTTTCATCCGAATTTGCATACGCTTGCCCTATCGGCGTTTGATCCGAATAGAGCGTCACCCCTCGAATTTTTGATAAATTATTGATTAAATATTTAGACGTCGAAGCCTTCGCTTCTCCGTGCGCTGCATTGTCATGGGCATACACTAGAAACAGAGTAGGTTTCTTCGACACCTCTAAAGAACTCAGCGTCAACAGCGCCTTTTTAAACAGATAATCCACCAGATCGCTTTTTTCATGGGCAGATGATGGCGGGGAAGGTATTAAGGTAGATGTGGCCGTCTGAGTCACAACTGGCGCACTGCGCGCAGACGGCCATGCAGGAATAGTTGAGGAACACTTAGTCTCCTCATAGCCCCACTTTTGCGCCTTTTTATAGCTCGCCTGCGCTCTATCGGGTTGCCCTAACTGATCTAATATCTTGCCTCGCTCAAAGTAAGCGGTGCCAATGTTATTACGCAGCGTTTGATCGGCCAATGTCTCAGGGGAGAGTGCTCTTTTGAAGGCGTGCTTTGCTTGGGACAACGAGGTTTCCGCCTCATCACAGAAAATTGAAGCGAGATAGTTATCCTGGGTATTTCGAGCATTTTTTAAATACGTGTTAGCCAGGTCAAGCATTTGCCCTGCAGAAAGAGCGCTCCGCGATACCGAAAACATGCTGCCCAACATAGTGTTATCCTGTTATTTTAAACAATCGAACATTGTAATACGTTATCGATTTGAGCAAACCTACCCCAATCCCAACAGTTCAAGAAACGGCCGTTTTTTGCACTGTTGTCAATAGCACGCGATGTGCCGGCAAGCCTTTCAGACTCATTCCAACATCCCTGCTCAATATTCAAAGTACAGCTATACGGTAAATTTTCGACTTATTGGACTTTTCACCATGCTGCTTGGATCGATATGCACGGATATTCGAAATGAATTTGAATTGCAAAGGATGTGGGTTTGCGCCGATGGATTGCAGGTTCTTACAATTACAAATAAGCGGCCGGGTCAATACGCCGCATCTCGGTTTCAATCCAAGCTTCAACCTCTGCATTCACTTCAGCCGGAGTACGGCCTGCTGTTTCGATGGGTTGGCCAATCGAGATCGTGACCACGCCTGGATATTTGATGAAAGAATTTCGAGGCCAGACATGTCCAGCGTTGTGTGCAATTGGAATCACCGGCACCCCGGCACTGACGGCAAAATGCGCGCCGCCTGCTTTATATTGACCGCGTACGCCAATCGGGGTACGCGTGCCTTCCGGAAACATAATCACCCAGGCACCTTCGGCAAGCCGCGCGCGCCCTTGTCGGATCATCGAAGCAAATGCACTATGGCCTTTTCTGCGGTCAATTTGCACCATCTTTAGCATACCCAGGGTCCAGCCAAAAAAGGGTACAAACACCAGTTCTCGTTTAAAAACAAAGCACAACGGGCGTGGCATCAGCGCCGGAAAAGCCAGCGTTTCCCAGGCCGATTGGTGCTTCGATAATAATACGGCGGGGCCGTTGGGTAGATTATCAAAGCCTTTAAATTGGTAGGTGATACCGTTGAGGGTGCGTAGCATCCATAGTGTGATGCGGCACCAAGTGGCGGCCATTGCGTAACGGCGCCGTGCGTTCATAAATGGAAAGACTAAAAAGCACAGCAGCGCGTACGGAATCGTAAACACCAGCAAATAGAGCGATAAAAGGAATGAGCGAATCAATACGCCAGACGGTTTAGCAAGCATAGATATTTAAACAGTAGAATTTGCCAAAAAATCAAGCGCAAAAGCCCATAAATCTGGGTGGACTTTTGTGCCGCTGGGCAGCATGCCAGCTTCGTAGGTTGCGCGGCCCTTGCCGGTTAAAACCAGATGCACTGGAAAACCCAGGGCGGCTCCCGCGGCTAAATCACGTTGCGCATCGCCCACCATCGGCGTAATCGTCGGTTCAATGTTAAAGCGCTCAGCAATCATCCGTAGCATACCGGGTTTTGGCTTGCGGCAATCGCAATTGTCATGGGCTGTATGGACGCAAAAGAAGACCGCATCAATCCGTGCGCCAAGCGCGGCGGCCGCTTGATGCATTTTAAGGTGAATCGCATTTAAGGTCGCCATATCAAAAAGACCGCGGCCAACCCCTGATTGGTTGGTTGCGACCACCACTCGATAGCCGGCTTGATTCAGTCGTGCAATGGCCTCAAGGCTGCCTGCAATGGGCCGCCATTCGTCGGGCGATTTAATAAATTCATCGGCGTCGTAATTAATCACGCCGTCGCGATCGAGAATCACGAGTTTTTTAGCTGTGCTCATTATTAGATGGGTTAATCTCTCTTATTTTAAGGCGTAGTGAGCCTAGGCTGAGCTTTTTATCGCTAGAGCCCATGGCTTTATCAATTATCCTGTCGCTAGTTTTGAAAGGTCAGCTACGCAATTCATCAAGCGCCACAGTTGCGCGAGCAAAGCGAGCCGGTTCATCCGCAAAGCGCTATCTTCTGCATTGACCATCACCCCATCAAAAAATGTATCAACGTTGGCGCGTAATTGCGCCAGCGTGACTAACACTTCGGTATAGTGTTGTGCCGCGAGTTGTGTTTGTACGGCCGGGGTGATGGCTTCGAGTTGCGCATAGAGGGCTTTTTCGGCGGCTTCTGCGAGTAAGGCTGGCTGCACGGTAGCCGGCGTTTCTGCGGATTTTTTCAAAATATTGGTAATGCGTTTATTCGCTGCGGCCAGTGCGGGTGCTTCAGGGAGCGCGGCAAATACGCGTACCGCCTCAAGCCGTGCCGGCAGATCGTCGATACGCGTTGGCGCAAGGCTCAGTACGGCTTCGATTTCATTGGCGTGATAACCGCGCTCGCGTAATAGACCACGTAGCCGGTCTCGCAAGAAAGCCAAGAGCGCGTCGCAGGGATCTATCACCTGCGGCAAAGAGGCAAATGACGCAAAACTGGTGCGCAAGAGTTGTGCTAGATCGAGCGGTAACGCTTTTTCAAGCACCATGCGCAGTATCCCGAGTGCGTGCCGGCGTAAGGCAAATGGGTCTTTGTCGCCGCTTGGCGCAAGCCCAATGCCCCAGATCCCTACCAAGGCCTCAAGTTTGTCGGCAAGCGCGACGACTGTACTGGTGATTGAAGCGGGCAACGCATCGCCCGCAAAACGCGGCTGATAGTGTTCGGCGCAGGCTTGTGCAACTTCCGCAGGTTCGCCGTCGTGGCGGGCATAATACTGCCCCATCGTGCCTTGCAACTCGGGAAATTCATTCACCATCAAGCTGAGTAAATCCGCTTTGGCCAAGCGTGCGGCGCGTGCCACGAGTGCAGGATTGGCGCCAAGCTGAGGCGCCAGTGCCGTGGCGATATTTTCGATGCGTTCTACACGCTGCAATTGTGAGCCGAGTTTATTATGGTAGGTCACGTTTGCAAGCTGGGGCGCCTGCTGGATGAGTGGCTTTTTGCAATCTTGCTCAAAAAAGAATTTTGCGTCGGCAAGTCGTGCCTGCACAACGCGTTCATTGCCTGTAATAATCGCCTCAGGGGTGGTGGTTGCCAGATTTGAAACCACTAAAAAGCGTGCCTGCAGCGCGCCGTTGGCATCCGAGAGCGCAAAATATTTTTGATTGGTTTGCATGGTCAGAATCAGGCATTCTTGCGGTACGGCAAGAAATGCCGGATCAAAGTGGCAGAGGTATACGGCGGGCCATTCAACCAGTGCGGTGACTTCATCCAGTAAGGCCTCGGGCAGGCTTATGCGGGCTCCCTCAGCATGTTTGATTAATTCACTGCGAATGACTTCGCGGCGGGTCTCGAAGTGGGGCAGTACTCGCCCAGTTTGAGTGAGTGTGCTGCTATAGACATCTGCATTTGGCAGAGCGATCTCATGCTTTGACAAAAAGCGATGCCCCAACGTTGTGCGTCCGGCCTTAAGCCCGAGCGCGCTCACCGGTACAATGGCTGTGCCATGCAGGGCCAGCAGCTTATGCGCGGGCCGTACAAACTCTACCAAAGAGCCATCAGGAGCTTGATAGCGCATGACTTTGGGAATTGGCAGCTGCGCTAAAGTCTCGTTAAGCGCTATTTGCAACGCCTCGCCTAGCACCGCGCCTGGCACTGTACGATTTAGAAAGAAGGCCTCAACTTTACCATCGAGTGCACGCTCAAGCTCTGTTAGCTTTAAATCGGCAAGCCCGAGCGCCGCCAGTTTTTTAGTCAGCGCAGGAGTGGGTTGTCCAGCCGCGTCAAGCGCAATCGAGACCGGCAATATTTTCTGGCGAACCAGTTTAGCGGGCGCCGCGGCGCGTACTTGGCGGATCACCACCGCTAAACGGCGCGGGGTTGCATGCTGCTCAAAATCAGGAACGCCCGCAATCAGGTCCTGTGCGTTAAGCTTTTCGACCAGGCCGTTGGCAAACGCATCAGCTAAGCGCACAAGCGCTTTGGGTGGCAGTTCCTCAGTGAGCAGTTCAATAAGTAAAGTATGGATAGCGGATTGACTCATAGCAGGGGTGAGTGACGACATGGCTTACTTAGGCCTGAGTTGGAACGGGAGTACGCGTGAGCATTGGAAAGCCAAGTTTCTCACGTGAATCATAATAGGCCTGTGCAATCTGTCTTGACAGTCCGCGGATACGGCCAATATAGGCGGCCCGTTCGGTCACTGAAATTGCGCCGCGTGCATCCAGCAAATTAAATGTGTGACCTGCCTTCATAATCATTTCGTACGCGGGCAGCGCTAGCTGGGCTTGAATCAGGCGTTTTGCTTCCATTTCATACTGGTTAAAAAAGCTAAATAGCAGTTCGACATTGGCCTGTTCAAAATTATACGTCGACTGCTCGACTTCATTTTGGTGAAAGACATCGCCATAGGTCAGGATACGGCGGCCACTTTGAGTCTCGTTGAGGGAGCTATGCTCTGGCCATTCAGCCCAAATCAGATCGTAAACATTTTCAACTTGCTGCAGATACATAGCAAGCCGTTCGATGCCGTAAGTAATTTCTCCTAATACGGGTTTGCAATCGAGGCCGCCGACTTGTTGAAAATAAGTAAACTGCGTCACCTCCATGCCATTTAGCCAAACCTCCCAGCCTAGTCCCCAAGCGCCCAAGGTTGGGTTTTCCCAATCATCTTCAACAAAGCGCACGTCGTTTTGGGTGAGGTCGAGTCCGAGCGCTTTAAGTGAGCCAAGATACAACTCGAGAATATTTTCTGGCGCTGGTTTTAACACCACTTGGTATTGATAATAATGCTGTAAACGGTTTGGATTTTCGCCATAGCGGCCATCTTTGGGCCGGCGCGACGGTTGCACATAAGCTGCTCGCCAAGGCTCAGGGCCGATTGCACGCAAAAAGGTTGCGGTGTGCGAGGTACCCGCACCCACTTCCATATCATACGGTTGCAACAGAGCGCAGCCCTGTGCATCCCAGTATGTTTGCAAGGTCATGATGATTTGCTGAAAGGTAAGCATTGGAAAATCCGAAGATTCATATATGGCATGGCTAGCAAAGCGCTTGCTTTGCATCCGGCCATACCGAATATAGGCTAAAACCACAGATTTTAACGGTTATTGTTTGGCTTGGCGATGTTTGCTTAAGTCGCGCAAGGGGAGGGTGGGCTGGCGTTGCGTGAGCGCAGGTACATGGTGCGGATCCGTGCCGCTGCAAAAATCACCAGCAGCATAAGAGAAATCATCAGCACTGGCGCATTGCCATAAGCAATATAGGGGGTGATTCCCACTCTGCCTTGTACCCGAGCTTCAAGTGTGCCAATGGTGAACGCGGCTAATCTCTTTTCAACCCGGCCATCGGGGCCAATCACTGCAGTTGCTCCAGTATTGGTTGCACGCAGCACTGGGCGGCCGGTTTCAAGTGCGCGCATTTGCGCAATCTGTAAATGTTGGTCAAGTGCAATCGTGTTGCCAAACCAGGCGAGGTTGGTTGCATTGACCAGGATACCCGCTGGTATTGGAGTTTGGCGTAAAGTGCGAGCGCTTTCTTCGCCGAAGATATCTTCGTAACAAATAGTCAGCGCCAGCGGTTGTTGGCCAACGAAGAAAGGCAACTGGACTGCCGGCCCCCGCGCGAAATCACCTAATGGCATTTTCATCAGTTCAACAAACCACTGAAAGCCCCATGGAATGAGTTCGCCAAATGGTACCAGGTGGTGTTTGTCGTAGCGATAAAGAATCGGTGAGCGTGGGGTAACCCCAAATAGGCTATTGGTTAAATCAATTGGGCCTGCGGCTGTGAGGGTCGCGCCGACCGCGCCGAAAATCACAGTTGAACCGGTTTGGTCAGAAAAATCTCGGATCGCGTGTGCAAAAGGTTCAGGTATATCTTGTTCTAGAACTGGGATTCCCGTTTCGGGGGTGATGATTAAATCAGCGGGCTGGGCGGTGATCAGTTCTTGGTAAAGTGCAATCGCCATATCAATACCTTGCTGTTCGAACTTTATTTCTTGCTGCACATTACCTTGCAGTAGGCGCACGGTGAGAGGCGCATGATTGGCGGGTTTGGTCCAAGAGATTTTGGTAGTCGCTAGGCCGCCACTGAGCAGTACGATAATGAGTATTAAGGGTGCAAGTACAGTCCATTTGCGCGGCTTACGCGCGGCGGTTAACGTTTGCATCATCAGCCCGGCGTTAAAAGCCAGCAACCAGCCTACGCCATAGACGCCAGTGATCGCGGCATACCCGGCTAACGGACCCGCAACTTGTGGATAGCCGCTCGCTAGCCACGGAAAACCGGTAAATATAACGCCCCGCAGCCATTCGCTAAGAGCCCACGCACAGGCAAACACTAAGCTACTGCGCCAGCCGATTTTTTGGTGAGTTGCAGATAGGTTTGAGCAGGCGGCGGAGATGGCATTTTTATTTGAGCGCGCGGCGGAGACGACATTTTTATCTGTCTGCGAGTGAGTCCCGCTGCAAAAATACCATAAGGCTGCAGCCAAAACTGGCCAGGCTGCTAGATACAGAGCGAATAGAATGAGAGCCGCGAGCGCGAGTATAGCTGGCATACCGCCGTAGACATGCATGCTGATATATAGCCAGAATACGCCGCTCACAAAATGGCTGAAACCGAATGCCCCGGTGGTCAATAACGTGGCGCGCAAAGTGCGCTGATGCGCAATCAGGGCAAAAAATAACGTAAAAATGACGATTTCAAGCCAACCGCCATATGGCGTAGGCGCGAATGATACGGTATGGGCCAGGCCGGCCAAGACAGCAATTAGGATGGGCAAGGTCTGTCGCCAATCGGGCATAAAGCGTGCCTTAGCTGGCAGGGTTTGAGTTGAGGGCGGCCACGGCCGGCCATGGTCTGGCTTAATGGTGTTCAGCGTTGGCTTCAGATTCACCGGACAGAGTGGTCTGTGGAGCACGGCGCACAAGTAGCACGTGAATCTGTCGTGCGTCACCTCGCAAAACTTCAAAGATCAGATTATCGATACGTACTTTTTCACCACGATGCGGCACACGAGCGAAGCGATGGGTAATCAAGCCGCCAATGGTATCGACTTCATCATCGCTATAGTGCGTGCCAAAGACTTTGTTGAACTGCGCAATTTCAGTCAGGGCGCGTACGCGACAGCGGTCATCCGGCGAGCCGATGATATTGTCTTCTTCTTCATCGAAGTCGTATTCATCTTCAATATCCCCAACGATCTGTTCAAGCACATCCTCAATCGTAATCAGGCCAGCAATACCGCCATATTCATCCACCACTATCGCAATGTGATTGCGGTTTACCCGGAAATCGTGCAGTAGCACATTGAGGGGCTTCGATTCAGGAATGAAAACAGCAGGGCGCAACATACCGCGCACATCGAAATCCTCTTCTGCATAAAAGAGTAGCAAGTCCTTGGCAAGTAGAATGCCAATCACATGATCCCGGCTACCATCATAGACGGGATAGCGCGAATGAGCTTTTTCAAGGACGAAGGGGATAAAGTCCTCTGGGCTATGCGCAATGTTGATGGCATCGATTTGCGCGCGTGGCACCATGATGTCACGCGCGCATAAATCGGTCACTTGAAAGACGCCTTCAATCATCGAGAGCGAGTCTGCATCGATCAGATTGCGGCTATGCGCATCTTGGAGCACTTCGAGCAGTTCGCTACGTGAGTCAGGCCCGGGGGAAATCAGGTCTGTTAGACGCTCGAGCAAGGAGCGGGGTTTTCCGGTAAGTTTTCGACTGGGATAGACATCGTTCATATGGATGCGTTGCGGTTATAGGCCACGCGCAGAAAATAAAGAGCTTAAAGGATACACTAGTCGTCGGTTTTTTTGCATTGGCAACGCTCAAGCAGCGCTTCCAGTGCTCGGTCAGGGATGCCGCTCGCGCGTAGCGCTGCCACGGTGCGTGCTACGTAATCAAGTGTGGTGCCACAGTGGCCCTGTGCGTGTTCAAAGGCGGTGCGCACAATATGATCTGGCAAACGTCCGGCATACGTGGGTTTATCGCGGTGCATCACAAAGGTCAGCGCGCGTACGCGGCGGCCGTCGTTGAGTTGACATGCGAGCCAAGCAGGACGGTACGAGCCCATCGCCATTTCACGTTGCCACAGTTTTTCTAAATGAGGCATGGCGCCATCGGTGGCGATTCTAAAGGCGAGACCGGCGCATGAGCCGCCATGGTCAAGCGCTAGCACAAGGCCTGGGAGCTGTGGCGTGCCGCGGTTCAGGCATGACCATAAATATAAGCCGCGATGGTAGCCATAAACACGTGCGCTGCATGATTCAGCAGCGGGTAAATCAGGCTTCCAGATCAGTGAGCCATAGGCGAAGAGCCAGAGGTCGGAGGTGCGATCCCAGTGTTTAAGGGAAGTGTGTAGTGAATGCGCCAACTCCTCATCGGTCAGTGGCTGGACTTCGCCAAGCAGTGATGGATAATCTGGCGCAGCGGGTGCATTGCCCTGTTGATTCATCATAGAAACGGTCATTTAGCAATATGGGTTATCAAAACCAAGTTTGGCAAGCAATTCGGCTTCCAGTGACTCCATAACAGAGGCTTCCTCGTCGTTGTCATGTTGATAACCTTGCGCATGCAAAATACCGTGCACAATCAAGTGTGCGTAATGGGCCATGAGCAGTTTTTTTTGTTCGTTGGCCTCCCGTTCAATGACGGGGCAGCATAACACCAAGTCGGCAGTCACTGGGTCGCTGAGGTTTTCTGCATAATTAAAAGTTAAGACATTGGTTGCATAATCTTTGTTACGCCAAGTCCGATTAAGCACTCTGCCTTCTGGCTCATCAACAAAGCGCAAGGTCAGTACGGCATCTGCAAAAAGCGCAGGCTTAATCCAGTGCATGAGCGTAGCGCGTGGCATCAATGCTTTATGCGATGCGCTATCGCTGGCTACGAATTGTACGGTAAGTTGCAAACGAGGGGCGCGTTTCATGATGTGATGATTTTGCCGCGTAGCGAATGTGCATAAGCTTCTTCAATGGTCAGCTCAATAATTTGCCCAACGAGGCGTTGATGAGTGTGCAGCGGCGCTGGAAAATTGACCACGCGGTTATTTTCCGTGCGTCCGCAAAGCTCAACTGGATTTTTACGCGATGGCCCTTCGACTAATACAGATTGGGTGCTAGCGACCATCGCTGCGCTGATTTTTTGTGCATTGGCTTCAAGCGCCGCTTGTAAACGTTGCAGGCGGCCTAGCTTAACTTCATGTGGCGTATCATCTATTAGATTGGCCGCGGGCGTGCCAGGACGGGGGCTATAAATAAAGGAAAAACTAGAGTCATAGCCGATTTCATCGACCAGCGCCATCAGTTTATCAAAATCGGCCTCGGTTTCGCCTGGAAACCCCACGATAAAGTCTGTCGAAAGCGCAATATTGGGGCGTATGGCGCGTAAGCGCCGCACAATGGATTTATATTCAAGCACCGTGTAGCCACGCTTCATCGCCGCGAGTATCCGATCAGAGCCGTGTTGCACGGGTAAATGCAAATGATCGACCAATTTAGGTGTGTTTGCGTACGCATCAATTAAGCGTTGGCCAAATTCTTTGGGATGGGACGTGGTGAAGCGGATACGTTCAATGCCGGGAATCTCGGCGACATATTCAATCAAAGTAGCAAAGTCGGCGTATGCAGAGGGATCGTTTTCTGCCGCGGAGTCGAGCGTGGCTTCGCCGCTTGGGCTTTGCCAAAGTCCCCAGTAAGCATTCACATTTTGACCCAGCAGTGTGACTTCGCGCACGCCTTGCTCGGCTAGGCCGGCGATTTCAGTTAATACGTCAGGCAGTGGGCGTGAGACCTCATCACCGCGTGTATAAGGGACTACGCAGTAGCTGCAATATTTGCTGCAGCCTTCCATAATCGACACAAAAGCACTGGGGCCATTGACTTGCGCTGGTGGCAGATGATCGAATTTCTCGATTTCTGGAAATGAAATATCGACTTGAGCGTGGCCGGTGCGTCGGCGCTGTTCGATCATGGCGGGTAGCCGATGTAGGGTTTGCGGGCCAAAGACCAGATCGACATAAGGCGCGCGGGCAATAATGGCTTGCCCTTCTTGGCTGGCCACGCAGCCACCGACCCCTATAATAAGTTCCGGTTTGGCTTCTTTTAGGATGCGTGCGCGGCCGAGGTCCGAGAAAACTTTCTCTTGCGCTTTCTCGCGCACTGAGCAGGTATTAAATAGAATAATATCGGCTTCTTCGGCCGAGGTTGTTTTAACCAATTCTTGCTCGAAAAGGTTCTTTGCTGCTGCCAGCACATCGGCCATTTTGTCAGAGTCATATTCATTCATCTGGCAGCCGAAAGTTTTGATATAGACTTTCTTGTTCATAAAAAGCGCCGTTCTCAGGGGTAAAAACTGGGGGCGATTGGAGTGGGTGCTCAGATGCGTTTTTTATACGATGAACTAAACTAGAGATTGATAACGCAGACGCACCAGAGCATATCTGTATAAAAAGCGTATTATAGCTGGCTATTTGCCTGAAAGTGGCCCGTCTTTATTACAATGATGGATCGACGGGGGGCTTTCGCTGCTGACTTTTAGGTTGCAGCGGGGCCATAGATTTTTACCGAATGCCCGAGTCTCTAAGCAGAGGAGTCAATTTTGGAGAGTCAAAAGATGCAAGCTGACACTATTAATATTACGACATTGCCATGGCGTGTTGAGGATATTGATTTTAGCCGGATTAATTACACGGCTGTGCGCGCAAGCGAAGAGCTTATGCTATTGCTGTGCGCTTCATCGTTTATCGAAAGCGGTTCTGATTTATATACCAAGAATTTGGTGGATTACTTTGGTGAAGATGCCGAAGTCGCTGAGTGGCTTAGCCTGCACTGGGAGCATGAAGAATTGCAGCACGGCCGAGCACTTAAGACGTATATTAACCATGTTTGGCCGCAATTTGACTGGGATCTTGCGTTTAAGAATTTCTTTGCCGAATATTCAAAAATATGCACCGTGGATGAATTCGAGAAAACACGTGCCCTCGAGATGGCGGCGCGCTGCGTCGTTGAAACGGGTACGGCTACGCTTTATCGCGCCATCAATGAATGCTCCAACGAGCCGGTGCTGAAAGAAATCACCAACCATATCCGCACAGATGAAGTGCGTCACTATAAATATTTCTTGAAGTATTTTAAGAAATATAATGAAATTGAAAAAAATGGCCGCTGGGCGGTGCTTGGTGCACTGGTGCGGCGGCTCTTTGAAATTCGTAATGACGACACGGAAATTGCTTTACGCCATGTATTGGCAATCCGCTATCCACAGCAAGCGGGCAATTCAACCCACGCACGGCAAATGAGTGAGCGTGTGAATAAGCTAGTGCGCCGTCATTTATCGGCGGATATGTGCTTGAAGATGTTGCTTAAGCCGCTTGATTTACCGCCGCGGATCCAGCCGAGCGTGCACTATCCACTGGTCAAGCTTACGCAACACCTATTTTTCCGTTAATCCGCCTTTTTTACTCGAGTGGCGCCGAGCGCAAATCATTGACCTGCTGTGGCGACACGGATGTACCGTGATTGCCCCAGGACATTCGAATATAGGTTACCACGGCTGCAACCTCTTCATCAGACAATTGCTGGGCAAAGGGCGGCATTCCGTATGGCCGTGGATTGCCGGTAGTGGAGGGGGGGTAGCCGCCATTGAGCACCATCCGAATCGGGTTAACGGCCGAGTGCATTTGAATTGAATGATTGTCTGCCAGCGGCGGGTATGCGGGAGGCTGGCCACGCCCATTTGCTTCGTGGCAACTAGCACACTGTTGCGTGTAAATTTTTTCGCCTTGGGCAAAGAGCTTGGCGCCAAATGCTGCTGAGGTAACAAGCTGCACAGGTTCGGGCGGCTCCCCTTTTTGCGGTAAGGCTTTCAGATACACTGACATAGCGCGAATATCTTTATCAGACATATACTGCAAGCTATTGTGCACAACTTCGGCCATTGGCCCAAAGACGGCACTGCGTTGTGAAACGCCGGTTTTTAACAGATCGTCGATATGCTGGAGCTGCCAATCGCCAAGACCGGTTTCTTTATCTGACGTTAATGAAGGGGCATACCAATTCTGTAATGGGATTAAGCCCCCGCCAAAGGCTGCGCTTTGGTCGGAACCCCCCAGCGCGTTAATGCTGGTGTGACACATCGCGCAGTGACCTAGGCCTTCAACCAGATACGCGCCGCGATTCCATTCAACTGATTGAGTTGGGTCGGGCTGAAACTCCCCTTCAGAGAAAAAAAGCGTGCGCCAGCCGATCAAGAGGCTGCGATTATTGAACGGAAACCGCATCTCATTAGGCCGGTTCGGTTGCTTAATGGCGGGTACTGAACGCAAATAGGCATAGATTGCATCGGAATCGGCGCGGGTAACATTGGTGTAGCTGGGGAACGGAAAGGCTGGATAGAGCAAGCTACCATCTTTTGAGCGCCCGTTATGCATGGCGCGATAGAAATCGTCTGAGCTCCAGGTACCAATCCCGGTTTCGTTGTCAGGGGTAATGTTGGGCGTATATAGGGTGCCAAATGGTGTCGGCATAGGAAGGCCGCCGGCAAACTGCTGGCCACCCCGCACCGTATGGCAGGCAATACAATCTCCCGCGCGCGCAAGATAGTGGCCGTACTTGATTAACTCGGCTTGTTTAGCGGGGGTGCTAGCGGGGCCACTATGGCTGGAAGTTGGGGCGTTACTCCGCCACAGTATAGGGGTAAACATAGCCACGGCGGCAAGGATGAGCGCTAATAGTGCGGCGGCTAACAATCCGAATAAGGTCTTACGTTGCATGCTGAGTTCCTTGATTTTTCTAAAATGGCGCTTTTAACTCAGTGAGGCTGGCTGCCACATGAGAGCGGCAATTTTAGTGAGCCTGCTGGAGCGGGGGCGGCATTGGGAGGTGCTGGTTGCATCGCAAGCCAGGTGGAGACAGCACGGATATCGGTATCACTCAGCTGGATCGCAACCGTATGCATGCAATCGGGAGCTGCCGAATGGCGTATGCCTGAGCGCCAGGCACCGAGTTGGGCGCTGATGTAATCAGCGTGTAAGCCAACTAGGCCTGGAATAGCGGGCTCCACTCCGGTGAGTGCTTGACCATGGCACGCAATACATGCAGGTACGTTCTTAGACGAGTCCCCATGAAGGGCAATCCGCCGACCGCGTTCAAGCTGTGACAGCGGCAAATTGGACGGCTCAGGGGCTGGGTAGGGTGGATGTAGGTTGGCGTAATACACCGCGATTTCACGTAGATAATCGTCAGAAAGATAGGTGACGAGGTAATTCATTGGCGCATATTTGCGCCGGCCTTCACGAAAATGTTTCAACTGGTTGTACAGATAATCGGCGGGTTTGCCGGCTAAGCGGGGGAAGTAATCATTGTCGGTGCCTTCCCCTTGGTTGCCATGACAGATAGCGCACGCCTGCACGCGCGCAGCAATTGTATCGGGGGCCCGTAGGGAAGGGGTTTCAGCATGTGCGAGATTAAACCATGCGCTGCTACTCACAACTAGGACCGCCAAAATGCGGTAAAAAATAGGTTTTAAAGCCACCCGGGACTCCGTTATATATAAACAGGGATCAACTAGGCTTGGTCTAGCCTAGCGATATGATAATTCTTTGTGGTTGCGTATTTTATCATTGAGTGATTCAGTTGCTAAATAGTGTTGTAGTAGATAGATTCCAGGCCTCTATAAGAACCCTTCATTGTGGTCGCATAGACTAACGTAGTCTATAACTTTTGATATATAGCAAAACCAGGGCAGCGAGGATACAGTATGTCAATCATTCATCCTCTTTGTTTTCAAAAATTTCTAATGCCAAATATCTATGTACGGAGTGCGCATGGACATTTTCGAATGCTGGTTATTTATTAAATTGTAGATGCAATTAAATTATGGTAACCTATAATGAAGCCAAGCGGAAAATC
This sequence comes from Mycoavidus cysteinexigens, assembly GCA_031963465.1. Classification (GTDB taxonomy): domain Bacteria; phylum Pseudomonadota; class Gammaproteobacteria; order Burkholderiales; family Burkholderiaceae; genus Mycoavidus; species Mycoavidus cysteinexigens_B. Next base: position 333,955 of record JASSUG010000002.1, on the reverse strand, counting down.
AACCTTGAGAAGCATGGGATTAACCTTGCTGAGTGTGCAGAGATTTTCGATGCACCAATGTTGACGCGGGAAGACAGTCATAAAGCCTACGGTGAGCAACGGCTAATCAGCTTGGGTATGCTGCATGGTGAGGCTATTGTTCTAGTATGGACTGACCGCGACGCGGGAGCCCATCTAATTTCTTGCAGAAAGGCCGAAAAATATGAACGCAAAATCTATTTCCAAAACGTTTGATGACGTACCGTATAAAGCGAACGATGAAAAAGAAGCGGCGGCTTTTTGGGCGGATGCTACTCCACATCTAGGTCTTGAAGATTTCCGCCGGTTACGCGGCCAGCGTGGCGCACAGAAAGCACCGACCAAAGAGCAGGTTTCCGTGCGCTTCGATCTTGATATTTTGGCTGTTTTTCGTGCGTCAGGCCCTGGCTGGCAAACCCGTATGAATGCTGCTTTGGCGGATTGGCTCAAGTCGCATTCGCTGAAAGAGTTACCTTCCTGATTTTTGTATTTTTGACTCAATACCTGAATCACTATACAATACTGCCTTTTCGTGCGTAAAGCCGAAGAAATTAAACGATTAATTTATTAATGAGGTACACACAATGTACGCGGTCATAAAAACCGGTGGTAAGCAATATAAAGTTGCAGCCGGCGAAAAATTGAAAATAGAACAGATACCGGCAGACATTGGCGCAGAAGTGACTCTTGACCAGGTATTAGCAATTGGCGAAGGTGAATCAATAAGATTCGGCGCGCCACTGGTGAGTGGAGCTAGCGTCAAGGTTACCGTTGTTGCCCAAGGGCGGCATCAGAAGGTCACGATCTTCAAAATGCGTCGCCGCAAGCACTATCAAAGGCATGCTGGCCATCGGCAGAACTATACTGAAGTGCGCATTGACGCAATTAACGGTTAAAGCGGTCTAAGGAGTTACTCATGGCACACAAAAAAGCAGGCGGGTCATCACGTAATGGCCGCGACTCAGAGTCAAAACGGCTTGGCGTTAAAGTATATGGCGGCCAGGCAATCAATGCGGGCGGCATTATTGTGCGCCAGCGCGGTACGCGGATGCATCCCGGCGAGAATGTCGGCATTGGTAAAGATCATACGCTGTATGCATTGGCTGATGGCCACGTATGTTTCACCATTAAAGGCAAAGCGAGCAAGAAGATGGTCAACGTGGTTGCTGTAGCTGTTTAACGCAGATCACGTAGTCGTCCGGTTTTTCCGGCTCAATGCAAAAGGCTCCGCCAGCAAGCGGGGCCTTTTGCGTTAATGCGCTCAATCTAATCAGTGGTAGGCTGCTACTGTAAGCAGATCGCTGCGCGAGGCGACGGCGGACCGAATTGTGCAAACTAGGGTCAATTAGAACTACAATGGATTTGTAGCCTATTTTAGGTGAATGGGCAATTAAAGCGGGTTGAATAAACACAATGAAATTCATTGATGAAGTAAAGATAGAAGTCTTCGGTGGCGATGGTGGTAATGGCAGCGCATCGATGCGGCGCGAGAAATTCATCCCGTTTGGCGGGCCGGATGGGGGGGATGGCGGACGAGGCGGTAGTGTCTACGCTATTGCCGACCGTAATATTAATACTTTGATTGATTTCCGCTATGCTAAAAAGCATCTGGGGGGTAGAGGCCAGAACGGACGTGGCGCCGATTGTTACGGTAAAAGCGGCGAAGATATTACGTTGCGTATGCCAGTGGGTACGATTATCACGGATCTTAACACCGGTGAAACCGTTGCAGATTTGACGGAGCATGAACAGCGCGTCACGCTTGCTCAAGGCGGGAGTGGCGGCTTAGGCAACCTGCATTTCAAGTCGAGCACGAATCGCGCGCCGCGCCAAAAGACAGAAGGCAAGGAGGGCGAATATCGGCTGCTTCGCCTGGAATTAAAAATACTGGCGGATGTCGGCCTATTAGGTATGCCTAATGCCGGTAAATCGACTTTTATCGCGTCCGTTTCCAATGCTCGGCCAAAAATAGCCGACTATCCATTTACCACGCTTGCGCCTAATTTAGGCGTTGTGCGGGTCGGCCCTAGTAAAAGTTTTGTGATTGCCGATATTCCAGGTTTGATTGAGGGCGCTGCTGAAGGGGCCGGACTCGGCCATCGTTTTTTGAAGCATTTGCAGCGCACTAGCTTGTTATTGCATTTAGTTGATATGGCGCCTTTTGATGAAGGCGTTGATCCGGTTGCAGAAGCACGGGCAATTGTGAATGAGTTGCGCAAATACGATACTGAACTTTACACCAAGCCGCGTTGGTTGGTGCTTAACAAAATCGATATGGTGCCGGAGGATTCGCGCACGGCACAGATTGCCGAGTTTGTTAAACGCTTTGGCTGGGAGGGGCCGGTGTTTGGCATTTCTGCGCTGAATGGGCAAGGTTGTGAAGCGGTGACTTATGCCATTTATGACTACCTTGCCGAGCATGGACCCGCCGGCCGTGCTGCTGAAGCCGAGCAGTTAGCGCTGGATGCACGCTTTCGGGACGGGCCGCCGATAGATGCCGACGATGCAGGCTTTCGGGATGGGCCGCCAATCGATGCCGACGATGCAGGCTCTGTCTAAGCCTACCTCGCAGCCGGCGATGGCTGTCGCCAAACGCCTGGTGATTAAGGTGGGCTCAAGCCTGGTGACCAATGACGGGCGTGGCCTCGACCATGACGTGATGCGTAGCTGGGCTGAGCAAATCGCCGGTTTGCGCAGACTCGGTAAAGAGGTCGTGCTGGTGAGTTCAGGGGCGATTGCCGAAGGGATGCAACGCCTTGGCTGGAGCCGCCGTCCGCGTGAGATTGACGAATTGCAGGCGGCAGCGGCAGTTGGCCAAGTTGGGTTGGCGCAAGCGTATGAAAGTCATTTCAATGCATACCAGTTGCGTAGCGCGCAAATTCTTCTGACTCATGCTGATCTGGCTGAGCGTGAACGTTATTTAAACGCTCGCTCGACCCTGCTGACATTGTTGCGTCTAGGAGTGGTGCCAATCATTAATGAAAACGATACCGTCATTACCGATGAAATTAAATTTGGCGATAACGATACGCTAGGCGCTCTCGTAACCAATCTCATAGAGGCTGAGGCGCTGATCATTTTAACTGACCAGCGTGGTCTTTATACCGCCGACCCGCGCCAGGGTGCCAATGCGGCGTTCGTGGCTGTGGCCGAAGCTGGGGATCCTGCCCTTGAAGTGATGGCAGGCGGCGCCGGCACGCATATTGGCCGTGGTGGCATGCTCACTAAAATACTCGCGGCTAAGCGGGCCGCGCATAGTGGGGCATGTACGGTGATTGCGAGTGGGCGCGAGCCTGATGTGCTGACCCGGCTTGCAGGGGGGGAAGCAATTGGCACTCAGCTGATCGCGCGCACGGCGCGAATGGCTGCGCGTAAGCAATGGATGGCGGATCACTTACAAGTGCGCGGCCATGTTGTGATTGATGATGGCGCATGCGCTAAGCTCGCGCGGGAAGGCAAAAGCCTACTGCCAATCGGTATTGTGAAAGTACAAGGCGTGTTTGCGCGCGGCGAAGTGATTGTTTGCCTAAGTCCAGCGGGCCAAGAAGTGGCGCGAGGGCTGACCAACTATAGCAGCACAGAAGCGCGACTGATTCAGCGCCGGCCCAGCAGCGAAATCGAGGCTGTCCTGGGTTATATGCTTGAGCCGGAGCTGATTCATCGCGACAATCTGGTTTTAAGCTAACATTATCTAGCGCGCCAGTCTGGTTTTAAGCTAACGTTAGCCAGCGCGCCAGCAGCATTAGCCGCTTTCTACTAATGCCGGTGGCGTAGTATCGATAGGCTGCTTCTCTGCGCGGATTGGCAAATGGTGGACAAAGCGCGACAATTCAGTCAACGCCAGTTGATACACCTCACGTTTAAATTCAATCACCGCCTCGCGCGGCACCCAATATTGATGCCAGCGCCACGCATCAAATTCCGGTTGTCCTGTGGCGCGCAAGCAAATATCGCAGTCGCGGCCGACCATGCGCAACAAAAACCAAATTTGTTTTTGCCCACGATAATGGCCACGCGCATCGCGCTTGATATATCTGTCCGGCACCTCATAACGCAGCCAGTCGCGTGTGCGGCCAAGGACTTTGACATGTTCGGGTTTTAGGCCAGTCTCTTCATATAACTCCCGATACATTGCTTGTATCGGGGTTTCGCCATATTGGATGCCGCCTTGCGGGAATTGCCACGAGTGCTCGCGGATCCGTTTGCCCCAAAACACGTCATTGCGTGCGTTTAAGAGAATGATGCCGACGTTTGGGCGAAAGCCATCGCGATCAAGCATACAACTACCCTTGAATCCTTTAAAATAGCTCGATTATAAACAATAGCGGGCGCGGTGTACGATCTTAGTCCACAGCGCCGGTTTTTTTACACCCTGCTTGGGAAATTAAATGAAGGCCTCTGGTTTTTTTATCAACACACTTAAAGATGCGCCCGCAGACGCTGAGATTGCTAGTCACCAACTGATGCTGCGCGCTGGTATGATTCGGCGCGTCGCTGGTGGTATTTATACTTACATGCCATTGGGGTTGCGGGCGGTGCGTAAAATCGAAGCGATTGTACGTGAAGAGATGAATCGAGCGGGGGCGCTTGAATTGCTGATGCCGGCGGTGCAACCTGCTGAGTTATGGCAAGAATCGCAGCGTTGGACCCAATACGGACCAGAACTGTTGCGCTTGAAAGATCGGCATCAGCGTGATTTTGTGATTGGACCCACGCATGAGGAAGTGATCACTGATATTGCCCGTAAAGAAATCAAAAGCTATCGGCAAATGCCAGTCACTTTTTATCAAATTCAAACCAAATTTCGCGATGAAATCCGGCCACGTTTTGGGGTCATGCGCGGACGTGAATTTACCATGAAAGATGCCTATTCCTTTGATCCGGATAATGCGGGGTTAGAGCGCTCATACCAGAAAATGTATGCGGCTTATGGACGCATTTTTAAGCGACTTGGTCTCGTGTTTCGTGCGGTGGCGGCTGATAATGGGGCAATCGGCGGTTCTGGCTCGCATGAATTTCATGTGATTGCGGATACGGGAGAAGACGCCATTGCGTATTGTCCGGCTTCAGACTATGCCGCCAACGTTGAGGCTGCTGATGCACTGCCATTGATTGAGCAGCGTGGCGAGCCGCAAGCGGCACTGACCAAGGTGGCTACGCCGGACGCTGAGAAATGCGAAAGGGTCGCAGCACTCCTTGGCGTTTCGCTTGAACATACAGTTAAATCGATCGTCCTGGCGATTGATGCTAACGCGGAGGTTGACGCTAGTCCACTTACACCTCATGGTAGTGGCGGCTCTACGCCACAGATTTGGTTGCTGCTATTGCGTGGCGACCATACGCTCAATGAAGTTAAATTAAGCAAACTTCCGGGCGCCACCGGCTACCGTTTGGCCAGTGAGGCAGAAATTATTGAATGGTTTGGCACCCGACCAGGTTATTTGGGTCCGATCGGTACGCCAAAACCGGTCAAAGTATTCGCTGATCAGACTGTCGCTAAAATGAGCGATTTTATTGTGGGCGCGAACGAGGCGGGGTTTCATCTGACGGGCGTGAATTGGGGGCGCGATTTGCCGGAGCCGGTGGTGGCTGACCTGCGTAATGTCGTGGCTGGAGACCCTTCACCTGATGGTAAGGGAGCCTTGGCCATTTGCCGGGGGATTGAAGTGGGTCATGTGTTTCAGCTTGGCACGCGTTATTCGCAAGCATTAGGCGCGACCTATCTTGATGAGTCGGGCAAGGCGCAGCCAATGGTGATGGGATGTTACGGCATTGGCATTACGCGCATTCTGGGGGCGGCAATCGAGCAGAATTTTGATGCGCGTGGCATCATTTGGCCTGAGGCGATGGCCCCGTTCGAGGTCGTGATATGCCCAATTGGCTATGAGCGTAGTGAAACGGTGCGAATCGCAGCGCAAGGTTTATACGCGGAGTTGCTTGAGATGGGCATCGATGTAATATTGGATGATCGTGGCGAGCGTCCAGGGGTGATGTTTGCTGATTGGGAACTGATTGGCGTACCGCACCGGCTAGTGATTAGCGAGCGAGGCCTTAAAGAGAGTCAGTTTGAATATCAAGGACGTCGGGATGCTCAGCCGACGTTAGTAGAGGTGACGGCTGCGCCAGAACTCATCTGCGCTAAGATTCGTGCAGCGTTTGAATATTAAAGGAAAAGTATTGTGCAATATGATTTTATAACCGCGACCATTTTATTGCTTTTGATTGTTGATCCGCTTGGCAATATTCCCATTTGCATTAATGCGCTCCGCAATGTCGCCGCCGAACGGCGCGTCTGGGTGGTGCTGCGCGAAGTGGGGATTGCTTTTGTGACGTTGCTGGTCTTTATGTTGATGGGCGAGCATTTTTTGCGTCTGATGCACTTGACTGATACATCGTTGCAACTGGCAGGCGCCATTATCCTTTTCATCATTGCTCTGCGGATGGTTTTTCCAGCTGCGGATGACCCAATGACTGCTGAAATCAGCGGTGAGCCGTTGATTGTGCCACTCGCTATTCCTGCGCTAGCGGGACCCTCGGCAATGGCAACGGTGATGCTGCTTTCTTCGCAAGGGCCTGGGCAGACTATTGAGTGGATTGGTGCGCTGACGGTCACCATGGGGGTGTGTGCAATTGTGTTGATTTTGGCAGATCGCATTCAGCGCTTTCTCGGCCCGCGCGCGGTGGTCGCCATTGAACGCTTGATGGGGTTAGTCTTAATTGCGATTTCGGTTGAAATGCTGCTGGCCGGAACGCGGGCGTTTATTCGTCAGCTTTGACGCCAAGTATGCCTGGTAGCCGCCCGCTTCCTTTTAGGGGACGTGGGCGGTATTGGGGATAGATTCTGCAGTAACTTAGGGGACTTAGCGCATACCTGGCATCATGCCTTTTAGGCCGCGCATCATGTTCGCCACGTTACCCCCTTTGAGCTTTTTCATCATCGTGCGCATTTGATCGAATTGCGACAGCATGCGATTGAGTTCTTGCACCTGGACCCCCGCGCCGGTAGCGACCCGGCGTTTGCGGCTGGCTTTAAGGAGCTCCGGTTTTTTGCGCTCAAGGGGCGTCATAGCGTTAATCATGCCTTCCATGCGGCGTATTTGGCCTTCGGCTTGATTCATCTTCAGCGGGTTGCTGGCGGCCTGAAATTGTGCGGGTAATTTATCAAGCAGTGATGAGAGGCCACCCATGTTTTTCATTTGCGAGAGCTGGGTCTTAAAGTCATCGAGATTAAAGTCCCCTTTTTTGACCTTATTGGCGAGTTGCTGTGCGGCCTGTACATCAACTTTATGTTGTGCTTGCTCGACCAGAGAGAATAGATCACCCATGCCGAGAATCCGACTGGCCATGCGGCCCGGGTGAAAGACCTCGAGACCGTCAAGTTTTTCACCTACGCCCACAAATTTAATCGGCTGGCCTGTAATCTGACGCACTGATAAAGCCGCGCCACCGCGTGCATCGCCATCGAGCTTGGTTAATACAATACCCGTCAGTGGCAGCGTGGCATTGAAGGCTTGCGCACTATTTACCGCATCTTGCCCGAGCATGGCATCGACCACAAATAGAGTTTCAGCGGGGTTTAAGGTGCTGTGTAAAGCTGCAATTTCTTGCATCATAGCTTCGTCGATACCCAGGCGGCCGGCAGTATCGACGATCAGTACGTCATGGTAGTGGCGTTGTGCCCAATCGAGTGCTGCCTGCGCGATTTCAAGCACGGATTGTTCGGGCTGCGAAGGAAAAAAGTCAGCCTTGGCCTGTTCGGTCACTGTTTTGAGCTGAGCAATGGCCGCTGGGCGATAGATGTCGCATGAAACAGTCAGTACCTTTTTTTTCTGTTTTTCGCGCAAAAACTTGGCAAGTTTACCGACGGTGGTGGTTTTGCCCGCACCTTGCAAGCCTGCCATTAAAATGATCGCGGGCGCTTTAACCGCCAACTGTAATTCTGCCGCTTGGCCTGCATAATCGCCGCCCATGACGGCGGTGAGTTCGCGCTGGACAACGCCGACTAACGCTTGGCCTGGCGTCAAATTGCCGATAACCTCTTCGCCGAGGGCTTTTTCTTTTATACGGGTAGTCAATGCGCGCACAACCGGCAGCGCGACATCTGCTTCGAGCAAAGCCAGGCGCACCTCGCGCAGCATTTGCTGTGTATTGGCTTCAGTTAAACGGGCTTCGCCGCGCAGCGTTTTGACGATGCGCGCCATGCGCTGAGTTAGAGTATCAAACATATAAATAGTGAATGAGTTGTAGTTTTATAAACAACTTTTGAGAAATCAGGGACTCAGGTAAACTAAGGTTATGACTATTGTACTGTACCTGTTGACGGCGGCACTCTATGGTGGCCTGGCATCTGTAGCTTGGTACCAGCGCTGGCGGGGAGGTTTCGCGATTAATGATAGTGGTTTGCCGGCGCAGCCACGTTTGAGTTGGAACCGTTTATGGCTGGCGGGCGCACTCATCTCGCATGGGAGCTTACTGTATCTCACCATCTTTTTGTCGGATGCGATGATTTTTGGTTTTGCCTTTGCTTTATCAGCAATGCTGTGGCTTAGCATTGGCATTTACTGGCTTGAAAGTTTTTTCTTTGAGTTAGAGGGTTTAAGTTTATTGGCCTTGCCACTGGCTTGTGTCGCCTCGTTATTGCCGCTTGCATTTGGGGGCGTGCAGTTACTGCCCTATGCCGCCAATCCGCTTTTTAAATTTCATTTTGTGATGGCGAACGTCGCTTACGGCTTGTTGGCTCTGATGGCTTTGCATGCACTGCTGATGTTACTGGTTGAGCGTAGATTGCATCGGGTTGTGGGCCAGCCTATGCAGCACGCGGCGCTAGAACAAAACTGCTTAGGCAGCTGGCTGGATTCGTTGCCGCCATTGCTCACGCTGGAAAAATTGCTATTTCGTTTAATCGGCGCCGGTTTTGTCTTACTCACGTTGGCCCTGGTTTCAGGTATTCTTTTTAGTGAGCAGTTATTTGACCGCGCTTTGCGCTTTGATCACAAAACGGTCTTTGCTGGTTTGTCATGGATCATGTTCGGCGCAATCTTACTGGGTCGGAAATTGTATGGTTGGCGTGGCCGCACCGCTTTACGCTGGGTCTTGGCCGCCTTTATGGCGCTTTTGCTGGCTTATGTGGGGAGCCATTTCGTGTTTGAAGTGCTGTTGCGGCGCCCAACTCTTTAAAAGACTGTTGCAAAACAGTCGAGTTTAAATGCAGCTTAGAAAAGGTAGCTTATTTATGCGTCGAATTCTTCTTTATATCGTTTTGTACCTGCTTGGCAGAGCCCTTTGGCGGCGTGCGATGCGCTATCTTAATCTTGATGCGTTCGATCCAAAGCACCGGCCTCATGGGCACTCTGACTCAGGCGTTGAGCGTGTGGTGCGCTGTGCCGAATGCGGTGTGTATGTCCCCGCGGTCGAAATCCAGCACGCTCATGGTAAGTCATTTTGCACCATGGCGCACGCTCGGCGCTATGCACAGACCGCGGGGCGCAAGCGCTAAATATGCGGTTGATGATTGATGCGTCTGGCTGGATTGAGGCTGTATCTCCACAAAAGTCTCCTAATTTTAATGCGCGGCCGATTGGTATTACGCCGACGCTGATTGTGATCCATAATATTAGTCTGCCGCCAGGTGAATTTGGTGGGCCACAAGTGGCTGAGTTCTTTTGTAATCGACTTGATTTTGAGGCGCATTCATCTTACGGTGAGATACGGCGGCTGCAGTTATCTGCTCATTTTCTGATTCGGCGTAATGGCGAATTGCAGCAATTTGTCTCTTGCGACGACCGCGCTTGGCATGCGGGAGCCTCCAATTTTTTCGGGCGTGAAGGGTGCAATGATTTTTCGATTGGGATTGAACTTGAAGGGAGCGACACGGTCCCATTTGAAGCCACTCAATATCTTAAGCTGGCAGAACTGATTAAAGCCCTTATGGATCGCTATCCAATTGGCGCCCTGGTTGGACATGAGGATATTGCTCCTGGGCGCAAAACTGACCCAGGCCCCCATTTTGATTGGCAGCGTTTGCGTGTTTTGAGCGGTCTTGCTGAAGTTTATTTTCCTTACCAAGCGCCCAATGGGCGTGAGTTAATGTCCGAGCGCTCAGAGAGCGCTAGCTGATCTAGGCGGAGTCGGTTTGTGGCGTATAGTTTAGTATGTTCGTAGCGCGAATTCACAAAAGTCAAGGGTGTAAATAAAAAATAAAGCAGTGTTCAGTGCCTCATAAATTCACTATACTTGGTATTCGATGTTTTGTTTAACACTATATCTTGTGGTCCGAACTATCTTAGTGACAATGCAATATGCTCAAGCACAGCGTGCAAAGTTTGACAGCAAACTGGGTATGAATCAGTGCTAGGCTCGTATTGTGCTCATTTTCCCAGCCCTATTCGTAGACGTAAACGCGCATAGCTTTGAAGACCATTTCTTATTTTCAGCCGCGGTTTTGCCGCGCCTTCATCAAATAGACTAGGAGTTTTGCTGATGCAAACCACCGCACATCAGGCCCCGGCCGAAGAGAGCGCGCCGATTGGCCGCCCCGTTATCAATCAAGATAACTCCCATAGTAAAAATGCTGCGTCGGCTTTGGCTACGCAGACAGACACGGTAGCGGACTATAAAGTGATCCGCCGTAATGGCGCCGTGGTGATATTTGAGCCTTCTAAAATAGAAGTTGCCATGACGAAGGCCTTTTTGGCGGTTAATGGGGGGCAAGGCACTGTTTCAACTCGTGTGCGCGAACAAGTCGCTCAGTTCACACAAGATGTAGTGCATGCGCTGATGCGTAGCCGTCCTGCTGGCGGCACGTTTCATATTGAAGACATTCAAGATCAAGTTGAGCTTGCGTTAATGCGCGCCGGCGAGCATAACGTCGCACGTGCCTATGTGTTGTATCGAGAAAAGCGCGCTCAAGAGCGTGCGTTGAGTGATCAGGCGCAGCCCACCCTAGAGGGCGTGATCCAGGTAACCGATGGGCCAGGGATGCGGCCGCTTGATTTATCTGCACTTAATGCGCTGATTGTCAGCGCGTGCGAGGGTTTAGGCAGCGAGGTGCAAGCCGAGCCGATTGTGACTGAAACAATTAAAAATCTTTACCATGGGGTGCCGATTAGTCAAGTCTACGATTCAGCCATTCTTGCTGCGCGTACGATGATTGAGCAAGATCCGGCCTACAGTCAGGTAACGGCGCGTATTTTGCTGCACACGATGCGCCGCGAAGTGCTTGCGGAAGAAGTCTCGCCAGCAGAAATGGCCACTCGTTATGCTGAATATTTCCCGCAATTTATTAAACGAGGTATCGCAGCTGAACTGCTTGATGACAAGTTATTGCAGTTCGATCTAGAAAAGCTAGGCGCAACGCTTGACGCCAGCCGCGATTTGCAATTTGGTTATCTCGGCTTGCAAACCCTCTATGATCGTTACTTTCTGCATCATGAGGGACAGCGGATTGAACTGCCGCAAGCCTTTTTTATGCGAGTGGCGATGGGACTTGCACTGAATGAAGCCGATCCTGAGGCGTGGGCGATTGAGTTTTATCATGTGCTGTCAAAATTCGATTTCATGAGTTCGACCCCAACCCTCTTTAATTCTGGCACGCGTCGCGCGCAATTGTCGTCATGTTATTTGACAACGGTGGACGATGATCTAGAGGGTATTTATGAGGCATTAAAAGAAAACGCGTTATTGTCAAAATTTGCCGGCGGCTTGGGCAATGATTGGACGCAGGTACGCGCGCTAGGCTCGCATATCAAAGGTACCAATGGTAAGTCGCAAGGGGTCGTGCCTTTTCTAAAGGTGGTCAACGACACCGCGGTTGCTGTCAATCAAGGCGGCAAACGTAAAGGCGCGGTATGTGCTTATCTGGAAACATGGCATTTAGATATTGAAGAATTTCTCGAGTTGCGCAAAAACACGGGGGATGATCGTCGCCGCACGCACGATATGAATACGGCCAACTGGATTCCCGATCTCTTTATGAAGCGCGTGAATGAAGGCGCAGATTGGACCTTGTTTTCCCCTTCAAGCTGCCCGGATTTGCACGATAAATTTGGCGCTGAATTTGAAACTGCTTACGTAGGCTATGAAGAGAAGGCGGCGCGTGGCGAGATTGCGCTCTTTAAGAAAGTATCCGCGGCTCAGTTGTGGCGCAAAATGCTGGGCATGCTGTTTGAAACCGGTCACCCTTGGATTACATTCAAAGATCCGTGCAATATCCGCTCCCCGCAGCAGCACGTTGGGGTCGTGCATTCGTCGAATTTGTGTACCGAAATTACGCTCAATACTAATGAGAGTGAAATCGCAGTATGTAATTTGGGTTCAGTCAATTTGGTGGCGCATCTCAGCCAGCAGGCAGATGGCAGCTTAGCGCTTGATCACGCTAAGCTGAAAAAGACCATTCAAACGGCAATGCGCATGCTCGACAATGTGATTGATATCAATTATTACGCTGTGCAAAAGGCGCGCCATTCAAATTTGAAGCATCGGCCAGTAGGGCTGGGCATTATGGGTTTCCAAGATTGCTTGCATTTATTGCGTTATCCCTATGCTTCGCAGGCTGCGGTTGAATTTGCTGATCGTTCGATGGAAACCGTGTGTTATTACGCATATTGGGCTTCGACTGAATTGGCCGCTGAGCGTGGTTGCTACTCAACCTATCAGGGCTCGTTGTGGGAGCGAGGGATTTTGCCGCAAGACACACTGAAACTCTTGGCTGATGCACGTGGTGGTTATGTCGAGGTGGATCAAACCAGCTCGCTTGACTGGGATGTGTTGCGCAGCCGTATTGCTCAGCACGGCATGCGCAATTCGAATTGCGTCGCGATTGCACCAACCGCCACCATTTCAAACATTATTGGGGTATCGGCGTGTATTGAGCCAACCTTCCAAAATCTCTATGTGAAATCGAACCTATCGGGTGAGTTCACCATGGTGAACGATTATCTGGTGCGTGATTTGAAAGCGCGTGGTTTGTGGGACGAGGTGATGGTAGCCGATCTGAAATATTTCGATGGCATGTTGACTCGTATCGACCGGATTCCGGCTGAGTTGCGCGCGCTGTACGCGACCGCTTTTGAAATTGACCCTAAATGGTTAGTTGAAGCAGCCTCTCGCCGGCAGAAATGGATTGATCAAGCGCAATCGTTAAATATTTATATGGCGGGTGTTTCTGGCAAGCGGCTGGATGAGATTTATCGGCTCGCTTGGGTGCGCGGCTTAAAGACCACCTATTATCTGCGTACGATGGCCGCTACCCATGTTGAGAAATCAACAGTGGCGCATGGTGCACTAAACGCAGTGTCAGCTTTGGCGCCTGACAGTACTGACCTGAATAGTCTCGCACCAGCAGAGCAAGGGTCAGCTCCAGTGTGTATGCTGCGGCCGGGCGATGCGGATTTTGATGAGTGTGAAGCTTGCCAATAAGTAACGGCGCGCGCCTCTTTTTTGATGCGCGCTGAGCCTCTCAATTAAGAGCAAGCCAGCGGCATCGATCGATGTTTAAGATTGAATTCGATGCGCTGCGCGCGCGCTTAAGTGAATCGAAGTGTTGTATGCAAGTTGCATACAACACTAAAAAAGCGCTTTTCACAACTGAACTCTTTTATCCCTTGTGAAAAGATGGTACAAACCGATTTATATCGATGGTGAAATTTATGCTCAACTGGGACGAAGACATTACAGCTGAAACTCCCGCAAGTGGCGCACAGCACTCTTTCTCGCCTGAGTCCTCTGGACCTGTGCCTGACAGCGTGACTCGCCAACCTGATCAAGAGGCGCGCGTAAAAGCCGCGGACAAGCGCATCATTAACGGCAAAACCGATGTGAATCAATTGGTTCCGTTTAAATATAAATGGGCGTGGGAAAAATATTTGTCTGGTTGCGCGAATCACTGGATGCCGCAAGAAATTAATATGTCGCGCGATATCGCGCTGTGGAAAGATCCGAATGGCCTGACTGAAGATGAGCGCCGAGTGGTTAAGCGCAATCTCGGATTTTTCGTTACGGCAGATTCGTTGGCGGCAAATAACATTGTCCTGGGGACATATCGTCATATTACAGCGCCTGAGTGTCGGCAATATCTATTGCGCCAGGCGTTTGAAGAGGCGATTCATACCCATGCGTATCAATATATTGTCGAATCGCTGGGCTTAGACGAAGGTGAAATCTTCAATGCTTACCACGAGGTTCCATCGATCCGTGCGAAGGATGAATTCCTGATTCCGTTCATTCATACCTTGACCGATCCTGCTTTTAAGACCGGCACGCCAGCCGCTGATCAAGCTTTGCTGAAATCGCTGATCATGTTTGCGTGCGTGATGGAAGGGCTATTCTTTTATGTTGGCTTTACGCAGATCTTAGCGCTGGGCCGGCAAAACAAAATGACTGGCGCGGCTGAGCAATATCAATACATTTTGCGCGACGAATCATTGCATTGTAATTTTGGCATTGATTTGATCAACCAAATCAAACTCGAAAATCCGCACTTATGGACTTCTGAATTTCGCGAGGAAATTCGCGAGTTGTTCAAAACAGCGGTTGATCTCGAATACCGTTACGCCGAAGATACGATGCCGCGCGGCGTGCTTGGCTTGAATGCATCCATGTTTAAAGGCTACTTGCGCTTTATTTGTAATCGGCGTTGTTCCCAAATTGGCCTTGAGCAGCTTTTTCCAAAAGAAGAGAATCCTTTTCCGTGGATGAGTGAGATGATTGACTTAAAGAAAGAGCGTAATTTTTTTGAGACGCGAGTTATTGAGTATCAAACTGGCGGCGCGCTCAATTGGGAATAGTGACGACAGACAAGATGATGATACGTCTGGCAAATTACACTTCTTTTAAAGACTATTCTATGAAAAAAATCACGTGGTTTTGCCGTGATTTTTTTCAGCAATGGCCGGCATGGGTGTCGGCGTTTTTTTGGCATGTACAGTCCTCAAAAGAGGGCGTATATGCGTTGCCGTATTCATTAGCGTAAGCCAAATATGCAGCGTACGCCGATGAATGGTTCGTTTTTCGCGAGTGCAGATAAGCAATGCACTTGCGAAAGGCGGGCCTCGACAAAGAGTGTTGTTTGTTCGATTCTTATCTGAAACTTGAAGGAGTAAATAATGGTTACTGCTAAAAAGAAGCCTGCTAAAAAGAAAGACACGGCTAAACCCGTAGTAAAGAAAGCTCCTGTGAAGAAAACGGCTACAGCTCAAAAAACTACGGCTAAGAAAAGTGTAGTGAAGAAAGCCCCAGCCAAAAAAGTTGTCGCTCAAAAGACCCCTGTAAAAAAAGTAACGGCGAAGAAGGTAGCCGCGAAAAAGGCTCCGGTCAAGAAAGTGACAGCTAAAAAAGTCGTAGCGAAAAAAACGGTAGCCAAGAAAACCGTGGCGAAAAAAACGCCCGCTAAGAAAGTTGTCGCTAAAAAGGTGGCTGTGAAAAAAGTCGCAGCGAAAAAAACTGGGGCGAAAAAAACGCCAGTTAAAAAAGTCGTAGCGAAAAAAACGGTAGCCAAAAAAGCCGTGGCTAAAAAAGCCGTAGTCAAAAAAGTGACTGCAGCGAAAAAAACGGTAGCAAAGAAAGCTACCCCGGTAAAAAAAGCCGTAGTTAAAAAAGTGGCTGCAGCTAAAAAAACGGTAGCAAAGAAAACTACCGTGGCTAAAAAAGCCGTAGTCAAAAAAGTGACTGCAGTCAAAAAGGCTGTAGCAAAGAAAGCTACCCCGGTAAAAAAAGCCGGGTCGGCAAAAAAGCCATCCTCGGCGATCACTAAACCAGCGGTAACAACGCCCGTGACGACCCCATCAAGCTCTACATCGAGTGTCAAAACCGCGTTGAATCCGGCGGCTGCTTGGCCGTTCCCAACCGGCAGCCGGCCGTAACTTTAGCCGGTAGGTGTAAGTTGATATGTACGCAGTTCGCTGCATCGATTGATCGGGTTCTGACTCGATCCTATATCCCGCTGATCTGCATTTGCCAGACAGCGGGATATTTTCTTGATTTAAAGCTAAAGAAATCAAGAAAGTGGCTGATTAGTGGGTGATGCGAGTGATCCCATTACCTGACACTAAACGGACACGCTCACCGGCTCGGAATATTTCTTGTGTCGCTTCCTGAGTAATTGCGCGCACCTCACCGTTGTCAAGACGTACCGTGATTTCTAACCCACTACGCTGGGCGAATCCCCCTTCAACGGCATGGCCCGCAACAGTACCGCCAAGGCCTCCCACGATACCGGTCAGCAGTGAGCCGCGTCCGCCACCAATGGCGCTACCCGCAATTGCACCTAAAGCACCGCCGCCGAACGCGCCTAGGCCGCTTGGCTGGCCATTGTCTGCTTGGATTTTGACCACGCGTATGCTTGCAATGGTACCCAAGCGTACCGTGTGTTCACGCCGCGCTTGGTTTGCCGTGTAGACATCCGCTGAACTGCTCTGTAGTGCGCAGCCTTGTAATGCCAAAGCGCTGGCCAGCAAGGTAGTGGCTGTAATGCGAATCATCTTATCCATACATTTCTCCAAAAAATGACTGCAGGCTGCCGCCATTACTGTAAGCTATAAGAAAATGTTTGTTTGAAGGATTGATGGATGGCATCCTGTCGATGAGGATAGTTTTGCGGACCTTGGTGGGCAATTGTGATCGAACCCATTAAATTCGCTAGGCGGCCGGTTGTGGCCCAATCTAAGCCGTGTTCGATGCCATAGAGTAAGCCACCTCGGAAGGCATCGCCGCATCCGGTTGGATCAATAACCTGCTCAACTGGAACGCCAGGAATGGTGGTCGTACTACCATCATGGTGAATTAAGACGCCATGTTCACCACGGGTAATGATGAGTGCCTTAACCCGCTCGACAATCTGTGCAATTGACCAGCCGGTTTTATTGCTCAATAGCTCTGCTTCGTAATCATTGACGGTGACATAGGTGGCGAGTTCGATCATTCTTTTTAGCTCGGCGCCTTGGAACAGGGGTAGCCCTTGGCCGGGATCGAAAATAAACGGGATATTAGCTGCGGCAAATTGTTCCACATGCTGGCGCATAGCATCGCCGCCGTCTGGCGAGACAATCCCCAGGGTGATATTCTGGGTTTGGCTCACGTGGTTGACGTGCGCCTGTAACATCGCACCTGCATGAAAGGTTGTGATCTGGTTGTTTTCAAGATCAGTGGTGACCATCGCTTGCGCTGTATACATCCCAGGTATCACGCGCAAATAATCAGCCGGTAATTTGAGCTGAGCTAGATGGGCGAGATAGTCTTGAGCGTCTATTTCACCCAGTGTACCCATGATGTATGGTGTACCTCCGAGAGCGTTCAGGCTGTAAGCAATATTACCTGCACAGCCGCCAAATTCACGGCGCATGGTGGGTACCAGAAAGCTGATATTCAGGATGTGTGCCTGTTCACGTAAAATGTGCTCGCTAAAACGCCCTTCAAAGGTCATTAAGGTGTCATAGGCGAGTGAACCGCAGATGAGCGTACTCATGGCATTACCTCAGTACGGCAAGTGCGGCTTCATAATTCGGCTCGTGCTTGATTTCGGACACACGTTCGGCATGTAGAACTTGATCATTTTCATCAAGCACCAACACTGCGCGTGCCGTCAGGCCAGCGAGTGGCGAGCTGGTTATCTCAACCCCATAGTGTTTGGCAAACTCAGGGTGGCGAAAAGTTGACAGCGTCACTAGATGGTCAATCCCTTCGGTGGTACAAAAGCGTGCTGCTGCAAACGGTAGATCGGCTGAGATGACCAGGACAACCGTATTCTTAAGCTGGCTGGCAGCCTGATTGAAGGTACGCGTGGAGGTCGCGCAAACCGGGGTATCCAAGCTCGGCACAATATTCAAAACCTTGCGTTTACCCGCAAAATCAGCCAGTTTAACTTCAGCCAAATCTTTGCCGGTGAGGGTAAAAGATGGCGCGGTTTGATGAAGTGTTGGGAAGGTGCCGCTGATATTGACGGGCGTGCCGCCGAGGGTAACTGTAGACATTGTAATTCCTATCAAAGGTTAAAAATGACTTTCAGAGTGGCCGTTGACCGGTTAAGCACACCCAGCCTTCCTCGGCGCGCCAAACCGATAATTTAAGCCAAGGCGCATAGGTGTGTATTAGTTCATCTGCCTGACGCTCAAGGATACCAGAAAGCGCAAGTTGACCGCCAGGGCGTATTTTTGCACATAACATTGAGGCCATCAGTTTAAGCGGATTCGCCAAAATATTGGCGACAACGAGATCGAATTGACCGGTTTCGCCATCATCGGGAGATTGATAGGCGACCTCTGCCAAGTTCTGTTCGCTATTGCGCCGCGCCGCGGCAATCGCTTGTGGATCGATATCGATGCCAAGGACATGAGTTGCGCCACATTTCTTCGCGAGAATCGCCAAGATGCCCGAGCCGCAGCCGTAATCGAGCACCGCATGGCCCGCAGTCACGGTTGCTTCAAGCCATTCCATGCACAGCTTCGTCGTGGGGTGACTGCCGGTGCCAAAGGCCAGCCCCGGATCTAGCGCGAGTATCAGCGCATTTTCAGGCGCTTCTGGGGGCCGCAGATGCCATGAAGGGACGACCCAGATGCGCTGGCCGATCGGGATCGGCTCGAATTGCGCTTGGGTGAGCTGAACCCAGTCTTGATTTGGCACTTCACGCACATGATAGGGTGGCAGCGAGGCCAGACCAAGCTCATTGGCTGCGGCGCCAAGCAAAAGCGCGGGCTCTTGCGAGCCGGCAATCAGCACGCTGAGCCGCGAAAGTTGCCACGCGGCATGAGGTGGCTCATGACCGGGCTCGCCAAAAAGTGGCTGCTCATCAAGCGTATCGGCTTGCGCATCTTCAAGCGATACCGATAGGGCGCCTAATTCGAGCAGGATATCGGAGAGCGCTTGCGCATCCGCTTGAGTCAGCTCGACTACGAGTTCACGATAGCTTGGCGATTCATGTTGTTTGGTTTGGGTCATGCCTTTTTTGGGGTGACTTGCAGTTTAGCCGCTAGCTTATTTTCAAGATAATGAATGCTGGTACCCCCTGCCACGAATTTTGCATCAAGCATGAGCTCGCGATGTAATGGAATATTGGTATGAATGCCTTCCACTACCATTTCGGAGAGTGCAATATGCATCCGGCTAATCGCTTGCTCGCGGGTAGCCCCATATGCGATCACTTTGCCAATCATTGAATCATAATGAGAGGGGACAAAATAACCGTTATAGGCATGTGAATCGACTCGAATGCCGGGTCCTCCTGGGGGGTGCCATGAGGTAATGCGGCCAGGCGAAGGCGTGAATTTATAAGCATCCTCAGCATTGATCCGGCATTCGATGGCATGACCTTTGAGCGCGACGTCTCGTTGTTTAAAGCGTAATTTTTCCCCCGCAGCGACACGGATTTGTTCCTGCACGAGATCGATGCCGGTAATCATTTCCGTGACAGGATGCTCGACTTGTATGCGCGTATTCATTTCAATGAAATAAAATTCATTGTTCTCATATAAAAATTCAAATGTGCCAGCACCAAGATAGCCCATTTTTTTACAGGCTTCCACACAGCGATCGCCAATGCGTTCGACCAGGCGGCGCGGGATGTTGGGCGCAGGCGCTTCTTCGATCACTTTTTGGTGACGGCGCTGCATTGAGCAGTCGCGTTCGCCCAGCCAGATGGCGTGCTTGAATGAATCGGCCAAGACTTGGATTTCGATGTGCCGTGGGTTCTCAAGGAACTTTTCCATATACACTTGGGGGTTACCAAAGGCGCGGCCGGCTTCTTCACGGGTCATATTGACCGCGTTAAGCAGCGCGGCTTCGGTATGGACCACGCGCATGCCGCGTCCGCCGCCGCCGCCAGCCGCTTTGATAATCACTGGGTAAGTAATTTGTCGCGCAATCTTGATGATTTCTTTCGGATCTTCAGGTAAGGCGCCTTCGGAGCCGGGTACACAGGGTACCGCCGCTTTTAGCATCGTTTGTTTCGCCGATACTTTGTCACCCATTAAACGAATGGTTTCGGGGCGTGGTCCGATAAAGGTAAAGCCTGACTGTTCGACGCGCTCGGCAAAATCGGCGTTTTCTGATAAAAAGCCATAGCCGGGATGAATTGCTTCGGCATCAGTCACTTCCGCTGCGCTAATGATGGCCGGCATATTGAGATAGGACAGCGGGGATGGCGCGGGTCCAACGCAGACGGCTTCATCGGCTAAGCGCACGTATTTGGCTTCTTTGTCTGCTTCTGAATAGACCACTACGGTTTTGACCCCGAGCTCGCGGCACGCGCGTTGAATCCGTAGAGCGATTTCGCCACGATTGGCGATTAAGATTTTTTCAAACATATGATGTTATTGGCTTTCAAGCAATGACAAATAAGCGTTGCCCATATTCGACAGGTTGGCCATTTTCAACCAAAATTTCTTTCACAACCCCTGTTTTATCGGACTCAATTTCGTTGAGTAACTTCATTGCTTCGATGAGGCAAAGTGTTTGGCCTTCTTTGACGCTATCGCCAATTTGCACAAAAGGATCTGAGCCTGGCGATGGGGCGCGATAGAAGGTGCCGACCATCGGTGAAGTCACTACATGACCTGGTAAAGCTTCGCTAGGCGTCACTTCTGCGCCGGCTACTGGCGTAGTGTTAGCCGTGACCTCGGTCACGTTACCTTGGATCGGCGCGCTGAACTGCATAGCGGGTCCAGGCGCGGGTAAATAAACGGGTGCCGTATTTTTGACAATCCGAACTTTACCTTCTCCTTCGGTGACTTCTAGTTCAGAAATACACGATTCCGCTACTAGGTCGATAAGTGTTTTGAGCTTACGTAAATCCATTGATAAGTCCCCATGAAATAATAGCCGCCGTAACAGCGCATAATAACTAATTAGCTTGGTTTAAGTGTATCAAGCGCAAATTCGAGCGCGAATAGATAACTTTGCCATCCAAGGCCGCAAATCACGCCAAGCGCTTGACTTGAAAGAAATGATTGATGCCTAAATGCCTCGCGGCGATGAATATTCGATAAATGCACTTCGATAAATGGAATGTCCACGCCAACGAGTGCATCACGTAACGCTACACTCGTATGTGTGAGGCCGGCCGGATTGATGACAATGAAATCAATCCCTTCAGCCTTGGCGCGGTGCACACGGTCAATTAATACTCCTTCATGGTTGCTTTGAAAGGTCTCTACTGCAGCGCCTAAGGATTCAGCGCGGCGTTGTAAGCGCTGGTCGATTTCGCTGAGCGTCAGATGACCATATACCTCCGGCTCTCGTGAGCCGAGTAAATTGAGGTTAGGGCCATGCAACACCAGCAGCCGAGCAATCATTTAATATCTAATTTAGAGAAATTGGGCGAACTTTACAGCCGAATGGCGAAGTTTGTCCAGTTTAATAAAAAATAAGAGGGGAAAATCGCTTAGTTAGGAGAAATATATTGTGTACGCAAAACAGCTTAAATGGCTATTATAAATTATTAAGTTGTTGACGGAACTCGGCAGCGCTACGGCGACCTAGCGCGGTATAGTGAATTTCTCCTGCTTTATTTAGGATAACGATGAAGGGCAGTCCACCTTGGGCATTGCCGAAGTCACGCGCCAATTCGATACCGCCGAAACCGGCAATATATAATGGATAAGGCACTTTAACTTTTTGGGTAAATTGCTCGACATGACTGGCTGAATCGACAGCGATGCCGATAAACTGAATACCCGTGCGCGCATATTCATTATAAAGTGCTGACAGCGTTGCGATTTCTTTAATGCAATGCGGGCACCAGGGCGCCCAAAAATGAATCACAAGCGGCTTGCCGCGGTACTGCGCCAGAGCGTGTTGGTGGCTGATAGCGGCCGTCACTGGTGCCGTAGAGTCAGGCAGTTGAGGCAGTTTAGTCTGCCACCAATTGGTTAACGCAGGCGGCGGTACACGATCGCCCGCGCTAGCGTAGAAGGGGACACTTGCTGTCACAGCGGCGGCCCATATAAGCAAAAATATAAGAGATTTTCGTAACATTTAAATATGATACAGAAAATTTCGCCACATTGACCATGCGCGAGGGTTTTTGCTGTTCCCGTACCTCAGGTACAATCCTAGGTTTTATCAGCCTTTTGCGGCTGGTCTGAGTTGCGCCCAATTCTGATCCTTTATGCATATTCACATTCTCGGCATCTGCGGCACCTTCATGGGAGGGCTGGCTGTGCTTGCGCGTCAAGCAGGCCATCGCGTGACGGGTTGCGATGCCCACGTGTATCCACCGATGAGTACGCAGCTTGCAGCACAAGGTATTGAACTCATCGACGGTTATAGCGCTGACCAACTTGCATTAAATGCCGATCTTTATGTGGTCGGTAATGTCGTGACGCGCGGTAACCCACTCATGGAGGCGATTCTCGACCAAGGCTTGCCTTACACATCGGGTCCGCAATGGCTTGGCGAATATGTGCTGTCTAATAAATGGGTCTTGGCAGTAGCCGGTACGCACGGCAAAACAACGACGGCATCCATCCTTGCTTGGCTGCTCGCGGAGGCTGGACTGAATCCGGGCTTTTTAATCGGCGGCGTGCCATTAAATTTTAATATCTCAGCACGGCTGACGGCCTCAAATTTTTTTGTGATTGAGGCAGATGAATATGATACGGCGTTTTTCGATAAGCGCTCTAAATTTATCCACTATCGTCCGCGGACTGTGGTACTCAATAATCTCGAATACGATCATGCAGACATCTTCCCCGATCTGGCTGCGATTGAAACGCAATTTCATCATTTAGTGCGTACGGTGCCGGCTGCCGGACGGATTATTGTGAATGGCCGCGATGAGGCGCTTGAGCGCGTGCTAACACGGGGTTGCTGGAGTGAGGTTGAACCTTTTGGCGTGGCACACGGCTGGCACGCGCAGCCGATTGATGAGCGTCTAATTGATCAATCGATGGATGAGCGTCCAATGGATCAGTCTTTTGATGAGTGTCCAATGGATCAATCTTTTGCCGTTTGCTGGCAGGCACAACGAGTCGGCACCGTCAGTTGGCAGGGTTTGGGCGAACATAACCGGCTTAATGCGTTGGCGGCATTGGCCGCGGCGCGCCATGTTGGCGTAGCTCCGGCTGCCGGTGCTGAAGCGTTGGCGCGTTTTGCCGGGATTAAGCGCCGCATGGAAACATCCGGTTGTGTGGGGGGCATCACTGTCTATGATGATTTTGCTCATCATCCGAGCGCAATTAGCACGACCATTGCTGGCTTGCGCGCGCGTATCGGGGCCCAGGCACGCATTCTGGCGGTGCTTGAGCCCCGCTCAAATACAATGAAATTGGGCGTGATGAAAGCTCTGTTGCCAGCGAGTCTGGCACAAGCTGATCTGATCTTCGCCTATGGTGCGCCAGCGGGGCCTGACGCGCTCGACTGGGATTTGGCTCAAACACTGGCGCCACTTGGTGAGCGCGCTTATGCTTTCAATCATCTTGAGGCACTGGCGCACGCTGTCATCATGGCCGCGCGGCCAAGCGATCACATCGTGGTGATGAGCAATGGCAGCTTTGGCGGTATTCATACGAAACTGCTTGCAATGCTTTCTGCAAAAGAATGCACGGCAAGCGATTTTGATTCAGGGAAGGGTGTGTGAACGTTTTTTTTGAAGATTCCGGTAGTTTTAAGGCAGGAACTGTATTGTCGCGCCAAAATGAAACGTTGCAAGTTGAATTACTCGGCGGGCGGCGGATTAAGGTAAAAGGCAAAGATGTCCTGCTTGAGTTTTCGGCGCCGACGGCAGCAGAATTGATGCAGTCCGCTGAGACCTGCGCCCAAACCATCGAATTAGATTTTTTGTGGGAGTGCGCGGGTACCGATGAATTTAACTTTGCGGCGCTTGCTGAAGAGTATTTTGGCATGCAGGCCACCTCAGTTGAGCGAGCAGCGCTGGCACTCCGGTTACATAGCGCGCCGGTCTATTTTCGTCGTAAAGGGCGCGGGCAATATCAGCGCGCCCCGGAAGAGCAACTCAAAGCCGCCTTGGCCGCTCTTGAGCGGCGTAGCCAACAAGCGGCATTGCAGGCCACTTATCAAGCTGAATTAACCGCGCATCGGCTGCCGGCGGCTTTTGAGGGTAAGGTGCTGACGCTATTAACTAAGCCTGACAAAAATTCAATCGAACACAAAGCGTTGGAGGCAGCAGCTAGCGCTTGCGGTACTTCAGTCGCGCAATTAATCCTTGATTGTGGCGCGATTCCTTCTGCGCGTGCATTGCATGAAAGTCGCTTTTTGGCTGAATATTTTCCGCATGGCATCGGCTTTGGGCCAGCCGCTGCGTATTCTGAGCAGCCGGCCGAGAGTCTGCTCGCCGAGCGACCTGCCACTGAAATCCAAGCCTTTTCGATCGATGATGTCAGCACGACTGAAATCGATGACGCTTTCTCGGTCGAATGGCTAGCCAATGACCGTTTGCGCATTGGCGTACATATTGCCGCGCCGGCTCTTGGCATAGCGCGCGACGATCTCATCGACCTGGAGGCGCGCACGCGCCTATCGACCGTGTATGTTCCGGGCGACAAAATCACTATGCTGCCCGCCGCACTGGTCGATACGTTCACTTTAAAGGAAGGCGGGCTACGGCCTGTATTGTCGTTTTATACGATTATCGATAGCGCGACGCAAGATGTTGTCGCGACTGAGACGCGCCTCGAGCGTGTGTTTATCGCGCACAATCTGCGCCATAATTTGCTTGAAGAGACAATCACGGCAGAGGCGATTGCAGCGGGAGAGGGCGATTACCCCTATAAAAAAGAGATTGCGGTACTTTGGCCATTCGCCCAAGCGCTCTACGAAAAACGGCAGCAGGCTCGCATCAATTATGGGCTTAAGCGTGAAACACCGCGCCACGCAGACTTCAATTTTGCCATCGAAGGTGAATCTGTCTCAATCACCCCGCGCCGGCGTGGCTCCCCGCTTGATCTGATTGTTGCTGAGTTGGCGATTTTAGTGAACAGCAGTTGGGGCGCTTTGTTAGCTAAATACGGCGTGCCAGGTATTTACCGTGCGCAACGCGCCTTTGGTCTGAACCGCACGCGCCTGCAAATTGGCCCGGCGCCGCACGAAGGGCTGGGGGTTGAGCAATATGCATGGAGCACCTCACCGTTGCGCCGCTATATCGATTTAGTCAACCAATGGCAGCTACTGGCCTGTGTGCAACATGGTGTGGCCGCTAAATTGGTGGCGCCGTTTAAGCCGAAAGACGTAGATTTGTACGCGATTGTGCAAAATTTTGAAGATACTTATCAAGCCTATGCGGATCATCAGAACCGGATGGAGCGCTTCTGGTGCTTGCGTTGGCTCAAGCAAGAAAAGCGTAAGCGCGTGCTGGCCTCTGTCATAAAAGGCGATTTGGTTAGGTTTGACGAAATCCCGCTCTTGCTTCATGTGCCTGGCCTTGGCGTACATGCGCGCGATACCAAGCTTTGGCTCGATATTCTAGCGATAGACGAGCTCAATATTGAAGTTTCATGCCGTCCGTCGCAAGTACTGGAGGTCGGTGAGACACAGGCGAATCTGACTGGCGATGCAGCGGCTAGCTGCGCCTAGATATGCTGGCGCAGACGGTTGATCGCTATGCGCTGATAGGTAATCCGGTGCAACAGAGCCAATCGCCCTTCATTCATGCCCGTTTTGCAGCACAGACGAAACAAAAAATCTGCTACACACGGATATTAGCGCCGCTTGATGGCTTCACCGAAACCGTCCAAGATTTTATCGCACACGGCGGACGCGGCTTAAATATCACCGTGCCATTCAAACTCGACGCCTACGCGTTAGCCAATACGCTCTCGCCACGCGCAGCCGCTGCGGGTGCGGTAAATACCTTAAGAGTCGATGCGGGTGGCCTTTATGGTGATAATACCGATGGCGTTGGTTTGGTGCGAGATATTGAATCCAATCTTGGACTGACGCTGGCGGGCCGTCGTGTTTTGCTGCTTGGCGCCGGAGGTGCTGCGCGCGGGGTCATATTGCCATTGATGCAAGCCAAAATCGCTGAAATCACAATTGTTAACCGGACTGCTGAGCGTGCGGTTGAGCTTGCTGATCATTTTGCGCAAGCCGCAGCAGACGCCGGGTGTAGATTAATCGGCGGAGGGCAAGAAGCTGCTCAACACGTATTCGATGTTGTAATTAACGCGACTGCCAGCAGCCTTACGGCCGAGCTTCCGGTATTCAATGAGTGTGCGCTCAGTCCAAACACGCTCGCCTATGACATGATGTATGGGCCACAACCTACTGTTTTTATGCGCCATGCGCAGCGCTATGGCGCACGTATAGCAGATGGACTAGGTATGCTGGTTGAGCAAGCGGCTGAAGCGTTTTTTGTGTGGCGCACGATTCGCCCAGATAGTGCGCCAGTACTTACTGAATTACGTGCATTGCTTAATCAAAAGCGCACAGATTAAATTCAATTTTTCCAATTTGGCAAAAAGTCTTTTGCGGAATGCCGGGTCTTGCGAAAAAAAAATAACTGAACTATATTAGATAAAAGTCGTCGCTCTACGTCTATAAAAGAAAAATCCAGTATTTATGAGTTAAAGGATTGGGACTAAAGAATTTTGATTTCCTATCGATGTTTAGGGGGATGACGATGGGTGTGGTGAAAAGGCTTTGCGTAAAATATAGAAATAAAAGCAAAGGCCGTGATTAAATAAAAGAAAAAAATTCGAAAGTAGGCGGAGCTATAAATTTATTAAATGTCTTTAAATTTTGAATTGGCCTTCATGATAAAAATCAACGAAATTATCTTGAAAATTGTTTAATCATTTAATTTTTAATGAAAATGAAACGAATTTTTTTACCTATATTTATACTATTTTTTTCCTTTGTGGGTTGTGGCGGAGGTAGCCAAGATAGTGATGATACGCATAAGAGGACAAAAGAGATAACAGAAATGACCGCTGATACAAATGAAGGTGAAATTAGTCAGTTCGCACCAAAACTTAGGAAAAATGCATCTAGCATAAGAAAGAGTTTAATGGAACCTATAGGAAGTATAGCGGAGAAAATTATACTGATGTTCGCTCGACAATTTGAAATTATGCAAGAAATTGCAGATACGAGAAGTAGACCATCATCTACAGAATTGAATGAGATGGATCAAGATATTATCCAATTAATCGAGGCGATAGATAAAGTAAAGTCAGAAATACAAGGAATTAATAAATATAATTCAGAGGCATTGGATAAATTGAATGGATTAATACATCTCGCACAAGAAAATGTGAAGAGGCTCGATGAGTTGGATCCTAATTTAAGCCTATTGCGCGAACGATTTAAAAAGTCAGGGAGGGAAGCTTCTGCGTTTTGTGCTCCTGCAGCTTGATTAAAATATAAATTTTACTCAATTTTTTATTTTTTGAGATGCGTTAAGAATTTTCTGAAATAGATTAAACTCTGATCTAAGTCGTAAATCATAATGCATAAATTGGCCTTCATGATAAAAATCAGTTAAATTATCTTGGAAATTGTTTAATATTTTAATTTTTAATGTAAATGTAAATGTAAATGTAAATGAAAATGAAAATGAAAATGAAACGAATTTTTCTGTCTATATTTATACTATTTTTTTTCTTGGTAGGTTGTGGTGGAGGCAGTCAAGAGGGTGGCGGTTCTCGCGAAAAGAAAAAGGGGTTGGCAGATATTTCTCGTGATATAGATTTAGATATAAAACTGACAAAAACAACTGGATCATTAGGCGAAGATATATATAAGGCGGAGAAAGTAGTGCTAAGGCCTTTAACAGAGATTGCATGTGATTTGGAAGAGGTGTTAATTTATCCTATAGGAAAAATCGCAAAAAAAACATTTATACTGTTAGATCGACAAGCGGATTTGTTAGTGGAATTTATAAATGCAAGAACTATACCATCACCTTTAATATCAAATGAAATCGACAGAGAAGCGGAAAGTCTAAAAGAAGAAATAGATAAAATAATATCTGAAAATCAAGATATCCATGGAGATGATTTGCTGTTGTTAAATGGTTTTAGAAAGGAAGCTGATTTTTTTCAAGAAATAATAAAAAAATCTTATACTGTAGGAGTAAGCTTGATGTGTGAGAGGCTTGAGATTGAACGGAGGAATTTAAGAGATATAATTCTTTCTGATAAGTAAAATTATATTTTATTTTTTGTTTAAATAAATTGAAATTTATAATTTGATTTATATTCTAATGTATATAATTATGATTGATTGCATAAAAATAGGAAATAAATTTATATATTTGTTTTTATTTATATTGGTTTGTTCCATGGCATGTGGCGGGGGGGAAGGTAATAAAAACGATGTACGTGTTGGTCCCAGCTTGACTAAACATATAGATAGTTGGTCAGAGTTAAAACATTGGAAATCTCTTGGGGGGATAAAAGAGAGACGTGAAGAAGCTGTTCTACGAATCCAGCAGTGCCACGATTGCCAGATACTCGATCTTAGTGGTTTGAATTTAAGTGATTTACCAGAAATATTTGGTGAGCTTAAGAATTTAAAAAATACCCTTACAATAAATTTAGAAAAAAATAAATTAAATAGCTTGCCAAATTCTATCTATAAACTAAATAAATTATCTACTTTAAATTTATCAAAAAATGAGTTTATTGATTTCCCTGATTTTATTTATACTTTTAAGAATTGTCTTATTGATATTAGAAATAACCCAATTTCTAATTTAACAAAAAAGAAAATTGAGTTTTTTTATAATCGTGCCATTCAACTAGGAAAGTTAAGTAGTTTTATTCTTGATGATTTTGAAAAAAATGATGTCAATTCGCTTCTTGCGCAGTATTTTCTTGTCAAGGTAATCCAATCTTCGCCTCTTTCTTCTGCTAGATCGGATGGGGCTTTTGATAATTGGGCTGCCGGTGTCAGTATAGATGATGCGTTGAATTTTTCACATTTTCTATTGAAATTATATGATACTGCGGATGCTCAATCTAGAATTGGTTTAGAGCGCCTGAAACAGCGTCTGTACTATGTACTTCTAGAGCTTGAAGAGCACAAAGATTTGCGGCCTATCTGCTTTAATTTTGCAAAAGATTCATTAGCAAATTGTGGTAATAACGCTAGCCTTGGTTTAAACCGTATGGAGCACGCGATTCTTAATGCAAAAGCGGAACGTGGTGAGATTGGCCCTGATATCTTGGCGAAAATTGTTGTCCAACAATTTCGTTTAACTAAAATAGAGCCAGTAATATGTGAAAAACTAAAGCATTTATCACCCTCAATTCAAATCGAAGCGTATATTGCAGTTCAAATTAAGCTGAGAGAATTTTGGGATTTGTTAATTCAAGAACAGGATATGCTCTTCCCTAAGTTATCAGGCATTAAAGAAGAAGAGTTGGATGGATTAAGGCAACTTTTATCGAAAGCGGAGAAAGGGCCAGAGCTTTTAGACTTCTTTGCACATCATGAGGCTTGGAAATTATATCTAGAAAGAACCTATCCAGAAGAGTTTAATCGGTATCGATCCAGCCTTGAGAAGCTGCGTGCGGAATGGGCGATACCGCCTGAAGGTATGCCAGAGCAGCAATATATCGAGGCAACTAAGAGAGTAGAAATTCAAGCAGATAAAGAACTATACGAGCTGTATATAAGCTTAACTAAGCTATGGCACAGGGAGTTTTCTACCTCTCCGTTGTAAGAAATCCTATGAAGAAACATAATTTCTATTTTTTATGAGGAGCAAATTATTGAAAAAATCTTTTTGCTAAATAGATATATTCTATAAATAATTTGCAAATTAAAATAATTAGTCTATATTGATTAGAGTTACTTTACTTCTAGATAACTAATCCAAGTAACTGCAGTTAACTGTTAGTTGTTAATTGGTAGATTCAAGTCAATTTATTTTCTGATTTTTTACGTGTCTAAGGAGATAGCAATGGGTGCGGTAGAAAGCGTTTTGCGTGAAGTGGAAAAAGTGACAGTGAGGCCTTTAGGAGAGGTTGCACGTACCGTAGAGAGAGTGACGATAAGGCCTATAGGGGAGGTCGCACGTGAAGTAGAAAAAGTGACAGTAAGGCCTTTAGGGCCAGCCCTTTCCGGGTGTCGACTCAAAGAGCAGCCTCCTTAATAGCGCGGGTAGAGGAGAAATGCTTATTGGCTGTTAGGGGATCGACGTAGGATTTAGCTTTAGGCTTTTTTGGCCCACGCCGCCGAACCCGAATACGTTGCGGGTCGACATGACGAGCAATCTGCAAGAGTAGCTCCCCTAAGGCCGGGCCTTGATATAATTTGAGCCAACTGTCCCAAGTCTCGGGTGGCAAGAAACTCATCATTCCGTAATAGGCCATACGAACCTCATTGGCCATATAGTAAGTAGATACCTCGACCTCTTGTTCTTGATGAGCCTGCTCAATCACGATTTTGAGTAACGCTAGGATGTTATAAGCTAATACGGCTGTGGCAAAGCCCAATAGAGCGGCACGTGGATGCCCCATCGTACGAATTTCGCTTTTGAGATCAGCTTCCAGCCGTTGGAACATACCTTCAATACGCCAGCGCTTGCGGTAAAGATCTGCAATCTTTTGCGCGCCCACCTCAACAGGCAGATTGCTCCAAATACGAAGACGGGTGTCGCCCGAGCTAGTGGGATGATCTAAACGCACTTCAATCCGACGCCAAGTTTGATCTTCATCGCGTAGGCTAATCGTTTGCTCATAAACTTCACCTGTTTCACAGCGCCCCACAGGGTACAACTCACTTTCTTGAGACAGCCTTGGGTGATTCCGACCTATTTCGCGCACGATAAAACACGCGCCTCGGCTTTGCAAGCCCATGAGCACGTTCATAACGCAGAAGTGCCGATCGGCTATCCATACCTCACCAGACTGGGCCCTTTCTAATAAAGGCTCGATGATTGTACGCTCCGATGCATAGGCATCCTCACAGGGTACGATATCCGTAACCAGACTTTGATCTGAATCATAAACCACTAAAGTATGGCCTGGTAACGCCGCTCCTGTCTGCGCCTTTAGCGCTGTTAAACGCTTCTCGCTCGCCGGTAAGTGGTTACCATCCACCATTCGTACTCGGTAACCTGGTAGCGTAACAGGCAAATTCAGCGGTGCAAGCACCGGGGCCAAGCGCATGGCGCTCTGTCGAACTAACTCTTGTAATAGCTTAGGCTCTGTGCGATTGATCTTGTCGTACAGTGAACTCAGCGCCACATTTAATTTCTCTTTATACGTCTGCGAGGCACTATGCAAGGATTGGCAAACCCCTAGAGACACCATCGACATCATCTCTACTACTGTCGAAAACAGCAATTCTCGCGAATACTGCCTTTCCCTATTCTTTTCAAATACCTCGTCTATCCACTTACTATCAAATACTGAACCCATCAACAACCGCGTCATTACGCTTATTGGCATCTTAGCTGTCGCTTGTTCAAACAGTTTTCTCAGCATCATTCTCTCCGATTCGTTGATACTCCTCATTTAGAATAGTTCAAACACCCGGAAAGGGCTGGCCTTTAGGGCAGGTTCTAAGAGGAACTGAAAAAATAGTAACCAGACCGGTGACAGAACTGGCAAAGGATACTGTATTGATGGTAGGGCGTGCTTTAGATTTAGTGAAGCCAGATAGAGATGTGCCGCCTAATACAGATATGCGAAATATGGAATCAACTATAAGGAAAGTGTCAGAGGAAGATATAAATAAGGTAGTGCATGATCAGATGCAATTGCAAGGAGATATAAGAGAGACAATATTACAGACGCCATCAGGTGCTGGAGATCGTTTATCTGTTCTGGACCGTCTGGGTGGAGCAAATGATAGGTTGGGGGTTAGTCTAGTGCATATTCAAAATCGTCGTGAGATCATGCAAAATAATGAAGAGCTTACTCGTGAATATGAGAATCTTATGGCTCTGGAGGCTGAGTTGACGGAAATTTTGAACGAGTTGAATAATTCTTAATGCCAAGCTTTTATCAATGGTCAACTGAAATTCAATGTTTATTGGTTCCAGCACCGCAAAAGTGGTGCTGGAACCTTTAAAAATTACTAAAAATTACTTTAATTTATAGCTACGGTAGAAATATAGATTACTTATGAAAGTACATTGAATTAAATGATAGGGAAGCAGTGTGGTTGGAAGGATAAATTTTATTTTTTTGAGTCGTCTAAGGAAATGATGATGGATGCTTCAGTAAGGGTATCGGGTGAAGTCGCCAGATCTGCGATAAGATCCTTAAATGACATTGCGCGCGAATTGGATAAGGTTTTATTAGAACTGCCATCAGGGAGGATTGATGATGGGCAAAAGACATCAGCGGCACATTTAGAGAAAATTGCATGTGATTTAAAAGTATCGCTAATGGAACCTATAGGTAGCTTTGCAAGTAAAACGGCATTGCTAATGGCACGTTTAACAAATTTAGTTGAGCGTGCCGAGGGAGAGATGAAGCCCAGTAAAGATATGAGTGCTTTGCAAAGAACTTTAGATGAGATGGCGGCAGACACACTCCAATTGCAAAGAGGAATAAATGGCGCACTATCAGCAACATCGCCAACTGAAAGAGAGAGTTTAATGCTTCTAGCAGGGTTAGGTAAGGAAGCAGATAGAATAAGAAGTATGGTAGAGTACATTCAGGATAATGTTGAAATTATTCAAGATAATGCAGTGCTTATCGAAAAAAATAAAAACCTAGCCCAAAGAGTTAGTGAACTAAGAACAAGAATTTTAAATAAAGCGTGAAGTGCAATTGAATATTAGCTACGCATATGCAAAGGCTCTCTTCACTTCCCTTTTGGACGAGGCACCTTAGTCAAGCAGCTTTGCCCATATTTGCGAGTCTAGTTGCTCAGCCATTATATGAGCGTGAACCACCGCTCATCGCTGATCAAAATGCTGCCACGCGCAACCGCCAAGGGAGCTGGCCCCGGCTTCCTAAAAAACTCCTTATCTTTTTTTCTGCACGCTTTGCTAAACGCAAGGAAACTACGACTATGAACCCCATTCAGAATATATCGACCCAGTTCTCTCAGTCATCTTCCCGCGCTGCTCGCGAGCAAACGTCGACCCCAGCCAACTCCAGCGCTAGCGAGTCTGCGCCTGCCAAAGACGCACTGCCGGAAAACATACCGCAGCCGGACTGCGCGAGCGCTTCAAGCAACGCCTCTAAAAATCCCGAGGGCCATCGTTCCGACGCAATTTTAAATGAAACCGTGCGCACTGCGCTCCAAGCCAGACCGGGTCAGAATATTGCGCGCAGCCCACGGTCACAGAGCGATCTAACGCTAAAGATGATTCTCAATGAGGTTACGGGGGGGATGCCAGCCCAGCCCGCTAGCATCGTTAAAATTAATGGACAGTCGGCCGCAATGTCCTGCGTCAATGCGAATGGCGTTTCCTATTGGGGTTACCATTTTCTGAATAGTCACCGCATCGTATTAACAACGGGTTCGCCTATTTGGGGGCAGAGCGGCGGTCTTGAAACACTGTGTGTGACCGAAGGGCAGATTACGATCCGCTATGGGGCGAAACTCGAGCCGTTTGAACAACTGGATTTAATTGCCTACAGCATCAAAATAGAGGGTGAAGTGCAGGCCAAGCGCATTCATTTGTTAAGCGGACCTAGCCAGGTTAACTATGCGGAGACGGACCGCTGGAAGAGTGTAGCTTGCCCCCAACTGATCGATCATAAGGACTTAGCTAATCAAGGTCGGCTGACCTTAACCCAGCAAGCCAAGGTGCGCGCTGAGCGGCAACTCTGGATTTCGAGCCCGGGTGGCTTAGTCAATGCTGGAGAAATTATATCGAATAACGATTTGGAGTTGAAAGCAACAGCCCTTGAGGGTCCTGGCATCATCAGTGCAACACGTGATCTTTTGGTATCACTAGAAAATGATTATACGCATACCGCCTATAAGGCTTTGCAAGCAGGGCGTCACTTATCGTTTGAGACTAAGGGTAGATTCATTAACCAGAGCATTTTGCATAGTAGCGGAGAAATGCAAATTTTTGCGGCTGAAGTCGATAACCAGCCAGACGCCTCAATCGATAGTGCTAGCACCACTATCAAGGCTGACAGATTCAGAAACCAGGGGCTGATAAGTGGCGGGTTGGTCAGGGCTGAGGCGCAATTTTTGAATAATGAGAAAGGCAAAATTGAAGCTTTAAGCGAGACCGGAGAGCTTATCGTTAAGGCCGATGAAATTAAAAATAACTCAGCGCAAATGATCAACCGTGGCCGTGGAAAAACACATATTTCGGCGGCTAGAAAAATCGAAAATATTCACTCTGGCGTTATTTTTGGCAGGGGCCAGACACAACTCACCGCTCAACATATTGTGAATAGTTCCGCCGACATTCAGGATGAGCTGTCTAGCGTAAGCAAGGTAAGCATAGGCAGTGTTGTGGCGAGTTCAGATCATCTCAAACTCAGTGCGCAAAAACTAGAAAACCGACGTGGCACGATTTATCGAGGCGAGCTTACCGCGATACCGGTCGGTACGATGGCTGACCGAGGAAAGGTATGGGTAGACGAGGTTAGAAAGCGGCAAGTCGCGCAAGCGGA
The DNA here is from genome assembly GCA_031963465.1 of Mycoavidus cysteinexigens. Classification (GTDB taxonomy): domain Bacteria; phylum Pseudomonadota; class Gammaproteobacteria; order Burkholderiales; family Burkholderiaceae; genus Mycoavidus; species Mycoavidus cysteinexigens_B. The sequence continues at coordinate 299,450 of JASSUG010000002.1, read as the reverse complement.
CGAGCGGCTTGCTCGGCCATTCGATAAAGACTCAGCAGAACTCGAACTGCACGTAGCTAATGAGTTAGATAATGACAGCGGACATATCGTGCATGCTGGCGGAGGCGATACAAGGATTATTACAGGCCAATTTAAAAATAACACGGTGCCTGATGAGCGAGTCGAGTCGCCGGGTTTAGTCATAGGTTACGGGAATCTCACGGTCAATGCACAAAGCATACTCAATGGCCAAGCTAGCCAAGTGTTAGCAGGTAAGAATCTCAATCTGGCTGCCCCATTCTCCTGCGCAATGATTTCCACCTCTTCGCAAAGAGCATTTAAGTTGCCAAATGACGGAGATGTACCAACCCTGGCTCAAGGCGATTGTGTTAATCAAGGGATAGTAGCAAGCGGCAAGCAAATGTCGATTAGCTCTACCCAGATTGACAACCAATCAGAGGCTTTGGTTACGGGGGCTCAGATGCTTCTCAAAGCGGAAGATACATTGAGCAATAAGGGGCTGATCTATGGTGACACGGTTGCAGTGGGCGCTAAGAATTTAAGTAACTTTGAGACAAAATATACTGTTAATGGATATAAGCCGAGCGTCATTGCAGCGAATACACGCCTTGATATAGGCGCTAAATGGCTTGAAAACAAAGATCACAGTCTGCTATTCAGTGGTGGCAATATGACTATTGGCCAGCAGCTTGATGCGCAAAATAAAGCACTTGGCAAAGCGCTGCGCACGATAAACTCATCGGCTACGATTGATGCGGTAGGTCAACTTTCGATTAATACCTCTCGGCTAATCAATAAAACGGCTTATTTCAAAACTCGAGAACGGGTGGTCGATAAACAATTCATTTTAGAAGTGCAACCCGAAGGGTCGAGCCAGCGCTACCGTCTTGACCAACTCGCATGGGAGGTAAGCCGGGGCGGTCGCCAAGTTGTGAAAGACGGCAGTGCCGCTCCGTTTGCCGACTATACTGAATACGGCTATATGCGTATTGTAAAAGACACGGTCGTCGAAGAAAGCCAACCTGCGACAATCCAGGCAGGCGGCGATATGAAATTGTCTGGCCGGGTTCTCAATGACAAAAGCAAGCTGATCTCAGGTGGCAAAATCCTCCCGCTGGATAATAGTTTCGAGATGGAAGACAATCGTGACGCGATCAACTTGACTACCCAAATAGATGTGGGACTTTCTCGTTATACGCGCAGTGATTGGCGCGGTCATTTGAGAGGACGGGAGCGTACATATAGTGATTTTATCCACTATAGAACGCCGTCTGTTATTCAGCAAAGCAAATTGGATCTCACCACTCAGGCGGAAGGTAGGCTGGTTCAGCACGAAAAACCTGAGCTATTGATACGACACGCTCACGCTACGAGCGACACGGTTATGGTGCGCGATGCAAGCAACCAGAATAGCTTAATTGTCCCGCCGCTGCCTACAAGCGGTATGCATATTGTGCAGACGGCGCCTGAGCAGCCTTTTTTAGTCGATATCGATCCACGTTTTAATCATACTGATTGGTCTTTATCGAGTAATTACCTATTAAATTTGATTGGCGTTAACCCGAGAAGCGCGCCTAAACGTTTAGGGAGCGGTTTTTATGAGCAGCAACTCATACGTGACCAAAGCATCGCCTTGGCAGGTCAATATGCACTCTCGTATCAAACCAATCAAAGGGCTGAATACCAAGCTTTAATGAGAGCTGGCGCAGAATATGCGCAGCAGGCTAACCTGCAACTAGGCATGCCATTGACCGCTGAGCAGCAAACGTCATTGTCACAGGATATTGTCTGGCTGGTAAATCAAACGATTAGGCTACCTAACGGCGGTGAGCAAACTGTACTGGTGCCGCAAGTGTATCTCTCTAGCGCACGCATCCACGTACCGCGGCTAGGGGGCTCTGGTATAGCCGCCAACGAAATTGATTTGACCAGCCGAGGCATGATTAAAAATGCTGGCACGATGGTCAGCACCGGCAAAATCAATCTTAACGCGCACAATATTGATAACCGACGTGGCGCCATCGTAAGCTTAGATCATCTCTCTCTACATGCTAGCGAAGACATCGACAGCCGTGCTGGCATACTGGCCGGCAAACAAATCACCTTAGCCGCCGAGCAAGATATCCATCTACAAAGCCAAACCCAGACAACTCACGCGCTGAGCGGTAGCCTGACAACGCTAGATGGCTTAAGCCGGATTCAAGCGGAGCAACTGGAAGTCCGTGCTAAGGCGGATCTTAACCTGGCGGCAACGCACCTCGAGGTGAGTCAAGCAGCCACTTTAGAAGCAGGACATGACCTTACATTAGGCACAGTCGCTACCGTAGAGCAACAACAACTGATCTGGGACGAGCAAAACTCGTTAAGCCAAAGCAGAAAAGCCGAAGTGGGTACGCTCATGCAAACGGGTGGATCCCTTGAACTTAAGGCAGGCCATGATATCAATGCAGTTGGCGCGTATGTTCATGCTGGGGCCGCGCTTTCTGTCAAAGCGGGCCGAAATATTAAGGTGGAAGCCGCTTATGAAGAGCGCTCTTTTGCGGAATCTCGCTACCATGAATTTAATCATTTATTATCTTCTTCGAGTGAATCAAGCCAAACTCAGCAGTATAAAAAACAAGTATTGAATAGTACTTTCTCGGGCGGTACCGTCAAGATGGAAGCTGGGCATGATCTCAGTGCTACGGGTTCAAACATCGTCGGCATGCATGCTGTGGGTTTGTATGCTGGCAATGACATCAAACTAAAAGCGGCCAAGCAGATTGAGCAAGCGAGCTATTACTCAGTCCAAGAACGCTCAGGGCTTTTAGACAACGGCAGCTTAGGCTACACCATTGGCGAGCGCGAGCAAAAGGAGGCGCTCGAGAGTGAAAGCACCGCCTATATCGGCACTATTATTGGCAGTGTGTCAGGTCAGATCGAGGCCATAGCAGGCCGCGAATATCAACAAAGCGGTAGTCAGTTGGTGGCGCCTGAGGGCAGTATCCGGGCTAAAGCGCTCAAAGGCACAGTCGATGCAGTCTATGAACAAGGCCGGCGCTGGCAGCATAGCGAATGGCATCAATCTGGCTTGACCGTCTCAGTCAGCGCGCCAGTGATTGCTGCTGCGCAAACCGGCCAACAAATGCTTCAAGCCAGCACGCAAGTGAGTGATCCACTCATGCACATGTTAGCCGCTGGCACTATCGCGCTCGGGGCTAAAAACGCCTACGATGCGATTCAAGCCGATCCAAAAACTGCTGGCGGCGTTACCGTCAGCGTGATGATGGGTGAAAGCCATCAAGAGTTTCAGCAAACGCAGCGGAGCACAACGGCGTTGGGTAGCACAATTACGGCGGGCGGCACGGTGCACTTGGAGATGGAAGGTTCAGGCGAAGCGTCAACCCTCAATATCATTGGTTCTCAAATTGAAGCCAAACAAGATGTTCAACTCAAAGTAGCAGGCCCCCTGAAAATTGAGGCAGCGCCGAACACCTTTATCCAGCACAGTGAGCAGCACAGCCAGAGCAGCGCGGCAGGGTTAGCGGCCACCCTCGGAACCCATAGCTCATTAGGTGCTGCCGTCGCAATCAGCAGCGGGCGCGGCCACGCAGATGGCGTTGAGGTCAGTCATACGCCAGCTCAGATCAAAGCTGGCCGCAAGCTGATGTTAAACGCACAAAGTAATGTCCACTTAAAAGGCGCTCAACTCTCGGGCCAGCAAGTCCAAGCCAGCATCGAGGGTGACCTTGAAATTGAAAGCGTGCAGAATGCGAGTACCTATAACAGCCGCTATCAAAGTATCAGCGGCAGTGCTACAGCCGGTCCTGCTTCTGCCGTGAGCATTAATTTCTCACAACAAAAGATAAATAACCATTATCTGAGCGTAGCGGAGCAAGCGGGCATCCAAGCTGGCGAAGGCGGCTTCCAGATTGGAGTCAAAGGCGATACAAAACTGGCGGGAGGCGTGATCGCAAGTACAGATCGAGCGATTGAAGCAGGCAATAATCAATTTATAACGGGTACTCTAGAGATCAGTGATATAGAGAATCAAGCGCGCTACAACGCAAAAAGCCTGGGCTTAGGTATCGGATACAGCAAAGATGGCAAAGGGGTGGGTTCGAGTCAACGTGGTCAAGCGATTACACCGGCGCATAAGGGTAATCAGTTGACGAACTTAAAAGGTACCAGCGCCGCGATGCCGATAGCGATGAGCGCTTCTGGCCAAGCCACGTCAACCACCCAAAGTGCGATTAGCGGCGCTCAAATTGTAATTATGGATGAGCAGCGGCAGGAGGCGTTGACGGGGCGAAGTGCAGAAGAGACGATTGCTAGCCTAAATCGCAATCCGACTCATAGCCATCAGGCGTTAGCGACGATCTTTAACAAAACTGAGATTGAGGCCGGCTTTGAGATCGCAGGAGCATTGGGCCGAGAAGCGAATGCATTTATTGCCAATAGAGCCAGAGAAGCAGATCGTAAAATTGAGCAAGCTGAGCTTCAAGAAGCGCTTGCGAATGAAAATGAATTGATGTCTATAGAGCAGCGGCAGGAGTTATATGAGACCGCCACTGAATTACGCTCGCAGGCGCAAGCACTGAATAAGCAATGGGGGCCAGGTGGAACTTACCGTCGAGTGCTCACAGCCGTCACCGCAGCCGCGTCTGGCAATGTGGCTGGGACGACCGCACAGTTTATGCAATCAACGGCGATGAATTATTTACAAAGCTTAGGTGCAGAAAAAATAAAAGAGATTTCAGATAATTTAAACAGTGAAGGTGTGCGCGCAGCTTTACATGGGACATTGGCTTACGGCAGCGCTGCTGTGCAGGGGCAAGAGGGAGGTTCGGCAGCCTTAGGAGCAAGTGCGAGTGTATTGCTGAGCAACCTGCTGGGTTCAGTGGATGGTCTTTCTGCACAAGAGAAGGAGGCGCGTAAAAATTTAGTAACGGGGCTAGTGGCGGGAATTGCAGCAGCAAGTGGCGCAGATGCGGCGTTAGCGCAGAATGCGGCGCAAATTGAAGTGGAAAATAATCAGTTGGCGCTACCACCCCAAGCACTGCCACCGATAGGGACGCCCATAGCGCCATTACAGCCATTTCGAATTCCAGGGAGAGAGCGGCATGAAGGCGAGGAGATGCCGCTGTTTGGCGGCGCGCCTGATCGATCAAGAGATAGAGCGCGGCCGTTAGTGAGTCCTAGAGAGGCTCAACAAGGAGTTGAACCAATAACTACGCCGATGAATGAGGAGGTGAGTGAGTATGGGAATGCGATTTTTAGTGAGGCTTCAAAAGAGGAGGCTGCAGTTGTTGATATTAAGCAGATGCTCACTAATCAAGAAATTAAAGCTATTCGCTCTCATGAAAAACGTATTGCCGAGCACGAACAAAAACTAAAATGGTTCAAAGAAAATATGACTACCAAACCAGGGATGGAAGGTCTAGCACCAGATATTGTTTCAAAACAACAAGAGGCACGCATAAGACACTTAGAAAAAGAAATTAAAACATTTTCTGATAACATCGATAAAATAAAAGGAAACGGCAAATGAGCACCAATTTAGTAAAGCACAGTGGAAATTGTGAATTAATTATTTCATCTTTTGATGATTTTAATTTAACGGGAGTTATTAAAGATAGAGAGCTTGTCTGTTTACTTATAGTAAACAATTTTTTTGATAAAGAGAAAATTTCACATCTTGTTAAAAGAATTATTGAGCTTGGCGCAGTATTTTTCTTAACTTATGGTAAATTTTCAGACGAAGTCCATGATTTAATTGATGAAATCATAGAGGTTGATAATAATAGAGACCTTTCTTACATTGCCACGACCTCACATAAAAATGAGGAAATAAAAGATATTTCATATTTTTTTATCCGAGCTACATATTTAGATCCTAAGGAGTATCGTTGTCTGGCACTTTTCGATAGGTACGACTCTGAATCTATGGCATTGCAGTCTGAATTAATGAAAGTATTAGACGAAGGTTATCAATGATAATTAGGTATTGTTTTTGATGGAAAATAATAAATTAGGGAAAATGTTATTGACGATCTTTAACCAAACTGAAATTGAGGCCGGCTTTGAGATCGTAGGAGCATTGAGCCGAGAAGCGAATGCGTTTATTGCGAATAGAGCCAGAGAAGCGGATCGTAAAATTCAGCGAGCTGAGCATCAAGAAGCGCTTGCGAATGAAAATGAATTGATGTCTGTAGAGCAGCGGTAGGCGTTATGTGAGACTGCAACTGAATTACGCTCGCAGGCGCAAGCACTGAATAAGTAATAGGGGCCAGGTGGAACCTACCGTCAAGTGCTCACAGCCGTTACCGCAGCCGCGTCTGAAAATGTGACTGGGACGACCGCACAGTTTGTGCAAAGCGGCGTGCTGAATCTGGAGCGATCAATGAAGGCAGCCCAGCCCATGCAGCACTGCATGCGTTAGTTGGACTAGGTGGCCCCGCGGCATCTCGAATCAAAGACAGAGATTGTTGGCTATAGTAAACATGGGATTAATCATGCTATTTCGCGCGAGGGCACAGGAGTAAATCCAAAAAGTATTTGGGATGCTTGGAGAAATCCAATATCAATCAAACATTATTCGTCGGAATATGGGCCTACCTTCCGTTTGAAAGGGAAAAATGCAACTATAGTAATTAATCCAAAAGGAGAAATTGTTACCATTTGGTCAAGATCTAAAATTGGAGAAAGGAAATGAACGCTAGGGAAAGGGCCCTTTTAAGAACAGTTGTTTCTAAACGCAGCCCAGAGAATATGAAGTTAGTTGATACTTTGCTTTCTGGGTCTTTAAGTGAGGAAGGAAGCGATATCCTTATTGATATAGTCAGTGATGAATTACTCACAGAAGGATTTGCTGGACCCGATTACTCTTTTAATGCAATCGGAGATGAATTAGAATCTTTAATAGATGCAATAAATCGCAAAGTATGGGGAGACTCATGAATAGCTAACCAGTATAAGAAATGTTGATGATCTCTAGTGCTGAGTCTTTTGATACTGTAAGTGACCTTGACCAAGTGTTTCAAGACAAGCGTCAAAGGCAGCGCTGCTGTGCAGGGGCAAGAGGAAGGTTCGGCAGCCTTAGGGGCAAGTGCAAGTGTATTGGTGAACAACCTGCTGGGCTCAGTGGATGGTCTTTCTGCACAAGAGAAGGAGGCGCGTAAAAATTTAGTAACGGGGCTAGTGGCGGGAATTGCAGCAGCAAGTGGCACAGATGCGGCGTTAGCGCAGAATGCGGCGCAAATTGAAGTGAAAAATAATCAGTTGGCGCTACCTCCCCAAGCACTGCCACCAATGTGGGGGCCGTTAGTGAGTCCTAGAGAGGCTCAACAAGGAGTTGAACCAATAACTACGCCGATGAATGAGGAGGTGAGTGAGTACGGGAATGCGATTTTTAGTGAGGATACTAGTGGCCGAGACAACAGAAAGAAGAATCCACCAAAAGCCGAAAGTCCAGTTTGGAATCGGTTTCAGAATGCTGGGTATGGAATAAAGACTGATGGTAGACTTTATTATTAATGGGATTATGATCATAATGATATTGAAGCTTACGATAAAATGGATAATCATATTGGTTCAATAGATCCAATCACGGGTAAAATATATAAATCGGCAGTGCCTGGTAGAAAATTAAGAAGGAGATAAATTGGAAAAAATAGACTTAATTAATGATATATTTTCAGAAAAAATCACGCTAGATGAAGCCGGTAGGATATATGATTACTATATGGATAATATAACAACAACAGACCCTCCTATACATGAAATATTAGGATTTTCAATAAAAGAGTGGTCAGCTTATGCTCTTGGAGTGCCGTTTGAAGTGATTGCAAAATGGCGTGCGAATGGTTGGCCTGATGTGTGTTTTTTTTGTAAAGAAAAGATTATTTCAGACAATTATGGTTGGTTTCCGCATGTACACGATGGAAAGTATGAATTGACACATCTTGCTTGTACTAAACCTATCGATTAATAAATACTAAAATTGTCCAGGAGAGTCTGCATAACTCGGATACTACAGAGAATGTGTGAGGGCGATGCCCCCTAGCCGGGAATCCACCCTACCTAAACTTAATCAGGATATGCATGGCAAGAGTGTGTTTTTAGAAGATGTCATATTTTTTATAATTTGATCATTTCATTAGGATAAGTATCCAGGCTATCAAAATTTGAGTATTTGGCTAAGGCTGGAAGAACTTTAGAGCCTAATGGCAAACCGCTATTAGGCTCAGGTTTATTGGTAACTAAACAAGCTATTTAGGAACCAGCGTTACCCAATGTACAGCCACAATCTATTAATACAGCTATAAGCGGTAATAGATTGAGTATGCAACTTGCTGCTGAGCAGGCTGCTGGCGTTCGGATGCCGACAGAGATTGTTGGTTATACTAAACATGGAATTAATCATGCTATTTCGCGTGAGGGCACAGGAATAAATCCAAAAAGTATTTTGGATATTTGGAGGAATCCAGTTAATATTCAATATTATCCAACGAAATATGGGCCTAAGTCTCGTCTGATGGGCGAAGATGCTGTTATTGCAGTTAATCCAAAAGGTGAGGTTGTCACTATGTGGAAAAATAGTAAAGCTGGAGCGAGAAAATGAAAGTTAAACAAGAAGCCATTTTGAGGGCCGTCGTTGATAAACATGGTCCGGAACATATAAAATTAATCGATGCATTGCTATCTGAGTCTATCGATGATGATGGGAAGTTGATTCTTGCTTGCTTGGTAAATAATGAATTTTTGGAAGAGGGAGTTAATCCAGATTTCTCTCCTAATACGTTTTGTTTAGAACTGGAAGAATTAATAGATATTATAAATAAATAAAGTGTTATCTAGTCTTAGTGATCCAGCAAAATTTTTGGCATATGCTTCATTTGTTGGAGCAAAAATTTTGTTCGTATTCAAGAAAATGTCAAGAAAATGATCGTATTGTGCGCCATTAAACCCACCCCATTACACACAACTCACAGTAGCCCAGCTGATTTGGCAGCATCAATAGCCAAGATGCCCTCAAACCTTGTATCTTTCTTTATGTGATGATTAGCTACATCACAAGAGGTGAAGGGAGCTTGTTTCTAACCTTAAGGCGTTGACCTTGTAATTTAGATTAAGCCCTTTACCTCTACTTCTCGCCAGCATGACACTGAACGGTAGCCAAGGGTTCGACCCTGAATGCACAAGGCAAGTGGGTGAGTTGGTATTCTTATTTTTAAGTTGAGAATAAAGATGAATTATCTCGGTATTGATGTCGCCAAAGCCAAACTGGATTGTGCGTTATTACTGGACGAAACAGGTCTTAAACGTAAATCCAAAAAAGTATCCAATAACCAAACAGGGTTTAGCGAGCTATTAGCGTGGCTTGTTAAACAAGGCATTAAACTGACCGATCTTCACGTTACGATGGAAGCCACGGGGGTTTACCATGAGCAAGCAGCTCAAGCTTTACACGATGCGGGTATTGCGGTATCCATCGTCAATCCAGCCCAAGTGAAGGCTTTAGGAAAATCCCTAGCCATACGGACCAAAACAGACGCTGTTGACAGTTTTTTGATCGCGCGTTTTGGCACGCTGTGCAAACCTGATATCTGGATTCCCCCAACTCCAGAAGCAAGAGCTCTGAAAGCTTTGCTAGCCCGCCAGCAAGCTATTTCTGAAGACCTACAGCGTGAGCGTAACCGCCAAGAAAAAGCCAACGTTTCGACTACCCCAGAGCGTGTTCAGAAGTCGCTTGACGATAGTATTACTTTTCTGCAAGCCCAGTTAAAACAACTTCAACAAGAGATCGATGATCATATCGACCGGCATCCTGCTTTCAGAGAAGACTTGGATTTGTTGAAGAGCATTCGCGCCATTGGCCCACAAGTAGGAAAAACGATGCTCTTAGTGTTGCAAACTCACTCATTCAAGACCGCCGAGCAGCTCGCCGCTTATCTTGGCCTAGTACCCGTGGAAAGGCAATCCGGTTCCTCTGTATTTGGCCCCTCCCAACTCTCTAAAGCAGGCTCTGCGCAAATCCGCGCTAAGCTTTACATGGCCGCTGTTGTCGCTATACGCCATAACCCCCACGTCAAAGCGCTATACGAACGTTTGCGCACACGTGGCAAATCCGCTATGTCTGCTCTTGGCGCTTGCATGCGTAAACTCGTTCATCTTTGCTTCGGCGTGCTTAAAACCCGTATGCCATACGATCAAAATTATGGCAATATTGCTTGACATGAAAGACGGTATCTACATTCCGCTACCTCCCCTCATTTATTTAAACTTAATAGCACTGCCACATCGCAAGCGCCCTCGCATCAAAAGCTAGCTCGTTGCTCCTGATCCAGGATTAGGGCCAATTGTTGACCAAACTGAAATCGAGACTGGCTTTCAAGTTATAGTGCCGAGCAAAATAATCGCAACCGTAATCGTCAGCGCCCCGCCCAAACGCGTTGCCATTTGCGCAAATGGCATCAACTGTAAGCGATTAGCAGAGGTTAGAATAGCGACGTCACCAATCCCTCCCATGCCGCTGTGGCAGGCATTGATAATGGCCCCTTCAATCGGATACAACCCTACCCAACGCCCAACAAAGAAGCCGACTGTCGTCAGGGTCACCACGGTGACAACAATCGTGATGATGTTAGCCACGGTGAAAGCAGCCATTAAATGGTCCCAGGGGGCAATTGTGACGCCGATTGCAAATAGCAGTGGGTAAGTCACAGTGCTAGAGAAGAAACGATAAACAGTGCGTGCGCCATCTTCTAGTTTGGGTGAAATCGCATAAGTTAATTTGGCAAGCACAGCCAAAAATAGCATGGCGACAGGAGCCGGCAGGCCAACCAATTTATGCACTAGCATGCCCAACATATATAAACAGATGGCGACCATACCGGCGGCTGCAATATGTTCAACTGTAACGGTAGAGGCATCGGCGTGTTTTGCTAAAATGCCAGTGTCACTTGCATGCAAACGACCTTCGCCGCTATAGTGGCTATAGCGTTTGCCCAATTGGTTGAGTAAGGCGGCGCAGATAATCGCAGTCAAATTGCCGAGCATGACAGAGGGTACAATCTGAGCAAATAATTGCCCTTGTGGTAGGTTCAAAATGTCAGCGTAGCCAAGGGTAAGCGGAATCGCCCCCTCACCAATGCCGCCGGCCATAATGGGGATAATAATATAGAAAAAAGTATGATGCGCGCCTAAGCCAAAGGCCATTCCAGTGAGGGTACCTGCAATCGCGGCAATCACTGAGCCAGCAGCGAGTGGCAGAAAAATTTTAGCGAAGCCTTTGACCAGAGCTTGGCGGTCCATACTAAGAATACTGCCAACGACAACGGAAGCAATAAACAAATATAATACGTTGGTCGTTTGCCAAAAATCTTTGACTGATTGGGTTAACTCATTAGGCAGTAATTGATAATACACCAGGCAGGAGGGCAAAAAGGTGGCGACAATAACGGGTCCTCCGATTCTACGTAGGCCTGGAATGCGCGCTCCTAGTTCAGCGCAGGTAAAGCCACATACTGCAAGAACGGCAATCATAATTGAAATATCGCCTGAGATTTTACCCAGTGTGAGTAACGTGCCCAAGCAAATCACCACTAGACAATATACAGGTAGCGGAATAACGCCAATGCGCTTATCCATCCAATGCCACCAGAGAGAGTTCTGGGTTGGCGAATAATGTAGCGGACCGTTGCTTCTAGGTCGGTTTGCAAGTTGCCGCCAAAGTCTGCGCGTAAAAGCAAATGTGCCTAAAGAAAAAGTGCCCATTAAGGGTCTCCTGTCTGGTCTGTATTTTTTACTTATGGCGCGCCCCCTACTATGTAAAATAAAGGGCGCTTCACTAGAATGTAGTTTTGGCGAAGTTGACCTACTTAACAAGAGTAGCGTTCAGGAACTAGTGATGCTAAATAGTCAACGAAGATTCGATTTAGTCAACAAAGATTCGGTTGCGGTGCTTTAGTGCGTGTTCACCATTTTTTCTGTACAGGTAAGTTTTTAGATGAAAACAATTAAAACCGGGCTGTTGGGTTTTGGCACTGTCGGTCAGGGCGTATGGAGTGTGCTCCTGCGCAATCATGGAGAAATTAGCCGCCGGGCCGGGTGCGGCATTGAAATTAAACGAATTGCCGTACGTGATATCGGCAAAGCGCGGGCAATACTGGGTGCAAACGATTCAGTTGTATTGGATACAGACGCTCATGCATTGGTCGACGATCCAACCCTTGATATTGTGGTAGAGGCGATTGGCGGCACCACGGCTGCGCGAGAATTAGTGTTGCGTGCACTCGCACAGGGCAAGCATGTAGTGACGGCCAATAAAGCCTTGCTTGCGGTCCATGGCACCGAGATTTTTGCCATGGCGCGTAGGTACGGAGTGATGGTAGCATTCGAGGCCGCTGTCGCTGGGGGTATCCCGATTATCAAGGTTCTTCGTGAAGGATTAAGCGCTAACCGAATTCAATGGATTGTTGGCATTATCAATGGCACAACAAATTTTATTTTGTCCGAAATGCGTGAGCATGGAATTGATTTTGAGACAGCGCTAAAACGCGCTCAACGCCTGGGTTACGCAGAAGCCGATCCAACCATGGATATTGCGGGCATAGATGCGGCCCACAAAGCAGCGCTGATGAGTGCGATTGCTTTTGGTGTGCCAGTGCAGTTTGAGAGCGCATATATTGAGGGGATTCAAGGACTTGCGGCTCTTGATATTCAATATGCAGAAGAATTGGGTTACCGAATCAAGCTACTGGGTATTATACGGCGCGCTGCAGATGGCATTGAGTTGCGCGTGCATCCAACTTTGATCCCGGCTAAACATTTGTTGGCTAATGTTGAAGGGGCGATGAATGCAGTCGTTGTGTACGGTGATGCAGTGGGTACGACACTTTATTATGGTAAGGGCGCGGGAGGGGAGCCTACGGCCTCAGCCGTGGTGGCCGATCTGATTGATGTGACTCGCCTGCAGACTGCAGATCAAAGCCATCGTGTGCCGCCTCTGGCATTTCAGCCGGATCGACTATCGAAATTGGCAATCTTGCCAATCAGTGAAGTGAGATGTGGTTATTATTTACGGCTGTGCGTGACGGACGTGACAGGGGCCTTGGCTAACATCACAAAGATTCTTGCTGATAGTGACATTTCAATTGATGCCCTGTTGCAAAAAAAATCCCCCCTGCTGGAATGCGCGGGCGGCAATCAGACGCATGATTTAATTTTAATTATCCATCTGACACTTGAAAAACAAATAAACACGGCGCTTGAGCAAATTAGTGCATTGACCACGGTGATGCCGCAAATGACTAAACTGCGGATTGAAACATTAAATGAAGAGTGTTAGTGCATGAACTACATTTCTACCCGTGGCACTCGTGCGGACGAGGGCCGGGCCTTTACCGATATTTTGCTTGCTGGCTTAGCTGAAGATGGTGGGTTGTATCTACCCACCGTCTACCCTTCGATTACACGGGACGAACTTCAGCGCTGGCGAGGCCTGCCATATGCAGACCTTGCCTATGAAATTCTCGCAAAATTCTGTGACGATATTCCCGCTGATGATTTGCGGGCGCTTACGCGCCGAACTTATACGGCCCAAGTATATAGCCATGCGCGTGAGTCTGAGAAGGCGACACAGATCACACCGCTTAAAGCCTTAGGTGCTGAAAAAGGCGCACCTCTTTACCTGCTTGAGCTATCCAATGGTCCTACGCTGGCGTTTAAAGACCTAGCGATGCAACTGCTTGGCCAACTATTTGAGTATATGCTGGCAAAATCAGGCGAGCAACTCAATATCCTTGGAGCGACCTCAGGCGACACAGGTAGCGCAGCCGAATATGCGATGCGTGGTAAGCGAGGTATTCGTGTCTTTATGCTCTCGCCCCATCAAAAAATGAGTGCGTTCCAAAGCGCGCAGATGTATAGCTTGCAAGACCCGAATATCTTCAATCTGGCGGTTGCCGGGGTGTTTGACGATTGCCAAGATTTAGTCAAAGCAGTCTCAAACGATCACGCGTTTAAAGCGCGGCATAGGATTGGCACGGTGAATTCGATCAATTGGGCGCGGCTAGTGGCGCAAATTGTGTACTACGTGAAAGGTTGGTTGGCAGCAACTGAGCCAATGCTTACTTGCCCAGTAGGAGCCACCGGGGCAGTGCCGGCTGGGTCTAGCACAACCATAGTGGGGCAGGGAGGTCATGGCCAGCCCCTACCTAAAGTCTCGTTTTGTGTTCCCTCGGGTAATTTCGGTAATGTTTGCGCGGGACATATTGCCCGCATGATGGGTTTGCCGATTGATAAACTCGTTGTAGCGACCAATGAAAATGACGTACTGGATGAGTTTTTCCGGACGGGCATTTACCGCATCCGCGACGCTGCGCGCACGTATCATACGAGCAGCCCGAGTATGGATATTTCAAAGGCATCGAATTTTGAGCGTTTTGTATTTGATCTGCTTGAGCGCGATCCAGCGCGTGTACGGCAGCTGTTTAATGAACTTGAAGCAAAGGAAGGCTTTGACTTATCAGGCAGCAGCGATTTTGCGCGCATTCACCAGTTTGGCTTTGTTTCAGGCCGGAGTTCGCATCAAGAGCGTATGGCGGCCATCCAGGATATCTATGCGCGCTATGCAACCATGATTGATACACATACTGCCGATGGCCTGACGGTGGCTCGCCGTTATCTAGAACCTGGCGTACCGATGGTGGTGCTTGAAACGGCGCAGCCGATCAAATTCAGCGAGGCCATGCGCGAGGCGCTGGGGCAAGACCCTGTAAGGCCTGCCACATTCGCCGCGATTGAAGAGTTGCCGATGCGCTTCAAAGTGGTGCCGCCCGATGTGCAGTCTTTGAAAGAATTCATTGCGGCTCATACTGGAGAGTGATCTATTATTGATTGCGCTTGCTATCAAAATAAATGGATTGCTTCATGTGAGTGAGCCAATCGCTAGATTATTCACGGCAGACATGTTCGGCATAGGAGCGTTATTACTGTCTATCTGTGCATCAGCAACTGCATTGAAAACAATGTGGCCATCTTCCAGTTTGATTAAACGATCTGCCAGGTGGAAATACCGATCATCATGGCTGATCACAATGAGCGTTTTCCCTTGCTGTCTAAGCTGCGGTAATAAAGTAAGATAGAAATGTTCACGGAAGCGAGGGTCCTGATCCGCAGCCCACTCGTCGAACAGACAAATCTCGCGATCTTCGGCGTAACATTGCAGGAGCGCTAAACGTTTACGCTGTCCCGTCGAAAGATTCGTATGCGAAAGCTGCCCATGCTCCACCTGCAATTGCCGCTCTAATTTTAAGTCATGCAATAGCGCGCGAGTCCGAATATCAGGTAAGACATTGCCTTTCGAGTCGAGTACATGAGAAAAAAGGAAAAAATCACCAAAAACACTGGAGAAGCGCTCTCTGTATGTGCTCGATCCGGATGGAACAGTATCTTCGTCAAGACAGAGTCGCCCTGAGCTGGGGGGCAATAAACCACACAACAAATGCATCAGAGTGGATTTACCACTGCCATTACTACCCACGATGAATACCATTTCACCACGGCGGATACTTAGATTGACGGGGCCGACTCCTTGGCCCATTTTGCTTTCTGGATAGCGATAGGATAGATCTCTGGCATGAATAAACTGCCAATCAAGATTCACTTGTGGCTCTGCAAATGGCTTGGCAAGTTCAGATCGTAGGTCTAGACCAACGCGCCTAATATGGCGCAAACTGCTTAGGCCGACCCCCACCGGTTGGCCCGCGTGGATCACAAAAATTAAAGGCCCCACCATAAACAGGGCGCCGATGACAAAGCGTACAATTACGTCGGAGGGCAGCGCGAATGCTGCGTATCCCAGATAGACAACGATAAACACGATAGCGTATGACGCTGCGGATGTCCACGCTTCATTCACGTTCCAGCGCAGATAGACTTGCCGCATGAAAGTTTGCGCTTGTTCAATGGCCGGCTGCAAAAGCACCTTATGAAAGTGTTCGGCGCGTGCTTGACTCAAGAGCATTTCCTTCTTGCCATCAGCAATCGTGCGGAAATGCTCAAACAGTGCTTCTTCGCTACGCCGCATCGCATCGAATTGCACGCGACTTGAATTAACCAAAAAGACTGAAAGTCCGAGAGGAAGGCTTAAGCCCGCCATCAAAGCGAGGAAAAGCTGGCTTGACAGCGTGAGCAGATAAATCCCGCAGACCAGAGCAAGGGCGATATTGTAGGCAAGATGTGGCGCGAGTAAGACCAGTGGGCCGATACGGTTAATGTCTTCAATCAAAACGCCAAAGATTGATGATTTATGATTGGCCAGCTTGTGATATTCAACTCTAATGAATTCCTTGGATAAATCTTTACGTAGCTGAGCCACAAATTTACTACCAAGCTGCGCTAGGATAATCTGCGCGATGCCATTGACTAGACACAGCGCAACGAACCATGCCAATCCCACCGCAAGGCAATTCCTGTCAACAACGATTTAAAATTGATACAGTTTTCCAGCGAACAGCGATTTAAAACTGATACACCTCCGTTCCACTTCGGTAGTGCGAGTACGGTGTGTACCGGAGGGAGGGCAAAGCCCGACTGGAGGGGCGCACCGTACTTGTAGCGCTCATAGCTGATCTCCCCTTACGATAGGGTGAATCATTCCAGCTTGTCGCTGGCGCCTGAGCCGATAGCTATCGCCGGCGATTGGCACAATATGCGCGTGATGCAGTAAGCGGTCGAGCAACGCTGCCGTTAGCGTTGTGTCCTGCGCAAAGGTAGTGTCCCATTGGCCAAATGGCAAGTTGCTGGTGACGATGACACTGCTTTTTTCATATAGGGCAGCAATCACCTGGAAGAACAGATTGGCTTGCTCGCGATTCATCGGTACATAGCCCACCTCATCAATAATCATCAGCCGATAAGCCTTGATGGTCCGGTGTAAAATGGCTTTCATATTGTTTTGCTGATAAGCCGTCGTCAACAATAGCATCAGGTCCGCTGCTGTCGTGAAGCGAGTTTTAATGCCGGCTTGTGCAGCCCGATAGCCTAATGCAATGGCCAAGTGGGTTTTGCCCACACCACTAGGGCCAAGCAATACTACGTTCTCATTGCGCTCTACAAAGCTCAATGCTGCCAATTCTTCTAGCTGAGCTTTTTTTACACCCTTGGCAAAGTCGTAATTGAAATCATCAAGTGTTTTGATCGCTGGGAAGCCGGCCATCCTAGTCAGTACGCTTTGCTGTCTAGCCTTGCGCCCGGCCGCTTCCATCCTGAGCAACTCCTCCAGGAAGTCACTATAAGCAAGTTCCTGCTTGGCCGCATTTTGTGCTGCTGCGCTATAGCCCTGGGCCACGAACGGGAGATTGAGTGCACTGCACAAGCTGCCAATCCTCTTAAGAAACAAATTTAAGTGCTTGATAAATAAGAATTATTTTTCGTCTATTTCGGAATCGTAAAAATAAATTGAAGCTATTTTGTTTCTTCCGAACGCCTGGCGTCCGGCTGGCCGCCTACTATGCTTTCAAGCTGTAAATTCATGCTGCCGCTCCCTGGACAATGTGTTGCAACAAGTGTTCATAGACGCTCAGCGCGTGCTGCACAGGCACCTCTTGATTAAGTCGCTCCGTGACGACCGCCGGGCGCTTGGGCGATTCCTTCATAACTGGCGTTTTGCGTTGCGGACGAGCTGCTGCAATCTTCCCACGCCACGGCTCAGGCAGTACTTGCAAATAGCGACGTTCTTCTTGCAAGCGCTCGCTCGGCTTGACTTGGGTTGTGCCGTGAATGCGCTCATTGGCTATTTCGTTGAGCCAGCATCTGACCTCTAGATTGGCTGTGACCGCATCTAGTTTCAGACCAGCCGGCTTGAGTCGGCTAACCAACGGTACATAGAACGAGCGGCGTAAATAACCATTAAAGCGCTCTACTTTGCCCTTGGTCTTGGGTCGATACGGGCGGCATAGCTTAATCAGAAAGCAGCTATGTTTCGCATAGTCCAGAAACCCAGGATGGAAGCGGTGTTCTCCCGCACCATAGGCGTCGCGGTCGAGCACGACCGTCTTCATGTTGTCGTAAAGAACCCGCTTTACAACTCCCCCGAACGATTCAAACGCTCTCTCGTGGCACTCAATCAAGGTCTGAGACTTCATATCGGTAACGAACTCCACATAGCTCGCTCGGCTATAACCAAGCGTAGCGCAGAAAGCATAGAGTGGGTCTGATCCTTTACGAAACTCGACCCAGTCGACTTGCATTTGCTCGCCTGGCTCAGTCTCGTACCGAATCACCGGCTCCTCTGATTGCGTTGGCTTTATAGTAAGCAAAAATGCTCGCAATTGGCTCATGCCTCCTTGATAACCTCTAGCCACTATCTCGCGATACAGTACTGTCGCTGGGATCCATAATGGCTTCGCTGATTCTTGACGACCGCATAGGTAGCTTTCATATTCTTCTAGCTTGCGCAAGCGCTTGATCTGACGGGCGTATTTCGGCTTCTCTGTCAACTCCAGATGCCTGCGCACTGTGTTCACCGAACACCCCACTTCTTCTGCAATCTCACGCAGGCTTTTGCCATGCTTCTTTAATAATCTGATTTCCACATACGCCTCATTTGTTATCAACGCCGCACCAAAAAATGCAGCTATCTTCTCAAATTCGGTGTATCAATTTTCAATCGCTGCTGTGTATCAGTTTATATCCGCTGCTGACAATTCCAACGTGCTTGCGGCAATCCTTCCGTCGCCAGTCGATTGATATAGGCAAGCAGGCCGATGGTTAACATAGCGCCGATACAAGAAAGGGTCGCCGTCACCAACAAAGGCCGAAAATATTGCTTTAAGTATTGAGCCATTAACATCCGCCCCCCTCTCTAATCAGTTAGCCTTATTTTGTAATCGCTCTGACTTAACTCAGCTGGCGCTGCCCACGATCGTGGGCAGCGCTGATGCAGGTCGCTATATCCCCAATGGGGTGGACCACGTTTCATATACTTTCTGCGCGTTTATTTCGGTAATGCTCCCATGTCTGCCCTTCTTATATTTCAGGATGAGCATATGCAAATGAGTCACACCATCATCAGATGCGATTTTTTTCATATGGTTTATTAACACATCGTCATGCCCGAAAATATTCTTAAATCTATCGACAAAATCCGCGTAAAGAATGGGCTGCAGATCTAGCACGATCTCGACCGAACAGCCCGGAAGATATTTTTCTATGGACTCGTACAATTTGAATGGCTTTTTTGCGTTTCCGGGCGCCATCGTAACCAATTGGAGGGTGCCATCATCAATCAAGTGTCGGTCAACATTGGCCAAGATATCATCCACAAAATCCAAGCCATAAATCCCTGCGGCTGAATTTACGTAATAATCAATCCCTGGCGGTGTTGGCTCAAACGGTGGATTAGAGCAGATAAAGCCAAATTTTTTGCCATCAACTGATCGGAAAATGTCAGCAGCATGGCCATCATTGATATGAAAATTTTTATCAATATTATTGATGACAGCATTGTATCCAGCCAACATCTTTGCTCTTGAGTTGATATCGAGCCCGACGCAAGACGCGGCTCCATTTAACAAACAAAAGATACTCAATACGCCTGATCCAAGGCCGATATCTAGAACATCCGTGTTTTCCAAGTCTTTTTTGGATGTGTAGTCCATAAAAAATAATTGTTCTGGCTGGATCGGGAGAACTTGGTCTTCATGAGGATAGTTAAAAGGATCGGTGACAATCTTCATGGAACGAGTTGATGGCACACAAATGGTGTCTTTATCCGCCTCTCCAAGATAGTGATGTAATTGTTCTTGTTGGGTTATAGGTAAGCCATTGTCCACTTCATAAAAATTCCTCCCTTGCTCGTTTTTTCCCGTTATGGAGAAAAGAACTTTTTCCTTTTTTGTATTGTACATATCTAACGCTCCTGTTTTGCAAACTGCCATTATTTTCTATGAAAGGGGTTTCTTTATCTGGCGACAAACATATCGCCAATAAATAAAGCATCAATCGCCGTACCCTGGAAGGTTTTAATCGCATCAGATGGGGAGCAAACAATCGGCTCGCTGTCGTTAAACGATGTATTGAGCACCAACGGTACGCCAGTCATGTCGGAAAAATGTGTGATCAGCGCATGGAAATCGGGGTTGCTATCTCGGCTCACCATTTGGACTCGAGCAGAATGGTCTTTATGTAATACTGCTGGGATTGAGGTGAGGCGGTCCTGCTTTGCCGGACATGCAAAGAGCATAGAGTGGTGGCTCAAAGAGGCCTCCCCTAAATCGAACCAGTGAGATGCTTGCTCGGCCAGCACGCTCGGTGCGAAAGGACGAAACTCCTCGCGGTGTTTAACCTTCACATTGAGCAGTTCGCGCGCTGACGCATTGCGTGGATCCGCCAGCAAAGAGCGATTACCCAGCGCCCGCGGCCCAAACTCCATCCGGCCTTGAAACCAAGCAACGATCTTGCCATTAGCGATCATGGTCGCTGCGTCATAGGCAGGATCAGTGGATCGTTGCGCTTGCAGGCCGGCCTCCTGGAATGCAGTCATAATATCGGCATCTGAAAATTCGGGGCCGAGATAGGGATTATTATCCTCAAACAACGAGCGCTGGCCAGAACGAGAATAATAAAGGTGAAGCGCTGCCCCAACTGCTGTTCCAGCATCATGCGGAGCCGTAGGGATATATATTTTTGAGAATATGCGACTTTCTTTAATCACTGAATTGCTCACACAATTCAGTGCTACACCACCCGCGAAGCATAAATTATCTGATTTTGTGAGCGTACGGAGTTCACGAACCAGGCCAAGTAAAGCTTCATCGGTGACTTCTTGAAGTGCAGCAGCAACATGGTGATGATGCTCCAAGATCGGACCATTATCCGCTCGAGCTGGACCAAATAAAGCCTCAATTTGATCGAAATTTGGCAGACGGAAACGTGCAACAGCCGGATCTACTGCATATCGACTTTCTCCAAGTTGCAAAAGCCTTTGAAAATCCTTTCTAAAAACAGCTGGATCGCCATAGGCTGCTAAGCCCATGAGTTTGCAAGCGTCATATTCTGAAAATCCTAAATACTTACTAAGCTTTTCCCAGATAAACCCAATTGAATGCGGGTAATGTATTTCGTCCAGAGAGGTTATATTGGGTCCGTTGCCGCAGGCAAGTAAGGTACATCCTGATTCACCAATTCCGTCCACTACGAGGATGGCCGCATCATCGAAGCCAGAGGGATAGAAAGTGGAGGCTGCATGGGCTATGTGGTGTGGAATAAATGAAAATTTATCACCGAATTTTCTGCCCAAAAATGTATCGACTGCATCTGGGACCTGACTGAGCTCGGAGAGAAATATTTTTTCGCCCTCGGCACTGCCCCAATCACCCGGTTGGCTTAGAGAGTCAAGCTTAAATTTGCGTTTCCTAAGAGATGGGTCAAACGAGTAAGCAACCCCGTCTAGATCTGCGGCCGTCAAGCCGGCATAAGAAAGGCAAAAACGGATACTGTGTTCAGGCAGCTCATTTGGATTAGAAACACTCGCTTCCTTCGCATGTTTTCTTCGTGTGAACCTTTCCTCTTCGACAGCCGCTACAATTTTACCGTCTACAATAATTGATGCTGAGGATTCATGATAGGCGGAGTTAATACCGAGAATGCGCATATTATTATTCCTCTGTTAAGATATAACAAGAACAGCACGATTACACATCACACAAACCAACCTAGCGTCGCAAACAAACACCTTCACCCTAGAGTGAAGTGTCGCTTATTAGCTACCTATGGCTTCAATCAAGCTTTGGGGGCGCATATCGGCCCAGTTTGTTTCGATATAGCTAAGACACGCTTGGCGCGCATCGGGTCCATGCACGATTCGCCAGCCTGTAGGTACCTCGGCAAAGCTAGGCCATAGGGAGTGCTGATTTTCGGCATTAACCAATACCAAAAAAACACCATTGAGATCATCAAACGGATTGCTCATTCTAGAAGTCTCTTTTTTTAATGCGATACTGGATTCAATGATTCATCCAGCCTCCACACCAGAATCTAACCAGTCATGGTTGTTAATTCCGGCCTATCCATTTCACCATACTTTTTATAACGGACATCAAAAATTTCTATTATTTCTATATTGCTATAGCAATATATGGTCCTTGCCCAACGGGAGAGAGTCTCTTATACTGAATTTAATTTATTTGAGAGAAGCATACACGAAAAAAAAATATATTTCTACAGTAGATTGAAACACAAGGAATGTAAGGAAACAGTTGCAGGCTTTGTTGGTTTTATCGATTGTTGTGCCACGAGAAGGTGAATCCGGAAGCGATCAGAGCAGGCGGGCTTGCAGCGACGGCGCGGCAAGCGCAGGATCATGAGTTGCTGCTGGCGGTGGAAGATACGACAAGTGTGAGCTATGAACACGCAGTGGCGGCGCAGTTAAGACTAACTGGAAGCAGCGCCAATGCGAAACGACGAGAATATCAAGTTCATTCTAGATATTTTTTTGACTTAATTCCTATCGTGGCCTATTTCTGTACAATCTAAATACCTTAACTCGCCTCACTTTACCAATCACGGTGATTCTGAAACCGATGGCTAGTATTGCTGAAATATCCGCTCTTTAGACCAGCGGCTATAAAATTTTGCCTAAAGGCATTACCATCACTCAATGCTAAAATATCTATGTTCACTCCTATTTCCGGCTCTGCAATTCAATATTATTCGGCCGTACCAAAGTCTCCTGCGCCTTCATTACTTTCGCTACCATTAGAAATACAAGAAGAAATAGAAAATCGACTGGATGCGACAGCCCTGCAGGCGCTTTTTGAAGCGCTGACTACAGTGACTCGCAACGGAGAGCCAACTGACTCCGCCGTCTTAAAATTGCACCTGCTACAGCAAAGAGTTCCATCAGAATATCAGTATGATTTAGCTAGATCAGATGCTGATTTAAAAATATTTGCATTGAACCAACTCCAGAGCTTATGGAAATCAAATCAGCTTGATCAAGTCATAGAAAAGCCTGCGCTCTTTAAGCTGCTACTTCTGGTTTGCGATCCAACGATATTTGAATTTTTAAAGAAGACCATCCAACAAGAACCGGAGTTAAAGCAAAGACTACTGGATTGGGTCGAACGCTCCAAAACAGAAGAGGTGCAAACCATAGCAGCCAATGCCTTAACGCTCTTGGTCAAAGCAGGTATTGCTTTGACCGAACAAGATTTCAGAGGAATTCGAGTCCCTGGGGCAGATTTGAGCTATGGTGTTTTTGCCCATACACAATTCGAGGAAGCTGATTTAAGCGGCAGTAATTTACAGGGAGCATGGTTAAGCCAAGCGAATCTAAGCAATGCGAAAATGGCTAAAGTTCGGTTTGGAGAACGGCCCGCTTTAGAGATTGGAAACTGGGTTTATGCCTGCTGTTATTCGCCAGATGGTCGGTGGCTAGCTGTTGCTTCAGACGCACACAGTATTAAGCTGTACGATGCTAAAACTCTAAAGCTCAAAAACACGTTTGAGGGGCATCAGGGCGAGGTGATGAGTGTCGCTTTCAGTGCTGATGGCAAGTGGTTGGCTTCGGGGGGAGAGGACTTGACGGCGAAGTTATGGAGTGTCGCGAGTGGTTTTAAGAAAGAGCCTATGACGTTTAGATGGCATCATGAGGCGGTAAAAAGTGTCTCCTTGAGCCCGGATGGCCAGTGGCTAGCCGCGGCAAATTACGTTGAGGTGAAGCTGTGGGATACAGCGAGCGACTCTGAGCAAACGCCTAAGATATTTGAAGGGCATAGTGAAAGTATAACGAGCGTCTTATTCAGCGCCGATGGTAAGTGGCTAGCCTCGGCGAGCGAGGACAAGACAGTTAAGCTATGGCATGTAGAGGGCAGCCCAGATCAAACGCCTCAAACATTTGCAGGGCATGAAGAGCCGGTGACGAGTCTCTCGTTCAGCACCGATGGCAAATGGCTCGCTTCGGGGAGTGAAGACGAGACAGTCAAACTCTGGTGTGTAAAAGGTGGTGCAGATCAAACCCCTAAAACCTTTAGAGGGCATAGCGGTAATGTCAATAGTGTCTCATTTAGCGCCGATGGCAAGTGGTTAGCCTCGGCGAGCGACGACAAGGCAGTCAAACTCTGGTGGGTAGAAGGCAGCTCAGAGCAAATGCCTAAAACATTTGAAGGACACAGCAGTTATGTCAATAGTGTTGCGTTCAGCCCCGACAGAAAGTGGCTTGCCTCAGGCAGCAACGACCAGACAGTCAAGCTGTGGAGACTAGAGCGCGGCTTAGATCAAACCCCCAAGTTGTTTGCAGGGCATTTTGATAGGGTGACGAGTATCTCGTTGCGCGCCGACGGAAAACAGCTTGCCTCGGGAGGGCATGACGACGCAGTGAAGCTGTGGAGTGTAGAGCGCGACTCGGAACGCGTACTAAAAACCTTTGCCGGGCATCATGGTGGCGTGACGAGTGTTGCGTTAAGCGCTGATGGTGAGTGGTTGGCCTCGGGAGGTTTTGATAAGGCAGTCAAACTCTGGCGTGTAGGAAGCGACTCGGAGCAAGCATTTAAGACTTTTGACGGGCATAGCGGTAGGGTCACGAGTGTCTCATTGAGCACGGATGGCAAGTGGCTGGCCTCGGGGAGCCAGGATCGTACAGTGAAGCTGTGGAGCTTAGAAAGTGGCTCAGAACAAGCGCCTACGACATTTCAAGGGCATTATCAAGAGCATTATCAAGAGCATTATAATGGCGTAACAAGTGTTTCGTTCAGCGCTGATAGCAAATGGCTAGCCTCAGCGGGATGGGATAGGGATATTAAGCTGTGGCATGTAGAGAGCGGCTTAGAGCAAGTGCCTAAGATATTTCGAGGGCGAGCGGACGATCGCAGCGTGTATAGCATCTCGTTTAGCCGCGATGGCAAGTGGCTGGCCTCGGGGCGTCGGGACAGGGTGAAGCTGTGGGATCTAGAAAGCAGCTCAGAGCAAGTGCCTACGATATTTACGGGGCATCGTGGAGAAGTCAATAGTGTAGCGTTCAGTGCTGATGGTAAATGGCTAGCCTCGGGGGGTGAGGACAAGACAGTGAAGCTGTGGTTGCTATCCTTAGGGCAATGCATTACAACCATTAAGGATTCTAACGGATTTATTTATTCAGTCGTTTGGCAAAAGATAGAAGAAGGTAAATCGCACTTAATCACAGCGGGAGCAGATAAAACCATAAGGAAATGGCGCATAGAAGGCGAAGACAAGAAACCTGAGGCGGTATTAGAGTGGACCTCTTATCAAGCCACGTTGACGGCGACAGAAACCCGTATAAAAGGAGCCGTAGGATTAAGTGAAGTGAATGCGCAATTGCTTAGACAGCTTGGCGCTGAAATCCAGTGACTACTGCTTATTTGAACCTCATCAGAATGGATGGCGCCTAGCCAGAAAATTGAGAGGTAGCCTGCCAGTGTGTTGTCTGGCAGGCGTGGCACCCAATGCTGAGAGCAGATTTAATCAGCGAGCAGCGAACGCAGCACAAACGGCAAAATACCGCCATGCTGGTAGTAATCCACTTCAATTGGCGTATCGATGCGCAGCAATAAAGGCACGCGTTGCTGCGCGCCATTGGCGCGGTGGATGGTGAGCGTAACCTGCTGCTGTGGCTTGATGTGCTCAAAGCCCTCAAGATCAAAGCTTTCATCGCCCTGTAGCTTTAACGTTTGCGCGCTCACGCCGCTCATAAATTGCAGCGGCAAAACCCCCATGCCGACTAAATTCGAGCGATGAATTCGCTCAAAGCTGCAGGCAATCACCGCCTTTACGCCGAGCAATTGAGTTCCTTTGGCGGCCCAGTCGCGCGAGGAGCCTGTGCCGTATTCTTCACCACCAAAGACAATCGTTGGCACGCCTTCAGCAATGTAGCGCATGGCCGCATCATAAATGGATAACACTTCTCCGCTGGGTTGATGAAGGGTAATTCCGCCTTCAATGCGCGTACCGTCAGCCTGCAGCGGCACCATCAAATTTTTGATGCGGACATTGGCAAAGGTTCCGCGCATCATAATTTCATGGTTGCCACGGCGTGAACCATAGCTGTTGAAATCAGCTTTAAGCACGCCATTTTTTTGCAGCCATAAGCCAGCAGGAGAGGTTTCTTTGATCGCGCCGGCCGGACTGATGTGGTCAGTCGTAACTGAATCGCCAAAAATGCCGAGTGCACGCGCGTTTTTAACGCTCGTCTGATGAGCCGCGGGCTGCATCCTAAAATCAGTAAAAAAGGGTGGCTGTGCAATGTAAGTCGATTTTGGCCAGTTATAGGTTTGGCCTTCAATGCCTTCAATCTTGCTCCACAAATCGCCTTTTTGGGTAAGCTGCGCGTAGTTTTTTTTGAATACTTCTGCATTCAGCGCGACCTTGAGCAATTGGTGGATTTCATGGCTTGACGGCCAGATATCGCCGAGATAAATATCTCGTACTTTTCCATCCTTGCCTTTACCCTGGCCAAGCGGCTCAGTCATTAAATCGCGCATGATGGTACCGGCGATTGCATAGGCTACTACCAGCGGAGGCGAGGCCAGAAAATTGGCCCGCAGATTCGGGTGAATCCGTGCCTCGAAGTTGCGATTACCCGATAACACGGCAGCGGCCACGAGATCGTGCTGGATGATTGCTTCGTTAAGGGCTGGCGTGAGGTCGCCGGCATTGCCAATACACGTTGTACAGCCGTAAGCGGCGAGGGTAAAACCGAGCTTCTCAAGATAAGGCGTGAGGCCGGTTGCATTTAAATATTCGGTAACAACCCGTGAGCCAGGCGCCAGAGAAGTCTTAATATGCGGGGCGACACTGAGGCCCATTTCAACCGCTTTCTTGGCAAGTAAGCCAGCAGCAAGTAGCACGCTTGGATTGGAGGTGTTGGTACAGGACGTAATCGCTGCAATCAAGATATCGCCATTTTTAATTGGCAGGCCATCACGGGTCTTATAGGCTTGATCGAGCACGCTGTTGTCTTTAGAAAAACCGTTTTCAGTGACGGGCTTTGAGAAGAGTTCAGTGAAAGTTTGTTTCATCTGACCAAGCTCGATGCGGTCTTGCGGCCGCTTAGGGCCAGCCAGTGACGGAGTTACGGTCGCTAGATCCAGCGTGATGATCCGGGTATAGTCGATTTGACCGGCCGCGGGCATGCCATAGAGGTGCTGCGCTTTAAAGTAATTACGGAACGCGTCAATTTCTTTTGGGGTACGGCCGGTGTTTTCAAAATATTCGATAGTCTTATCATCGACTGGGAAAAAACCCATCGTAGCCCCATATTCGGGTGCCATATTGCTGATGGTTGCCCGGTCCGGTACGGCGATTGAAGCAGCCCCCTCGCCGAAGAATTCAACAAATGTGCCGACGACTTTTTCTTTGCGCAAGAGTTCAGTCACTGTCAATACCAGGTCAGTGGCAGTAAGACCTTCACGTAGTTGGCCTTTTAACTCAAAGCCAATCACATCAGGGGTCAGCAAATATACCGGCTGGCCGAGCATGGCTGCTTCCGCTTCAATACCACCGACTCCCCAGCCAATCACGCCAATACCGTTAATCATGGTGGTATGGCTATCCGTACCCACTAGCGTATCGGGGTAGTAAATGGGGTTATGGCGAGGATCCGTTAGATCCTTCTTCTGGTGCACGCCCCGCGCAAAATATTCAAGATTGACTTGGTGGACAATGCCAATACCAGGCGGCACCACGCGGAATGTATCAAACGCTTGCATGCCCCATTTCATGAATTGGTAGCGCTCTTGGTTGCGCTGAAACTCCAGCTTCATATTTAAATCGAGCGCATCTTCGCGGCGAAAATAATCGATCTGAACTGAGTGATCCACCACTAAATCAACAGGCACCAGTGGCTCAATCGATTTCGGATCCCGTCCCATTTGTTTAGCCACATCGCGCATGGCTGCAATATCGGCCAGCAGCGGCACACCTGTGAAATCTTGTAAAACGACGCGCGCGACAACAAACGGAATTTCTTCAGTGCGAATTGCATTGGGTTTCCAGTTTGCGAGTTGCTCGATATGCGTGCGAGTGATTTTGAGGTCGTCATAGTTACGCAAGACCGACTCAAGTATGAGCCTGATTGAAACGGGCAGGCGCTCAAGCTTAAGGTTAAGCGCCTGCCCTAGCTGTGGCAGCGAGTAAAATGCACCGGTGCTAGTACCGCTATCGAATTCTTTGAGTGTGTTGTAAAGAGTGTGAACCATTTTTTCCTTATGAGCAGAAATCGCAAATCCTATGCGTCGCTTTTTCCCACTGATGCTGATGTATTGCATTTATAGCACTGTGCGTCAGTACGAGAAAGCATCTGCGCTATGATTTGCGCACGACCGTTCGTTAGCGAGCTTTACGGATTCCCTCTGCTTGGGTTGGAGCGGGGGTATCCTTAGCAATCATTTCGGGTGACCTACATTCATCGGCAAGGCGTCTTTTATGCTGGCCTTTATCATTGAATAGCATTGCTTTGGACGGAATCACAATCCAATTCATCCCGCTGGCCGGATCATAGAAACGATCAGCGCCGGTCGTAGTTTGGACGCGCGGCAGTCGGTAGTTATTCCCGCCCCAACGCATGGTGAGGATTTGATCGCGCTGCATATCGCCGGTGATCCAGAGTGTTTCTTTGCCTTTACACAACCATTTCACTGGCTTAGCAGCGGTTTTTTTGTGTGCAGCATGTTTGGTGCGCGAGCGCTCTACCTTAATAGAGGGTTTTGAGGGGGAGGCGGTTTGAGCGGTTTGAGCTGTGTGCGCCACAGCGTTGCTCGCTAGCACCCCCGGTACGATAGCGAATAGATAGGTGAGGACAGCGATAACTAAGTTTCTCATACAAGTCTCCTTATATATCGTAACTTCAAGTAAAAACAATAGCGACTACCCAAGCAGGTGTTTTACACCGTTCTGCTCTTCGAGCAATTCTTGCAGCGCCAGATCCATCCGCTCGCGTGAAAACGCATCGATCTCAAGATCTGACACTAAAGTGTACTCTCCGTTTGCTGTTGTCACTGGAAAACCATAGAGCAACTCCTCAGGAATGCCATAGGCTCCATTGGATGGCACGCCCATGGTAACCCAGCGCCCGTTGCTGCCCAGTACCCAGTCGCGCATATGATCAATCGCTGCATTGGCTGCGGAGGCTGCCGACGACAAGCCACGCGCTTCGATCACGGCGGTTCCGCGTTTAGCGACAGTTGGCATAAAGACCTCGCGATTCCAGGCCTCATCATTGATCATCTGCTCTAAGCTAGCGCCGTTAACCGTGGCGAAACGGAAATCGGGATACATCGTAGGCGAATGATTGCCCCACACAATAATTTTCTCAATGTCTGTGATTGACTGACCCGATTGAGCGGCGAGTTGCGACAAAGCGCGATTGTGATCAAGGCGCATCATTGAGGTGAAATTTTTCTGCGGTAAATCGGGCGCAGATTTCATTGCGATGTAGGCATTTGTGTTAGCGGGGTTGCCGACCACGAGTATTTTGACATTACGGCTGGCTACCTCATTTAAAGCGCGGCCTTGCACGGTAAAGATTTCAGCGTTGGCGCTGAGTAGATCTTTGCGCTCCATCCCTTTTGAACGCGGTCGTGCGCCAACTAACAAAACAAAATCGGCGTCCTTAAAAGCAATTTTAGGATCATCTGTAATAATAATGTCTTGCAGCAGTCCAAAGGCGCAATCCTCAAGCTCCATCACCACCCCTTTCACGGCTGCTTGAGCCTGCGGCAGATCCAGCAGTTGCAAAATTACAGGCTGATCTTTACCAAGTAGATCACCATTGGCAATACGAAAGAGCAGCGAGTAAGCAATTTGCCCGGCAGCACCGGAGATGGCGATACGCTGTGCAGGTTTAGACATAATTATTTCCTGAATGAGTCATTGAACAATCCGCGTGTAGGCGGCGCAGCGCCTAGTCGACCCCAAGTCTAAAAGCCGCTGTCGCGAAAGTCAACATTATCATGTATCTTATATAAGACATATAAATTAAAGCGGCGGGTAGACGGTGTGAGTGCGCTGTGATTCAATACTACAATGAATACTCGTTCTGCCACCTTGTCGAAGGCGACTACTGAAACTGAGCACAGCGCACAGGTAGAGTTGCCGCTTTCTCCTACCTTTAGCCCTCTCTATCAACAAATAAAAGCTCTCATTACACAGAGTTTAGAGCTCGGTGAGTGGAAGCCAGGTGAACCGATTCCGAGTGAAGTTGAGCTTGCCACGCGCTATAAAGTCAGTCAAGGAACTGTACGCAAAGCAATCAGTGTGTTGGCTGCTGAAAATTTGCTTATCCGCCGACAAGGCAAAGGCACTTTTGTTGCGACGCATAGTGAAGCGCGTGCGCAATTTCGTTTTTTGCGCTTACTGCCGGAAGCGGGCGTGCCGAACGTATATGAAAGTCATTTGCTTGAGTGCCGGCGCCTACGCGCACCGGTTGAGATTGCTCGGCCGCTCGAGCTTCAACCCAATGAGCCCGTTGTACTTATCAAACGTACTCTGAAGTTTAGTGGAGTTGTTGCCGTCTTCGATGAAATTTGGTTGCCGGGCAATTTATTTAGGGGCCTGACGCTAGAACGGTTGGCTGCGTATCATGGGCCGCTTTATGTACTATTTGAAACAGAATTTGGTACGCGGATGATTCGTGCTTCGGAAAAAATTCGTGCGCTAGCCGCTGCTGATGAGGTTGCCGCCGTACTTGGTGTGGAACCGGGCCACCCGCTATTAAGCGTTGATCGGGTGTCTTATACCTATGGCGATCGGCCGGTCGAAGTTCGGCGCGGTTGGTATGTGACTGACGCGTTTTATTATCAGAATGATTTAAGTTAATTTAATGGGCATGTTTGTAAGGTATTGATTTTTGACGCATGTCTTCAGTCACCAGCTGTCCTCAATGGAAAATTATTCATTATAAATATTTTGTATTTTATAAATTAAGTTTTTCATATTTTAGAAATATGAAAGAATCATTTGTTTTCAGGAAATAAAACAAGTACAATCCCCAACCGACTCAAAGCAACTCTTAATCAATTATTGTTTAAATAGGGCTAAAATAATGAAAAAGTATCAAGCTGTACTAGCCATAGGATTGTCCCTAAATCTTGTTTTAACAGGCTGTATGCGTAGCATCGCCAATCCGGTGCCAATCGCACAGATAGGAGACGAAACTAAGAATTGCCAGTCAATCTCGGAAGAAATCCACCAAGTGCAGATGCTGCTAAACACGAGTGAGTCAGATGGGCATCGTCAAACGGCACAAAATCTTGTATTAGGAGTGACAGGGGTATTTTTACTTGTACCTTTGTTTTTTATGGATTTGGGGAATGCAGCGACAGTCGAGAAGAGAGCTGCACAGGCTCGACTGCAGAGGCTACAGTCGACCTATGTGGACAAGCAGTGTCGGGATTTAGCTGGATCGTTAGCTCATATTGAAACCAATAAAGAGGTGCCAACCTCTAAATAAACCATACCTTGTGCTAGGTTTTTCTGATTAAAATTAAAGTCAAATTTTACTGTTTCCCTAATAGGAGAGGCAGTAAGACAATTGCCAAATAATGCAGAAATTCTTTTGAGACGGCGGGTACTAGGTCACCTGCTATTAGGCGTTGATCTAGTGCCTTATACTTATGGCGATCGCCTGCTTGAGGTCCGGTATGGTTGGTATATGGCTGATACGTTTTATTATTAGAATGACTTAAATTAATACTAATAAACGCATTCAGCTTGTAGATTAAAAGAATATAGCCGTTCGGCTGACTATAAATTATCTGCTGCGTACAACATATGGCGGCATTAACGTTAGCACAAAAATATATCGGCACTCGGAATTTAATGCAGTTTGCGCCGACGTTGACGGAGTTGATGCAATGCCACCCATTACCTGTTGAAAAATTTCGGCATTTAATCTACTATTTGGTTGAAGAAGGTCGAGATGATGATAAGCGGTTTTTGCAATTTTTGATGGAAAACGAAAGGCAATGTCGAGAGGATAAAGAAATGAGCACGCTAGGGCAATTATTACGAGATGAAGGACGGCAAGAAGGACGGCAAGAAGGTGAGCGCCAGAAAGCGCTGGCAATCGCCCAAAATCTGCGGAATATGGGATTAGGATCAGATACGATTAAAGAGATCACGGGCCTGCCCGAGCTGAGTGGGCTGACATAAAGCATTTTGCCTTTGTGCTGTCCACGTGGGTTTAACCTAGGGGCTGTTTGCTAATATTTAAATTTTTTTAGCCCGCCTTATAACTTGCTTAACTCATCTATTTGCAAGGGGTCTGCGCGCGCAGATTTTAATTATGCGAAGTCTCCACAGTGTCAGACAAGCAGAAAACGCGTTAAAATCTCGGGCTGTGTGATTCAATGAGGTTTAACCGTATGGCTGAAGCTAGCAAAAAACCAAGGCCGGAATTTCGTAATATTGGAATTAGGCAGATACTCAGTTACCGGCTTCCGTTAGCAGGGATGGTGTCAATTTTGCATCGTATTAGCGGGGCGCTGCTTTTTCTTTCCTTGCCGTTTTCTTTGTATTTGTTCGAGCAAAGCCTGGCTTCGGCAACGAGCTTCGAGGTGCTAAAGGGTTTCGCGAGCGGTGTGCTGGTCAAGTTAAGCCTTTTGTTGGTTATTTGGGCATTTGCATTTCATTTTTTTGCAGGTCTTCGTCACTTGCTGATGGATATGCATTATGGAGTGGCTAAAGCCGCCAGTAAGAAGACCGCTGCTGTTGTATTCGTCCTTTCGTCAATAGTCACGTTTGCTATTGCGCTCAAACTATTTGGGGTTTTTTAAATGGCAAGCCAAAATAATCTTGGCCCAAAGCGTCTCGTGGTGGGCGCACATTACGGGTTGCGCGACTGGCTAGCGCAACGGGTGAGCGCCGCGGTGATGGCGATTTATACCCTTATTTTGCTCGTCTGGTTTTTTGCTGCAAAAGCTTTTTCATATGACGGTTGGGCATCGATTTTTGCTGCGCAATGGATGAAAACAGCTACTTTTGTTGCATTACTGGCGCTTTTTTATCATGCTTGGGTTGGCCTGCGTGATATTTGGATGGATTACGTGAAGCCGCTTAGTGTGCGGCTTACGTTGCAAGTGTTGACGATCGTATGGCTGCTTGCATGTGCAGGTTATGCCGTGCAGATTCTGTGGAGAGTATAAGAATGGCCGCAATTAAGAGTACGCTACCCCGCCGGCGTTTTGATGTAGTGATTGTCGGTGCGGGAGGCTCGGGCATGCGGGCATCTTTGCAATTGGCGCAAGCGGGTTTGTCGGTCGCCGTATTATCTAAGGTGTTCCCAACTCGCTCACATACCGTTGCAGCTCAAGGTGGTATTGGTGCCTCGCTGGGCAATATGAGTGAAGATAACTGGCATTATCATTTTTATGACACGATTAAAGGCTCAGATTGGCTCGGCGACCAAGACGCGATTGAATTCATGTGTCGTGAGGCGCCACGTGCAGTGTATGAGCTTGAGCATTTTGGCATGCCGTTTGATCGTAACCCTGATGGTACGATTTATCAACGCCCGTTTGGCGGACATACTGCGAACTATGGCGAGAAACCGGTACAGCGTGCTTGTGCCGCGGCGGATCGAACCGGCCACGCACTGCTGCATACGCTTTATCAACAAAATGTCAAAGCAAAAACTCACTTCTTCGTTGAATGGATGGCGCTTGATCTGATTCGCGATCAAGAGGGCAACGTGCTTGGCGTGACTGCGCTCGAAATGGAAACGGGTGAAGTTTATATTATGGAAGCCAAGTGCACACTCTTTGCAACGGGTGGCGCTGGCCGTATTTATGCGGCTTCAACCAATGCATTTATCAATACGGGCGATGGTCTTGGCATGGCTGCACGGGCCGGTATTCCCCTCCAAGATATGGAGTTTTGGCAGTTTCATCCAACTGGGGTAGCCGGCGCTGGCGTTTTGATTACAGAAGGGGTGCGTGGCGAAGGTGGAATTTTACGCAATGCCCATGGCGAACGTTTTATGGAGCGTTATGCGCCCACTCTGAAAGATCTTGCGCCGCGCGATTTTGTTTCCCGCGCAATGGACCAAGAAATCAAAGAAGGCCGCGGCTGTGGGCCACAGCGAGACCATGTGCTATTGGATTTATCGCATATTGGGGCTGAAACCATTGTAAAACGACTGCCGTCAATCCGTGAAATCGCGCTTAAATTTGCCAATGTGGATTGTATTTTAGAGGCGATTCCAGTGGTGCCTACAATCCATTATCAAATGGGCGGTATCCCGACCAACATTCATGGTCAGGTGGTTGGCAAAGAGGGTAATCATCAAGCCCCAGTCAGCGGTTTTTACGCTGTTGGCGAATGTTCGTGCGTATCAGTGCATGGCGCTAATCGTCTCGGCACTAATTCATTACTGGATTTGGTTGTATTTGGCCGGGCTGCAGGTAACCATATTATTCAGCAAGTGAAGGCTCAAGCAGAGCATAAACCGCTGCCAGCCGATGCTGCTGAACGTACGTTGGCGCGGTTAGCTGAGCTTGAGGAAAGCACAACTGGTGAGTATACACAGCATATTGCGGGCGATATTCGTCAGACCATGCAAGCTCATGCCGGCGTTTTCCGGACCAGTGAATTACTCGCAGCAGGCGTTGCAAAAATGAGCGAGTTGACTGAGCGCGTTAAACGTGTGCACTTGCGAGATAAATCAAAAGTATTTAATACGGCGCGGGTCGAAGCACTCGAATTGGCTAATTTGATTGAAGTTGCACGTGCCACGATCACTTCAGCCGAAGCGCGTAAAGAAAGCCGTGGCGCACATGCGCACCGCGATTACCCAGAGCGCGACGACGGAGATTGGCTGCACCATACTCTTTGGTATAGCGCGGATAATCGTTTGGACTATAAGCCCGTGCGAATGAAGCCGCTGACAGTTGAAACCATACCGCCAAAGGCACGCACCTTTTAAGTGTGGCTTATTTTTGCTAGATATGTCTGACAAAAGCATCAAGCGCAATCAGTTGATACCGTGTGCTTGCATGCTAGGTTAGGCCAACGGAAGTTCGAGATGACAAAACGTATTTTTGAGATTTATCGCTATGATCCAGACCAGGACGCAGCACCACGCATGCAAACTTACGAGCTTGAACTCGACGCGCATGACAAAATGCTGCTCGATGTATTGATCAAGCTGAAATCGATGGATGAATCGATCGCCTTTCGCCGCTCATGTCGCGAAGGCGTATGCGGCTCGGATGCGATGAATATTAATGGTAAAAATGGGCTTGCCTGCCTCACCAATATGAATGAGCTGCCGCAGCGAATTACGCTCAGGCCGCTGCCAGGGTTGCCCGTAGTACGTGATTTGATTTGCGATTTTACGCATTTTTTTGATCAATATTATTCAATCAAACCCTATTTGATTAATGACGAGCCACTACCAGAGAAAGAGCGTTTACAATCTCCACAAGAACGTAATGAGCTGGATGGATTGTATGAATGTATTTTATGCGCTAGCTGCTCGACTTCTTGCCCGAGTTTTTGGTGGAACCCAGACAAATTTGTTGGCCCCGCTGGTTTATTGCAAGCGTATCGTTTTATTGCTGACAGTCGGGATCGTGCGACCGGCGAGCGCCTGGATAACCTGGAAGACCCTTATCGCTTGTTCCGTTGCCACACGATTATGAATTGCGTTGATGTCTGCCCGAAGGGGCTGAATCCAACTAAGGCAATTGGTAAAATCAAAGAACTCATGGTGCGCCGTGCAATTTAAGCATAGACGTTGAAGTGAGCACTAAAATGGCACCTGTTTCTCATCAAGCAGACCCTGTGCAACGGGCTCGATTGCGTTGGCGGGCGCGGCGCGGGCTGCTGGAAAACGATCTGATCATTGAACGTTTTTTTAGTCGTTATGAGCATATCCTAAGCGACGCCGATGTAGGGGCGCTGACTCAGTTGTTGGAACTTAGCGATAGCGATTTGTTAGACTTACTTCTTGCTCGATCGCAGCCGCAAGGCGAACTCGCTAGCGCGGATGGGTTGCGTGTATTGGCGCTGTTACGCGCTAGTTAAATTACCCGCGCATTCTAATTTTACCGTAGAACCTAAGCAGATTCACGGCTGGCTTTTTTGGCAACATCCGCTATGCCATTTTTTAACATGAGGACGCTTATGACTCCATCCGATGTAAAAGCGACGCTTTCTTTTAGTGATGGCTCGCCCAGCGTTGAACTGCCAATCTACCAGGGCACCCAAGGCCCCGATGCGATTGATATCCGCAAGCTATATGGACAAACCGGTAAATTTACCTATGACCCAGGTTTTATGTCCACGGCAGCGTGCAATTCGGCCATTACCTATATTGACGGTGACAAAGGCGAACTGTTGCATCGCGGCTATCCGATTGAGCAACTTGCAGTGCATGGCGATTTTTTAGACGTTTGCTATTTACTCTTAAAAGGCGATTTACCCAAGCTTGAACAGAAACGGGAATTTAACGAGCTGGTCACTAAGCATACGATGGTGCACGAGCAGATGCAGTTTTTTTTCCGGGGTTTTCGGCGGGACTCGCATCCAATGGCAGTATTAACGGGGTGTGTCGGCGCTCTCTCCGCGTTTTATCATGACTCATTGAATATTAACGATGCCCGTCATCGCGAGGTATCGGCCATCCGCTTAATTGCTAAGCTGCCGACGTTGGTTGCAATGGCGTATAAATATAATATTGGCATGCCGTTTGTGTACCCCCTCAACGAATTGTCATATAGTGCTAATTTTATGCGCATGATGTTTGCCAATCCATGCGAAGAATATAAGGTTAACGAGGTATTGGTGCGTGCTCTTGACCGCATTTTGATCTTACATGCTGACCATGAGCAGAACGCTTCAACCTCAACCGTACGGCTTGCCGGGTCATCGGGTGCTAACCCATTTGCTTGCGTGGCGGCAGGCATTGCCTGTCTATGGGGACCGGCGCATGGCGGAGCGAATGAAGCGGCACTCAATATGCTAGAAGAAATTGGCTCGCCAGAGCGGATTCCAGAATTTATCAAGCAGGTCAAGGATAAGCACTCAAGTGTAAAGTTAATGGGCTTTGGCCATCGCGTCTATAAGAATTATGATCCACGCGCTAAACTCATGCGCGAGACATGCCATGATGTGCTTGAAGAGTTGGGCTTGCAGAAAGAACCACTCTTCAAATTGGCGATGGAGCTAGAAAAAATTGCGCTGGAAGATGAATATTTTGTCTCGCGCAAACTCTACCCTAATGTTGATTTTTATTCAGGCATTGTGCAGCGCGCGTTAGGTATTCCGACTTCGATGTTTACCTGTATTTTTGCGATGGCGCGCACGATTGGCTGGATTGCGCAATGGAATGAAATGATTTCCGAGCCGGATCAAAAAATTGGCCGGCCACGCCAGCTTTTTGTTGGGCTGACACCGCGCGAAGCAAAACCGATTGAGCAGCGCTAGCCTTAAAGATAACCAAAATTGCGGGATTCCCAAGATAGGGCGCTCGCGCCGTGACGTGAGCGGATTTTTAAATGAGTAAAAAGATGAAAACAGTTGGCTTTGTCGGCTGGCGCGGCATGGTAGGCTCAGTTTTATTGCAGCGCATGTGCGAAGAAAACGATTTTGCCTTGATCGAGCCGTTATTTTTTAGTACGAGTAATGTTGGCGCAGCGGCGCCACCTTTCGCTAAAAATGAAATAAAGCTGAAAGATGCATATGAGTTGCAGGCGCTCAAGCAGTGCGACATTATCATAACTTGCCAAGGTGGCGACTACACGGTTGAGATATTCCCTAAGCTGCGTGCGGCTGGCTGGGATGGCTATTGGATTGACGCGGCTTCTTCGCTGCGCATGAAAGAAGATGCGGTGATTATCCTAGACCCGGTGAATGCGGACGTTATTCAAGATGCACTAGGCCGTGGCATTAAAAATTACATCGGCGGCAATTGTACGGTCAGTCTCATGCTGATGGCGCTCGGTGGTCTTTTTCATGCGGGCTTAATCGAATGGGTCAGTGCGATGACCTATCAGGCCGCTTCTGGCGCCGGCGCGCAAAATATGCGCGAATTGCTGCAACAAATGGGCGTGCTATATGGTGCAGCCAATCAAAGCCTGGCTAATCCGGCCGCCGCAATCTTGGACATTGATCGCTGTGTGCTGGCCGCAATGAACAGCGAGCAGATGCCAGTGGCTCAGTTTGGCGCGCCGCTGGCGGGTTCACTGCTGCCATGGATTGACCAGGATCTAGGACAGGGTGTGTCGCGCGAAGAATGGAAAGGGGCGGCTGAAACCAATAAGATTCTTGGCAAGCCCTCATTGGGCATGGTCGGTTCAATACCGGTTGATGGCATTTGCGTGCGCATTGGCGCGATGCGTTGCCATGCACAGGCAATGACAATTAAGCTCACGCAAGATGTGCCGCTGGCCGAGATTGAAAATATATTGGCCGCGGCCAATGACTGGGTGCAGGTGGTGCCAAATGAACGCGCTGCATCGCTTAGCCAGCTCACGCCGGCTGCTGTAACGGGTAAGTTATCCGTACCGGTTGGTCGGTTGCGTAAGCCGGCGATGGGCGCTCAATATCTCTGCGCCTTTACAGTCGGCGACCAGTTACTTTGGGGCGCGGCTGAGCCTTTGCGGCGGATGCTGCGAATTTTGCTGGCTGCCGCATGAAATTTAACCCGCACTGCGACCTTAGACCGTAAACTGCGATGCGCATTGCTTTAGGCTTGCAGTACGATGGTGCGACGTTCTCCGGCTGGCAGTCGCAGCGGCACCGCAACACGGTGCAAGATGCGCTTGAACGCGCGTTGGCGTCATTTACTACCCGTCCGCTGAAGACCGTGGCGGCGGGTCGTACAGATGCAGGCGTGCACGCGTTGGGCCAAGTGGTGCATTTTGACACCGAAGCGCAGCGCCCGCTATTTGCATGGGTGCGCGGGATCAATGCTTTTTTGCCGGCGAGCATTGCCGTGCAGTGGGCGCAGCATGTTCCTGCAGAGTTTCATGCGCGTTTTAGCGCGTATGAGCGTACTTATTACTATATGCTGTACTCGCATCCTATTCGCTCACCCCTATTGGCTGGCCGTGCCGGTTGGGCGTATCAGGCAGAACTTGACCTGATAGCCATGCGCGCCGCTGCATGCGTGCTGCTTGGCGAGCATGATTTCTCCGCCTTTCGTTCCTCTGAATGTCAGGCCAAATCGCCTTGTAAGCACCTCTATGCGCTGGATATCGAGGCGCGCGGCCATTTTATTTATTTTCGTTTTCGTGCTAATGCTTTTTTGCACCATATGGTGCGAAATATCATGGGCTGTCTGATTGAAATTGGCCGTCACCGGCAGTCGGTGAGTTGGTTGCAAACGGTGCTTGAGGCGCGTGAGCGACGCCTGGCAGCGCCGACTTTTATGGCGGACGGCCTATATCTTGCTCAGATTGGCTATCCGTCCACGTTCAAGGTGCCGCTGCCGGACCTGACTAGTCAGCCTTGGGGAGAACTATGGGCAAGCCACAGCTAGCTGCGGTGGTCATCGGTAGCCGTCTTGTGCTGCTTCTGGCCGAGGCGCTGCCCGTAGACGCGGTACAATTGCTGATTAATTTTATTGCGCAAATGCGACAGATGCTCGATACAGCCGTAAAGTTAGAGCGTAACCAAGAAACTAAGGATAGATGATGAGCTGGCTTGATAAACTACTGCCACCTAAAATTAAACCGACTGATCCGGCAAGCCGCAAAAGCATGCCTGAAGGGCTATGGATTAAATGTCCAGCATGTGAGGCTGTACTCTATCGCAATGATCTAGAGAGTAATCTGCACGTTTGCCCTAAGTGTGATTACCATATGCGGATTGGCGCGCGCGCGCGGCTAGATAGCTTGCTTGATGCAGAGGGCCGTTATGAAATTGGCCAGGAAATTGTGCCGGTTGATTCGCTTAAATTCAAAGACAGTCGCAAATATACCGAGCGCATTAAAGAAGCGATGGAAGATACCGGGGAAACCGATGCGATGGTTGTACAGGGTGGCGCCATCCATACCTTGCCAGTGGTCGCGGCTTGTTTTGAGTTTTCTTTTATGGGCGGGTCAATGGGCTCGGTGGTTGGCGAGCGTTTTACGCGCGGCGTGAAAGTTGCGCTTGAGCAACGTACGCCATTTATTTGCGTGACAGCTTCGGGTGGCGCGCGCATGCAAGAAAGTTTGTTATCGTTGATGCAAATGGCCAAAACGACGGCGATATTGACCAAACTTTCCGAAGCTAAACTACCGTTTATTTCCGTCTTAACTGATCCAACCATGGGTGGGGTTTCAGCGAGCTTCGCATTTTTAGGCGATGTTGTGATTGCTGAGCCTAAAGCATTAATCGGTTTTGCTGGGCCACGCGTGATTGAACAGACCGTACGTGAGAAACTACCGGAAGGTTTTCAACGCTCTGAGTTTTTGCTGCAAAAAGGCGCGATTGATATGATCGTTGACCGTCGTCAACTGCGCGCAAAAATTGCGCATTTGCTGGCCATACTTACGCTACAACCGCATGATGCGGTTGTTTCTTAGAGAACATAGGCCGCTATGGTTCACTGATATGAGCGTTTTTATGACGGGATTTTTTATCACGACCCCTTTGGTCTCAGTGCCTATTCAGCAGTATATATTAGCTAAATGATCGCTTTTCCAACCCTAACCGCTTGGCTTGCTCATCTCGAAACAGCCCATCCGATTGGTATTGATATGGGCCTTGAGCGGGTGAGCAAAGTGAAAGATGCGCTCGGGCTGGATTTCAAGTGTCCAGTGATTACTGTTGGAGGGACAAACGGTAAGGGCTCGACCTGCGCGCTACTCGAATCTATTTTGTTACATGCCAGTTATCGGGTTGGTTGTCATACTTCACCGCATTTACTGTCGTTTAACGAGCGCGCGCGTATCAATGGCGAGATAGCTTCTGATGCCGCTTTATTGCCTCACTTTGCAGCGGTCGAACGTGCACGCCATAGTTTTGCCGAGCCGATCTCGCTGACTTACTTTGAATTTACACTGCTGGCGATTGCGCATTGGTTTGCCGCCAGTAAACTTGATGTCGTGATTCTTGAAGTGGGTTTAGGCGGGCGGCTAGATGCAGTCAATAGTATCGATCCAGATTGCGCGGTGATTACGAGCATTGATATCGATCATACTCATTACCTTG
Organism: Mycoavidus cysteinexigens; assembly: GCA_031963465.1. GTDB lineage: Bacteria > Pseudomonadota > Gammaproteobacteria > Burkholderiales > Burkholderiaceae > Mycoavidus > Mycoavidus cysteinexigens_B. Next base: position 258,311 of record JASSUG010000002.1, on the reverse strand, counting down.
GTGACACGCGCGAAAAAATTGGCTTTGAAAAGGCGGGTATCTTCCGCCCTGGCAAACCGGCAATTTGCGGTGATCCAATACCGCCGCGCAGTTTAATTGACCACGCTCAGCGCATCGGTGCAGATTTATGGCTGGTTGGCCGTGATTTTGGTTATCAGGCGCAAGCCGGTAATGAGCGCCAGCAATGGTGTTATACCGGCCGTACCCTATCGCGGGCGGCGCTTGCTTATCCGGCATTGCGAGGCGCGAATCAATTGCTCAATAGCTCAGCGGCGTTGGCGGCGCTTGAAGCACTGCGTGACAGACTGCCGGTCGCCGCGCAAGAGATTCGGCTTGGCCTAGCCAGGGTAGAATTAGCCGGTCGCTTCCAGGTACTGCCTGGCAAACCGGCAGTGGTGCTGGACGTTGCACATAATCCGCATGCCGTGGCGGCGCTCGCAGAAAATATCAGTAATATGGGATTTTTTCCGTATACTCATGCAGTATTTGGCGCCATGGCGGATAAAGATATTGCTGCCGTCCTGCAGCGGATTAAGGGCGAAATTGATTACTGGTATATCACTGATCTGCCCACGCCACGCGCCGCGCCAGCAGCCATGATCGAGGCGTTATTGCATGAAATACAGGCGGTTGATCAGAAGCGTACCGCGGCCACCAATGTGCGTCGCCGCATCGAATGTTTTGCTACACCGGCGCAAGCTTACGCAAAGGCATTAGCGAACGCCGCGGAGAATGATAGAATTGTCGTTTTTGGATCTTTCTACACGGTGGCTGATGTCATTGCATATCGACAACGCCAGCTATAAACCGGTCGACCTTCCGAAATTTTACGATACAAGTAAGGCGGTTTAAGCCATTTATGGGACTTTTCTCGTTCGGTAACAAAGAGAATAGCCGCCGCAGTGCGGGCGACAAATATGATGCGCGCGACGCATATAGCGGGCGAGTGAGCCGCGTGGATAAGGCCGCATTGGCTCGCGAGAAAGCTGCGCAGGGTGAAAAACGCAGCGCTCGCCGCACTGGGCAAGAGGCTCTACTAGATCCGCTGCTGCTAGAAAAGCGGCGAGCACGTCGTCGTTTGCTGGGAGCGGTAGTCCTGGTGACTGTCGCCATTGTGGTTTTGTCTAAAGTGCTCGAGCCGGGCCCTAGACCACAGGTTGATGACATCGCAATTCACCTGGCTGCGCCGACTAAAATGGCGCCGGCGACAGCGTTAGGCATAGATCCGACTGTATCTGGTGTGCGTTCGCGCTCGCCTGAGTCGCTTCCCACGGCCCAAAAATCTATTCCTAATCCAACAAGTCTAGTGGCCAAGGCTGCCCCGAATATACCGTCCGCTGCGTCTAGCCAGCCCGCTCAGTCAACTCGTAAGCCAGCTTTGTCCCCTACGGTAACGAAGATGCCGCCGGTTACGGCGATTAACTCTTCAAAACCTGTCAATGCGACGGATGCAAGGCGTGCCGCCACGGCGCCTTCTGTACCTGTTAACCCGCGTATAAAAGCCAGTCCGCAGACCACAAATAGAGCTGCCGGTAGTATGCCTAGCCATCGCTTCGCGGTTCAGTTAGGTACTTTATATGATGAGCCGCGCGCCCGCGCATGGATTGCGCGCTTAAAAGCAGCTAACATACCCGCTTATCTGGAGCGGAAAAAGCTGGCTAACGGCAACCAACAACTGCTCGTGCGAGCGGGGCCATTTAATGATCGCGTGGGTGCTGAGGCAGCTAGCAAGCGCATCCGTGAGTTAGGTCTGGCGCAGATGAAGGTTAAGACTGGTAAACCAACACTTAAATAGAGGTGCTCATGCTAACCGTATTCGACTTTACCGTGTTGCTCGTGCTTGGCCTTTCGGCCTTGCGTGGCCTATGGCGGGGTTTAGTTGCTGAAGTCTTTGGCTTAATTGGTTGGATTGCTGCTTTTATTATTGCGGCTAAGTGTGTAAACGCGGTTGCACCTTATCTGCCGGCGCACTTGCCGGGTGGTGAGACGACCCAGTTTTTGTTGGCCTTTGTTCTGCTGGTGATGGCTGTACTGCTGGCCGCCAATGTGCTCAATGCCTTATCAAACCGGTTAGTCGGCGCGATTGGACTGGGTTCGCTCAACGCATCATTGGGCGTCCTATTTGGTTTATTGCGCGGCTTTGTACTGGTGGTGGTGTTGGCGATGATAGCCAGCATGACCGATTTACCACAGCAGCGGTTTTGGCGCGAGGCATTGCTACGGCCTTATGTGCAATCAGGCGTGTCGCTCATGAAGCACCTGCTGCCTGATGCGCTAGCGCGTTATGTGCGTGCCTATCCCGAATGAAGTAAAATACCATATGGTTGCTAAAAGTTGCTAAGAAAGCAACAAGTGGGTATTAGCAAGCCAGGGTAGGTGTTCTAAAACAAGAATGCAGTAATCATTTGTGTCATTTGAAGGACCCGCCATGTGTGGCATTGTAGGTGTAGTTTCAAAATCTCCTGTTAACCAGTTGCTGTATGACAGCTTGCTCTTGTTGCAGCATCGTGGTCAGGATGCGGCTGGTATTGCCACGGCAAATGGTAATACTTTCTATATGCATAAAGCCAATGGAATGGTGCGCGATGCTTTTCGCACGCGCAATATGCGTGCCTTGCCCGGCACATGCGGCATTGGTCAGGTGCGCTATCCGACGGCAGGTTCGGCCAGCAGCCAAGAAGAGGCGCAGCCTTTTTATGTCAATGCGCCATACGGTATTATTTTGGCCCATAACGGCAATTTGACGAATTCCCGGCAATTAAAAGACGAACTGTTTCGGATTGACCGGCGTCATATTAATACCCATTCTGATACAGAAGTTTTGCTCAATGTGCTCGCGCATGAATTGCAAATGGCGAGCGCGGGTTACTCGTTGGATCCCGCTATGCTCTTTAAAGCAGTCAGCGGAGTACACCGGCGCGTACGTGGCTCATATGCGATTGTTGCACTTATCGCGGGTTATGGCTTGTTGGCGTTTCGTGATCCTTACGGCATCCGTCCGCTCTGTATCGGTAAGCGTGAAACTGAGCAGGGCACCGAATGGATGAGCGCATCTGAATCGGTTGCGCTTGAAGGTATTGGCTTTGAGTTGGTGCGCGATGTGGCGCCTGGCGAAGCGATTTTTATTGGCCTTGACGGCGATTTTTATAACCATCAGTGCGCGCATGAGGCCAGCCTTAATCCTTGTATTTTCGAGTATGTGTATTTGGCGCGGCCGGATTCTTGTCTGGATGGAGTGCCTGTCTATAATGCTCGGTTGCGCATGGGCGATTATCTAGCGAAAAAAATTGAGCGGGTGATATCGGCAGGGGATATTGATGTGGTGATGCCGATTCCTGATTCAAGCCGGCCGGCGGCGATGCAAGTGGCAAATCGGCTTGGCATTGAATACCGTGAAGGGTTTTTTAAAAACCGTTACGTAGGCCGCACTTTTATCATGCCAGGCCAGGCAGTGCGCAAAAAGTCGGTGCGCCAAAAGCTAAATGCAATGGCGATTGAGTTTAAAGGACGTAACGTGCTGATTGTCGATGACTCAATCGTACGCGGCACGACCAGTCATGAAATCGTACAAATGGCGCGCGATGCGGGCGCCAACAAGGTTATCTTTGCTTCTGCGGCGCCCCCGGTTAAATTCCCAAATGTCTATGGCATTGATATGCCAACCCGAGGCGAGCTTGTTGCCCATGGCCGTAGCGATGAAGAAGTGGCGCGCATCATTGGTGCAGACCAACTCATTTATCAGGACGTGACGGCGATGAAACAAGCTGTGCGTGACTTGAACCCGGCGCTCACGTCTTTTGAAGCAGCCTGTTTTGATGGCCATTATCTAACCGATGATATTACGCCGGATTACTTGAATAGCCTCGAATTGGCGCGGCTTGCCCCCGCGGCATTGAGTGAGCGTGATGCCGGTTCCGATAGTGAAAGAGCGTTTTCGCAATTACATTTGCAATTGTCAGTGGAATAAAGGGCGTTGACCTATGATGGAAGTTGAATTTTGATACGCTGGCGGTTCGTGTCGGCAGCTTGCGTACAGAGTTCAATGAACGTTCAGCGGCGCTTTTTTGACCTCAAGCTTCTGTTTTTCTAGCGCTGCCGAAGCAGTTGAACGCTTTGCTAATTCGAGGGTTGCCTTCGCATCCTCAATCTGAGATTACTCAGCGGCAACAGCGAGCAGGCCTTGCGGTTGCCGCTCGGTTAAAGCGTGCTGAGAGTATTTAATGCTGGGGTGCTATTTTTTGGATGTCCTCGTCAAAAAGACCGGTCACTTTTTTAACAAAAGCAAATTTTGATCCCTCGGCTAGCATTTTTTTAGCAATAGCGAGCGCTATCTAGTGTTCACCTTCCTGCCGACCTTCTTGTCTACCTTCCTGCCGCAATTGTTCGTTAAAAGCATAGTAGGCGGCCAGCCGGACGCCAGGCGTTCGGAAGAAACAAAATAGCTTCAATTTATTTTTACGATTCCGAAATAGACGAAAAATAATTCTTATTTATCAAGCACTTAAATTTGTTTCTTAAGAGTCATGACGCTCTCCCGTTTCTCAGGTAATGCTGTGTAGTCGCTGAGCAAATAGACAATAAAGCTTAGTTAAATTGTGTTGAGGGTATTTAATATTAGGGCGCTATTTTTTTGATGTCCTCGTCAGAAAGACCGGTCACTTTTTTAATAAAAGCAAATTTTGATCTCTCGGCTAGCATTTTTTTAGCAATAGCGAGCACACCCTCTTGCCGACCTTCCTGCCGCCCCTCTTGTCTACCTTCCTGCCGCCCCTCTTGTCTGCCTTCCTGCCGACCTTCCTGTCGCAATTGTTCGTTAAAAGCATAGTAGGCGGCCAGCCGGACGCCAGGCGTTCGGAAGAAACAAAATAGCTTCAATTTATTTTTACGATTCCGAAATAGACGAAAAATAATTCTTATTTATCAAGCACTTAAATTTGTTTCTTAAGAGTCATGATGCTCTCCCGCTTCTCAGGTAATACTGTGCTTAGTAGCTTAAATAAATCTTCCGCTTTTTGCGGTTGCTGTCCTTGTTCATTTGAACCAATATACTCTAGCATAGCAAAAAAATATGACTCTGTCGTATGAGATACCACCATCTTCAAGATGCCTTGGTCTGCAAGCTGCTGAATTGTTTCAATAAAATTGCGTTCCTGATGGTGCTTAAAAAGTAGTTCCATCAGTGAGGCTACTCCATGCTGCTTCAATATATCAACTGGCAGCGTTGTCAAATCAATGAGTTGGAATTGTTTGAAGACTAGCGCTCTTGCCATCTCAACATCATCAAAGTTTTCAAAGATATCTGTTGAATACGGATAGGGAGATACGGCGCCATGGTAAAGACATATCGGCAAGACTAACGGGAGTGAGTCATGCCCAGCTCTTAAATGATCTCCCATCAAATTTACGGTGTACTGCAGCAGTCTAAAAGCCATATGTTTGTCGGCGGTAGATTGATGCTCAAGCAGCAGCAAGATGGGGATATAACCTGCTTTGCCATTGATTTGGCAAGCATAGACCATATCGCTATGCACTTCACGCAGCTCAGCACTGACATAACTTTTATCAATCGCTCGCAGAGTGGTGAGGTCAAGCTGTTGATAGATATTGGCAGGCAAATGGGCTTTTAGAAAATCGAGCGCAATTTGCTTTTCTTTAAGGCTTCCTTTAAAAAATTTGTCATGGGGGTGGGAAATAATGGACATAGAAGTCCCCGGAGAGCTGAGTTTAAATGCTAAAGAAAAAATTATACTAATTTAACTAGTATAAGTCGATATGTTGTGATAAATTTTTAGAAACTTAAGAGATACCTTTTCGCCTATCATAATTGTGCTATAAAGCTAGGTGGTGGCAGGGGATGGCTGAAGACTTAATTGTCCAAAAGCAAATGTACTGAGCTTTCCAGTATGCAAATTTTACTAGTGAAATGAGGCGGAAATTTAGTTTGTGCGCTGGGCAAGGGTCCAAAAGGACCTGCCGCTGGCATGGCCTGCTGGAGAAGGGCATTGGGACCCGGCAGCAGACAAAGCGTCACGCGGGTCCCTATAGCAATGATGGGTATCTTGGCGGTTTGCCCGTGCTTTATGTGGGCGCCGACGGCCGCGCCACTATCTGCTGTTAGCTCCGCGCTTCAAATCACTCAAAGCATTTCGTGGTGATAACGCGTCACACGGTCAACTTCATTTTTTGACCCAAGGAAAACGGCTACCCGTTCGTGTAGTTGGGTTGGGGTGATCTCAAGAATGCGCTGCTGACCATTGGTTGCAGCGCCTTGTGCTTGTTCCACGATAAAAGCGATCGGGTTGGCTTCATACATCAGGCGCAGCCTGCCTGGTTTGGCGGGATCGCGCTGGTCGGCCGGATACATAAAAATACCGCCGCGATTCAAAATACGGTGCACATCAGCCACCATCGAAGCGACCCAGCGCATATTAAAATCTTGCTCACGCATCCCGGTTTTGCCCATCACTAGCTCATTGACATAGCGTTGTACCGGCGGATACCAATGCCGTGCATTTGAGGCATTGATGGCGTATTCATGAGTTGTTTGCGGGATACGCATATTGCTTTGCGTCAGGACCCACGAACCCAATTCGCGATCAAGCGTAAAGCAGTGTACGCCGTGACCTGTGGTGAGCACAAACACAGTTTGCGGGCCATACACAACGTAACCCGCGGCAACTTGCTGCGTACCTGCTTGTAAGAATGATTGCTCGGTAGGTGGCTGGGTTTTATCTGTGCAACGCAAGACCGAGAAAATTGTGCCAATTGACACATTGACATCGATGTTCGATGAGCCATCAAGTGGATCAAACAGCAGCAAATACTCACCTTTAGGGTAATGGTGTGGAATCAGGTGAATATGCTCAAGCTCTTCGGATGCCATAGCGGCGAGGCTGCCTCCCCATTTATTGGCTTCGAGCAGAATATCATTTGAAATCACATCAAGCTTTTTTTGCACTTCGCCCTGCACATTCTCGCTGCCGGCGCTGCCTAGTACACTGCCTAACGCACCTTTACCGACATAATGGCCGATCATCTTGCAGGCTCGTGCAACGACCTCGATTAAGAGCCGTAAATCGGCGGGGAGACTATTGTGTTGGCGTTGTTGTTCAATTAAAAATTGAGTAAGCGTGATACGGTCTTGCATGAGGATGACTCCAAAAAAGCGTTCAAATCGCCGCGATGTTACCAGTTTGCGCGAAAAGTGCGCGAATCTTTATCAATAACAAGGCGCGATTCGCGTTAATTTCTATTCTGAACTCTATAGTTTTATATTACGAGCGGGATGAGGATGGATCTAGACAGAGATATGCGCTGAGGGACATTTTATTGTCCTCGCCAGATAAGGCCGTGTTTTAAGTTATTGTATTTCCGCAATACCGCAATATGTTTAACAAGATGTGGTGTCCCCAATTGGGGGTAACACATCTCGGGGTTCTAATCCCAAACCGGCGGATTATGCAGTGCACTGCATAACCGCCGTCTTGGGCAGCCTCACTCCAGCGACTAAAGTACGAATACACAGTGCGCCATTTAGGATATTTCTTGGGCAACATACGCCATTGGCAGCCACTTTTCAGAAGGTACAGCACTGCGCAAAATACATGGTATAAGTCTCTTGGTTTAGTCCGCTTGCGCGCACTTTCTAATAGCCCTCTTATCTCTTCAAATTGCTCTCGACTTATATTGCTTGGGTAAGGCATGCGGCTCATTTCTTGAATTCAATCAAATACAACCAGTTATCCTCTCAAATTTTAAAGATCGAGAGCAGGTTCTAAGGCTTTGCAACATGCCGTTGACAAAAATACAAGCTATATAATCGATACTTTAATTTCTTATCCTTATATTTGCAGGTCACTATCCTGTATAAATTTTGCATGGCAGTGCCGCCACGATCTACCTCAAAGACACCAATGCTAAATCCTATTTCACCTTCTACTATTTCGTCCTACCCCGCAGTACAAAGGCCCACAAAACCATCATTCCTTTCGCTTCCCTTAGAAATTCAAGCAGAAGTAGAAAATCATATGCCAGTAGCGGAGCGGCTGAATTTTTATAAAGCACTTACAACGGTGACACGAGATGGCGAGCCGGTGGATTCACCTGCACTGAAATTACACTTGCTTCAGAAAATGATAGCGGCGAAATATCATCAGAGTTTGGCGAGTTCGGATGAGAGCTTGCGAGCCTTTGCATTGAATCAATTGCAAAGATTAGAGGAATCAGGGCAACTTGATCAAGTGGTAGAGAAGCATGCATTGTTTGAGTTGGTACGTCGTGTTAATGATCCAGAGGTATTTGAATATTTGAGGGAAAAAATTCAACGAGTGCCGGAGTTAAAGCAAAAGCTATTGAGTTGGGTGGAACGCTCCAAGGTAGAAGAAGTGCAAACGGTAGCGGCAAATGCGTTAACGTTATTAGTTAAAACTGGCGTGCAATTAAGTGACAAAGATTTCAGCGGTATACGCGTGCCTGGCGCAGATTTAAGTTATGGGATGTTTGGGCTTACGAAATTTCAAAATGCAGATTTAAGCGGGGTGGATTGGACTTGTGCTTGGTTACGAGGAGTGAATCTGGATGGAGCAGATTTGGCTCGCGCGCAATTCGGTGAAAAACCCAGTTTAAAAATGAACAAGGGTATTTCTGCTTGTTGTTATTCACCGGATGGGCGCTGGCTTGCTGTCGCGGAGGACAATCAAATTCAGCTCTATGAGACCGAAAATTTAAGTCAGTTACATGCCTATGTTGGGCATGAAAAGAAGGTGCTGAGTATCGCGTTTTCGAGGGATGGGCAATGGTTAGCCTCTGGAAGTGAAGACGGTATGAAGCTGTGGCATGTCTCAAGCAATTTATCTCTTGCACATACTTATGTCGATGGGGGCAGCGTGCGTAGCGTCGCATTTTCTAGCGATGGACGGTGGTTAGCAGGGAGTTATGGCGTTAAAGTGGGACTGTGGCGTGTCTCACGTAATTATTCTCTTGTGCACACCTATGATGGACATAGGAGCACGGTGAAGAGTGTCGCATTTTCAAGCGATGGGCAATGGTTAGCGTCTGTTGAATGTTATGGTGAGACGGTGAAGTTATGGTTTGTCTCGGGTGATCGCTCCCTTGCGCATACTTATAGCGTCGAGCAAGGGGAGTATTTTAATAGTGTTGCGTTTTCGAGCGATGGGCAGTGGTTAGCCGCTGGAAGCTCTAAAGGGACAGTGAAGCTTTGGAATGTTTCAGGCGATCGATCTCTTGTGCATACTTACAGCGATAGACGTTGTGGATGGGGTGGGGTTAAGAGTGTCGCGTTTTCAGGCGATGGGCAATGGTTAGCGTCGTCTGGCGCTAAGGATAATAGTGTAAATCTATGGCATGCCTCGGGTAATCGATCTCTTGCGCACAGGTATATTGGACATAAAGATGAGGTGAATAATGTCTCGTTTTCAAGCAATGATCAGTGGTTAGCTTCTGGAAGTAATGATAAAACGGTGAAACAGTGGTTTGTCTCAGACGACCACCGATCTACGAGCAAGTACCAAAGAGATACGCGCCTGATGACTAGTGCCGCATTTTCGAACGATGGGCAGTGGTTAGTATATGAAGATGGGGACGCGGTAAGGCTATCACATGTCACGGACGATTTAACGGATAAGAATTACAAGAATTACTATGGGTGGCAATCTAATGACTACTTTGAAGAGGGCGTAAATAGTATTACGGTTTCTGCTGACGGGCAGTGGCTAGCAGCGGCAACTCCTAATGGGGGCGTGAGGCTATGGAATGTTTCGGACAATCGATATCCATATTGTGAATTTGATAGAGATAATGGGGGTTGGATATGTAGTGTCGCAATCTCAAGCGACGGGCAGTGGTTAGCGTATGACGATGAAAATACCGTGAAACTGTGGCATGTCTCAGGCGATCAATCTCTGGCGCACAGCTACGAGCATGAGAGTGAGGTTAGTAATCTCGCATTTTCAAACGATAATCAGTGGTTAGCTTCTAAAATCTCGAATGGAGTGGTAAAGCTATGGAATATTCCAGGCGATCGGTCTCTTGCGCACACGTATACCGGTCATGATAGTGAGGATGAAAGTCCTGTCGTGTTTTCAAGTGATAGTCAGTGGTTAGCGTCCGGAAGCTCTAATGGGGTGGTACGGCTATGGAATGTTTCGGGCGATCGATCTCTTGCGCATACGTATATCGGGCATGAGAATGAGATAACGAGCATCGCGTTTGCGAGCAATGGAAAATGGTTAGCGTCTGGAGATTATGGTGGAACAGTAAGGCTATGGTCTGTTCTAACAGACGATTGTCACGCAGTTCTGCAAAGCTTTACTGGCCCTATTCAGGCTGTTACGTGGCAGCCTGTGCTGGACGACGACACAGCGATACTGTGCACAAAGGGAGAGGGCTCCACTCTTTGTTTTTGGCAGGTTTTTTCTAATGCAGGCCAAATTAGCAAAATTGTATTAGATCGGATTTCAGGGCAAGACACGACGATGCTGACCGCGACAGGCGCATTGATCGAAAATGCCCGCAATTTAAGTCCTCAAAATGCAGCCCTACTCAGGCAGCGAGACGCAAAGCAAACTCAAATTAGCGAATAGCACTCGTAAAGTTTGAGGCGACCGGTGAATCACGCTGTGCTTGCTGTAGCTGCCGATAAAATGCTTTTAATCCAAGCACCTCGGAAAATGCTGCGTTGTAGTGACGCACGAAGCTGACGTTAACGCCAAAATTGGCGACATCAGTCTTAGTAACAGTAAGCACTCTATGATCCTTGCAATTACCCGCAATTCTGAGCGAGTTCGAAGCCGAGTTGAACGGTTATGGGAATCTTCCCATAACCGTTCTTATGGAAAGCATATGAATATGGGAAGTAGATTGGTTGTGAGTGGTAGCAACCTCCTATTAGGCAGGCATTTATCACAACCTATGCTCTGATTTTGCTTTCCATAATGCTGCTGCCACCGGCTGTGTCACCAACGTTTTTTACGACGCTCTGAATAATCAAGCGAATCGTTTTACCGAACAACGTTCGCGTCCGATAAAACGATACTATCTCAGCCATCTTCATTGAGCCATGCAGTGAACGCATCTGGATATGGACCTATGAGTTCAGGGCGGTAGCGCTCTAACGTCAAAGAAGATTTGAAATAGTCTGTTAGCATGCCGTGCTCCTTGCAGATTGCCCTGAAGGGCGGCAGCATTATGGAAAGCAAAATCAGGGTATAGATTCGATAAAAAACCGACCAGCACGCAGTTGCCACCTCCCTAAAACCAATCTACTTCTCATATTCATATTCTTTCCATAAGAACGGAAAACCGGGTTAAGTACCAGCTATAATCACCAGTCAGAAGTGTCATCTGACTGAGCCTATGTGGCCCTACCCCAGCCTGTAGAGAAAGGCCCCATCAGAGGCCTTTCTCTACTCCCTGTTAAAACCTTACTCCTTATCTCACCGCCCCGAGTTGCTTCAGGAGCTGCCTATTCAACTTACTTAAGCCTTCTACACCATCGATTGAGGCAGCACTGACTTTCAGCTCAGTATGCGGTGACATCCACCGCAGACGCACCTGAACATCGTCCCCCTTTTCTATCAGCTCCCACTGCCGAACAAAATTATCGCTACTGCCAGTCAACAGATAGGAATCCTCCGGCGTCGCTTTCCAGGCTACGCTATAGACCCTCCCGGTAAAATCTTGAATCACTCTTAGACACTCAGCCGAAGCGACCTCCCACAGACGCACCGTATTGTCAACACTCCCCGAGGCGATCTGCGACCCGCTCGGCGAATACACCACGCTCATAACATAGGAGGTATGTCCTTCTAAGGTGTGCCCAGCCGCTCCGCTGTGCGCGTCCCACAGACGCACCGTCTTGTCATAGCTCCCCGAGGCGATCTGCGACCCGCTCGGCGAATACACCACGCTCTTAACATAGGAGGTATGTCCTTCTAAGGTGTGCCCAGCCACTCCGCTGTGCGCGTCCCACAGACGCACCGTATTGTCCCTACTCCCCGAGGCGATCTGCGACCCGCTCGGCGAATACACCACGCTCATAACAGAGTCTGTATGTCCTTCTAAGGTGTGCCCAGCCGCTCCGCTTTGCGCGTCCCACAGACGCACCGTATTGTCAGCACTGCCCGAGGCGATCTGCGACCCGCTCGGCGAATACACCACGCTATTAACATAGGAGGTATGTCCTTCTAGGGTGTGCCCAGCCGCTCCGCTGTGCGCGTCCCACAGACGCACCGTCTTGTCATAACTCCCCGAGGCGATCTGCGACCCGCTCGGCGAATACACCACGCTCATAACAGTGGCGGTATGTCCTTCTAAGGTGTGTCCAGCCGCTCCGCTGTGCGCGTCCCACAGACGCACCGTCTTGTCACCACTCCCCGAGGCGATCTGCGACCCGCTCGGCGAATACACCACGCTCATAACAGAGTCTGTATGTCCTTCTAAGGTGTGCCCAGCCGCTCCGCTGTGCGCGTCCCACAGACGCACCGTCTTGTCATAACTCCCCGAGGCGATCTGCGACCCGCTCGGCGAATACGCCACGCTCCTAACATAGGAGGTATGTCCGCGTAAGGTGTGCCCAGCCGCTCCGCTTTGCGCGTCCCACAGACGCACCGTATTGTCAGAACTCCCCGAGGCGATCTGCGAACCGCTCGGCGAATACACCACGCTATTAACATAGGAGGTATGTCCTTCTAAGGTGTGCCCGGCTGCGCCGCTGTGCGCGTCCCACAGCCGCACCGTATGGTCAGCACTGCCCGAGGCGACCTGTGCGCCGCTCGGCGAATACACCACGCTCGGCGAATACACCACGCTCCTAACCAAGGAGGTACGTCCTTGTAAGGTGTGCCCGGCCACACCGCTGTGCGCATCCCACAGCCGCACCGTATGGTCAACACTGCCCGATGCGATCTGCGCGCCGCTCGGCGAATACACCACGCTCCTAACATAGGAGGTATGTCCGCGTAAGGTGTGCCCAGCCGCTCCGCTGTGCGCGTCCCACAGCCGCACCGTATGGTCATCACTCCCCGAGGCGATCTGCGCACCGCTCGGCGAATACACCACGCTATTAACAAAGTCTGTATGTCCTTCTAAGGTGTGCCCAGCCGCTCCGCTGTGCGCGTCCCATAGACGCACCGTATAGTCTTCACTCCCCGAGGCGATCTGCGACCCGCTCGGCGAATATACCGCGCTCCTAACAGCTTTGGTATGTCCTTCTAAGGTGTAGGTTTTTCCCCAATCCGAAGTCGTATACACGCTGATCGTGCCGTTATCAAGCCCTACCGCACAGTTTTTCCCATCTGGGGAATACGCGCAGGAATTCACAGGACTTTCTTCTTGGAGATAAGGCCATGCGCCAAACTGCATCCCGGCCATCTGCGCTCCGCTTAAATTCGCCTCACGCAACCAACTATTACGAAGATTGGTCTTTCTTAAATCAGCCCCTTGCAACTGCGCTGAATCGAATACCCCAAAACTTAGGTCTGCTCCAGGGATTCGGATTCCCCTTAAATCCGCTCCATTAAACTGCACACCACTTTTCACCAAGAGGGTCAACGCATTTGCCGCTATGGGCTGCACTACTTCTTCGGTTTTTGAGAGTTCGACCCAATTCAGTAGCTTTTCCTTTAACGCCGGTTCTTGTTGGATTTCTTCCCTTAAATATCTAAATATCTCTGGATCATCAACCACACGCACCAACTCAAAAAATGCTGACTTCTCTACCACTGTATCGAGTTGCTTTAACTCTGATAACCTTTGCAATTGATTCAACGCGAATCTCCGCAAGCTTGCATCGAATCTGCCCAAAGCTTGTTGATATTTAGATGGAATCTTTTGTAGCAGCAAGTGCAATTTAAGGAGAGGTGAGTTTATGGGTTCGCCATCACGTGTTACCGTAATCAATGCTTCAAAGAGCGCCTGCCGGGCAGACGAATCCAGATGATTTTCTATTTCTTCTTGGATTTCAACCGGTAGTGAAGATAATGAAGGCGTTAGAGATTTTTGTACGGCGGAATAGGATGGAATAGTGGTGCTTGGAATATAAATTGACATAGACATCTTTAAGTTAAATAAATTACGGTGCGCCTTTCATCGAGTAAGCGTGGAATAGGGCCACCTCTTTTTTTGCTGAGCGTCAGAACTTAAAGTGAATCCAGTTCCAGCCATTTTTGGCAGTAGGATATGCCTTGGGGCAACGCACTACGGAAAGGTTTTTATCACACATTTTACGGTTCGTATTTTACTGCTATCTTTGGAGAGTGTTCCAAACTGGGGGCTGACGTAATCAACTGATCGAGTATGGCTCAGTTTTTCTGGCGGCTGTTCGGCAATATCAATGCACTCGCTTCCACTGCTTCGGCCGTCAGCCCCCAGTTTGGAACACTCTCCATCTCAAGTTACCCCAAATTTTATTAGCTTAACCCCAATCTAAGGACACTGACGTCCAGGCGAATTTGCAGGTTAACGAATAAGGGCCTTCACCGCACACTGCGCCGGCGCAACCGATCCGCACAGCCAATAATAATCGCCACGAAGAAAAACAGGCAAGTTGAAACGGCTGCAATCGTCGGGGAGACATTTAATGTAATCTCATCCCAAAATTGCTTAGGCAGCGTTGCACTGAGTCCGCCCGTGACAAAAAGGGCAATCGTCAATTCATCAAAGGAAGTGGCAAAGGCAAACAAAAACGCTGAGGCTAAGCCAGCGGATAAAATTGGAAAAGTGATATAACGTAAAGTCTTAAATCGGTTAGCCCCCAGGCTTTGAGCTGCCGCATCAAGCTGGGTATCATAATTTTTAAGCACCGCCATGATGGTGATGACGACATACGGAAGCGCAATGGTCGTGTGGCCTAACACCAAGCCAAACATGGAACCTACTAAGCCTAGCTTAGCGAAAAGATAAAAGAAACCAATCGCTAGAATCATCCTTGGCACAATCATCGGCGTTAGAATAAAACCCAGCAGTGCTACTTTCCAGCGAAAACCTGAGCGAGAGAGCAAAAAAGCGGCCGGTGCGCCAATCAGCATCGATAAAAATCCCGTGCTGATGCCAATCAAGATGGAACGTATAGCGGCATGGCTCCAATTGGGTGAATGAAAGATGGCGTCATACCACTGTAATGAAAAACCTCGAGGGGGCCAATCGATTGCTCGGCTCTCAGTGAAAGAGATTGGAATCATCACGAGTATCGGAGCCATCAAGAATGCCAGCATAACCAGCGCAGCGATCCGCAGCGCCCATCCTTGCTTGCCGGAGAGATGCCGATTTTTTGCAGGATTTTTGGCGTAGGTTTGGGCTCTCCAAGCAACCGTATAGCGCCACAGACTGCCTAAACCATCAAAAATATCGGCCAAACGTTCAAGGATCCAGTAGCCAGCAAGTCGTATCCTGAGATGGGTGGGCTTGGCCGCGTGCTGAGTGGTCGTGGTCCCTTCTCCGGCTAAACTTGAAAGCCCGATGAGCCGACTATATAAGAAAAAAACGACTAACACGGCTACCAGCAGCAGCATTGAAACAGCACCAGCAAACCCCCAATTGAGCGTACTCTGAATTTGGTCCATGATAATTTGCGTCATCATGATTTCTTTGCGCCCACCTAACAGCGCTGGCGTGATAAAAAAGCCAATCGACGTGACAAACACCATCAGCGCTGCTGCCGCTACGCCCGGCAAAGAAAGTGGAAAATACACGGTCCAGAATGCTCTAGCGGGTTTTGCGCCGAGTGTTAATGCCGCACGAGGCAGGGTGCGGTCAATATTTTTCATGACCGACAGCATGGTTAAAATGGCCAGCGGCATCATTGCATGCACCATGCCAGTTAGGACGGCGGGAAAGTGATAGAGTAAATTGAGTGGGGTGTCCGTCATCTTGGTGAGGGCGAGCATCTGATTGAGCATGCCATTGCGGCCAAGCAGTACCATCCAGCCAAAAGTGCGCACGAGAAAGCTTGTCCAAAATGGCAACAGGACCCAAAACAGCAACGAACTCTTAAATTTTGGGGGCGCAAAAGTAATCAGATAGGCAACTGGATATCCTCCCACGACAGCAAGCAAAGTAGTATAGGCGGCTGTTTTGAAGGTGATGGCAAGCACTTGCAGGTAGACTGGCGACAAAAAGAGCCGGCTGTAATGGGTCAGCCCTAATTCCCCTTCAGGCAGAAAGCTTAGGCTGAACAGCTGGGTGATGGGTAACACTAGCGTCACCAGCAGATAAATGATAATGGGCGCGCCGAGATAAAATTTTGGGTTACTCAATAGCCTAAATAGATGGGGCCAATAGTGTGCGGCGAGTAGTCTTGGAGCTGCTCGAACTTGCCAGGAAAGATCTTTCTGCTTCATTAAACCTCAATGCCCATTGGCTCTTGTGGAATTGCGATCGCATCTGCTGCATTCCAGGTCAACGTAAGTTTCTCACCTTGAAGGCGAGGTGAGCGGTGGCCCTGGGTTAGCTCCGCAATGATCAGTTGTGTGTCCCTTGGGGCCGATAGATACGATTTGCTGGTGGCGCCAGTGACCACGAAATCAGTGAGAATGGCTTCAATTCGGTTTTCGTTTAAGTTGTTCTCTGTGCTGACGCGCAAATGTTGCGGCCTAATCATGACCTCAATGTGGCTGCCAGGCGTGATCGGCTTGCCATTGGAG
The DNA here is from genome assembly GCA_031963465.1 of Mycoavidus cysteinexigens. Classification (GTDB taxonomy): domain Bacteria; phylum Pseudomonadota; class Gammaproteobacteria; order Burkholderiales; family Burkholderiaceae; genus Mycoavidus; species Mycoavidus cysteinexigens_B. The sequence goes on along the minus strand of JASSUG010000002.1, from coordinate 241,653 downwards.
GTGGCAACGCCACTCCCACTCATACCGTTGAAGTTGAAATGCACGGTTCCACCAGCGACTTGGCTGACGCGTGCTGGCAATAAATTGGACTCGCCAATAAAATCCGCCACGAAAGCGGTCTGTGGGCAAAAATAAAGCTCAATAGAGGTACCCAATTGCTCGATCTTGCCCCCGTTCATTAAGCAAATGCGATCCGACATGGTCATCGCTTCCTCTTGATCATGCGTGACATAAAGGATCGTTGTGCCAAGTTCGCGATGGATGCGTTTAATCTCCAACTGCATTTGGTTGCGCAATTTTTTATCTAATGCGCCGAGAGGTTCATCCATCAAAATAATCGACGGACGATACACCATACAGCGGGCGAGCGCGATGCGTTGTTGCTGACCACCTGATAATTCACGCGGAAAGCGGTTAGCTACATGCGGCAGCTCGACAAGTTCAAGTATGCGTGCAACGGCTTGCTGCATTTCGCGTGCGCTCACTTTGCGCATTTTAAGAGGAAAGGCGATATTTTCTGCCACGGTCATATGCGGAAATAACGCATAGTTTTGAAAAACTACACCAATATCTCTTTCATATGGCGCCTTGTTAGTGACATCGATACCACCGATATAAATGTTGCCGTCATCGGGTTGTAATAATCCTGCAATCAAGCTCAGCAGCGTTGTTTTACCTGAGCCCGAAGGACCAAGTAAAGTTAGAAATTCCCCTTGCGATACGGTCAAATCAGTTGGAGCTAATGCAACGACATGGCCATACTGCTTACAAAGTTGATTGGTTTGTAATAATTTTAATGGTTCGGGCATTAGAAAATTTTCTTAAAAGGCGAGGGTTAACTTTGCTGCGCGATGCCAACTCAAAATCAGTGCTTTTTCATCCGCATGTCTTATCCTTATTATTCATTACCAAGACAGTATACCGGGCTGATTTTACTTTCTCAATTGTGCGCAATCTTTTGTGAGGAGCTGATGCTGCTTGGCGGTAACGCTGCAATCCGCGTGCGACTGCTAAGTGCCAGCATGAAGACAACCGCTGCGGCAAAAAGCCAAGTGTCCGAGCCAACTTCCTCGCCAAAAAAGCAGGCAGAAAAAGCCAGCGTGAAAAATACCTGTAACTGTTGCACTTGGCTAACACGCGCAATACCGCCTAACGCCAGGCCCGCGTACCATATAAAAAGACCAAAAAACTGCGAAATAAGCGCAGCATAGCCAAAAGCCAGCTTGGACTTAAGAGAAATTGGGCCGGTATGGTGCCATGCCAGCAAAGTAACCGGTATAACTAGCACTGGAGCGGCGAGAACCAAGGCCCAACAAATTACGCGCCAGCCACCCATTTGCTTAGCCAGGCGCCCCCCTTCTGTATAGCCGAGCGCGCCAAAAACCACCGCAATCAACATAAAGATATCCCCGGCCATTAATGTGCCGCCACTTGCGCGCATTGCATAGGTGAGAATGAGTGTGCTGCCCATGATTGAGCATAGCCAAAATGTACGGGAGGGTTTTTCACGGGCGAACCACACTGCATAGACAGCAACGCATAAGGGTTGTAGTCCATTGACAATCGCGCCGTGCGAAGCGGGCAGGGTACGCATAGCCCAAGCAGTACATACCGGAAACACTATAATTGCGCCTAAGGCGACAACGGCTAGCCCCTTCATTTGTTGTTTAGTCGGCCATTTTTCTCGGCGCCAGGCCAGTAAGATGGCTGCAGGTATCGCCGCTATGAATGAACGCCCAAGCCCATTGAGTAATGGATGGATTTCCATAATGGTAATGCGTGTCATCGGTAACGTTATGCTGAAAAGAATAACGCTTAGCAAGCCAAGCAGCATGCCTTGAATTTCACGTGGACTCATCAAAGAATATCCGGTAATGTTGAATTTGGCCGACAGCGCCAAAATAATAAGTATAGGCGAATGTGAGGGAATAATTGTACGACAATGTGGCAAGAGCCATTAGAATAGACCGACTAACGCAAAAATGTTATTGCAGTAGCCCGCCTACTTAGCTTGCTGCTTGTACTGGTATTTCATGTGCGCGCTTATCTAATCTCTCTCTTGAAATACGGAAAAGCGCCTCCATTATTTGGCACGGTCAATTAATATCAATTTAACAGCCCTTAAGGATTTTGACAATGACGCAAGAAACCCTAAGCTTTCAGGCAGAAGTAAAGCAGCTTCTGCAGTTGATGATTCACTCACTCTATAGCAATAAAGAAATTTTTCTGCGCGAATTGATCTCAAACGCGTCAGATGCCGCGGACAAACTACGCTTTGAAGCGATTGCAGATGCGTCACTTTATGAGGGTGATGCGGATTTACGTATTCGCATTTCATATGATGCAACTGCGCGCACCATCACCATTGACGATAATGGGATTGGCATGAGCCGCGAGGAAGCAATTGCCAACCTTGGCACGATTGCTCGCTCCGGTACCAAAGAGTTTTTTGCCAAACTCTCAGGCGATGAGCAAAAAGATGCGGCGCTGATTGGTCAATTTGGCGTGGGTTTTTATTCCGGTTTTATCGTTGCTGACCAGATCACAGTCGAATCGCGCCGCGCTGGCGTGCCAGTTGCCGAAGGAGTCCGCTGGCAAAGTACGGGGGCTGGCGAGTTTAGTATAGAAGCGATTGAACGGACCGCACGCGGTACGTCCATTACCTTGCATCTGCGCGCAGGCGAAGATGATTTTCTGTCTGCGTGGCGCTTGAAATCGATCATTAGAAAATATTCGGATCATATTGCCTTGCCGATTCTCATGGCCAAGGAAGAATGGGATCAAGAAAAGCAAGAAACCGTGCGCCGTGACGAAGAAGAAACGATCAACCAGGCGAGTGCTCTATGGGCACGCGCAAAAAGCGATATTGATGAAACCCAATATAAGGCTTTTTATCAGCATCTGTCGCATGATCAGCAAGAGCCGTTGATCTGGACACATAATCGTGTTGAGGGCCGCAATGAATATACGCAACTCTTATATGTCCCGGCTCAAGCGCCTTTCGATCTAGCGGACCGTAATCAGCGTGGTGGGTTAAAACTGTATATCAAGCGCGTCTTCGTGATGGACGATGCAGAGCAATTATTGCCTACGTATTTACGTTTTATTCGAGGGGTGGTCGATTCAAACGATTTACCACTGAATGTCTCACGTGAAATTTTGCAGGAAAGTCGTGACGTTAAAGCAATTCGAGAGGGTGTGACGAAGCGCGCATTGTCCATGCTTGAAGAGCTCGCTGAGTCAGATGCGGAAAAATATACGGTGTTCTGGCAGCAATTTGGCCAGGTATTGAAAGAAGGGATGGGCGAAGATCATGCCAATCGCGAGCGCATTGCGTCACTCTTGCGGTTTGCCAGCACGGCCACTGATACGGCAGCGCAGACGGTCACTTTGGCAGAATATGTGGCGCGCATGAAAGAAGGCCAGAGCAAAATTTATTATGTAACAGCAGACAGCTGGCAGGCGGCGCGCAATAGTCCACACCTTGAGGTATTTCGCAACAAAGGTGTTGAGGTATTGTTGTTGACTGACCGGGTAGATGAGTGGATGCTCTCTTTCTTAAATGACTTCCAGGACAAGCCACTGAGCAGCGTAGCGCGCGGTGATCTTGATCTAGGCACGTTAAGCGATGATGAGAAAAAAGAGCAAGAAAAAGTCAGCGAGTCATTGCAGCCGGTGGTCGAAAAAATGAAAGAGGTTTTGAAAGACAAGGCCAAAGATGTGCGTGTTACATTCAGGCTGACTGACTCACCCTCTTGCTTAATTGCCGATGCAAACGAGATGAGTGGCTATTTGCAACGCCTATTAAAATCGGCGGGCCAAAAAGCACCTGAATCCAGGCCAATTCTAGAAATTAATCCAGAGCATGCATTGATTAAGCGTTTGCATGCTGAACAAGCCAGTTTTGATGCCTGGTGTCATTTGCTTTTCGACCAAGCAATGTTGGCCGAAGGGGGCGCGCTAAACGATCCGGCGGACTATGTAAAACGCGCTAATACGCTGTTATTGGAAGGGCTAGAGCGCGGCTAAATAGTTTTACCTGCTGATGCCCATGCCTTTTAATGTGTCCAATACACACTGGCGAGTGCTGCCGCGCCCGGCTTTTTCTGCTGATCAGAAAGATTGGCTGACGCGCGGTGGCTCGTTGACCCGTCGTTTGCAAACATTGGGCAGGGTAGACGTGCAGGTCGTGCGCGAAACAGTTGATTTTGTTTGGACGAGTGAAGCGCATTGTATCAAGATGCGTGCCCGTCAACGTGTATGGGCGCGCGAGGTGCTACTGCTGGTCGAGGGAGAACCTTTTATTGCCGCACGTAGCATTGTGCCGTTGGTCGCAAGCCGTAGTGTTTGGGGTGGGATTCGCCAGTTACATACGCGCCCACTGTCTGAGCTATTGTACGGTGGCGTGGTTCAACGCTCGGCGCTGGCCTGCCGGCCAGTTGGAAGGCGCGACCCACTCCAGCGTTTTATTAGGCGGTGCCTTGCTCAAGCGGCGCTAGGTTTATTACCGGCTCTGCCGTCGAGCGACGCGCAGCCATGTGTTGCGCGCCGTTCGGTTTTTATGCATGCTGGCGAGCCTTTGCTCGTCACTGAATGCATGCTGGCAGCATTATGGACACGTCTTGCTGCGCATAATAGGTGACACCGGATAATGTTAAATGGTTTTCCACCTGTGCTCGCAAACGATACACGCATCCTTATTTTGGGGAGTTTTCCTGGCGCAGCATCGTTGCTGGCAACACAATACTATGCACATCCACGCAATCAATTTTGGCGTTTATTGAGTGAGTTGCTCAATGAACCGCTCACAGAGCTGACTTATCCGGCTCGTCTTGAGCGCCTGCTCACTTATCGGATCGGTCTTTGGGATGTACTCGCGGCTTGTCAGCGCAAAGGTAGCCTTGATACCGCGATCCGCCAGGCGGCGCCGAATGATTTTGCTGGTTTGCAGCAGTTGGCTCCGGCCCTTGAGAAAGTCTGTTTTAATGGCAAAACCGCCGGCCGCTTTGAGCCAGTGTTGCGCGCGGCGGGTTATCAGACATTGGCTTTGCCCTCTTCAAGCCCAGCTTATGCTGCGCTCTCATTTGAACAAAAAATGCGCGTCTGGCGTGAAATTTTGCATGACAACTTCTAATAAACGTAGCTTACGTTACCCGCAAACCCCGCGTTTTGAACCCGTTACTTTTTCTGAAGAAGGGGGCGTACGTTATTTGCATTTTGGCACTGAATGGGTACAGGGCGCGATGCGCTTGCGTGCTCCAACGCGGATTGAACTTGAATATGCGCAGCAGATGATGGCGTGGTTGCTCTTTCTTGATCCGCCTGCGCATATTGTGCAACTGGGTTTAGGGGCGGCAACATTAACCAAATTTTGCTACCGATATTGCCAAGCTTCACGGGTCACGGCAGTTGAATTGAACCCGGCTGTTGTGCTTGCTGCGCGTACCATGTTCGAGCTACCTGCTAACGATGAGCGCTTATCGGTGATTGAATCGGATGCTTGGGATTTTGTTCATGATTCATCTCACTACGGTGCAATCGGTATTTTGCAAGTCGATTTATATGACGCAACTGCAAATGGGCCGGTACTTGAGAGTACAGCATTTTACCGTGCTTGCCGTGCTTGTTTGGCTGCGCCTGGCATCTTAACCGTCAATTTGTTCGGCGACCATCCTAGCTTTGCGCGCAATATGCGTAGTTTACGTGAAGCTTTTGAGGGGCGCGTGGTGGCTTTGCCTATAGTTCATGACGGTAATCGGGTAGCGCTCGCTTTTAGCGGCCCACCGCTGGCCTTTGATTGGGACGCGCTGGCCGCCCATGCGCGTGTGCTTGAAAAAAAATGGCGGCTGCCAGCGCGTGCATGGCTGTCAGCGTTATCTGAAGCGATGGAGATGGATGTCCAGCGTCAATGGTTAATTTAGTTAATTTAGCAAAAAGGCAAAAGATCCTTTAGCAGAAAGGCAAAAGGTCCTTTAGCAAAAAGGCAAAAGATCCGCCTGAGCTGCACTCTGCAATTTGTCCAATATCCGTCGTACTGGTGCGGGCAAACCATACGCTTGAAGGTCATCTGCTGAGACCCAAGCTTGGTCGGCATCGGCCACTGCTGTGGCAGTGGCGGCAGAGGATGAAAGGGCCGCCAGCCGAGGTTCTATAGTGAGCTGAAAATGCGTAAAGGTATGGACGATCGAAGGCAGCGCGGTCAACGGGCCAAGTACGCCGAAACGCGCTGCATAAGCGGCCAGAGTGGCATCATCCGTGGCTTCTGGCAGGCTCCATAAACCACCCCAGATGCCTGCGGGAGGGCGGCGCTCAAGCAGTACGGCATCACCGTTACACAGAATGAGCATGAGCGTGCGCCGCATCGGTTTGGTTTTTTTGGGCCGGGCCGTTGGCAAGGTTTTTTCACGGCCGCTAAGATAAGCTACGCAACCGCTTTGAAAGGGACAGCGTGCACAAGCCGGGCGACCACGTACACATAAAGTAGCGCCAAAGTCCATTAAACCTTGGGTATACGCTTTAATTGCGAGGTTATTGCTGGCTTTATCTTGGTCAGAGTAGAGCGGCAATAGCGACTCTGCTAATTTCCACATGGCGGTCTCAATCTGTTTTTCGCCCGGAAAGCCTTCAATTCCAAAAACGCGGGCCAGTACGCGCTTCACATTGCCGTCTAGAATGGTTTCGCGCGCGCCAAAGGCAAAAACAGCAATGGCTGCCGCCGTTGAACGGCCAATACCCGGCAATGTGATGAGTGTATTGACATCGTTTGGAAAATGGCCACCATGTTCGGCCACCAACTGTTGTGCGCAACGATGCAGATTGCGTGCACGCGAGTAATAACCTAGTCCGCTCCATAAGGCCATCACTTCATCAAGCGGCGCCTTGGCTAATGCCGCCAGATTAGGAAAACGCTCAATAAACCGTAGATAATAGGCCATCACCGTTGACACTTGCGTCTGTTGCAGCATGATTTCAGATAGCCAGATACAATAAGGGTCGTCGTGCTGCCACGGCAAATCATGGCGTCCAGATTGACGTTGCCAAGTAATCAAGCGAGGAGCGAATTCTGCAATCGAAATCATTGAGAGAGTGTATGAATTGTAAAAAATCAAATGAAGGGCTTGAATCCTACCCGCTGCTAGATCATGTATTGTTTAATGCTGGCAGCGCGGGCAATAATAAGTGGAGCGCTGCTGTTGCATAATTTGGCGAATGAGCGTGCCACAGTTGCGGCACGGCTCACCGCTACGGCCGTAAACGAAATAGTCCAGTTGAAAATACCCTCGCGCGCCGTCGCTACCAACGAAATCGCGCAACGTGCTGCCGCCTTTTTCAATGGCTTCGGACAAGGTTGCACGGATCTCCGTGACAAGTTTTTCATAACGCTTAACTGAAATACGTCCAGCCGCAGTGGCTGGATGAATGCCCGCGCGGAATAAACTCTCTGAGGCATAGATATTACCCACCCCTACGACAATCTGACCCGCTAGCAAGATCTGCTTGATAGGCGTGCTGCGCGCGCGTGTTAGGCGGTGAAAAAACGCGCTATTAAAATCCGCAGATAGTGGCTCAATACCTAACTTTGCTAATAATGGGTGTAGCAAGACGGGGCCAGCATTGTGCGGATGCCACAAAACCGCGCCAAAACGCCGTGGGTCTCGAAAACGTAGCATACATTCATCGAAGATCCAATCGATATGATCGTGCCGGTCTGTTGGCAAGAACTGGCTTTCGCCGGCTGTGCCACGCGACAGGATACGCAAAGTCCCGGTCATGCCGAGATGAATCAGTAGCCAGCCGCTTTCTAGCTCAAGCAATAAGTATTTGCCACGCCGCTCAACATGCTTAATTAAGCCATGGTTAAGCAAGGCGGCAAGCTGCGTTGGCACGGGCCAGCGCAGCTTGGCAGTACGCACCACGACGCGTTGAATTCGTTGATTCGTTATATATGGCATGATGCCGCGGCGGGTCACTTCTACTTCTGGTAATTCTGGCATAGTGCAAGATGGATTAGGTTAAGCCAAATTTTATCCGATTCTTGTCGGTTGATCGCGTTACAATTCTTCAATCAGATTGTCGCTGGAGACTCATGAATATTTTTCCTACACAGTTGTTGATGTATCGATCTGAGCGTATGGCTCTGCCGCGCGTGGCGTATTCGATTGGCCTAATGGTGCTGGCAACCGTCATATGGGCGGCTCCCTTCAGCGTAAATGCGCGTGCAACCGCTATCTCAGGCGAAGAGAGCCTGGTCGCTGGCTTGCCAGCGCCGCTTGAAGTGCACAGAACACTGCCGGCAGCTAAACTGACAAGCCAGATTATGTTCTTGGTCTTGGCGGCTGAGATTGCGCTACAGCGCGGGCAGCCGGCGCCTGCTTATCAGACCTATCTTGAACTGACGCGTACCACCCATGATCCTCGCATGGCTCAGCGAGCAGCAGAAATCGCATTGGGCGCGCAGAGCCCATCCGATGCGCTGGTGGCCGCCCGTCTGTGGCGCCGCTATGAGCCAAATTCTGGGCGTGCCGCACAATTTGAAGCTGCTTTGCTGGTACTAAGCGGTAAGTTTAATGAAGCGCGGCCTATTTTGGCTGCTGAACTGGCCAAAGTCCCGGCAGACGATAAAGGGGAGGCGATATTGGCGTTGCAGTTACTGTTAGCACGCAGCCCAGCCCCGGCGAGTGGCTTGAACTTACTGCAGACGCTACTCAAAAACGAGTTGGCGCGTCCTGAAGCGCACTTTGCGCTGGCGCGGCAGCAACTTTTGTTAAATGACTCAGCCAAAGCCTGGCAATCATTGCGCCAGGCGCTTACTCTTAAGCCAGACTATGAAGCCGCTGCCTTATTGTTGGGGCAACTTGGACCCCTCCAGCGGCAGCAGGCGATTGAGTTGATGCGGGCTTTTGCTCAGAAAAGTCCAAAATCGCGTAATGCGCATATTGCGCTAGCGCAGCTCTATCTAGCCGATCAGGAGTTTGATCAGGCCCGTAGAGAATTCCAAGTAATGCGTGCGCAAAATCCGGCTGATCTTGCCCCGTTAATGGCTTTGGCCCTGATTCATATCCAGCAAAAGCACTATGACGATGCGCAGCAGTATTTGCAACAATATGTGCGTGCCGTAGAAAAGCGCAAAACCAAGCCAAAATTGGATGCTGGGCAGGCCTATATTTACTTAGCGCAGATTGCAAGCGAGAAAAAGAATGATGTGCTCGCTATGCAATGGCTAAGCAAAATTAATGCCGCCAGCGTCCAATACATACCGGCGTTGTTTGCCCGCGTACAGTTGTTAGCTAAAGCGGGCAAAGTCGATGAAGCACGCAAATTGCTGGCTGATTTGCAAAGTAATGAGCCGCGCATCAAAATGTTGGCCGCGCGCACCGATAGCGCCTTACTGGCTGAGGCGCACCGTTATGTTGAGGCTGAAGCACGTTTAGCGCGAGCGCATAAAGCGTATCCAGATGAGCCGGAGTTGCTCTACGAGTATGCCATGATGGCGGAAAAAAATCGCCATTACACGCTGATGGAAAACCTACTGCGTCGTTTGATGACGTTACAGCCCGATAATCCCAATGCGTATAATGCTCTTGGCTATTCATTGGCAGATCGTGGTCAACGGCTTAATGAGGCAGACAAGCTGATTGAGAAAGCTTCTTCTTTGGCGCCAGACGATGCTTTCATTATCGATAGTTTAGGCTGGGTCAAGTACCGACTTGGCAATCCACTGCAAGCCGCTAAATTACTGCGTCGCGCTTATCAGCTACAGCCTAATGCCGAAATTGGTGCTCATTTGGGTGAAGTCCTGTGGATACAAGGTTTGCAGGAAGAGGCCAAACAAGTCTGGAAAAAAGCCAGAAAACTTGAAGAAAACAACGATATCTTGCTGCAAACGCTAAAACGTTTTTCGATCAAACGGTAAGGACAGTAAAGAGCAAAAATAGATATGCACTATCCAATCAAATCTCAACTCAAAAAGTTTACGATACTGGTTATTTTGCTAGGGTGGCTGGCGGGTTGCGCGTCGCCACCGCTTGCGCCCCCTGCATCCACATCGTTTGCATGCAATGGCCGTTTTTCAGTGCGCTACCAAGAGATCAAGGGCGTTCAGAGCCGAGCCCGCAATATCTATGGGCGTTTTGCCTGGCGCGACGATGGCAAAGCAGTGACCTTGCGCTTACTGAGCCCGCTTGGTCAGACGTTGGCCATGATCCAATTATCGGCTTTGGGCGCAGTGCTTGAACTGCCTAATCGGCCGGCACAGGTTGCTGACAACGCGGACGAATTGATGAAAACCGCACTAGGTTTTTCCTTGCCGGTGACAGGTTTGCGCCATTGGCTGCGGGTACCGGCGGGTGGGACGCGCCGTGAGCAGATTCGGCAAGATGGTTGGACGATTGACTATCTCTCTTATACAGAGGCGCCTGTAGTGCGGGTGCAACGCATGAATTTAACGCGTGATGATGCCTCGATTGAGGTTAAGCTGGTGCTTGAGCGCTGAAACTCAATTCAGCACTAGGCTGTTATCAGGCAAGCAAAATTTAAGTAGATAAGGCCTGTTAACAGAAATTGAACGATTTTATGATATAAAACATATGCCTGATTTCTCATGTTTGGCGCCTGCCAAGCTGAATCTTTTTTTGCACATCACCGGTCGCCGGGCGGATGGATATCACTTTTTGCAAACGGTATTTCAGTTGCTCGACTACGGCGATACGCTGCATTTTAAGGTGCGTGCTGATGCGCTCATCACGCGCGCGGCGCCTGTGCCGGGCGTGTCTGAGGCGTCTGATCTGACCTTGCGCGCAGCGCGCGCGCTGCAGGCGCACGCGCGCTGTCCCCTGGGGGTTGAGATTGGGCTTGAAAAGCAGATCCCGATTGGCGCCGGCCTAGGTGGCGGCAGTTCAGATGCGGCCAGCGTCTTACTTGCGCTGAACCGATTATGGGAGCTCAATTTATCGCGTGCACAATTACAGGAATTGGCTGTATCATTAGGCGCTGATGTGCCGTTTTTTGTGTTTGGCTACAATGCATTTGCACAAGGAATTGGAGAGCAGTTGCAAGCTCTTGAGCTACCGCAGCGCCATTTTTTGGTCGTGACGCCGGCCGTGCAAGTGTCGACTGCTGAAATTTTCTCTACGAGGGAATTGACACGGGATACGAAAGTCATCAAAATAGCGGACTTTCTAGCACAACGGGGTGACGCGTTAGGGCCTAGTGGTTTTGGGCGTAACGATATGCAAGCTGTAGTTGCCGGAAAATACGCAGAAGTAGCGCAAGTGTTGGATTGGTTTAAAGCTGTTGCGCCAGCTCGCATGACGGGATCTGGAGCAAGTGTTTTTGCTGTATTTCTCAGCAAAGATGAAGCCCTCTCGGTGCAAGCGGCGTTGCCTGCTGGCTGGCATAGTCAGGTAGCGACAAGTCTTGACAGCCACCCGTTGCTTGCTTATGCGTCGTAAAAGTTAAAGATAAGGTTTAAGCGATTTAGAAGCTGTTGTTTGTAGGGGAGTCGCCAAGTTGGTCAAGGCACCGGATTTTGATTCCGGCATGCGAGGGTTCGAGTCCTTCCTCCCCTGCCAAAATTTCGCGAAGAGCCGTCCTGAATAGGTATATATGAGTAGTGACGGCTTGATGGTTTTCACTGGCAATGCTAATCCTAAGCTTGCTCACGATGTAGTTAAGACCCTTGGTATTCCGCTTGGTAAAGCAATGGTCAGCCGCTTTTCCGATGGCGAGATTCAAGTCGAGATTCAGGAAAACGTGCGTGGCAAAGAAGTTTTTGTCCTCCAGCCTACATGCGCGCCAACTAACGATAACCTAATGGAATTAATGATCATGGTCGATGCGCTAAAACGCGCTTCCGCCGGCCGGATCACTGCTGCTATTCCTTATTTTGGCTATGCCCGCCAAGATCGTCGGCCCCGCTCAGCCCGGGTTGCGATTTCCGCTAAGCTGGTTGCCAATATGCTGCAAATTGCTGGCGTTGGCCGGATCATTACGATGGATTTGCACGCGGACCAAATTCAAGGTTTTTTCGACATCCCGGTTGATAATATTTATGCAACGCCAATTCTGCTAGGGGATTTGCGTAAGCAAAACCACAAAGATTTGCTCGTTGTGTCGCCTGATGTAGGCGGCGTGGTGCGTGCCCGCGCATTAGCTAAGCAACTTAACACCGACCTTGCAATTATTGATAAGCGGCGTCCTAAAGCGAATGTTGCGGAAGTCATGCATGTGATTGGCGAGGTAGAGGGTCGTACCTGCGTGATCATGGATGATATGGTGGATACCGCTGGCACTTTATGTAAGGCGGCGCAAGTATTAAAGACACGGGGTGCGCGGCAGGTTTTTGCGTATACGACTCACCCAGTTTTGTCAGGAGAGGCCGTCAAACGAGTTGCCGAATCTGAGCTAGACGAGCTTGTGGTTGCCGATACCATTCCGTTACGCGATGACGCCCGTGCTTGTGCAAAAATTCGACAGCTATCAAGCGCTAGCCTGCTGGCTGAGACATTCTCGCGGATTCGACGCGGTGATTCAGTGATGTCGCTTTTTGCAGATAGTTAAACCTTGAATTGCCCCATTTTTTAGCGCATAAAATGCGCTAAAGAGCGATGCGGAATGAATCAAAATTCGCTTGCATCGCTCTTTTTATGAGAAGCGTGCCGATTAAAAATGTAATGGGCGCGATTTCTTTTTTCTGCCTGGTCGTGGGCGGTTTTTTAGGAGAAGTATATGAAAATAGTCGCTTTTGAGCGCAATCTGCAGGGCACGGGTGCGAGCCGCCGTCTGCGTAACGCTGGCAAAACACCCGCTATTGTTTATGGTGCGGAGAGCCAGCCACAATTAATCGAGCTAGATCATAATGTGATCTTCCATGCACTGAAGAAAGAAGCGTTTCATTCTTCGATTCTGGAGCTTGAAATTGGTAGTACCTCGCAGCCAGTATTATTGCGCGATGTGCAATACCATCCATTCAAACCTTTAGTGCTGCACGTTGATTTTCAACGTATTGATGCCAGCAAAAAGCTCCATAAAAAAGTGCCTCTGCATTTCTTGAATCAAGATATCTCTAAAGCGGTCAAGCTAGATGGTGCGATTCTTTCGCATGTCATGAATGAACTCGAAGTGACCTGTTTACCTGCCAATCTGCCCGAATTTATCGAGCTTGATCTGGCTAATATGGGGGTCGGTCAGTCACTGCATGCAAAAGACGTGAAATTGCCAGAAGGGGTTGAACTGATGCAATACCTAGAGCAAGAAAACCCAGTGATCGTCTCGGCAACCATCCCTGCGGCCGCGTCGGCAGCTGAAAATGCGGCTGCTATTGAAGGAGGCGAAGCGCCAGCAGCTTCTTAAGGCATTTTTCTATGATTAAGCTCATTGCCGGCCTTGGCAATCCGGGTGCGGAATATAGCGCAACCCGGCACAATGCCGGCTTTTGGGCGGTTGATGCGATTGCCCGCGCGACGCAAACAACGCTACGTCATGAAGCGCGTTTTCATGGCTTAGCGGCGCGGGCGCGTTTTCATGGTAGTGAAGTATGGCTACTCCAGCCAGAGACCTTTATGAACCGCTCAGGCCAGTCAGTTGCGGCGCTTGCTCGCTTTCATAAAATTCTTCCTGCTGAAATTCTAGTGGTGCATGATGAGCTTGATTTGCCGCCTGGCGCTGCTAAATTAAAGTTTAGTGGTGGCAGTGGCGGGCACAATGGTTTAAAAGATATTGCTGCACATTTAGCAACGCCGCAATACTGGCGGTTGCGTTTAGGAATTGGTCATCCGCGGGATTGCGCGATAGACGAAAAAAAATCTGATGTAGTGAATTACGTACTCAAGCCGCCGCGCAAAGAGGAACAGGCATTAGTTAACGATGCCATTTGCCGCAGTCTTGCAGTGATGCAATGGGTAGTACAAGGTGAAATGGAGCGCGCGATGATGCAGTTGCATGGTCAGTCGCGTTGATTCCAAACTAAACTCCACACAAGAAAGCACATGCTCGGCAAGAGCCCGGTTTCATTCCCGCCCTACTATTTTGCACAATCCACCTTGAGCCGTTTCACACGTTCCATGCGCAAGAGGGCAAAGCATACCTGCTTAGTGGCTTAAACTGTTTCGTCCAAGAGATTGGCCGAGGGATGATTTAAAATTTCATCCGCAAGCCAGTAGTGATCGCCATTTGTCGGTTAGTGGTGGAGGGTTTGAAGCCATTGATATTGGTCAGGCTTAAGTGACTATCTTGTACCTGGGATTGCTGCGCGACTGCTGAAATAAAAACATTCGTGCGTTTCGATAGAGCGTAGCTGGTGAGCAGGCTGGTTTGATGCCATTTCGCCTTCAAAGCGCTAGCCTCTTGAGAAGAAGAGAATTTGCCTGTGCTGAATGTATACGCGCCATTTACGCTCCATGCTGGCGTTATGCGATAGCGGGCATTAAGTTCATAGTTATCAAAGTGCAGCCTATTGCCAGGCAATAGGCCATCTGGGGTTTGTAATTTCTTGCCAATCTCATCATTCGACGGACGGTCAAATTTTGCTTGGGTAAATACCAAACCTACTGTGGTTGGGCCAAACATATAACTTGCCCCGGCTCCCCATATGCGCTGACGGTCAGCGGGTAAATTGGCCTCATCTGCCATCTCTGCGCCGGTATTATTCGCGCCAGCGTTGTGAGCTTGCAAATACCCTACTGCGGCAGCGAACGGGCCATAATTATAGGCAGCGCCAAGGCTGTAATTACGGTTATTAGCGAACTGGCCTGCTGCATTCGAAAAACCATATAAACCACCGAACGTAAAGCCGTTATAGTCGATACTTGAGAATTTAATTGAGTTGCTGACACTAAACGTGCTATTCAAATTATCGTTATCGAAGGGATGCGAGAATTGTCCGCCTCCTAGACTGCTGCCTGCTAAGCTGAATGTCGCGAGGTAATCGGTCAGAGAGTCATATTGGCGGCCAAGTGTGAGTGTGCCAGTTGCTGAGTCAGACAAGCCGATATAGGATTGGCGGTCAAAGCCCACGCCCTTGAGTGGAAAACGGCCGTTGTTAATTTTAAAGCCGCTTTCTATCAGGAAAATCGCTTTTGCGCCGGCACCTAGATCTTCTGCGCCGCGCAATCCCCAGTAATTGCTGCCCGCCCCGCCGCTGCCGATTTGCCAGTTTGGGTGACCCGCTTGGTCTTCCCCTGTTTGGTTGTTGGTATAAATAATCGCAGCTCCTAGTGAGCCATAGAGCGTTAAGCTGCTCTGAGCATAGGCAGGAGCGGCAACCGCGCTAGTGAGGACAATGCTTAAAAGAGTTTTCTTCATCTTTGCACCCCGCAATATAATTAGTGGTCAAATCTTTTAATAAAAAATAAAAAAGCCGTACGAGCATTGTGCTTGTACGGCTTAGTCTGTATTTCTTATCGCAACACCGACTGAGTGATTGCTAAGCGAACATTTAATTCCGATTCCCGCCAAAAACCCCGAGCAGGGCTAACAGATTAGCGAACACATTGTAGATATTTAGATAGATAGCCAGTGCTGCGGTAATATAATTGGTTTCTCCTCCGTTCACTACACGCTGCACATCAAACAGCATATAAGCGGAGAAAATCACAATCGCCAGCACAGATACGGTCAGCATCAAAGCGGGTAGCTTGAGCCAAATATTAGCGACTGACGCGATGAGCAGCACCACTACGCCCATAAATAGCCATTTGCCAAGACCGGAAAAATCCCGTTTTGAAACAGTTGCGATCGATGCCATCACGGTAAAAATAACGGCCGTGCCGCCAAAAGCGAGCATGATTAACGACGCGCCATTTGAAAAACCCAGCACAAAACTCAATAGGCGTGAGAGCATCAAGCCCATAAAGAAGGTAAAGCCGAGCAGCAAGGCGACGCCGACGCCACTGTTTTTAAACCGCTGAATCGCAAACATAAAGCCAAAGGCAATCGCCATAAAGAGCATTAAGCCGATACCTGGACTGGTTGCGCTGAGCAGCGAAAAGCCAGTGCTGACGCCAAGCCAAGCACCGAAGACACTTGGAATCATCGATAGTGCTAGCAGCCAATATGTATTCCGCAATACCCGGTTGCGAGTCTCAACGGTGGTAATGCTTCCATTACGGCCGAAGCTGTAAGTTTGAAAATCGTTTTTCATATACTCTCTCCTGAAAATACGAGGGCTTGGCAACGTACCCCACCCATAAGAAAGGACGCCGCCCAAATAGAGCGCTCGCACAGCGTTTATATAGCACATTTATAGGGCGATGTATAGCCCGTTGGTTTGTGTGCTTATGCTCTGGCCTTTTGGCTAGCTGGTGGCGGCAAGGATAAAAACTTACAATATGATTAATTACGCAAAGAGTCACGCCTATTTTTCTCCTATAGCGAGGATATTTAGCATGGCTAGCATATAGGCGGTATCCTCGTATTTGGCTACATGTTAGAATAGCAGGCTTGCTTTGGATGTTGCCAAGCTGACTGACGCTTTCTCGTAAGGGGTTTTGGCTGAGTAGAATTTATGCTGCTCATACTTTATTCGTTTCGCATAAACATCATCCTTCAGAAGGATGAATGAGAGCGAGGTCACCGCTTGTGCGCTTGTAGAGAAAAGAATGCAGTCAGGCCGTTCTGTGAAACAGGAATCCACCGAAACGGCTCAAGTGATGATGGCTTGAATGTTGGCGGAATCTCCTCACTGTCATCAGGAAGGGGAGAGGGCTGATGAAGTAATATTAAATAAACATTTATTGAGTGGAGTTTTTTATGGCGTTTGAACGCACCTTGTCAATTATTAAACCTGATGCTGTAGCCAAGAATGTAATTGGCAAGGTTTATAGCCGTTTTGAAGATGCTGGCCTGAAAATCGTGGCCGCTCGCATGACTCATTTGTCGCGCGAGCAAGCGGAACAATTTTATAGTGTTCATAAAGAGCGTCCTTTTTTTAAAGCGCTGGTCGATTTTATGATCTCCGGGCCGGTGATGATTCAAGCGCTCGAAGGCGAGGGCGCAGTTGCAAAAAACCGTGATTTAATGGGTGCGACTGATCCGCAAAAAGCAGATAAAGGCACAATCCGTGCAGATTTTGCTGACAGCATTGATGCGAATGCTGTCCATGGTTCTGATAGTTCAGATAACGCGCGCACTGAAATCGGTTTCTTCTTTCCAGAAATCAATATTTATTCGCGTTAAACTTATAGGCCAAAAAAAATGGCAACCGCCGAAGCCGTCAATTTGCTCGATTTCGATGGGCCTGGGCTGAGCGCTTATTGCGCCAACAGCCTGGGCGAGAAGCCATTTCGTGCAAAGCAATTACAACGCTGGATTCACCAATATGGCGTAGCCGATTTTGATCAGATGACCGATCTGGCCAAATCATTGCGTGCAAAACTTAAAGCACATGCAACGATCCAGCCTCCTGGAATTGCGAGCGACCACCTATCGGCCGATGGTACCCGTAAATGGCTAATCGATGTAGGAAATGGCAATGCGGTTGAGACCGTATTCATTCCCGAAACAGCGCGCGGCACCCTTTGCATTTCATCTCAGGCCGGATGTGCCGTGAACTGCCGCTTTTGCTCGACGGGCAAGCAAGGCTTTAGCCGGAATTTAAGCGCGAGCGAAATTATTGGCCAACTCTGGCTGGCCGAATTTGCCTTGCGCAATTCTTTGCCGCCAGGTGATCTTGGCGCTCATCGCCCCAATCGGGTGATTACTAATGTGGTCATGATGGGGATGGGCGAGCCGCTGCTTAATTTTAATCCAGTCGTCAGCGCGATGCGCCTAATGCTGGATGATAATGCTTATGGACTTTCGCGCCGGCGCGTGACTTTGTCGACTTCCGGCGTTGTGCCGATGATGGATCGGTTGGCGGCAGAGTTGCCAGTCGCCCTCGCGGTCTCGTTGCATGCGCCTAACGATAAACTGCGCGATGAACTGGTGCCGCTGAATAAAAAATACCCGCTGCACGAATTAATGAGTGCATGTCAGCGTTATTTGACAGCCGCGCCACGTGATTTCATTACGTTTGAATATTGCATGCTAGATGGGGTCAACGATGAAGTTGCACATGCGCATGAATTGGTTGCGCTGGTGCGTGATGTGCATTGTAAATTCAATTTGATTCCTTTTAACCCGTTTCCTGAGTCTGGACTGAAGCGTTCCAGCGCTGAGCGGATTAAGCGCTTTGCGCAAGTTTTGTTGGCCGCTGGCATTGTCACGACGATTCGCAAAACACGTGGCGACGATATTGACGCAGCATGCGGCCAGTTGGCGGGGGACGTGATTGACCGTACCCGCCTTGCCGAACGTAGTCAAAGCAGGAAAGGCGCGGTTGCGACAGATACCACGGCTCAAAATAAAGGGCGAGCAATGATCGAGATTCATTCGGCATGATGCTCAGGCGCCTCTTTGTTTTATGTGCAGCATGCTGTTTAAGTGGAGCCTGTTCAGCGCCATCGTCAGTAGTCGTTAACCCTGGTCCGGCGAAGCAAACGGCGTTGCGTTACCGGGCGGATTTACATGCGGAACTTGCGCTGGCTTATCTGGATAAAGAACAATTTGAGGTTGCCCGCCGCGAAGCTGTGTTGGCGCTACAACTCACTGCGGATCACCGTGATGCGCTACACGCGCTAGCGCTGATTGAGCGTGCTGTCGGTAATGTGCAAGCAGCAGGACAATATTTTCAGCAGGCGTTAGCAGTCAAAAGCGCTAAGGACGACCCGTTGTTACGATTAAATTATGCGAGATTTTTAGATGAGCAAGCACGACGAACAGTCTTTGATGACTGATGGCAAGGAGCCATTGCCCGCTACTTCGGCAGCGGCTGTTAGCACGGTATGGACTGCCGATGATGGTTCAGCGCGTGTTGCAGGCGAGCAACTTGCTCAATTACGTCAAGCTAAAGGTTGGCTGATTGAAGATGTTTCTGCCCGGCTTAAGGTGCCGGTGGCTAAAGTGCGCGCGCTTGAAGCGGGCGAGCTTGAGCACTTGCCAGAAGTCACTTTTGCGATTGGCATTATGCGTAGCTATGCCAAAATTCTCGGCACTGATCCGCAGCCTTTAGTCGATGCTTTGCGTCGCACCAGTGGCCAAGGTCCCTCTAGCCTTGCAACCTTGAGCTTGCGCGATCCAATTCAACCACCAAAGCGCAGCGGTTTGAATGTTCGGCAGAGTAAGCGCAGACGTTATCCATGGCTATGGGGCGCGAGCCTATTTGCTTTAATCGTGGTGGTGCTTTTGACATACCGGCATGGCAGCACAACCGCGCAATGGCTTGAGCAGCGGTTCTCTGACCCAGCGCCGGCAGCGGCCACCAGCGAGGCGCCTGTGGCCGCTGCCGCAGAGCGCTCGGTTTTAGCTAGCCAAGCCAATTGGACCACTGCAACTCAAGAAACAAATTCGGCTGGGGTGCCAGCCAGTACCATGCCGGCTATTTCATCGACTGCATTGGCTGTAGAAAGCCAGTTGCATACGCCCGCATACTCAACCCTGCATATCAAAGTTTCGCAAGACAACTGGATTAGCGTAAGCCAGCACGATGGCCAGCAAGTGTATGCAGATACTCTGCGGGCAGGCGAGCAACACACCTTGAAAGGGGCGCTGCCATTCAAGGTGGTGGTTGGCAATGTGGTGGGGCTAAGTGCGCTAGAATTGAATGGCAAGCAGGTAGATTCAGCTAAATATATGAGTGCGCGCCAAAATGTTGCACGTTTTGAGTTACCGTAGCCAGATGACTGTGAATGGATAAAAGCGGAATGCAAACGTACAACAAACCAGCGTTACAGGATGTGCCTGTTACTGCGGCTATGGCATGCCGCCGTCTGTCGCAGCCGGTGCTTGTGCGCTGGGGGGAGCATCAAGTCACGATTGGCGGGGCGGCCCCAGTTTGCGTCCAGTCAATGACCAACACGGATACAGCAGATGCGATTGGGACTGCCATCCAGATCAAAGAGCTAGCGCAAGCGGGTTCTGAGTTGGTCCGGATTACCGTCAATACGCCACAGGCGGCCCAGGCGGTGCCTATTATCCGTGAGCAGCTTGATCGAATGGACGTGCCCGTGCCGCTGATTGGTGATTTTCATTACAACGGTCATGTATTATTGCGCGATTACCCTGCGTGCGCGCAGGCCTTGTCAAAGTATCGGATTAATCCGGGCAATGTTGGCCAAGGCGTTAAGCGCGATCTTCAATTTGCGCAGATGATCGAAGTAGCATGTCGTTATAATAAGCCCGTGCGTATCGGCGTTAACTGGGGTAGCCTTGACCAGACTGTCTTAATGCGCACCATGGACAGCAATGCGCAGCGTGCCGAGCCTATCTCGGCGCAAAGCGTGATGGTTGAGGCCTTGATTGAATCTGCATTAAGTAGCGCGGAGCGAGCACTTGAGCTCGGGCTTACGGCTAAGCAGATTGTGCTGTCATGCAAAGTCAGTAGTGTGCAGGATTTGATTGCCGTGTATCGTGAACTCGGGCAGCGTTGCGACTATGCTCTTCACCTCGGATTGACTGAGGCTGGCATGGGCTCAAGAGGGATTGTGGCATCCACTGCTGCGCTGGCTATTTTATTGCAAACTGGCATTGGCGACACCATTCGTATTTCACTCACGCCTGAACCTGGCGCTACGCGTACGGGCGAGGTGATCGTCGCTCGAGACATTTTGCAAGCGCTAGGTTTACGCGCATTTTCGCCAGTGGTGATTGCTTGCCCGGGGTGTGGGCGGACGACGAGCACTTTTTTTCAAACGCTGGCCGCCCAGATCCAAGATTATTTGCATCTGAACATGCCGCTATGGCGCAAACGCTACCCAGGCGTTGAAAAAATGAAGATTGCGGTGATGGGCTGTATTGTGAATGGGCCGGGCGAATCGAAGTATGCTGATATTGGCATCAGCTTGCCGGGGTCTGGCGAAAACCCGGCAGCTCCGGTTTTTATTGATGGTGAAAAATCAGTGACCTTGCGTGGCGAGCGAATTGCCGAAGAATTTCAGCAAATTATCAGTCACTATATTGAGCGCCGTTTCGGCGGTGCGCTTGCAGTAAACTAAAAAAGATTCAACAAAATAGAGTTAATTAAAACCCATGATAGAGCAAAGTAAGAAGGTTGAAAAACTGACCGGCATCAAAGGGATGAATGACATCCTGCCGCAGGACGCAGCCCTATGGGAGTTTTTTGAAAATACTGCGAAAGCAGCACTAAGCGCCTACGGCTATCGTAATATCCGTACTCCAATTGTTGAACAAACGCAGCTTTTTACGCGCGGTATCGGTGAAGTGACGGATATCGTTGAAAAAGAAATGTATAGTTTTGTGGATGCGCTCAATGGCGAATGCTTGACCTTGCGTCCAGAAAATACGGCTGCCGTTGTGCGGGCAACCATTGAACATAGCTTGTTATATGATGGTCCTAAGCGTTTGTGGTATAAGGGGCCGATGTTTAGGCACGAACGCCCACAGCGCGGCCGCTATCGGCAGTTTCATCAGCTTGGGGTTGAAGCGTTGGGTTTTGCTGGTCCAGATGCGGATGCTGAAATTATTTTGCTGTCTCAACGTTTATGGGATGAGCTTGGTTTGACGGGTATCCGGCTTGAGCTTAATTCGTTAGGCCAGCCTGCTGAGCGTGCCGAACATCGCAAAGCGTTAGTCGCTTACTTAGAGCAGCATAGGGAGTTACTTGATGACGAAGCGAAGCGGCGCCTATATGCTAACCCGCTACGGGTGCTGGATACTAAACAGCCTGCGTTGCAAGAGCTGGTGCAACAGGCACCTAAGCTAATGGATTTTTTAGGGGATGCATCGCTGGCCCACTTTGATGCGTTAAGTCAGTTGTTAAAAGCCAATAATATTCCATTTACCTTGAATCCACGCCTTGTGCGCGGGCTTGACTATTACAATTTGACGGTCTTTGAATGGGTCACCGACCGACTTGGGTCGCAGGGTACAGTGGCTGGAGGCGGGCGCTATGATTTGTTGTTTGAGCAGCTTGGTGGCAAGCCTGTGCCCGCGTGTGGCTGGGCCGTAGGTATTGAGCGGGTTCTTGAACTGCTTAAAGAAGATCAACTCACGCCGCAGCCGCAAGGCTGCGATATCTATCTTGTTCATCAGGGTGACGCTGCGCGCACGCAAGCTTTTATTATTGCAGAACGACTGCGCGACGCAAGCTTTGAGGTTATTTTGCACTGTAGCGCCAATGGTGCTCCGGCAAATTTTAAAACACAAATGAAGCGTGCGGATGCGAGTGGCGCACAATATGCGGTTATCATTGGCGAGGATGAAGTGGCACAAGGCTCGGTCACCGTCAAAGCGTTGCGCAAGACCCATGAAGCAGGTAGCGATGCCACGCAACACAGCATCTCTAACGAGCGTTTACTAGACTATCTAATCGATGCAATGGTTGCCGCCTAGCAGCGCAACCCGTTTCTAAAAGGAAGCAATGGTATGAGTTATCACGACGAACAGGAAACACTCGATAATATGAAAACATGGTGGACTCGGTGGGGTAATACCCTGATCCGATCATTAACCATCGTGCTATTGGTCGGGGCTGGCTGGAGTGGCTGGAATTACTGGCAAAGCCGACAGGCAGCGCAAGCAGCGGTCCTTTACGAACAGCTGCAACAGGTTGCGCAGGCATCTGTCCAGGAGCTCGATAAAGAGCGGCTGGCTCGCATCCTAAGCGATATGCAAAGTAAATTTAAGCGTACGCCGTATGCACAGATGAGCGCCCTGATTGGCGCCAAAACCTTCTACCAAGCAGCTGATAGCGCGGCCGCTAAAACCCAATTGCAATGGGCTATTGAGCATGCGCGCGATACTGAATATCAGCACCTCGCACGCTTGCGCTTAGCTTCAATCTTGCTTGATGAAAAAGCCTACGAGCAGGGTTTAAGCTTGCTTGCCCAGCCACCGATGGATACATTTAAAGCGCTCTATGCGGATCGCCGCGGCGATTTATTGGCGGCCCAAGGCAAACGTGATGACGCGCGGCAAGCGTATCAAGACGCCTTGCAGTGGTTGGCGGCGGATAATGCAAACAATGGCCCGGTACGTCGCCTGGTCCAGCTCAAGCTTGATGCGTTGGGCGGCTAAGATACTTTTATGATTTATTCCCCTCGCTCTCTGTTTTATCCGCTGGCCTGTATCTTGACCGTGCTGCTATGCGCCGCTTGCGCATCGTCGAAGGATGTGCGGCGCGTTCCGACCCCTCTCGCCGACATTTCCCCAGTGCTTGGCGTTGAGCAAATTTGGACGGCAAATGTCGGTAAGGGCGGCCGTTATCTATTTCAGCCGATTGCTTTCGATGATGCAGTGTATGCTGCTGGGGCTAACGGTACGGTAGCAAAATTTGATGTCGGCAGTGGCCAGACGCTTTGGCGCACCAAGCTTGATACTGACTTATCCGCAGGCGTGGGCAGTGACGGCACAGTGGCGGCCGTTGCTAGCTTAAACGGCACTGTCTATTTACTTGATGCCAACGGCAAATTGTTATGGCAGGCTAAGGCCAACGGTGAAATCTTAACCTCCCCTTTAGTTGGCCAGGGTAAGGTGCTAGTGCGCACAACAGATAGCCGCATTATTGCGTTTGATCTGCAAACAGGCGCACAAAAATGGGTGTTTTATAATCGTGCGCCGTTGCTGAATTTGCGCACCAGCGCTGAGATGATATTTGCGGGGATGGGCGCGTTTCTCGCGGGCTTTCCAGATGGTTCATTGGCCGCGATTAATCTTTCAAACGGCGCGCCTTATTGGCAAACGCCAGTGGCCTATCCAAGGGGCGTGACTGAAGTCGAGCGCTTAAACGATGTGGCCGGCGCTCCGACGTTGGTAGGTGAGCAAACCTGTGCTGTGACTTTTCAAGGGAGCTTGGGTTGCTTTAATGTCCATAATGGACAGCCTTTATGGGAGCAGCCATTCTCAAGTTACCGTGGGATTGCGCAGGATAAAGGCGCATTGGTGGCAAGCGATGATTGGTCGGTGATCTCGCTCTACGATGCCGCCAATGGTAAGCAGCTTTGGCAAAATGCCAAGCTTAAAAGCCGTGGCCTAGGAACCCCGATCATCGCTGGCCAAACAATTGCGGTTGGCGATTATCGTGGTTTCGTACATTTTTTCTCACGTGAGCAAGGCAATTTGGTTGCGCGAACGGCAACAGATGGCAGCGCCATTAGCGCCCAGCCGGTGTTAGCCAAGCGGCGTACCCTCGTTGTGCAAACGAGCAATGGTAGTTTATACGCATTCCGCCCCAAATGAAGCCAGTAATTGCCCTAGTAGGGCGCCCCAATGTCGGCAAATCAACTTTATTTAATCGCCTGACGCGCTCGCGTGATGCGCTGGTTGCCAATTTACCTGGCTTAACGCGAGATCGCCATTACGGTGAGGGCCGTTTAGGTGAGCGCCCTTATTTAGTGGTGGATACGGGGGGCTTCGAGCCAGTCGTCAAAGAGGGCATCGTCCACCAAATGGCGCGTCAGACACAGCAAGCCATAGATGAGGCAGATGTAGTTGTTTTTATCGTAGATGCCCGCCAAGGCATGACGCCGCAGGATAGTTTGATTGCTGATCATCTACGTAAAACCGGGCGGCCATTGAGTTTAGTGGTGAATAAAGCCGAAGGAATGAAGCATAGCGCGGTCGTTGCTGATTTCTATGAGCTTGGTTTAGGTGAGCCCTGTGCGATTTCATCGGCACATGGGGAAGGCGTGCGCGACATGATAGAGCATGCCCTCGAACTTGCTTATGCTGGGCGTGTGGATGAAAGTGAGGCCGATAATGCAGCGCATGGTGTTAAAATTGCAATTGTCGGCCGTCCTAATGTAGGTAAATCGACGTTGGTGAATACGTTGCTTGGCGAAGAACGCGTGATTGCGTTTGATATGCCGGGGACAACTCGCGATTCCATCTATATTGATTTCGAGCGGCAAGGGCGGTCTTACACGCTAATCGATACAGCGGGCTTGCGTCGTCGTGGTAAAGTGTTTGAAGCAGTTGAAAAATTTTCGGTAGTTAAAACCCTGCAAGCTATTTCTGATGCAAATGTTGTTGTGCTTTTGCTTGACGCATGTCAGGATATCAGCGAGCAAGACGCGCATATTGCGGGTTTTGTGATTGAACAGGGGCGGGCATTAGTCGTTGGCGTTAATAAATGGGATGGGCTTGATGCCCATACGCGCGAGCGTTTTAAAACTGAGTTAACACGACAATTACAATTTCTCGATTTCGCGAAGTTTCACTTCATTTCGGCGACCAAAAAAATCGGTATCGATCCGCTAGTACGTTCGGTTGACGACGCATATGCTGCGGCAATGGCAGATTTGCCAACACCGAAGTTGACGCGGGCGTTGATCGAGGCAGTTGAGTTTCAGCAGCCACGTCGTAAGGGGCCGGTACGACCAAAGTTGCGCTATGCGCATCAGGGTGGTCAGAATCCGCCGATTATTATTATCCATGGGAATGCGCTTGACGCGATAACAGATTCTTATCGGCGTTACCTTGAACGAAGATTTCGTGAAACATTTGCGTTGACGGGTACGCCATTAAGAGTAGAGTTTCGATCAGGGCGCAATCCTTACGTTGACAGAAAGTAGGGCATAATTTTTTAAATTAATTTTTTAAATTAATTAGAAATAAATTTTGCTTCACTTAGTAAATTGGCTGTAGTTATAATAGCTGGCTGAAATTAGAATTTTTTAATATTTTGATTTATTAATCCAATCGTAAAAAGTAAAATGGAGTTTACTATGAGTAATAAAGGGCAACTATTACAAGACCCGTTTCTGAACGCACTGCGTAAAGAACATGTGCCGGTGTCAATTTATCTTGTTAACGGCATTAAATTGCAAGGTAATGTCGAATCTTTTGACCAATATGTAGTATTGCTAAAAAATACCGTAACCCAGATGGTATACAAACACGCAATCTCTACGGTTGTGCCTGCCCGTCCAGTCAATTTTTCTACAGATGCTGACGCGGATCAAGCAAATTAAAACGCTAGCTAGAAGCGGGTGGTTTGCGGTGGCGTATCAGCGGACCCAGTTAGGTTTTAGGCGTTTGCAAGGGCAAACACTGGAACTCAATGGGGCCGCCAATAGCCGCAATAATCCACCCGACTTGGACGAACTTTGGCGCGACTTCAATCGTCGTTTAAGCCGCCTGTTTGGACTAAAAGAGGCGGCTAATGGCGGGCGTGGTCCATTTGGCGGGGGCAAAAACAACCGTTACTATGGCATTGGGATTGGCTGTGCCCTTCTGCTGGCTATCTGGCTGGGCAGTGGTGTTTATATGGTAGGGGAAGGTCAGGCAGGCGTGATTACGCAGCTTGGAAGTTATAGATATACGACCACCTTAACTGGCATCCGGTGGCATTTACCCTATCCATTCCAGTCATGTACATTGGTTGATCTAGCCCCAGCGCAGCCGGTTGAAATCGGCGGCAATAAAAGCCATGAGTCGGCTGGCGTTAAAGCTTCGCCAATGCTGACGCGAGATGGTAAGCTTGTCGATGCGCGTTTTACGATACGCTATCAGATCAAAGATGCTCATGCCTTTCTCTTTAATAATGTCGATGCGCAGGCTAGCATTGCGCAGGCAGGCGAAGCCGCGGCTCGCGCGGTTTTGGGCAAACTCAAACTAGACGATCTGCTCTCTCACAATCGTGAAATGGCGGTGTTTGAACTCAAGCAAAAGCTGCAAAATAAGCTGGATCTGTACCACACAGGCATTCTCATTAAAGACGTGTCAATGCAAACGCTACGGTGGTCGGCACAGATACAGGCGGCATTTGATGATGCATTTAAGGCAATGCAAGAGAACGAACGCCAAAAGAAGCAGGCCAGCGCGTATAGCGATGCGCTCCTCGCGCGCGCGCGTGCGGACGTTGCACAGATGATGAATGAGGCTGAGGGCCATAAGGCACGTGTGATCGCTCAGGCGCAAGGGGATGCAGAGCGTTTTAAGCAAGTCCTTGCCGAATATTTAAAAGCGCCGGCGGTGATTCGTGAGCACATGTACTTGGAAACGATGCAGCAAATCTATGGCAATGCAACTAAAGTGTTGGTAGATAACAAAATGACTAGCGCTCTAATCCATCTGCCGCTTGATAAGCTATTGGCAAACAGCGCAGTGCCTCAGACTGCAATGCCTGATGCCAGTCCAAGCAAAGCGCCTGCGGCGACAGCAAAGGTAGAGGCAGGCGCGGCTCATGCGACTGGGCAGCCGTTGGCCAAAGATCCTCAGCCAGCAACCGGCCCTACTACGCCAGCGAGCACTGAGCCGGCGAGTCTACGCGACCTGCTGCGCGCTCGGGACCGTAACGATGACGGACGTTAATGCGGTGAAAGAACAAAAATTCAAGATGAACCGAATCTCCCTATGGATTGCCTTTTTTTTGGCACTGACTTTGGGGGCCTCAACGTTGTTGGTGGTGGACCAGCGTCAATATGCTGTGGTCGTTTCTGGGCTGGGTAGCCTCAAGCGAGTGATTAGTGCTCCCGGTCTGTACTGGAAATTACCGCTGCCATTTGACAGAGTCAGGTTATTGGATAAACGGACGCAAACTGTGACGGCTCAGAATCCAGAGCATTACTTGACGGCCGATAAAAAGCAAGTATTAGTCAGGCTATATATTAAATGGCGCATTACTGATCCAGACAAATACTTTAGTCACTTTCGTCACGAACTGGCGCCGGCGCAGAGTCAATTATTGCACTTGGCACACACGGCGCTGAATGCAGAACGCGGGCAACACTCGGTAGCCGAGTTGCTTGCCAACAACGACAATCGGATAATGCACGCCGTGCAGACACAAATCACGCGCGAAACCAGCA
The DNA here is from genome assembly GCA_031963465.1 of Mycoavidus cysteinexigens. GTDB lineage: Bacteria > Pseudomonadota > Gammaproteobacteria > Burkholderiales > Burkholderiaceae > Mycoavidus > Mycoavidus cysteinexigens_B. The sequence continues at coordinate 213,853 of JASSUG010000002.1, read as the reverse complement.
TGTTGGGCATTGAGATTGTCGATATATCCATGACTCATCTGGATTTTCCGACAGAGTTGAACGATGCAATATACAAACAGATGGGAGCCGAGCGCACAGAGGCTGCTCACCAATTACGTTCAGCGGGCATGGTTGAGGCTGCTGAAAAGCGCTCCTATGCCGACCGTCAGCGTGAAATGATCTTGGCGCAAGGTTATAAGCGAGCGCAGATGGTGAAGGGCAACGGCGATGCACAAGCCATTGCAATTTATGCAAGCGCGTTCGGACGTGATCCACAATTCTATCGTTTTTACAAAAGTCTTGATGCTTATCGGCAGGCTTTTCGTGAACGTGAGGTGATCGTGGTTGACCCAACGAGCGACTTCTTCCGCTTTATGCATAATTCGGCAGGAGTGCCAAGTAGCAAGCGCTAAAATTGAGCGAACCTTCGATAGATCGTTGATGTTTACTTGGCTTCTAGCAGAAAATAGTGTCGATATTTTGCCGTCCGAAGCGCGCAAACTTGAGGAGTTTGCGTGCGCTCGGATCCTAGTTAAGCGCGGCGATCAGTGGCAGGTCGCAGCGAAAGAGTAACATTCATTTTTAATCCAACTAAAGATTCCAATATGTCTGGCAGCGCAGTAACCCAAGGACGCAATGTCGTCGTGGTCGGCACCCAATGGGGTGATGAAGGAAAAGGAAAAATTGTTGACTGGTTGACTGACCATGCGCAAGGCGTCGTGCGTTTTCAGGGTGGGCACAATGCTGGCCATACACTGATCATCGGCGGCCAAAAAACCATCCTGCGCTTGATTCCGTCAGGCATTATGCGCGCGGGAGTGAAATGCTATATTGGCAATGGCGTGGTGCTTTCGCCCGAGGCGTTGTTTAAGGAAATTGGCGAACTTGAAGCGGCAGGTCTGGCGGTGCGGGATCGACTCTTTATTTCTGAGGCGGCCACCTTAATTCTGCCCTATCACGTGGCGATTGATCAAGCGCGTGAAGCATGGCGCGGTGGCACATGCAAGATTGGCACGACTAAGCGCGGCATTGGCCCAGCGTATGAAGACAAAGTGGGCCGGCGCGCGTTACGGGTGCAAGATCTATTTGATCCGACAAGCTTTAGTGAACGGCTGCGAGACACGCTCGATTTTCATAATTTTGTACTGAGCCAGTACCTAGGTGGCCAACCTGTGGATTATCAACAAACGCTAGACACGATGTTAGCTTTTGCTGAGCCACTTGCACCGATGGTCGCTGATGTTTCTGCTGCTTTATATGAGCAAAACCGCGCCGGCAAAAATTTGCTGTTTGAGGGCGCGCAAGGCACCCTGCTCGATATTGACCATGGCACCTATCCATTTGTCACCAGCAGCAATTGTATCGCCGGTGCAGCGACCTCAGGCGCCGGGGTGGGGCCGCAACAGTTGCACTATATTCTCGGGATTACTAAAGCCTACTGCACTCGTGTCGGTGCCGGGCCTTTTCCTAGCGAACTCTATGATGCGGACAATGCGCAACGGCAAGAGCCGACCGGCTTGGCGCTGGCTAAGGCCGGCAATGAATTTGGCTCGGTGACGGGGCGACCGCGCCGGACTGGCTGGCTGGATGCTGCGGCCTTGAAACGCTCGCTGCAAATTAACGGTGTTAGCGGTTTATGCATGACTAAGCTCGATGTGCTCGATGAATTCGATACCATCAAGCTATGCGTCGGCTACAAAATGAATGGTCGCTTGCTTGAGTTGTTGCCGCCGGGTGCGACTGCTGCTGCCAAATGTGAACCCATCTATGAAAGCTTTGCCGGCTGGCGGCAAAGTACAGCAGGTATCCGTACTTGGGATGATTTACCCCTGAACGCGCGCCAATATCTGCAGCGCATTGAGGCCATTACGGGCGTGCCGATTGATATGATCTCGACCGGTCCAGATCGTTGCGAAACGATTCTGCTGCGCCATCCATTTAACGCATAATACAAAAATGCATGCAACAAATGCATGCAACAAATGCATGCAACAAATGCATGCAACAAATGCATGCAACAAATGCATGTTAACTTCATTGGGGTAATCTAGATCAAGTAAAGTTAAAGGAGTGGTTTGATGACTCCGAAAAATCAAGCCCCTGCGCTGCACGATGGCAAGCAAGCAACGCCTGCTATCGTAGCCGCTACGATTGACATGGTTTTTGGTGGTATTGGAACCAGTCCACTTTTTAATTGACCTTGTCAAAGCAATACGTTGCCGCTTTACATCGACCCCAAGCACCTCCACTCGCACACTCCGCACAGCTCTGATGATCTCGCCTAGCGCGTAAATCTGCCCTCCATTCCTTTCTCGCATATGATTGAAAAATCACCTTGCAAACAGGAAGCCTTTCATCGAGATTAGGTCCGGTTACAGAGGGAAAATCTAGCATTTTTTATTCTATAGAGTATATTAATAAGTAAAGCCGTTGATTTACCATGCTTGCAGTTGGGTCTCTGCATCGCTGTTAAAAATGGCCACGAACCTCAGATGGGTATCGGGAATGTTAGTTTGTGTCTTGAACCCGTCGGCGGCGGGATTTGTTGGCAAACCACAATGAGATCGACTGTCTAAGCGTTATTAACTTCATCTAAAAGGGGAAGTATTATGAACGCTACAGTGATACAACATGTCTTATCTCGTCTACGTGAGCTTGGCATCAAGGATATATTTGGAGTCGCAGGTGACTACGCCTTCCCGATTGAAGATGCTGTTTGTGCTGACAAAAATATGCGCTGGATTGGCGGCTGTAACGAACTCAATGCTGCTTATGCTGCTGACGGTTATGCACGTATCCACGGTATGTCGGCGCTGAGCACCACGTTTGGCGTTGGCGAGCTTAGTGCACTGAATGGCATTGCTGGCGCATACGCCGAGCATTTACCTATATTTCACTTGGTTGGCATGCCAGCGAGTGGCGTCCAAGCGGCGCATCGACCGGTTCACCATACATTTGGGAATGGCGAGTTTAACCTGTTCTATGATTTAACCGGACCGATGGTTTGCGCTCGCGCCATCATGACGCCAGACAATTGCGTGGCTGAGACCGAGCGATTAATTGCCGCCGCACTGCATGAGCGCCGCCCGGTGTATATGGGCTTTCCGTCAGATTACGCGAACCTGCCGGTGATCAGCGCGGCGTCCCCAGCGGTTGATGCCCGCCCCAAGACCGACCCTAGCGCGCTCAACGCTGCAATCACCGCTATTGTGAATACACTTTCTGCCGGCCAGACGGCTTGCGTTTTACCGGGAATCCTAGTTGCCCGCTGCGGGCTAACAGATGAGGCCACGGCTGTCGTCGACGCTGCAAATTTACCTTTTGCGACCATGTTCATGGACAAGTGCGTCCTGGATGAAGGCCATCCGAATTATATCGGTATGTATGATGGAAAATTGATGGACGAGCAAGTACGCGCCTTTGTGGAGGGATGTGACTGCGTCTTAGGGATCGGCGCGATGCTTACGGATATCAACTCTGGCGGATTTACCGCGCAAATTGATCGCTCGAAGAGTATTAATATCATGCATAACAGTGTGCGCGTTGGGTCTGCAGTCTATAACAACATCAGCATGAAAGACGTATTGACCCAATTGGTGAAAAAAATTCCTCGCAAGAACGTGCCAGCGCCCAAAGCTAAGGGCTTAGAAAAATCGAGTGGCGATCCGCAGGGAAAAATCACCGCAGACTATATGTATCCACGTTGGCAGAAAATGCTCAAACCGCATGACATTTTAATTACAGAAACAGGAACTTCGTCGATGGGGCTTGGCTTTGCCCAGATGCCCAAAGGGGCGACGTTCCAAAATCAGGCGCTGTGGGGTTCAATTGGTTGGGCAACACCTGCGGCGTTCGGAGCGGCGTTGGCGGCACCGAAGCGTAGGACGATCTTGATCACAGGCGAAGGCTCTCACCAGTTGACGGCGCAAGAAGTTAGCCAGTTTTACCGCTTCGGTCTTAAGCCGATTATTTTTGTTCTGAACAACGACGGCTATCTGATCGAACGATTACTTTGCAAAGACCCTGAAGCTTACTACAATGATTTGGCCAAGTGGAATTATTCCAAGCTGCCGGCAGCACTCGGGTGTAACGATTGGTTTACTGCACGCGTGACCACCTGCGCTGAGCTTGATGAGGCGATTAAAACAGCAGAATCATGTGGCGTCGGTGTATATATAGAGGTAGTGACCGATCGGTATGAGGCCTCACTAGCCTCAAAGAAAGCTCATGAGGCCGTGAGCACTTTGTATTCTGCGTAGTTCATACTGAGTTTTGATATCTTATAGCCGCGGCCCTTTCAGTTTTGCAAAAGCCGTGGCCATCGCGCCAGTAGGTTCTGGTTTGCGCTCATATCGTTGCGGATGGCGAGGCGGCTCGGCGACGCTCTTAGTCGCCGGTGCCTCATCGTCAAGCCGCATGGTCAAAGCAATACGTTGTCGTTTTAAATCAACTTCAAACACCTTAACGCGTACCACTTGGCCCGCTTTGACGACCTCGTGCGGATCTTTGATAAAGCGGCTCGATAGCGCAGAGACATGCACTAAGCCATCTTGATGCACACCAATGTCAACAAAAGCGCCAAAGGCAGCGACATTGGTCACCACCCCTTCAAGCACCATACCCGGCGTTAAGTCGCTTAATTTTTCAACGCCCTCACGAAAACTCGCTGTCTTAAATTCAGGGCGCGGGTCCCGCCCAGGTTTTTCAAGTTCAAGCAGAATATCGCGCACGGTTGGCAGCCCAAAGCGTTCATTAACGAATTCACTTGGCGAGAGGGTGGCTAATACTTCGCGTTTGCCAATGATCGCCGTAATCGGCTGGCCTAGCTTTGAAAGAATACGTTCAATGATTGGGTAGGCTTCTGGGTGGACGGCTGATTGATCCAGTGGATTCTCGCCGCCATTGACGCGCAAAAACCCTGCCGCTTGCTCAAACGTCTTGTCGCCTAAACGGGGTACCTTCTTCAAATCAGCGCGCGAAGCGAACGGGCCATTGAGGTCACGGTAATCGACAATATTGCGCGCTAGCGTACTGTTTAGCCCAGATACACGCGTCAGTAACGCAGAAGATGCGGTATTTAAATCGACTCCGACAGCATTCACGCAGTCTTCAACTACGGCATCCAGGGTGTGAGCTAATTCGCGCTGGTTAACGTCATGCTGATATTGGCCAACGCCGATCGCTTTGGGTTCTATTTTGACTAATTCAGCGAGAGGATCTTGCAAACGTCGTGCGATCGAGACCGCACCTCGTAACGAAACGTCGAGCTCGGGGAATTCATGAGCGGCAAATTCAGAGGCAGAATAAACCGACGCGCCCGCTTCTGAGACGACAAGCTTTTGCAGTTTTAATTCAGGATGGCGCTGGATTAATTCGCTCGCTAGCTTATCCGTTTCGCGCGAAGCCGTGCCATTGCCAATGCTAATTAGGCTCGCTTGGGTGGTTTCAGCCAGGCGCGCGAGTTTGGCAATCGAGCCATGCCAATCCCGCCGGGGTTCATGTGGGTAAATGGTATCTGTGGCAAGTAATTTGCCGGTACGGTCAACAATTGCAACTTTGACCCCGGTACGTAGTCCCGGATCGAGACCCATCACGGCCAGCGGACCGGCCGGCGCGGCTAACAGTAAATCTTTCAAATTGCGGGCGAAGACTAGGATTGCATCATGCTCAGCCTGTTCGCGCAATTGCGTGAGAAGTTCATTTTCTAGCTGAGGCTGAACTTTTACGCGCCAACACCAGCGGCAGACACTGGCAAGCCAGATATCGGCAGCCCGGTTGCGCTGCACAATACCGACATGCTCCGCAATCATCGCTTCACCTGGATGAGGCATTTGCGTTTCAAGAATCTCCTCTAGGGTCAGCTTGAGCTGCAACACTCCGGCGCCACGTCCACGAAAAAGCGCCAGCGCGCGGTGTGACGGTATCAAACGGATGCTTTGTGCATAATTGTAGTAATCGCGGAATTTCTCGCCCTCATCTTGCGTATTGTCAGCAATGACGGTCGATGACACGATACCTTGCTGCCATAAATAATCGCGTAACTTACTGAGCAATTCTGCCGTTTCAGCGAATTGCTCAGATAAAATATCTCGTGCGCCATCAAGCGCAGCTTTAACATCTGGAATGTTATGTTCGGCATTCACAAAGCGTTTTGCTTCATCTTGCGGTTCAAGCGACGGGTCTGATAGCAAGGCGTGTGCGAGTGGTTCAAGCCCCGCCTCGCGGGCAATTTGAGCGCGGGTTCTACGTTTGGGCTTATACGGTAAATACAGGTCTTCTAATAGTTGCTTACTCTGCGCGGCGTTAATTGCGTGACGCAAAGCCTCTGTCAGTTTGCCTTGTTCTTCGATACTGTTCAAGATGGTTGCGCGCCGCGCTTCGAGTTCACGCAAATAGACCAGCCGCGTATCCAATGTGCGCAATTGGGTATCGTCAAGATTACCAGTTGCCTCCTTGCGATAGCGTGCAATAAAAGGAACCGTAGCACCGCCATCTAATAATTGCACTGCTGCCGCAATTTGCTGAGGCGCGACGGCAAGTTCAGTGGCAATGCGTTGGATCAGGGCAAGAGTAATGTCATCCGTCATAAGTCAAACTTCGATCGATTGAAGAGCCAGTTGGCCGCAAATTTGTCATTTTGCCATAGGCTGCTCCTATGTTTTAAAACATTCCTTGTTTTCTAGGGTTTATGCAGGGGTTGTCTTAGAAAAGGGAATTTAAAGCAGTCTGGATGACCATGGTCCATCGAGCTACGCCGCCACTATCCGCCGAAATCGCGCTTACACCGTCCGAGATGCAACGGCTTGATCAACTGGTTAAAGATACTCCGAAAAGCCTAAACGCTGAGCCTCTAATACGATACATCATCAAGCTCGCTCAACTGGGTGGCTATATGGCTCGCGCTAACGACCCTCCGCCAGGCAACACCGTTATCTGGAGGGGAATGCGAAGGCTCATCGATATCCAGATCGGCTTCGAACTAGCTCAAACTTGTGGATAATTGCAAGTCCATAAAACTCAACCTATTCGGAGCATAAACAAGTTGGAATTCCAATTTCTTCGAGCAGCCAGGCTGCTTGTCATGTTTTTGCATTTTTAGAGCGATATACTTAATGATAAAGGTTAAATTAGGCCTAGAATAAGTTTAGGGGTGGTCTTTAGAAGGAAGGATGTAACTGCATCAATTACTTTCTCAAGTTTTTGCGCACAGAGGTCATATCAAAGTAGCCGAGGAGAAAGAAATGGAGCAAATAGGACAAGTATTGCACCGCCCAAGCCTCACCCTGATACCACCAGCCCATAGTTTTCACAAAGAGGCAATTGATTATCAAAAGCAAGGAGATCTGGAAGAAGCGGAAGAGTGCTACCTTAAAGCACTCTCTCTAGCGGAAAAAGCATACCAACTAAATCCCACTAAATCCAAATTAAGTCAAGACCTTGCCGCTCTTTATTTGGATTATGGTCGCCTTTTGAACTGGCAGAGCCGCTTCCATGATGCTAGAGAGGCTTACCGACAAGCACATGAGCACGGATGGGAAGCAAATAGGCTAACGCCGCATCAACCCAAAGTGCAGAACTTGTTTAAGGATATTGGTCTTCAGTACAATCGATTTTTACTTACCCAGGGAGAAACAGATCAAGCGGATAAAATATTTGATAGTGTGGTTCAATCTCCCTCTTCCGCTTCCCAGCGCGCGCGCATTATCAAATATTTTTCGTCGTCTTCAAACTGGGTTCCTTATAGGGAAGATGCTGATCAGGATTACCCTTCGTTTCGAGTAGTCAACTCAGCATTTGATAATTATCTGGGCAGACTTGCACCGTATACCAAGCCATTTTTCACCCAACCATTACAGCCTGCTACCACATTGCCTTACCGACGGGATGAAGCCATTCAAGAAACCCGCCATCTAGCTTGGTGTATACAACAAAATGATGTGTCTCCCGAGAAGAAAGCAGCCTGGATGAGCGATGCTGAAAAGGTAGTCGAAGTGTTTTCCAAAATCGACATCAAAAACCTTGCGCATGTCCAAGAACTCGTCGCGCTTGCTTCTATTGATCATACACAGCTGCATCGAAATATCACCAATGCGCTGTTAAATGGGCTGCAGCCAGAAAAAAACCGTTTCCTCAACCTTTTCCTATTGCGAGGGGTGTCTGTAATGATGCTCTATCGCAGATGTCTTACGCACGATCCGCATGTAGTAGGTGATTGCGTTGCGTTGTTACTAGCGTTGCTTAATTTTCTAGACAATGTTCATATCTATAAAAATCGGGAACAAACCCAAACTGTGTTGTACACCCTTTCGCTCGTGTTAGATTTAGCACTTGATTACAATCTGAGCGGAATAGATCGCGACAAATTCGAGCCCCCCCTCAATAACACGCTCAACAGATTCGACAATAAGGAAAAATATCCTGAGCTGGCTTGGATCGTTGAGTATATTCGGCAAAAGTTAGTGCGGCTACCGAATAATGAGAGTCTTTCAAAAGCCCTGCTGCGCAGTGTGAGGGCTGGCCTGGAAGGAGGAATGTATTTAACGGCATTTGGTTTAAAGTTGGCCGGGACTCACGGTGTCGCGCTGGCTGCTGAGGCCATTGCGTCTGACACATCTGCAAGTGTCTATGCCTCCTTTAAAAAAGCCTTCGGTAGTATTAAATGGCTCAAACGTGCCCCTTGGTATGGAGATCTCTGCTTTATCGATCTGCTAATTGGCGCGGGTAGGCTCGATTTATTAGAACAGCAGCTCAATGGGAAGTGGGATGAACCATTGCTGTGTGGCTTATGTGATCGATTAGAACAGTTAGCATATAGTCAAACTGACCCTAACGCCCAAGGCGGTGCGCTTAAGTTGCTTAAAGCCTTAGAGCTTGGTCAGGTTAAATGGGCTCAACATATATCTTCTATCCAACAGTATGCAAAGCAGAACCTCAATCGTTTAGCACTGATGTGGCCGTCTCCTAATATCGAGGCTATGGAGCGAGGCGGCTATGCGCCTCGCGCTGGGCATCCGTTTTGGTCTGCACCGCCAAGTAATCAGTTATGGAAAGGCATTCCATTGCCCAGCACCCCAGTAGAGCTGCGTAGAGCGCTAAAGGAGCAGTATGTCATGGCACTCGAACAAGATCAGATATTTCAGAAAACCATGCAGCTTTATGTGGCACCGAGTGACAGAGTAAGTCGGCAGACAACGGATCCCTTTCCTCTCTTACGCACCGTTCAAAACTTGCTTAAAGATAAGCACGTAATTTTGTTGGCGGGAGATTCCGGGGCAGGCAAAACCACCTTCAACCGCATGCTAGAAAAGCAATTGTGGGAGGAGCAACAAGAGCAAGAACTCGACCTGATTCCGCTCTTGATTTCGCTGCCGAGTATTGACAAACCTGAGCACGATCTGATCGCCAAAGCGTTAAAGAAGAAAGGTTTATCAGAATCTCAAATTCAGAGATTAAAGCAAGAAAAACAAGAATTCGTTTTTATTCTGGACGGCTATGATGAGATTCGACAGCCCCAGAATCTGTATCTAAGCAATCACATCAATCAGCCTGACGGCTGGCAGGGTCGCATGGTCATCAGTTGTCGCAGCGAATACTTGGGCCACGGCTATCGAAGCCGTTTTCAACCAAATCCGCAACTGCTGGGTGACGACCCGTCGTTTCGAGAAGTCGTGATCGAGCCATTTTCACCAGAAGAGCGCGATGAGTATGTAAAAAAATATGTGCAGCATAACCAGCCGGACTGGACGGTGCAACAATACGACACATATCTCAGACAGCCGCATTTACAAGCCTTGGTTAGCAATCCCTTTTTGCTGCGCATGGTGTTAGACACCTTGCCGTATTTGGAAAATGAAGGAAGAGGGCAAAGTGCCATCCAGTTGCGTTTAGACTTGTATGACCAGTTCGCCAGACTCTGGTTCGAGCGTAACGAGCAGCGCTTAAGTGCACAAAATCTAACCGGAAAGAAAAACGAGATTTTTAGAGCGATGCCTGATGATGGCTTTGCTCAGAACGGACTTCGATTTGTGCAAGACTTAGCGGTGCATCTGTATACCAAGAATGCGGGTAATCCAGTGGTTGAGTATTCTTTATTCAAAGATGAAGGGAGCTGGAAGGATGCTTTTTTTGGGCGCGAAGAGAAGAAGCAACTGCTGCGAGAAGCTTGGCCGATGACTGGGAGTGGCAATCAATACCACTTTATCCATAAATCGCTGCTGGAATATTTTGTAGCGCGGGCGCTTTTCGAGTCGTTGGATGCGTGCACGGCACTAAGCACCCGCTCCCGTCGCCGTAGCGACGCTTCAATCTATAGTTTTGAAGGCCAACCTACTCTACCTTCTAGAATGCTGCCAGACGTATCGTTAGCTCCCAAGCATTGGGTTAGCGATCTGGGTGTGGTGCAATGGTTGACCGACCGTGTTAAGCAAGAACCCACCTTTAAGGAACAGCTCTTAGCGATTATCAAGCGCTCCAAAATCGTTGCTGGGGTCCGCCAAGCAGCGGCCAATGCGATCACCATTTTGGTTAGAGCGGGGGTGCAATTCAATGGGGCAGATTTCAAAGGTATTCAGATTCCTGGGGCCGACTTAAGTTATGGGGTTTTGGATAGTGCTCAATTCCAATCGATTCCAGGAGGCCAGCAGACCGATTTAAGAAAAGTCTGCTTGCAAGGGGCATGGCTGCGCAGCGCAGATTTCAGCGCTGCCAAAATGCAAGGCGTACAGTTTGGGGAGTTGCCGAGTTTGCGACTTGAGAGCAGAGTTAATGCTTGCCGCTATTCGCCCGATGGGCGCTACTTAGTGGCTGCAGTAGGCGGCTTGTCTGAACCAGGAAAGCTGGCGCTGTATGAAGTCGAGACATTAGCGCATGTGCATACGTTCGAAGGGCATACCAGCTTGGTGACAAGCGTCGAGTTCTCACGCGATGGACAAACGCTGGCCTCCGGCAGTTGGGACAATACGGTGCAGCTGTGGTCGGTCGCCGAGAATAAGCCGGTGCACACGTTCAAAGGACATACCAACTCGGTGACAAGCCTCGCATTCTCACGCGATGGACAAACGCTGGCCTCGGGCAGTGATGACAATACGGTGCGGCTGTGGTCGGTCGCCGAGCAAAAACCGTGGCACACGTTCAAAGGACATACCAACTCGGTGACAAGCGTCGCGTTCTCAAGCGATGGACAAACGCTGGCCTCCGGCGGTAGGGACGCGACGGTACGGCTGTGGTCGGTCGCCGAGCAAAAGCCGTGGTACACGCTCGAAGGACATACCCACGAGGTGACAAGCGTCGCGTTTTCAAGCCATGGACAAACGCTGGCCTCCGGCAGTTGGGACAATACGGTGCGGCTGTGGTCGGTCGCCGAGAACAAGCCGGTGCACACGTTCGAAGGACATACCGACTCGGTGACAAGCGTCGCGTTCTCAAGCGATGGACAAACGCTGGCTTCGGGCAGTTGGGACAATACGGTGCGGCTGTGGTCGGTCGCCGAGAACAAGCCGGTGCACACGTTCGAAGGACATACCGACTCGGTGACAAGCGTCGTGCTCTCAAGCGATGGACAAACGCTGGCTTCGGGCAGTTGGGACAATACGGTGCGGCTGTGGTCGGTCACCGAGCAAAAGCCGTGGCGCACGTTCGAAGGATATACCCACGAGGTGAGAAGCGTCGCGTTCTCAAGCGATGGGCAAACGCTGGCCTCGGGCAGTTGGGACGATACGGTGCGGCTGTGGTCGGTTGCCGAGAACAAGCCGGTGCACACGTTCAAAGGACATACCAACTCGGTGACAAGCGTCGCGTTCTCCGGCGATGGACAAACGCTGGCCTCGGGCAGTGATGACAATATGGTACGGCTGTGGTCGGTCGCCGAGAACAAGCCGGTGCACACGTTCACAGGACATACCAACTCGGTAACAAGCGTCGCCTTCTCAAACGATGGGCAAATGCTGGCCTCGGGCAGTTGGGACAAGACGGTACGGCTGTGGTCGGTCGCCGAGAACCAGCCGGTGCACACGTTCGACGGACATACCAAGATGGTGACAAGTGTCGCGTTCTCAAGCGATGGACAAACGCTAGCCTCGGGCAGTGGGGACTGGACAGTGCGGCTGTGGTCGGTCACCGAGCAAAAGCCGTGGCACACGTTCGAAGGACATACCCACGAGGTGACAAGCGTCGCGTTTTCAAGCAATGGACAAACGCTGGCCTCCGGCAGTGAGGACAAGACGGTGCGGCTGTGGTCGGCAGCCGAGAAAAAACTGTTGCATTCGTTTAAAGGACATACTCACTTCGTGACAAGCGTCGCGTTCTCCAGCGATGGCCGAATACTGGCCTCGGGCAGTGATGACAATACGGTGCGGCTGTGGTCGATGAATTCAGGCCAATGTTTAACCGTGATTCAAGGTTTTAATGGGGGTGTCAATTCTGTTGCTTGGTACACGAGCGCTGAAGGAGTCTGGCTGGCAACGGGAAGTGACGACAAAGTGATACGCCTTTGGCAAGTGCATCGGGACGGTGAGACGTGCCACGTGACATTACACTGGGCCTCAGCACAAACAACATTGACGGCGCCCGGGATGTCCATTCAAGAGGTGATCGGACTCAGTGCGAGGAATGCACAGCTACTCAAGCAACGCGGCGCGACGGGAGAGCCGCACCAGACTGAGGGGCAAGAAGCGCGGCCATTACTGATACAAAGCGCAGAAGCGCCAGCATTCACGCTACCTGCCCAAGCAGGCAACAGATCTGGAACTATTCATCTCAATTTCGCTTGAAATCGAGCAAGTCTGCGTGCATTTGAAATGCTTTAGCCTAAATAAAGAAAGCTTATTATGAAGAAGAGCTTTAAGCTTAGGCGTGGAAGCACAAAAAGAGGCAGAGAACTTTCGAGTTGAGAATTAATATCAACGCACATATTTCTGAGACGACCCCATGCAGCCCTAACCCAGCAAGCCATATCTGCCAACAGATGAAAGTTGACTGCTATAAATGAGCTAAGCAACTAAGAACGCGTTAGAATCCTCTCTATGTTCTATTCACTTCTGGCCATTCTTTTTTTGGTGCTCTCTTTAGGCGTACGCGCTGATGATGGTGTGCAGGCTATGCTTGATGCACGCCAAGCAGCGCTTGATCAGCGTGCCGCGGCGCTCGATTACGGCTACGCCTTCGAGCAGCATCATTGCTATTCTCGTTTTTTTGTTAATTATTGCTTAAATAAAACGCGCGCCAAGATGCACGATGATAGCGCTGCGCTGCGTCAAGAGCAGTTAGCACTTGATCGTGAGTGGCGCACGCTGCGCGCACAACAGTATGCTGAACATTTAGCGCAACGGCGGGCGCAAGAAGCGGCTTCTTGGCCGCAGCGCAAAGCGCAAGAGCGGCGCAACCAGGCGCGTTACCGAGATAAACAGGCTGACCATCGGCGTAAGCTGGAGCAAGCGCGTGTGCGTTCTGCCCGTAACGCCCAGCAAGTGGCGCGTTATGACGCCAAGCAGCAAGCCGTGAAACGACGTCAAGCAGCGCGCTCGGCACAGCGTCAGCACAAGCCGGGTTCAGATGTCGCTCGATGAATCGCTAGCAAGCGGCTTGGATGCGCAACACAACGCTCAGCTTGAAATCCTCTTTGCGACGGATGGCCCGCTCGCGCGCAAGCTAGCGGGGTATCGCCCACGCGCCGCCCAGCTTGCGATGGCGCGGGCAGTTGCTGCGACCATTGATATCGGGGCTCATAGCGACAGCACATTGCTGGTTGAAGCTGGCACAGGCACAGGTAAAACCTTCGCCTATCTGATCCCGGCTATTTTGTGGGGCGGCAAAGTCATTATCTCGACCGGTACTAAGCATTTGCAGGATCAGCTCTTTGCGCGTGATATCCCGATGGTGCGTGAGGCTCTGGCGGCGCCGGTATCGGTGGCGATGCTCAAAGGCCGGGCCAACTATATTTGTCATCACTATTTGCAGCGCGCCGTCAGTAGCGGTAGATTGCCTTCGCCACAAGACATGGCCCAGTTACGCGACATTATCCGTTTTGCCAAAATCACGCAAAGCGGCGACAAAGCAGAGCTTGCGACGGTGCCTGAAGAAGCTCCAGTCTGGGGACTGGTGACGTCAACGCGGGAGAATTGTCTCGGCCAGGAATGTTCGCACTATAAAGAATGTTTTGTGATGCGCGCCCGCCGCGAAGCGCAGCAGGCCGATATGGTGGTGGTCAATCATCATCTCTTTTTTGCAGATATCATGCTGAAGGATAGCGGCGCAGCTGAATTATTACCCAGCGCCAATACGGTGATCTTTGACGAAGCGCATCAATTACCCGCCACCGCCACGCTTTTTTTTGGCGATGCCATTTCTACCAGTCAGTTTCTGGAGTTGGCGCGAGATATCACGGCTGAAGGGCTTCAGTCCGCCCGCGATGCGGCTGACTGGGTCGATCTAGGGGCCATGCTTGGTCAAGCCGCACGTGATGTACGGCTGGCGTTTGAGACGCAAAACGCCAAGTTTCCGCTGGCTCAGCTCGCTCCTGATCATCCTTTGTTTGAGGCGCTTGCCGATTTAATGGCTCAGCTTGCCACCTTGATGGTGACGCTGGCAGCTCAAGCTGAGCGGGCCGAGCCTCTACTTGCTTGTTTGCGGCGCACGCGTGAATTGCATGATGCGCTGGAATATTTTCAGACAACTGCGCCGGCTCAAACAGATCATGTCTGCTGGATCGAAGTGTTTTCGCATTCGGTGCAATTGCATATCACGCCCCTGTCGATTGCCGCGATTTTTGAGAAGCAGCGCGCGGATACCCCACGTGCTTGGATTTTCACTTCGGCGACGTTATCGGTTAAAGGTGATTTTAAGCATTATGCGGCGCAAATGGGACTTGATGCAGAGCGCTCAATGAGTTTACCCAGTCCATTCGATTACGCTCAGCAAGCTTTGTTATATGTACCGAAAGGATTGCCGCAACCCGCTTCGCCCGATTTTATCGATGCGCTTTGGGAGGCTGTTTTACCCGTGCTTGAGGCCGCGGGTGGGCGCGCTTTTGTTTTATGCACGACGTTGCGCGCGGTCAACCAAATTGCGCAGCGCTTACGCGCAGTCAGTCAAACGCGCACCTGGAATTTTCCATTATTGGTGCAAGGGGAAGCGAGCCGAGGAGAATTGCTTGAGCGTTTTCAACACGCCGGCAATGCCATCTTAGTGGGAAGTCAAAGCTTTTGGGAGGGCGTGGATGTCCGTGGCGGTGCTTTGTCACTGGTGATCATTGATAAATTGCCGTTCGCGCCACCCGATGATCCGGTGCTGGCGGCACGGCTTGCCTTGCTTGAGAAGCAAGGGCTGAGTCCGTTTGTTGATTATCAATTACCGCAAGCAGTGATTGCCTTAAAGCAAGGCGCTGGCCGCTTGATTCGGGCTGAAACGGATCGCGGCGTATTGATGATTTGTGATTCGCGCTTGATTGATAAGCCGTATGGACGGCGGATTTGGCAAAGTTTGCCAGCGTTTAAACGGACGCGTGATTTGAGTGAAGTGCAGGCGTTTTTCGATGAAGCAAAGCAGGTTTGAATATGCTTCGCGTGCGTATTCATTGGTTCGCGAAGAAGCGGCGAAGTCCGCTCCGTCTCGTTAAACGCCCCTGAAGAGCGGCTGTATTATTGGCGAGCGGTACGCATATTATTCGGTAGCGCTAGATTAAAATTCGCTCTGAAAGGGTTAATATCAAGCCCGCCACGCCGCGTATAGCGCGCATAGACGGCGAGTTTGTCCGGCCGGCAAATCTGCATCAGGTCCATAAAAATACGCTCAACGCATTGCTCGTGAAAGCCAGTATGCAGCCGATAAGAGATCAGATAGCGCAATAAGCCGGCATGATCAATTGGCGCCCCAGTATAGCGGATCTGAATGCTGGCCCAGTCAGGTTGGCCGGTGACGGGGCAGTTTGATTTGAGTAAATTAGAGACGAGCGTTTCTTCTATGTCAGCCTGGTTAAAGTGTGCTGATAATAATTCAGGTGCGGTCTCATACTGCTCGATATCCAGTTCAAGCCGGTCAAGCAGCAAGCCGTCAAGTTCTTGCCAGTGCAAGGTAGCGAAAGCCGCGGCTTGAGTCAAAATAATCGATACTGGCATGCCACATAGCGCAGACAAATCATCGCTGATCAGGGTGCGGACTTGATCTGCTGAGGCAAATTTTGCTTGGGCAAATGAGCCTAGATATAACTTGAGCGATTTTGATTCGACTAGGTTGGGTGAATCTGCTGGAATGACGATGCGCGCTAGCGCGATCTGAGGCTTGCCTCGTTCATTAAGCCACGATAGTTCATAGGCATTCCAAATATCGGCGCCCAAAAAAGGCAATGCCGCTGAGATACCAATTTGCTCGCGCAGCGGCTGGCGCGCAATCGGAAACAGCAAGTTAGGGTCGTAGGGGGTACTATATTCAGTCGCTTGACCAAGCGGGGACAGGTGCGGATGCATGGGTTCTTAACCTAAAAATAGCGAGTAGACTGGGGTGGCGCTTCATCCCAGTGCGGTAGTCCAAGGGTAACTCAAAACGGTTGGAGTGCTGATGAAAACCAGCAATCATAGCGCTAAATACCCTAAATATTCGGATAATGCAACATTATAGTAAAATTAGCCGCAACAGATGATTCAATGCATTGAACAAAATTAAGAGGCAAGCCTGTCAATTGGGTCTTTATCGACTTGATGGACTTAGGTTAGTTAAATATTTATTAAGGGGGGCAGTTAAAAAACATGAAAGAGAAATTTAATGAAGTCATTTATTGTTGTGGTAATTGTAAGTTTAAGTGTGGTTGCTTGTGGAGGGGGAGATGAGTCTATTTCGACATCTGCGCTCACACCTCGGCCTAACTTTATAAATAAATTTCCAGTGGGTGAAGGGTTCGTAGAGCCGCTTGAGATTCAGGGTAGGAAGCACCGGGGCTTATTAAAACCTGCTGTCGATTCCGTATCATGGCCCGCGTCTGGGCTTTATAACGCTATTAGGGAGAGTGGTGCAGGCCAAAAGAAAGACCCTCTGGTTAGACGTTATTCTTCTCCTATTCATTCGAGATCAATCGTATCATCCCCTACCTCACCTGTTTCTAATGAGAGTCGTCGCGCAGGCCAGGAGGTAGAGCCTCTGATTAGGCGTAATCCTCGCCCTTCTAATGTTAGGCATAGTATGGATCAGGCTTTGATGCAGAGGAATTCCGCATCATGGCCTTCGGAGACTTATCTTTCTCTTGCGAAGCGTCATGCACGCAAACAAAAGCATCACTCTCTTCCTGTTTCTGTTGCCGCGGCGTCTTCCATCTCGTCTGTTCTTGCGATTGTGACTGATATAAACCAACTTTCCATGAGTGAAAATTGGGTGGAGTCGCCGAAGTCCAGTTCAAATAGCTTAGAACATAAGATTTCTCATTTAGATATTTCATATAACGATTTGAAATCAAAGGTTTTTGGTGGGCTTTCTAGTTATTTTTCTCTCCTTTTACGTTGGGATACGTATTACTTGTATGCTGATGATTCCAAAGAAGAAATAAAACTACAGATATATTTTAATCGGCAATCCGATGCAGATTTTTGTGAGAAAAAATTTATTAAACTAAGTGACGCTAATATTACAAAAGATGAAATAATCAATGCTGAAAGAGTAGTGTTATTAACTAATTTCGATATTGCATCTGAGAATGTTGAAGATTTTCAGAAAAAAGAGGATGAATCTTATTTTCTGATAGTATTTCGCCGTTTTGAAGCCGATAAAAAATGGTATAAATATTCCATGGTGGGTGACCAACTGTTGTGGCAAGAGATAGAAGATAACCATTTTGAGCACTGGTTTGAGACGGGCGCACAATTTGTTTACTTTACTTCAGATGAGCTTAAAACCGTGAGGGAAGAGGAACCTGTGCCTCATTTGGCAGAAGTGCAAGAGCAAGGAGTGGAGTCAGCTTTCTTTTAAGCCGCGTAAGCGATACAGTACAATTCGATCTCGCGCCAATTATTGCCGGCAAGGCCGCTGGCTCGCTATAAGTAGACATGAACGTATCATCTCAGGTTTTTGAAGCAAAACAACCCGCTGCGCGCTTGCGCGAAATTCCGTATAACTATACCTCTTTTGCTGATCGAGAAATCGTCATCCGGCTGCTGGGCGAAGAAGCTTGGCAGGCGCTCGACGAATTGCGCGGGCAACGCGGTACAGGTCGCTCTGCTCGGATGCTCTATGAAGTGCTAGGGGATATTTGGGCAGTACGCCGTAACCCCTATTTACAAGACGATCTGCTTGATAATCCAAAGCGCCGGACTCTGCTCATCAAAGCGCTTAATCATCGACTCGCTGAAATCGAAAAGCGCCGTCACTCTGATTTGGCTGAGCACGATGACGCGGTAAGCCGCACGCGTGCGGCCCGAGTGGAGCAATTGATGGTGGCAGCCCGCAGGGCAGTCACCGCTTTTAATGTCGAATTTGAGCAAATACATGCGCTACGCCGTCGTGCGTTAAAGGTGCTAAGCCACTATACGCATAAAGATAATGTGAAATTCGATGGCCTTTCGCGTGTCTCGCATGTGACCGATGCCACCGATTGGCGGATTGAATTTCCGTTTGTCGTCCTGACCCCGGATCATGAAGCCGAAACGGCTGGTTTAGTTAAAGGCTGCATAGAACTTGGGTTGACGGTGATTCCGCGCGGTGGCGGCACCGGCTATACCGGCGGGGCTGTGCCGCTAACCCCCTGGTCAGCTGTCCTGAATACAGAAAAACTTGAGCAACTTGGCGCGGTTGAATTGATTGAACTGCCCGGTCACGCAAGAGCGTGTCAAGCCGCCACGATTTTAAGCGGCGCGGGGGTCGTGACGCGACGCGTCACTGAGGCAGCTGAGCAAGCAGGCTATGTCTTTGCGGTTGATCCCACTTCGCTCGATGCATCATGCATTGGCGGCAATATTGCGATGAATGCAGGTGGCAAGAAAGCGGTGTTGTGGGGTACGGCGCTGGATAATCTGATCTGGTGGCGGATGGTCGATCCAGATGGCAATTGGCTTGAAGTGACGCGCCTTGAGCATCATCAGGGTAAAATTCATGAGGCGCCGCTGACCCGCTTTGAATTGAAATGGTTCGATGGTAAACGCGCGCCAGGCGAAGCATTGCTGCGCATAGAGACACTCGTGATAGAGGGTTGGCGTTTTCGTAAAGAAGGGCTTGGTAAAGATGTCACGGATAAATTTCTAGCTGGCTTGCCAGGGGTGCAAAAAGAAGGCTGCGATGGGCTAATTACAAGTGCGCGCTGGCTTTTACACAAAATGCCGGCGCATATCCGTACCGTTTGTCTTGAGTTTTTCGGTCAGGCGCGCGATGCGATTCCAGGCATTGTTGAGATTAAGCAATATTTATTTGAAGCCGCTGCCGCGGGCCGTGCGACCTTAGCAGGCCTTGAGCATTTAGATCAACGCTATCTACGCGCTGTGGGTTATGCGGCTAAATCGAAGCAGCAAGGCCTGGACGCTACTTTGCCCAAAATGGTACTGATTGGCGATATTGTGGGCGATGATGCAGACGCCGTGGCGGCGGCGGCCTCCGAGGTTGTACGCATCGCCAATAGCAAAAATGGTGAAGGCTTTGTTGCCGTGAGTGCCGAAGCGCGTAAGCGTTTTTGGCTGGATCGCTCGCGCACAGCTGCCATTGCGAAGCACACCAATGCGTTTAAAATCAATGAAGATGTAGTGATTCCACTCCATCGCATGGGTGAATATACGGATCATATCGAGCGGATTAATATTGAGTTGTCACTCAAGAATAAGCTGCAGTTGGTGAGCGCGCTTGAAACTTTTTTTAAGAGCCAGGCCCTGCCACTCAGTAAGAGCGGCGAAGCCAATGACATGCCAAACGCTGAATGGCTTGAAGGCCGGCTACAGCATGTTTTCGATGTGCTAGACAAGGTCCACATGCGCTGGGAATATGTGCGCGCAGAACTCGCTACGCCACTCGCTAGCGCCTATACTCAATTGCTGCAACTGGGCTATGCACCGCTTGAATCGGCCTTTGAGCAACGCCTTAGCGCCCAGCCGCAGGCCAGCCTATTCGATATAGTGCAAGACCATACCATCCGAATTTCATGGAAAAACGAAATTCTTAAGCCATTGCAACAGATTTTTAATGGCGCAGCCTTTAAGCCGATTCTCGATGAAGTGCAGGCGATTCACCAGCGCGTACTGCGTGGGCGGCTGTTTATCGCCCTGCATATGCATGCAGGCGATGGTAATGTGCATACCAATATTCCCGTCAACTCAGATAATTATGAGATGTTGCAAGACGCGCATCAGACCGTTGCACGCATTATGCAGCTTGCACGTTCGCTTGATGGCGTGATTTCTGGCGAGCACGGCATTGGCATTACTAAACTTGAGTTTCTGAGCGAGCCGGAGTTGGCTGACTTCCGGGCGTATAAGCGGCGGGTTGATCCTAATGGGCATTTTAATCAAGGCAAATTGCTTGAAAATGCAGATTTACGTCATGCGTATACGCCTAGTTTTGGGCTGATGGGCTATGAATCGCTTTTAATGCAGCAATCTGATATTGGGGCGATTGCCGATAGTATTAAAGACTGCTTGCGCTGTGGTAAATGCAAGCCAGTGTGCGCCACCCATGTGCCGCGAGCGAATCTATTATATAGCCCGCGCAATAAAATTCTGGCTACTTCGCTGTTGATTGAGGCTTTCTTATATGAGGAGCAGACGCGCCGTGGCATATCGCTGAAACATTGGGATGAATTTAACGATGTGGCTGACCATTGCACGGTCTGCCATAAGTGTTTGTCGCCTTGTCCCGTGAATATTGATTTTGGCGACGTGTCGATGAATATGCGCAATTTATTGCGCAAAATGGGTAAGAAAAAATTTAATCTAGGAACGGCAGCCAGTTTATTTTTTCTGAATGCGACAGCACCGAGAACGATTCGTTTCGCTCGTCAGGCAATGATTGGCTGGGGCTATAAAATGCAACGGCTAGGTCACGTCGTGCTGAAAAGATTCGCCAAAAAGCAAACCGCGCGGCCCCCTACAAGTGTGGGTAGAGCTAAGGTTGTGGAGCAGGTGATTCATTTTGTTAACAAGAAAATGCCGGGTAATTTGCCGAAAAAAACCGCCCGCGCGTTGCTTGACATTGAAGACAATAAAATTGTGCCGATCATTCGTAATCCGCACACCACAACGGTTGATTCAGATGCCGTGTTTTATTTTCCCGGTTGTGGCTCCGAGCGGCTTTTTTCGCAAGTTGGGCTAGCGACGCAAGCGATGTTATGGCATGTGGGCGTGCAAACCGTACTGCCCCCTGGTTATTTGTGCTGTGGCTATCCGCAACGCGGTGCCGGGCAAGAGGACAAAGCAGGAAAAATCGTCACGGATAACCGTGTGCTATTTCACCGCGTGGCCAATACCTTGAATTACCTGGATATTAAGACCGTGGTTGTCTCGTGTGGAACGTGCTATGACCAGTTGGCAGGCTATGAATTCGACAAAATTTTTCCAGGTTGCCGGCTAATTGATATTCACGAATTCCTTCTCGAAAAAGGGGTTAAACTGGAGGGCGTAGCGGGGGTGCGCTATATGTACCACGATCCTTGCCATACGCCAATTAAAACCATGAATCCGACGCAGCTGGTCAACCAGTTAATGGGTACCGAGGCGGGTCCAGGCCAAATTGAAAAAAGCGACCGGTGTTGCGGTGAGGCGGGTACATTTGCGATTACGCGCCCGGATATCTCGACGCAAGTGCGTTTTCGTAAAGAGGAAGAACTTAAGAAAGGCGCAGCGCGCGTGCGCGCGGATGGTTTTGCTGGCGAAGTTAAGGTATTAACAAGCTGCCCATCTTGCTTGCAAGGGCTAGCGCGCTATCATGACGATGCTAACATTGATGCAGATTATATTGTGGTTGAAATGGCGCGGCACCTGCTAGGTGAAAATTGGTTGCCTGATTATGTGAAGCAGGCCAATGCGGGAGGGATCGAACGGGTGCTAGTATGACGAACTGTGTGTTATGCGAAACGGCTGGGGGCGATTTACTTTGGCATGACGATAAAGTGCGGGTTGTGGCTATCGATGAAGCCGATTACCCGGGTTTTTGCCGGGTTATATGGAATAGCCATATAACTGAGTTCTCGGAGCTTGGGCCTCGGCAACGGGAATATTTAATTGATATCGTCAGTCAAGTTGAGCGGATTATCCGGCAAATGATGCAGCCCGTAAAAATGAACCTGGCTAGCCTTGGCAATCAAGTGCCGCATTTGCACTGGCATCTGATTCCGCGCTATGCTGATGACGCCCATTTCCCAGCGCCGATCTGGGCGCCGCGCGTGCGCGCCACTGCCGAAACGGTTTTACAGCTACGCCGCAGCCGTGCGCTTGGCTTGCGAGCAGCCATCGTAAGTGGCCTTGCAAGTCAGCCGGTGGTGGCGCCTCACTAATGATTTATCAAGGAAGGTTGATCTAATGAGTAAAACGCACTTTGGCTTTCAGACGGTTGCTGAAAACGAGAAGGCGCGCAAAGTGGCAAACGTATTCGATTCGGTTGCTGCAAAATACGATTTAATGAATGATTTAATGTCGCTTGGCCTCCATCGGGCATGGAAAGCATTCACTATTGCGCAAGCTGGCGTCAGGCCCGGTTTTAAGGTGCTTGACTTGGCCAGCGGCACCGGAGATTTGGCGAAAACTTTTGCCAAACAAGTCGGCGACTTGAATCAAGGTGGTGAGGTTTGGCTCACGGATATTAATGAATCGATGTTGCGCGTGGGCCGCGACCGCTTGCTCGATCAAGGCTTGATCACGCCCACACTCTTATGCGACGCGGAGCGCATTCCGTTTCCTGCTGGCTATTTTGATGTGGTGACGGTGGCGTTTGGTTTACGTAATATGACGCATAAAGAGGTGGCCCTCGCCGAAATGCGGCGCGTGCTCAAACCGGGTGGCAAATTATTAGTGCTTGAATTCTCAAAGATCTGGGCACCCTTGGCTAAGCTGTATGATTTTTATTCATTTAAAATCTTGCCATGGCTTGGCCACAAGGTTACGCGTGATGCGCAGAGTTACCGCTATCTAGCTGAATCGATCCGGGTCCACCCTGATCAAAACGTTTTGCAGGCGATGATGGAACAAGCCGGTTTCGATCAGGTCAATTATCATAATTTGGCGGCAGGGGCAGTGGCCTTGCATATTGGCATAAAATATTAATTTTCTAACTGGGGTCTATCCAATGTTTTCTTTATCAGCTATACAGTTTGCTGATTTCTCTTTAAGTTCATTGGCTCGTGCTGGCCGGAGTTTCCTAGCGCCGCGCATGGTCAGGTTGAGGTTAAAGCGCGTGGTTGTCCTGATGCTAGCCAGTGCGCTCGCGCTGGGACTGATGATGCAAGAGGCTGAGGCTAAACGCATGGGCGGCGGCCGTAGCAGTGGTCGCCAAGCGCAGATGTTTAAGCGCCAGCAAGCCGCTCCTAGTCCGCGCCCAAGTCGGCCCCCTGCGGCTGCCCAGCCAACGCGTAATCGCTGGTTCGGACCGCTAGCCGGGATTGCTGCTGGGCTAGGAATTGGCGCTCTTTTGTCTCACCTAGGTTTAGGCGGAGCGTTAGGCGGCTTGCTCTCTAACCTAATTATCATTGGCGGAATTGCTCTACTTGGCTATTGGTTGGTGCGTTGGCTTGCTGCGCGACGGGCGCGTCATAGCGCGGCGGCGTCTGCGTTTATGCGTGGTGCGCATGAGCCGGCAATGGCTGCAAATGCCGGCTCGAATTTCGATATGCGTGCGGGTTTTGCGCAAAATCAGACAGGTATGGCGTCGCAATTTAGCGGCGGTATGGCGTCTGCTCATACAGCAGTACAGTCTGTAAACGCTGTGCCAGCCGATTTTGATACGACGCTTTTTTTGCGTAATGCCAAAGTTCTTTTCGTCCGCCTACAGGCCGCTTGGGATGCTGGCGATGCGGCCGATATTCGTGAATTCACAACGCCGGCCATGTTTGCCGAGATCAAACTCGATCTAGCTGAGCGCGGTATGGCGTTGAATCAAACAGAAATTGTGCAACTTGAAGCCGCGCTGATTGGCCTTGAAGAGCAAGCCGGCGAGACTTTAGCCAGCGTGCAATTCTCAGGCTTGATTCGGGAAGAGCAGGGGACCCATGCTCAGCCGTTTTCTGAACAATGGAATCTCACTAAACGAGGCCATGAAGGTTGGTTGCTAGCTGGCATTGAGCAAGATAGTTCACCTAGCGGTGCGTCATTACTTTCTTAGTGCGTTTGATTTAACTAAAAACATTTTGGGGGCGCTTCTGGTAGGCGCCCTTTATCATGCTAGCGCTTGCATTGTATCGCCCACTGCTCGCTAAATGCTATGCCTACTCCTGCTTTAACTGTTATGTTGCTGGATGATCATCCGGTAGTACTGGATGGATTTAAGGCGCAATTATGCGCCGCGCCGGATATTAAGATCGTTGGTACCTTCATGACCAGTCGCTCGTTGCTAGCTGCGCTTAGAAGTCATACTTGTGATGTTTTACTAATAGATTATTCATTGGGTGAGTGCGATCTTGATGGCGTTAATTTGGTTCGCTATCTAAGCGTGCGTTATGAAAGGATTAAAGTCTTGGTGGCCTCAGCGCATCATGATCCAGCCACCATGATGTTAGTGATGCGCGCGGGCGCGCGCGGTTTTTTTAGTAAGCGCCAGAATTTAGCCGAGCTAGCGCATGCGATTCGTATCGTTGCCTCGGGGCAGGCTTACTTAGGCGTGCAGTTGGCAGAACAACTTCCTGGCCCATCTTATGCGCTAAGCGAAGTGGTCACTTTGGGGCATACGGGGCAGGATTTACATACGGATTACGATATCTTATCTCCCCGTGAGCGTGAAGTTTTACGTTGTTGTCTTGAGGGTCTGACCTTGACGCAAATTTCAGCAAAATTCTCACGCAGTATAAAAACAGTGAGTGCCCAAAAGAGGGCGGCTTACCGTAAATTAGGTATTCAGAATGACTGCCAGCTCTTTAAAATCGGTCCCTCTTTGAAAGCACAGGTAAATTAAGGCTAGCCCTTTTAGCCAAATGATAGCCCTTTTGGCCAAATGACTGACTGCCTAGGGTAGTTGGTATGCTATCGACTTTGCAGCATTCATTTTCCCATCAAGCTAAAAACCACATGCATAACCCAGTAGACCATGACAAAGCTGAACGTGCAGCAGCGCTGCGCGCGCAAATCGAGCAGCACAATGATGCCTATTACGTACAGGATGCCCCGGTAATACCTGATGCCGAATACGACCAATTGTTTGCCGAGTTGGTAGCCCTCGAAACAGAACACCCTGATTTGCTGACACCAGACTCGCCTACGCAACGCGTAGGCGGCCAGGTTGCCGAGGGTTTTAAGCCGGTTGTGCATACGGTGCCGATGCTGTCGCTGAACAATGGTTTTAGCGATGAAGAGATTGAAGCATTTGATAAACGTTGCGCGCAAGGGCTGAATAAAACAGAATTGGATACGGCCCTAAACTATGCTTGTGAACTCAAGTTTGATGGACTTGCCGTTTCATTGCGTTATCTCGACGGGGTCCTGACGCAGGCGGCAACTCGGGGCGATGGCGTGCGTGGAGAGGAGATTACAGCCAATATCCGCACGCTACGCTCGATTCCGCTGCGTTTGCAAGGGCCGTCTATCCCTGAGTTGCTTGAAGTGCGTGGCGAAGTGTTTATGCTCAAAAGTGCTTTTGACACGTTAAATGAGCGTCAGCGCGCCGCGGGTCAGCGAGAATTTGCTAATCCGCGTAATGCAGCGGCAGGCAGCTTGCGCCAGCTCAATCCAAAAATTACCGCCAGCCGGCCCCTGTCATTTTTTGCTTATGGCATAGGTGCGCTTGCTGGCGTTGCCATGCCACCCACGCACCAAGCTTTGCTGGATTGGTATTTGGAGCTGGGCCTGCCAGTCTGTGACATGCGTGCGGTGGTACAAGGAGCCGTGGGGTTACTTGGCTTTTTTAAGGCAATGAGCGAGCAACGCAATAGTTTGCCTTATGAAATCGACGGTGTCGTGTACAAATTAAACCGCTTGGAAGATCAATTGCGGCTTGGTTTTGTTGCGCGTGCGCCGCGCTTTGCACTGGCGCATAAATTTCCGGCACAAGAGGCCTTGACCAAGTTGATTGCCATCGAGGTTAATGTCGGCCGCACCGGCGCGGTTACGCCAATCGCACGGCTTGAACCCGTGTTTGTGGGGGGCGCAATGGTGACCAATGCGACCCTGCACAATGAAGATGAA
Source organism: Mycoavidus cysteinexigens (assembly GCA_031963465.1). Taxonomy (GTDB): domain Bacteria; phylum Pseudomonadota; class Gammaproteobacteria; order Burkholderiales; family Burkholderiaceae; genus Mycoavidus; species Mycoavidus cysteinexigens_B. The sequence goes on along the minus strand of JASSUG010000002.1, from coordinate 187,577 downwards.
GTGCGGCGCAAAGATATTTTGATTGGCGATACAGTGATTGTGCGGCGGGCTGGCGATGTGATTCCAGAAGTGGTGAGCGCATTAATTGAACGCCGGCCCACCGATGCGCACCGTTTTGAGATGCCAACTGAGTGTCCAGTATGCGGATCTGCGATTGAACGCTTGCCCGGTGAGGCGGTTGCTCGTTGCACCGGGGCCCTGGCTTGCGCTGCACAGCGTAAGCAAGCACTGTGGCACTTTGCTCAGCGGCGCGCGCTGGAAATTGATGGTCTGGGAGAAAAAATTATCGATCAACTGGTCGCCCAAGAACTGGTGCGTACGCCTGCCGATCTGTTTAAGCTAGACGTTGCAACGCTGGTGGCGCTTGAACGTTTTGCTGACAAGTCTGCCCAAAACTTGCTTGCGGCATTGCAGCATGCTAAGCAGACTACGTTGGCTCGCTTTATCTATGCGCTTGGTATACGCCACGTTGGCGAGTCAACTGCGCTTGGTTTAGCGCGTTATTTCGGTGCGCTTGATCCGCTGATCCAGGCGTCCCGCGAAGGATTGCTCGACGTCGATGAGGTCGGGCCGGTCGTGGCGGAATCCATCCTCCAATTTTTTGCCCAAGCGCATAATCTTGAGGTGATTGAGCAATTGCGCGCAGCCGGCGTAACTTGGCCTGAAGGGCCACCTGCTGCGCGGCCTAGTGCTGGACCGTTGGCCGGTAAGACGGTCGTGCTAACGGGCAGTTTACCTAACTTAACCCGCGAGCAAGCAAAGGCGCAACTGGAAGCTGCGGGCGCCAAAGTCGCGGCTTCAGTCTCCAGCAAAACCCATTATGTGATTGCTGGGGCAGATGCGGGTAGCAAACTCGCGAAAGCGGAGGCGCTAGGGATTGAGGTGCTTGATGAAGAGGGCTTGCGCCAACTGTTGGCAAGCGTAGAGCCGCCGCAAGATCTTTAGTACTGGTGGGGCAAAATCTCAGACGGCAATGGCGCGGAGTAATTCGGTTTCAAGTTGAATCTGCTGCCGGTGGTTAGCGAGTTTTGCCCCGGCAAGCAAAAACATGTCTTCAACGCGCTCTCCTAGCGTATTGATGCGTGCTGCATGCAGGCTGATTTGGTGTGCCGCGAGGATATAGGCAATGGCATAGAGGAGCCCTGGCCGGTCATTGGCTGAGAGTGACAGAATGTAATATTGGCCACGTTCATCGGCGCGTAAATTAACCCGTGGCGTGCTCGGAAAAGTACGCGATTGTCTTGACAGCCGGCCAGGGGAGGGGCTGCGTAGTGGTTTGGCGGCCGCCAGATGGAGCGCTAATTGCCGTTCAATGCGCGCGGTGATTTCATCGTAGTCGTGCAGTGCTGCTCGGTGCATCGTGTCGTCTAGGCTGTGATGAGCGGGCGTCACAAAAAAACTATCCAGCGCATAGCCATGGCGGGTGGTGTGGATGCGCGCATCTAATACGGATAGAGCATGACGGTCGAAGTAACTACAAATCCCGGCAAATAAATCGGCTTGATCTTTCATATAGACCAGCACTTGCACCCCTTCTCCAAGCGGTGAGCGGCGAGCTCGGACAATCGGCTGAGGAGTTTCGAGATATAAATAAAGTGCATGCGTTTGCCAGGCAATATCGGGGGCGTCATGGCGTAAAAAGTAAGCAATGTCTAGTTGCTCCCAAAAAGCTTGGGAGGCACCTTCCGGGATCAACTGCTGCTGCAGCAGCACCAGCGCTTGCTCTTTACGGAGCGCAAGCGCCGAATGCGTATTGGGTTGCATGCCGCCGAGCGTATTTAGGGTGAGCCGGTACAAGTCTTCAAGTAATTTGCCTTTCCAGGCATTCCAAACTTTCGGACTGGTGCCGCGAATATCGGCCACCGTCAGTAAATAAAGCGCGGTGAGTTGGCGCTCGGTTTGCACCTGATCGGCAAAACGCTTGATCACGTGTGCGTCGCTGGTATCTTGTTTTTGTGCGACTCGGCTCATGGTTAAATGGTGCTCAACCAGCCAGACAATCAAGTGAGCATCTGCAGCCGCTAGCTTGTGCTCGCGGCAAAAGCGCTGTGCTTCGGCCATGCCAAGGATTGAGTGGTCGCCCCCCCGTCCCTTAGCAATGTCATGAAAAAGCGCGGCAATCATGAGTACCCATGGCTGTTCAAAATTCATCATCAATTGGCTGCAGAATGGATATTCATGAGCATGTTCTGCAACCCCAAAGCGGTGCAAATTGCGCAAGACCATTAAGATATGTTGATCAACCGTATAGGCATGGTAAAGATCGTGCTGCATTTGCCCCACGACCCGCCAAAAACTTAATAAATAGCGACCCAGCACACTCGTTTGGTTCATCAGTCCCAGAGCGTGGGCGGTGCCCGAGCTCTCTGTAGAATTCTGCGATAGCTGCAAAATCTCAAGAAAACGTTGGCGGTTTTGTGGCGAGCGGCGCCATTCTTGGTTCATGACGTTGCGCGCATTGTATAAGGCGCGTAAAGTACGAGTCGATAAGCCCTTAACGCCGGTGGTACGCTCGCACAGCAAAAATGTTTCAAGAATCGCATCAGGTTCGCGCTGATACAGATCATCTTGCAGAATTTCGATCATGCCTTGTTTTTCAGCGAAGCGCTCGGACAGCCTATGCGTAATGCCGCTGGTCTCTGGAAAAAAGTGCGCTTCAATCGTTTGCAGCAAAATCGTGGTGAGCTGGGTGACCGCCTTAGCCGCCCAGTAATAGCGACGCATCATTTGCTCGCTAGCACGTTTAGCAGGCGTTGCGCGATAGCCAAAGCTTTCCGCCAGCTGTGTCTGAAAATCAAAAGCAATCACATCTTGTCGCCTGCCAGTCAAGATATGCAGCCGGGCGCGCAGCGTTTTTAAAAAGAGTTCGTTGCGGCGCAATTCACGAGCTTCGCGTACGGTGAGCTGGCCGCCTAGCTCAAGTTCGTGCCAGCTATGGCCAAAGCCGGCGGTACGCGTCAACCATAGAATCAGCTGCAAATCGCGTAAGCCACCAGGGCTTTCCTTGCAATTAGGTTCAAGGCTATAGGGAGAATCCTGAAACTTCGCATGGCGTTGTTGCATTTCAAGCAGCTTTGCCTGGAAGAATGCGCGCGTATCCAGGGCTTGATTAAAGCCGCTTATAAACTGACTAAAGAGCGCTAAGTCACCGCCGATACGGCGCGCTTCGAGGAGAGCAGTTTGCACCGTAATATCTTGGCTCGCCGCCTCGATACACTGGGCGATGGTGCGTACGCTGCTGCTAATTTCCAGACCCAGGTCCCAAGCCATACCAATAAAGGATTCGAGCTTAGCGGTTAAGTTGGCATCGGGTTCAGCAGGCAACAAAATGAGAATATCGAGGTCAGAGTGGGGCGCCAGTTCGCCCCGGCCAAAACCGCCCACTGCAGCTAGCACCAAAGATGACGGTAGCTGACATAGATGCCATGCTTCTAAAAGCGCGTGATCGGCAGTACGTGCTAGCACACGCATGAATGCATCAATTTTGCCGGTGGCGTTAAACTTTTCAATAAGTGCGGCTTTGCTGGTTTTAAAGCTGGCGGCTTGAGCCGTAGGGTTGCCAGGCAAACGCTTACTGTGCATCGCACTCATGGTCAATTTGCATTGAGTCCAAAATAGTGAGTCATAAAGCTGCGGCTTTAAGCGGCCACGCTGGTAGTTGGGCGTGCTGGGGAACCCGCCGATACGGTGAGCACTTCATGGCCCGTTTCGGTGACCAGTACCGTATGTTCCCACTGGGCAGAAAGGCTGCGATCCCGCGTTTTCACGGTCCAATGATCAGGCATGGTGCGAATCTCGCGGCGCCCTGCGTTAATCATCGGCTCAATCGTAAAGATCATGCCAGCCGCGAGTTTAAGACCAGTGCCTGGCTGGCCGTAATGCAGCACTTGCGGCTCTTCATGAAAGACTTGCCCAATACCGTGTCCACAATATTCGCGCACGATGCTATAGCCTTGTGCCTGTGCATGTCGCTGAATGGCATAGCCAATATCGCCTAGCCGCGCGCCGGGGCGCACTTGATCGATGCCTAGCCACATGCATTCATAGGTTGTTTGCACCAGCCGCTTGGCAAGGATTGACCCTTCGCCCACAATAAACATGCGGCTCGTATCCCCAAAATACCCATTTTTAATCACGGTAATATCGATATTTAAGGCATCGCCATTTTTGAGCACCTTGTCACCCGGAATGCCATGGCAAACGACATCATTCACTGAAATGCAGCTTGCTTTCGGATAGGGCGGGTAGCCTTCGGGCTGATAATTAAGCGTGGCTGGAATCGTCTTTTGCTCGTCGAGCATATACCGGTGGCACAGGCGATCAAGTTCGCCGGTCGTGATGCCAGCCGCGATAAACGGCGTAATGTAATCCAACACTTCACTCGCTAGCCGGCAAGCAATACGCATCTGCGCGATATCGTTTTCATTTTTAATGGTAATACTCATATTTTTGTCCAATTGTCTTAGCTTCGCTCATTTGTATTATGACCGCATGAGAGTATCAAGTGCAAGCGCATAGCAGCGAAGGCTGGGCCTGCTGACGAATGGGTTTGAATAATTGAGCGTTAAAAGACGTTTCTTTAAGTGGCGATTTGTGGAATAATCTGGATACCACGGGGCCGACTTGGTTTCGACGTGGGTTGCAAAGCAATGTAGGGCATACCGAGGACCCGTTACCTCGTTAATCAATGGGAAAAAAAGTAACTGCAAACGACAAAACGTTCGCTGTAGCCGCTTAATTGCGGCTCGCCTCGCACTCGCTCTCTGACGGGTTAGGGTCGCAAGACCGCGCGAGGTCATTTACGTCAGACCGTAGTAGGTGATGTCATGGCGTCTACTATTAAATCTAGTGAATCGCTGTTGTAGAGCGTGTTCATCCGCGCTGCTGCAGTTAAATTAAATGATTGAACTAAGTATGTAGAACTGCTTGTAGAGTGCTTGCGGACGCGGGTTCGATTCCCGCCGGCTCCACCATTTATCTTAAATTATCTTCAATATAACCCCCTTCAAATAAACCGAAAAGCCTTGTAAAATAAGGCTTTCTCGGGATATTTATCCCCTCAAGCTCCAACCAAAGATAACGCAACCGATCCCAGGGACACAGATATTTTGTAGGCAACTGTGTAGGCATCCGGAGAGGGAAATACTTAAGATGTCCACAAATATCGATGCCCAAGCCTTCATGCAATCCGGCATTGCAGAACAGGTGGCTGCAGTTTCGCCTGCCGTGGCGGAACAATTGCAAGTCGCACTGGAGACAGGCGGGCAGATTCATATCCCTGTGGAAGAATATGCGGCGCGTATCGCACCGACCGAACATGCACATGCCTTGCTAAAGCATCTGAAAACCGAGCCGAAGGGGTTTACCCGTGCCGAGGCGCAGGAATATAGGCAGACTCAATCAGAGCACCTGCGGCAAGAGGTTGAGCAAGCATTGACCGAAAAGCGGAAAGATGCGGCATTCACACTCTATCAACGCTACCCATTGAAAATTCAAGCCAAGTCTGCATTTTCAGACCAGCACTTTACTCAGGAGTCCATCGACAAAGCAAAACAGGGGATTCAGGGGGTCGTTGACAGTGCAAAACAGCCCGGTAATCACTCTTCAAAGGCAGAAATCGCACCGGTAAAAAACTGGCTCGTTGAGGCGGCGCGTAACGTCGGCCTAGAGATCGCCAATTATACTCATGCTGTGGATACCTCAGCGGTGAAGCATGTGATGAAAAATCACAGCAATGTAAAAACAGAAAAAGCACGGGGCCAAATCGCTGTTACCGAAGCTGATTTTACGATGATCCCGGAGATTATCAGCAGCCCGGATAAGATTGTGTTTGGTACAAAAAACCGGCTGGGTAAAAATCAAATTGTGTACCTGAAGGCGTTACCTGACGGATCCACCCTGTATCTGGAAGAAGTTAGAACAAAGAGAAAGGAATTGGCAACACAGTCGCTGCAAAAGTATCCCGCTACGATAAGTGCTGAAAGTATTTTTTCAACCCTTGATCCCAACGCCCGTAACGATAGCGAGAATAACTTGATTATAGTCGACATGTCGCAAAGCCGCAATTCTTAGCATCTTCTAATGGCAAAACAAGCTGACAAAATAGCTGTCATCGCTCGCGGGCTGCAAGAGGATCTGCGTGCAGTAGTTTTGCCAACAAACGACTGGGAATAAGTGTCCGGTTTGGCACAAGCTATTTAAATAATTCCCCTTGTTTTTGAACCGCAGTGCCATTAGTATCCATAAAATCTTTTTGTATCGGGTCGATACGTTCGGCCCAAATCTGCTTCAAGCTAGCTTTCGCATAATTTTTACCGACAGTGAGTGGCGGCGAAATTGCTCTAGCGGTATGCACTAAAGTAGCTCCGATCTGATCTAATTAATCCTAATCAAAGGAAATGGAGAGCAAACATGCTAGGAAACATATTTCACCCGACGTTATCAGAAACTGTCACGCGAAACCTAGGTGAATTTTATTTAGGTCAAGCTCGCGCTCAGAAAGAAGAGCAACAGTTTGATTTAGCGTTGACGCTATATGATCAAGCGAAAGAAACGCTGATGTCAGTTGGGAAGGTAAGGGAGGCTCTGAGAAAAGCGCAAGATCCCCAAACATTAGCAGATGAGACATTGCGAGCGATGATGGCCGATGCTTATTTTGAGCGTGGGGAAGTATTAGATCGCTTAAATTCACCTGACAAAGCAGAAGCCAGTCGTCTTAAAGCTAAAAAATGGGGACACGATGAAACCAAACATCGTGCGGAAGCTTTTCAATCTCCTCCATCAGCATATAGCGCTCACTCAAGTAAAGCGGTTTCGGTTCCGTCTGCCATACCTACCTCAATGTCTGCCCATGAAAAAAGTGAGTTGGTGGATTATCTGTTTGAAAAGGCGCTGTTGACGCTGAGTTCCTTAGAGGTGTCGAAGAAACCCAGCTTGTTTCTAGTGTATGCCCATGACAATGATGCTCACGGAGAGGCCAAGGCCTCGACGTCTAAATATTTAATCAATAATTTATCTAAAATTCGAGGGGTGACGCTTTATTCGGATCAAACGCCGATAGGGCAAGCGTATTCAAGCTCGGTTGAAAATCTGAAAGAGGATGGCAAGCTAGAAGACATCTTAACCAATCAGTTCTGTTTGCTGCCCGCTCAGGTGCGAGCCGATGTGAAACCGGTGGATAAGGTGATCGTGTGTTGTTCTGATGTCTTAGGAAGCTACCTAAAAGGGCAGTCCTATAAAGCGTTTTGTGATGAGCTTAAAAAAGCTTATGACATAGATCGAGAAGCCTACGTCAAAGACAACGAACAAAAGGGTACTCCAGCGTTACGTGAGGTAGTCAGAAAATTTTCCCAAGAGGAAAAATATATGGCGGACTTCCATCATGTGTTGACAGAAATGGCTTTTTTGGAGATTCGAGCAGCGCATCTGAAAGGTCAGCACGGGATTATCCCGGTTTCGTTAACGCCGAATAGCTATGACAACTGCCTGAAGGATTTTATTGAGTCGACGACGGTGCGGATGGAGGATCCTCTGCGCTTTGATTTGCAAACCAAAAAGGGAGAAGAAGTCTATCTGAACCAAGGTTCACATGGTGTGCTGTTTAAGGTGATCGAGCGGCTGTTAGCGGGCAGCAATGAGGCGAAAACGTTTCTGGATAAATTTTGGACGGGGCACAGCCATGTTATATCCCATTTAAAGAGTGATTCAACGCTCGGCGAGGTTGGCTTTGCCAGGTTATTAGACGGCATTTTCGACGACATACGGACAACGCTGCACAAGCAACTGGCCTCCACCGTGCATCAACAACACCAACAGTTGCGAGTGCTCAATGAAGACCCGAAGGCCGCGTTGGAGGGACAGTATTTTGCTGCTCTAAAACAAGATAAAGCGTTTGAGGAAACTCTACAGCTTTATGTTGAACCGCGCGGCGAAGCGAGTCTGCACGAGGTCACTGCCGACGCCACTGGCCTCTTGTCAAAAGTTCAAGCTTTTCTAAAAGAAAAACAAGTGATTTTGTTGGCGGGGGACTCCGGGGCTGGCAAAACAACCTTGAATCGCATCCTAGAAAAGCACTTATGGGACGACAAAAAAGCTGACGATGCGATTCCGCTGTTTATTTCACTGCCGAGTATTGATAGGCCTGAGCACGATCTGATTGCCAAAGCGTTAAAGAAAAGAGGGCTGTCAGAATTACAGATTCAGAAATTAAAGAAAGAAAAGTTTGTCTTTATTTTGGACGGCTATGATGAGATACGTCAGACGCAGAATCTGTATGTGAGCAATTCCATCAACCGGCCAGACGGCTGGCAGGGCCAGATGGTGATCAGTTGTCGCAGCGAATATCTGGGCCAGGACTATCAAAGCCGTTTTCAACCGAATCCGATTGAGAAGGACAAAGACACAGCGTTTCAAGAAGTCGTGGTCGAGCCATTTTCAAAAGAAGAGAGCGATCAATATCTAGAAAAATATGTGGAGCACAATCCAACGGGCTGGACGGCGCAAGCTTACCGAGAAGCTTTCTCCAAACAATCTAATTTAAAAGACTTAATTAGCAACCCATTTTTGCTACGCGTGGTGCTAGAAGCCTTGCCGTACGTTGAAAAAAAGGGGAAAGCGGTATCTGCTATCCAGTTACGTTTGGACCTGTATGATCAGTTCGTTAGAAGCTGGTTCGAGCGCAACCAGCAGCGCTTAAGCACACAAGAGTTAACGGGAACTAAAAGAGAGATATTTAGAGAATTATCCGATGATGATTTTGCCGAGCACGGTATCGCATTTTCGCAAGAGTTGGCGGTACATCTGTATACAGAGAATGCAGGTAACCCGGTTGTTAAGTATTCATTGCGCAAAGACAAGGGAAGTTGGAAGGATGCATTTTTCGGTCGAGAAGAAGAAAATCAACTGCTACGTGAAGCGTGGCCATTGATCCGAAGCGGGACTGAATACCGTTTTATCCATAAATCGCTGCTGGAATATTTTGTGGCCCGGTCGCTGTTTGAGTCGTTCGATAGGTGTATGGACCGAAGCGCTCGCCAGCGTCGAGGTAGCGCTGCTTCAGTCTATAGTTTTGAAGAGCAAGCTGTTTTGCCTCCCAAAACACAGCGAGATTTATCGTTAAGCCCAAAGCATTGGATTGGCGATCTGGGGGTTGTGCGCTTGTTGACTGATCGCGTTCAGCAAGAGTCTCCATTTAAGAAACAGCTGTTAGCGATAATCGAGTGCTCCAAAGCCGATAAAAGTGTACGCCAAACGGCGGCGAATGCAATGACGATTTTGGTGAGAGCGGGAGTACAGTTTCATGGTGCGGATTTAAAAGGCATCCAGATACCCGGAGCAGATCTGAGTTTTGGGGTATTCGAATCAGCGCAGTTGCAAGGGTCGGATTTAAGAAAGGCGACGCTTCGCGCGAGTTGGCTGCGCCAGGCCAATTTAAGCGGCTCGCAGATGTCCGGTGTGCAGTTTGGCGAATGGCCGTATCTACAGGAAGAGAGTGCGGTGAGTTCCTGTGCCTATTCGCCGGATGGAAAAAGCTGTGCGGTAGGGCTTTTTAACGGTAAGATCAGCGTGTATATGACCTCGAATTGGGAAAAAATACACACCTTAGAAGGGCATACCTCCTATGTTAGGAGCGTGGTGTATTCGCCGAGCGGAACGCAGATCGCCTCGGGGGGTAATGACCTTACGGTGCGTGTGCGGGACGCGGAAAGCGGAGCGGCTGGTCACACCTTAGAAGGACATACCGACTATGTTTTGAGCGTGGTGTATTCGCCGAGCGGAACGCAGATCGCCTCGGGGAGTTCTGACAATACGGTGCGTCTGTGGGACGCGCAAAGCGGAGCGGCTGTGCACACCTTAGAAGGACATACCTCCGATGTTTGGAGCGTGGTGTATTCGCCGAGCGGAACGCAGATCGCCTCGGGGAGTTTTGACAAGACGGTGCGTGTGTGGGACGCGGAAAGCGGAGCGGCTGTGCACACATTAGAAGGACATACCGACGCTGTTAGTAGCGTGGTGTATTCGCCGAGCGGTTCGCAGCTCGCCTCGGGGAGTTTGGACAAGACGGTGCGTGTGTGGGAGGCGCAAAGCGGAGCGGCTGGTCACACCTTAGAAGGACATACAAAAGCTGTTAATAGCGTGGTGTATTCGCCGAGCGGAACGCAGATCGCCGCGGGGAGTGAGGACAAGACGGTGCGTCTGTGGGACGCGGAAAGCGGAGCGGCTGGTCACACCTTAGAAGGACATACCGACGCTGTTTTGAGCGTGGTGTATTCGCCGAGCGGAACGCAGATCGCCTCGGGGAGTTTAGACACTACGGTGCGTCTGTGGGACGCGGAAAGCGGAGCGGCTGAGCCCACCTTACGCGGACATACCTCCGATGTTTTTAGCGTGGTATATTCGCCGAACGGTTGGCAGCTCGCCTCGGGGAGTGAGGACAAGACGGTGCGTGTGTGGGACGCGGAAAGCGGAGCGGCTAGGCACACCTTACGCGGACATACCGACTATGTTACTAGGGTGGTGTATTCGCCGAGCGGAAAGCAACTGGCCTCGGGGAGTTGGGACACTACGGTGCGTGTGTGGGACGCGCAAAGCGGAGCGTCTGGTCACACCTTAGAAGGACATACCCACTGGGTTAGGAGCGTGGTGTATTCGCCGAGCGGTTTGCAGATCGCCTCGGGGAGTGAGGATGGTACGGTGCGTGTGTGGGACGCGCAAAGCGGAGCGGCTGTGCACACCTTACGAGGGCATACCGCCACTGTTAGGAGCGTGGTGTATTCGCCGAGCGGTTTGCAGATCGCCTCGGGGAGTGAGGATGGTACGGTGCGTGTGTGGGACGCGCAAAGCGGAGCGGCTGTGCACACCTTACGAGGGCATACCGCCACTGTTTGGAGCGTGGTGTATTCGCCGAGCGGAACGCAGATCGCCTCGGGGAGTTTTGACAAGACGGTGCGTGTGTGGGACGCGCAAAGCGGAGCGGCTGTGCACACCTTACGCGGACATACCTCCTCTGTTAATAGCGAGGTGTATTCGCCGAGCGGTTTGCAGATCGCCTCGGGGAGTGATGACCATACGGTGCGGCTGTGGGACGCGGAAAGCGGAGCGGCTGGGCATACCTTAGAAGGACATACCCACTGGGTTAGGAGCGTGGTGTATTCGCCGAGCGGGGAGCAGATCGCATCGGGCAGTGATGACAAGACGGTGCGGGTGTGGGATGTTGCCTCGGGTGAGTGTCGTGCGGTGATTAAAGGTTTTGGGGGAGGTATCAGTAGTGTTGCCTGGAAAACAACCGGAGACGGGAGCTATTTGGTGACTGGAAGTGCGGATAAATCAGTGCGCCAGTGGGAGGTGAAAAAAGAAGGGGAAGAGACAAAAGCGATTTTATGCTGGAGTTCGGTGTATGACGTCCTGACAGTGAATGATACGTTATTGGAAGGTGTGCGAGGGTTAAGCGATGTTAACGAGAAGCTTTTGAAGCAACGTGAAGCGGTTGGAGAGCCGCTATTATCGGTGGGTAAGATAGGGAGGAAAATTCAGAGCGAATTGTCGGTGGTGTCGAGATGGAAGCAAGAATCGACGAGAGGGAAATTGGAAAGGGCCGTGGCGAATTCGTCGGACAGTGAGCTTACCCGCGAGTTGGAATTGTCTGAGGCGACTTCATTGGGTAGCGAGACCGCGGTGATGCCGAAATCGAAGCGCTGGTATAAACGTGGTTTTGATAGGGCGTAGCGAAAGGCCCGCGAGGGCTTTTCGCTATGGATTTTTGACGCTCCAATCAAAAACAACGCAACCGATCCCAGGTACACAGATTTTTTGTAGACATCCGGAGAGAGCATCCTCCAATGGCAAAATAAGCTGACAAAATAGCCGCCATTGCTCGCGGGCTGCAAGAGGATCTGCGTGCAGTAGCTTTGCCAGCAAAAGACTGGAAATAAGTGTCCGGTTTGACACAAGCTATTTAAATAATTCCCCTTGTTTTTCAACCGCAGTGCCATTAATATCCACAAATCTTTTTGGATCAGGTCGATATGCTCAGCCCAAATCAGCTTCAATTTAGTTTTTGCGGAATCTGTATTGACCATGAGTGAGTGTGGGCGAAGTGGCGATAACGGTGCACACTCCAGTAGCCCTATCCAAATAATGCGAATTAAAGAAAATGGAGAGTAAATATGTTAGGGAAGATATCTCACTCGGCGTCAACAGAAACCTTCACGCGGAATCTCGGCGAACTTTTTTTAGGTCAAGCTCGCACTGAAAAGGAAAACGGACACTTGGATGCGGCGCTGACGCTATACGATCAGTTGAAAGACACCTTAAAGTCGCTTGGGAGCGTAAAAGAGGCCTTGAGGAAAGCGCAATATCCCCACACATTAGCCGATGAGACATTGCGAGCGATGATGGCCGATGCCTATTTCGAACGTGGGAAAGTGTTAGAAGGCTTAAATTTATTTGGCAAAGCAAGGGTTAGCTATTTTAAGGCTGAAACATGGGGGCACGCTGAAGCCAAACGTTGCCTGGAAGCTCTGCAGCCCCCTTCATCAGGACATAGCACTCACTCAAGTACACAGATTTTTCCTCAGACCGTCCAGCCTGCCTCAATGCCTTTGCAGCAGCCGGTTGCCTCTGCTCAAGAAAAAAGCGATCTGGTGGATTATCTGTTTAAAAAGGCGCTGTTGACGCTAAGTTCTTTAGAGGTGTCGAAGAAACCCAGCCTGTTTCTAGTGTATGCCCATGACAATGCAGCGCACGGAGAGGCAAAGGCCTCGACGTCTAAATATTTAATCAATAATTTATCAAAAATCCGAGGGGTGACGCTCTATTCGGATCAAACGCCGATAGGGCAAGCGTATGCAAATTCGGATGAAAATCTGAAAGAGGATGGCAAGCTAGAAGACATCTTAACCAATCAACTCTGCTTGCTGCCTCATCAGTTGCGAGCGGATGTTAAACCGGTTGATAAGGTGATCGTGTGTTGTTCTGATGTCTTAGGAAGCTACCTAAAAGGACAGTCCTATAAAGAGTTTTGCGATGAGCTTAAAGTAGCCTATGAAAAAGATCGAGAAGCTTACCGCCAAGACAGCAATCAAAAGGGTACTACCGCTTTACGTGAGGTGGTCAAAAAATTTTCCGAAGAGGAAAAATATATGGCGGACTTCCATCATGTCTTGACGGAAATGGCCTTTTTGGAAATTCGCGCAAAGTATCGCGAAGGTCAGCACGGGATTATCCCGGTTTCGTTAACGCCGAATAGCTATGACTACTGCCTGAAGGATTTTATTCGATCGACGACGGTACGGATGGAAGATCCTCTGCGCTTTGATTGGCAAGTCCAAAAAGGAGAAGAAGTCTATCTGAACCAAGGTTCACATGGTGTGCTGTTTAAGGTGATCGAGCGGTTGTTAGCGGGCAGCAATGAAGCGAAAACGTTTCTGGACAAGTTTTGGACGGGGCACAGCAACGTTATATCTCGTTTAAAGAGTGATGCAAATTTTGGCAAGCTAGAATTTGCGGAGCTCTTAGACGGTATCTTCGACGACATACGGACAACGCTGCACAAGCAACTTGCGTCCACCGTGCAGCAAGAACATGAACAGTTACAGGTGTTCCGTGCCGACCCTAGGGCCACGCTGAAGGAACAGTATTCGCTAGCTTTAACGCAAAATGAGGCGTTTCAAGAGACCCTAAAGCTTTATGTCGAACCGCGCTGCCGAGCGAATATTAATGGGGAGAGCAAAACCTTTGAGCTCTTACCCCAAGTTCAAGCATTTCTAAAAGATAAAAAAGTGATCCTGTTGACGGGGGACTCGGGGGCGGGCAAAACCACCTTCAATCGCCGCCTAGAAAAGCACTTATGGGACCACAAAAAAGAAGACGATGCGATCCCACTGTTTATTTCTTTGCCGAGCATTGATAAGCCTGAGCACGATCTGATTGCCAAAGCGTTAAAGAAAACAGGCCTGTCAAAATTTCAGATTCAGAAATTAAAGAAAGAAAACCAAAGGTTTATCTTTATTTTGGATGGGTATGATGAGATACGTCAGACGCAAAATCTGTATGTCAGCAATTCCATCAATAAATCAGACGGCTGGCAGGGTCAGATGGTGATCAGTTGTCGCAGCGAATATCTGGGCCAGGACTATCAAAGCCGTTTTCAACCGAAGCCGCTTCTGCAGGACAAGGATACGTCGTTTCAAGAGGTCGTGGTCGAGCCATTTTCAGCGGCAGAGAGCGATCAATATCTAGAAAAATATGTGGCGCACAACCCAACGGACTGGACGGTGCAAGCATACCGAAAAGCTTTCTCCAAACAATCTAATTTAAAAGACTTGATTAGCAACCCATTTTTGCTACGGGTGGTGCTAGAAGCGTTGCCGTACATTGAAAAAAAGGGGAAAGCGGCATCCGCAGTCCAGTTACGGATGAGCCTATATGATCAGTTCGTCAAACAATGGTTCGAGCGTAACCAGCAGCGCTTAAGCACCCAAAGTTTAACGGGGAACCAAAAAGAGGTATTTAGAGAGTTGTATGATGATGGCTTTGCCCAGCACGGCATCGGCTTTGTGAAAGACTTAGCGGTGCATCTGTATACAGAAAATGCAGGTAATCCGATTGTCGAGTACTCGTTGTTCAAAGATAAGGGAAGTTGGAAGGATGCCTTTTTCGGTCGAGAAGAAGAAAATCAACTGCTGCGGGAAGCGTGGCCGTTGATCCGAAGTGGCACTGAATACCGTTTTATCCATAAATCGCTGCTGGAATATTTTGTGGCGCGAGAGTTGCTTGAGTCGTTTGATGAATGCATCGCGCCGACCTCTAGCTCCCGCCGTGGTAGCAATGCTTCCGTCTATAGTTTTGAAAACCAACGGTTTCTGCCGCGTCGAACGGTGCGAGGCGTATCGTTAGAGCCAAAGGATTGGATCGGGGATCTGGGTGTTGTGCGCTTGTTGACGGAGCGCGTTTGGCAAGAGCCTACATTTAAGCAGCAACTATTAGCGATAATCGAGCGCTCTCAAACGGATGCAAGTGTGCGCCAGGCAGCGGCGAATGCCATGACGATTCTGGTCAGAGCCGGGGTACAGTTTAATGGAGCGGATTTAAAGAGAATCCAGATACCTGGGGCCGATCTGAGTTATGGAGTATTTGAATCAGCGCAGTTACAAGGGGCGGATTTAAGAAAGGTGAATCTTCGCAGTACCTGGCTGAACAATGCCAATTTAAGCGGAGCACAGATGGCGGGAGTGCAGTTTGGGGAGTGGCCGTATCTCAAAGAAAAAAGTGCAGTGACTTCCTGCGCGTATTCACCGGATGGGAAAATCTGTGCTGTGGGTCTTAAGAGCGGCAAGATCAGTGTATATGATGTCTCGAACTGGAAAGCAATCCGCACTTTACAAGGACATACCTCCTCCGTGATGAGCGTGGTGTATTCGCCGAGCGGAACGCAGATCGCCTCGGCGGGTGGTTTAGACAAGACGGTGCGGCTGTGGGATGCGGACAGCGGAGCCCTTGTGCGCACCTTAGAAGGACATACCGACTCTGTTATGAGCGTGGTGTATTCGCCGAACGGAACGCAGATTGCCTCGGCGGGCGGTTTAGACAAGACGGTGCAGCTGTGGGACGCGCATAGCGGAGCTCCTGGTCACACTTTAGAAGGACATACCGGCGGTGTTAAGAGCGTAGTGTATTCGCCGAGCAGCCTGCAGATCGCCTCGGGCAGTGCTGACAATACGATTCGTCTGTGGGACGCGGAAAGCGGAGCCCTTGTGCATACCTTAGAAGGACATTTCAACTGGGTTACTAGCGTAGTGTATTCGCCGAGCGGAACGCAGATTGCCTCGGGCGGTGAGGACCAGACGGTTCGTCTGTGGGACGTGCAAAGCGGCACCCTTGTGCACACCTTAGAAGGACATGCCAACGCTATTTGGAGCGTGGCGTATTCGCCGGACGGAAAGCAGATCGCCTCGGGCGGTTGGGACAAGATGGTGTGGCTGTGGGACGCGCACAGCGGAGCCCTTTTGCACACCTTAAAAGGACATACCGGGCCAGTCAAGAGTCTGGTGTATTCACCGAGCGGAACGCGGATCGCCTCGGGCAGTGATGACACTACGGTGCGGCTGTGGGATGCGCACAGCAAAGCCCTTGGACACACCGTAGAAGGACATACAGGCTATGTTTTGAGCGTGGTGTGTTCGCCGAGCGGAACGCAGATTGCCTCGGGTAGTGATGACACTACGGTTCGCCTGTGGGACGTGCAAAGCGGAGCCGGGCACACCTTAGAGGGACATAAAGGCAATGTTACGAGCGTGGTGTATTCGCCGAGCGGAACGCAGATCGCCTCAGGCAGTTGGGACAATACGGTGCGGCTGTGGGACGTGCACAGTGGAGCCCTTGGGCACACCTTAAAAGGACATACCTCCTATGTTACTGGTGTGGCGTATTCGCCGAACGGAACGCAGCTCGCCTCGGGCAGTTATGACAAGACAGTGCGGCTGTGGGACGCACACAGCGGCGCCCTTGGGCACACCTTAAAAGGACATACAGGCTTTGTTTTGAGCGTGGTGTATTCGCCGAGCGGGTCGCAGATCGCCTCGAGCAGTTATGACTATACGGTGCGGCTGTGGGACGCGCACAGCGGAGCCCCTGGGCACACCTTAAAAGGACATACCGGGCTAGTTCATAGCGTAGTGTATTCGCCGAGCGGGTTGCAGATCGCATCGGCTAGTCAAGACAAAACGGTGCGGCTGTGGGACGTGCACAGTGGAGCCCCTGGGCACACCTTAGAAGGACATACCGCCTTTCTTACTAGCGTGGTGTATTCGCCGAGCGGAACGCAGATTGCCTCGGGCAGTTTTGACAAGACGGTTCGACTGTGGGATGTTGCGTCGGGTCAGTGTCAGGCGGTGATTAGAGATTTTTTGGGGGCGGTCAATACCGTAGCTTGGAAAGCGACGCCTGAGGGTTCCTATCTGTTGACTGGCAGTAGTGATAATTTAGTTCGGCAGTGGCAGGTGATAGGAGAGGGTGGCGCATATAAAGCCCGCCTGGGCTGGATGTCTCCGCATGGGGAGCTGAGCGCGAAGGATGTCTCGATCGATAGAGTAGAAGGCTTAAGCGAGTTGAACAGGGAACTCCTTGAACAGCGAGGATCTGTGTCGTTCTTGCGGGAGGTGGGGAGAAAAATAATGATGTTGGGATCAACTTAAAGGAAGTTGGAGGCGCGGGAGCCTAAAAATGTATCGAGAGCGGCCCTCTGATGTTTGTGTGGAGTTAAAAACATCGTTGGCCATCTCGAATAGCACCGCCCTCAGCCCGTCTCTTCGCTTCGTACTCCTTGGGGGAGGAAGCTAAGATCCTTTCGGCAATTTGCCGTGCAGTTAATTTTTCTTCTGGTCGCTCCTTCAAATACTTAAATGCTGATTTTGCTAGCTTTGATGCCATAGACATTCTCCTCAGAGTCGGAATAGTTTGTTTATCTCATTTTCTGCCATCACTGGCATTTGATGCTTCTCGTATTGCCTGATATTAGTTACGATGTCCTTTGCTTGGGTGACCTCGTTGGTAGCCGAGGCTAAACATGGGTGCTACGAGATCGCCTACTTCGACGTCCATCAAGATTCGTTACCACTATCGCTGTCATAGTCGCTTGTAGTTTCGACATGTGAAAACCTGGATTGAAACCATGCTTCCAATATCTCGCTGTAGCTGGCCCTAGCCACTGTAAAAGCTATGAGTCTATCGTCTTCGTCAAGCGGTATTGAATCATGTGCAACGGATTGTCGCTCGCTGAGCGAAAAATCCGTTTTAACGGCATGGCCTGCGTCGACCTTGTTGCTGCTTAGATAGCTTAGATTAAATGAGGGCGAATATACGTCCGCTTCACTCAAGCTGTATTCAAGCCAATAGTTACCGTCTGAGTCCTTGATTATTTCTGGTATTAGGGGATCAGTTAATTTATTTATCTTAGAGGTTAGAGAGAATATTGCTCTCAGCGAAGCCAGATCTATGTTTTGATTGCCTGCCGGTATACATCCATGGTTAAATTTACCATTCTCTCCTACCGCCTTTTTCTCGACACCTGAAATTGCAATGATTTTTGGAGAATCTATACCTAGCTTTGGTGAAATTGGACGACCTCCTGTTTCTATAGCTAGAAATTTAAATTTAATATTGCTCCTGGTTTCGTTATTTAATATTTTAATTTCTATTAAATTTTCACCTAACCAGTTGGATTGAATTTTTATTTTCTGAATTACTTCTTCGGAGGAGTATGAGATAGGTAAAGTTAATATATCTTTAATGTCTTCATTACCTTTACGGAAGCCAATTATGGTTTGTCCATTTTCAAGAGTAAAAGAAGGGTTTTTTTCTTCTATTGGAAAATTTTTAAACCTAGAAAGCAGATCTGCATGATCAACTTGTGAATCATTGAGTGATAGGGGATGGGAACTACCACCACCGCACCCAGTGACCCAGCTCTCCACGATCAATAAGATAATTAAAATTTTCTTTTTCATGTTGTATCGCTATGCATTTTAAGATCATGGAATAACCTTATGATATTTATTGTATCAGAGCTGGATTTAACCTAATGCCAGCCAACGTCATGATTAAAGATACTGCGACTCATAACGCCCTATCTGCCGTCTAAAGGTGCGCTAATATCCCATAATATTTGCGGCGCTTCTGCCTGCGTAAGGCGTTTGTGCTGCCACTCTGTATACGTCTCTCTTCAAATCTCATCTTCCGGATTTCCTGTAGCAAATAGGCCCGGCTTCCGGGTGCATCCATAACTCACCCAAAAACCGGACAATTTACGTGCTAAACACCGGGCAATTCATTCGCTCCTCCACACTTTTTCAGCGAAGGGGCGGTCAAACAGGCCACTTTTATGCTACGCTGTTTATGGGATCGGGAATGCTCGATCGGCGGGTGCTACCTGGTGTAACCGGGGGCGCCCGTTTTCATTGTGGGAACACCTTTAGGCTATTTACACTCCCATTACGATAGAAGTGCGGGAGCACTACATCAAAAGCGCGGTTTGCTTCATCGGGTTGTAGGACGTGTCGCGCTACTGGAGGGGCGCATAAATCAGCTCACTGAATGTCTGCAATGTTGTCATTTTTTCGGCGAAAACTGATCGGGCATTTTAGTAAACGAAAACGTTCTGCGCGGTTGTAATGAGTACCCTTGGTCATCAAATAGGCGCAAGATTAGGCGCTTGAGCAAAATAGGCCTGGGCTATGCCAATGACATAGCCCACCATGAAATTGGCCGATAGCGTGCCAATCGTAGCGTGGGAAAGAGTTAAAGCGAGCTTGGGTTTGTCGTATGTTCCCGCGTTGGCCCTAAGACGGCAATGGCAAGTCCACCCGCCAACACTAAGCCCGCGATAATAAATAATCCGCTTTGTAAGCTACCTGTGACCTCTTTCAACCAGCCGATAATAACCGGACTTAAAAAGCAGCCTGCTAAACCGATGACATCCAAAATTGCAATGCTGCCCGCGGCGAGTTTGCCTTTTAAATAATCCGCAGCCATTGCCCAGAAGACAACAGACACCGTAAATAGACCGGCAGTGGTAATCGTGATGCTGATCAATGCAATGATAAGGTTATTGCTGGTCATAGCACAGAGCCCGAGCGCGCTCATTAGCATTAAGAGCGTGGTATGCCAGCGCCGCTCAAGATAGCGGTCGGACGTGCGCCCAAACACAATCATTGTAATAATCGAGACCGCATAGGGAATGGCTGACAATAGGCCAATTTGGGTCAAACTGACGGCGCTGGCTGAACTGGCTTCTCTTAAGATGGTTGGCATCCAGAAGTTGACCGCATAAATACCCGACAGAAAGCTTAAGTAGCACAGTGCCATGGCATAGAAGTGTTTGTCTTTGAAGACATGGTGCATCCGCTGGTAAGAAGGACGCACGACATGACGTTGTGCAAGGTCGGCATTGAGTAGGCGCTTTTCTTCAGTGGACAGCCATTTTGCTTGTGCTGGCGTATCCTCTAAGTAAAAAAAGAGGAACAGTCCAAGCGCGATGCACGGTAAGCTTTCAATCAGAAACATCCACTGCCACCCTTTTAAAATCCAGATATTCGTCATATGCGTCATCAGCCAAGTGGACAGCGGGCCAGCGGTAATGCCTGCGAGTGCGGCAGCGCACATGATGAAAGAAATGGCGCGCGCGGTACGGGCTTCTGAGTACCAATAGGTCAGGTAAAAAATAACGCCAGGAAAGTACCCCGCCTCAAACGCGCCGAGCAAAAAGCGCAACACATAAAAACTATAAGCGTCATGCACGAACAGCATGGCCGCCGAAGTGAGTCCCCATAAAATCATGATCCGGCTAAAAGTTTTGCGCGCGCCTATTTTTAAGAGCAACAAATTACTCGGCACGGCAAATAACATCAGGCCGAGAAATAGGGTGCCAGCGGCTAAGCCATAGGCGGCGTCACTAATGCCAATATCTTGTTGCATTTGTAGTTTTGCAAAAGCGATATTGACACGGTCCATATAAGCCAGGACATAACCTAGTGTCAGTAATGATAGGATGCGCCAGTTGATTTTGCGGTATATCGTTGCTAGCTCATGCGGGGGGGTAACCAAGGTGGCGCTCATCTCTTTTGCTCCTTAAGTGTCGTGTTTTTAATGCACTCGTCGCTTCTAGTTTAAAAAAACTTCAATTTAAAATTAGACTCTGTAGAGGTTCTTCAAAAAGACGATTGAGGGGCGGCTTAGCGGGCAGCAAGCACCGCTTCGATTGCGCGGGCGATACGGATGATCCGCGCGTCGCTATGTGCGAAGCCGCACACTGACAGTCCGACCGCTAGCTCTCCGGCTAGCTGGCAGGGTAGAGTGAGTGCGCAACCGTCCAAGATATTAGTGATGCGGGCATTGCGCAAGGCCAGCGTATTGGTTGAAAAAAATAAAGCGTCGTCATGGATGAGCGGCGCTAACGGTGGCGGTGCGATAGCTGCTGTCGGCATCAGCCATGCATCTGCATCTTCTAAACGCTGCCGAGCTGCCGCTTGTAAGCGCTGGTGTCCGGCGAGTACATCAAGGTAGTCGGCCGCGGTATGGGTTTCGCCTTTGCGAATGTTGGCGGCAACCCGCGGGTCATAGCTTGCGCCAGCGCGCTTAAAGAGTGGCCGATGCCAAGCCCAGGCTTCGGCTGCAACCAGACCCCCTTTGGCATTAATTTGGCTAAGCTCAAATAATTCAGGAAAAGAAAATTGTACGATATGCGCGCCTGCTTGGCCTAATGCCTCAAGCGCTGCTTGAAAAGCTGTGCTGACGACATCGTCTAGACTGTCACCGACGTAATCGTCGGTGACGTAAAAGCGTAAGCCATTAATATTGGCTGCGCGGGTCTCAATTGAAGAGGGCGCTTGGCCGGCTAGTACAGCATCGAAAATCGCACAGCAGTCAACCGACGGGGCGAGCGGCCCAACTGAATCAAGCGATGGAGAAAGCGGTATGGCGCCCGCCATAGGAATGCGCTTGGCGGTTGGCTTAAAGCCAGTCAGTCCGCAAAATGCTGCGGGCACTCGAATTGAGCCGCCGGTATCGGTACCTAGTGCAGCAACAGCCATTTCGCCCGCCACAGAAACGGCAGCGCCGGCACTTGAACCTCCCGCTACGCGGTTTGGGTGATGAGGCGTGCAGGGGTTGCCATAATGTGGATTGAGGCCGAGTCCGGAATAAGCAAATTCGCTCATATTCGTACGGCCAAGCAAAATGGCACCCGCAGCTCGCAGGCGGGCGACTGCGGGTGCATCTGAGGTGGCCGGCGGCGCATCCATTAACGCGCGCGAACCGGCTGTCGTAATTTGCCCGGCGATATCAAACAGATCTTTAATCGAAACTGGCAAGCCGGCCAACAGCGATGGCGCATAACCGACCGCGCGCGCAGCATCGGCTGCGTGTGCCGCGGCTAGTGCATGCTCTGCGTTGACGTGGATCCAAGCACTGCCGCCGCCACGACGGTGGGCATCGATGCGCGTGAGGGCGTCTTCAATCAGGCGTACGCTCGTAGTACGTCCGCTTTGCAATTCAGCAGCCAGATTTCGAATCGTCTTCATGTGTGTTCTTTTACTGTATTAAAGCAATTCAATCGCAGGTAGATTCACGAGGCTCGTTGCGCGCATGATTGGCACAAATTCCCGCATATAGGGTTGTGCCGAGAGCACTGGCAGTGCTGCTGCATAAAGCTCACCAGCCAGCAACTCACCATTATGCGCGACGATTGGTTGTGCGCTAACGTAGCATTTTTCCAGATAAGCTGCTACTGCCCAGCAGGGTAACGCAGCAATCCCGCGTCGGCTAGCAACCAGTTGCAAGATAGCAACGGTCAATTCAGACGTGCGCCTTTTAGGTTCGATGCCGTCCGGTATGGGGTAGTTGATTAAAGTTTCATCCCAATACGTATTTTGGGACGGGAGTCAATTTGTAAGCGTTTGGTAGCACGCGCCAGTTCGTCCAGAATGAGAGAGAGCGTACTGGCGAAGAGGTTAACGTGGAAGTGGCTAAATAGATACAAAAATGTAGTGCCCATATGCTATCGTGCCGAGAGATTGCTCAAAAGCATTTGGAATGTGCGTCCGGATAGGGAAAGAGTTGTACGAAGCGTTTAAGGAGACTCACTGTGCCCAAAGAGGACTGTGGCCAATGTTGTCCTCAGATTGTAAGATACCTGCTTCGGGGCGCAAGACTTAAGCTAGCTTCGAGCTTTAGTTAAATCAAAACAGTAGGCATGTATATGGGGGGAAGTCATGTCGCTTTTGCAAGAGATATTGAGTTGGACCAAGGGGCTACCTGAATGGCAAAGTGATGCGGTTGCTAGGTTGCTCGCAAAGTCAGCGTTGACTACCGATGATTCTGACGACTTGTTTGCGCTGCTAAAGGCCACTCATGGAATTCCAGACCCCAAGAATCGCACGCCACAGCCGCTTACGGCTGATCAAATTCCCGCTCAAGTAAAGAGTTCTATGCATGTCAAGTTGCGTGCGATGAAGAATTTACGGAACGTGAACGCAATTGCTGAGAATCAGTGCCTGTCCTTTAGCTCTGATGGGCTGACTGTGATTTACGGGGACAACGGCTCTGGTAAATCTGGATATTCGCGTGTGCTCAAGCGTGCTTGTCGTGCTCGAGACCAGGCGGACGCGATTCACCCAAATTTCAATCTGCCGCCTGGCAAAGCTAGCGCTGCTGAAGCCGTCTTCGAGATCACTGTCGATGATGTTGTACAAGATGTAACTTGGACCAACGATAAACCAGCTCCTACTGAATTGTCCTCACTCGCGATTTTTGATTCGCGCTGTGCCCGTGTCTACCTCGATAACGAAAATGATTTTTCATACGTACCTTACGGACTTGATATTTTTGAAGGACTTGCAAGAACTTGCCAGCAATTGGAGGACTTGATTGAGGCAGAATATAATCAACTAGAGCCCGACCTTAACGTATTTGCTTTACTGCGAGGCGACACAGCGGTCGGCAAGCTAATTTCTTCCCTTTCTGACAAAACAACAACGGCACAGATAGACGCGCTGGCAATACTGACGCCTAATGAATTGGCTAAGCACGTTGAGTTGGATAGGAGCTTGAAGGAAAATAGTCCGAAGGAAAAAGCGACTCAATTGCGTTTGTGTGCACGCCGTATTGCTACCGTTTCTGCAAATGCGGACAGCAAGGGGCGATTGGTGTGTCAGACGGCAGTTGCCACATTGCGGGCCTTGGCGAATAGCTATCGTACTGCAAAGGCTGCGGCCGAATTTGCTGCCCAGCAATTCAAGGAGGATGGGAATTTGCTCCCGGGAACAGGTGGCGAGGCATGGCGGGAATTATTTGAAGCCGCCCGCAAGTTCGCTATCGAATCGCATCCAGATAGGAAATTTCCAGAGTTGGATGAAGATGCACCTTGCCCACTCTGCCAGCAGCCCCTTGTGGAGGGTGCTGCACGCTTGCTTCGTTTTGAGGCATTCATACGGCAGGAAGCCGAAGAGACCTCGCAAAAACGCCGCAAGGCCTTATATGAAGAATACAGGTTGTTCATCACGCACGCTTTAACGTTGAGTCTAGACGATGTGGTATATAGCGAGATTGAAGCTATTGATGTGCAGCTTGCAGCGGATACTCGGGCGTTCGAGCAAGCCCTGTCCTTGCGCCAAGCGGCAGTCAAGGCGGCGATTAATTCAGACCAATGGGATGGCACAGATCAAGAATTGGCCAACCCTACAGTTAGGCTGAAAGCTCTTGCAGATAAACTGAATGCAGAAGCTGAAATGTTGGAAAAGGCGTCTAACGAGCAAGTGCGAGTTGTATTGCAGAAACAGTTTAGTGAGCTTGACGCGCGAGTTAGATTGCGTCAGGTCAGAGACGTTGTTGTTACTACCGTTTCTCGTCTCGTCCACCAAGCCAAACTTAGGCAATGCAAGTCAGCTGTCAGTACCCGGGCTATTTCTCTAAAGGCATCAGAGTTGGCGACGAAGGCCATTTCCAAGGAACTGGTCCGGGCGCTTAATCACGAATTCAAGGCGCTATGTGTTGATTCTCTCTGGGTTTCAGTGAAAAGTCGATCAACCAATGGCAAAGTATTGCACAAGCTCAAGTTAGAATTTCCTCAGGGTAGCAGTCCAATTGATAATAAGAGTAGAAGTTCAATTGGTATTCTGAGTGAAGGTGAGCAGCGTGCGATTGCTATCGGATCGTTTTTGGCAGAAATTGCCTTGAGTGCTGGCAAAGGCGGTATCGTGTTTGATGATCCAGTTTCCTCGCTCGACCATCTTCGCCGTGAGCGTGTAGCCGAAAGGCTGGCGCTAGAAGCTGCGCATCGCCAAGTCATTGTATTTACCCATGACATCTATTTTCTTTGTCTCTTGGTCGAGGAAGCCAATCTAGCCGGAGTGCCGATTGCTACTCAAAGCCTGAACCGACGAACTGAAGGTTTTGGTGTTGTTGCCTCAGATCTTCCTTTTCAAGGTAAGAACGTGAAACAGCGTATCTGCGATCTAAAGAAGCAGCAACAATCTATAGCCAAGCTGCACAAAGATGGCGAGGAGCAGGAGCAACGAAAGCAAACTGTCGAAGCCTATTGCCAACTGCGTATGGCCTGGGAGCGCGCTGTAGAAGAGGTATTATTGCGCAAGGTCATCTTGCGTTTTCGCAAGGGGGTTGAAACACAGCGATTGGCCGGCGTGGTAGTGGAGGATGAAGACCATGCTAGGGTTAACGCTGGTATGAGCAAGTGTTCAAAGTATTTACATGACAAGGCATGCATGGGCGGTGTTGCTGTGCCTGAACCCGACGAACTTCTGGCCGACATCATGAAGCTTGAAACTTGGCGTTTACAGATTGAGAATCGCAGCGCAGATAAGGCAAGTAAACGGAAAGCGATGTTCAAACCTAACCTCCATACTGTCGTCTAAATGTACCCCTAAGCGACTACTCTGCTTTTTCAAATCTCATTTTATGACTATTGTGTCTGGTTTGATAAGGTTATACATACCAAGATCCGATCCGGGTGGTTTATTTATTCATGGTATAAAAAGAAACAATAGTTGCTTTTTATAATAAAAAGAGTAACTATTGTTTCTATGTCTAGACGATCTACCGCCGCTTCCATGCTCCCTGCGCCTGTTGCTCGCAGCTTGGGCGAATTGGGCCAAAATTTGCGCATTGCGCGTAAACGCCGCAAAGAGACGCTGGCTTCGTTTGCAGAGAGAATGCAAGTGTCAATCCCGACTTTACGCAAAATGGAGCGAGGCGACCCGACTGTTTCTATCGCGATTTATGCAATGGCGCTGTGGCTCATTGGGCGGCTTGCATTTCTGAGCGAGATCGCGGATCCATTCAATGATGAGACAGCTTTATTATTGGAGCTGCGTAGGTTAGAGCCAAAATCAACGGAAGTGCGTGATGAATAATCGGCTTTTTGTTTGGGTATATGTTGAGGGCGCATGTGCTCCTATACCTTGCGGTGAACTTGAATTGTTGGGTGGGCGGCGTTGTTTGTTTCGATATTTGCCTGATTATCTGGCTAGGCTGGACGCGTTTGCGCTCTCGCCTGATCTGCCATTGCGGCGAGGCCAGCTGGCCCCCCCTGCTGGGCAAAATTTACACTCGATCTTTGAGGATGCGGGCCCGGATCGTTGGGGTCGCCAAATTATTGATAAAATTTTTCAGCCGCAGCGGCGTTCACCGATTGATTATTTGGCGCTAGCCGGTGAGGATAGGATTGGTGCGCTTGGTTTTTCACTGTCAGAAACCGTTTACCAAGCTGGACATCAGCAGGTTTTTGCTTGTGCAGATCTGGCAGAACTATTGCAAGCTGCATCTGCTGTTGAGTGTCAGCTACCGATGACTGAGCATTTACGCCAATTGTTGCAACCTGGCGCGAGTGCCGGTGGTGCCCGCCCCAAAGCCATTTTGCAAGAAGGTGGACGTAAGTGGTTAGCTAAGTTTCCAGCCTATGGGGATGAAGCTGATGTGTGTGCGCTTGAATATGCTTCGCTGCGCTTAGCCGCTGCCTGCGGCATCGTAGTGCCGGCATCGGAGCTCATTCCTATTCATGGCAAAAACGTTTTATTAGTGGAGCGTTTTGATCGAGCCAGCGATGGTAGCCGCTACCATTTTGCCAGCGCCCGTACTTTGCTGTTAGCTCAAGGCATTAAAGAGGGCGCAATGGCATACTCTGATATCGCTGAAACGGCACGCCGGTTTTCAGCTTACCCTAAAGCAGATTGCTTGCAAATTTTTCTCAGAATGGCATTTAATGTGTTGATGGAGAACACCGATGACCATGAAAAAAATCATGCTTTTTTGTACCGGGACGGGCATTGGACGCTTGCTCCAGCGTATGATCTTCAGCCCCAGCTACAGGCCGTGAGATATCAACAACTGCTCGTTGGTGCAGGCAGTTATGAGCCAACGCTCTTTAATATGATGGCGGATTGTGGCCGTTTCATGCTCACTAAGACGGAAGCGAGTGAGGTGCTGAAACAGTTAGCCCTTCAATTAGAACGCTGGCCGCAAGTTTTTGCCCAATACCATGTATCAGCAAACGATATTGAGCTTTGCCGGCGGTTTATTTCGCTGGAGCAGATATCAGCGCTTTGTCAATGATTTCGCGGACGTCTTTTGACTGTACTGAAGCCAATACTGTTTCAAGCGCAGCGTGCATTTGCTCGCGTAGTGCTGGGGTAAATTTACGCCAGCGCTCAAGTAGGCGGGCCAGCCGCGCAGCAAGCTGAGGGTTGAGCGTATCAAGTGCCAGCACCTGTTCAACCCAGAGTGCGTAGCCTGTGCCATTTGTCGCGTGAAATTGCGCGGGGTTGCCGCTGATAAAGCTAAAAATAAGCGCGCGTACGCGGTTCGGGTTTTTTAATGTGAAGGCAGGATGGTGCATTAAAGTGCGTACAAGCTTGATCAGGTCGATCTCGGTGCGCTGTTGAGTGGCTTGTAATGCAAACCACTTATCAATTGCTAGCGGTTCGTTTTCAAACCGTTGGTAAAAATCGGCAAGCGCTGCCTGCGCGGGCTGACCACCTAGATGTATTAAAGCGGCAAGGGCGGCACTACGATCGCTCATATTATCGGCGCGATCATATTGTGTTTGCGCTAGATGTAGCACGTGCGCGCTTTGCTTGCTGTTGCTTAAATAGCTAAGTGCTAGGTTCTTTAGAGCACGTTGTCCCATATCGGCAGGTGTTGGCTGATATAGACCGGGCGTTTGGTGACGCGCATAAGTAGCGGACCAGTCGTGACTCAGAGCATTAGCCAGTTGGGTGCGTAGATATTGCCGTGCAGTATGGACTGCTGCTGGGTCTGCCTGGTCCATTTGCTCCGCCAGGTAAGTCTCGGTCGGTAAGGTCAGTACCTGTTCTCGAAAGGCGGGGGTCAGTGTTTCGTCACGCAAGATGCGGCCAAAAGCATCGATGATCGACTGGTTAAGCTGGTTGCCAGTGAGTTGGGTACGCCCGGCTTGGCGGGCGAGGGCAAGCAAAGTGCGGGTGACAAGCCGTTGGCCAGCCGCCCAGCGATTAAACGGATCACTGTCATGGGCCAGTAAAAAGATGAGCTCATCGTCAGTGTAATCGTATTCGACAATCACCGGCGCCGAGAAGTCACGTAACAGTGATGGTACGGGTTGAGTCTGCACGTTGATAAAGCGAAACGTTTGTTCAGCTTGGCTTAATTCAAGCACGCGTGTTGCCGTGCCTGGTGCGTCTTCGCCATCCAGTTGTAAGGCAAGGTCCTGCCCATTTGCATCGACCAGCCCAATGGCAAACGGAATCAAGAGTGGCGCGTGTACGGTATGAGGTGCATTCAGTACAGGTTTATAGTGCTGTGCCAGGGTCACCATATAAGTTCGGGCCGCTTCGTCATATTGGCTGTGTACTAAAACGTAAGGCGTACCTAGCTGGCTGTACCAATGTTCAAATTGCGCCAGGTCGCGCTGATTCGCCTCGGCCATGGCTTGCCGGAAATCATCACAACTCACCGCTTGCCCATCATGGCGCTGAAAATACAAATCCATGCCTTGGCGAAAACCCTCGCGGCCTAGCAGCGTTTGATACATGCGGACGACTTCAGCGCCTTTCTCGTAGACTGTAGCGGTATAAAAATTATTGATTTCAACATAACTTTCTGGGCGCACAGGGTGCGCCATTGGACCTGCATCTTCAGCAAATTGCACCTGCTGCAAAATACGCACGTTCTCGATCCTTTGACTTGCCCGTGCGGCCGCAGCATTGACCGCGCCTGCCGCCGCCATATCGGCTGAGAATTCTTGGTCGCGAAATACGGTAAGTCCCTCTTTTAAGCTTAGCTGAAACCAATCGCGGCAAGTTACGCGGTTGCCCGTCCAATTATGGAAATATTCATGGCCGACGACGGCCTCAATATTGGCGTAATCACTATCGGTAGCGGTTTGAGGATTGGCTAACACGTATTTAGTATTGAAAATATTGAGCCCTTTGTTTTCCATGGCTCCCATATTGAAATCGCTGACCGCAACAATCATAAAACGTTCAAGATCAAGCTCAAGGCCAAAGCGCGCTTCATCCCAGTGGATGGCATGAATGAGTGCGTCCATAGCATGGCGCGTTTTATCGAGGTCATGCGCTTCAACCCAGACTTGTAATAGTTTCTGAGCGCCTGAGCGAGTTACGATGCGCTCTTCAAGGGCCACCAATTGGCCCGCCACCAGGGCAAACAAATAGCTCGGTTTGGCAAAGGGGTCGTGCCATTTGGCATAATGTTTGCCGTTAGGTAAATCACCCGCCTCAAGCAAATTGCCATTGGATAACAAGATGGGATAAGCCGCTTTGTTGGCGCGCAGAATTACCGTATAACGCGCCATCACGTCTGGGCGATCAAGAAAATAAGTGATTTTCCGAAAACCTTGCGCTTCGCATTGGGTAAAAAAATGGCCGTTTGATAAATATAAGCCCATCAGCGAGGTATTGCTGGCAGGCTCGCAAGCATTGACGATAGTCAGTTCGAAAGCATCGGGGACATCATAGAGGGTGAGTCCTGCCTCATCTATTTGCCGGTTGGTGTAGGCAACGCCATCAAGGTGGATACTAATCAACTGAAGGGCTTCGCCGTTTAGCTGTAATTCAGGACAGTAGGCGGCCTGCGGGTTGCGGCGCAGCTGCATCTTACTTGTGACGGTGGTGCGCTCAGCTTCAAGCTCAAATTCCAGTTCGATTGTATCGATCAGAAAAGGGGGCGGAGTGTAGTCGGTACGATGAATGGTGCTCGGGGAAGTGGGATTTGGCATTGTCAAGTGAGTGCGGAAAAAGGATTGTTTGCTCTATTGTACAAAAACGGGGTGGTCTGGTACAAAATGAATCGATTCATCAGCCACAAAATTAGCCATCCGGCTAGGTGTTCATCCGAGTCCGATCGAGTCAGAATAAACCAACTCATTACACGGCGAGGGCAGAATGAATACACTATCGATGCCACATGATGCATTGTTCAAACTTTTCTTGATGGAGGTGGATATCGCCAGAGAATTTTTGCAAATCCACTTGCCTTCTTCTTTGCAACGACAGTTTGATTTTAATACGCTGGCTCTTGCACCCGGCGCATTTGTTGAAGGTGATTTAAGCCAGCATTATTGCGATATCGTTTATTCAATCCGTGTGCTCAAAGGCCAAGGAGTGGCATATATTTTGCTCGAGCATGAAAGTGCTGTGGGCAAGCTTACGCCTTTTAAGTTGTGGCGCTACCAAAGCGCGATCATGAAACAGCATCTTAATCAGGGTGACACGCAATTACCGGCTGTATTTCCGATTATTTTTTATCGCGGCACAACTGCTTATCGAGGCCCGCTTAATCTTTTGGATTGCTTTCGAGATAAGCCATTGGCACAAGAAATGTTTGCGTTGATCAAGCCCATCCAATTGATCGATTTGACGGCAATAGCAGACGATATCTTGATGACGCATAAACGTTGTGCGGTATTGAAATTAGCCCAAAAGTATATTCATAGCTTGGATTTGCAGCAGCTAGCACCTAAAATTTTTGAGCTTTTTGAACGCTATCCATTATCTATTGAAAAGAGAAAGGCATTGCTATATTATCTAGCAAAAGAAGGCCAAGGATTGGATAAAAATTTTGTCCAATCTATGATTAACATTGCACCACATTATCAGGAGGACATTATGTCTGCTGCACATTATTTAATTGAAGAAGGACGGCAAAAGGGTTTGCAAGAAGGCCAGCAAAAGGGTTTGCAAGAAGGTGGGCTTCAAATGGCTCTCACCATTGCTGAAAATATGTTGGCAGCAAGCACTCCCTTAAATTTCATCAAACAAGTCACCCAACTTTCTGATGAGAAAATTGCAACATTAAAGTTAAAACAGTCAAGCCACTAAAACGGGCATTTGCTGTGCTTTTTCAATGTGTTGGAGCAGGCAGTTGAATCGCGCCTGCATCTTTACAGATTAATTGCGATACAGTAAGCATCTGTTTGCACTGGAGTGCAAGCAGCTTTAATTCTTGTACGATTTCATTAGGCTCAGTACTCGCTTGTTCGGCCTCGATGACCATTGCGTCCAATCTGCGCGTTAGCTCTTTTTTGATCTGCGCAAAATCACTTTCTACCTGCGCGCCTGCTTCTGCTTGCATCAGATTTTCGCGTATTGCGCTCAGGGCATGGGCGAGCGCAGGGTTGTCAGCTGTGCCGTCTGCCGCTAATAAGGGTGCGGCTGCCGCCATTTGTGAGGCGAGTGTATGGCTTTGGACTAATAAGTCATTTAATTCAGCTACGAATTTTTGTTGTACCTTAGGTTCTAACATCATGCGAGCAAATGCATTGCCTAGATTGGCAAAGGCGATCTGTGTATTTTTACGCGCCAACCGACAGCGGAAGTCGTTGCTGATGGCGGGGGAAGCAAGTAGCGCGTTAGTCGTGGCTGGTTTGCCGGCGCCTATGCAGATGGCGTCGAAATATTGCCGCATTGAGGCAATCATTTCTTTGACCAGCGGTTTCATTACGCGATATTCCCAATATGGAAATAGGTGGCTAATGCCAAGCGCAATGGCGCCGCCAATAGCGGTATCGAGTGCACGCTCAGCAATCAGTCTCATGCCTTCTGGTGCGAGTAGATGATATAAAAGTAGGACATAAGAAGACGTAAAAACTACGCTTGCAGTATAGTTAAAAAGCACCAGGCTATAGCTCATGACCATGCACGCGAACATCACGAGTAGTAGAGTGACAGGGGATTTCACTAGCAAAATCAAAGCAACGCTCGCAGCACAGCCAATCACGGTGCCAATCAACCGTTGCGTATTGCGTTGTTTAGTGAGAGAAAACCCCGGTTTCATAATGATCACGATGGTTAAGCAGATCCAATACGCATTAGTCAGAGGCAGTAGTGTGCCGATCCACAGTCCGAGTGCCACGGCGATGCTCACGCGTAGCGCATGCCTAAAGCTAGGTGAGGCGATTTTCAAATTTGAAAAAATCTGCCGCAGCGGCACATGCTGGCGCTGCAAGAAATGCTGCAAGGCTTTATCAAGTTGTAATTCAGTGGTGGGCTGAGGATTATCGCTGCGCGTATTGCGATGCATTTTATTGAGCAGCCTTGAGACACTCCAGACGCGCCGGAAAGCGGCGACGAGCATGGCATAAGCTTCAGGTTCTTGTGCCGGGAAGGCTTTTTTGCGCATAACCTCAATTTCAAATTCAAGGGCGCGCAGTTCAGTTTTGAGGGTGACAAGTTGTTGCGAAGCGCTGTTTTGCGATATGGCAAGCCCAATATTTTCAAGATCGCGGGCGCATTTTCGTAGAAAATCGTGGAAAAAAATAAGCACATCTGAATCTGCAAATACAGTGCGCATTAAAGTGTAATCTACGTGTGCGGCAACCACGGTTTCATGCAGATCTACAATATTGATAAAAAGATTAAAAAGCATGGTGCGCCGTACATCGAGCTGTCCTGCGCGCAGCACAGGCAGATTGCGCAGTACAATGCCTCGCGCGACGTCGTGTTTATCGATGGCGGCAATTTGTTTAAGCACGAGTTGCCGCTGGCACTCGTCAAGATCGTTATTCAGTTTGTAAAAATCGGCGCGGGCGCGCAGATATTCGGCTGTCGCAAACATGCTTTCGGCAATCGATTGCTGTTCGATACGCTCGGCTTGCCAGCGGTTAACTAACGTACTCCAATAGGTATACCAAAGTCCGCCAAGCAATAACCAAGCGGCGTTCATGAGTGCCTCTAAGACAGTGAAATGGTTGCCAAGGGTAGCAATCATCATAAAGAGCGTGGCAAAGCTAATTTGTAGCCACTTATCGCCATACACCACCAACATTGACAGCGCAAAGCTTAAGGGCGCAATGGTCACCCATAGCGGTAGCGAGGCGCCGGTCGCAATGCCGGTTGCAA
Source organism: Mycoavidus cysteinexigens (assembly GCA_031963465.1). GTDB lineage: Bacteria > Pseudomonadota > Gammaproteobacteria > Burkholderiales > Burkholderiaceae > Mycoavidus > Mycoavidus cysteinexigens_B. The sequence continues at coordinate 154,677 of JASSUG010000002.1, read as the reverse complement.
ATGCCGCCAAAAAACCAAGCAGCGAGCAAAGCAGCATATCGTTATGTTTATGCTTAAGGGGTCCTGGTTTATCCACTGCGCACACGCCAAGCGCGCCGGTGGCGATGGTAAAACCTAGCGCTCGGTCGTGAAATAGCGCAAGCATTAACACCGCCGGCAACGAAATGCCAAACGCAATGCGTAGCCCGCCATAAAAATATTGGCTATATAAGAACTTTTTAATTTGTGTTGAGTAGCGCATGGAGATGAAAAAAGCAGGTACGCCTCCACCAGGCGGAGGGTAAGAGTCTAGCGTATTTTTGTGAAAGTGGTATTCTGTTATTCGGGTTGTTTTTCGGAGAACGCTATGCCTTATAGAGAGATCAATGATTTACCCGAAAGTGTGCGCGCGCATCTCCCTCAGCATGCACAGGAAATTTACAAAGAAGCTTTCAATCATGCGTGGGACGAATATCGTGATCAGAAAGACCGTAGAGATAACGCTTCACAAGAGGAAACTGCGCACAAAGTAGCGTGGGCAGCGGTCAAGCGCTCCTATCAAAAAGACACTAACAGCGGTCAATGGGTGCCAAAGAAAAAATCGAATGCTTAAGCTGTTTTATTCAAATCGCTATGAAGCGCTGACGGATGCTTTGCTGGATAACCTGGCCGCTGATCAGTCCGATCCTTGGTGTGCCACTTCTATTATTGTGCCTAGCGTTGCCCTGCGCCGTCGACTTGAATTAGATATTGCTACGCGCTTTGGCATCTGCATGAACGTCGATTTTGCTTATTTAGCACAGTGGCTATGGGCACAAATCGGCCGCATCTATGAGATTCCTAAGCATTCTCCCTTTGCGCCAGAGCGGTTGGTATGGCATTGCTATCATTGGTTGGATGCACGCACATGGCCGCATGAGGATAAGGAGCGACTTGGTGCGTATTTGCAGGCGGCCGACGATACCATGCGCTATGAGTTTGCCGAGCGTGTGGCAGTGCTCTTTGATCAATATCTAACCTACCGCCCAGACTGGCTTACCGCTTGGTGCGAAGGGCGCTCGCTGATGGCTCGGCGCTCGATGGCGCCAAGCCAGATGCCAAATGATCTTGGCCTAGGTGCTACCTGGCAAAGCGATGAGTGCTGGCAAGCACAATTATGGCGTTTAATCTTTGCTGAGTTGGCAGCACCAGGCGAGAGCGCACCCGGCGCCTATCGCTTTCTCAATGAAGCCTCTACGCTGAGTTCAGAGAGCGTTGCGCGTGCCGGTTGGCCTAAATCTGTGAGTATCTTCGCTTTACCTGCAATGCCGCCATTGCATATTGCTCTATTGCGTGAGCTGGCGCGCTGGATCGAGGTGCGCCTATATGTGATGAACCCTTGCCGTGAATATTGGTATGACATCGTCGATGCGGCTCGGGTGGCTGAACTGGCACTAGACAACAAGGCTGATTATCACGAAACCGGCAATCTGCTACTGGCTGAATGGGGTCGGCAAACACAGGCACAGTTGCATTTATTGCAAGAGCTAAGCGAAGGCACAGTCAGTAGCGAGACTGCGCACTATATTGAAAACGATGCCCCGACTTGGCTCGCAGCGTTACAAAATGCTGTACTCAATTTGCAGCAGTGGCCAGTGCCGCCAGCGGCAGGCGAGGAGGCTGCGACCGGCGTTGAAGTGCATGTTTGCCATAGTCTAGTGCGCCAGCTTGAAGTGTTGCATGACCGGCTACTCGCGCTATTGGATGAAAACCTTGCATGGACGCCGTCCGAGGTGCTGGTGGTATTGCCTAATTTGGCCGCCGCCGCCCCGCTGATTGATGCGGTGTTCGGCGCGACTGATGGCAAGCGCCGTATTCCTTATAGCATTACAGGGTTACCGCTTTTACACACCAACCCGATGGCGCGCGTTTTGTACGAAATGCTCGACCTGCCGGCACGCAACGTTGGCGTGGCGAATTTAATCGAATGGCTACGCACTGACGCACTGGCTGCGCGTTATGAAATTCGCCAAGCGGACCAAACTCAGATCGATGCTGCCGCCTCGATGCACACCCAGGACGGGAGTGATGCCGCGGTCTTCGAAACGCTCCGATTATGGCTTGCCACAGCGCTTGCCCAGCGCGGTCTGGCGCCATCCAATGAGACCCTGAGTAGTCATGACAGCCTCAGTGCACCAGAACGCCACACTTTTGCCGACGCCTTAATGCGGCTCTATCTTGGCTATGCTTTGCCCGCTGGGGCGCTGCCGATTGAAGGGTATTTGCCGATACTCTCTGTCAGCGGCGCTCAGGCTAGCCTGTTAGGTTCTTTGTCACGGTTCATTGATGATCTGGCTGCCCTGGCGGATGAATGCGCGTTGGCTCGCCCGGCAGCTGCCTGGCGCATTGTTTTGCTCAATGCCATCGAGCGTTTTTTCGTAACCGATACTGAATCAGCCCAACCCATCGCTGATTTACGCGCTACGATTATAGAGCTCACTGAGGCAATGGCAGCAGGGGGCACAAAACAGCCTGTATCAGCAGCCGTACTGCGCTTGGCGCTTGGCCGCGTGCTGCATCAGCCAGTGCGGGGCGGGGTGCCAACGGGGGGTGTGACATTCTCTGCGCTGACCAGCTTGCGGGGTCTGCCCTATCGTGTCGTCTGTCTGCTTGATATGGGGGAGGGGGTGTTGCCGGGTAAGGTGCGGACAGATGAATTTGACCTGATGGCTAGTTTCAGCCAGCCGGGAGATCGCCAACGGCGCGATGATGAACGTACTTTATTTCTTGATTTGGTGCTTGCCGCGCGCGATTGTTTATTGCTGGCTTATACTGGCCGTAGTATTCGTGATAACACGCCACTGCCCAGTGCTGCTGTGGTGAGTGAATTATTGGATTATCTAAGTCAGGCGTTGGCTGGGCCAGAGGCTACGCAGACTGAAATGGCGGCGGCGCGCAAGCGCTTTGTGATTGAGCATCCGTTGCAATCTTTCTCTGCCGAATATCTAAGCAATGATGGCGCGCTTTTTACTTATGATGCAGATCGCGCGGAAATTGCCACAGCGCTTAACTCACTCAATGCGCCTGCCGCTGAGGGGAGTGCAGCGGCATTTTTTAGTGCACCGCTGCCGCTAGAAGAAAGCCAGGAAATCCTCTTTGATGATTTCGAGCGCTTCTGGCAACATCCCGTGCGGGCATTATTGCGCGATAGACTGGGCCTCGCCCTGGCCCGTGCCCAGTATGAGCTATCCGATTTTGAGCCGTTCACCCTAGAGTATGCTGGGCGTGATGCATTGGCAAAACGTCTGTTGCCTCTGTTGCTGGCCATCGGAGAGCAACCCGCAGACATCGAGGCCAATCAAACTCAGGGGGTGCCGCCGGTTTTATTCGAGCGCGCGCGCCGTATTGCGCAAGCCAGTCCTGAGCTACCGAATGGCGCCACCGGCGCATTTGTGTGCAGGCGCGAATTGGATGCACTGGCAGCACTTGCTGCGCGCATTCGTCTGGCCCGGACAGCTGGAGTGGTGAGCTATCCGTTTACGCTTGAACTCGAGCCAAGATGGCCTGCTGTCCCATGCTTGTTAGGTGAGCGCAGTGCCGCGGCGGGCGGAGATAGCCGGCTGCAGTTGCTGGGGGTATTGCATGATGTTAGTCAAGACGGGTTGATTCTGTATCGCCATGGGCGGCCTGGCGCACGTGATTATCTTGGCGCATGGCTGCGTCATCTAGTTTTATGTGTGATGGCTCCGGCGGGGGTGAAGCTGCGCACAGTATGGCTGGGCAACTCGATGAGTTTTACTTTAAACACGGTGAATGACGCCCCGACCTATTTGGCTGAATTAATTGCGCTTTATCGTGCAGGCTGCTGTGCGCCGCTGTATTTTTTCCCAAAAAGCGCATGGGCTTTTATCAATGATGGAGAGGAAGCCGCTCGTAGAATGTGGGCTGGCAATCAAACAGCGCGGCAAACCGTGGCTGAAATGGATGATGCATGGCTGCAGCTGATGCTGCGCGGAGAACCGCCGGAAGGGGCTTTGGATGCGTCTTTTAAGGCGCTTGCGCGAGCCGTATTGATGCCGCTGAACGAGCACCTTGAGCGAACTGGCAGCTAAAGCGCAAGTCAAGCTTTAAATTGTCCTATACAGATAGAAATAGGTCCCCCTTTCTTGAGAAAAGGGGTAAGTACTTTAGAACCATTTTGGAAAAAGCATATGTACGCAAGACGGCGGATTTGTGGACGATATTTCGTTTGAGCGTGCGCGCATCGAAGCAAATGCGGTGAGCGCTACGCAGCAGCGTGATGGCGATGAGTTTGATGCATTCAAGTGCCCGCTTGATGGCGTCAATTTGATCGAGGCATCCGCTGGCACGGGTAAAACCTGGAATATTTGCGCTCTATATGTGCGTCTTTTAGTTGAGAGAGCGCTCGATGTTGAGCACATTCTTGTCGTTACGTTTACTAAAGCGGCGACCGCTGAACTCCATGAGCGGATTCGTAGCCGTTTGACTGAACTCGTCCACGTACTGACAAAAGTGGCCGCCTGCGACGATCCTTTTATGATCGGCTTACTGGCTGTGATAGAGCAGAGCAAGATGACGCGCGCTCAAGCAAAGCTCAGGCTTGAATACGCATTACACCGTTTTGACCAAGCGGCAATTTATACGGTCCATGCGTTTTGCCAGCGCGCGCTGCAAGAAGCGCCTTTTGCGGCCGGCATGCCATTTGACTGCGAACTGCAAACAGATGACGAAATAGTGCGTTTTGAGCTAGCCGTGGAATTTTGGCGTACGCGGATTGAGCCGGCCGCTGCTGCTCATGCCGAGTTTGCAGCTTGGCTGGTTGAGCATGGGGCCGGACCTGCAACGCTGGCTGAAGAGTTTGCGCGGTGCGCACAAAAACCGTTAGCCCGGCTGATGTTCGGCGCAAATCAGCTTAACACTATAGATCAAGCCTGCGGGCACAATGCTGCTGTGTCAGCGCCGCCGCTGATGACTTTGTTTGCCGCGGCCCGTAGCCTATGGCAAATGCAGCAGAGCGAGATTCAGCAGCAGTTAGATGATGCCTTGCCCGCTCTTAACGCAAATACGTATAAACCCACGACAGTCGCGCTGGCGCTAAGCTCCTGGGCACGGTATTTCGATGAGGGTAATCCGTCTATTGCGCTGGGTGAAAAAGCCGAACTCCTCACCGCATCAGTCCTCGAAAAGCGCACTAAAAAAGGCTGTACCGTACCAAGCCATGCATTTTTCAAACTAGCGGATGAACTCGTTAGCGCATTACACACGGCCGCCACGCTTAACCGCGCCCACTGGTTGTCCCTCTTATCTGCCTGGTTAAGCTGGGCAGGGGGCGCTTTACGTGAAAAAAAACGCACCCAGCGGGTGATGTCCTTCAATGACTTGCTCACTCATTTACACGGTGCGCTGAATCAGCATCCGGGACTCGTGCGCGCGCTTAGGCGGCGTTATGCCGCGGCCTTGATCGATGAATTCCAAGACACTGATCCAGTGCAGTTTGAGATCTTAAGTCAGATCTTTGCGCCGCATGGCCCGCTCTTTCTAGTTGGGGACCCTAAGCAAGCCATTTATAGTTTTCGCGCGGCCGATCTACATACCTATTTACTGGCGCGTAAAGAAGCGTATGCATGCTATACGCTGACCGTGAATCAACGCTCAAGTGCCGCGTTAATTGCTGCCTGCAATCGGATTTTTAGCGCGAATCCGGCGGCTTTTGTGTTACCTGGTCTTGATTATCGGTCGGTACGTGCGCATACGCGTGCACGCGACCTTTTTATCGAACCACCGCGCTTAAGGTTAGTTTCCGCAAAGCAACTTGAACCAGAGACAAAGGCGCAAACACCGGATTGCCGCGTTTGGTTATTGCCGCATGGCGACGCCATCCTCACTAAGCCACAAGCGCTCAAAGCGGCGGCCAATGCCTGCGCGGCTGAGATTGCTCGCCTGCTGTCGATCGGTACTGCGGCGCCCATGTCAGAAGGGGCAACGACTATCGGTGCTGCCCCGCTGAGCGCGGGTCAAATCGCCGTATTGGTGCAAACCCACCGGCAAGGAAGCCTGATGAAGCAGGCGCTGGCCGAGTGGGGCGTGGGTAGCGTTGAGCTGGCGCAAGTCTCGGTGTTTGAGACTCAAGACGCCGCTCATCTTGAGCATATACTGCTGGCGATTGATGCACCAGGCGACTTACGTCGCTTGCGTACCGCACTGGCCACCGACTGGATTGGCCTAGATGCGCTGGCGCTGAATGCCATGGATGCCAATGAGCGAGCGCTGCTAGAGCCTAATCTTCACCTCTGGGCGCAAGGGCAAAGCGAGGGTTGGGCAGAATGGATTGATCGCTTCGCGCATTACCGTATGCTCTGGCATGAACGGGGCTTTGCCTTTATGTGGCGCACGCTCCTGCGCGCTTTGCGTATCGCCCAACGGATCGCAGTTAGCCCTAATGGCGAGCGGCGCTTAACGGATTTAAACCACTTGGCGGAACTGGTGCAAGCTCATGCGGCTCAGCAAGCGGGGATTGAGCCAGTGCTGCGCTGGCTTGCGACACAGCGTGCCGCGCCCAAGGGCGGCGATGAAGCGCAGTTGCGGCTTGAGTCCGATCGCGATCTGGTGCAGATTGTGACGGTACATAAGGCTAAAGGCTTGGAATATGCGGTGGTATTTTGTCCATTTTTAAATGATGGTGCAATCCGTACCGCGCCCTCAAACAAATTACCTAGTGCGCGCGAATATCATGATGAGCAGGGTCATGCGGTGATTCACTATGGCCCTGACCAAGCTGACGAAGACCGGGCCAAGGAAGCCGCTGGTGTTGAGCACTCAGCTGAGCGGGTGCGCTTAATCTATGTTGCGCTAACGCGCGCAGTTTACCGCTGCTATATAGTGGCAGGCTTGTATATAAGCGGGCCACAAGGATCAACTAAGCAAGCACGGCAAAGTATGCTGAACTGGCTGGTGGCAGGTGCGGGATATGATTTTTCAAGCTGGTTAGTTAAGCCGCCAGCAGAGGATGAAATCGTCGCCCGCTGGCAGGCACTGGCTAATGGCGATCCGGTTTTGGACACAGCTGAACTTGATGCGATAAATCCTAAAAAACGTATTGAGGGGAAGTTCATCACGATTGAACCGTTGCCGAGGCCGACCCAACATACGCTAAAGCCTTTGTCTTTAGCGCCGCGGGCGGTTTTGCGCGCGCGTGTGATGCGGCGGCCATCCTTTGTAAGTTGGCGGCTCGCCAGTTTTAGCTCGCTCTTAAGTCATGCCCGGCCTGTTGAGTCGGCAGCAGTCTCAGCCGCTGCCAGTCCGTCTGCTGGGGCAGACGATATTGTGCATTTTCCGCGTGGTGCAGCTGCCGGCGAGTATCTGCACCGGTTATTTGAGCTAACGGATTTCACTACGTCAGCAAGCTGGCCCGCAGCGATTGAGCGCGTGTTGCAAGAGCGCAAGTTGCCAGCAGGGGCAGAGCCTACTGCGTCAGTCGCCATGATGACGCGTTTATTAAGCGATCTAGCCATGACCGAGTTAGTGCCGGGTCTAAGGCTTGCTACGGTGGCTGAAAACCATATTTTTCGTGAATTGGAGTTTACTTTTACCGTTCATGCTCTAGATTTGTCCGCTCTGCGCCTACTCTTGAAAACCCACGGCTATCTAGACCTTGACTTTGAGGCAAGCGAGCTAACAGGCTATATGAAAGGCGTCATCGATCTCGTGTTTGAGCACGAAGGCCGTTTCTGGATTGCGGACTGGAAATCGAACCATCTTGGCAATACCGTCGAGCACTATAACCAAGCCGCATTGCAGGCGGCGATGGCAGCCCATGGCTACGATTTACAGGCGCTTCTCTATACGCTTGCGCTACATCGTTATTTACGCATTAAACAACCCGATTACGACTACCTAAGGCATTGCGGCGGGTACTTATATTTATTTGTGCGCGGCGTGCGCCCAGACTGGCAGGTAGAAGGGCAGGCGGCGGGTGTCTATCATCATAAACCTACGGCGGCGATGATCGATGCACTTGATCGCCTCATGGCGGGAGAGCGCTCATGAGGTCGGTGTGGCTAACGGATAGCTTCCCGCGTACACACGCTAATACGAATGATGCAGCCGTACTTACGCCGCCGCCACCCGATGCCTCTTTATTTTTAGCGGATGGTTTTGCGCAGCGCATCAACACCCTGGCCCTGCAACTTGGCGCCAGCGCCCAGGCCGCACGCATCACTGCTCTGGCGGCGGCCGAAGTCAGCCGTGCGGCTTCGTCTGGACATGTTTGCATCGCGCTCGCTGCTTTCTCTGAGCGCCTAGGCGAAACTTCACAGGCGGTACAGCGGTGGCTGCTCTCAAGTGGTTTGGTCAGTAACGGTCAGGCAGCAGATATCGAATTGCTGCCGCTGGTATTGGATGAGGGTGGGCGGCTTTACCTTGCACGTTATTATGCCTATGAGCGGCGTATTGCACAGGTGCTGGCCGCGCGCGCCTGCTCGGGTCGACTCACGGTAGTCAGTGGCGGGCCAGGCACAGGTAAGACTACGGCAATGGTCGGTCAACTGGTGCGTTTACTCGATGCCAACCCGGCACTTCGTATCGTGCTTGCGGCACCTACCGGTAAAGCTGCTCAGCGCATGCTTAGCGCGCTCGCCGAACGGGCCAGTGCCCTACCGGCAGCGATTAAACAGCGTTTACCTAAACACTCTTTCACCTTACACCGCTTGCTTGGCACTGGTCTAAAGGCGAATGCTCAGTCTCCTGTGCCGCTACCCTATGATGTTATCGTGATTGACGAGGCGTCGATGATCGACGTTGCACTGGCAGCACAACTGGTCGCGGCCCTCGCACCGCATAGTTGGCTTATTTTGTTAGGGGATAAAGATCAGCTGGCGGCGGTTGAGGCCGGGGCAGTATTTGCTGAGCTTAGTATCAGTACAGGATTGGCCAATTGTGTTAGCCGCCTCGAACATAATTATCGGTTTGGGCTTGAGTCCGCCATTGGACAGCTATCGTTAGCGATTCGTGCTGGCTCGCCAAAGGATGCATTAGCGGCCTTAGTCTTACAGCCGCCAACGTTGCCAGCGCCAGAGGCTTGCCTATCTGCCGCAACCGGCGCGGCAGTCTTGATCGACGACCACGGTGAGACACTTGCAGCGAGCTCGTTAAGCCTGATGGCGGATGGTTTCGCACCGTATGCTAAGGCGTTAAAAGACCTGCTATATGCGCTGACTGAGCGGCAGACGAGTCCTGATCTAGGCCCTCTATTTGAGGCCTTAAACCACTATCGGGTATTAAGTGCCGTACGCGCAGGCCCGCGCGGGGTTGAAACCCTCAATGCGTTGTTAGCCACTCGTGTCTGCGCGATGGCCGGCATGACGGTGGCGAGCGGGGCAGTATGGTTTGCTGGCCGGCCGGTGATGATTACACGCAACGATTATGCGCTTGGCCTTTTTAACGGCGATATGGGCATTGCCTTACCCGTTGCGGGAAATAAATTTCGGATTGTTTTCCCAACCCCAGAGGGCGGTTGGCGTGTGTTATCTTCTGCGGTATTGCCACCTCATGAAACTGCGTTTGCTTTAACTGTGCATAAATCGCAAGGCTCGGAATTTAACCAGTTGGCTTTTGTCTTGCCTGCAATAGCCCATGGCGGGCTCACGCGTGAACTGGTCTACACCGCCATTACGCGTGCTCGGCAAACTCTGACCATATTGGGTAGTCCCAGCGTCTTTGGGCAGGCCGTTGCAACCCCCACTATCCGTGCCGCAGGATTGTCCGCTCGCCTAGAAGAGGCGATCATAGCGCTCTCATGAAAACCCTTGCAATAACGAGAAGGAGCTAACCATCACATAAAACATGATACAAGCTTACAGCAGTGGGGATCCTGCACTCATTTGCAAGCGCTGCTTAACTTGCTGGCCAAGCTGGTAGACGCTTAGCGCATAAAAAAAACTGCGGTTATAGTGTGTGAGCACCGCAAAATTGCGTAGGCCCAGTTTATATTCGGTTGGCTGCTGAGGAGTGGGTAAATCGATAATATTAACCAAGGTGTTCGACTCAGCCTCTAGGTTGAGCGGTTCATTGAGTAATAGGCCTGCTTTATGAAGTTCGCCTAGCGTTCGCCGAGGTTCAATTTTTCCATCTGCTCCAGCTTGCGCCAGGTCTAGGCTACCGCTATCAGAGGCAATTTCCCAAAGTACCGGCCGGCCGGCTTCCCAGCCATGTTGACGCAGATAATTGGCAACACTGCCAATGGCATCGGCAACGCTGGTAGATAAATCGACCTTCTGATCACCATCATAATCAATGGCGTACTGTATAACGCTGCTTGGCATAAATTGCGCAATCCCCACGGCTCCGTTATAGGAGCCTAAAATGCGAGTTGGATCAAGACCTGCAGCACGGGTCCAGAGTAGAAAATCTTCTAAATTTTTGCGAAATAGCGCTGCACGCTTCAACTGATTTGGCTTTGTTGGATAGTCAAAAGTTAATGTTGTCAGGACATCCAGTACAGGGTGCTTGCCCATATTACGGCCATAAAAAGTCTCAACGCCAATGATCCCAACAATAATCTCAGGGGGCACACCAAATTCTTGCTGTGCGCGCTGTAAAGTTGCTTGATGAGTGCGCCAGAACTGCACGCCGGCATTAATGCGCTCCGCCTTAAGAAACCGTGACTGGTAAGTACGCCAATCGCGAGGCGATTCTGTGAGGGGCGGCTGTTCAAGTTTGACCACCGCGGCTGAGTATTTAGCTTGCGTGAAAAGCGCGCGTAGCGCGCTAGGCTCAAAGTGATGGCGTATCACTAGATCACTGATGAAAGCCTCGATAGCTGGATTGTTTTGATAGCGTTTTGAAAGGTTTTCTTTTTCGGGATTTTGCCGTGCCGATGGGGTGGATGTTTCAGCTTGAGACTGTGCCGGTGTGCAACCTGCTACGAGCGTACTCCCTACCGCACATATTCCGACCCCGCTTAGAAATAGGCAGGAGAGAAATATGCGGCGGGCCGCAGAAATAGCTAAAATGTGCGTCGCAGTCATCATGAATAAATAAAATAATATGAATTTGGATCAATATATAGCACGAATGTTCTGTTTTCGCTATCACTTGCCTTTTGTTAGGCTCGCTGAAAGCAACCTCTCTGAAGACTGCCGAGCAATCCAGCAACGCAATCATTGACTACCGCGAGAGCTTTATGAGCTTTCCGCAGTTTGACCTGGAGAGACGTCCCAACCGTTTGTATTTCCGTGTAGCCCAGCGCTTAAGTGCAAAGTCGAGTTGCTTGAAGATAGTCCTTGAAAAAATTGGATTCATAATCTATAACCTTAAAAATTGGTTGGGGATATGTTGTTGGGGTTAAGCTCTGACCAATGTGCCGTAGTTCTATTCTTTACGAAAGGAGAAAAACGATGCAACGCATTCTTGAACTTCAAGGCTTGTTAGATAATGCTACCGAGGAGAATATTGTAATCGGTGGTGGCGCACTTTTGGCAGAAGCAGGGGGAGTTATTGGTATGGATTCGGCCTTAAGCCTTTTACTATGCTAAAGCCGTCTTTCCCCTGTTTTTTCTAAGTTGATTGCTGTGTCGGTTTGGTGGATAAAAGTCATGCTGTCAGACAAGGGCGGATGTCTATTACCTACCAGAACCGGCCAGCGCATGTACTATTAACTAAGCCTTAACGATTACAGAGAACTGGGCGGTTAAAAACAGTCACGAAGGCCAGAGTCGATTTGCTTATATTGCACACATAAACATCCGGCCCTTTATGCGCTGTGGTCACGAGTTGAAGGTAGAGATGGCGCTTGACAAAATTTCTATTCAATAAGGAGATAGGGCGTATGCCAGTTATACATGAAAGACGCATGGTATTTGAACTGAGTGAACCGCCCTTCTACGAAACGCCAGATCGATATAAAGCGAATGCATCGCATTATATTAATTTGGCGAAAACCTATCTCCCAGAGCGGTGGCGATCAGTTCACGGAGGTGTTTGGAACCACTGTCTCCCCCCTAGTAGCACCATACCTTCGCAAGGCTGGAAAATTCATCTTAGTGCAACCGTCTACAATGCGCGCGCCATCTTGAGCGCTGCTGTGCCGGCACTGGTTGAGATGCAAGTGGCCTTTAAGTTCGCGGCCGATCGTACGATTCTTTCCCATATGACCAGTAAAAACTGGGGGCGCGGTGCAAGCGGAAAATTTATCACAGCTTATCCGAAAGATGACAGCGAATTTCGGGAAATCATTGAGCAACTCTATACCGCGACCAAAGGCTATATTGGGCCGTATATTTTGAGTGATCGCCGTTACAAGGATAGCGCCGTCGTCCATTATCGATATGGCGGCATGCAAAAAACCCAAATGCTCAACGAGCAAGGCGCACTCAAGGGATACATACTCAAACCGTCTGGCGAACGTGTGGCTGACGAACGGACACCGGTCTACCATACTCCAGCATGGCTTGCTGACCCGTTCCCTCAGGCAACACCCACCGAAGGAGAAGCGGGGACGCTCAAAGAAGGACGCTATCTGATCAAAAAAGCCTTGCAATTTAAGAATTCTGGCGGCATTTATATTGCGATGGATCGCTTATCTAACCGAGAGGTATTGATCAAGGAAGCCAGAGCATGGATTGGTGGCCCAACCGCCGAATCGGATGCAGTCTCCCTGCTTAAAAAAGAACACCGTCTGCTAAAAATAATGGATGGTACTGGCTATGCACCTGTCGTTTACGACTTATTTCAAGATTGGGAAAATTGGTTTTTGGTCGAAGAATATATCGATGGTAAAGATTTAAATAAATTGACACAAAGTAAATCTATTTTGTTGCGTAACCGTTGTGATGAAAATGATATCCGCGCTTTTCATCAAATTTTCTGCAAAATTTTTCTGCGCATTTCTCACATAGTCGCTGAATTCCATCAGCACGGTATTGCGTTGTGTGATCTCTCTGCGGGTAATGTTCTGATTTCAGAAGATCTCGAACGGATTACTTTTATCGATTTTGAAGCGGCGTGCCAGCCTGGCATTGATGCGTTGACAGGCCTCAGAACGCCTGGTTATACGCCACTTAATCAAAGCGAACAAACTGAAGTTGAATTCACGAGAGATTATTATGCGCTAGCGGCCATGATGCTGGCGCTCGCCTTTCCGGCGAATTTATTTTTTCACCTTGTACCCGAGCGCATTCCGCAGATAGTTGAAGAACTCTTCGCTGATGCGTCATTTCCTGAAGAAATCACACAGGCGGTAATCGCTGGATTGTCTGCTACACCAGAGCACCGCCCAACTGCATCTGAGATGCATGCCAAACTCAAGTCAACGAACTGGAACCATGCTGTCAGTACCTCCCGTCATATACCCCTGCCAACGCGTAGTCATATTGATATGATAATTGGCGGACTAGGCTCTTTCATTGAATCCCATGTTGATCTTTCTCGTGATGACCGTCTGTTTCCTTGCGATTACCGCGCGTTCGGAACGAATCCTTTAAGCCTTGGATGTGGCGCGTACGGGACACTCTTTAGCCTGCATCGCGCTGGCTTGCCAATCAATCAAGAATGGCGTGATTGGATTCACCGACACCCCATCACAAACGAGCACTATACGCCCGGTTTCTTGATGGGCCAGGCTGGCATCGCATGGGCGTTGATCGAACTAAAGGACACAGAGCAGGCCAGTACGCTGTTGCTGCAAGCACGCTCGCATTCGTTATTTGATCGCTCACACGGGCTCTTCGAAGGTCAAGCTGGCTGGATATTGTCCGCACTCCGGCTATTTTTGGAAACACACGACCAACAGTTTCTAGATGCAGCCACCCGTGTGTTCGATGAAATACTTTCTCACGCACACACGGATGCCACGCGCGGCCTATATTGGCCCTATACCGATGGAAAAGTGCATCTTGGTCTTGGTTACGGTGCATCAGGCATTGCGCTCGTACTGCTCTACTTAGGATTGCTCACTAAGCATGAGCATTATATTGAGGCCGGGTTGCGCGCGCTGCATCATGACATTTCGTATAGCCAAGATAAGCAAGACGGACATGGCACACGAGGTTGGTCGTATACAACAGATAAACCCCTTCCTGTTTCGCCCTACTATATGTATGGAGCAGCAGGCATAGGCAGTGTGCTGCTGCGCTATCAACAACTTGCTGGCATTGATGAATTTGATCCCACACTTGAGGATATCTATGTCGCCACCGACTGCAAGTATGCAGTCGGATCTGGGAAAGTGATGGGGCTTGCCGGTGTCGCCGGTTTTCGCCTCGATGCCTATCATTACACCTCTGAGGAGCGGCATATTGCCGCCGTGGCGAAGCTACTCAAGGGCATTGAGATGTTTCGGGTGCAACGCGAAGAGGGTTTTGCCTATCCAAGCGGCACTTCGGTAGACCGGATTTCGTGCGATTTTGGGTATGGTATTGGAGGCATTCTTGCCTTGTTGGCACGCTTACAGCAATGGACTCCCGACGAGTTGACGCTTGATCGTTATTTTATAAGCGATCGCCAAACTAGGGGCGATGACATACATGTAGGCCAGCTCCATGTTGCATAGTGGCGAGATTCAGCAGAATTTTGCAACCCTCTTAAGTTAGCTAGAGGGTTGCAAATCCAGCTTGATAGTTCAAGCTTATGGAGCAAGAGAAGAGCAAATAATCCACGTTAATCCGCCAACGATGATGGCCTCAGGCGAGATTAGAGGGTACGGACTGCTCCTTCGCTGTTGCTGACTGCCCAGCAGGTAGGGTCGATTGTGCCGCAGGGAAAGCACCCAACGTCTTACGTTTTGCCAGCTGCTTGAATTTAGCTGCCACATTGGTCACGCTGCTTAGCTGCTTACTCGCCTGGTGGAAGTCTAAAAGTGGAGTCGGCTCGCCCACCGCCCCGCGCTGCTTCAAAAGGGCCGTATTCATCCCACTTAAGCCCCGTACCCCTTCAAGTAGGGTATTTTTCACGTGCAACTCTCCGTGCGGTGATATCCAGCTTAGACGCACCTGAGTTTCATCCCCTTCTTCTGTCACCTGCCACTGGCAAACTAACCTATCTATAGTGCCAGTTACTAAATAGGTGCTGTCGGCGGTCGTTTTCCAAGCAAGGCTTAAAATGCTTCCGTCAAAACCTTCAATCACCGTCCGACACTGGCCCGAGGCAACATCCCACAACCGCACCGTCTGGTCATCACTGCCTGAAGCGATCTGCGTGCCGCTCGGCGAATACGCCACGCTATTCACAACATCGGTATGTCCTTCTAAGGTGTGCACAGCAGCTCCGCTGTGTGCGTCCCACAGCCGCACCGTTTTGTCGCGACTACCCGAGGCGATCTGCGCGTCGCTCGGCGCATACGCTACGCTATAAACCGCGTCAGTATGTCCTTCTAAGGTGTGCTCAGAAGCTCCGCTGTGCGCGTTCCACAGTCGGACTGTCTTGTCGTCACTGCCAGAGGCGATCTGCGCGCCGCTCGGCGCATATACCACGCTTCTAATCTCTCTGGTATGTCCTGCTAAGGTGTGCGCAGGGGCTCCGCTTTCAGCGTCCCACAGCCGCACCGTCTTGTCATGACTGCTCGAGGCGATCTGCGCGCCGCTCGGCGCATACGCCACGCTCATCACAGCGTCAGCATGTCCTTCTAAGGTGTGCCCAGAGGCTCCGCTTTGCGCATTCCACAGCCGCACCGTTTTGTCATAACTGCCTGAAGCGATCTGCGCGCCGTTCGGCGAGTACATCACGCTCATCACAGCGGAGAGATGTCCTTTTAAGGCATGCCCCGGGATGCCGTTTTGCGCGTCCCACAGCCGTACCGTCTTGTCATCACTGCCCGAGGCGATCTGCGCGCCGCTTGGCGAATACACCACGCTACTGACAACGTCGGTATGTCCTTCTAAGGTGTACCCCGGGGTTCCGCTTTGCGCGTCCCACAGCCGCACCGTTTTGTCGCCGCTGCCCGAGGCAATCTGCGCGCCGCTCGGCGCATACACCAAGCTATTCACTTCTCTGGTATGCCCTTCTAAAGTGTGTTCAGGGGCTCCGCTTTGCGTATCCCACAGACGGACCGTATTGTCCCAACTGCCCGAGGCGATCTGCGCACCACTCGGCGAATACACTACGCTCCAAACATAGGAGGTATGTCCTCGTAAGGTGTGCCCAGGGGCTCCGCTGTGCGCGTCCCACAGCTGCACCGTATTGTCAGAACTGGCCGAGGCGATCTGCGCGCCGTTCGGCGAATACACTACGCTCTTAACCCAGCCGGTATGTCCCTCCAAGGTATGCTTAGAGGCTCCACTGTGCGCGTCCCACAGCCGCACCGTTTTGTCATCACTGCCTGAAGCGATCTGCGCGCCGCTCGGCGAATACACCACGCTATTCACCACGTCGGCATGTCCTTCTAAGATGTGCTCAGGGGTTCCGCTGTGCGCGTCCCACAGCCGCACCGTCTTGTCAGAACTGCCTGAGGCGATCTGCGCATCGCTCAGCGAATACGCCACGCTATTAACCGCGTCGGTATGTCCTTCTAAGGTGTGCCCCGAGGCTCCGCTGTGCGCGTCCCACAGCCGCACCGTCTTGTCATCACTGCCCGAGGCGATCTGCGCGCCGCTCGGCGAGTACACCACGCTATTAACATCGCCTCTATGTCCGCGTAAGGTGTGGATATTTTCCCAGCTTGACGTGTTATACACGCGGATCACGTCACCAAGGCCAATGGCGCAGGCTTTCCCGTCGGGTGCATACGCACAAGACCGGACCCCGCTCTCTTCTTGGAGATAAGGCCATTCGCCAAACTGCACGCCGGCCATCTGCGCACCACTTAAATTGGTCTGGCGCAGCCAGCTATTCTGAAGTTTGACCTTTCTTAAATCCGCGCCTTGCAGCTGCGCAGAATCAAATACACTGCCACTCAGATCCGCCCCGGGGATTTGGATACCATTTAAATCTGCGCCATGAAACTGTACCCCCGCTCTGACTAATATCGTGATCGCATTGGCCGCGGCCCTGCGTACTGACTTGTCGATTTTAGACCGTTCGATGATCAGGTGCAGTTGTTCCTTGAACAGGGGTTCTTGTTGAACCCGCTCCGCGAGAAATTGTAGAACTGACGGTTCGCTAACAAAATCTTTCTTTGCCAACGGCGAGTCGAGTAGGGGTTGCTCTATCGCGATGTCGTCTGCCACCGCAATTTGGCTTCTAAAACTCCAAACAGAACTGGCGCTCCCGCGACGGGTGGTCAGAGCTTGCGTGAGGGCCGCTTTGCGCGCGCGCTCCCCGTCTTGTGGGTCGAATATCGCACGGGCGACTCCGTATTCGAGCAACGACCGATGGATAAACCGAAACTGATTACCGCTACGACTAAGCGGACTGGCTTCGCGCAGCAGGTACTTGTCGTCGTCTCGGCTAAAAAAGGCCTCTTTCCAGGTATTTTGATCTTTAAAGTGCGAATACTCGACGACTGGGTTTCCCCCTTGCTCTTCATAGATCGCAGCTGATAATTTTTTTAAAAAGTTGATGCCGTTCTGCGTAAAACCTTCATCGGCCAAACTCTCAAAAGCTTTCTTTTCTAGCTCGGTTAACTTTTTCTCTCCTAAGCGTTTTTTGCCACGCTCTAACCATTGCTCCACAAACTGGTCATACAGCGCCACGCGGGTGACTCGGACCGTAGAAAACGTTTGTCCTGCATCCACCATGCGGGGCAGCACCTCTAAGGACAAATTTAACAGAAAGGGATTTTTTACTAACTCTTTTAAGTGGGGAATCTTATCCAGCGCCTCCACGTATTCCTTCGTCTGCCACAGCGGTCTTATAGCCGACACATATTGCTTGATGTAATTTTGAATCTGATCTGGGGAAAACGGTGCGATCACCGCTTCCTGAAACAGCGCCGATTCAGCCTGGTGATTGCGATCTATTGGCTGAAAGCGGTCGCGATAATCGAGGCCAATATATTCGCTCCGGCAGCTAATCACCATCTGCGCGTCCCATGCTCCCGGCTGATCCCGCTGGAGCTGGTTACTCATATATAGATTATGGGTTTGCTGACTTTCGTCATAGCCATCGCAAATGAGGATAAATTTACGATACTCTTTTAACTCTCTAATCTGGGGTTCCGTAAAACCTAACTTGCGTAATTGTTTCGGGATCAAATCCTGTTCGGGCTTGTCAATTGCGGGCAAGTGAATAAAGAGGGGGATGCGGTCTTCTTTTTTTGTATAGGCGTGCCAGAGGTTTTTTTCAAGCTCTCGATTAAAGGTGGATTTACCCGCACCGGAATCGCCTAACAGCAACATCACCTTTTGCGGACTAAGGAGAAATTCGTTGACCCTCTTGGTTAAATTAAATAATTCAGAATCCGGCGCTTTGAAACTAGGCTTGGCTTCTGGGGAAATATAGACGGCGTTGCCCCGCTCTTGTAATCGCTGGCGTCTGAGCTTACGCAAGTCCACTTCGACATCGGTCTTATTCTGAACACGGTCCAGCAGAGAAGAAGAGACCAGCGGCGGGAGCACCACGTTCAGTGGATAAAGGCTTGGGCCTTCCTTTATACAGGCTGCATAGAGTGCCTGTTGATCCGCATCTCCATGCGTTGCTAACTTTTCAAGCAAGTTTTTGGCTGCCGCAGCGCTCACCGACGTATCGGCTAGCTGGATCAGAATCTTGATAATCCATTGCTTCACAGTGGCCTGCTGGCCCCAGGCCGTATCGTTGGTATACAGCTCACTGAGAAAATCTAAGGCGCTTTGGCGCGTGCCAGACTCCCACAGCGGATTCGCGGCTATTTGACCCAAGCGTTCACACAGCCCCCATTGAAAGGCCGGATGACGTCGGCAGGGTACTGTGCGCACCAAGGCTTCAAACTCCGTGAATTGCCCATTTTGCAGCAGCGTGTCACTACCGCGTAGTGCGGTATACCATGCACTTTTGCGGGTGAAACTGAAACCTTCTTTGAGCCCTTCCAGAAAACCCTGGCCACTCTCGTATAACGACATTGCGCCTTCAACCCCATCCTTGAGGGTCTGCGCAGCCTCGACTACGTCTGCAACGCCCTGCTGAATACTCTGCAGTCCTTCTACAAAACCTTTCAAGTCAAAGGCTTTGACGGCACTGACGATCCCGGCCACACCGCCAATCACTTTAGTCGTGCGTCGCCACGCCGCGTCCCATGGGGTTTCATTGTCCGGCACATACAGTAACGCCTGGAAGGCGTAGGCTGCTTTATAGACCTGATAAGGGTCGGCGCTCCCTTTTAATCCATCCAAATAGGCTAAGAGCGGCGCATGGAGCTGTTCACGATCTAAGCCCGTGACGTGGCTATCGGCCATTGCATCCAACACATCGGATGCGGTGCGCGTTAATTGATAAATATGCTCCGTGGACTGCCCATGGGTAGCTTGTAAGCGTGTGCTTAAAAGTTCTAATATCTTGACCAAATCATCCGGTTTTAAGGAACCGCGGGCGGCACTTTGAATCAATCGGGCCAGTCCTGCCACTAAATGGAAATTAAGCAAGACGGATTGGTCAAGGTCATCCACAAACTCCGCTAACAATTTTTGAAAATTGTCTTGGCTAAGCGCCGGGGCGACACACACGATTTCGGCAACGGTCGCTTCGTCTTTGAGTTCATCGTTGATGAAGGCGCGGATTAAATCCGTGGCCAAGGTACTGAGCCTTTTTTGTTCATCGGTATCGTTTGCTACGGCTTGTGACCAGTCACTTTCTTTTTTATTGAGGGCTTTGCCCGCTAACGATGCACCGGGCAAAAGGCTAAGGCAGTACGCGAGTTGGGGGGTGCTAGTGAGGCGGTCATCCACTTGGGGTAAGTCATGCTCGGCAACAGGCCGAGGCACATCCTTAGTAAAAATCTGGATGGCAACGTCCATGATCTCGGGGCTCGAGCTGCCCTGACTAAGAGAGGAAGAAACAATGGAGGGCATGGCGAAGGGAACAGCAGGAGAAAGCAAAGCGCCTCTGATAGAACCAAACGTGCTGCTGGGGCGGCTGGGAGGCGTCAGCTTGTTTTGCGCTTCGACATGCCCCCATATTTTGGCTTTTTGATAACTGGCATTTGCCTTATCGAACTTGTTCATTGCCTCAAGTACCTCGCCGCGCTCAAAGTAGACGGCGGCGATGTTATCCCGGAGGGCTTGATCTTCTGGCGTCTCAGCGGCACGCGCCTTTCTTAAGGCTTCTTTCGCTTGAGATAACGGGATCACCTGACGTTCATCAGCGACTCTGCTCAACGACACCTTGGCCTGCTCATATAAGATAAAAGCGGCATCCAGGTTCTCCGTTGCCTTGTGATGACGCCCCCCATCCAAATAGGTTTGAGCAAGCGCTAGATTGACGGAAGCCGTAGGCGTTGAGTGTGAGAGTCTAGCCAACATAGTGTCTCCTGTTATTTGCTGCGATTTACGCAGTATATCGGTACTTTGCCCGTGCCGTCATTCATCGTTTGCGCTCATCGAAATGACGGCAAGTGACACGCGTGTTGGGCCTTACATGGAAAGCCATTCGCATGGCATCCAACACCGATCGCCGGTCAAAAGCAAAGCAACCCAGAAATATCCACAGATATTGTGCATAACTACGTGGAAAAGTGTCCCATGTCTGTCTCAAAGGCAGATGAGATAAGGCCATTCTTTAGATTGACTCAATCTTAGCAACGGCTCTTATTTGCCGGAAGCGTTATAAGTTTTCTAGCTTTATTTTTTAGGT
This sequence comes from Mycoavidus cysteinexigens, assembly GCA_031963465.1. Taxonomy (GTDB): domain Bacteria; phylum Pseudomonadota; class Gammaproteobacteria; order Burkholderiales; family Burkholderiaceae; genus Mycoavidus; species Mycoavidus cysteinexigens_B. The sequence goes on along the minus strand of JASSUG010000002.1, from coordinate 134,007 downwards.
AGTGGTTTTTATAAGAATAATCCTAAAAATAGGGCGATTTCAGAACCCAATTTTCGTTGACGAAAGAGGATGTCAAAGGCTTTGGATAGCCCAGTAAAAATAGAAATTGCGAAGCAAGCCTACTTTTGCGAAGCAAAATTTCCATGAAAATTAAATATACACGTGCTGCAAGTCCTTTGTTTATGGTATTATGCGCCCCATTGCCCAGGTGGTGAAATAGGTAGACGCAGGGGACTCAAAATCCCCCGCCGCAAGGCGTGCCGGTTCGATTCCGGCCCTGGGCACCAAGTAAACATAAGGGTTTCAGCCCGATACAGCTTTTTTAGCCTGTTTTACAAAACACGGCTTGTTCTACAAAAATCGTTTTGTAGGTGTCACCATCCTCCCTCTTTTACGCACGTAGTGCTTTGTCATCGTTACGCTACTATGTCCTAATAGGGCTTGCGCCTCCCGAATATTTCCTCCGCTTCCGACCTCTTTATCTGTTCCAGCTTTAGTGCGTAAATCCCGAAACTGGAAATTTTCTTTTTCAACCCCAGCAGCCTTACGCGCTCGATCAAAGCGAGACCTTAAGGTGTAGACGTTTAATGGCTGGCCGTTCTCATCAACTAAGAGACGCATAGCGACAACTCGTAAGCTTTGTTTGCGGGGTCTAATTCGCTCTATGGTAGTCGTAAGCTCCCCGGTAATTTCGATACGAATTTGCACTTCGGTTTTATTTTGTTTAATGACGAGCGCACCTTCTTGGATGTTTCGCTTGTCTAATTTCAGCACGTCAGCTGGGCGTTGCCCTGTAAGGTAAGCTATATCCATTGCATCGCGCAACGGTTGATCTGCTGCAAGCCATACCGCACGATAAGCTTCATCGGTAACATAGATGTCGCATCCTTTTCCTTTATGTTTTTTGATACCCATGCATGGATTGGGTTGATCGGTTAGTCCCCATTTGTCAAACAGCGCCCAAGATCACCGTCGCCGATTAGCTCACGTCCCTCCATGCTAGGCAAGTCTAGTGTGAACTATGCGCAGGAGCCTGAAAAGAGGATAGAACAGATTATGGATAAGATGGGATTGTGATAATTCTTTGGTATTTGTTCCCTTAGGGAAAGTCCCTCATTAGGGCTTTCCCTGAAATAGTATTTACTATTATCTATATTCCTATTTTTCTCTTGGAATAATATTCAAAGAATAAAGTTTCATTCCAACCTTTTTATACATTTCAAACTCTTCGTCATAAGGAGCTTTTGGTAGATTAATCCAAATGGTATTGTTATCTTCATCTGTTGTTGAAAATGAAACGCTAGCATAATCTCTAGTGTAATGATCTTTCCAACCCTCTTGAACTAATTGAAATTCTTGTTTATGCCGTTTTTCTTCAAGCTTTCCGACATGGACTTCAAAAATTCCATTGTCTATGCCATCAAAACCACGAAAGCGGGGAATATGGCCTTTGATGTCAAGAGTAAACGCTTTAGGAAAATTTGACTTGCATTCAATCATCACTTCTGTTTCACCTGCACATCGACCTCGTGTGTTAGTGTCGTATGTTCGGAATCCATGCGCGCGATAGATTAAGTTTTGGTACGTTAATGGATCGTCAAGTTGAAGCATCGTATTTTTTATAGGTAAATTTGAAGGTGTATTTGAATTTTCATTTGGTTTTTCAGTGAATTCTTTTATCAATTTTTTTTAAGTCTGATATTTCTTGATTTTGGTCTCTAAGTAGATTTTTTAACTGGCAGAGTTCTTGTTTGTGAGAATTTTCAAGTTCTTCAATTTTTCTACACAGTTGATTATTTACAGCCGAAAGGGCATTGTCAGTTAATGTAGTCGTGTTATCTACTATATGATAATGAGTATTTCGAACTGGTACACCTCTGGAATTACTAGAAGGGTCGATGAGTGTCATGCTAATCTCCATACGTTGCTAAGTGCGTAAAGCACTTAAGTAATAAGCGAAAACTCCGTAGCGAGCTTTCTTACTATAGGAAAGAAAGAAACGTTAAGCAATAAATTTTTAGTTTTCAATATGCCAAGAAGGGAAATATTTTTCAGTACGAGCGTAAGAATTGAATAGCTCATCACGAACACTTGTAGCATTGCCAAAACCTTGATAGACTAGTCACCAACCTAGTCATATTGGAGTTATCATGCATATTTGGCCAGTACAAGACGCTAAAGCTCGTTTCAGCGAGTTACTTGACACCTGCATAAACGAGGGACCGCAGGTGGTCACCCGGCGCGGCACAGAAACCGCTGTGCTCGTGCCTATCGTGGAGTGGAACCGATTGACTCATGCGGCACGCCCCTCACTCAAGGCTTTGTTAATGTCCGACGTGGGCCGTACCGATTTTGATCTACCCCAGCGCGGATTGGCAAAACGTCGAACAACTGTTGTGCTGTAAGATCACCATGTTTCTTCTTGATACCAACGTTGTTTCGGAGCTGCGCAAACCTCGCCCGCATGGAGCAGTAGTGGAATGGTTTGAAAGCGTCGCTGATGCCGATCTCCACCTTTGCGCTGTTACACTCGGTGAAATCCAAGCTGGCATTGAAATCACGCGTGAGCAAGATGCCGCTAAAGCGGCAGCGATAGAGGCATGGGCCGATCAGGTCGGAGCGACCTATAATGTATTATCTATGGACGTTGCGACTTTTCGGCTATGGGCAAAGCTGATGCACCGGCAATCGGACACTGTCTATGAAGACGCCATGATCGCAGCCTGTGCGCTTGTGCACAAGCTCACGGTTGTTACCCGAAACATCCGGGATTTTGAATGCTTCCAAGTACCTTTATTCAATCCATTCGGAAAATGAAACTGAGGTTGTTGCGCTGCGCCTAGCTTTTTTGCGCGCGCTTAACAAGGAGTCGAAGCGCTCCACTTCCTCTTTATGCTGCCTAAAGGCCTGGCGCAGGTCAAGATTGTGAATCTGCTCGTGATGTCGATCTCGAATCCCCCTGCTAGGCAAGTCTACCGTGAACTATATGCAGGAGCCTGAAAAGCGGATAGAGCAGATTATGAATAACATGGGGCTATGAGATTTTTTAGCGTCTGATTCCCATTAGGAAAAATCCCACTCAAGGATAGGGTTTTTCCCATAAAAATATAATTGATTGCGAATTATTTTATTGGAATAATATTTAAGGAATAAATTTTCATGCCAACATTTCCATATTGTCTAAGGTCATACATATAAGGAGCTTCGGGTAATTTAATCCAAATTGTATTATTATATTTATCTTCTGTTTCAAATAAAATAGTATCACAATCTTTCACACCTTCTCTAAATAATTTAAATTCTTGTTTATATCGCTTTTCATCAAGTTTGCCAATGTGAGCTTCAAAAATACCCTCCCCAATAGTTCTCCAGTTTTTTTCGGGAATATGGCCTTTGATCTCAAGAGTAAATTTCTGAGGGAGGTTTTTACGGAATTCAATTATGACTTCGTCTTTATCCGCAAGCAGAGGGCCACCAGAAGATCGCTTGAATCCATGAGTACGATAAATTAAGTTGGATGTGTTATCTCCAAAGCTGAGTAAAGTATTATCTTCTATATTAGGAGTTTCAATTGATTTTGCAACTTGATTTGATTTTTCAATCATCAATTGCTTTAAATCTGAAATTTCTTGCGCTTGTTCTCTAATAATTTTATTATTTTCTTCAATTAGATTTTTTAGCTCGCAGAGTTCTTGCTTATGAGAATTTTCATTTTCTTCAATTTTTCTACTCAACTGCTCATTTAAAACAGAAAGAGCGCTATCAAAGGCTTTGGAAGTAGCCGCTGCCTGATAATATGTATGTTGAGCAGGTAAATTCTTGGGAATATTAGAAAGGTCGATGTGCGTCATACTAACCTCCAGGGGTATAAGTTGTGCTCTGAATTATTGGGGGCCAATAACAAGCGAAAACTCACCACGGTTCTCTTTAATTATAGAAGGCAAAAAGCATTAAGCAATAAATTTTGAGTTTTCCCTATGAGCTAAGGAAGGAGATTTTGACGAAAGCACTAACAGGTAAGGCAAGGTAGATTCTGTCTGCTGCAGATGCGTGATGAGATTCATAGCATGATTTTTCCTTACTCTTAAGAAGAAATAGGAAAGCGTTGAAAAAAGCTTGATATAGAAAGAATATTCTTTACTATATAGAAAATTGCTCAAAGGAGTCAGCGATGTTTATTTATGAAATTGCCGCCCGCACTTCAAAAGGACAGCTGACGTTGCCTAAATCAATCTGCCAAGCACTTGGGGTTGATATTGGCGGTAAGTTTGCATTTGACCTTCGAGGGAATGAAATTGATGTCACTCGTGCCGATGAAGTTCAACATGAAGACCCAGCAATTGGCGCTTTTTTGTCTGTGCTCGAACAGGGAATTCAAACATGCTGGCGCAATGGCAACCTATGCTGTTTGCCTGAGAGGAGGTTAATTTGGAAGGGTACTCAATGCTAAAAATATCGTTATGGCTCAAGAAAAAAGAAGACGAGCAAAATAAAATAGTGCATATGGCTATTAGCTCTCCCGAAAAAACTACGGATGGCAAATTAATAGGAAGCTATGTATGTCACGTAAATTTACCGCTTATAGAAAAACCTCTTCCAATTTATGCAGATAATCCGATAGACGCAATTTTCAACGCCTCTCAATTTTTGAAAATTTATTTTGAAAATTTGATCGATCGAGGTTATATGATCAGTTGGGATGAAATGTAAATTTTGACGAATCTATGGTTCCCATCGGTTTTTTTAACCATACTCCACTAACCCAGCCTTGAATTTGATAGATTTTACAAGCAGTATCCCAAACAAGCGCACGATCTTGATTCTGAGGTGGTTGAGGTTGGAGACAGCCTCAATCAGGCGGAGATAAGTTTAGAAGTGAGCAGAGGTGCCATGTTTTGGGAGTTCACTTTGGACAGGGCGATGGCTAGAAAAATGTTCAAACAAACGCGTAGAGAGCCGGCTAATGGCCGATTTTTAGATTTGAAAATTTCCTAAAAGTTAAGCATCGCCATCATCCCAAGCACACCAAATATACCGGCAGCAATCGCATGTACCCAACGCTGTGGCAGCCGGTGTGCAAAGCGGTCACCGAGTAAAATAGCCGGCACGTTTGCCAGCATCATGCCCAGCGTTGTGCCTAGCACGACGCCCAAAAAATCATGGAAGCGGGCGGCCAGAGCGATCGTCGCCAGTTGTGTCTTATCTCCTATCTCAGCAATGAAAAAAGCGATTAACGTGATGCCAAAGATGCCGAGCTTGCCTGCCTTATACTCTTTTTGCGGGCCGAGTTTATCAGGCACTAGCATCCATACGCTCATGCCAATAAACGAGATGGCCAGCGCCCAGCGCATTAATTCAGGCGTAAGCCGAGCGCCGAGCCAAGCGCCTAGTGCGCCGGCTAGGGTATGATTGACCAGGGTCGCAGCCAGTACGCCGAGAATAATTGGCCACGGTTTACGATAGCGGGCAGCAAGAACCAGGGAGAGTAATTGCGTCTTATCGCCTATTTCGGCTAGCGCCACGGTGCCAGTCGAAATTAAAAAAGCAGTGATCACAGTGAATCGGCTCCTAAGCCTTGCGTTGGTTTCAAGAGTAACCTGTAGCTTGTCAGTAGCTAGCAACAAAACTTAAACTAGTAAACTTTTTCATCTTTAGCTTGTTTAAGCTTAAGCAAGCTGCCATCATCGTGTAGATTAAATATGTTAACACTTTCGCTGCTTTGCTTATGATTGAGCTTCACCACATTACACAGCGCTTCGCGGGTCCCAAGGGGCCAATTGAGGCCTTACATGACGTCAACCTAACGATTGCTGCCGGTGAGATCTTCGGCATTATCGGGCGTAGCGGCGCGGGTAAGAGCACACTGATCCGGATTCTTAATCTACTTAGCCGCCCCGCAGAAGGGCGCGTTGTCGTTGCCGGGCGGGATTTAACGGTGCTTGCGCCAGATGCATTGCGCACGGCTCGCCGCGATATTGGGATGATCTTTCAGCATTTCAATTTATTATCCTCGCGCACCGTGTTTGACAATGTTGCGCTGCCGCTTGAGCTTGCGGGTATGCGTCGTAGCGCCATCGAGGCAACGGTACTGCCCTTGCTCGAATTAGTTGGCCTGAGTGCGCAAAAAGACCGCTACCCGACGCAGATTAGCGGCGGACAAAAGCAAAGAGTGGGGATTGCACGCGCACTGGCCAACCGGCCGCGCGTGCTTTTATGCGACGAAGCGACCTCCGCCCTTGACCCTGAAACAACGCGTTCAATTTTAGATTTACTTAAGCAGATTAACGACGAGCTGAAACTGACGATTGTCTTAATTACGCATCAGATGGATGTTATCAAGGCAGTCTGTGACCGCGTCGCGGTGTTGGATGCTGGCCGCATCCTTGAGGTAGGGCCGGTGCGAGAGGTGTTTTTGCAACCACAACACGAAGTCACTCGCTTATTATTGGGTGAAACCATCGGGCATGAATTGCCGCCGGCGCTGAAAGCGCGTTTGCGTACGCAAATGAATGAGCGTAATCAGGGCGAGCAGCGCCATCATCTACTCAGACTGGCCTTTGCAAGTAGCGGTGTCGATCAACCCGTGCTCTCAGAAACGATGCGGCATTATGCGATGATCGATTTTAATATTTTGCATGGTCGGATTGACGAGGTCCAGGGGCAGCCATTTGGGTCTTTAGCTGTGCTTGCGAGTGGGGCTCCAGTCAAAGTCGCTGAGGCCGTTGCATTTTTACGGCAGCGCGGGGTGCTTGTCGAGGAACTATTGGATCTAGAATAAAATGTTCAGCTTATTGCTTTTATCATTTGAAGAAACGCTACTGATGGTCGGTGTATCGGGTGTGCTAGGTGCGCTGTTGGGGGTGCCACTAGGCGTTCTCCTTTACCTGAGCGCGCGCGGTGGTGTACTGCCAAATGTTCTGTTAAATCGTGTGATTGGGCTCACCGTGAATGCCGTGCGCTCAACGCCGTTTATTATTTTGCTGGTGGCGGTCATCCCAGTCACCCGCTTGCTGGTCGGTTCTTCGATTGGCACCATGGCGGCCATTGTGCCATTAACGGTTGCGGCCGCGCCGTTTGTGGCGCGCTTGGTCGAAGTGGCGTTACGTGAAGTGGACGCCGGCTTGATTGAAGCTGCGCAGGCAATGGGCGCCAGTACTTGGCAGATTATCTGCAAAGTCCTCCTACCCGAAGCATTGCCTGGGATTGTGGCGGGTTTGACGGTAACCTTTGTGAGTCTGGTTGGTTATTCAGCAATGGCCGGCGCAGTAGGTGGCGGCGGGCTGGGTGACGTTGGTATTCGCTACGGTTATCAGCGTTTTCTACCTGAAGTCATGTTGGCTGTCGTATTGATATTGGTGGTTTTTGTGCAGTTGGTGCAGTCGTTTGGAGATTGGCTTGTGCGCAGGCTGAGTCATAAATAAAAGGGAGCAATTAATCATGACATTTCGTGCTTTATTTCGGTGTTCCGTGGTCCTGGGAGGGCTGTTTCTTTCACCGCTGTTGGCCTGTGCTGCAGACAAAATTAAAGTCGGCGTAACGACCGGCCCACATGCGCAAATCATGGCGGTGGTGCAACAAGTTGCGGCCAAAGAACCTAATGGACTGGCTATTCAGATTATCGAATTCTCTGATTTTGTGCAGCCTAATGCCGCACTTGCTGCAGGTGACCTGGATGCCAATAGTTTCCAGCATCTGCCTTATCTGGTTGCGCAGAACAGAGATCGCCACTACGCGTTGGTCAGTGTGGCAAATACCGTCACATTCCCGCTGGGGCTTTACTCGGCGCGGCTTGAATCCTTATCTGAATTGAAGCCTGGCGCCAGAATTGCGTTACCGAACGATCCGAGCAATGGCAGCCGCGCGTTATTGCTTTTACAAAAACAGGGGTTGATTAAACTGCGTGCTGGCGTAGAGTTAGCCACACCGCTTGATATCACGGATAATCCGAAAAAACTTAAATTGATTGAGTTGGATGCAGCGCAGATTCCACGGGCATTAAAAGATGTGGATGTAGCAGCCATCAATACAGATTTTGCAATGCAAGCGGGGTTGACTCCGACCCGTGATGCAATTGCCATTGAAGACCCGAAAGGACCATATGCAAACCTGATTGCAGTGCGTGCGAGCGACCAAAACCAGCCTTGGGTCGCCAAGCTGGCAAAAGCGTATCACTCGCCCGAAGTGAGGCAGTATATTGAAAGCCACTTTAAAGGGGAAGCGCTGGTTGCCTGGTGACAGGTAGGCTCGTGACGCTCAATATCGCTCAAATAATCGTTAGAAGGGAGTAGGTGGATGAAGGTTCTGGTAGCAGTCAAGCGGGTGGTTGACTACAACGTGAAAGTGCGTATCAAGCCTGATCATACAGGTGTTGATCTTGCGCACGTGAAAATGTCGATGAACCCGTTTGATGAAATCGCCGTTGAGGAAGCCGTGAGGTTGAAAGAAGCGGGGTTAGTGACGGAAATTATTGCCGTCTCATGCGGTGTGGCACTGTGTCAGGAAACGTTGCGCAGTGCGTTGGCAATTGGCGCGGACCGTGCAATTTTGGTTGAAACGAATGCCGAGTTGCAACCGTTGGCCGTCGCTAAAATCTTACACGCGCTGGTCATTAAAGAAGCGCCGCAACTAATTATCCTGGGTAAGCAAGCGATTGACGATGACGCGAATCAGACGGGTCAAATGCTGGCTGCCTTAACCGATTTACCACAAGCCACCTTTGCTTCAAAAATAAATATTGTCGATGGCCGTGCGCAGATTACGCGTGAAATTGACGGTGGCCTAGAAATGCTTTCCTTAACGCTGCCAGCGGTGATTACAACTGACTTACGTTTAAACGAGCCGCGTTATGTGACGCTGCCAAGCATCATGAAGGCGAAGAAAAAGCCGCTTGAGATGATTTCTCCAGATGCGCTTGGCGTGGATGTAACGCCACGGCTAAAAACACTCAAAGTGGCTGAACCAGCACCGCGTTCGGCCGGCATTAAAGTACCGGATGTAAAAACTTTAGTCGACAAACTAAAAAACGAAGCAAAGGTTCTGTAGCTGTTTAGAGCCAGGTAGATTTTTAGATCACGAAAAAGCAGCGACATGACAATTTTATTCATTGCAGAACACGATAATCATAAATTGAAGGCAGGCATGCTCAATGCAGTGAGTGTGGCCTCCAAGCTAGCCAACCTTACTGGGCAAGAACTCCATCTGTTGGTCGCTGGCCACCAGGCGCAAAGTGTGGCCAACGAGGCGGCGCAGATTGCTGGGGTTGCGAAAGTGCTGCTAGCGGATGCTATGCAACTTGCTAATGGCTTAGCTGAAAATATAAGCACGACGGCACTTAAGATCGCCGCGTCTTATTCGCACATTGTGCTATTAGCGAGCGCATATGGTAAAAATATTGCGCCGCGTATCGCCGCCAAGTTGGATGTTGCCCAGATTTCCGAGGTGATTGCCGTACTGGACGCAGATACCTTCGAGCGGCCTATTTATGCCGGCAATGTCATTGCCACGGTGCACTCTGATGACTCGATAAAGGTTCTCACCGTGCGCGGCACAGCCTTTGACGCAGTGGCAATGCACAGCCAAAGCGCCCCGATTGAAACGCTCGAAGCGGCTCCTGATCAAGGCCTCTCTCAATTCATTGGCCGCGAGCTGACTGAGCTTGATCGCCCGGAACTGACAGCGGCGAAAGTCGTGGTAGCGGGCGGGCGCGGGCTGGGGTCTGCAGAAAATTACACCAAGTTGCTAGAGCCGCTAGCCAATAAATTGGGCGCGGCCTTGGGCGCCTCGCGTGCAGCCGTTGATGCGGGCTTTGTTCCTAATGATTATCAAGTCGGGCAGACCGGTAAAATCGTTGCTCCGCAACTGTATTTGGCGGTAGGCATTTCGGGGGCGATTCAGCATTTGGCTGGGATGAAAAATGCTAAGGTGATTGTTGCGATTAATAAAGATCCTGATGCGCCAATCTTTGATGTCGCAGATTATGGTCTAGTGGGCGATCTTTTTGAACTTGTGCCGGAATTAGTGGCTGAATTACCCTAATAGATGGCTTATGCTCTGCCCGTCGCACAAGAGCCGCATGCGCTATAGGCTACTAAACTGAATGTTTCTTTGAGTTGGGTAGATCCTGTTAAGGTTTTCTGATGCAGATCCCTAGAAGGGACTATAATTAAGTGTCAAATTATGAAATGACACAATATTATATGTCTTATAAAGAGCTTTTTCAGCATCTGCGAGCCATGCGTAAGCAAGCAGGCATCAAGACAGCGCAGATCATCGCGAACACAGGATGGTCTCGCCAGCGCTTGTCACAGCTTGAGCGCGGTGAAGTGGACGCGCAATTGTCTACCCTAATTGCGTTGGCTAATGCAGTAGGGGCAGAAGTGCTGCTGGTACCTAAAGCTTTGGCGCCGTTGACTCGGGATTTCATCGCTAGCGAGGGAGCGCTATCGCCGCGCACAACCAAAACGGGTATCGAGTTCTTGCTTGAGAACCCGCGCTCATGAAATTCCTGGCCGTCTACCTTAACGAAACTCGGGTTGGCTTTTTGTCGCAATTTGGGGATATTTATCAGTTTTTGGCAGACGATAGCTATTTAGCAGAATCGAATCGGCCTACTTTATCGCTGGCTTACACGGTTCTTGGTGACGATCAACTGACGCGTCAATTACTCACCGAATCTGCAACGGTTTTAACTCGCGGCCTTGGCCGTTTACCCCCCTTTTTTGATAATTTATTGCCGGAAGGAGCATTGCGAGAGTGGCTGGCCGCCGAGCGTCATATCAGCATCAATGACGGTCTAGAGTTGTTGGCTGCAGCTGGCAATAATTTACCTGGCGCGGTCATTGTGCGTCCTGAATTGCCAGAGGAAAGTGTTAGACTAAAACACTATACAAATAAAAAAAACGCCTTGCCCTCTCAGGGAGTTGAGGCACCGCTTGCAGATGCCTTTTCGCTCTCTGGCGTACAGTTCAAGCTCGCCTTATCCGCGCTTGATGCGAATCGGCGTTATACGATGCATTTCGAAGAGGGAATTGGCGGCGAGCCGATTATCGGTAAATTTCCTGCAGCACACCGTAGCGATATGGTCTATACCGAATTTTCTGGAATGGAACTGACTCGTGTGGTTGGGATCGAAACGGCGGATTGCTGGCTAGCTCCGATCACTGCGCTAGACAAAAGATCGCAAGTTAAAACACAGTCGTCACTAGGAAAAGAGTTTTTAGCTGTTCGGCGCTTTGACCGCAAAGCGGGCGGGGGCCGTGTCCATGTCGAAGATTTCTGTCAGGTGTTGAGTATGACGCCTGAACGGAAATACGGTAAACCTGCTGATTATGAAACTCTGGCCGCTATACTATTACGTGCCGCTGCAGAGGGAGAGCAACAAGTTGAAGCTTATATCCGTCGACAGGTCGTCAATACATTGCTAGGCAATACGGATGCACATTTAAAAAATTTTTCGCTCATTTACCGTAATGGCCGCAGTCCGGAATTGGCGCCAGCCTATGATCAAGTCCCTGTGTTTCTGTATTTTGATGAGACTCCAGCTCTCGCCATCAACAAAAAAATCGATACAATACTCACCGCACAGACCCTGAAGACTTACCGTGAACTCTTCAAGCAACTGGGTTTAAGTCCGGCTTTAGCTGCGCGGATTGTCAAAGATACGGTTGAGCGGTGCCTAGCATTATGGCCAGAGGCAATGCGCCATTTACCATTGACCGTTAAGCAACGTCGTAAAATTGAACATCGGATAAACCATTTGCCGTTAGTGCTAGAGATCCTCAGGCGTCGCTCATTTAAATAACGCAGAATTGAAAAATCTTCTGCCCAAAGGTGACACCCCTCCCGCCACCTCCCAGAATGGCAATGTGCATAGGTAGGAGAGTGATCCAAACTGGGGGCTAACGTAATCAACTGATCGAGTATGGCCCAGTTTTTCTGGCGGCTGTTCGGCAATATCAACGCACTCGCTTCCACTGCTTCGGCCGTCAGCTCCCAGTTTGGACCACTCTCCTGAGTAGACGGGCAGACCGTTGGGATAATGCTCCAACCGAAAGCCTGTGGGGTTCGCTCAAAGTAGGCCGCTTATACGGCAAAACCTTTGCGACTCAACGCGAGGCAATGGATGAAATCGTGGCTTGGATTGACTTTTACAATGCCTACCGTCTACACTTCCCCCTCAATTATGTTAGCCCTATGACGTTTGAAAAAATTGGGCCGCCCCTCAACAATATCAGGCAGCCTAATTTAAACAATTATGGGATGCGTTAAATAGGGGCAACCTCATTAAATAAGATTCATGCTATATCCTACTTCGAGCCCGACCAATCTGCACTATCCAGCAGCAAAAAAACCTGTAAAGCCATCATTTTTCTCATTACCCTTGGAAGTCCGAGAAGAAATAGAAAATCTACTGGATTTTTCAAGTCAGTTGGCCTTATTTAAAGCATTGACGACTGCAACTCACGATGGTGAACCTATCAATTCACTTGTTCTTAAGCTACACCTCATCAAAAATAAGATTCAACCGAAGTACCAAAGGGCGCTGATAAGCTCGGATGAAAAGTTAAAAGAATTTGCCTTCAGTCAATTACAAAAATTGTCAAACTTGTGCCAACTCGATCAGATTGTAGAGAAACCTCTACTTTTTGAACTGATATGTTTTGTTGATGATCCCCAGATATTTCAATTTCTACAAGAAAAAGTCCGACAAGAACCACAACTCAAGCAAATGCTGTTGAACTGGGTCGAGAGATCCAAAACAGAAGACGTACAAGCCACAGCTGCCAACGCGTTAACGCTGTTAGTCAAAGCAGGGATACAGTTTAATGGGGTGAACCTAAGAGGTATTAAAGTGCCTGGCGCAGATTTAAGTTATGGGGTATTTGATTCCGCGCAATTGCAAGGAGCAGATTTAAGCAGGAGTACTCTACATGCCATCTGGCTGCGCCAAGCCAATTTAAGCGGAGCCACAATGGAAGAAGTGCGATTTGGTGAGTGGCCATATATCCAAGAAGAAAGTGTGGTCAAAAGCTGCGCTTATTCTCCCAATGGACGTACCTGTGCCGTGGGACTTAAAAATGGCAGGATTCGCCTCTATGACACATCAACCCGGGAGATTCGTCACACCCTAGTGGGACATACCGGCGAGGTTATGAGCATCGTGTATTCACCCAACGGAAAGCAGATCGCCTCTGCGAGTTGCGACAAGACAGTGCGGCTGTGGGATACGCACAGTGGGCAACTCAGCCACACCTTAACTGGCCATGCCTTCGAGGTTACTTGCGTCGCGTATTCGCCCAACGGGCAGCAAATTGCCTCAGCAAGTTGGAATAAGGTGCGGCTGTGGGACGCCCACAACGGGCAGCTCCGTCTCACCTTAGCAGGACATATTGGCTCGGTGAACAGTGTTGTGTATTCGCCCGATGGACAACAGATCGCCTCAGCGGGTCATGACAAGACGGTGCGGCTGTGGGGCACGCACACTGGGCAGCTCAATCTCACCTTAGCAGGACATACTGGCTGGGTTACTAGCGTCGTGTATTCGCCCAGTAGCCAGCAGATCGCCTCTGCGAGTTGGGACCAGACGGTGCGGCTATGGGACGCGCACACCGGCCAACTCAGCCGCACCTTAGCGGGACATACCCACTGCGTGACGAGCGTCGTCTATTCGCCCAGTGGCCAGCAGATCGCTTCAGCAAGTGAGGACTGGACAGTACGACTGTGGGATGTGCACAGTGGGCAGCTCAGACACACCTTAGCAGGACATACTGGCTGGGTTACTAGCGTCGTGTATTCGCCCAGTAGCCAGCAGATCGCCTCTGCGAGTTGGGACCAGACGGTGCGGCTGTGGGACGCGCACATCGGGCAACTCAATCACACCATAGCGGGACATTCCAACAGGGTGAATAGCGTCGTGTGTTCGCCCAGTGGCCAGCAGATCGCTTCAGCAAGTACGGACCAGACGGTGCGGCTGTGGGATGCGTTTAGCGGGCAGCTCAAACACACCTTAGCGGGACATAACAGCGCGGTTAATCGTATTGCCTATTCGCCGAGCGGACAGCAGATCGTCTCTGCTGCGGTTTGGGACGATAAGGTGTGGCTGTGGGACGCCCACAGTGGGCAGCTCAGCCACACCTTAGCGGGACATACTCGAGCGGTGAGAAGCGTCGTCTATTCGCCCAGTGGCCAGCAGATCGCTTCAGCAAGTGAGGACTGGACAGTGAGGCTGTGGGACACACACAGTGGGCAGCTCAGCCACACCTTAGCGGGACATACCCACTGCGTGACGAGCGTCGTCTATTCGCCCAGTGGCCAGCAGATCGCTTCAGCAAGTGAGGACCGGACAGTGAGGCTGTGGGACACACACAGTGGGCAGCTCAAACACACCTTGGACGGGCATAACCGCGAGGTGAATAGCGTCATGTATTCGCCCAGTGGTCAGCAAATCGCCTCTGCTGCGATTTATGACAGGACGGTGCGACTGTGGGACGCTCACACCGGACAGCTTAGCCACACCTTAGCGGGGCATACCCACCGAATTACTAGCGTCATATATTCACCTAGCGGACAGCAGATCGCTTCAACAAGTGAGGGCCGGACAGTGAGGCTATGGGACACGCTCAGTGGACAGCTTAAACACACCTTAATGGGACATACCGAATTGGTGGAGAGTGTCGCGTATTCGCCCAATGGACGGCAGATTGCCTCTAGGAGTCGAGACAATACCGTGCGGTTGTGGGACACCCGCGGTGGGCAACTCAGCCAAACCTTAGTGGGACATACCAACGGGATCTTGAGCGTCGTGTATTCGCCCAGTGGACGGTGGATCGCCTCTCGGAGTTATGACAGAACCGTACGGCTGTGGGACACACAAAGTGGGGGGTGTTTAGCGGTTGTGCGGGATTTTACAGGCGTGGTCAACAGTATCGCTTGGCAAGTGACCGCCAGCGGCACCTATTTGGTTACTGGCTGTGCTGATACATCGGTTCGGGTTTGGCAGATCATTGAAGACGAGGGCCATGCTCAGGTACGTCTGCATTGGAGCTCGGCGCATAACATATTGAACGTAGCTGATACAGTTTTTCAAGGAGTGCAAGGATTAAGTCAGGTCAATCAAAAGCTCTTAGCGCAGCGCGGTGCTTTGTGCAAACCTCCGCTCTCAGCCATTAGCTAAGAGCACATCAGACTGGGAAAACCTGCCAGGCAGTCGTTTTAAATTAGAAAATGGAAGCGAGCTTGATGAATTACACAGAGATATCACTTTAATTACACAAGAGAATATTGATGCTCACTTCTATTTCGAATACTGCCATTGCGCATTATCCGGCGACACTAAAAACAACGACGCCTTCATTTGCCTCACTCCCGTTAGAAATTCGACAGGAAATGGAAAATCTGCTGGATTTCTTAAGTCAGCAAGCTTTATTTCAAGCGCTAACTACCGCCACTCACGATGGTGAACCTATCAATTCGCCTGTTCTTAAGCTACACCTCATCAAAAATAGGATTCAAGAAAAATATCAAAGAGCACTAATAAGCTCAGATGAAAAGTTAAAAGAATTTGCATTTAGTCAATTGCAAAAATTAGCGAACTTGTGTCAGCTCGATCAGATCGTAGAAAAATCCTCACTTTTTGAACTGATATGCTTTGTTAACGATCCGCAGATATTTCAATTTTTACAAGAGAAAGTCCAACAAGAACCACAACTAAAACAGACACTATTGAACTGGGTTGAAAGATCCAAAACGGAAAACGTGCAACCCATTGCCGCTAATGCGTTAACGCTGTTAGTCAAAGCGGGGGTGCAGTTCAATGGGACGGATTTAAAAGGCATTAAAGTCCTTGGCGCAGATTTAAGTTATGGGGTGTTCGATTCTGCTCAATTGCAAGGAGCTGATTTAAGCAGGACTAATCTCCGCGCCATTTGGCTGCGTCAAGCCAATTTAAGCGGGGCCAAAATGGAAGGAGTGCGGTTTGGCGAATGGCCGTATCTCCAAGAAGAAAGTAAGGTGACCCGCTGCACTTATTCTCCCGATGGACGCATCTTTGCTTTAGGACTTCAAAACGGCACGATTCGCCTTTATGACACGTTGAATTGGGAGGTTCGTCACACCTTAGCGACATGTACCCGCGAAATTACAAGCATTGTGTATTCACTCGACGGACAACAGATCGCTTTTACAAGCCGGGACATGATGGTGTGGCTGTGGAACACTTGTACTGGACGGCTCAGACGCCGCTATATGGAGCGTTCCAATTCGATTATTAGCGTCGCGTACTCGCCCAATGGGCAGCAGCTCGCCTTAGCAAGTTTGGGTAAGGTGCAGCTGCAGGACGCGCGCACTGGGCAGCTCGGCCTCACCTTACTAGGGCATAGCAACTGGGTGAATAGCGTTGTGTATTCCCCCAACGGACAACAAATCGCTTCTGCAGCTAGGGACGGGACAGTGCGGCTATGGGACGCACACAACGGGCAGCTCAGACACACCTTAAAGGGACATACCTACTGGGTGAATAGCGTTGTGTACTCCCCCGACGGACAACAAATCGCCTCTGCTAGTAGTGACGATACGGTGCGGCTGTGGGACGCGCATACTGGTCAGCTCAGCCGTACCTTAACGGGACATACCAATTGTGTGGAGAGCGTCGTGTATTCACCCAGCGGACAGCAAATCGCCTCTGCTAGTTGGGACCAGACCGTGCGGCTGTGGGACACACACAGTGGGCAGCTCAGCCACACCTTAGCCGGGCATACCTCTTTGGTGAATAGCGTCGTGTATTCGCCCAGCGGACAGCAGATCGTCTCAGTAAGCAATGACAAAACGGTACGGCTATGGGATACGCAGCGTGGGCAACCCAGCCCCCCCTTAGCCGTGCATACCGACTTAGTGAATCGCGTCGTGTATTCGCCCAACGGGCAGCAGATCGCCTCTGCGAGCGATGATAAAACGGTACGGCTGTGGGACGCGCACTCTGGCCAGCTCAACCACACCTTAGCAGGGCATACCAACCGGGTTTATCACGTCGTGTACTCACCCAGTGGGCAGCAGATCGCCTCTGCCAGTTGGGACAACACCGTACAGCTGTGGAACGCGCACCATGGGCAACTCAGTCATGCCTTAGCGGAGCATACCGACTCGATTTGTAGCGTCATGTATTCGCCCAATGGACAGCAGATCGCCTCTGCAAGTAGGGACAACACCGTGCGGCTGTGGGACACAAACAGTGGGCAACTCAGCCACATCTTAGGGGGGCATACCAGCGTTGTGGAGAGCATCGCTTATTCGCCCAGCGGACAGCAGATCGCCTCTGCCAGTTGGGACAAGATCGTGCGGCTGTGGGATACACAAAGTGGACAACTCAGTTACACCTTAGCCGGGCATACTGGGTGGGTGAGTTGTGTTGTGTACTCGCCTAATGGACAGCAGATCGCCTCAGCAAGTGCGGACCAGACCGTGCGGCTGTGGGATACACAAAGTGGACAACTCAGTTACACCTTAGCCGGGCATACTGAGTGGGTGAGTTGTGTTGTGTACTCGCCTAATGGACAGCAGATCGCCTCAGCAAGTGCGGACCAGACCGTACGCCTGTGGGATACGCACACCGGGCAGCTCAGCCACACTTTAGAGGGGCATACCGGCCGGGTGAATCGCGTCGCGTATTCGCCCAGCGGACAACAGATTGCCTCTGCCAGTGAGGACCAGACGGTGAGGCTGTGGGACACACAGCGTAAGAAGTATGTAGCGATCGTGCGAGGTTTTGCGAGAGAAGTTAAGAGTATCGCCTGGCACACCGCCCCTGATGGAGACTATCTGGTGACCGGCTGTGCAGATTATTCTGTTCGCGTCTGGCGAGTGCATCAAATGGGTGATCAAGTTCAAGTCATTTTGCACTGGAGTTCATCGCATGCGTCACTTACTGTGACCGGGGCCACTATCCAAGATGTACGAGGTTTAAACCGGATCAATCAAAAGTTTTTAGCGCAGCACGGCGCAGTGAGCGACTCCGCTTTACATCTCGTCTAACGGCAGAGCTTTGCTATGGCCTGGTGAAAGAGGTAAGTTGATTTTCTATCCCCCCTGTTCTCAGCCTAAGGCTAAGAACAAATACCGATACTTAATCAGCTTGGCAAGCAGAAATTTGAAACGATCTTGATGAACCACACAAGGATATCCCTCTAATTAAACAAGAGAATATTGATGCTCACTCCTACTTCGAATGCGGCCATTACACACTATCCAGCAACCCCAAAAACCACAGCGTCCTTATTGCGCTCTCTTCCGTTAAAAATTCAACAGGAAATAGAAGATCTGTTGGATTTCTCGAGTCAACAAGCTTTATTTAAAGCGCTAACTACCGCCACTCGCGATGGTGAACCGATTGATTCACCTGTTCTAAAGCTACACCTCATCAAAAATAAGATTCAAGCGAAATATCAAGGAACCTTAATAAGCTCGGATGAAAATTTAAAAGAGTTTGCATTCAGCCAATTGCGAAAATTAGCGAACTTGTGTCAGCTCGATCAGATCATTGAGAAATCATCACTTTTTGAACTGATATGTCTTGCTAACGATTCACAGATATTTCAATTTCTACAAGAAAAAATCCAACAAGAACCACAACTCAAGCAAACGCTATTGAATTGGGTTGAAAGATCCAAAACAGAAGAAGTGCGACCTTTGGCCACTAGTGCCCTAACGCTGTTAATCAAAGCAGGGGTACAGTTTAATGGGGCAGATTTAAGGGGCATTAAGGTCCCTGGCGCAGATTTGAGTTATGGGGTCTTTGATTCTGCCCAATTGCAAGGCGCTGATTTAAGCAGGACTAATCTCCGCGCCATTTGGCTGCGTCAAGCCAATTTAAGCGGGGCCAAAATGGAAGGAGTACGGTTTGGCGAATGGCCATATCTCCAAGAAGAGACTAAGGTGACCTGCTGCACTTATTCTCCTGATGGGCGCACCTATGCCGTGGGACTTGAAATCGGCATGATCCATCTTTATGACACGTCGAATTGGGAGATTCGTCACACCTTAACGGGGCATACTGGCTGGGTTGACAGCATCGCGTATTCGCCCAGCGGACAGCAGATCGCCTCCGCGAGTCGTGACCGGACAGTGCGGCTGTGGGACGCGCTCACCGGGCAGTGCAGACACACTTTAGTGCCGTATACCGGCTCGGTTAATAGTGTTGTGTATTCGCCCAACGGACAGCATATCGCCTCAGCGAATAAAGACAACACGTTGCAGCTGTGGGACGCGCAGAATGGGCGATTCAGACACCTCTTAGCTGGGCATATTGACTCAGTTGAGCGCATCACATATTCGCCTGCGTATTTCAGATCATCGTGACCGCCTATTTCAGCATCGTGACCGGTCATTATAGATTTATCGTGACCGCTGATTACAGAATTGTCGTGACCGATTTTGGGTAAAATTTTTGAAATCGGAAAGCTAGAAATGATTGGCGATTTGATAAGTCTGTAGGCAAGCGAAGGTAATTTGAATAACCCGGTATCGTGATGTGCTTTTTAGGTATGCGATGCCAAGTCGACGAATTACCATGCGCAAAGTTAAAGAAGTATTAAGGCTGCGGTATGAATGCCGCTTGTCGCTAGAAGCAATTGCCCGGGCCCTGTCGCTCTCTAAAGGCGTTGTCGCCAAGTACATTAAGCTTGCTAGCCAAGCGGGTTTAGCCTGGGAAGAGGCGCAAGCGCTAGACGAAACAGCGCTGTTATCCAGACTGAGGCCCAAATCTGAGACACCTGTCGTGCGCGCGTCCCAGTTCATGCCACCGGATTATGCTTGGCTCCATCAAGAACTCAAACGCAAAGGCGTCACGCTGCAATTGCTGTGGGAAGAGTATTGCGCGCAATGTCCGGGCCGGCCCTACAGCTATACAAGCGTGTGCGTACATTACCGCGCCTGGGCCAAGACACTCAAGCGCTCGATGCGCCAGATCCATCGAGCGGGCGAGAAGTTGTTTGTCGACTATGCTGGCCAGACCATTGCCGTGGTCAACCTGCATACCGGTGAAACCCGTCAAGCCCAACTGTTTGTAGCGGTACTAGGTGCTTCTAACTATACATTTGCGATGGCGACCGCTGGTCAGACCTCGGCAGACTGGATCGAGGCGCACACCCAGGCGCTCGCCTATATTGGAGGTAGTCCCGAAGTCATCGTGTGTGACAATCCTCGCGCCTTAATTGCTAACCCTGATCGGTATGAACCTCAGGTGGGGCGTTTGTATGCTGAGTTCGCTGCCCATTACAGCTGCGCGGTACTGCCTGCACGGCCTTATAAGCCGCAGGACAAAGGCAAAGTGGAAGTCGGTGTGCAAATTGCTGAACGCTGGATTCTCGCGCGCTTGCGTAACCTGCGTTTCTTCAGCTTGTCCGAATTGAACCACGCTATCACGACTCTGCTGATCGACCTCAACACCCGGCCATTCAAGAAATTGCCTGGCAATCGCATCCAGGCGTTCGAGGCAATCGACCGTCCAGTGCTGCGGCCACTGCCAGCACAACCGTTTGAACTGGCGCGTTGGAAGAAAGCGCGGGTGTCAATTGATTACCACATTGACGTCGATCGTCATTATTACAGCGTGCCCCACCAATTGGTGGGACGTGAGGTCGAGCTCCGCATCACGGCGGGCACCATTGAATGCTTCCATCAGGGCAAGAGGGTGGCCTCCCATCCCAACGTAGCAAGTCACCTAATACCCAACGACCGTCACACGACCTTGGTCGAGCACATGCCCAAATCACACCAAGCTCACCGGCAATGGTCGCCCGGACGATTATTAAATTGGGGCGAATCGATCGGAGAGG
Source organism: Mycoavidus cysteinexigens (assembly GCA_031963465.1). Classification (GTDB taxonomy): domain Bacteria; phylum Pseudomonadota; class Gammaproteobacteria; order Burkholderiales; family Burkholderiaceae; genus Mycoavidus; species Mycoavidus cysteinexigens_B. The sequence goes on along the minus strand of JASSUG010000002.1, from coordinate 113,182 downwards.
CCACACACCAAATCGTGCGACATCTGCTGGAATCTAAGCCTCATCCTGAAATGGGCTATCGCTCCTGTTTAGGCTTGATGCATTTGTTGCGCACCTTCGGCAAAGAGCGCTTGGAAGCGGCGTGTACACGCGCCGCCGCCTTAGATGCAATGACCTATAAAAGCGTCTCCAATATCCTGAGATCAGGCCTGGACCGTATCGAGCCAGTTCCACCGGCTACACCCGCCGCCCAAACCGAACTTCGTTTCACCACGCATGACAACGTGCGTGGACCTGGGTACTACCACTAATCTCGTCACTCACCTAAAAGGAAATCTATGTTGAATCAGCACACCCTCAACCAACTTAAAGCTCTCAAGCTCGATGGCATGGCCATCGCATTTAGCGAGCAGTTTGCTCAACGCGCTACCGATGACCTATCGTTTGAAGAACGTTTCGGCATGTTGGTTGACCGCGAATGCTCACACCGTGACAACCGTCGCATCGCACGCTTACTAAAGCAAGCACGCCTGAAAGTATCCTCAGCTTGCGTGGAGGATATCGACTACCGTACTGGGCGAGGCTTGGACAAGCGGCAAATCGCCAGCTTCGCATCCTGTGATTGGATCCGGCGCGCACAAAGCATCCTACTCACCGGTCCCACTGGCGTCGGCAAGACCTGGCTGGCTTGTGCATTGGGGCAGCAGGCTTGTCGCTGTGGCTTCTCGGTGCTGTATGTGCGCATACCCCGGTTATTTGAAGAGTTGCGTATCGCCCACGGCGACGGTAGTTTTACCCGCAAATTGCAGGCTATTGCTAAAACCGATTTGCTCATATTGGACGATTGGGGCCTACATCAACTCACCCAAGACCAACGCGCCGATCTGTTAGAAATTATTGATGACCGGGTCTCCTCGCGCTCAACCTTGATTACCAGTCAATTACCGATTGAACATTGGCATGAATATTTGAACGATCCGACGCTCGCTGATGCCATCCTCGATCGCATTGTGCATCAAAGCCATAAGCTTAAACTCAAAGGCGAATCGTTGCGCAAACAGGAAGTTCGTTCCGAGTACGCGGCACAGTCACAACGATCTGACCGACAGCCTTCACTTTAGCCATGGCGCTTATCGCATCCTCTTTAGGGCAACCGTTTCTGTGTGCCTAAATTTATTCTTATTACTACTGCGTAACCTACTAGGGTCAAAAAATGACAGTCAATAACAATGCTCAACGTCAACAAACATATCGAGATCGCCACCTCCGTGAGGGCCTAGCCAAACGGCTAAACATCATTATCGAGCCTGATTCTAAATGGACGCTCGAGCTATTGGCTAAATGTTACGGCGTAACGCAACGAATGATCATTGAGAAACTACTGCTTCAGGCTGAGTTAGATGTGATCAGAAGAATCAGGCGAGAGGAGGCAGACGACGATATCGTAAAAAGTCGTGTGCGTGACTATTTCGGCGGACGACTGCGCCTAAAATCAGAGCTTTTTACACCCTCACTCAATTCGGAATCTCAACCTATTTCCGTTACTGCGTAACGCATTCTTGATGATAAAAAGCAAAATATGAGGTCTGTGATTGAGCACAAAAGTAGATATTTATAATTCGAATTTGATACTCATCGTGACCGATTTATGTACAATCTCAACACCTTCACTTGCCTCACTTTATCGGTCACGATAATTCTGTAATGAACGGTCACCATCGCTGAAATACGCAACGGGACCTTTCGATACACCAAACCGCTTTCGGGTCACCTCAAAATGTCCGCTCAGGATTTCTTGCTCGTTCACCTTGGGATTGCTGAAAAATCGATAGGCTGCTTTCGTGCTGCACCAGTCCTGAAAGGCCATGGGTATACTCTGCCCCATGCAAGACCATAAGCGCTCCAGCACAAGCCTAAATCTCTTGCCAAGGCGTTCATCACGGAACCTGCTCTGGCGGATCTCTTCTTCAGGCCATGCATGCGCTTGACACGTTACTCCCGACTCATCTTCGGCTCGCTCTTTCTTTAACATCGCTATGCCCCATCTTCTGTTCAAGCAACAACGTTAGCAGAACTGGATTCTTGTTAACAGGTTTTAAACGCGAAAATTTGTGGGTAATTGCAAGGATCATGGAGTGCTTATTGAAGATCCACTCACTTTTCAGGAGCCTAACATGTCCAAAGTTACCTTAAAGACGAGCCTAACCTGCCGTTGCAGGCTGATTGAGGGCCCGCTATCGGCCGTCATTCCTCTTTGTTTCAACGATTTGCGCGCCCCGCGTTATTCCGAACGCACGATCCAGATTTATCAGAGCTCCCTGGCTCACTTCAGTCAGTGGATGGAAGCTCAGGGCTTTGATCTTAGCGATTTTGATTCAAAGCTAATTGAGCGTTATCTCCAACTTCATTGGCCTGCTGATAACTGTCTACCAACGGGCAAGGCTAGAGTCAGAAACAGACGTGCAGCGCTTCGGTGCCTGTTGGGTTTTGTGACACGTAAACATCTCTTGCGATTATGCTGAGCTCAACATAATCGAAAGAATTGGCTTTTTACCGGCTCTGAACGTGCTGGTCGGCGCGCTGCTACAATTCAAAGTTTGTTTGCCACAGCCAAGCTCAATGGGCTGGAGCCCGCTGCATGGCTCAAAGACACTTTGGAAAAATTACCCGCTTGGCCTAACCGTCGAATTGATGAATTGCTTCTCCTACAACCTCTTTTATAACCTGTCAACAGTGGGGCGGCTGGCCGCTTACGGAGGAATAAGCTGATTGTCAAACGGCGTGCAAAATTTCCAGTTAAAAAATGAATAAAGAGATTAAAGAGGGTGTTTATTTCGATGTTTAAAACGGTAAGACTCATTGCCGGTTCCGAGGATATGGCAATGATGGGTAATGCAGTCGAGCAAAGCCGTCGTCATTTTCGCATCCTCGAAGAATTGTACCCATTTATTAAAGGAAAGATCGGTGCCAAAATTCAAAGCGCCATTAAATCGCAAGACCTTGGATACGCTCCCTACCGCCCAATCACATCCAGCTGTCACCTCCCCAGCCAATCCGATGCCACTGCCAAACGGGCGGCATTTGTCTGTGCGCCAGATGATTGACTGAGCCCAGACACACTTTCCTCATCATCTAACTGTAAAGCGGCTTTGCCGACCGCACCACGTTGTGCTAACAGCTTTTGATTGATTGGGCTTAAACCCTGCACGTCTTGGATTGTGGTTCCGTTTACAGTAAGTACTGAGTGTGTTGAACTCCAGTACAAATTAACTTGAATTTGATCACTCATTTGTTTCAACTGCCAGACGCGAACAGAATGATCCTCACAGCCGGTCACCAGATAGTCGCTTTCAGGGGCGACATACCAGACAATACTTTTGACCGCTCCTGCAAAACCTTGCGCAACCGCTAAACAATTTCCATTCTGCGTGTCCCACAGCCGTACCGTCTTGTCCTCACTTGCTGAGGCAATCCGCAGCTCGTTGGGTGAATAGGCGATGCTAGTAACCGTTTTGACATGTCCCGTTAATATGTGTTTGAGCTGCCCGTTGTGTGTGTCCCACAGCCTCACTGTCTGGTCCTTACTTGTTGAAGCGATCCGCTGTCCGCTGGGTGAATATACGACGCTAGTAATCCAGTCGGTATGTCCCGCTAAGGTGTGGCTGAGCTGTCCGGTGTGCGCGTCCCACAGTCGCACCGTCTGGTCAAGACTCGCGGAGGCGATCTGCTGTCCGTTGGGCGAATACACGACGCTCTCAACCAGGCCGGCATGACCCTCTAAGGTGTGGCTGAGCTGCCTGCTCTGCGTGTTCCACAGACATATCGTACCGTCCTGATTCGCCGAGGCGATTTGCTGTCCATCAAGTGAATAAGCGGCGCTATCCACCAAGCTGACATAATTCACTAAGGTGTGGCTGAGTTGCCCACTTTGCGCGTCCCACAAGTGTACGGTCTGGTTCCCACTTGCAGAGGCGATCTGCTGTCCATCGGGCGAATACGCGATGCTATACACCGACTCGGTATGACTCACTAAGGTGTGGCTGAGCTGCCCACTTTGCGCGTCCCACAGCCGCACCGTATCGTCGTACCAACTTGCGGAGGCGATCTGCTGTCCGCTGGGTGAATACACGATGCGATGCACATTCCCGGTATGTCCTGTCAAGGTGTGGCTGAGTTGTCCACTTTGCGCGCTCCATAGGCGCACTGTCTTGTCCCAACTCGCGGAGGCGATCTGCTGTCCATTGGGTGAACACGCGACGCTACTCACCGAGTCAGTATGCCCCGCTAAGGTATGGTTGGATTGCCCACTGTGTGCGTCCCACAGCCGCACCGTCTGGTCTTTACTTGCTAAGGCGATCTGCTGTCCATTGGGCGAATAGGCAGCGCTAGCAATCCAGTTGGTATGTCCCGCTAAAATGTGGCTGAGCTGCCCAGTGTGTGCGTCCCACAGCCGCACCGTCCGGTCCTTACTTGCCGAGGCAATCTGCTGTCCGCTGGGTGAATATACGACGCTAGTAATCAAATCGATATGTCCCGCTAAGGTGTGGCAGAGCTGCCCATTCTGTACGTTCCATAGGCGCACTGTCTCGTCTCGACTCCCCGAGGCGATTTGCTGTCCGCAGGGCGAATACGCGATGGTAAGAACACAATCCGTATGTCCTGCCAAGGTATGGCCGAGTTGCCCGGTGTGCACGTTCCACAGCCGCACCGTCTGGTCCTCACTTGCCGAGGCAATCTGCTGTCCGTTGGGCGAATACACGACGCTCCTAACAGCGTCGGTATGCCCTTGTAAGGTGCGGCTGGGGGCCCCGCTGTGCGCGTCCCACAGCCGCACCGTATTGTCCTCACTGCCCGAGGCGATCTGCTGACCGCTGGGCGAATACACCACGCTCAAAACAGAGTCGGTATGCCCTTGTAAGGTGTGCCCGGGGGTCCCGCTGTGCGCGTTCCATAGTCGCACCTTATTCCAACTTGCAGAGGCGATTTGCTGCCCGTTGGGTGAATACGCGACGCTAGTAACCGAGTAGGTGTGTTCCACTAAGGTGTGGCTGAGTTTCCCACTATATGCATTCCATAGCCGTACCGTTTTGTCTTCACTCGCAGAGGCGATCTGCTGACCGTTAGGCGAATATATGACGCTAGTGACGGATTTGATATGCCCCGCTAAGGTATGACGGATTTCCCAATTCGACGTGTCATAAAGGCGGATTACGCCGTTTTTAAGTCCCAAGGCACAGGTGAATCCATCGGGAAAATAAGTGCAGCTGGTGACCTCATTTTCTTCCTGGAGATACGGCCATTCGCCAAACTGTACGCCTGTCATTCGAGCGTCGCTCAAATTTGCCTGGCGCAGCCATACTGCGCGTAGATTAGCCCTGCTTAGATCCGCTCCTTGCAATTGCGCAGAATCAAATACCCCATAACTTAAATCCGCGCCCGGAACGCGTATTCCACGGAAATCTCGACCACTTAAACCCACGCCTGCTTTGACTAGCAACGTTAACGCATTAGCGGCTATGGGCTGCACATCTTCCGTTTTGGATCTTTCGACCCAATTCAATAGCGTTTGTTTTAATTGTGGGCTTTGTTGGACCTTTTCTTGTAAAAATCGAAATATCTGTGGATTGTTGACAAGGCATATCAGTTCAAAGAGTAGAGGTTTCTCTATGATCTGATCGAGTTGGCACAAGTTTGCTAGTTTTTGTAATTGACTGAAGGCAAATTCTTTTAACTTTTCATCCGAGCTGATTAGCGCCCTTTGATATTTCGCCTGAATCCTATTTTTGATGAGATGTAGATTCAGGGCAGGTGAATCGATAGGCATACCATCGCGAGTGACAGTAGTTAACGCTTTAAATAAAGCCAGCTGACTCGAAAAATCCAGCAGATTTTCTATTTCCTGTCGAATTTCTAACGGGAGTGAGGCCAATGAAGGCGTCGCTGTTTTTTGTGTCGCCGGATAATGCGTGATGGCCGCATTCGAAGTAGAAGTGAGCATCAATATTCTCTTGTGTAATTAAAGGGATATTTCTATGCGGTTTACAAAGAACGTTTCAATTTTCTGATTGTCAAGGTAACTTCTCAATAACCTGGGGCAAGCGGAGGCAAACTGCTTAAACAGAGGCAGGGATGCGTTGTCGACGAGATGAGGCAGAAGCGGAATTTGATCGCTGCATGAAACGCGGTCAGTCAAGTAATCCCAGAATGGAGATACTCAGTTTGCGACAGGTTTTCTTCAGGATAGAGAAAGTGTCTCGGCATTGCCGCCTAAGCTCACTTCGTGTACCGCCACTGGTCTTTAGCTTTTTCACGTGATTGCGAATATCATGTTCACTGTCGTTGGTATGAAGCGGAACCTCAGGGCATTCTAACACGAGTAGCAACTCGGATTTGTTTAGGTGAACCTTCTGAGCAAACTATTGAGGGTGGCGGTGGGTTGCAGCTTGTATGCCTTGAGATCGGCATAAAGTGTCCAGATCTCGTCACGTACCCGGGCAATATCCTCTCGATGCAGATCGTGGAGCGGCAACAGTTTATGTATCAGCCTTTCCGCATGGACCCAGCATAACCCGTGGATCAGCAAATTGAACTGTCCTGCATCATCGCTGATGATAGCCAGATTCGGCGCTATGCCGTGCTGCTTCAGACTGCCCAGTAGCGCGCCCTCCGTAGCAATGTTACGGTAGCGCGGCGTATCTATTCCTAAACGATCCAGGTGGTGTTGCCACACCTGTTGATCAGTAAAGCTAGTCATTTCGTGTTGAGACAGCGCGTCCAGTAGCAGGTGTGAGAGACCAAGCTTTTTCATATACACGAGCGCGTCTTCGTTGATCTGATAATCACTATGAACAAAAAATGCTTACCTCTTGCCTCAGGTCATAGCCCAAGCCCAGCCTTTAGGCGAGATGAAGTAAGGGCTGGGTGTGTTCAGCGGGTTTGCCTACCGTGCCGCGCTGTTGTAATAGCCGCTGATTGATCCGACTTAAACCTTGCGCGTCTTGAATGTCTGCATCGGTTAGGGTCGACCTATCATGCGACGAACTCCAGCACAAATTGACTTGAATTTGATTACCTATTTGATGCAGCTGCCAGAGGCGAACAGAATGATCCGTGCAGCCGGTTACCAGATAGTCGCCCTCAAAAGTGGTGTGCCAGACAAGACTAATAACGATCCCGTTAAAATCATGAATGATTGCCTGACAATGGCCGGAAGTCGTGTCCCACAGCCGCACCGTCTGGTTAGAATCTGCAGAGGCGATCTGCTGCCCATTGGGCGAATACACTATGCTCTCAACTGGGTCGGTATGGCCCTCTAAGGTGTGGCTGAGCGTGCCGGTTTGCGCGTCCCACAGCCGTCCCGTCTGGTCAAAACCTGCAGAGGCGATCTGCTTGCCGCTGGGCGAATACACGACGCGATTCATCCAGGAGGTATATTCCGCTAAAGGGGGGTTGAGCTGCCCACTGTGTCCGTCCCACAGCCGCACGTTGTTGTCCCAACTTGCAGAGGCAATTTGCTGTCCATTAGGCGAATACATGACGCTGGTAACCCCGTTGGTATACCCCTCTATGGTGTGACTATGCTGTCCACTGTGCGTATCCCACAGCCGAACTGTCCGGTCACTACTCGCTGAGGCAATTTCCTGTCCACTGGGCGAATATGCGATGCTATTCACCCGTGAGGTATGTCCCTCTAAGGTGTGGCTGAGCGTGCCGGTTTGTGCGTCCCACAACCGCACGGTATGGTCCTCACTCGTAGAGGCGATCTGCCGTCCGTTGGGAGAATATGCGACGCCATTTACCTCACCAGTATGTTCTGCTGAGGTAAATAGTTTTTCCCAATTTGATGTGGCATAGACACTGATCGTGCCATCTAGAAGACCCATCGCAAATGTTTTTCCATCTGGCGAATACTTGCAGCATTTCACCTCGCTCTTTTCCTGCAGATAAGGCCATTCGCCAAACTGTACGTCCGTCATCCGAGCACCGCTCAAATTCGCCTGGCGCAGCCAGATGGCGTGTAGATTAGTCCTGCTTAAATCTGCTCCTTGCAATTGCGCGGAATCAAATACCCCGTAACTTAAATCCGCGCCAGGGACCTTAATGGAGAGTGATCCAAACTGGGGGCAGACGTAATCAACTGATCGAGTATGGCCTAGTTTTTCTGGCAGCGGTTCGGCAATATCAATGCACTTGCTTCCACTGCTTCGGCCATCAGCCCCCAGTTTGGAACACTCTCCCAGGTGGCCTTGTAGAAAAATATACTGTATATTTATACAGTATATAATTGCTAGGAACAGACCTGCCATGAATTCTGTTAAACCGCTTATCTCGCCGCTTGCTTGGTATAAGGGGCGTGGCGCAATCACCCATCTGCCCGGGCGCTTTGAAGTCGATCAGCGCGAACCGTTTGACGATGGCTGGCCATCTGATGATACGCCAGCCCCGCTCTTACGTACCGAAGTGTTCAGCGAGCAAGCAAAAAGTATCTTAACGCATAATACTTCGCCCGATATCCCATTTAATGTTTCGCTCAATCCTTATCGTGGCTGTGAGCACGGTTGTATTTACTGCTTTGCTCGGCCTACGCATAGTTACCTAGGATTGTCGCCTGGGCTTGACTTCGAGAGCCGCCTATACGCTAAAATCAATGCGCCACAATTACTTGAGCGCGAGCTTGCCCGGCCAGCGTATTTACCGCAACCGATTGCACTCGGGGTCAATACGGATGCCTATCAACCCATTGAGCGTGAGCTACGCATTACGCGCCGCATACTTGAAGTGCTGCACGCTTGCGCCCACCCAGTTGGGCTGATTACAAAGTCATCATTAATCGAGCGCGATATTGACTTGCTCGCGCCTATGGCGGAACGTCAGCAGGCCATGGTGGCGATCACCATTACCACACTTGATGCGGCGCTGGCGCGCATCTTAGAGCCGCGCGCCGCGGCGCCAGAGCGGCGGCTGCGCACGGTGCGTACGCTGGCGGCAGCCGGCATCCCGGTGGCGGTATCGATTGCGCCGGTGATTCCATTTGTGACCGAGCCGGAGCTTGAGCGTGTCTTAGAAGCGTGTGCCAGCGCAGGCGCTACAAGTGCGCACTATATTGCGTTGCGTTTGCCATGGGAGGTGGCTCCTTTGTTTCGGCAGTGGCTTGAGGCTCATTTTCCAGACCGTGCCCAGCGCGTGATGAACCGGGTGCAAGAGATGCATGGCGGTAAAGACTATAACGCGGAGTTTGGCCAGCGCATGAAAGGTAAGGGGCTGTGGGCAAATCTGTTGCGGCAACGTTTTGCAACAGCCGCCCGCCGGCTTGGACTAAATGGTCGCCCATATGCGCAGTTAGACAGTGCGCATTTCATCCGCCCGGCCATCAAACCTATCGCGCAGGGCGATAGTTCGCAACTGTCTTTATTCGATCATGAATAGCCGATGATTGGCGCTTATGAGGTCCGCATGGGCCTAGCTTATATAAAGCTGGGTTCAAATAACCAATCTTTTTGAAACTTCGGCTATAATTACGCCCTTTGCCATTCGCGCACATCTGGTTTTTAAGGATTTTAATATGGTTATTATTCGCTTGGCACGCGGTGGCGCAAAGAAGCGCCCATTTTATAACATCGTTGTTACCGATTCGCGTAACCGCCGCGATGGCCGTTTCATTGAGCGTATTGGTTTCTACAATCCGCTCCAAACTAAAGGCGAAAGCCTGCGCTTGTCGCAAGAACGTCTAGCGTACTGGCAAGGAACCGGCGCCCAGTTGTCGGCAGCCGTAGCACGCCTGTCGGTGCAGGCCGCTAAGCAAGTTGTTGCTTAAAAATTGTTTAGCTTGAACTGCAGCTTAGACGCTTGCCGTAAAGTTTCATAATGGTGGCTGCACCTCTACCGGTAAGCGCTATGCCTGATGACTGTGTTGAAGTAGGCATAGTCGGAGGGGCGTATGGCGTAGGCGGCTGGATTAAAATTTATCCGCATGCGCAGCGTAACCAAGGTGGTGAAGCACTGTGTAGTGCCAAGCGCTGGTGGCTGGCTGAGCCTCCCGCCGGTAGCAATGGTAGCCAACCCAATCGTCAAATAGATCGCCAGCAGGGTGTCACGGTGCTGACGGCCAAGGAGCATAGCGGCGCAGTCGTGGCCCAGCTTGCTGGCTGCAGCGGACGTGAGGCGGCGCAGGCCCTAAAGGGGCTGCGGGTATGGATTAGTCGCGCCGATTTCCCTGCGCTGACTAACGATGAATACTATTGGGTAGATTTAATTGGGCTTGAGGTGGTAAATCAGGCGGGGGTGATGCTGGGTACGGTTAGCGATCTGATTGATAACAGTGCTCATGCGATCCTGCGTATTGCTGACTCAACTTTAGACCAAGCAGGTGAGCCGGTTAACCATGAACGACTTATCCCGTTCGTTGGAGCCTATATCCATCAGGTTGATCTGGCTGGCGGCAAGATTGTTGTCAATTGGGACTTGGATTACTAAACTAGAAATTCTAGGTTGCAGTGGCTGGTAGCACAAAGCCTGTGTGGATTAGAGGGTGCAATGCAATTCGATGCGATTACGCTTTTTCCTGAGATGTTTCGCGCCCTCACCGATTGGGGCATTACAGGGCGGGCGGCAAAGCAACAACGTTATGTGTTGCGTACCTGGAATCCTCGTGATTTCACCACCGATCGTCATCGGACCGTTGATGATCGTCCATACGGTGGCGGCCCTGGCATGGTGATGTTGGCGCGGCCATTGTCGGCGGCGATTGCCGCGGCAAAAGCGCAGCAGGCAAAAATAGGCGTGACCCCTCGCGTGATTTTGCTGTCGCCGCAAGGAACACCGTTAACCCATGTCGGTGTAATGCAGCTGGCGGCTGAAGCGGGTTTGGTGTTTTTATGCGGACGCTACGAAGGCATTGACCAAAGATTAATCGACACTGAAGTCGATGAGGAAATGAGCGTCGGTGATTTTGTTCTATCTGGCGGTGAATTGCCTGCGATGGCGCTGATGGATGCTGTGATCCGCCAGTTGCCTGGTGTTTTGAGCGATGCCCAGTCTGTGATCCAAGATAGTTTTGTGGATGGTTTGCTCGATTGTCCGCATTACACGCGTCCAGAAGAATATAATGGCATGCATGTACCTGAGGTATTATTAGGGGGTGATCATGCGGCCATTGAAAAGTGGCGGCATCAGCAAGCCTTAGCGAGCACGCTCACAAAACGGCCTGATTTAATTGCGGCCGCGCGTTTGCAACAAACGCTCACTGAGACGGATCAAACCTGGCTGGCAGATGCGCATTTATCTGCGCGTACCTGAGTCTTTAGGGTAAACAAATAACGTATCTCTAATGCTTGATTCAGCGTTAGAGAAGCGATAGGCGGTGCCACATTTGATGTGGCACCATTTTTTAGCGTCATCCTCTGCCAAGGCCACACTTAATTTTAAGGTGTGCATACAACGTTGGTACGATGATTTTGGAGTGAGTAATGCATTTAATTGAACAGCTCGAGAAAGAAGAAATCGAGCGTGTGATGGCGGGTAAGACGATCCCAGATTTTGGCCCGGGTGACACTATTATCGTCAATGTCAATGTGGTTGAAGGTAGCCGCAAGCGCGTCCAAGCTTACGAGGGCGTGGTGATTGCCAAGCGTAATCGTGGCTTGAATTCATCGTTTATTGTCCGCAAAGTTTCATCGGGCGAAGGCGTTGAGCGCACTTTTCAGACTTACTCGCCTTTGTTGGCAAGCATCGTGGTTAAACGCCGTGGTGCGGTGCGTCGCGCGAAGCTATACTATCTGCGCGAGCGTTCTGGCAAATCTGCTCGGATTAAAGAAAAGCTTACCTTCAAAAATCGTTCTGCGGCACCGACTGCCTAGAGCGAGGTTTCGGCTTATCAGAAAAAGCACCCATAGCTCAACACTCTGGGTGCTTTTTCTATTTCATGGCATTTGTAGAATTTAACTCGACAGGCGTGATTTTTGGCATGACTTTTTTCTCCATATTGCTCGCTCTTATGCTTGAACAGGCACGCGCATTGTCGCTGCGAAACCCTGTTTCTACGTTGCTACGGTATCATGCAACGACCATTCAACACAGCTTTGATGCAGACGGTGCAACCAAGCGGAGTGCGCTCGCCTGGCTCGCGGTCGTGTTACCGTGGACGCTCGCTGTTGGCTTGGTGTATTACGTGTTGTATAGCGTCCACTTCGTGTTTGCCTTTGCCTGGAATATCGCGGTGGTCTATTTCACCCTCGGCTTTAGGCAATTTAGCCATTACTTTACAGACATCCAGCTGGCCTTAAATAACCATGACATCGTGCGGGCTCGTGAGATCCTCAATCAATGGACAGGTATTGACACGACGGCTATGCCGGTAAGCGAAATTGCTCGCTATACGTTGAGTCATGCAGTGATTGCGTCTCATCGACATGTATTTGGCGTTTTCTTTTGGTTTTTGCTGCCGTTTGGACCTGCTGGCGCTGTTTTATATCGAGTCAGTGAATACCTAGCACGGCTATGGGCCGAATCCTCTACGGTAGATCAGCACCATGCGCCACTTGCTCGCTTTGCGCAGCAAGCCTTCTTTATTCTTGATTGGATTCCAGCTAGGCTGACTGCACTGGGTTTTGCGATTGTTGGTAATTTTGAGGATGCGCTTTATGCCTGGCGCAACGAGGTGCGCCAGCCTGCTGAGACCAACGATACGGTTTTGTTAGCGGCCGGTAGTGGTGCCCTAGGCGCTCGCTTAAGAGGGCCCAGTGCTGAACCGTCGAGTATCGATGTACTCTCTACCGATGAGCCGCCAATCGCCGTGGGTGAGGAGTGTACGCCGGCGATGTTGCAATCGGCGATTGGGCTGGGCTGGCGGGCAATGGTACTGTGGATGTTACTGCTGCTGATGCTCACGACTGCGGTTTGGTTGGGGTGATTGTCTTACCGTTCTTTTTCAGCGAGCAATTGCATATAAAGCGCATGCCGGGCAGGTGGAATTTCCCCTCTTTTTAGCGCAGCCAACACTGCACAACCCGGTTCATGCAAGTGGCGGCAGTTATAAAAACGGCAGCCCGCAAGAAACGGTTGGAACTCTCCAAATGCGCGCTCAAGCACCCCTTCGGATAAATGATGCAAGCCAAACTCTTGAAACCCTGGCGAATCAATCAAGGCGCCGCCGTCAGGCAAGCGATAGAGCCGGGTAAGCGTTGTCGTGTGCTTGCCAGTCTTTAACGCGGTCGAAATCTCACGCGTCGCGGCTTGGGCTTCAGGCACCAATAAATTCACCAATGAGGATTTACCCATGCCAGATTGGCCTAGCAAGAGTGTTGCTCGGCCTGCAAGCCGGCCCGCAAGGTGTTCATGGGTGGCTTGTGGTTGCGCATGAACGGAAACTTCAAGCACCTCGAACCCTAATTTTTGATACACGTCTAGTCGCGCGCGCGCGCTGGCTAGCATCGTGGTTAAGTCGGTTTTATTTAATACAATCAGCGTCGTCAGTTCGTGCGCTTGTGCTGCCAGCAATGCGCGACCGAGCATTTCTTCGCTAAAGTACGGCTCGGTAGCGAGCACAATCAGCAACTGATCAAGGTTGGCCGCTAAATATTTTGATTTAAAGGCATCTGAGCGATACAGTAAATTACGCCGCGGCAGGATTTCAAGAATCACGCCTTGATTATTTGAGCGGCGTTCGCAGATGACCTTATCGCCGACTGCCGCGTCATTTTTTTTGCCGCGCGGAAACCCTTGTAGTAGGCCACCATTATTTTCTAACTCAATTAAATAATGGCGGCCATAGGCCGCAGTAATCACACCGCTTTCGAGAGGAGCGCTCATGCCGTTGCCAGGAGCCGTTCGATACGCTGGGCTGCTGGCGGGTGTGAGTAGTAGAAAGTGCTATAGAGCGGGTCTGGCGTTAACGTCGAGGCATTATCCTCATAGAGCTTAACCAGGGCGCTCACCAGTTCATGAGGATTGGTTTGTTGGGCCGCAAACGCATCGGCCTCAAATTCGTGCCGGCGAGACAGCAGGCTGTTCAGCGGACCTAAGAAAAAAAGAAAAACCGGCATCATCAAAAAGAACAAAATAAGCGCGGCGCCATGATTGCTGCCCGTATTGAGCACGGGCGTCACGCCCAGGCTGCTATAAAACCAACTGTGCTGCACCAGCCAGCCAAATAAGGCCAGTAATCCAAAGCTGATGGCAAAGGTGATGACCAGTCGTTGCGTCACATGGCGCCGTTTAAAATGCCCTAATTCATGCGCTAGCACGGCTTCCACTTCATTGCCTGATAAACGCGCCAACAGAGTATCGAAAAAAACAATCCGTTTAGCTCTACCAAAGCCGGTGAAATACGCATTGCCGTGGGCTGAACGGCGGCTGCCATCCATCACAAATAAGCCTCGTGTGGCAAAGCCACAGCGTTTGAGCAGCGCCTCAATCCGCTGGCGCATGGCTTCGTCGCGCAAAGGCTCGAATTTATTAAACAGGGGCGCGATCAGCGTTGGGTAAATAATCAGCGCTAGCAGGCTAAATGTAGCCCAAACGCCCCAGGCCCACAGCCACCAAAAACGACCTGCTTGCTCCATCAGCCACAGCACAATAAAAAGCAGCGGCAAGCCAAAAAGAGCGCTCAGTGCGAAGCCTTTGAGCGCATCGACAACAAACAGCGTTTTTGTCATCCGATTAAAACCAAAGCGTTGCTCAATCGAAAAATGACGAATATAGTCAAAAGGCAAGTCGATTAAGCTAAGGAGTATGATCACGCTGGCCACCAGGGCAATTTGTCCGGCGTAACCTTGGCCGAGCCAGCCGGTCAGGGTGGTGCTTAATGCTTGCAGCCCGCCGAGTAGGGTGAGCGCAATCAGCACGATTGCACCGGTTACGGCTTCAGCGTTGGCAAAATGGGTGCGTGCCACGGTATAGTCAGCTGCGCGCTGATGGGCAGCCAGTGAAATAGTCGGCTCGAACTGCCTAGGAACTGCGCTGCGATGGCCTGCGACATACCGAATTTGGCGCGCAGCAAGCCATAATTTCGTACTGACCATCGCAATTAACGCTAGCATAAAAAATATAGTCAGCATATAGGGGCTATCCGTTAGAGTGAGTGTGCGAAAATGGTAAGTTGAGATTTTCGCCGATTTGGCGCTGCTCTGCCTAAAAACTTTGAGAGAACGATACTGACCATGCTTAACCCCAATGTCTCTAGGAATGCTCAGGCTGATACGACAAGCCTGGCGCGTAGCGAGTTTAACCTTATCTGGCTGGATATGGAAATGACGGGTTTGCAACCGTCGACCGATCATATTCTTGAGATTGCGGTGGTGGTTACCGATTCAAATCTAACCATGGCGATAGACGGACCGGTGCTTGCGATTCATCAAACCGATCTGATCTTAAGCGCGATGAATCAATGGAATCAAAAGACTCATGGCGGTTCAGGTCTAATCGAGCGTGTCCGCGCTTCCACCATCGACGAGCATGAAGCGGCTAGACAGATCAGTGAGTTTATAAATGACTATGTGCCGCCCGGTAAATCGCCGATGTGTGGTAATTCGATCTGCCAAGATCGTCGCTTTATGGCGCAATGGATGCCTGAGCTTGAGGCGCTTTTTCATTACCGCAATCTTGATGTGAGCACCGTGAAGGAACTCTGCCGCCGCTGGCAGCCGGCAATTTATAAGGGCTTTCATAAACGTGGGCTGCATACGGCACTGGCTGATATTCATGAATCAATTGATGAACTGAAATATTACCGGGAACATTTTATTCGGTTGTCAGCTGCAAATTAAAAAATGTAAAATCGTAAAATAGTATTCCATTTCATTCCTCACTCCGAGTTAAGTTGTATTCAATATGGTCGCCAAAACACATTTTTTCCCGCGTACGCAAGAACAATTAAAAGAAATCGCTGCGGATATTTTGCACTATGCTAAACAGTTGGGGGCATCCGATGCGGTTGCAAGCGTTTCCGAAGGCGATGGTTTATCCGTGACGGTACGCTGTGGCGAGGTCGAAACCATTGAGCATAACCGTGACAAAAGCGTGAATGTTTCTGTGTTTATCGGTAAAAAATCTGGCCAGGCGAGTACCTCGGATTTTATGCCGCAGGCGCTGCGTGACACCGTAGCTGCAGCCTATAACATTGCGCGCTTTACGGCTGAGGATGAATGCGCTGGGCTGGCAGAGCAGGAGCTACTTGAGCATTCACCGCTGGCGCTTGATCTATTTCACCCATGGCAACTCGGCGCAGATGAAGCGGCGGCAATCGCGCGGCGGGCCGAGCAAGCAGCCTTTGCTACGGATGCTCGGATTAGCAACTCGGAAGGGGCCAGCGTATCTGCGCAACACGAGCATTCTGTGTTGGCGACCAGCCAGGGTTTTTTAGCGGGCTATCCGACTTCCCGCCATTATATTTCATGTGCGCCGATTGCCGGCCGCGCTCAGCATATGCAGCGGGATAGTTGGTATACCTCAAAGCGTAGCGCGCGCGATCTGGCGGCTCCTGAAGAGGTCGGCCAATATGCGGCTCAGCGTGCGTTGGCAAGGCTTAGAGCGCGCTCCCTCAGCACCCGTCAATGCCCGGTGTTGTTTGATGCGCCGCTGGCCGCCGGCCTGATCGGCGCTTTTGTGCAGGCGGTGAGCGGTGGCGCACTGTATCGTAAGATGACATTTCTAGTGGATAGTCTCGGCCGTCAGGTTTTTGCGCCGCATATTCGCTTGCTGGAAGACCCCCATCTGCCGCGGGCCATCGGCAGCAGCCCATTTGATGCGGATGGAGTGCGTACGCACCGCCGTGAAATAGTGCAAAACGGTATTGTGCAAGGCTATTTTTTATCGACGTATTCGGCGCGTAAATTAGGCATGCAGACTACGGGTAATGCGGGCGGCTCGCATAATCTTTCACTCCAAAGCACGCTGACCCAGCCATCGGATAATTTGCCGGCGATGTTAAAAAAACTAGATACAGGGCTTTTTCTCACCGAATTGATGGGACAGGGCGTGAATTATGTGACGGGCGATTATTCGCGAGGCGCGGCTGGATTTTGGGTTGAAGGGGGGGAGATTCAATATCCGGTTGAGGAAATTACCGTGGCGAGTACCTTACAACAGATGTTTCAGCAGATCGTGGCGATTGGTGCGGATACCTTTATCTATGGAGCTAAGGAGACAGGCTCAGTGTTGCTTGAGCAGATGACAGTGGCTGGGCATTGTGAAGGGTAGCTGTAGCGGACCGATAACATCCGAGTTTGGGCCCGATTACATCGGCCAAGAACCCCATTCACTGAAAATGTTCTCGACGACACATTGTGCCGTATTTGTTCTCACGAATCAGGCTCTTCAATCACGCATGTGGCTCCACCGCCGCAGGTTTCGCAGCGTCCCTAGAGTATGGGCTGTTCGGCCGAAGCACTATTGCCGCGCGCGTAGCCGATGTTCATGTCCATCCAGCGTTGTTTGTGTCGTTCACTATAGTCAACGATACGAAGTAAATCGAACGCAGATTTGCTAAACGAGTATTCTGCACAGGAAATAGCCTGCGGCGTGGCGCACCGTGGCTATGTACCGATTATTCAGATGGCGTTCGCCAAAACGAACGTTTTATCGAACCCATTGCCTTAACCATCATGTAACTTTAATCGCTAAATGGCACGGATTACTAACGTTATGTGGTGGCTATCACGAGAACGGAACGATCGGCATCTACCACATCGTTAGTGACGGATCTCGTAGAGTTGTTTTAAATCTCCAGGCCGCCTGTCTACCGGACCCTCAGCCGACTGGCAGGCGAACGTGGTGCCACCCTCTGCCATTTTGATCCTAGCAACGAATGAGTGACAACATCCTCAAATTGCCAATATACTTCGCTGTGCGTGCCGGAACCGCTGACTAAGGAGTTGGCGCATTATCCGGTTCAATTTACTTCTAGCTCACTTGGCTCTAGCAGATAATAATAAGGGAACACTATGTTGGGTAGCATCTTATCGTCACCACGGAGCGCGCTCTCTGCAGAGCAAGCACTTGACCTCACCAACGCTTATTTAAAAAGCGCCCGAAATACCCAGGATATCCATCTCGCTTCAATTTTCTGTGACGATGCGGAAATCTCGTTGTCCCAAGCAAAGCAAGCCTTCAAAAAAGCACATTCCCCTGAGACACTGGCCGATCAAACGCTGCGCGATAACATCGGCACCGCTTACTTTGAGCGAGGTAAGGTGCTGGACCAGTTAGGGCAATGCGATAGGGCGCAGGCGAGCTATAAAAAAGCGCAAAAGTGGGGCTATGAGGAGACAAAGTCGGCCACTACTATGACTATGCCGGTCATGTCGCTGTTTACGAGCAGTGCGCCGGTTGTGACGCAGACGGCTAAATCTACCTCAATGTCTGCCCAGCAAAAAAGCGATCTGGTGGATTATCTGTTTAAAAAGACGCGGTTGACGCTTAACTCCTTAAAGGTGCCGAATAAACCTAGCCTTTTTCTAGTGTATGCCCACAACAATTCAGATCACGGAAGGGCCGAGGCTGAGACGTCTAAGTATTTCATCGAGAGGTTATCTGAACTCGAAGGGGTCAAGCTGTATTCGGATCAAGCGCCGATGGGGCGACCGTACATAATGTCACCGGAAGACTTGAAAAAGGACGGGAAACTAGGAGATATCTTAACCAACCAGCTCTGTTTGTTGCCCGCTCAGGTAATAAAAGATGTGAAACCGGTCGATAAGGCCGTGGTGTGTTGTTCTGAGGTGTTAGGAAGCTACCTAAAATGGGTGGACTATAAAAAATTTCATCAGGAACTTCGAGAAGCTTATCTCAAAGATCTAGACGCCTATGGAAAAAACAATGAGCAAAATGACACTTTAGCAATACGTAAGGTGCTGATGAAATTCTCAGAGGAACCAGAATATAAGGCGGGGTTCCATCATGTGTTAACAGAAATAGCTTTTTTGCAAATCCGTGCAGAGCAGCCCAAAGAGCACGGTATTCTACCGGTTTCATTAACGCTAAATAGCTATGAGGAGTGCCTAGGGGAGTTTATTAAAGCGACGGTGGTTCGCATAGAGGATATACCCAGATTGGAGGGGCAAGCGCAAAAGGGAGGAGAAGTCTATCAGAATCAAAGTCGGCACCTAGTACTGTTTAAGTTGGTCGAACGGCTGTTAGTAGGCAACAATGAGTCCAAAACGTTTCTGGACAAATTTTGGACAGGGCACAGCAACCTTATTTCCCTTTTAAAGAATAATTCAAAGCTTGGCGAACTTGAATTTGCAGAGCTATTAGACGGCATCTTCGAGGGCATCCAGAGAGCGCAGCACAGCCAGCTTGCCGTAATCATGCAGGAACAAAACGAGCAGCGGTGGGTACTCAAAGCAGATCCAAAGGTCGCGCTGAAGGAACAATATTTCGCTGCGCTCAAGCAAGATGAGGCGTTTAAGGAAACTGAAAAGCTGTATGTTGAACCGCGCGGCAAAGCGACTTTAGAGGGGAAAGCGGAGACCTTTGGCCTTTTATCCAAAGTTAAAGCGCTCTTAAGAGAAAAACAAGTGGTGTTATTGACTGGGGACTCCGGGGCGGGCAAAACAACCTTGAATCGCCTGTTAGAAGAGCAATTATGGAGCAATAAAAGCAAACACGACGAAAAAGGACCTGATGTAATACCGCTGTTTATTTCTCTAGCGAGTATTGACAAACCTGAGCATGACCTAATCGCCAAAGCGTTAAGGAAAAGAGGGCTATCAGAATTTCAGATTCAGAAATTAAAGAAAGAAGAGCAAAGGTTCGTGTTTATCTTGGATGGCTATGATGAGATACGCCAGACGCAGAATCTGTATGTGAGCAATTCGATCAACCAGTCCAATGGCTGGCAGGGTCAAATGGTGATCAGTTGTCGGAGCGAATACCTTGGCCAGGACTATCGAAGCCGTTTTCAACCGAATCCGATTCTGCAGGATAAGGACACGTTGTTTCAAGAAGTGGTGATCGAGCCGTTTTCAGAGGAAGAGCGCACTCAGTATCTAGAAAAATATGTGGAGCACAACCCAACGAGCGGTACGGTGCAACAATATAAAGAAGCTCTCGAACAACCGCATTTAAAAGTCTTGGTCTGCAACCCATTTTTGCTGCGAGTAGTGCTAGAAGCGTTGCCATATCTGGAAAAGGAAGGGCGTGCGCGAAGTGAGGTCCAGTTACGCTTAGACTTATATGACCAGTTCGTTAGAAGTTGGTTCGAGCGCAACCAGCAGCGCTTAAGCCTACAGGGTCTAACGGGAACTCAAAAAGAGATTTTTAGAGAACTGTGTGATGATGGTTTTGTCCAACACGGAATTGGATTTGTGAAAGGGTTAGCGGTGCATCTCTATGCAGAGAATAGAGGTAACCCGGTAGTCGAGTATTCGTTGTTTAAAGACGAGGGGAATTGGAAAGAATCTTTTTTTGGGCGTGAAGCGAAGCAGCAACTGCTACGAGAAGCGTGGCCGTTGAGCCGAAGCGGGGCTCAATATCGATTTATCCATAAATCGCTGTTGGAATATTTTGTGGCGCGGACGCTCTTCGATTCATTCGATGAGTGCATGTTGCTGAATACGGGTCGCCGTCGAGGTAGCGACGCTTCAGTCTATAGTTTTGAAAACCAACCTGTACTGGCGCGCCGAACGCTACGAGACGTATCGTTAACCCCAAAGGATTGGTTGGGCGACCTTGGCGTTGTGCGTTTGTTGACCGATCGTGTTCAGCAAGAGCCACTATTTAAGAAACAACTGTTAGCGATTATAGAGCGTTCGAAAGCGGATAAAACCGTACGCCAAACGGCGGCCAATGCGATAACGATTCTGGTCAGAGCGGGAGTAAAGTTTAATGGATCGGATTTAAAGGGAATCCAGATCCCTGGAGCAGATCTGAGTTTTGGGGTATTTGATTCAGCGCAGTTGCAAGGGTCGGACTTAAGAAAAGTGAATTTTCGGACGAGTTGGCTGCGCCAGGCAAATTTAGGCGCAGCGCAGATGGGAGGCGTGCAGTTTGGCGAATGGCCCACACTTAAGGAAGAAAGCGAAGTGTATTCCTGTGCGTATTCCCCGGATGGAAAAAGCTGTGCGATGGGTCTTGCAAGTGGTGCGATCCACGTGTATGAGACGTCAAATTGGACAAAAAGCCACACTTTAGCGGGCCATACCGACGAAGTTAGGAGCGTGGTGTATTCGCCGAGCGGCAGGCAGATCGCCTCGGGCAGTAGGGACAATACGGTGCGTCTGTGGGACGCGCACAGCGGCGCCCGCGGGCACACCTTAGCGGGCCATACCTCCTGGGTTAATAGCGTGGTGTATTCGCCGAGCGGCAGGCAGATCGCCTCGGGCAGTGGTGACAAGACGGTGCGTCTGTGGGACGCGCAAAGCGGCGCCTGCGGGCACACCTTAGCGGGCCATACCGACGAAGTTAATAGCGTGGTGTATTCGCCGAGCGGCAGGCAGATCGCCTCGGGCAGTGGTGACAAGACGGTGCGTCTGTGGGACGCGCAAAGCGGCGCCCCCGGGCACACCTTAGCGGGCCATACTTCCACTGTTTGGAGCGTAGTGTATTCGCCGAGCGGCAGGCAGATCGCCTCGGGGAGTTGGGACAAGAGGGTGCGTCTGTGGGACGCGGAAAGCGGCACCCCCGGGCACACCTTAGCGGGCCATACCGCCTCTGTTAATAGCGTGGTGTATTCGCCGAGCGGTTTGCAGATCGCCTCGGGCAGTGATGACCAGACGGTGCGACTGTGGGACGCGCAAAGCGGCGGCGCCGGGCACACCTTAGCGGGCCATACCCGGACTGTTATGAGCGTGGTGTATTCGCCGAGCGGCAGGCAGATCGCCTCGGGCAGTGATGACCAGACGGTGCGTCTGTGGGACGCGCAAAGCGGCGCCCTCGGGCACACCTTAGCGGGCCATACCGACTATGTTAGGAGCGTGGCGTATTCGCCGAGCGGCAGGCAGATCGCCTCGGGCAGTGATGACCAGACGGTGCGTCTGTGGGACGCGGAAAGCGGCGCCCCCGGGCACACCTTAGCGGGCCATACCGACGAAGTTAATAGCGTGGTGTATTCGCCGAGTGGCACGCAGATCGCCTCGGGCAGTTCTGACAAAACGGTGCGTCTGTGGGACGCGGAAAGCGGCACCCCCGGGCACACCTTAGCGGGCCATACCGACGAAGTTAATAGCGTGGCGTATTCGCCGAGCGGCACGCAGATCGCTTCGGGCAGTGGTGACCATACGGTGCGTCTGTGGGACGCGCAAAGCGGCGCCCGCGGGCACACCTTAGCGGGCCATACCGACGAAGTTAATAGCGTGGTGTATTCGCCGAGCGGCACGCAACTCGCCTCGGGCAGTAAGGACACTACGGTGCGTCTGTGGGACGCGGAAAGTGGCGCCGCCGGGCACACTTTAGCGGGCCATACTTCCACTGTTTGGAGCGTAGTGTATTCGCCGAGCGGCACGCAGATCGCCTCGGGCAGTTTGGACAAGACGGTGCGTCTGTGGGAGGCGCAAAGCGGCGGCGCCGGGCACACCTTAGTGGGCCATGCCTACTCTGTTAATAGCGTGGTGTATTCGCCGAGCGGCACGCAGATCGCCTCGGGCAGTGGTGACAAGACGGTGCGTCTGTGGGATGTCGTATCGGGAGAGTGCCTAAGAGAGATTGAAGGGTTTAGTGGGGGAGTTTTGAGTGTGTGCTGGAAAGCGATGGGCGGGAGGGAGTATTTATTGAGTGGGAGCGCAGACAAGTCGGTACGAGAGTGGGAGCTGGAAAAAGAAGGAGAAGAGTACAAGGTGAAACTGATGTGGAGTAGTGTTCATGAAGAACTGAACGTGAAGGAAACGGTATTGGACGGAGTGGTCGGGTTAAGCGAAATGAATCGAGCGCTGTTGAAACAACGAGGAGCCCGTGATGGGGTGATGGGTGATTTAGCGTAAGTGAAAAGTAAGGCGTAGCGAAAGGCTCGTGGAGGGTCTTGCGCTACGAGATGATGCTGGATTTAACATAATGGTTCATTGGGGTCCCTTTGATTTCAGTGCAATAAACGACGGTAGAGAGCTCTAGTATTCATGCGGGTTTACATGGACTCAGCGCAAAAATATTCTTATGAATCAATAGGTTGCTGATGGCCATTTCCAGCGCGTTACGATGGCAGAACGTTTTGTAAGCGCTAGTTGAATTGGGTGTGCAATGTGTCAGCATCCATATGCGTTAGCCCTTACCACAAGTAACCGATATGTATAGCGGAGGTCAAGTATTAGGATCTTTACGGAGTATATTGATAACCCCAGTTCGGGATAAGGAAAGGGAGAGCGAAGAGAAAAATATTTGATTGAAAGCAAGCGAGCGCTTAGCATTTCTAGGAAAGTTTAAGTTTTGCGAACAGAACCCTCCCAGAAAGGACAAAGCGCTCATGGACAATCTTACCGAACTTTATTGCTTGATGGATGATTTTTGCAAAGAATTTGAACCCGAGCTTAACAAGAAACTGCTATCGAGCGGAAAACGGCAGCGCCTACGTGCTAGCAGTTTGTCTTTGGCAGAATTAATGACGCTCGTTGTTCTTTTTCATCAAATTCGCTATCGGCAATTCAAGTCATTTTATCTGAATCATGTATGCCAGCATCTGCGCTCAGAGTTCCCGAGACTACCCTCGTACAATCGTTGCATTGAGCTATTACCACGCTGCAATCTTGCGCTAGCGGCTCTGTTTGAAACCCTCAAAGGGCAATGTACAGGGATCTCTATTGCAGACTCTACGCCTATCGCAGTTTGCGACAACCTGCGTATTAGTCGCCACCGTGTATTTGACGGCTTGGCAGCGCGTGGTAAGGGCTCCACTGGATGGTTCTTCGGTTTCAAGCTGCACGCAATCATTAATCACCAAGGTGAACTGCTGAGTATTCGGCTCACGCCTGGTAATGTCGATGATCGTAAGCCTATACCTGAACTAGCACAATCACTATTTGGCACACTTTATGCGGATAAAGGCTATCTTTCAAAAAAGCTCTCGCAGACCTTAAAGAGGATGTAAGCCGGAAACGCCGAATATGCGGTGCACTGCATATTCGGCGATATGTGGAGTCCAAGAATATGCGGAGTGAAATAAGAAAAGCCTGATGCAGAAAGGCCTTTCAGCCCTTTTTGCTCCGCATATTTATCCCCCCATCCGAGCTGCGATCAGCTTGTCCTGCACACGAAATTTGACCCCGTAAATGATGGTGATACAACTGGGGCCAGTGCATCTAGCTTCTTTGTAAGGGCTATTTGCAAGCAAATTTCAGTCGTTTGGATGTTGGGCTGAACGAACCAAAGTGAGATTTCGCATACATGCAATATTATCATCACAGCGCTGTTTCTCAGAGCTGGAATATGCGGAGCAAAAAGGCCCGAAAAGCTTGTTTTCATCAGGATTTTTCAAGTCTACTCCGCATATTCTTAGACTCCACATATCGCCGAAAATTCCGTCACCCCCACTCCAAGTCTGCCATGATCGCATCCAGGTCGAGTATCTGCCTTTCGCCACGGAAGGTGTAGTGCCCGTTCAGATGAATGTGGCGCCAAGCCACCGGCGAGATCTTATTGATCAAAGCGAGCGCTTTAGCCTTACCGGTGGCCTCATACTTTGTGAGCAACCGCGACAGAATGGCGGAATTGTAATAGATGATCGCGTTTGCGATCAGCCGCGCACACTGGTTGCTGATCTCGATTTCGATTTCGATATCGGTCCGGCCGGTCAGTTCCTTTTTTCCTCCCACCTGTGCAATAGCTGAACGTAGCTGATGGTAGGACTCGATGCGGTTTTGCGAACGGTGGACGTTTCGCTCCAACTGCGGGTTGCGCAAGTAACGCAAGGTGTAGATGCTGCGGATCAGCTTGTCAAACTCGAAGATTGCCCGTCGCGTCGGGTTTGCCTCAGTGTAGGTGCAGAGCTTGCGAATCAGCGTGCCCTGCGTCATCTCTTTCAGGCCAAGCGTAGCGACGATCTGGTCTATGTTTGTTTTCTCATCGACGATGGCTTGCCGGTCAATCTGCCCGACCGGGCGAATCAGGCATTTCTCGTACTGCGCTGGATCGTCGGCGCAGTATAGGTCTTTCAGTTGCTTGTCCAGGTTAGTGAAGTGCGGTTCAAAACGCCGTCCGAACCAGTGCAGGATAGCAAAGTTGGCCTTATTAACGCTGTGCATGTCACCAGTAATCGCGATCGGCACAATGTCTGATGTGTTGCGATACCAGATATCAAATACATGGTGCGCCTCATACTCATGCGCGCCGATGAGCCAGCCTTGTAGCGGCACATGGTTGCACAGCAGAGTGTAGGCGACCACGCCCTTGCCGCGCCCGAAATACTTGCGCGAGTAACGTGCCTTCACGGTTGGTCGCTCCACGCTGAATTTTTGGCCATCGACTGCGCCGTATAGTGCGTCGAGGTCAAACGAATAGTGCGGGAAGATCGGTAGGCCAGCAATGGCGTTGCTGATCTGGTCATTAGTCGCCTGCAGCGAAGCCTGTCGTAGGTATTGCTGGTAAGTGGCTTCCAGCACATGGTAGGGAATATCGCTGGTGCGCGCCATGACAAGGTTGCCGTGGTTCATCGCCTGGGCGATGATGACTGCCACCAGGCTGTCTGCGTCAGCGATCTGCTTGGCATAGCGCGGCTGTAGCGGTTTTAGCGCAGATAGAAATTGACATTGTCCGTTCACAAAGCGAAATACGTCAGCCACGTCGCAGAGCGACAGTTGCTCGTAAAAACTGTCCTGACGCGCTGCATCCTTGTCAACTTTGGGCTTACGCCAGGTCAGTATCTTAGTCCCACTATCGTAGTCGGGGTCCCTTTGATTTCGCTGCAATAAACGACGGTAGCGCCCCCTAGAATTCATGCGGGTTGTGGCCCGGCCGTTTCGACAATTTCTTTATAAATCAATGGTTTTCTGATAGCCATTTTTAGCGCGTTATATTTGTATAAACGTACGGCCGGCTATGCGCGGTAACCAATATGCATGGCAAGCGCCAAGCGATGGAGATCTTTGTGGCGCGCATCGATCAGCGCGCGTTCCTTGGCAGAGAATGTGAAGAAAGTATTCAGCTTAAACTCGTTGAGTTCGGACGGGAT
Source organism: Mycoavidus cysteinexigens (assembly GCA_031963465.1). Lineage (GTDB taxonomy): Bacteria > Pseudomonadota > Gammaproteobacteria > Burkholderiales > Burkholderiaceae > Mycoavidus > Mycoavidus cysteinexigens_B. The sequence continues at coordinate 87,117 of JASSUG010000002.1, read as the reverse complement.
CTGCCGCAAGCCAAGGTAAGGGACATGCCAATGATCCATTGCTTTTCAGCCAATGAAAAAAACTATGCCATCATAACGCGTCAAAAATGGCTATCAGAAAACCATTGATTCATAAGCATATTTCTATACTGAACCCGTGTAAACCCGCATAGATACTAGGGGGTGCTACCGTCGTTTATTGCACTAAAATCAAAGGGACCCCAATATCAATGCACTCGCTTCCACTGCTTCGGCCGTCAGCCCCAAGTTTGGATCACTCTCCACAGAAAGAACTGAACTTTTTTACCCGAATTAGACCTCTCCCACTATAATTCAGTCCAATTGTCTATGTGGACGATAGAGTCTTTGAACTGAGTGCGCAAAATAGGCGGCGTACTCCCTATTTTTAGACTGCACCTATTGTTAAAAATCTTAAAAAATTGGACTTTTCTACACTGCTCGTTCATTGAGCCGAACAGAGGTTAGAAAATACCCGTATAAGGAACATGATGTTACCTGTCAATGGCGCGTTTTCGAGACCCAATCCTGTTGCAGGGGGGCAGCCTGTTGCTCAAACACCTCAACAGATGTTTGAGAAAGTGCAGCACCATAAAGAAGCAGCGGATTGGTATAAAAGAGAAAGTCAAGCCGTTGAGGCAGAAAAACACTATAAAGTAGCTCGAGAAGTACTTGAAGAAGTGATGAAAACAACTTCTATCGACTTTCAAACGGTCAAAATGTTTGAGTCGATTTATTCAGAATACAGTGGGTTATTAAAGGCGCTAGGACGGACGGCAGAAGCCGCCATATTAGACCAAAAGGAACGGGCTCTTTTTGAGCGGGATACAGCCAGTGGCGTCTCTTCGAGAAAAAGAGAGGTTGAGCGTGGGTCAAGTAGTGAACATTTAAATAAAAAAAACTATGCGGCTATACCCGGACTTCGATCGGCGCAAAGGTTACAGGATACTGTTTTATCTAATGGTATCCCCCCTACCTTAATACCGCTGCAGCAGCTAGCTGTCTCGCTTGCCTATGAAAAAAACGCGCAGATAGATTATCTGTTTGAAAAAGCGCTGTCAACACTGGGATCGTTAGAGGTATCCAATAAACCCAGCCTTTTTCTAATGTATGCCCACGACAACTCCGATCACGGAGAGGCCAAGGCTTCTACGTCTAAAGATTTAATCAAACAGTTATCTAAAATCCAAGTCATCCTCTATTCCGATCAAGCGCCAACGGCACAACCGTATTCAAACGCTGCACAAGAGGAACAAGAGGACGCTCGGTTAGAAAATATCTTAAGCAATCAGCTCTGTTTGTTGCCCACTCAGTTAAAAAAAGGAGTGAAACCAGTCGATAAGGTCGTCGTGTGTTGTTCGGAGGTATTAGGAAGCTATCTGGAAAAATGGCCTAAATATGAAACGTTTTATCAGGAACTTCGTGATGCCTATCTCGAAGACCGAAAAGCCTATCTCGAAGGCAATGAACAAGCGAGTGCTGTGGCCATACGTCAGGTAGTCAGAAAATTTTCGCAAGCGCCTGCCTATAAGGCCGGGTTCCATCATGTGTTGACAGAAATGGCTTTTTTGGAGATTCGGGCAGAGGAGCGAGGGGAGGATAAGCACGGCATTATTCCGGTTTCCTTAACCCCAGATAGCTATGCGCAATGCTTGGGACGTTTTATTACATCGACCACCGTGCGCATGGAGGATATGCTCCGATTTGATGGGAATAGCAAAGCAGAACAGGACGTGCACGCGCATCAAAAAAGTCAGCACATCGTCCTTTTTAAGCTCATCGAGCGGCTTTTAGCGAGCAGCGATGAGGCCAAAACGTTTCTGAGCACGTTTTGGAAGGCGTACACCGAATTTGTTTCTGGGCCTTTAACGCCGGGCGGGCTTGAGTTTACGAGGCTAGTAGACGGTATCTTCGATGACATACGGACAGCGCTGCACAGCCAACTTGCTCGAGATCTCCCCAAAATGCGCATGCTACACGCGGAGATACAAAAAAAACTGCTGACATCCAACCTCTCCTTAATAGATCTGCGCAAAGCGCTGTACCAGCATTATCAATTATCCAATCTCTCGATTCAGCGGATATCAGGCGATAAAGCATCGCTAGATGACTGCTATATCAATCTGGCGATCGTTGAAAGCCAGGCGCAACGGGAAAAAGATAAAAAAGAACTGGAAAAGCAAGCCGCAACTTTTGAACGCCTACCGAGCAGTGAACGGCTTGAGGCAACCAATCCAAATAAATTGATTGAGTTAGAGAAGCTTTTTGAGGCACAGAAATTACGAGACGGCTCAGAAGGGGTCCCCAAACGGATTTTGATTCAGGGGCGAGCGGGGATAGGTAAGACCACGTTATGCAAAAAGCTGGTGTATGAATATCATCGTCAGAATGGACTTTGGCAAGATCGATTTGAGAGCGTGTTGTGGGTGCCATTAAGGCAACTCAAGACGCACTCCCCAAAATGCTTAGAAGACTTGCTCTGTACGCAGTATTTTGCGGGCCATGAACGCAGCCAAGCCCAGGCGTTATCGAAAATCTTTTACGCTAACCAGAACAAAACTCTATTTATCTTAGATGGCTTGGATGAAGTGGTTGGGGAACTGAACGAAGGCAGACCTTTAAAGGATTTTTTACAGATTTTGCTCAATCAGCCGTATGTGGTAATCACCTCGCGACCTGCTGGGGTCGATGCTAATTTGTTGGATCGGTTGGATTTGGAGTTGGAAACGGTTGGTTTTAGTCCGGACAATGTGCAAGCGTATATTGAAAAATTTGCGCCTGAATCAAACCAAGCGGCCATTGAGCAGTTTATTCGCCGTACCCCGCTGATTCAGGGATTGGTGAATATCCCGATTCAGCTGGATGCACTGTGTTATAGCTGGGATCGACTCCCCCAGAATAAAGAAGTGACGATGGCTATGCTGTACGGGGCCATGGTGGATAAATTATGGCGCAAAGACGGCGTGCGATTAGAGAAAGAAGAGGAAGGGAAGGTATTAGGGGGCGATGTCATTGAAGATTTATCAGAATCGGATCTGGAAGAATTGATGGCGGCTGAAATCCATTATCTAGGCTATTTGGCGTTTAAGGGATTAGAGACGGAGAAAATTGAATTCAGCCGGGAAGAGTTGAGTCAGCGTAGAAAAGAACTGAATGAGAGATCTCAAACAGGGAGAAAATTACTCCTCAATTTCACCAGGAATCTGAAAAAGACATCGTATTTACATACGGCGGATGTTGATCGACTGGAACCAGAACGGCACTATCATTTCCTGCATCTGACATTTCAGGAGTTCTTTGCAGCGAAGTTCCTAGTAGAGCATATACAAGCCTATGCAAAAGTGGAAAGAGCATTCGTTCTTTCCCATCGTATGCAAAAGGGCTTGGGCGTCATGCCGAGCCGGAATGAGCTGGAAGCATTTATCGCTACCCATAAATACAATCCGCGGTATGAGATTGTCTGGTGGATGGTGGCCGGATTGCTCAAAGGCGTTGCCTTGGAAAATTTCTTTAATGTATTGAATCAATCGCCGCGAGACCTGATCGGGATACGTCATCAGCAAGTGATGATGGGGTGTTTAAACGAAGCCCGAACTCAACTGAAGGCAACGACCATAGCTCAATTGGAAAATGAACTCATGCAGTGGCTGGATTTCGAGATGAAAAATGGGAAACGTAATTACAGTCGCTTAGGTAGCCAGAGGATTTTTCCGGAACATCTGTTGCTCAAGCGTCTAGATCAGGTTGAGGGGGAGAAAAAGACGAGGGTTGTAGCGACTCTGGGAGCACGTCCAGCGTTGTCAGCCGACGCGGTCCAGGCATTGATCTCATCCTTGAAGAATGACGATAAAACTGTCAGGGATGCGGCCGCGAGTGCCTTAGGCCACCAGAGTACGCTGTCAGTCGACGCGGTCCAGGCATTGATCTCATCCTTCAAGGATGAAAACTGGAATGTCAGGTCTGCGGCCGCGAGGGCCTTAGGCAGCCAGAGTACGCTGTCAGCCGACGCGGTTCAGGCATTGATCTCATCCTTGACGGATGATGATGAAACTGTCAGGTCTGCGGCCGCGAGGGCCTTAGGCAGCCAGAGTATGCTGTCAGCCGACGCGATCCAGGCATTGATCTCATCCTTGACGGATGACAATGAATATGTCAGGGAGGCGGCCGAGAGTGCCTTAGGCAGCCAGAGTATGCTGTCAGCCGACGCGATCCAGACATTGCTCTCATCCTTGAAGGATGAAAACTGGAATGTCAGGGATGTGGCCGCGAGGGCCTTAAGCCGCCAGAGTACGCTGTCAGCCGACGCGGTCCAGGCATTGATCTCATCCTTGAAGGATGAAAACTGGAATGTCAGGGATGCGGCCGCGAGGGCCTTAAGCCGCCAGAGTACGCTGTCAGCCGACGCGGTCCAGGCATTGATCTCATCCTTGAAGGATGAAAACTGGAATGTCAGGGATGCGGCCGCGAGGGCCTTAGACAGCCAGAGTACGCTGTCAGCCGATGCGGTCCAGGCATTGATCTCATCCTTGACGGATGAAAACTGGAGTGTCAGGTATGCGGCCGAGAGTGCCTTAGGCAGCCAGAGTACGCGGTCAGCCGACGCGGTCCAGGCATTGATCTCATCCTTGACGGATGACGATAAGTATGTCAGGTCTGCGGCCGCGAGGGCCTTAGGCCGCCAGAGTGCGCTGTTAGCCGACGCGGTCCAGGCATTGATCTCATCCTTGACGGATGACGATGAAACTGTCAGGGATGCGGCCGCGAGGGCCTTAGGCCGCCAGAGTACGCTGTCAGCCGACGCGGTCCAGGCATTGATCTCATCCTTGACGGATGACAATGAATATGTCAGGGAGGCGGCCGAGAGTGCCTTAGGCAGCCAGAGTACGCTGTTAGCCGACGCGGTCCAGGCATTGATCTCATCCTTGAAGGATGATGATGAAGATGTCAGGTATGTGGCCGCGAGGGCCTTAGGCAGCCAGAGTACGCTGTCAGCCGACGCGGTCCAGGCATTGATCTCATCCTTGACGGATGACGATGAAGATGTCAGGGACGCGGCCGCGAGGGCCTTAGGCAGCCAGAGTACGCTGTCAGCCGACGCGGTCCAGGCATTGATCTCATCCTTGACGGATGACGATGAAGATGTCAGGTATGCGGCCGCGAGGGCCTTAGGCAGCCAGAGTACGCTGTCAGCCGATGCGGTCCAGGCATTGATCTCATCCTTGACGGATGGCGATGAAGATGTCAGGTCTGCGGCCGCGAGGGCCTTAGGCCACCAGAGTACGCTGTCAGTCGACGCGGTCCAGGCATTGATCTCATCCTTGACGGATGACGATGAAGATGTCAGATCTGAGGTCGCGAGGGCCTTAGGCAGCCAGAGTACGCTGTCAGTCGACGCGGTCCAGGCATTGATCTCATCCTTGACGGATGACGATAAGTATGTCAGGTCTGCGGCCGCGAGGGCCTTAGTCCACCAGAGTACGCTGTCAGCCGACGCGGCCCAGGCATTAATCTCATCCTTGACGGATGACGATAAGTATGTCAGGTCTGCGGCCGCGAGGGCCTTAGGCAGCCAGAGTACGCTGTCAGTCGACGCGGTCCAGGCATTGATCTCATCCTTGAAGGATGGCGATGAAGATGTCAGGTCTGCGGCCGCGAGTGCCTTAGGCAGCCAGAGTACGCTGTCAGCCGACGCGGTCCTGGCATTGATCTCATCCTTCAAGGATGAAAACTGGAATGTCAGGTCTGCGGCCGCGAGTGCCTTAGGCAGCCAGAGTACGCTGCCAGCCGACGCGGTCCTGGCATTGATCTCATTCTTGACGGATGACAATGAAGATGTCAGGTCTGCGGCCGCGAGGGCCTTAGGCCGCCAGAGTACGCTGTCAGCCGACGCGGTCCTGGCATTGATCTCATCCTTCAAGGATGAAAACTGGAATGTCAGGTCTGCGGTCGAGTGGGCCTTAGGCTCCCATATGAATCAGCTTTTTACTTTGCTTGCGTGCTTGGAGCGAAATCAGGTAGGGGCACTCTACACCCAGGTCCTGTTTCCACACAGTTGTGAACAGATTGCACCGCTTTATATTCAAGCTCACCAACTTCACTTTTATACGACGACGGGACCTGGACAACCGATTCAGCTGACCTCTGAACAGCGTCAAGTAATCATTGACGTCTTTAAAACTGTTCAGGCAGAAGCGGGGATAATTTCACTGGAAGAAGGGGTCCCTTTGATTTCGCTGCAATAAACGACGGTAGCGCCCCCTAGAATTCATGCGGGTTGTGGCCCGGCCGTTTCGACAATTTCTTTATAAATCAATGGTTTTCTGATAGCCATTTTTAGCGCGTTATATTTGTATAAACGTACGGCCGGCTATGCGCGGTAACCAATATGCATGGCAAGCACCAAGCTGGATACTAGGGGGTGCTACCGTCGTTTATTGCACTAAAATCAAATGGACCCCATTCACTGCAAATGAGCCTGCATTTATCAGGGCCGACCTGCAATCCATTGCCGCAAACCCAAATTATTTGCAATTCAAACTAATCTAGAACATCCGTGCATATCGTTCGAGCAGCTTGGCGAAAAATCTAATAAACCACAACAATTCAATATAGCTGTACTTTGAATATTGGAAAGAGATTTTGGAACGATGTCAGCAGCGGATATAAACTGATACACAGCAGCGATTGAAAATTGATACACCGAATTTGAGAAGATAGCTGCATTTTTTGGTGCGGCGTTGATAACAAATGAGGCGTATGTGGAAATCAGATTATTAAAGAAGCATGGCAAAAGCCTGCGTGAGATTGCAGAAGAAGTGGGGTGTTCGGTGAACACAGTGCGCAGGCATCTGGAGTTGACAGAGAAGCCGAAATACGCCCGTCAGATCAAGCGCTTGCGCAAGCTAGAAGAATATGAAAGCTACCTATGCGGTCGTCAAGAATCAGCGAAGCCATTATGGATCCCAGCGACAGTACTGTATCGCGAGATAGTGGCTAGAGGTTATCAAGGAGGCATGAGCCAATTGCGAGCATTTTTGCTTACTATAAAGCCAACGCAATCAGAGGAGCCGGTGATTCGGTACGAGACTGAGCCAGGCGAGCAAATGCAAGTCGACTGGGTCGAGTTTCGTAAAGGATCAGACCCACTCTATGCTTTCTGCGCTACGCTTGGTTATAGCCGAGCGAGCTATGTGGAGTTCGTTACCGATATGAAGTCTCAGACCTTGATTGAGTGCCACGAGAGAGCGTTTGAATCGTTCGGGGGAGTTGTAAAGCGGGTTCTTTACGACAACATGAAGACGGTCGTGCTCGACCGCGACGCCTATGGTGCGGGAGAACACCGCTTCCATCCTGGGTTTCTGGACTATGCGAAACATAGCTGCTTTCTGATTAAGCTATGCCGCCCGTATCGACCCAAGACCAAGGGCAAAGTAGAGCGCTTTAATGGTTATTTACGCCGCTCGTTCTATGTACCGTTGGTTAGCCGACTCAAGCCGGCTGGTCTGAAACTAGATGCGGTCACAGCCAATCTAGAGGTCAGATGCTGGCTCAACGAAATAGCCAATGAGCGCATTCACGGCACAACCCAAGTCAAGCCGAGCGAGCGCTTGCAAGAAGAACGTCGCTATTTGCAAGTACTGCCTGAGCCGTGGCGTGGGAAGATTGCAGCAGCTCGTCCGCAACGCAAAACGCCAGTTATGAAGGAATCGCCCAAGCGCCCGGCGGTCGTCACGGAGCGACTTAATCAAGAGGTGCCTGTGCAGCACGCGCTGAGCGTCTATGAACACTTGTTGCAACACATTGTCCAGGGAGCGGCAGCATGAATTTACAGCTTGAAAGCATAGTAGGCGGCCAGCCGGACGCCAGGCGTTCGGAAGAAACAAAATAGCTTCAATTTATTTTTACGATTCCGAAATAGACGAAAAATAATTCTTATTTATCAAGCACTTAAATTTGTTTCTTAAGAGGATTGGCAGCTTGTGCAGTGCACTCAATCTCCCGTTCGTGGCCCAGGGCTATAGCGCAGCAGCACAAAATGCGGCCAAGCAGGAACTTGCTTATAGTGACTTCCTGGAGGAGTTGCTCAGGATGGAAGCGGCCGGGCGCAAGGCTAGACAGCAAAGCGTACTGACTAGGATGGCCGGCTTCCCAGCGATCAAAACACTTGATGATTTCAATTACGACTTTGCCAAGGGTGTAAAAAAAGCTCAGCTAGAAGAATTGGCAGCATTGAGCTTTGTAGAGCGCAATGAGAACGTAGTATTGCTTGGCCCTAGTGGTGTGGGCAAAACCCACTTGGCCATTGCATTAGGCTATCGGGCTGCACAAGCCGGCATTAAAACTCGCTTCACGACAGCAGCGGACCTGATGCTATTGTTGACGACGGCTTATCAGCAAAACAATATGAAAGCCATTTTACACCGGACCATCAAGGCTTATCGGCTGATGATTATTGATGAGGTGGGCTATGTACCGATGAATCGCGAGCAAGCCAATCTGTTCTTCCAGGTGATTGCTGCCCTATATGAAAAAAGCAGTGTCATCGTCACCAGCAACTTGCCATTTGGCCAATGGGACACTACCTTTGCGCAGGACACAACGCTAACGGCAGCGTTGCTCGACCGCTTACTGCATCACGCGCATATTGTGCCAATCGCCGGCGATAGCTATCGGCTCAGGCGCCAGCGACAAGCTGGAATGATTCACCCTATCGTAAGGGGAGATCAGCTATGAGCGCTACAAGTACGGTGCGCCCCTCCAGTCGGGCTTTGCCCTCCCTCCGGTACACACCGTACTCGCACTACCGAAGTGGAACGGAGGTGTATCAGTTTTAAATCGCTGTTCGCTGGAAAACTGTATCAATTTTAAATCGTTGTTGACAAACGACACTGAAAGGCTTGCCAGCACATCATGCGTGCGGTTGACAATAGTACAGAAAACGGCCGTTTTTTACATCGTTGGGATCGGAGTAGGTTTGCTTAACTCGATGCCGTATTACAATGCCCAGCTATAGAAAATAACAGGATAACACTATGTTGGGCAACATCTCATCGTCACCATGGAGCGTGCTCTCTGCGCAAGCACTTGACCTCGCTAACGCCTATTTAAAAAGCGCCAGAAATACCCGAGATATCCATCTCGCTTCAATCTTCTGTGACGATGCGGAAATCTCGTTGTCTCAAGCAAAGCAAGCCTTCAAAAGAGCACTTTCCCCTGAGACATTGGCCGATCAAACGCTGCGCAATAACATCGGCACCGCTTACTTTGAGCGAGGCAAGATATTAGCCCAGTTAGGGCAACGCAATAGGGCGCAGGCAAGCTATAAAAAGGCAGAAAAGTGGGGCTATGAGGAGACTAGGTCGGCCACTACTATGCCGGCCATGTCGCTGTTTATGAACAGTGCGTCGGCTGTGACTCAGGCGGCCACCTCTACCCCAATGTCTGCCCCGGCAAAAAGCGATCTGGTGGATTATCTATTTGAAAAAGCCCTATTAACGCTGAGCTCTTTAAAGATTGCCAATAATCCTAGCCTTTTCCTGGTGTATGCGCATGACAATCCAGTTCACGGAAAGGCCGATGCTGAGACGTCTAAATATCTAATTGATAAATTATTTCAAATCCAAGGATTCAAGCTACATTCGGATCAAGCGCCGATGGGTCGCCCGTATTCAAGCTCGCCGGAAGAGCTGAAAAAAGACGGAAAACTAGGCGATATCGTCACCAATCAACTCTGTTTATTGCCGGCTCAGTTAATCAAAGAGGTGAAACCGGTCGATAAGGTGGTGATATGTTCTTCTGAGGTATTAGGCAGCTACCTAAAATGGAAGGACTATAAAAAATTTCATCAGGAACTTCAAAAAGCCTATGACAAAGATTTAGCAGCCTATCGCAACGATAATGAGCAAAAGGACGCTTTTGCAATCCGTCAGGTGGTTAATAAGTTTTCACAAGAGGAAGACTATAAGGCAGGGTTTCATCATGTGTTGACGGAAATCGCTTTTTTGCAAATTCGGGAAAAGCATATGACCGGTGAACACGGCATTATCCCGGTATCGTTAACGCCAAATAGCTATGAAAAGTGCCTGGCGCGTTTTATTCCAGCGACGACGGTTCGGATGGAGGATATTCCCAGATTGGAGGGGCAAGCCCAAGCAGGACGAGAAGTGCATCAGAATCAAAGTCGGCATGGAGTGCTGTTTAAGTTGATCGAGCGGCTGTTAGTGGGCAGCAATGAGGCGAAAACGTTTTTGGACAAATTTTGGAATGGGCACGGTGAGTGCATTTCCCTTTTAAATAAAAATTCAACGCTTGGCGAACTGGGGTTTGCCAAGCTATTAGATGACATCTTCGATGATATACAGAGAGCGCAACACAGCCAGCTGGCCTCTATCTTAAATCAACAAGACCAGGAGTTGTGGGTACTCAAGGCGGACCCCATAGAGGCGCTGAAAGGGCAGTATTCCGCAGCTTTAATGCAAAATGAGGCGTTTCAAGAGACTCTAAAGCTCTATGTTGAGCCGCGCTGCCGAGCGAGTATTAAGGGGGAAAACCAAACCTTTGAACTCTTACCCCAAGTTCAAGCGTTTCTAAAAGATAAACAAGTGATCTTGTTGACGGGAGACTCTGGAGCGGGCAAAACCACCTTCAACCGTCGCCTAGAAAAGCATTTATGGGACCACAAAAAAGCAGACGATGCGATTCCGCTGTTTATTTCACTGCCGAGTATTGACAAGCCTGAGCACGATTTGATTGCCAAAGCGTTAAAGAAAAGAGGGCTGTCAGAATTACAGATTCAGAAATTAAAGAAAGAAAAGTTTGTCTTTATTTTGGATGGGTATGATGAGATACGTCAGACGCAGAACCTATATGTGAGCAACGCCATCAACCAATCCGACGGCTGGCAGGGTCAAATGGTGATCAGTTGTCGCAGCGAATATCTGGGCCAAGACTATCGAAGCCGTTTTCAACCGAATCCGATTGAAAAGGACAAAGACACGGCGTTTCAAGAAGTCGTGGTTCTGCCGTTTTCAGAAAAAGAGAGCGATCACTATCTCAAAAAATATGTGGCGCACCATTCAAATGGCTGGACGGCGCAAACCTACCGAGAAGCGTTCTCCAAACAATCTAATTTAAAAGACTTGATTAGTAACCCATTTTTGCTGCGGGTGGTGCTAGATGCGTTGCCGCACGTCGAAAAAAAGGGGAAAGCGGGATCTGCCATCCAGTTACGGATGGACTTGTATGATCAGTTCGTCAGACAATGGTTCGAGCGTAACCAGCAGCGCTTAAGCACGCAAAGTTTAACGGGGATGCAAAAAGAGGTATTTAGAGAGTTGTATGATGATGGCTTTGCCCAGCACGGCATCGGCTTTGTGAAAGAGTTAGCGGTGCATCTGTATAAAGAGAATGGAGGTAATCCGATTGTCGAGTACTCGTTGTTCAAAGACAAGGGAAGTTGGAAGGATGCTTTTTTCGGTCGAGAAGAAGAAAATCAACTGCTGCGCGAAGCGTGGCCGTTGAACCGAAGTGGCACTGAATACCGTTTTATCCATAAATCGCTGCTGGAATATTTTGTAACACGGACGCTGTTTGAGTCGTTTGATGGGTGTACGGATGTAAGCACCCGCCAGCGTCGAGGTAGCGCTGCTTCAGTCTATAGTTTTGAAGAGCACGCTGTTTTGCCTCCAAAAACGCAGCGAGATTTATCGTTAACCCCAAAGCATTGGGTTGGCGATTTGGGCGTTGTGCGCTTGTTGACTGAACGCGTTTGGCAAGAGCCTACATTTAAGGAACAGCTGTTAGCGATAATCGAGCGCTCCAAAGCCGATAAAAGTGTACGCCAAACGGCGGCCAATGCCATGACGATTTTGGTCAGAGCGGGAGTACCGTTTCATGGTGCAGATTTAAAAGGCATCCAGATACCCGGTGCAGATCTGAGTTTTGGGGTATTTGATTCAGCGCAGTTGCAGGGGTCGGATTTAAGAAAGGCCACGCTTCGCACGAGTTGGCTGCGCCACGCCAATTTAAGCGGCGCGCAGATGGCCGGGGTACAGTTTGGCGAATGGCCGTATCTTGAAGAAGAGAGCCCGGTCTATTCCTGTGCCTATTCGCCGGATGGACAAAGCTGCGCGGTAGGGCTTGGTAACGGTACGATCAGCGTGTATGTGACCTCGAATTGGGAAAAAATGCACACCTTAGAAGGACATACCTCCACTGTTAGGGGCGTGGTGTATTCGCCGAGCGGAACGCAGATCGCCTCCGGCAGTGATGACCAGACGGTGCGGCTGTGGGACGCGCACAGCGGAGCCCTTGGGCACACCTTACGCGGACATACCAGCTATGTTAATAGCGTGGTGTATTCGCCGAGCGGAACGCAGATCGCCTCCGGCAGTGATGACCAGACGGTGCGGCTGTGGGACGCGCACAGCGGGGCCCTTGGGCACATCTTAGAAGGACATACCAAAGCTGTTTGGAGCGTTGTGTATTCGCCGAGCGGAACGCAGATCGCCTCCGGCAGTTGGGACCATACGGTGCGGCTGTGGGACGCGCACAGCGGAGTCCTTGGGCACACCTTAGAAGGACATACCCACTGGGTTAGTAGCGTGGTGTATTCGCCGAGCGGTTTGCAGATCGCCTCGGGGAGTTTTGACAATACGGTGCGGCTGTGGGACGCGCACAGCGGAGCCCTTGGGCACACCTTAGAAGGACATGCCTGGTATGTTAATAGCGTGGTGTATTCACCGAACGGGCAGATCGCCTCGGGCAGTAATGACGCTACGGTGCGGCTGTGGGACGCGCACAGCGGAGCCCTTGGCCACACCTTAGAAGGACATACCTCAGGTGTTTTGAGCGTGGTGTATTCGCCGAGCGGAACGCAGATCGCCTCGGGCAGTTTAGACAAGACGGTGCGGCTGTGGGACCCGCACAGCGGAGCCCGGCACACCTTAGAAGGACATATCGCCGGGGTTAATAGCGTTGTGTATTCGCCGAGCGGAACGCAGATTGCCTCGGGCAGTGTTGACGCTACGGTGCGGCTGTGGGACGCGCACAGCGGAGCCCTTGGGCGCACCTTACGCGGACATACCGGCTATGTTAATAGCGTGGTGTATTCGCCGAGCGGCCAGCAGATCGCTTCGGGCAGTGATGACGCTACGGTGCGGCTGTGGGACGCGCACAGCGGAGCCCCTGGCCACACTTTAGAAGGACATACCGACTGGGTTAGGAGCGTGGTGTATTCGCCGAGCGGAACGCAGATCGCCTCGGGCAGTCGGGACAAGACAGTGCGGCTGTGGGACGCGCACAGCGGAGTCCTTGGGCGCACCTTAAAAGGACATACCTCCTATGTTATGAGTGTGGTGTATTCGCCGAGCGGAAAGCAGATTGCCTCGGGCAGTGTTGACAAGACGGTGCGGCTGTGGGACGCACACAGCGGAGCCCTTGGGTACACCTTAGAAGGACATACCTCCGCTGTTTATAGCGTGGTGTATTCACCGAGCGGCGAGCAGATCGCCTCGGGCAGTGAGGACACTACGGTGCGGCTGTGGGACGCGCACAGCGGAGCCCTGGAGCACACCTTAGCAGGACATACCGCCTTTGTTAATAGCGTGGTGTATTCGCCGAGCGGTGAGCAGATCGCCTCGGGCAGTTGGGACAGGACGGTGCGGCTGTGGGACGTGTCCTCGGGTGAATGTCTAAGCGTGATTCCAGGCTTTACCGGGGCGGTTAATAGCGTTGTGTGGAAAGCGATGCCCGACGGCGCCTATCTAGTGACCGGTAGCGCAGATAAGTCCGTGCGGACGTGGGCGGTGAAACAAAACTCCAACGGCTATAAAGTGGTGCTGAACTGGAGTTCAGGACATGAAGGCCTGACCGTGCAGGGGGTCATATTGGAAGGCGTACGAGGCTTAAGCGAGGTGAATCGAGCGCTGTTAAAGCAACGCGGGGCGGTGGGGGAGCCGTTATGGCTCGGTAAGGTAGGCAAGCAAATCCTGAGCCAATCCTCGGTGGTGTCGAGATGGAAGCTAGAATCGACTAGGGGGAAATTAGAAACGACTGAGCCGAATTTATCGGGCAGAGCTTACCAGCGAGATCCCGGTGGTGTCGAAATCGAGGCGCGGGTATCAAAAAGTGAGATTTGACAGGGCGTAGCGCAAGGCCCTCGAAAGGGCTTTCGCTACGAAATGAAGATTGGATTTCACATAATGCCCGATTATAGACACTTTGAGATGCGTTTATATTTAACCTGAGTTCGGGTTAAGGAAGTGCGGAGATAAGAGCAAAAAATGTGGGAGAAAATGAGGCGGGTGCTAAGTATTTCGAAGAGAATGTAAGTCTTGCAAACCGAACTCTCTAAGAAAGGCCAGAGCACCCATGGATCATATTACCGAACTTTATTGTCTGATGGACGATTTTTGCAAAGAATTTGAGCCAGAGCTCAACAAAAAGTTGTTATCTAGCGGAAAACGCAAACGCTTGCGTGCTACAAACCTATCCTTAGCAGAATTGATGACGCTAGTCGTGCTTTTTCATCAGATTCGCTATCGACAATTCAAATCATTTTATCTGAATCATGTATGCCAGCATCTGCGCTCAGAGTTCCCGAGGTTACCCTCATACAATCGTTGCATTGAACTATTACCGCGCTGCAACCTTGCACTAGCTGCTCTGTTTGAAACCCTCAAAGGCCAATGCACAGGGATCTCTATTGTGGATTCCACGCCTATTGCAGTCTGTGACAATCTACGTATTAGCCGTCACCGTGTATTTGATGGCTTAGCCGCTCGAGGTAAAAGTTCCACAGGGTGGTTCTTTGGCTTCAAGCTGCATGCAGTGATTAATCACCAAGGTGAACTGCTTGGGCTGAGGTTAACGCCGGGTAATATCGATGACCGTAAGCCCGTACCTGATCTCGTGCACTCGTTGTTTGGCAAGCTTTATGCCGACAAAGGCTATATCTCAGGGAAACTGGCACAATCCTTGAGGGATCTTGGCGTTGAGCTTGTTACCAAGGTTCGACGCAACATGAAGCCTATTGTTCATTCCCCTTTTGATCAGGCTTTATTGCGCCTACGGTCGCTTGTTGAAACCGTCTTCGATGAATTGAAAAACCTATGCCAGGTCGAGCATACTCGCCATCGCTCTCCTATTAACTTTGCTGTTAATCTACTCAGCGGAATCATCGCTTATTGCCTTATGCCCAATAAGCCTAAATTGCCTTTGCAGCGCTTCTACCAGGAATCGCTTAACCCGAACTGACGTTATTGATAAGCATGCTTTTCTTGGCGAATGAATGCGAGGCCCAAATTCGTTGGGTTGGGTTAGAATTTGTCGCAAACAAAAATAGAGGCATGCAATGATCAATTTTTGTTTGCTTAAGGGAAGGAAAATAGTGACGTCATAAAGCTTCAAAAATAGCCATCAGCAACCTATTGATGCATAGGAATATTTCTGTGCTTAGCTTACGCAAACCCACATGAATACTAGAGTTCTCTACCGTCGTTTATTGCACTGAAATCAAGAAGACCCCAGGGGGCGATGCGGCACTCTGAGTCAGCCTTTGATTGCATCTATATGCGCTCATAAATAACAAACGCATAAGCAAAATCATTCGGCGGTAAGCTGTGATGCTGACTCCGAGTGATTTGTTTCCAGACCAGGGGATCAGGTTTAGGAAAGAATGCATCCCCGTCAAAATCCTCGTCTATTTCGGTAATGATCAGTTGATCGGCATAGTTTAATCCTTCCGCATAAAGCTGCGCTCCACCAATTAAAAATGCTTGCGGCACAGATGCGCTGGCACAAAGCTCAAGGGCATGAGCTAAGTTGCTGACTGTTTCGCAGCCAGCGAAGACTCGCTTAGGGTCCCGTGTGACCACAAGATTACGCCGCCCAGGCAGGGGGCGTCCGATTGATTCATGTGTTTTGCGGCCCATAATCACGGGCGCACCCAAGGTGGTGCGCTTAAAAAAAGCCAGATCCTCGGGTAGATGCCAGGGCAGTTGATTATGACGGCCAATCACGCCATTGCGGGCGCGTGCGACAATAATTGAAAGCGCGGTCATATAGTTTAGATGGCAATCGGCGCTTTGATCGCCGGGTGGCATTGATAATCAGCCAAAATAAAATCTTCAAAGCGGTAGCTGAATATATCGTTGGGCTGACTGGCAAGTTTTAAATGTGGCAATGGATAGGGGGCGCGACTGAGGAGTTCCTTAACTTGCTCTAAATGATTGGTATAAAGATGGCAATCGCCGCCGGTCCAAATTAACTCGCCCACGGTTAGCCCGCATTGCTGAGCAAGCATATGGGTCAGTAGCGCGTAACTAGCAAGGTTAAAAGGCGTTCCTAAAAAGACGTCTTGGCTGCGGCAATAAAGTAAACAGCTGAGTTTGTTATCGTTGACGTAAAATTGAGTTAAACAGTGGCATGGTGCGAGCGCCATGCGGCCCGCCTGGACATTTTCGAGCGGGGTTTGCGATTCGTCTGGAAAATCCGCGATATTTAATGCCGTCAGCAATAAGCGACGTGAGTGCGGCCGTTCTTTGAGTTGTTTGACGAGCTGAGCAACCTGATCGACTGTGCTGCCATCCGGCTTAGGCCAAAAGCGCCATTGATGGCCGTAGACAGGGCCCAAGTCGCCGTTTTCATCCGCCCATTCATCCCAGATGCTTACGCCATGATCGTTTAAATATTTGATATTGGTGTCACCGTTTAAAAACCAAAGTAATTCGTGAATCACGCTTTTAAGATGAATTTTCTTGGTGGTGAGAAGTGGCAAGCCAGCGGCCAGATCAAAACGCAGTTGGCGGCCGAAGACGCTGAGGGTGCCTGTGCCTGTGCGGTCTGCTTTGGGTGTGCCGTGGCGCAGAATATCGTGTAGCAGTTCGTGATAGAGTTGCATGCTGTGTCAAATAATTGGAGAAAGTCCATGATTGCGCGCTTCATCGAAGATGCGTAAATCACCTGTGGCAAGTTTGTGGTGATCGGATAGTACGCGTCGCCAGCTGCGAGCGCCAGGCACCTCATGATACAAGCCTAGTATATGACGTGTCATAGCGCCTAGATATGTCCCGCGCGCAAGTTCTTGCGCAGCATAGGCGATAAATGCCGTTTCAATTTCCGCGCGCTGCGCTATCGGCGTTGCCGCTTGGTAAAAGTGCTGATCAACACTGGCTAACAGCCAAGGCTGATGATAGGCTTGGCGACCTAACATCACGCCATCTACATGAGCGAGTTGCTCGGCCATTTGCTCAATGGTTTGAAGCCCGCCGTTCAGGATGATTTCCAGCTCAGGAAAATCGCCCTTTAAACGATGAACATAATCGTATCGAAGGGGAGGGATAGTCCGGTTTTCTTTTGGGCTGAGCCCGCCAAGGATAGCATTGCGCGCATGGACAATGAACGTGCGACAGCCCGCGTTGGCTACCGTGCCAATAAAATCGCGCACAAACGCATAGTCAGTCCGGTCGTTAATGCCAATGCGATGTTTAACTGTGACTGGGATCGAGACGGCATCGCACATCGCGCGCACGCAATCGGCGACGAGTTCTGGCTCAGCCATTAAACATGCGCCAAATGCACCGCGTTGCACCCGCTCAGATGGACAGCCGCAGTTCAGATTGATCTCATCATAATTGGCGGCCGCAGCGAGCTTAGCGCAACGTGCAAGCTCAGCCGGGTCACTGCCGCCCAGTTGTAGCGCAAGCGGGTGCTCCTCTTGATTAAATGCCAGGTGCTGAGCGGCGTTGCCATGTAACAGGGCGCCGGTGGTGACCATTTCGGTATAGAGCCAGGTATGGCGCGTCAAGAGCCGATGAAAATAACGGCAGTGACGATCCGTCCAATCCATCATAGGCGCCACGCAAACGCGCCGACTACCTTTTACCGCAAGCGGGTAGGGTTCACTTAAAACTTCGTCCGGATGGCTTGGAAGTATCGTATTTTGAGACATGTCACTGTTTTTCATCACCACCACAATCTTTATTCAAATCCTGAAATCACAGTCAATAGAGCGCTCACTTAAAGCCAACTTTGTACTAGAGTGGTGGCGAAAGTGCAGCACCGCTCATTATAGCGCCAAGCGTCTAATCTAGAGATAGAGGTTAGGTCTTGCTTGACTGAGATTAGGGTAATGGCTGAGGTCGGCTCATTTTTAATTAAAATGCACCGGGTCGGATGAGACCTACGACGATCCCTTCAAGGGCAAAATCCACCTGCTCGGGCTCAATCGTCATGTTAGGATAATCCGGGTTTTCAGCAATTAATTCTACTTTTTTGCCACGCTGTTTGAAGCGTTTGACGGTGACTTCATGATCGAGCCGGGCGATGATAATCTGACCGTTTTGGGCTTGGTCCTGACGCCGTACAGCGAGTAAATCGCCATCTAGGATCCCGGCGTCGCGCATCGATAGGCCGCGCACATGCAATAAATAGTCAGGCCGGCTGGCAAACAGGGATGGATCGCACTGATAATGTTGCACAATATGTTCTTGCGCGAGGATTGGGCTGCCGGCTGCGACGCGACCAATCAGCGGCAGCGATAATTGCATCAGGCGAGCGTCAGGCAAGGTGAGTTGACGAGGCCTGCTCTGGGTAGCGGCCATTTTAAGTTTAATGCCGCGCGAGGTCCCTGCAGTCAGTTCAATCGCGCCTTTGCGGGCTAGGGCACGCAAATGTTCTTCAGCGGCATTCGCTGAACTAAAGCCAAGCTGGGCGGCAATTTCTGCCCGGGTTGGGGGAAAGCCGCTGCGTTCAATCGCGTGGCGGATCAAATTGAAAACTTGCTGTTGCCGTGTAGTCAGTTTGAGCATAGTGTCGTTGTGTGCTTGATCAAATACCCCTGTTTTTTTATACAGTATAAAGTGTTTTGCTAGCGAATGAAAGCAGGATTTGCTGCCCTCTAATGTAAGCTAGCCATGCTTGGTTTTTATTTGGCAGGACCTGGCGTTTGGCCCAATCGCAGAGGGCGCCTTGCTTGACTGATATCAGGCGGGCATCTTAGCGAGGGCCAGCCTGTTGCCAGCGATTGCTGGGGAGCGGCCTACAAAGTATCTTCGATACTGATTAAATCAGTGTTAAAATTCTAGTTGGTTCTGCTTGACCCTTGTCATTTGGCTCAAAAATTGGGCGCGATGCACCAGGCGTTAGCGTAACCAAATTATCAAACCAGCGCACCCAGGGTGCTTTTAGCTTTATTGAATACGCTAAATAGTATCGCGGCTGGTTTTAGACCTAACCCTTACGGAGAATTCTCATGTCTATTACGATGCGGCAAATGTTAGAAGCGGGTGTCCACTTTGGTCACCAAACGCGTTTTTGGCATCCTAAAATGGCCCCTTATATCTTTGGCCACCGTAACAAAATCCATATTATCAACCTCGAAAAAACCTTGCCTATGTTTCAGGACGCGCTGAAATATACGCGTCAAGTAGCGGCTAATCGGGGCACCATCCTATTTGTCGGAACTAAGCGCCAGTCGCGCGATATTATTGCTGAAGAAGCGGCTCGCGCTGGCATGCCTTATGTCAATAGTCGTTGGCTGGGTGGCATGTTGACCAATTTCAAAACCTTGAAATCATCGATCAAAAAGCTTAAAGAAATGGAAGCGATGGTCGAGGCGGGTGAACTTGAGCGCATGAGCAAAAAAGAAGCGCTGATGTTTGAACGAAATATGGCGAAGCTGGACAAATCGCTTGGCGGTGTCAAGGATATGACCGGCATGCCAGAGGCAATTTTCGTGGTCGATGTGGGATACCACAAAATTGCGCTGACTGAAGCGAAAAAACTCGGCGTACCGGTCATCGCGGTAGTGGATACCAATCATTCGCCAGAAGGCATTGACCATGTGATTCCAGGTAATGACGATGCGAGTAAAGCAGTCGCACTTTATGTGCGCGGTATGGCTGACGCGATTCTTGAGGGCCGAGAAAACGCCCTGCAGGGTTTGGTTGAGGCAGTGCGTAGCAGCGATACCCCTGAAGATGAATTTGTTGAAGTTGACGAAGAAGCGTAAGCCGTTTTTTGTCATTTGAAAAAGCTGGTTTGCCCATGTTGTATGTGCTAACCAGAGTTATTGTGTGGCCTGCCGCCTTACCCAACTGAATACGATGTGGGTAAGCCGTAGGGCAGGCCCAATCAACCCGCTTGACAGGAGTGAAGAATGGCGGAAATTACCGCAAGTATGGTAGCTAAATTGCGCGCCAAAACAGATGCGCCAATGATGGAATGTAAAAAAGCATTGACCGAAGCTAACGGCGATTTGACGCGTGCTGAAGAATTGTTACGCATAAAATTGGGCACTAAAGCGGACAAGGTTGCTGCGCGTGTAACGGCGGAAGGCATCGTGGCTACATATATTGATGCCGTGACCCAGGTCGGAGCGCTGGTTGAACTCAATTGCGAAACAGATTTTGTGGCAAAAAATGATGATTTTCTAGCCTTTGCAAAAACTGTGGCGGAGTTGGTGGCGGCGCAAAAACCTGCCGATGTGGCGGCTCTATTGGCTTTGCCTTTGATGGACAAGACTGTAGATGAAGTAAGGCGGACTTTGATTGGCAAGCTTGGCGAAAGTTTGACGATCCGCCGTTTTGTCTGCTATCCAAGCGCACATAAACTGGCGGCCTATTTGCACGGTACGCGGATTGGCGTGCTGGTTGAATATGAGGGCGCTAATGAGCAGGTGGGTAAAGACCTTGCGATGCATATTGCCGCAATGAAACCGATCACGCTTTCGGCCGATGCAGTCCCTACTGAGTTGATTGAAACAGAACGTAAAATCGCCGCACAAAAAGCGAGTGAATCGGGTAAGCCAGCTGAGATTGTGGCAAGAATGGTTGAAGGCAGCGTGCAAAAATATATGAAAGAAGTGTCGCTACTCGATCAGCCATTTGTCAAAGACGATAAGCAAACTATCGGGCAGATGCTGAAAGCGGCTCAGGCTTCGGTTAAGCGTTTTACAATTTACGTTGCAGGCGAGGGTATTGAGAAGCACCAAGGCGATTTTGCAGCTGAAGTGGCGGCGCAAGTGGCTGCTGCCCAGTCGGTATAAAAAGCCATTACACAACTTTGTGCAGCTCGCTAGATTAAGCTGCGCAAAGTTGCCCGGTAAGTTCAAGAATTTTCATGTCAAGCTCTATGCCAGTTTCTACCCCCAGTCGCTATAAGCGAGTATTGTTAAAGTTATCTGGTGAAGCCTTAATGGGCGAAGATGCTTTTGGTATCAATCGGACAACGATTGAGCGTATGGTGGCCGATATTGCAGAAGCTGTTCAGCTTGGCACGCAACTCGCGATTGTGATTGGCGGCGGCAATATTTTTCGTGGCGTCGCGGGCGGCGCTGCCGGGATGGATCGGGCGACAGCGGACTATATGGGAATGCTTGCCACCATGATGAATGCGCTGGCCTTGCAAGATGCGATGCGTCATGCCGGCATTGAGGGTCGGGTGCAATCGGCATTGCGCATGGATCAAGTGGTCGAGCCGTATATTCGACCCCGCGCCATTCGTCAACTTGAAGAGGGTAAGGTCGTTATCTTCGCAGCAGGTACGGGCAATCCCTTTTTTACCACTGATACTGCAGCTGCATTGCGCGGCGCTGAGATTGGGGCTGAAGTGGTGCTTAAGGCAACTAAGGTAGATGGTGTTTATTCAGCCGATCCACGTAAAGAGCCGAGCGCAACCCGTTACACGACAATCAGCTTTGATGAGGCGATCAATCGTAACCTGCAGGTGATGGATGCCACTGCCTTTGCGCTTTGCCGTGACCAAAAATTGCCTATTCGCGTATTTTCGATTGTCAAGCCGGGCGCCTTAAAGCGGGTTGTGCTTGGTGAGAACGAGGGAACGCTGGTCCATGTGTAGGCGTTCCGTGTGTAGATTTTGCCCTTGTGTGATATTGCGCACAGCGGCGATTTGGAGCTTTAAATGAGTGTAGCTGAGGTTAAAAAAAACGTTGAGCAAAGGATGCAACGCTCGATTGATGCATTTAAGAATGACCTTGCAAAAATCCGTACTGGCCGCGCGCATACGGGGTTTCTTGAGCATATTCAGGTGGATTACTATGGTTCTCATGTGCCGCTTTCGCAGGTGGCCAATTTGACCCTTATCGATGCGCGCACAATCGGCGTTCAGCCATGGGAAAAAAAGATGGTGTCGGTGGTTGAAAAAGCCATTCGTGAATCTGACCTAGGGTTGAATCCAGCTACCCACGGTGAATTATTGCGAGTGCCGATGCCGGCTTTGACCGAAGAGCGTCGCCGTGACCTGACGAAAGTGGTTAAAAGCGAAGGCGAAACGGCCAAAATCGCAGTCCGAGGATTGCGCCGGGATGCAAAAGAACAATTGGATAAATTGGTTAAAGACGAAGGTGTGCCAGAAGACAGCGGACGTCGCGCGCAGGACGACGTGCAAAAATTAACCGATAAATTTGTTGCTGAAATCGACGAGTTGGTGCAAACCAAATCGAGCGAAATTATGAAGGTTTAAGGCGTAGTACCTGCAGGTCTGCGAAACAGCTATGACCTATACGAGTTCTACTATGGGTGTGCCTGTTGCGGTTGAGATGCCGCGGCATATTGCCGTTATTATGGATGGCAATGGCCGTTGGGCGACACAACGGCGACTGCCACGCGTTGCCGGCCATACTAAAGGCGTTGAAGCCGTGCGCGCAATGGTTGAAGCCTGCGCGCGGCGGAATATTGCATATTTGACTCTATTTGCTTTTAGCTCTGAAAACTGGCGCCGACCTACGGATGAAATTTCATTTTTGATGCGCCTTTTTGTGAATGTGCTTGAGCGTGAAATTGGCAAAATGCATAGTAATGGCATTCGGCTGCGCGTGATTGGCGATTTGACTAAGTTTGAGCCGCGTATTCAAGAACTGGTGCGCAGCGCTGAGGCCAAAACCGCCCATAATCAACGGATGACGCTGACCATTGCCGCTAATTACGGTGGCCGTTGGGATCTCGCGCAAGCGGCGTATAAGCTGGCTGAGCAAGCCTTGGCTGAAAAAGGCATGCAATCCATAGGCGAGGCGGATTTTTCGAAATATCTTGCCATGGCGTATGCACCAGAACCGGACCTGTTTATTCGTACCGGCGGTGAGCAGCGTTTAAGCAATTTCCTGTTATGGCAATGTGCCTATACTGAACTCTATTTCACTGATATTTTTTGGCCTGATTTTGATGCGCCGGCACTTGATCTTGCGCTTGCTTGGTATCGTCAGCGCGAACGCCGGTTTGGTCGAATTAGCGCGCAACTTGAATCCGAAGAAAAGCAGACCTCATGTTAAAAACCCGCATTCTGACGGCTGTAATATTGTTGGCAGTGTTACTGCCAGTGATTTTTTGTAGCGCCTGCACATTCAATCTATTCAATGCGCTGGTGATTGGCACACTGACGCTCGCGGCCTGGGAGTGGGCGCGTTTATTGAAACTCACACCGAAGAGGTGTATCAGCTATGCCGTGCTAGTGGGTTTGATGTTGTGTCTGCTGGCGTTCTGGCAATGGCAGCTTAACGGTACGTTGCGGAACGCGTCGCAGGTGTTTTTCGGGGATGGCTTATTTTGGCCGATTCTATATTCGATTGCGGCTTTTTTCTGGGTCGCGGTGG
This sequence comes from Mycoavidus cysteinexigens, assembly GCA_031963465.1. GTDB lineage: Bacteria > Pseudomonadota > Gammaproteobacteria > Burkholderiales > Burkholderiaceae > Mycoavidus > Mycoavidus cysteinexigens_B. The sequence goes on along the minus strand of JASSUG010000002.1, from coordinate 63,512 downwards.
TGCCATTTATCTTACTGCGGCAACCTATTTTAGCGGGTGGCCTATGGCGTGTGCTTTTGCTGGCTGCGGGTTTGGTTATTTTTGCCGTATGTTGGGATGCGTTGATTGCAGCGCATAGAGTAGGGCCGACTTTTCTTTTATCTGTTTTGCTTATTGTATGGCTCGCCGATAGTGGCGCTTATTTTGCCGGAAAACGATTTGGTCGGCATAAATTGGCGCCCTTAATTAGTCCCGGCAAGACCTGGGAAGGTGTCTTGGGTGGCTGGTTGCTAGTGCTTGCAATAACCGCTGTCGTAGCAAGTACAATCGGGCTTTTCGGCGTCTTGCCCTGGGCGCTTGAAGTTGACTCAGTCACTGGCGGGTTGGGCATGTTAGCGGTCCTGACCTTACTGGTTGGGGTTGGCGTTGTGGGTGATTTGTTCGAATCATTGATGAAGCGGCAGGCAGGATTTAAAGATTCGAGTATGCTCTTGCCCGGCCATGGTGGCGTATTAGATCGTTTAGATGCGTTGTTACCCATGCTTACGCTGGCGGTTGGCCTGTATGGGAGCTTTTTGCGTTTTATTCCTACCTAAGAGCGTGAAAGCCGCAACGATATGCAACAACGTCTAACTATACTTGGTTCAACCGGCTCAATCGGCAATAGCACACTTGATATCGTTGCGCGCCACCCAGAGCGTTTTTCTGTGTTTGGGCTGAGCGCACACCGCAATATCGATAAATTGCTTAAGCAGTGTTTACGCTTTACGCCTAGGTGTGCGGTTGTAAGAGATGCCGATTTAGCCGCTCAGTTGCAAACTCGGTTACAGGCTGCTGGCAGCCGTACCGAAGTGGCGTATGGCGAGGCGGCGCTGATTGCCTTGGCGAATGCCGCCGAGTGCGACACCGTGGTGGCGGCGATTGTAGGCGCGGCGGGGCTTGCGCCGACGCTCGCTGCGGCCCGCGCGAGCAAGCGTATCTTATTAGCCAATAAAGAAGCGTTGGTGATGTCGGGCCGATTGTTTATGGAGGCGGTGCGCCAGCATAATGCACTGCTCTTTCCGGTGGACAGTGAGCACAATGCGATCTATCAATGCTTATCTGCCGGTGCTGGCGTCGAGAAAATTATTCTGACGGCGTCGGGCGGTCCATTTCGTACGCGCGAGCTTGCTTCACTGGCGCAGGTTACGCCTGATGAAGCGTGTGCTCATCCAAACTGGCGGATGGGCCGAAAAATCTCGGTCGATTCAGCCACGATGATGAATAAGGGGCTTGAAGTGATTGAGGCGCACTGGTTATTCAATTTGCCGATTAGCCAAATTGAAGTGCTGATTCATCCGCAAAGCGTGATTCACTCGATGGTGAGTTATGTTGATGGCTCTGTGCTGGCGCAACTTGGCAATCCAGATATGCGGACCCCAATTGCCCATGCCCTGGCCTTTCCAGATCGTATTGCAGCAGGGGTCGCACCGTTAGATTTAGCGTTAATTGCCAGCTTGAGTTTCGAGCGGCCTGAGCTTGAGCGTTTCCCCTGTTTAACGCTTGCCATCGAAGCTTTACGGCAGGGCGGCGTAGCCAGCGCTGTCCTGAACGCCGCCAATGAAGTGGCGGTTGCGGCCTTTTTGCAGGGGGCTACAGGTTTTACCTCGATTGCCGCCATTGTCGCGAATGTGCTTGAACGTATTCAGCCGAGCGCAGTCCATACGCTAGATGACGTGTTCGTAGCAGATGCACAGGCGCGCCGGCTGGCCTTTGAAGAAATTTCGGCGCTCACGGTATAAATTGGCTGACGCCTAAGTGCTCCGTTATAAACCATGTGAGCCATGAGCAGAGTGATGCTGGGCGAGGTTGTGTGAATGGACAGAGATGCTTAGAGACCATTGCTGTAAAGAAGAAGCAGCATGTCTCTGTTATGATTATTAGCTAAATTCTTGATTAAGGATAGAAGTTGTTGCCATTTCGTTTTGCATTTAGGATGGGTCTTGCCGCTCTTTTTTCAGCGTATGCTACGCTGACGCACGCGGTCGTCCCCTTCGCGGTAAAAGACATTCGCATTGAAGGCCTGCGCCAGCTTGACGCGGGTACGGTGTTTGCGTATTTGCCTCTTAAGCCAGGCCAATCATTTACCGATGATAAAGGTTCGCAGGCGATTCGCGCGCTTTACGCAACTGGGTTTTTTAGTGATGTGCGCGTGTTATCACAAGGTAACGTGGTGGTGGTTCAGGTGCAAGAACGGCCGCTTGTCTCGTCGATTGATTTTGCCGGCCTGCGTGAGTTTGATAAAGAAAATCTCTACAAATTGCTGCGTGGCGCAATTGCTTTGTCGCCGGGTCGCTATTACGATAAAAATTTGATTGACAAAGCGGAGCAAGAACTCAAGCGCCGTTATCTAACGCGTGGCTACTACGCGGCTGAAGTCACGACTACAGTTACGCCGTTTGAGCGCAACCGAGTGAATATTTTATTCTCCGTCACTGAGGGTCCGGTGGCGCGTATCCGGCAAGTCAATTTTATTGGCAATAAGGCGTTTAAGACCAGCACCTTGCACGATGAAATGCAACTCTCGACGCCTAACTGGTTCTCCTGGTACAGCAAGAATGATTTGTATACGCGTGAAAAACTGGCCAATGATCTTGATAATATCCGATCCTACTATCTGGATCGGGGTTATCTGGAATTTAATTTTGAATCGACGCAAGTCTCAATTTCACCTGACAAAAAAGACATCTATCTGACCTTTAGCTTGCATGAAGGTAAGCCGTACACCATCGCTAATTTTGAACTGAGCGGGGAGTTGCTCGATAAAAAAGAAGAGTTACTTAAGTTAGCTAAAATCCGCTCCGGCGAGCTTTTTTCAGCAGCTAAGCTGCAAGCTGCGAGCAAAGCGATCACTGACAAACTGGGTGAGTACGGCTATGCTTTCGCGACGGTTGTCCCGCAGCAGGCGGTGGACCAGCAGCGGCATACGGCAGCGATCAGCTTGCAAGTCACGCTGGGCCGGCGTGTCTATGTGCGGCGAGTGAATGTGATCGGTAATAATCGTACGCGCGATGAAGTGATTCGCCGTGAAATGCGCCAATTTGAGAGTGCTTGGTTCGACGGACAACGGCTCAAGCTGTCGCAAGACCGGATTAACCGCCTGGGCTATTTTACGGACGTTAACGTCGTCATGGCGCCGGTCGAAGGCACCAACGACCAAATTGACGTTGACGTGAAAGTAGCGGAAAAGCCGACGGGTGCCGTGACCGTGGGTGCAGGATTTTCATCGACAGATAAGGTGGTGCTGTCAGCAGCAGTATCGCAAGACAATGTATTTGGTTCTGGCACTAGCCTTGCGGTGAATATAAATACGGCCAAAACGTATCGTACGCTGTCGGTCACGCAGGTCGATCCTTACTTTACGATCGACGGTATCAAACGGATTACCGAGGCTTATTATCGGACCTATCAGCCGCTCTTATATGGTGGCTCAAGCTTTATGCCGGGCTCAAATTCAAGTAATTTCACCATCGTCAGTATGGGCGGCAATTTGAAATTTGGCATCCCGTTTTCTGAGTTTGATACAGTTTATCTAGGTGCCGGTTTTGAGCAGGACCGGATGAAAGCGGATGAAACAGCGCCGAAAGCTTACCGGAACTACATTGATCAATTTGGCCGGGTGGTGAATAATGTCCCACTGACGATTGGCTGGTCCCGTGATAGTCGTGATAGCGCTTTGGTGCCAAGTCGTGGTTATTACACGCAGGCAAATGGCGAACTAGGTACGCCTGCCGGCGACACCCAATATCACAAAATCGATTTACAGCAACAATATTATTATTCGTTTGCGCGTGGCTTTGTGCTTGGTTTGAATGGGCAGTTCGGTTATGGACGGGGACTTGCCGGCAAACCGTATCCGATTTTTAAAAACTACTATGCAGGCGGAATTGGCTCAGTGCGTGGCTATGAACCTAGTTCATTGGGCCCTAAAGATGCCGAGAGCGATGATGCAATCGGGGGCTCTAAGCTGTTGATTGGCAATATTGAACTGACTTTTCCGTTGCCCAAAACGGGTTACGATCGTACGCTACGTTTATTTACGTTCATTGACGCAGGTAATGTGTGGGGTCCGGATCAGAACATCGCTCTGGGCAGCTTGCGTTATGGCTATGGGCTGGGGATCGCATGGATTTCGCCGGTCGGTCCGTTAAAATTTAGTTTAGGTTTCCCGCTGGCCAAAAAGCAAGGCGATACTTACCAAAAATTTCAATTTCAGCTTGGCACAGCCTTCTGAAGATTCATCTATCAAACTATACAGACACCCAATATAGAGGCGTATCGTGTTAAATAATCTATCCAAACAGCGTTATCTGTGCTGGTTTGCATGCGCCTTGTTCGCGAGTTCGGCGAATGTATGCGCTAGCCCAGCGCATGGGTCTACCCATGAAGTGCATATTGCAGCTGTCAATTCAGATCGCATTTTGCGTGAATCGACACTGGCTAAGGCGGCACAAGACAAGCTCAAGCAAGAATTTTTAAAGCGCGATCAGGAACTACAGGCCATCGCCAAGGATTTAAAAACGAAATCGCATAAGCTTGATAAGAATGCCGCCACGATGTCCGATCTTGAGCGTAAGAAAGCGCAAGCGGAGCTGACGCAACTGGATGCCGATTTTCAGCGTAAACAGCGTGAATTTAGTGAAGATCTCAATCAACGCCGTAATGAAGAGTTGGCGGCGGTGCTCGAACGTGCAAATAAAGCGATTAAGCAGATCGCAGAGGCAAAAAATTACGACTTGATTGTCCAAGAAGCGGTCTACGTGAATCCGCGCATTGATATTACCGATGAGGTGTTAAAAGCGCTGGCTAAATCCAATGGTAGCTTCTGAGTTGAACATGCAATTGGCTGGCGACAAGCATCAAGGCTTTACCCTCGCGCAACTCGCGCAACGGTTTGGTGGCGAAGTGGTGGGCGATGGCGCCTGCTCGATTCACAGTTTAGCGCCACTTGATCTGGCTCAGCCGCAGCAGTTGAGCTTTTTGGCTAACCCCAAATATCTCGCTCAGCTTGAAGTGACGCGGGCAGGAGCTGTATTGATCACCTGCGCTGACTTATTGAAAGTTAAAAACCGTAGCACCTGCTCGTTTCTGGTCACACCGAACCCTTATGCCTATTTTGCCCGGGTTGCGCAATGCTTTGCGGCCGCGAGCATACCGCAGGCGGTGCCCGGTATCCATGCCAGCGCAGTGATTGACCCTAGCGCGCGAGTGGCGGCTACCGCATCGATCGGGCCGCAGGTTGTGATTGAAGCCAATGCAGTGATTGGCGCGCGCGCGCGTCTTGATGCCCATGCGTATATTGGGCGAGGCGTTACGATTGGCGACGATGTCCATTTATGTGCACAGGTTACGGTTTATCATGGCTGTACCTTAGGCGCGCGCGTGTTGGTGCATGCCGGCGCTGTCATTGGCGCCGATGGTTTTGGTTTTGCTCCCGATTTTAACGGCGATACTGGAGAGTGGGTCAAAATTCCACAAACCGGCGCGGTTATGATTGGCGAAGAGGTTGAGATTGGCGCCAATACCACAATTGACCGTGGCACAATGACTGACACCCTCATTGAGGACGGTGTAAAAATTGATAATCTGGTTCAAATTGCCCATAATTGCCGAATTGGCGCTTATACGGTGATTGCTGCTTGTGCGGGCATTGCCGGCAGTACGGTGATTGGCCGTCATTGTATGATCGGTGGCGCGGTGGGTATCGCCGGCCATTTGACGTTAGCCGATCGAGTCATCGTTACCGCTAAATCGGGGGTTTCAAAATCTTTATCTAAACCTGGCGTTTATACTAGCTCATTTCCTGCCATTGAAAATACTCACTGGAACCGCAATGCTGCTTTGATGCGCAATCTCGATAAAATGAATGCACGCCTCAAGCAGCTTGAAGCTGTTATATTAACTAGTCAAAATAAGCAGTCATGATTGTGACTGAAGCAAATCATTCTACGTAGAAAATCGATGAGTACACAAGACATTAAACTCGATATCCATCGGATCCTTACTTTACTGCCGCATCGTTATCCGATTTTGCTGGTTGATCGAGTACTGGAGCTTGAACCGCATAAACGGATTAAAGCGCTGAAAAATGTATCCATTAATGAACCTTATTTCACGGGTCATTTTCCGGCTCGTCCGGTCATGCCTGGGGTATTAATACTTGAGGCATTAGCGCAGGCCGCAGGGCTTTTAACCTTTGCTGAAGAAGAGTACGACCCCGCTAAGTCGCTTTACTATTTTGTCGGAATTGATAACGCGCGCTTTAAACGGCCGGTTGAACCGGGCGATCAGCTGATTTTGAATGTGAGTTTTGAGCGCAATTTGCGTGGCATTTGGAAATTTAGCGCATTTGCTGAGGTAGAGGGTGCTGTGGTGGCCGAAGCGAATTTGATGTGTACGGTTAGACCAGTGCATCAGAGTGATGCGCAAACATCAAACGTTTAATCAGACAACAACTCAGAGCATGACAAAAATTCATAGCAGTGCAGTGATTGAGCCGGGCGCCGAGCTCGATGAGACAGTCGAGATTGGCCCCTATGCGGTGATTGGCGCGCACGTCAAAATTGGCGCAGGCACAAAAATTGGTTCCCATAGCGTGCTTGAAGGCCATACGACGCTGGGCAAAGATAACCGGATTGGCCATTATGCCGCGCTGGGCGGCGCTCCCCAAGACATGAAATACAGAGGTGAGCCAACCCGGCTAGAGATTGGTGACCGCAATACCATTCGTGAATTCACCACGATTCATACCGGTACGGTACAAGATACTGGCCTGACCCGCATCGGTGATGACAACTGGATCATGGCTTATGTGCATATCGCACATGACTGTATCGTCGGCAACCATACTATTTTCGCCAGCAATGCGCAAATCGCTGGGCATGTGCAGGTTGGCGATTGGGCGATTCTGGGCGGTATGGCGGGGGTGCACCAATTTGTGCGCATTGGCGCACACTCAATGTTAGGCGGTGCTACCGTTTTAATCCAGGATATCCCGCCATTTATCATGGCCGCGGGCGACAAGGCTAAGCCGCATGGCATCAATCTTGAAGGCTTGCGCCGGCGAGGCTTTACCTCGGCTGCGATTACGACGCTGCGCAGCGCTTATCGGACGCTGTATAAAGCAGGCCTTTCGCTTGAGCAAGCCAAAATCCAATTGGCTGAGTTGGCTGCTCAAGCGGACGATGGCAACGCGCATGTGCAGGAACTGCTTAGCTTTATCGCCGACACGCAGCGCGGCATTATCCGCTAGGTAGCCAAGGTGCTAAGTACACATCCAACTGGCGATACTGCGCCGGCCAGTTTGGCCATGGTGGCGGGTGAGGCGTCCGGGGATTTACTCGCCGCAGCCCTGATCCAGCAGCTTACAAGCCGTTTACCGGCGGCGAGCATGTACTTCGGCATTGGCGGGCCAAAGATGACTGCGCTCGGCTTTAATGCGCGCTGGCCGAGTGAAAAATTATCCGTGCGGGGCTACGTTGAAGCCTTGCGCAATATTCCCGAAATCTTGCGTATCCGTAGCGCCTTAAAACGCCAACTGTTAGCTGCGCCTCCAACCGTCTTTGTGGGCATCGATGCGCCTGATTTTAATCTCGGCCTTGAAGCACAACTGCGCCGCGCTGGCATTCCTACCGTTCATTTCATTAGCCCATCGATTTGGGCGTGGCGCGGTGCCCGGATTAAAAAAATCCAGCGGGCCACGGATCTCATGTTGTGCCTATTTCCTTTTGAGCCGGAAATTTACGCGCGCGCCGGAGTTGCCGCACGCTATGTTGGCCACCCATTAGCGGATGTGATCCCGCTGGTACCTGATCCAGTGGCTGCCCGGCGTCGTCTGAATTTACCCGCAACGGGTCCGATCATCGCTGTCTTGCCGGGTAGCCGGCGCTCGGAAATCGCCTTGATTGCGCCTACTTTTTTAGCTGCGATGGCGCTGATGCAAGCCTCTGAACCTGGCCTACGGTTTATCTTGCCAGCGGCGTCGGCGGCAATTAGGGCGCAGTTGCAGCCGTTGATTGCCAAGTATCCACAGCTTTCTTTGACCGTGCTTGAGGGCGACTCGCATAGCGCACTAGAAGCTGCTGATGCTGTGCTGATTGCCAGCGGCACCGCAACCTTAGAAGCCGCCCTATATAAAAAGCCGATGGTGATTTCGTATCAAGTCCCTTGGCTGACTGCCCAAATTATGAAAAGGCAAGGGTATTTACCTTATGTTGGGCTGCCTAATATTCTCGCTGGCCGATTTGTGGTACCCGAATTGCTGCAGCATCTTGCCACGCCTGCTGCCCTAGCGCGCGCGATGATGGAGCAATTGAATGATCACGCAAATCGCGATCAGCTCCAGCAAATTTTTACGCAAATGCACCACACCTTAAAGTGTGATTCAGCCGCAGTTGCAGCGGATGCGATTACCGAGTTGATTCAAGCTTCACAGCGCCAGGCAGCGCAGTTCGTTGCACCTTTAAAGTAGTGTATATCAATCTATTCGGCTGTCGCGGCTCAAGCCTTGAACAGCATTAATGTGTGCAGGCGGCACTCTTAAAATTTCGCGTGACTGACTTCATGGCTCCATCTTTTTCTACCCCTTATAACATGCTATTAGACGATCCAAGCAGGCTAACCTGCGGCGTTGACGAAGCGGGCCGAGGCCCGTTAGCTGGCCCCGTGGTCGCGGCGGCGGTGATGCTTGATGCAACCCGGCCGATTGAGGGCCTCGCTGATTCAAAGACGTTGAGTGCCAAAAAGCGCGCGCGACTCTTTGATCTGATTTGTGAACGTGCGCTCGCTTTTAGTATTGCGTCGGCCTCAGTGGATGAAATTGATCGCTTAAATATCTTGCACGCAACGATGCTGGCGATGCAGCGTGCGGTTGAAACACTGCCGCTTACTCCAAGCTTGGCAAAGATTGATGGTAACCGTTGTCCATCTTTAAAGATGCAAGCGCTAGCCATTGTGCGGGGCGACGCATTGCTGCCAGAGATTTCAGCCGCCTCGATTCTGGCTAAAGTGACCCGCGATCGAATGCTGCTTGAATTACATGCCGCTCATCCCGAATATGGTTTTGATGCACACGCAGGGTATGGCACACCACAACATCTTGCGGCGCTTAAGCAGCATGGTCCCTGTATTCACCATCGCCGCTCATTTGCCCCGGTGCGCCAAGCACTAGGTGGCGGCCCTGGATTGCTTCGTTCGACTCATTCACGATGAGGCGCGTAGACCTACATCATGAAAACCATTACTGCGCGCGATAACCCTTTTTTTAAGAGGCTCAAGCAACTCGCCGGCACGCTCACGCGTGAACGCCGGGCCGGCCAAGCTCTTGCTGAAGGGCTACATTTAGCGACTACCTATCTCGATACGCTAGGACAACCCCGTTTCTGTATGATTGCTGAGAGCACGCTGTCTGAGCATAAAATGCAGCACAGTTTGCAGCCAATCATCTCACGCATTGAGCCAGCGCGTATGGTGGTGTTATCAGATCCCCTTTTTGCACAATTGTCGACGTTAGCGCGAGCAGCGCAGGGCGGCAATGTGATATTTTTGATTGATATCCCAGCCCCTGAATTGCCGCAGAAAATTACCCGTGATTGCATCATTCTGGACGGTGTGCAAGATGCAGGTAACGCCGGCTCTATCTTGCGTAGCGCCGCTGCCGCCGGCATTCAATATGTATTTTGCGCACCCGGTACGGCCTGCGCCTGGTCTCCTAAAGTACTACGGGCGGGGATGGGGGCGCATTTTCTACTGCATATTTTTGAAGGAATTGAGCTAGACCAACTCTTGCCACACCTTGCCGTGCCATTGCTGGTGACAGATTCGCACCACGCCACTTCGATCTACCAACAGGATTTGACCAAACCTTTTGCCTGGATCTGGGGCAACGAAGGGGCTGGCGTCTCTGCGACATGGCGCGCACACGCCGCACACGCGGTCACCATCCCTCAGCCTGGTGGCATGGAATCGATTAATGTCGCAGCTGCCGCGGCGGTTTGTTTATTCGAGCAATGCCGCCAGCGCAACACTTAGTTGCTTGCACGATTTTCAAAAGATGGTGCACCCAAATTGTTGCATAGTAAAAAAATATCAGGGACAATTAGAAAGGCCATTTCACTAGATTATTGTGTTGCATAGGCCTTTCTCTAGCGTGCGCGCTCATGAACCGACAATAAGCTCAATACGACTGTAGTCAATGAGCAACATTTCTATGTTTTAAGCCCGTTATGGGTGCAAAACTTTGCCCATATTGCTGCAGGCAAACCGCTGCTCAAGATAAGCATTTCGGGAACAATCAAGGTTCGTTCATAACCATCACGGCAACCGCCGTTTTTTATTCAAGATCGATCCGATGAAAAGTTCCTTGTCTATTCCTCATGATGCATTGTTTAAAAAATTTTTATCCAATGTAACTTTTGCTAAAGCTTTTTTAGAAGTGTATTTGCCGACTTCTGTAAAACAACATTGCGATTTAAACACACTGCAGATTACCAATGGCTCGTTTGTAGACACTAATCTGAGTCCACATCTTTCAGATATTGTCTATTCATTGAAGATTGCCGGCGCCCCTGGATATATTTATGTTGTTATTGAGCACGAGGGCGTTGTAGATCGATTAATGCCTTTTAAGATTTTGTGCCATCAAACTGCAATCATGCAGCAGCATCTTGATCAAGGCAATGAATTATTACCTATAGTGGTGCCTATGCTTGTTTATCGGGGGCGGCACAGCACTTATCCAGGAAATCTAGACCTACTAAGTTGTTTTGAAAACCCGGAGCTTGCGCAAAATATTTTCCTAAAACCGATTAAGCTCATCGATCTTTCTGTCATTCCAGACGAAGAAATTCAAACGCATAAAAGCATTGCTGCGTTTGAACTCATACAAAAGCACCTCCGAACCAGAGATTTGCTACAACTGGCGCAAGCTGTTTTGAAAATGCTCAGCGCTGATCTGCCCCCCAGCGAACTCCTGCATCGCCTGCTAAAATTTCTTGTGGAAGAAGGGCAAGGCACCCATTACTCGCAGTTCATCCAGTTGGTGACTGAAACTGAGCCGAACTATCGTGAGCAAATTATGACGTTTGCTCAACAATTAGAACTTGAAGGTTGGAAAAAAGGCCATCAAGAAGGTGAGAAAAAAGGCTTCCAAGAAGGCGAGAAAAAAGGTAAGCGCAAAACAACGCTTGAGCTTGTGAACAATATGTTAGCTACGGGCATGCAACTCGATAAAATTAAAGAACTCACCAAGCTTTCTGATCAAGATTTCGCAGAGCTCACTGAAGTCGCTTAATCAGTGATTGAACCCGCAATGAACGTTAACCAGAATGCACCCATAACCCTAGGTAAGCGCTTAATACGACGGCTTATCAAGCCTGATTTCTTGCAAAATAGTGGCGGCGATCTCTTCAATTGATTTATGCGTGGAGGACAGCCACTTAATATTTTCGCGTCGCATCAGAGCTTGAGCCTCATTGACCTCATAGCGGCAATTTTCAAGGGAAGCGTATTTACTACCAGGACGCCGTTCATTGCGGATTTCCGCAAGCCGATTGGGGTCGATCGACAAACCAAACATTTTCGACTTATGAGTGAGCAGCGGTGTAGGCAGTTTGCCACGCTCCAAATCTTCTGGAATAAGCGGATAATTGGCAGCCTTTACGCCATATTGCATGGCTAAATAGAGGGTGGTCGGTGTTTTGCCGCTGCGTGAGACCCCTACTAAGATAACATCGGCTTCTTTAAGGTTAAGATGAGATTGACCATCGTCATGGGTCAGTGAAAAATTGATCGCTTCAATCCGGTTCTTATACGCCTCGGTATCTGCTGCTTGATGCCCCCGTCCCATGGCATGGCTGGACTTAACCTTAAGTTCTTGCTCCAGGGGCTCGATGAAGGTCTGGAACATATCCAGCACAAGGGCATTCGAGCGCTTCACAATCTCATTTGATTCACTATTGACCAGCGTTGTAAAAACAATTGGCCGGCTGCCACCGAGTTCTGCGGCATGATTGATATCATTGAGCGTGGTATAAGCTTTGTCGACCGAATCAACAAAAGGCACGCGAATTAAGCGGAATTTCAGATCAAATTGTGAAAGAATTGAATGAGCGAAAGTTTCGGCAGTAATGCCGGTGCCATCAGAAACAATAAAAGCAATCGGTTGCATGGTGTTGTATCGGTGTCAATATAAAGCATGTATAGAGTAGCGGCGCGATAGGCGCCGTTGGGTGATAGCCCAGAGCACGGTAGAATAGCGGTTTTTAAGCGTCAATACAGATTTTTTACACTTTAGGGACTGTGATGAATAGGGCAGTGGATAGCAACGCTTACGTAGTGCCGTTTGAGCAACTGCGAATGACGGACGTTGAGATCGTCGGCGGTAAAAATGCATCGCTTGGTGAAATGATTAGCCAGCTTACCCGCGCTAGCGTGAGTGTGCCGGCTGGTTTTGCGACAACGGCACAGGCATTTCGTGATTTTCTGCAACACAATCATTTAAGCGCGCGCATCGCGCAGCGATTGCAAGATTTAGATATTGACGATGTCAAAGCGTTAGCCGTTGCTGGCAGCGAAATTCGCCAGTGGATTATTGACGCGCCGTTGCCGCCAAGGTTAGTCGCTGAGATTCGAGCGCATTTTGAACTTCTGCAAAAAGACGCCGCTGAACTATCGTTTGCCGTGCGCTCATCAGCAACCGCTGAAGATTTGCCTGATGCCTCATTTGCTGGCCAACAAGAAAGCTACCTTAATGTGGTTGGCATTGAGCAAATTCTAGACCGCGTCAAACACGTCTTTGCTTCGCTCTACAATGATCGCGCGATTTCATACCGGGTGCATAAGGGCTTTACGCACGCAGAGGTTGCATTATCGGTAGGAGTGCAACGCATGGTGCGCTCAGATGTGGGCGCGGCGGGCGTAATGTTTACGCTAGATACGGAATCCGGCTTTAAGGGCGTGGTATTTATTACCTCGAGCTATGGCTTAGGAGAAACCGTCGTACAAGGTGCGGTCAACCCTGACGAATTTTATGTTTTCAAGCCAACGCTGGCCAGCGGACATTACCCGATCATCCGCCGTTCGCTGGGCTCAAAATTAGTCAAGATGGAATTTGCTCCGCCAGATGATGTGGAGCGAGTCAAAACGGTCGACGTGGAAAGTGCGCAACGCAACTGCTATTCGATTACCGATGAAGATGTGACCCAGCTCGCCAAATACGCCGTGATCATCGAGCAGCACTATGGCCGCCCAATGGATATTGAATGGGGTAAGGATGGTCGCGATGGCAAGCTGTATATCTTGCAGGCGCGGCCTGAAACGGTCAAAAGTCAAGCCAGCGGCAAACTTGAGCAGCGTTTTAAGCTCAAAAATATTGCCCCGGTACTGGCCAAGGGCCGAGCCATTGGCCAAAAAATTGGCGCGGGTCCAGTCCGCGTGATTCGTGATGTGAGCGAGATTGAGCGTGTGCAGCCTGGCGATGTGCTGGTCGCGGATATGACCGACCCGAATTGGGAGCCAGTTATGAAGCGGGCTGCTGCCATCGTCACTAACCGGGGTGGCCGCACTTGCCATGCGGCCATCATCGCGCGCGAGTTGGGAGTGCCTGCGGTTGTCGGTTGTGGTGAAGTGACCGACCTATTACGAGAAGGCGCACTCGTGACCGTCTCATGTGCGGAAGGTGACGAAGGCAAAATCTATGATGGCTTGCTTGAAATGGAAGTGACCGAGATTGAACGCGGTGATTTGCCTGCCTTGCCCGTTAAGATTATGATGAACGTCGGCAGCCCACAACTGGCCTTTGATTTTTGTCAGTTGCCTAATGCTGGCGTGGGTCTGGCGCGGCTCGAATTTATTATTAATAATAATATTGGCGTGCATCCTAAAGCCGTGCTTGACTATCCAGAGGTGGGCCCAGATCTCAAAAAAGCTGTTGAGAGCATTGCCCGCGGCCATGCCTCGCCACGCGCATTTTATGTCGATAAATTGACCGAAGGGATTGCCACGATTGCCGCTGCATTTTATCCAAAGCCGGTGATCGTGCGGCTGTCTGACTTTAAATCAAATGAATATAAAAAGTTGATCGGCGGTTCGCGCTATGAGCCCGATGAAGAAAACCCAATGTTAGGGTTTCGTGGGGCGGCGCGCTATATTTCGGAGGATTTTGCGCCTGCTTTTGAGATGGAATGCATTGCTCTCAAACGGGTGCGTGAAGAGATGGGGCTGACCAATGTTGAGGTCATGGTGCCCTTTGTGCGTACGCTGGCGCAAGCCGAGCGCGTGGTGGCGCTGTTGGAGAAATTTGGTTTAAAACGCGGCGCGCATGGTCTGCGCTTGATTATGATGTGCGAAGTCCCATCCAATGCGATTCTTGCTGCTGAATTTTTGCAGTATTTTGATGGCTTTTCAATTGGCTCAAACGACTTGACCCAACTCACGCTTGGGCTTGATCGAGATTCCGGCATGCCTTTGCTCGCGCAAGATTTCGATGAGCGCGACTTGGCGCTACGTTTCTTGTTAAGCCGCGTAATTGATGAGTGCAAACGCCAAAACAAATATGTGGGGATTTGCGGGCAAGGGCCCTCCGATCATATTGACTTTGCGCAGTGGCTCACAGAAGCCGGAATTATGTCAATGTCGCTCAATCCGGACACAATTATTGATACTTGGCGCACGCTGGCAAAAATGAGTTAAAGTGTCCCAGTTGAGGCACTTTCGTGACCTCAACTGACACTTAATATTCAGGAGTATTTATGATAGAAACAGGCCTCTTCTGGTGGGTTCTGGCCGGAGGGCTCGTGATTGCTGAGTTGCTAAGCGGCACCTTTTATTTATTAATGATCGCACTGGGCTGCGTGGCTGGCGGAGTGGTTACGCTTTTTGGGCTCTCCGTGAGCTTACAGTTGGTCGTTGCCGCCGCAATTGCACTCAGTGCGTTGATACTGTTGCGCCGTTCACGTATTGACTTAGCTAAGGGTCGCCATGCTAATCTGCATAACAACCTTGATTTAGGTGCATTATTGCAGATTGATGCTTGGCAAGGACGCCGCGCGCGTGCCCTGTATCGCGGCGCGCAGTGGGATGTTGAACTGCTTGCTGGCGAAGATATAGATGGCCAATGGTATGAAATTAAAGAGATGCGCGGCAATCTTTTGGTTGTTGCAGCCAAGCGCAGTTAATCAATGATGGGCTAAAAACGGCTCGCTCATAAGGAAAATTATGTTAGTAGATACAAGTCTTATTGCGTTGATTATATTTATCGTCGCCGTTGTCATTGCGGCCCAATCCGTGAAGATTGTGCCTCAGCAACATGCTTGGGTGCTTGAACGGCTTGGCCGTTATCATGCGACATTGACGCCGGGCGCGAATATTGTGCTGCCCTTTATTGACCGCGTTGCCTATCGGCATATTTTGAAAGAAATCCCGCTCGATGTGCCTAGCCAGATTTGCATCACGCGCGACAACACGCAATTGCAAGTGGATGGCGTTCTATACTTCCAAGTGACGGACCCGATGAAAGCCTCCTATGGCTCAAGCAACTATATCACTGCCATCACTCAGCTTGCGCAAACCACGTTGCGCTCGGTCATCGGCAGGCTTGAGCTCGACAAAACCTTTGAAGAGCGTGCCTTGATCAACCACGGCATTGTTGCAGCGCTAGATGAGGCAGCCGCAAACTGGGGCGTTAAAGTATTGCGTTATGAAATCAAAGATCTCACCCCTCCTAAAGAGATCTTACTTGCAATGCAATCCCAAATTACCGCCGAGCGTGAAAAGCGTGCATTGATTGCAGCTTCCGAGGGTAAGCGGCAAGAGCAAATTAACTTAGCCACGGGTGCACGCGAAGCGGCAATTCAAAAATCAGAAGGTGAAAGGCAAGCGGCGATTAACCAGTCACAAGGACAAGCGTCAGCCATTCTTGCCGTAGCCGAAGCCAACGCGCAAGCGATTGCAAAAATTGGACAATCGATTCAATCGTCTGGCGGTATGGAGGCGGTGAATCTTAAAGTGGCAGAGCAATATGTGAATGCGTTTAGTAATCTTGCCAAGTCGGGTAATACCTTAATCGTGCCAGCTAATTTAAGTGAAGTGAGCACGATGATTGGGACGGCGTTATCGATTATTAAGCAGGGTAAGTAATCTCAGTTAAACTATAGTATTTGCTTTTATAGCAGTTTTTTTAGAATGATTACTCCTGCTCAAACGGAGTACAAGTTAAGACTGAAGGGGAAAAACATGAAGAAATTAGTTTTGATAAGCCTGCTAGCGATGGGAAGCGGGGTGGCGGGTTGCTGTGGCGATGGTAGTGGGGACCATGCTGGGCACTCTAATGCGTTGAATACTGCGGGCGTTGCGTCTACTGGTAGTGGCGATCGCGCTGCATCCTCTAATGCATTGGACGCTGCGGGTGCCGCGTCTACGGGTAGTGGCGACCGCGCAGCATCCTCTAATGCATCGGGCGCTGCGGGTGCCGCGTCTACTGCTAGTGGCGCTCATGCTGGACACTCTAGCGCAGGTGCGTCTACTGGTAGTGGAGTTCATGCTGGACACGCTATTGCATTGAGCACTGCAGGCGCTGCTTCTATTGCTGGCGAGAATGAAGGAAAATGGATTTGGAACGGGCAAGGTCATAAAAAGTTGCAGACGCTTCGCTCCAAAGACGGCTTTGCTGTGTTAAGTTTTAAATTGCCTAAATCAGAAGATTTCTCATATTTCGAGATCTCTTTGATTCAGTCGGAAGTTAATGAATATACGATTAGCACAACGGATAAGGATAGCTATGGAAAACTGCTCTCCCCTACGTTGAAAGTCGCGGCTCCGACAGACGAACTGCAAACAAGCTTACCTCGATTGCAAGGACTTCACGTAGAGCGAAAAAAAGAGCTCAACGAAATTAAAGGAATTCTAAAGAGCAGCATAGAATATGTTTGGATTGATGAAGAGGGTCAAGAGCATAAATTTGGCGCTCAAGAAGTGACCAAGCATTTAAATACGCACGCTCCAGGAGATGAGTTTTTACCGCATTATCAAGGCGGTGACAAACCATATTGGATTGTTACTACAAAAGCAAACTCTGTAGGTAAATATGGCTGGCAGATAACGGAGCAGATAGAACATAGTAATGTTCATAACGCTAAGGTTGTCGAGGAGGTGGTAGATACTTCACATGATATCGAGCAGATTTATCACGTTACAAAGTTGTCACCACCTTCGTCATTATCATCATCATGGGTGGACGCAGGAAGTGCTCCTCTCGATCAACGCCACACAGATGGTGCATTATCAAGTGAGCATGACCAAACACAGACACGTGTTGAGGTGAGCGAGAAGGATGGAAAAATCATCCGAAAAACTATTACGCATACAACGCATACAACGACGATGAGTGGTGAGAGGCAAATGATGGTGGCTCAAAGCCAACACGAGGCACATGTGAGTACCATTGCGAGCGACGCTCACAGTGAACAAAGCGAGGTATTTGTCGAACAGGAATCACCTCCTCAGTCGCCCTTGACCAGAAATAGGAAAAAACAAACTAATAAAAATAGGCAATAAAACATAAAAGCTAAGAATAAAGCGCTAAAAAGCAATATAGAGTAAAAGGTGGTAAGAGCATGCCACCGCCTACTTGTAGTTTTATCTATTTGAGATTGCCGAGAAAACGGCAATCTCAAATTTTATTCTGGGGTCCACCGCAAGCCGGCTGGGGCTCATAATACCTTGTTCATAACCCCCACCTTATATAATTGACTGGCCTCAATGGGTTTGGTCTAATCAATTTTAATTTCCCCGAAGGAAATTGGTCTTATATCCCATCTACGACCTCCATCTCACCTAGAGCGAATTCGTTATAATGATTGGAAATCTGGTGCGGATGCCAAGCTAAATTCCCTTTCCAAAAAAAGAAGAAAAAAATAATTTTTCTAATTTATTAGAAATATGATATTTTTCTTTTTTAAAAGGTTTTTTGAGTAATTGTCTCTGGCCAAAATAGGTCTAATTTTACGGGGGAAATATGAAGAAACTGGTATTAATAAGTTTGCTGGTTACGGGAAGTTGGATCGCGGGCTGTGGTTGTGATGACAGTTCTACGCCGGCAAAATTGAGTTGTCCTGAAGGTTATGAATTTTGGACTAAGGCAGAGGGTTCCGAGCAAGCAATTTTATCTGACGATGGCGCGGCTCGGTTGACTTTTAAATTGCCTAATTCAGGCGTATCAAATCTCCAAATCTGTTTTGGTCGACCGAAAGACTACCAATATGAAATTAGGACAATGGGTGATTACGATAAAGTCATCGAACCTCAATTGGCTTTTTATTTCCCCATGACCGATTTGGAAGAAGTTATACCTGAATTGAAGCGGCTTGGGCCGCAGTTTGTCGAGGTTGGCGTGAAGAGTGTCCTGAACGCTAGTGTAAAATATTTTTTCGCTAATGCAGCTCCCGGGAGTAAACGGAAATATAGTGATATAAAATGGTTGAAACAGGCACAAAATGAGCGTGACTCATATTGGGGCGTAACCAGAAGCGCAAAACAGGCAGGTATATATGGCTTCGAAGTAGGTCACTCTGAGTAAGTCATGTTAGCTAGTTTTTAATTGCAACGACTCTCTACTTTAAGGTTGCCATCAATTCTATATTGGCAACCTTAAAGTTTTCACAACGCAGTCAAATCAATTTTTGATGAAGGGGGTATGCATAGCCTAGTATTTCTTTTTCTTTAGAAAGTCATACACCACTACGCATCAACCGAGCTTTCTCCCGCTCCCAATCCCGCTGCTTCTCAGTCTCCCGCTTATCATGCTCCTTCTTACCTTTAGCCAAACCAATTTCACATTTAACCCGTCCCTTCGTATAATGCAAATCTAACGGTACAAGCGTATAGCCACGCTGCTCAACTTTACCGATGAGGCGTTTGATTTGCGTGGCATGCATCAGCAGTTTACGGGTGCGCACCGGATCTGGCCGGATATGGGTCGAAGCGCTTAAGAGCGGGCTAATATGCGCGCCGATTAGAAATAACTCAGCATTGCGGATGACAACATAGCCTTCTCTAATCTGTGAGCGGCCAGCGCGAATCGCCTTAACCTCCCACCCTTCGAGTACGAGGCCGGCTTCGTAGCGATCTTCAATAAAGTAATCGAAGAGGGCTTTTTTATTGTTACTAATACTCATGATGAGAGAGAACGTATACTTCGGCTAAAATAATCATTCTAACAAAGCCGCTTACCTTATGCTGTCGATTTTGCGCAAACTGCGCATCCTTTTTACTTAAACCTTATGCCGGATGTTCAAAAAACCGTTTTGGTCCGCTACGCGGCCGAACAAATGTTCGATCTTGTCAACGATGTTGACGATTATCCAAATTTCTTACCATGGTGTGGCGGGGTTGAGATTTTTGAACAAAGCCCGATCGAGATGAAAGCCAAGATTGATATTACATTCAAAGGGATCAAGCTGCATTTTACAACCCGTAATACCCAACAGCGGCCAAGCCGCATCGATATGGTCTTTGCCGATGGCCCATTTAAAAAATTCACTGGCTACTGGTGCTTTACGCCGTTACGTGCTGACGCGTGCAAGGTCGAATTTTCATTGCACTATGAATTTGCCAGTGTGATCCTAGGTAAACTGATTGGACCCGTATTCAATCATATTGCGAACACTTTTGTTGAGTCTTTTGTGAAGCGCGCACAAACTAAATATGGTTGCTAAGATTGAAATCGAAGTTTGTTATGCTTTGCCCGAGCAGCAAACCATACTGAAAATAACCCTGCCAGCAGACGCAACAGTGCATCAAGCGATTCTTGCATCGGGTATTTTGCAACTCTATCCAGAGCTTGATTTAGCAACGCAGGCGGTGGGGATATGGGGCAAACTTAAATCATTAGAGACCGTCTTGGCGGCAGATGATCGAGTTGAAATTTACCGGCCTTTAAAAGTAGACCCCAAGCTTGCGCGGCAACGGCGTGTGGAAAAGGGGCGCATGGGACGGCCTGAGGGCCGTAGATGGCACGCATAAATCGGAAAAAGATTCAGTCGATGCCTGGCAGGTGCTAGGTTAGCGCTGAAGAATCGCGTATAATCCGTTTTTGCGCCTCCAGGATATCTTATGCGCCTCCTCCAAAAAGCACTGACCTTTGACGACGTATTACTCGTGCCCGCATTTTCCAATGTACTGCCACGAGAAACCTCTCTTAAAACCAAATTCACCCGCCGCATCACGCTAAATATGCCGCTTGTATCCGCGGCCATGGACACCGTGACCGAAGGCCGACTTGCCATTGCTATGGCTCAGCTAGGCGGGATTGGCATCATTCACAAAAATTTGCTAGCGGCTGAACAAGCCCGTGAAGTGGCCAAGGTTAAGCGCTTCGAGTCTGGCATTGTGCGTGATCCGATCACCGTGCCGCCTCATCTCAAAGTGCGCGATGCCATTGCGTTGTCGCAACAGCATGGTATTTCCGGTTTCCCGGTCGTTGAAGGCACGCAACTCATTGGCATTGTAACGAATCGTGATTTGCGTTTTGAAACTCGCTTGGACGAACCTGTACGCGCCATCATGACCCCTCGAGAGCGTTTGATCACGGTGCCGGAAGGAACGCCGCTGGCTAAAGCTAAGGAGTTGATGCATCGCCATCGACTTGAGCGGGTATTGGTGGTGAATGATAGGTTTGAATTGCGCGGCTTAATGACCGTTAAAGACATTTTAAAAGCGACGGAACATCCAGAGGCATGCAAGGATGAGCAGGGCAAACTCCGGGTTGGCGCCGCCGTTGGGGTTGGCCCAGAAAACGACGAGCGCATTGAGTTGCTGGTGCAAGCAGGCGTGGATGTGATTGTGGTGGATACGGCTCATGGCCATAGCCTCGGCGTGCTTGAACGCGTGCAGTGGGTTAAAAAGCATTTTCCGCAAATTGAAGTGGTGGGTGGCAATATTGCCACGGCCGATGCGGCGCGTGCTTTGGTTGAATATGGCGCCGACGGAGTCAAAGTGGGCATCGGCCCAGGCTCAATTTGCACCACCCGGATTATTGCTGGGGTTGGGGTGCCGCAGATTTCCGCGATTGCGAATGTATCTGCAGCGTTGGCGGGTACCGGCGTGCCGGTGATTGCCGATGGCGGAGTGCGCTATTCGGGCGATGTTTCCAAGGCGTTAGCCGCGGGGGCGCACAGTGTCATGATGGGCAGTATGTTCGCCGGTACTGACGAAGCGCCAGGCGAAGAATTTCTATATCAGGGCCGGTCCTATAAATCGTATCGCGGCATGGGTTCGGTGGGTGCCATGAAAGATGGCGCCGCTGATCGTTATTTTCAGGACAATTCGGTCAATATCGATAAACTTGTGCCAGAAGGCATTGAGGGCCGCGTTGCCTATAAAGGGAGCGTGAGCGCCATTTTATATCAGCTGGTAGGTGGCGTACGTGCAAGTATGGGCTATTGTGGTTGCCGCACGATTGCAGAAATGCACGAACAGGCTGGTTTTGTTGAAATTACTTCGGCTGGCATTCGTGAGTCGCATGTGCATGATGTACAGATTATGAAAGAAGCTCCGAACTATCACGTGGAATGAATGCAGATGCATGACAAAATTTTAATCCTTGACTTTGGTTCACAGTTTACTCAGCTGATCGCCCGCCGTGTGCGTGAGGCCCATGTATGTGCTGAAATTTACCCTTCCGATGTGGATGAGGCTTTCATTCGTGATTTTGCCCCGAAGGGCATTATTTTATCGGGTGGTCCAAATTCAGTGACGGGTGCTGATACGCCGCGCGCACCACAAGTTGTGTTTGAGCTTGGCGTACCCGTGCTGGGGATTTGCTATGGTATGCAGACCATGGCTGAGCAACTGGGTGGCAAGGTTGAGCATGGTCATGTGGGTGAATTTGGTTACGCTGAAATCCTAGCGCATGGTCATGCAAAATTCCTGCATGGGATTGAAGATTTTCATACGGATGCGGGCCAGAGCGTGCTTAAAGTCTGGATGAGCCATGGCGATAAAGTGAGTGAAATACCGCCTGGCTTTACGCTGATTGCGTCGACGGATGCATGTCCAGTTGCAGCTATGGCGGATGACGCAAGGCGCTTTTACGGCGTTCAGTTTCATCCAGAAGTGACCCATACACTACAGGGCAAGGCTCTGCTGGCACGTTTTGTGCATGAGGTATGTGGCGCGCGTGCAGATTGGATTATGGGCGACTATGTTGATGAAGCTGTCAAATCGATTCGTCAGCAGGTCGGCAACGAGCGGGTAATTTTAGCCATTTCAGGTGGCGTAGATTCCTCGGTTGCGGCAGCTTTGCTGCATAAGGCTATTGGTCCGCAACTGACGTGCGTGTTTGTGGATCATGGCTTACTGCGACTGAATGAAGCAGAGCAGGTCATGGAAACTTTCGCTAACCATTTGGGGGTGAATGTGATCCATGTCGATGCCAGCGGACCCTTCCTTGAGAAGCTTGCCGGCGTGGCCGATCCAGAGCAAAAGCGCAAGATTATTGGCGCGGAGTTTGTTGAGGTATTCCAGCACGAAGCACGCAAGTTGGTCGATGCGAAATGGCTCGCGCAAGGTACAATCTATCCAGATGTCATCGAATCGGCAGGCAGCAATAAGCCAGGTGCCGCTAAAATTAAAAGTCATCACAATGTAGGCGGCTTACCAGAAACCTTGCATTTAAAGTTGCTTGAACCTTTGCGCGAACTGTTCAAAGATGAAGTGCGCGAATTAGGCATCGAACTAGGTTTGCCGGCTGCGATGGTGTATCGTCATCCGTTCCCAGGCCCGGGCTTAGGAGTGCGGATTCTAGGCGAAGTTAAGCGCGAATATACCGCTTTGCTGGCCCGTGCCGATGCGATCTTTATTGATGCGTTACGCAATACGATTGATCCGCACACAGGCAAATCGTGGTATGAGCTGACCAGCCAGGCGTTTGCAGTTTTTCTGCCGGTTAAAAGCGTGGGTGTTATGGGCGATGCACGCACCTATGAGTATGTGGTTGCGCTGCGCGCGGTGCAAACACAAGACTTTATGACCGCACATTGGGCTCATCTGCCGCATGAGTTGCTAGGCCAGATCTCGAACCGGATCATTAATGAAGTGCGCGGCATTAATCGTGTGGTCTACGATATTTCAGGAAAGCCGCCTGCGACTATTGAGTGGGAGTGACCTAGCATTCGGCAATAGCTGATGTCTAGAAGCCACGAGAAACCCTCTAAGCCCGCATCGCTGCGGGCTTTTTTGCGGCTGCGTTTAGCATCTGCTGGCACAATGTACGGGTTTATGGGGGACCGCCCATAAATGTTCTGTTGATCCCCAATGGCTGCTAATTACAAATCTTTGAGGCACAAATCAAATAGTTGCCTTTTTAAAAAGGAAAATTCCTCATTTTCCTTTCTCAAAGGGTATCCATCTTTATGAAGAGTGAGATCACTTAATGATCCCATGCCTCTATATAGTGACAGGATTTCTCGCTTGGTTTCATTGGGGGTATCGAGGACCTCATAACTGAGTGGCTCGATGAGTTCTTCCCAGTCTTTAGCATCACTTGATTTAATCAAGTCCAACATTTTTATTAAAGTCAATTTTATGTTTTCAGTTTGAATCATTTTAATGGTCTCACATCAAGTATTTTGATACCATCAATTATCGATGCATTTGGCACAACAATCTGCTAGACTCCATCAACATAAAGGCTCCCTTGAATTACCTCACCCACATAAACCTTGGTTCTGGCTGATGCCTTAAATACCAGCCCTTTCCGGGTGTTTGAACTATTCTAAATGAGGAGTATCAACGAATCGGAGAGAATGATGCTGAGAAAACTGTTTGAACAAGCGACAGCTAAGATGCCAATAAGCGTAATGACGCGGTTATTGATGGGTTCAGTATTTGATAGTAAGTGGATAGACGAGGTATTTGAAAAGAATAGGGAAAGGCAGTATTCGCGAGAATTGCTGTTTTCGACAGTAGTAGAGATGATGTCGATGGTGTCGCTAGGGGTTTGCCAATCCTTGCATAGTGCCTCGCAGACGTATAAAGAGAAATTAAATGTGGCGCTGAGTTCACTGTACGACAAGATCAATCGCACAGAGCCTAAGCTGTTACAAGAGTTAGTTCGACAGAGCGCCATGCGCTTGGGCCCGGTGCTTGAACCGCTGAATTTGCCGGTTACGCTATCAGGTTACCGGGTACGAATGGTGGATGGTAACCACTTACCGGCGAGCGAGAAGCGTTTAACAGCGTTAAAGGCTCAGACAGGAGCGGCGTTACCAGGCCATACTTTAGTGGTTTATGATGCAGATCAAAGTCTGGTTACGGATATCGCACCCTGTGAGGATGCCTATGCATCGGAGCTTACAATCATCGAGCCTTTATTAGAAAGGGCCCAGTTTGACGAGGTATGGATAGCCGATCGGCACTTCTGCGTTAGGAAAGTGCTCATGGGCTTGCAAAACCGAGGCGCGTATTTTATCGTGCGTGAAACAAGCCAGAATCACCCGAGGCTGTCTCAAGAAAGTGAGTTGTACTCTGTGGGGCGCTGTGAAACAGGTGAAGTTTATGAGCAAACGATTAGCCTGCGCGATGAAGATCAAACTTGGCGTCGGATTGAAGTGCGTTTAGATCATCCCACTAGCTCGGGCGACCCCCGTCTTCGTATTTGGAGCAATCTGCCTGTTGAGGTGGGCGCACAAAAGATTGCTGATCTTTACCGCAAGCGCTGGCGTATTGAAGGTATGTTCCAGCGGCTAGAAGCTGATCTCAAAAGCGAAATTCGCACGATGGGGCATCCACGTGCCGCTCTATTGGGCTTTGCCACAGCAATATTAGCTTACAACATCCTAGCGTTACTCAAAATCGTGATTGAGCAGGCTCATCAAGAACAAGAGGTCGAGGTATCTACTTACTATATGGCCAATGAGGTTCGTATGGCCTATTACGGAATGATGAGTTTCTTGCCACCCGAGACTTGGGACAGTTGGCTTAAATTATATCAAGGCCCGGCCTTAGGGGAGCTACTCTTGCAGATTGCTCGTTATGTCGACCCGCAACGTATTCGGGTTCGACGGCGTGGGCCAAAAAAGCCTAAAGCTAAATCCTACGTCGATCCCCTAACAGCCAATAAGCATTTCTCCTCTGCGCGCGTTATTAAGGAGGCTGCTCTTTGAGTCAACACCCGGAAAGGGCTGGCTGTAAGGCCGGCCCGGACATTGCGCGCAATACTCTTCCCACAGCAACTGCAGCGTGACGCCTTTGCGTTTGAGCTCTTGATGGAGCCAAGCATAATCCGGTGGCATAAACTGGGACGCGCGCACGACAGGTGTCTCAGATTTGGGCTTCAGCCTGGATAACAGCGCTGTTTCGTCTAGCGCTTGCGCCTCTTCCCAGGCTAAACACGCTTGGCTAGCAAGCTTAATGTACTTGGCGACAACGCCTTTAGAGAGCGACAGGGCTCGGGCAATCGCCTCTAGCGACAGGTGGCATTCATACCGCAGCCTTAATACTTCTTTAACTTTGCGCATGGTAATTCGTCGACTTGGCATCGCATACCTAAAAAGCGCATCACGATACCGGGTTATTCAAATTACCTTCGCTTGCCTACAGACGTATCAAATCGCCGATCATTTCTAGCTTTCCGATTTCAAAAATTTTACCCAAAATCGGTCACGACAATTCTGAAAACAGCGATCACGATAAATCTATAATGACCGGTCACGATGCTGAAATGGGCGGTCACGATGATCTGAAATACGCATATTATCAATATTTTCTATGGCGGACAAAATTATGAAGCCACTTTGCAGCAGTTAGATTTAGACGCTTAAAAATTAAAAGCGGGAGCATATGCGCCGTGAGTCCTGAGTCGGTGGGGTGCGCTGTTAGAGAGAGGTAAACGTTATGTCTCTGAAAACTAAATCCGGAATAGAGGGTCGCCGCTCCACTTCAAGCCGATAAAATAGCACCCGTTGAAATTGAGATATTTATAACTTTCCCTGTGTCCATTTCGGTTAGCGAAAGTATCCCCTGTTCATCATTAATAACCCAATCTGAGATGATGTCTGTGCCAACACTCCATATTCCTGTTAAGTCTCTAGTAAAAACTTGCGCACCTATTTCATGAATAACGCAGATATTTCCATTTTTCAGTAGAAACATATCAAAAAAGACCCCATCTAGCTCAGACAATCGGCTTGCAATTGTTGAGGATGGTCGAATAGTGGAGACTGCTGCTATGTAAGAATCAAAGCCTATATACACAGTTTGATAATTTTCAACAAGCAATATTTTAGGCATTATGCCTGTGCCTGTAACTGCTATACCAAGCCCAAAATCCAGTTCATTTGAATCAGATTTAAGCAAATAACATTCATTAATTACTGGATGCTTAGAACCCAATATTAGCCATTTTTCATATTTACCCTTGAGTACGTACTCAAGGTCACTGACATTATCAAAAGACTCAGCAATAGAGATCATCATTATTCTCCTGGTGTAATTTTGTGGCGGTACCGACCACCCTTAGACTTAATTATTTTTCCTGTGGACAAAAGATTATCCACCCAAGTTGTTTCCAGAATCGCAGCACCGTTCGGTCCCATTAACAGCGACTCGCGTAACACATGACCATTTTCTAGAATGCGAACAAAACTTCCAGGATTACCGTAAGCCTCTAAAATAGACTTAGATAGGTATTGCCGAGCAGCAGGGGTATCAAATAGCCCAATTCTTTCAAGCTCGCGGAGCATTCTTATAGAGCGATCAGTATTGTGTTTTTTCCCTGTTGCTTTTCCAAAGAAGTACTGTAACTTCGCTTCTATTTTTGAAACATTTGCTGACTGGCTAGCGGTTGTCAGCAGCTTACCATCAGCGGCAGAAGCGCCACCCGCTTTCGCCAAGTGTTCAACCTTAGAGAGGCTAGAAAATTCTTCCAGTGTTTTCTTACCTAAACGAACCCCAGCTTTTCCCAGCGACATAGTGAGCTTGGTTACCCCGACTGCCGGTATCGCTATCAAGCCTACGTGCCAAATTAAATTACCTAAATCTCGACCCAGTTGCACGGCATTCTGGTCGCTACCTTTCTCCACTGCGATCTGCATCCGGCTAATTTTGGCATCTAACTCAGCGGCAATCGCTTCGCCTATTTGATCCCGTACTTCTTTGTTAATCAGAGAAGCCAATCCTGCTAGGCTACCGGGGAGATCCTTACAAAATTCAACTACCCCTTCTGCATCTGCCCAACCCGCTTCAGCCAAACCGCTGAGCAGACCTGACATCGTTAATGCATCCTGCTTAGCTGAAACACCCGTCCATTTAATCATTGTCCCTGCTTTGCAGACGAGACTATCTTCACAGTCTTCTAATTCTTTTTGGGCCTGCGCCTTTTGCTCTGTAGCCAGCCAGTTGTTCTCTATCGCTATACTCGCGCTCGTTAGCGCTGAGGATGGATCTTGCCCAACGGCTGCGGCAAT
Source organism: Mycoavidus cysteinexigens (assembly GCA_031963465.1). GTDB lineage: Bacteria > Pseudomonadota > Gammaproteobacteria > Burkholderiales > Burkholderiaceae > Mycoavidus > Mycoavidus cysteinexigens_B. Next base: position 36,036 of record JASSUG010000002.1, on the reverse strand, counting down.
ACCCGTGACTAAACTTGCCAATAGATTGCGTTTGGCTTCTTGCTCTTGTTGCGTTGCATCAGCATCTGTTGTGAATAAGTTCGTCAATAAACTGGAAGTGGCTCCTCCTATCGCGCTAGCACTTACGCTTTGATTGCTCGCGATTGCTCCGCCAACTGCCACTAAGGCATGTAGTGTCGCATGCGCTGGACTGCCTTCTGTTAGAGCCTTAGCTTGCACCAGCTTGCCGATATAGCTTGCGCCTTGCTGCTGGATCAAATTCACCACGCCACTTTGCACAAACTGTGCGGTTGTACCCGTTACATTGCCAGAGGCTGCTGCTGTTAACGCAGTTAATACTCGCCGGTTGAGGCCACCTGGGCCCCACTTATCATTTAACGCTTTCGCTTGCACACGCAACTCAGCTGCGTCTTCCTTTAACTGCTGCCGCAGCTCCTCCGGGATCAACGCGTTTTGATTGGCGAGCGTTTCTTTACTTTTAGCTTGTTGAATCTTACGATCCGCATCTTTGGCTCTATGTTGAACGAACGTATTCACTTCTCGGCCCAACGCGCCCACGATCTCAAAGCCTGCTTCAATCTCAGCTTGATTAAAAATGGGTACGAGCGACGAATGGTTGAGCGCTAGATCACGGTTTAGGCTGGCGAGGGTGTCCTCTGAACTTTGCCCTGTTAACGCTTTGTGCCGGGTCTCATCTGTAATCACGATCTGAGCGCCACTGATGCTGCTCTTTGTTGTAGACGATGCTGTGCCTGAAGCACTCATTGCAATGGGTATCGAGGGGCTGATGCCTTTGCGGCTCGCCAGCTGATTGCCGCTATGCGCAGGCGTGACGGCTTCGCCAGACTGGCTCGAGCCTACGTTTTTTCCACTTGAGCTGTAACCTACGCCTAAGCTTAGGCTGAGTGCATCGTACTTAGCCTGATTGGTAATATCATTGGTACCCAGAGTCGCCGTTACAAATTGATTCTTGCCTTCTGCAATTGCTCGATCTGTACTTGCGATCACCCCGCCAACCAGCTTTGTATCGCCTTTGACTTTAATCTGGAAACCTCCGTCATTGGCTTGGATACCCGCTTGCTCCGCTACGCTCCGATAAGTACTGTCTATCTTCTGTTGTGAGAAGTTAACGCTGACGGCAGAAGTCGGTCCTGCCGTGGCGCTGCCACTGATACTTTGATAGTGGCTGTTATAGCTGTTTGTGTTCTGCAAACTTTCAATTTCAAGGTCCCCCTCGATTCTGGCTTCGACTTGCTGGCCAGAGAGTTGCGCGCCTTTTAAGTGGACATCGCTTTGCGCCTCTAACATCAGTTTGCGACCGGCTTTGATCTGAGCGGGTGTATGGCTAACTTCAATGCCATCTGTGTGGCCACGCCCAAGACTGATTGTGGCGGATGCCCCCACTGAGCTATGGGTGCCGAATGTGGCTGCCATTCCTACTGCGCTACTCTGGTTATGGCGCTCGCTGTGCTGACTAAAGGTATTCAGCGCTGCCTCAACGTTCAGTCGACCTTCTATGTTGAGCTCGACATCTTGCTTGGCTTCAATCTGGGAGCCGATGACAGAGAGGGTTGACGCTTCACCTAAACCCTTCATATCCAAGCGCACCGTGCCACCCGCTTTGATTGCGCTGCCCAACGCGGTGGTGCTCAGCTGGGTTTGTTGGAACTCCTGATGACTTTCACCGATCATCGCGCTGACGGTAACGCCGCCGGCGGCTTTGGGATCGGCTTGGATCGCATCGTAGGCGTTTTTAGCCCCGAGTACGATAGTGCTAGCGGCTAAAGCGTGCATGCGCAGATCACTCACTTGCGTGCTGGCTTGAAGCATTTGCTGGCCTGTTTGTGCAGCAGCAATCACTGGCGCGCTGACTGAGACGGTTAAGCCGGATTGGTGCAATTCGTTATGCTGCCAGCGTCGGCCTTGTTCATAGACCGGAACGACTGTGCCTTTGAGTGCCTTCCCCTCGATATTGCCCTCAGGCGCTACCAGTTGGCTGCCGCTTTGGTGATATTCACGGCCCGCGATGGCCTGAATATCGCCTGAGACACTGCCAATAACGGTACCTATATGCGGTGTGTTTTCGCCTTCAAATTCATCTTTTTGTTGGCGCTCGCCAATGGCAAAACCCAAACTGCCGCTGTCCAATAAGCCAGAACGCTCTTTAACTGAATAATGGCTCGCTTTCTCAACCTGCTGCGCAGCGTTTAGTTTGATGTCATTGTCAGCGTACAAACCCACAGCGCGCATGCCAATGATATTTGAGCCCGTCACACTAAGATCATGCCCAGCTTCCACCTTGACGGTATCGCCTGAGAAGGTACTGCTCAATGCTTGTTTTCTATACAGTTTGTTTTGCGTTAATTCGCTCGAAGAAGAGAAGAAATTGCTCGATTCAGAATAGTGAGATTCGGCAAAATCGAGTTCTTCATGGGCTGCCGCCACGTTAATATCCCGATCAGCTTTGACGGAAAGTGCTGCTCCGACATTCACATGAGCGCCAACCGCATGAATATCTCGACCTGCCTTGAGTTCAAGTGCTCCACCGGTTTGAATGAGAGAGCCGACTTCGGTATTTTTGCTTACGCTTAGCCCATTACGCGCATCCCATGCCAACTGGTGCTGAGCGCTTACGGTGGCTGTGCCTAAAGTTAGGTCACCTCTGGCTTCTAAACTGGCATTTTCATCCACCTTGATTTGGGTTGCCGCCAGATGAATGTCCGATTCGGCATACGCTTCCAACTGCTTGGTTTGGACCTGGGTGAGGCCATCTAGAGACGTCTGGCTACCACTCGCTGCATGGGTCGTATGGGTTTGACTCTGGAGGTGGATATCATGACCGGCTTTTAGGATGATTTTTTTGACGGCAATCAACTGGCCAGCACGGCTATCGATGTTATGGCTCGCCTGCATCGATAGGGTATCCAAGCTGACGATTGCGCCGCGCTGGTTATCAATATTGCGTGAGGTGAGGTTCACCTTACCGCGGCCTAGTATCGTGCCAGCATTTTTTAGTGGACGGTCGCTCTGTAGTTCAATGGCGTTAGCTGAAATCAGCGAGCCGCCCAGTGGAACTGGACTGGCATCTCTGTTAGCTAGATAGACTTTGGGCATCAAAACCGTCTGTTCTGAGCCATCAGGTAATTTAACGCTTTGATTCACCAGCCAGACTGGGCTCGCGCTTAATGCGGCAATTTGCTGCGGCGTGGGTTCTATACCTAGCGTCAGATTATGCTGCTTGGCCCAGTTTGCGCCTCTATGCATTAAAGCTTTGAATTCAGTAATTGGGTTTCGATATCCGGATAGATAGTAGTGGCCTGTCAAGCCAATGATCTGGTCACGAATCAGTTGCTGTTCATAAAAGCCATCTCCTAAGCGCTTGGGTAAGCGTTGGGGGTCGAGATTGAGTAAGTTCAGCAAGAAATTGCTAGAAACGGTATCACTGCTGCGCGTAAAACGGGAATCAGTTTGAATCAGATAGGGTTGGTTAGGATCGGGTTGAAAGTGTTGCAAGCTACTATTTAAGAACGGGCTGGCGTTTGTTAGAGTAGACGTGCTCAGCACCAACGCTGTAGAGGGCTCTTGATGGACGACCGTCGTATGCTCTTGAGAGGTCGCTATATTCAAATTGAACTGCTCTAGATTTCTCATGCCGTAGGGCGTGTGTCCTCTCCAAGTACGCTCCCAACCCCGACTGAATAATCCTCCGCACCAGTCTAATCTTGAATATCGCGCCGTACCTTCATCGGTGGTGATCTGCTTGCCCATCGCATCACGGTTATCGATCTGTGCCGGTGTGCCATCAAAATCGCTCAGTGTGCCACCTGCCGTAATCTGGCTTTTATCGTTGATCACCTTTCCTGACAATTGGATCGTGCCGCCTGCTTGAATTTTGCCGGGCTCACTATGCGTGACGACCGTCCTTGTGACCGTATGACTATATTTGTAGTGTGTAAAATCTGCAAACTTCGGCCCTCCATTTCGCACAATGAGACGCGACCCATCGGCGTCAATCCATTCGACCTCACCTCCGCTATAGCGCTGCTCCCCGTTTTCTGGCAGATACTCGTCGATGCTTCGTTGCTCGACTATCTGTTCCTGAACAGTACAGTGCGAGTTTTCATTGTGCAGCGCTTTTGAGTGGATTGCGATAGAGCCTAGCGCATCTATCGTCGAGCCTCTATTATGGACAACCTCGTTGATGCCCTTTACTTTGAACTGGGCGTCGAGTTCACCACCAATGGTTAAGGAACCTCCACTATAAAACAAGCCATGGCCGTAATTTCCAATCTGCGTGACGCCAATCTGGAGGCTCTTTTGCGCAAAGATCACACCCGCCGTGTTAATCAACATAGAATTGGGTCGATCATGCGCGCCGATTGAAACCGTATCGCCAACAATCAAAGCCGAGCCTGGTTTCAACACGTGCTTTTCAGGAAGGTGCAGAATTTTGTAGTTGTCGTTCCATCCCTGTTTATTATTCTCTATCTCTTCACCCTCGATCACGACTTGACCCTTGCCGTGCAAAATACTATCGTTGATTAAACGATCTACTGAAACATAGAGATCTCCATCGCTTTGCAAAACCCCTTCCATACAATTCAAAAAAATTTTACTTTTCAGCGATAATCTATCGCTTGCAGACACTGTACCGTTGAGGTTGGTGAAGGATTGTTCTGCTTTCAGATTGACATTCTTCCCTGAAATCTGACCGTTATCCCCATTGGAGATACCCTTCGCCTCCATCATGACTTCGCCTTGAGCACTGATCAGGCCGCCTTGTGTTTCTTGATCTATACCCTCGCTATTTTTGATCGCATCCGAAAAAATCTTTATTTCACCTATACCGGTGTTGATGATCTGACCTTTATCATGGTTTAACACTTCCTTCGCATGCACTTCAAGCAAGTTAGCGTTATGGGTGGGTTGCGATGGGTAGTGTGTGTCGGAATTCCCCGCCTTGGATGCCTCATCCGCCCCTACAATGATTTTTCCTTTACGGTTATTTAAGACGATGGTGTCAATTTCGATTTTTTGACTGGCTGACAACGTGCCAGATTGATTATTCAAAAAAAAGGCAATTTTTATTTTGCGTGCTTGATTCGTGGGGATTTCCTCATCTTCACTATTCTCTATTTCGGGTGAGGTGCCAGCTTGATTATTTAAAAAAGAGGGGGTTTTTATTTTGAGCGCTTGATTCGAAAGGATTTTTCCACCTTCAATATTTGCTATTTTAGGTGAGGTGACAGAAAGAAGACCTTGACCAAAGATTAAACCGGCTCCTTTTTCACCTTCATCATTGCCATTTATTATTGAGTAGTGGGCCACAATCTGAGCTTGTCCTGTGCTCGTGTGGAGTAACCGGCCTGCAGTATTGTCAATCGCATTGACCTGTATATCTAATACGCTTTGATCCCCGTTAACTTCTATATGACCTCGCGTATTATTGAGAACTTTACTCTTCAGGAAAAAATCTGAACCCGCTGTGATTTGCCCATTTTGATTATCCAAATGATCGGCTTGAATCGACAGCTTATCTCTTGATCCAATGGTAGAGGACGTGGCGTTGGTTAGACTCTGTGCTGAACCTTTTATTTTGCCCTGGGCATTGAGGGGACCGCCGATTGTCAATTCGCCATCGCTATGCACTAAGCCATGTTCTTGGTTATGTAGAGTCTGTGCTCCGATGGTAAGTTGGCGGCGCGCCATGATTACCCCAGCTTGATGTTCGTCCGTATCCTCAGTGCCATCATTGGTTAGACTCTGTGCACTAATAGCCACGGTGCTGCCTTGGATCACCCCGCGGTTTCTGAGTTGATCGTGTAGAGTGAGCGCTAGAACTCGCCCGTCGATCAAAGCGCCTGCTTGATTCTCCAGTTCTTTTCCTAACAACGAGAGATCGCGCTGTGCACGGATGGCGCCAGCATTGTCTAAGCGATCAACTTCAAGTGTGACATCACCGTTTGACTGAATCTGATGACTCGAGTTGTATAAGAGAGCCGCTTTAATTCTAAGGTGTTCATAAGCATGTACTTTGGCATTCTTTGTGAATCTCAGCCACCCCGCGCTGACTTGATTTAATTTGGGCAGATTTTGCCTACTCTGGACGCTTACTGCTGGCTGAGTGGCAATCACCGGGACGCCCAACTTTGTGTAATTAACTTGATGCTTGCCAGTGCTAATGTTGATTGTATTTGCCTGCAACTCTCCATCTATTTTGACGGAATAGGCGATGAGGTCGATTTGATCAAACTGCTTGAGTTTTGCGACACTGTTGATGGTAATTTGGCCTTTTTTGTTTACGAGAAATGCGCCAAGATTGCCATCGCTGCTGATAATAGGCTCACCAGCCGCAAATATGATGCGGCTGGTATTGAGAAAATTGCATCCCCATAAATGCATGCCATTGGCATTGGAAAAGGCCAGTTGTGCTCGTTGTCCTGCGATTTTTACGATGCCATCGAGTTTGGATGGCCTGTACCCTATGGTCTTATTTAAGATCATTCGCACTGCAGGGTCATTATTTAGCACTATGCCTGAGGAGGTAACTTCGAACTCTTGATACGAGTTATACGAGATGCCCGCTGAATTGGGTGGGGCAATATCGACAGGAGGGGGATGCGCCGCCGTATGAGCATCCGTTGTGGTTTGCCTCTGCTCATTGGATGAAGCGGAGGCTGTTGGAACCTGTTCAGCTGATGCATTAACTACTTTCAACATCATTAATACCCCCATTCAAACTAGTGAGCCAGTTTGAATGCTGTTCTTTGTCAGTTATTTACCAAATACGAGCAATGCTCGCGGCGAAACATCAAAGGCCACAAATACAGCCCCAATAAATTAAGCCTTGAGTCAACTTAGCATCCACTGATTAAAGCGTTCGACGATTGAACTATGTTTCTCCGCCCAATACACGCCATCGCTAGGCATCCCTTTTTTTAAGTTGTCTGGATAAGTGGGAAGTTGCTTTACATATTTGAGATCAATACCATTTTTTTTTAAAATGCTTGGTTCCAAGGCACTAGCCTGGGTAGGCGCTATCCCATAGGGGATAAGGCGTGCTTGTCGATCTGGATCGGTGGCAAACTGAATAAATTGACGACACGCATCCGCATTAGGCGTGCCTTTTAAAATAGTCCAATTATCGTACCCGTAGATATGTTGATCCCAGGAAAACGCACCCGGCGCGCCCCCTTCAATAGCGGCTAATGCAGAGATCGAAAAAGCAGGCAGTAAATCTACTTCGCCCGTTCTCAAGAGATGTTCAGATTGGGGCGCATTTTGCCACCAGACGGAGATATGCGGCTTGATTCTATCTAAACTGCGAAAGGCGCGGGCTAGATTATTACCAGAATACACTTCCCCTAGAGGTACACCATCGGCAAGTAACGCCTCTTCGATCGTATCAAAAGGGATTTTACGCAAAGCGCGGCGGCCCGGGAAATTTTCCACATCCCAAAAATCCTTCCACGTCACAGGTGCTTGGCGTCCTTTGAACGCCTCCTTTCGATACGCGAGCACTATAGAGTAAATATTCATCCCGACGCTACACTCTGATAAAAGGTGCGGCATGATGGTGGAAACGATGGGATCTCGCTCAAGCTGATGCTTTTCCAAATAATCTGGGCCCAAAATTGGAATAGCTCGATTGCCAAGGCATGCCATATTCCAATGATAGGTTCCTGTATCGACCATCGTTTTAATTTCTGCAATAGGTTCCACAGTGGATGGAATGCCCTTTACTTCAATCCCGGTTTCCTGTGTGAAAGGCTCGAAGAGTATTTTTGTATAGGCGATCTGATCCTTGCCGCCCGAGGTGCGAATAATAATTTTCTGTTTGGATTTTTGGGTGTTTTTTTTGAGGGAGGTTATAACAAATGGTGCCCCCACCACTGCGGCTACACCCAAACCGGCTATGACGGTCTTGAGCATATTGCGACGGCGATTGTTAGGTTGATTTTGCCCTTTCATTTAGAAACTCCCGTTCTGATGAGTGAATTATCATTAACCTCAAGCTCATTCGTAAAAATGGATAGTCCTTGATGGAGCAATCTCAGTAATAGATGAGTGGCTGGCAGCAATGGTTTACCGCGCTTAACTGCTAAAGCCAGTTTTGTCGACTGAAAAATTGGATGATCAACTTCTAGCGCAACGAGTTCTCCCTTTTTAATTTCTTCCCGTGCTGCGAAAACCGACATAAAGACTGCGCCTAAGCCATAACAGGCAAATTTTTTACGGGCGGCTGTTGAATCGCTTTCAAATACGCAAGGCGGAAGTGCGATTTTTTCCGTATGGCAGATCGATTGGACTATTTCTCGAGACAGACCAGACGCAGGCAGTGAAAGGGGATAGCTCATCGCTTCTTGAAAAGTGACTTTTTGTTTATGGGCAAAGGGGTGTTCTTTACCTACTACCATACATAAAGGTAGAGGCACGCTTGCGTAACATTGAACATCCGGCTTTTCAGAGCAAAGATGGATGATTCCTATATGCAAAGTGTCTTCGAGGATGTGATCAATAATTTTATTAGGGTCGAAAATTTCTTCGATGTTAAGATTGATGCTTGGGCATTGTTGATGAAATTGATGAAATATACCCATGAGTGGGGAAACAAATGCACTGTTTGTAGCAATATGGATGCTCCCTCGTCGCATCTCATTAAGCTCTTGTAAGCTAGCTTTTAACGCTGTTTCAGCCTCGCTGGTTCGACGATAATATTCAAGCAATATCTCAGCCACATTAGTTGGTGCCACTCCGCGTGGACGGCGTTCAAATAATGGATGCCCCACCTCTTCTTCTAACAGCTTAATCTGCCGTGTAACGACAGAAGAATCCGTGTTCAAATGGTCTGCTGCTTTACGAATTTTTCCGTGCGCATAGACTTCATAAAAATAACGCAATCGCTTCTGATTGATCATCACCGTCTCTACTCCTCTATTATTTTCGATGTGAAAAAATTATAGGGCTAGCGCTGAAAATACAAAGGTACTTATCTACTTTTAATGCTGCTTGATAAGCAGCGTAGAGTGTAGTTTGAAGAGGCTGTAACTGATAACTGTTTAAATATACTGTTGTTTTAAAGAGACATTATTGCAATGAATTTTTGAGAGTATAAATTTAATATGATTTATATAAATATTTAAATAAAAAATTTATTGCACTGCAATATTTAATAAATAAACAGCAATACAAACAATAATTACTATTGGTATGTACATTCTTTACTAGCCATACTCATACTTAAATCAGCGCCTTCGGGATAATCATGTTTCCGATGCAACGTGATTTAACCGTTTGCGCTTCCTCCTTTAAGCGACGTCGTGCTATGTCGTTGCTTTTTTTAGGTGTACTCCAGGTCTATAAAGCTTCAAAAACGCCTGGTACCCCCTTCGGTAGCGCTTGCTAAATGTTAATAAATCTGACTCAGGAGACAGAGGCAAATGAATACTTCATCGGCTGATAGCGGTGTTTTGGTGAATAAAAATTGGCGATATTTTCTACAGGGACATAAAACTGGTCTGTTTCGCATCCTGTTTGGTTGCCTTCAATGGCAGAAACTAATGAATCTGCGCATCGGCATTATTCCGTTGCCGGTTTATAGTGTTATTTTTGTTTGCTTGAGCGTGCTTTTGGCCCTTGGAAAAGCCTCTGGCGACATCTCAATCATGTTTGCGCTGCTTACCGTATTCGGCTTTACCTTTGCCGAATTGGGGGCGCGTATTCCAGGTCTACGCCAGATTGGCGGCCCTGTCATCGTTACAATTTTTCTCCCTGCCTGCTTGGTTCATTACAAGCTTTTACCTAATGAATTGGTGGGATCAATTAATGATTTCTGGCAATCGACCAAAATCCTATATCTCTTCATTGCCTGTGTGATCGTTGGCAGCATCCTGAGCATGGATCGTCGGACGCTGCTTACAGGCATTGTGAAAATCTTTATTCCTCTTGCTGCTGGCTCTGTACTAGCAACTATTGCAGGTACACTTACCGGTATAGCCTTTGGATTAAGCGCTCACCATACTTTTTTTTATATCATTGTCCCCATCATGGCCGGTGGCATCGGCGAAGGGGCGATTCCTCTCACCCTTGGCTATGCTGACATTCTCAACTTGCCGCAAAATCAGCTCTTCGCGCAAATCGTACCCGCTATTGTGCTTGGAAATTTGATGGCGATTATTTGCGCGAGTTTGCTTAATCAACTTGGTAAGCGCCGTCCCCACTATACCGGCCAGGGCCGCTTATATGATGCTGATGAGGATGCCACCGCAAAACCCGCCAAGGCTTCTACCGTTACCGTAGAGCATATTGCCGCCGCCGGCATGATTGCGATCACTTTTTATGTATTGGGCATAATCGTGCATAAGCTGACCGGTTTACCTGCTCCAGTAGGTATGCTATTTCTCGCTATGCTTGCCAAGCTCACTTATGCGATTTCACCCAAACTAGAAGATGGCGCTCGCACGGTTTATCATTTTTTCTCGACAGCAGTTACTTATCCCTTGCTCTTTGCTATTGGCATCACTACTACTTCGTGGAACGACCTAATGGCTGCTTTTACTTTGGCTAATGTCGTTACTATTTCGGTCACGGTTTTTACCCTGACTACGGTCGGGTTTTTTGCGGGCAAATGGGTCGGTTTATATCCCATCGAGAGCGCGATTATTAATGCCTGTCACAGTGGGATGGGAGGCATTGGCGATGTGGCGATACTGACCTCGGCCCGCCGTTTGGAGCTGATGCCATTTGCACAGATAGCAACTCGCCTAGGGGGAGCACTAACTATTACTGCGGCAATTATTTTGCTAGGCATAATTTCGTAAAATTTTTATTTAAATGGCGATGAGATCTATTTTTCTTTCCATACTATTATGTCTTTTTCCTTTTATAAGCTGTGGTGGGGATAATCCTAGCCACGGAGAACAAACGCTCACGCCTGGAAAAAATAAAAATGCGAAAAAGTCTTTAGCGGAGCTTGCAGATGAATTAAGCAAAGTGAGAGTAGAAGATTATGGCCATGCTGCGCATGCTAGAGCAGTAGACTTAGGAGAGATCGCACGTAACTTAGAAGAAATTATGCCAGAGCCTACTGGGAGGATCGCAAGTAGAACCTTATTGCTGATGGAGCGTTTAATAAAAGTAATCCATTCTGAGTCAAGTGTAAAAAATAAGAGTTATGTTTTAAATGATATTTCAAAAGAAACGGAAGAATTGAAAGAAGAAATGAGTGAGGATATCGAGGGAATTCTAGAAAATTAGAAAATAGATTCAATTATCTAGGGGCATCTCGTTATACAAAAGTCCATTTAGCTTTATCTGGAAAAGCTTTGCGGCTTTTAGATGAATCGATCTGATGTCCGCCACGCATATTAAGGCACTCTCCGCGCGCTCCAAGCTACGTGTGCACAGTACGACTTGAAACCTAGATTGTCAGGGAGCATGATCAAGCGTCATAGCTTGGGACAAATGAGGGGAAACCAGGAACTGTAAGGGTGTGAAGCCCAGTAAAATCAAGGCATTAAACCCCTAAAATCCCCCGTACTTCCCTATGCTGCGGGTTCGATTCCCATCGGGCGCTCTTCAGGTGTGCCAATAGCAGAAGAGGGTAGGTAGCCGCCTCCTTGACTGGTATCATTACTCCTTCCGACGGCGTATAGAGAGAGATTTTTTGAACATGGTATTTTTCATGGTATTTATCACGATGCGCCAATATAAACCCTTGCCACTACTGGCGTTTGCCCGCTCGTTGATAATTGAATGGGAGTGACCTAGCATTCGGCAATAGTTGATGTCTAGAAGCCACGAGAAACCCTCTAAGCCCGCATCACTGCGGGCTTTTTTGCGTCTGCGTTTAGCATCTGCTGGCACAATGTACGGGTTTATGGGGGGCCGCCCATAAATGTTCTGTTGATCCCCAAAGGCCTTTAGTTATAAACCTTTGTGGCATAAATCAAATAATTGTGTTTTTAAAGAGTCAAACTCATCATTCTCCTTCCTCAAAGGGTATCCATCTTTATGGAGAATGAGATCATTTAATGATCCCATGCCTCCATATAATGACAGGATTTCTCGCTTGGTTTCATTAGGCATACCGAGAATTTCATAACTGAGTTTTTGGATGGCTTTTTCCCAGTCTTTAGCATTGCTTAATTTAAGCAATGCTAACATTTTAATTAATATCAATTTTATGTTTTCAGTTTGAGTCATTTTAATGGTCTCACATCAAGTATTTTGATACCATCAATCATCGAAGCATTTGGCACAACAATCTGTTGGGTTCCATCAACATAAAGGCTCCCTTGCGAACTAGCCTCACCCACATAAACCTTGGTTCCGGCCGGTGCCTTAAATACGCTTAACTCATGCAACAGTAGGGGCGATGGGATACTCAAACTACCTGCGGCAGAATACTGCTAACCTTTTAGATGGGTTTTTACTTTATTAAAAATCCTCGACCAAAAATGACCTGTATTCTTTTCTGACGTTTCGCTAGTATGTTCTTCTCTAGCAGTTAAATCGCTATCTGGTTGCTTTACTTGCTCAGGATGAGTAGATGGGCCATTGGGCCGTAGCAAATCGCCTGGATAATTTGGGTGGCCTAAGCATAGTGAATCGTCTAGGTCAAAGGCTTTGACTGCGGCTACAGCTTCAATGCACCAATAGCCGAAATACCATCCTTGTTCCATCGTATTAAGGTCAAATTTGTACCAATATGGACGCCTAGAATATAGAGATTCTATTTTCTTTGGTTGCTCTTTCTTAGGCTGGCGAATTAACTCGACATACCATTTTTCAATAAAAATTTTAAGTTTTTTTGCTTGCTGATCCTTAGGTGCGTTAATTGCATCAAGCAAGCGTTTATAAGGCTTTGTATGGCATAGCTTGTTCCCAATTTTACGTGAAGGTGATCGGCTTGCAATAATACGATCTAGCAATTCATCCTCTCCTTCATTATCAATCAAAACAAGTAACCGCTGCCATTGGTCGTTTGGGATTTCGAGGACAAGGGCCAGACCTACAAGCCAAAAGCAATTAATGTATTGGTCAAAGTTGACCTCCCATGCATTACGGGTGTATTGCGTTTGCTTGTCCCAGATATCTTTTCCCAACCTTTCAGATTCTTCCCAAGCGTCAAGCATGGGTGGAAAGTATTGCGCTAATTCATGAATAGCATCACCTCGAGAGTAACGGCGTAGCATGAGGGACCAATATGCTTGTACTAACTCGAAAAAAAATTGCGGTCGATATCTAGGATTATTAGAAGGCAATTTAAGTTGTTTAATATAAGAGTTAATTGTATGTTCACTAGACTTGATCCATTTATCGAACCATTCTTTACCTTTTAAACTATCACGAATCATTTTTTCCCCAGCAATTTTGAGGCGGTATAGGGAAGTAGCTTAGCATTTTCATCTAAGAGACCAATATTGACTTTACCAAATCGACTGGTATGGACAAACCATTTTTCAAGGCGATTTCTATCCAACGCCTCTACAATGGTTAGCGCCTCATTTTCTCCAGCAAATTTCAAAATCCGGTTTTGCCCGGTCTTTTGCCCAAGTAACCAACTATCACTCATTTGTAGCCCATCAATTGGCTTGCCAAGGGTAGATTTACCGTATTTGTATTCTACTACCACATAGTCGATGCCATTCTTATTGACCCTATACAAGGCATCAATACCTTTTCCACTAGCACCCACACGTGCAATGGGTTGTGCATCAGGCAATAGATTCTTAATAAATTTGCCACCAAAGTGCTCACCCACCATGCTTTTTTCCATGTGGGCTAATTGCTCAAAATCTAACAGTGGCTTACCGTTATGACTGAACTTCCCTCCCATTTTCGCTAGGTCAACATGCAAAAATTCTTCTATCGCTTCCTTACCGAAACGAATCCCAGCTTTACCCAGCGATGCAGTGAGCTTAGTTACCCCAGCTGCTGCTATCGTTATCGATCCTACTTGCCAAATTAAATTACCTAAATCTCGACCCAGTTGCACGGCATTCTGGTCGCCACCTTTCTCCAGCGCGACCTGCATCCGACTAATTTTGGCATCTAACTCAGCGGCAATCGCTTCGCCTATTTGATCCCGTACTTCTTTGTTAATCAGAGACGCCAATCCTGCTAGGCTACCGGGGAGACCATTACAAAATGCAACTATCCCTTCGGCATCTGCCCAACCCGCCTCAGCCAAACCGCTGATAAGACCTGACATCGTCAATGCATCTTGCTTTGCCGAAATGCCCGTCCATTTAATCATTGTCCCTGCTTTGCAGGCGAGACTATCTTCACAGCCTTCTAATTCTTTTTGAGCCTTTGCCTTTTGCTCCGTGGCCAGCCAGTTGTTTTCTATCGCTATACTTGCGCTCGTCAACGCAGAGGATGGATCCTGCCCAACGGCTGCAGCAATACCCGTGACTAAACCCGCCAATAGGTTGCGTTTGGCTTCTTGCTCTTGTTGCGTTGCATCAGAATCTGTTGTGAACAAGTTCGTCAATAAACTGGAAGTGGCTCCTCCTATCGCGCTAGCACTTATACTTTGATTGCTAACGACGGCTCCGCCAGCCGCCACTAACGCATGTAGTGTCGCGTGCGCTGGACTGCCTTCAGTTAGCGCCTTAGCTTGCACCAACTGACCGATATAGCTTGCGCCTTGCTGCTGGATTAAATTCACCACGCCGCTTTGTACGAACTGTGCGGTTGCGCCCGTTACATTGCCAGAGGCTGCCGCTGTTAGTGCAGTCAATACCCGCCGGTTGAGGCCACCTGGGCCCCACTTATCATTTAACGCTTTCGCTTGCACACGCAACTCAGCTGCGTCTTCCTTTAACTGCTGCCGCAGCTCCTCCGGGATCAACGCGTTTTGATTGGCGAGCGTTTCTTTACTTTTAGCTTGTTGAATCTTACGATCCGCATCTTTGGCTCTATGTTGAACGAACGTATTCACTTCTCGGCCCAACGCGCCCACGATCTCAAAGCCTGCTTCAATCTCAGCTTGATTAAAAATGGGTGCGAGCGACGAATGGTTGAGCGCTAGATCACGGTTTAGGCTGGCGAGGGTGTCCTCTGAACTTTGCCCTGTTAACGCTTTGTGCCGGGTCTCATCTGTAATCACGATTTGAGCGCCACTGATGCTGCTCTTTGTTGTAGACGATGCGGTGCCCGAAGCACTCATTGCAATGGGTATCGAGGGGCTGATACCTTTGCGGCTCGCCAGTTGATTGCCGCTATGCGCAGGCGTGACGGCTTCGCCAGACTGGCTCGAGCCTACGTTTTTTCCACTTGAGCTGTAACCTACGCCTAAGCTTAGGCTGAGTGCATCGTACTTAGCCTGATTGGTAATATCATTGGTACCCAGAGTCGCCGTTACAAATTGATTCTTGCCTTCTGCGATCGCTCGACCTGTACTTGCGATCACCCCGCCAACCAGCTTTGTATCGCCTTTGACTTTAATCTGGAAGCCCCCGTCATTGGCTTGGATACCCGCTTGCTCCGCTACGCTCCGATAAGTACTGTCGATCTTCTGTTGCGAGAAGTTAACGCTGACTGCAGAAGTCGGCCCTACCGTGGCGCTACCACTGATACTTTGATAGTGGCTGTTATAGCTGTTTGTGTTCTGCAAACTTTCAATTTCAAGATCACCCTCGATTCTGGCTTGGACTTGCTGGCCGGAGAGTTGCGCGCCTTTTAAGTGGACATCGCTTTGTGCGTTTAACATCAGTGTGCGACCCGCTTTGATCTGAGCGGGTGTATGGGTGACTTCAACGCCATCTGTGTGGCCACGCCCAAGACTGATTGTGGCGGACGCCCCCACTGAGCTATGGGTGCCGAATGTAGCTGCCACTCCTACTGCGCTACTCTGGTTATGGCGCTCACTGTGCTGGCTAAAGGTATTCAGCGCTGCCTCAACGTTCAGTGGACCTTCTACGTTGAGCTCGACATCATGCTTGGCCTCAATCTGGGAGCCGATGACAGAGAGGGTCGACTCTTTACCTAAACCCTTCATGTCCAAGCGCACAGTGCCGCCCGCTTTGATCGCGCTGCCTAACGCGGTGGTGCTCAGTTGGGTTTGCTGGAACTCCTGATGACTTTCACCGATCATCGCGCTGACGGTAACGCCGCCGGCGGCTTTGGGATCGGCTTGGATCGCATCGTAGGCGTTTTTAGCCCCGAGTACCATAGTGCTAGCGGCTAAAGCGTGCATGCGCAGATCACTCACTTGCGTGCTGGCTTGAAGCATTTGCTGGCCTGTTTGCGCAGCAGCAATCACTGGCGCGCTGACTGAGACGGTTAAGCCAGATTGGTGCAATTCGTTATGCTGCCAGCGTCGGCCTTGTTCATAGACCGGAACGACTGTACCTTTGAGTGCCTTCCCTTCGATATTGCCCTCAGGCGCTACCAGTTGGCTGCCGCTTTGGTGATATTCGTGGCCCGCTATGGCCTGAATATCGCCTGAGACACTGCCAATAACGGTACCTATATGCGGAGTGTTTTCGCCTTCAAATTCATCTTTTTGTTGGCGCTCGCCAATGGCAAAACCCAAACTGCCGCTGTCCAATAAGCCAGAACGCTCTTTAACTGAATAATGGCTCGCTTTCTCAACCTGCTGCGCAGCGTTTAGTTTGATGTCATTGTCAGCGTACAAACCCACAGCGCGCATGCCAATGATATTTGAGCCCGTCACACTAAGATCATGCCCAGCTTCCACCTTGACGGTATCGCCTGAGAAGGTACTGCTCAATGCTTGTTTTCTATACAGTTTGTTTTGCGTTAATTCGCTCGAAGAAGAGAAGAAATTGCTCGATTCAGAATAGTGAGATTCGGCAAAATCGAGTTCTTCATGAGCTGCCGCCACGTTAATATCCCGATCAGCTTTGACGGAAAGTGCTGCTCCGACATTCACATGAGCGCCAACCGCATGAATATCTCGACCTGCCTTGAGTTCAAGTGCTCCACCGGTTTGAATGAGAGAGCCTACTTCTGTTTTTCTGCTTACGCTTAGTCCATTACGCGCATCCCATGTCAACTGGTGCTGAGTACCTACCGTGGCCGTGCCTAACGTTAGGTCACCTCTGGCTTCTAAGCTAGCATTTTCATCCACCTTGATTTGAGTCGCTGCCAGATGAATGTCCGATTCGGCATACGCTTCCAACTGCTTGGTTTGGACCTGGGTGATGCCATCTAGCGTAGTCTGGCTGCCGCTAGCGGCATGGGTCGTTTGGGTTTGGCTCTGAAGGTGGATATCATGACCGGCTTTTAGGATGATTTTTTTGACGGCAATCAACTGGCCAGCACGGCTATCGATGTTATGGCTCGCCTGCATCGATAGGGTATCCAAGCTGACGATTGCGCCGCGCTGGTTATCAATATTGCGTGCGGTGAGATCCATCTTGCCGCGGCTGATCATCGTGCCGGCATTTTTTAGGGGATGATCGTTATGCAGTTCAATGGCGTTGGCTGAAATCAGCGAGCCGCCCAGCGGAACTGGACTGGCATCTCTGTTAGCCAGATAGACTTTGGGCATCAGGACCGTCTGTTTTGAGCCATCGGGTAATTTAACGCTTTGATTCACCAGCCAGACTGGGCTCGCGCTTAAGGCAGCAATTTGCTGCGGCGTAGGCTCTATGCCCAGTGTTAGATGGTGCTGTTTGGCCCAGTTTGCACCCCTATGCATCAAGGCTTTGAATTCAGTAATTGGGTTTCGATAGCCAGATAGATAGTAGTGACCTGTCAAACCAATAATCTGGTCGCGAATCAGTTGCTGTTCATAAAAGCCATCCCCTAAGCGCTTGGGAACGTGCTGGGGGTCAAGATTGAGTAAATTTAGCAAGAAATTGCTAGAAACGGTATCGCTGTTGCGCGTAAAACGGGAATCGGTTTGAATCAGATAGGGTTGATTAGGATCGGCGTTAAAGTGCTGCAAGCAACTATTCAAGAAGGGACTGCGGCTTGTTAGGGCAGAGGTGCTCAGCATTAGCGCTGTAGAGGGCGCTTGATGGTCAACCGCGGTGTGCTGTTGAGAGACGGCTACATTTAGATTGTGGTGTTCTATCACCGGAGTTGGACGGTAGGGTACGCGTCTGCTCCAATCACGACTCCAGCCCCGAGTGAATAATCCACCATGCCAGTTTCTGTCTGACCATTGCGCCGTACCGATATCAGCGGTGACCTGCTGGCCCATCGCATCACGGTTATCGATATCCGCCGGCGCACCCTCAAAATTGCTCAGTGTACCACCCGCTACAATCCGGCTTTTGTCGTTAATCACCAATCCTGACAATCGAATCGCGCCACCCGCTTGAATGTTACCGGGTTCGCTGTGTGTGACCACGGTCGTTGACACACGACGGGTAAAATTATAATTAGTAAAGCAAAACACTTCTACACTGGAGTTGTGCACACGGTAAAGACCTCCTACGTCACCATGCCATCCGATTTGAGATCCATCGTAGCGCTGGTTGGTATGGTGATCATGACATTCGTGTATATCTCGCTGTTCGATGACCTGTTCTTCGGTCTTGAGCTTCTCGTTTACATTGCGCAGCTCTTTTGAATGGATCGAGAGATCGCCTACCGCATCTATCGTCGATCCTTGATTGACAATACGCCTACTGATGCCTTGCACTTTGAACTGGGCATCAAGCTCACCGCCAATAGTCAAGCTACCGCCGCTATAAAACACGCCATGTTCGAGATTTTGAACTTCTTGAGCGCCGATCTTGAGACTGTTTTGCGCAAAGAATACGCCACCAATGTTGCGAAAATAAGGGCCGAAGAAAGACGAGTGCCGATGATTCTTTCCGATTAAAATCGTCTTACCATGCAAAATGGCTTCGTTTGCCAAATTATCAACTGAAACATAAAGATGGTCGTCGCTTTGCAGGACCCCTGGCTTTACATTTTTAAAGCTCATGGCTCTCAGTGACAAAGTATTGTTTGCAAACACCGTGCAAGAGTTGAAGAAACGCTTTTTTGTTTCTATATTTACCTTATTCGCTGAAATCTGACTTTTTTCTCCATTGTTCGTAATTGAATCCAAAGAAAAAATCTTTATTTCACCGACTCCGGTATGGACGATCTGACCAGTATTGCTAAGCACATCTTTCACATTCACTTCAATTAAGCTAACGTTACTGATGGATTGAACAGGGCGTTGCGCACTACTCGAGGCCTTTGTCTCTGATACATCATACCCGCTTACGGTAATGAGCCCCTTATGGTTTGCTAAGGTATGAGTGTCAATCTCGATTTTTTGGTTTGCCGATAACGTTCCAGATTCATTTTTAAACGAGGTAGCAGCTTTTATTTTGAGCGTTTGGTTAGAAAAGATTGTCGCCCCGTCATGATTCGATATTTGGGGGGCGGTGATGGTCACAGGACCTTTACCACTGATGAAACCCGCCCCTTTTATTCCTTCGGCATTGCCGTTCACCATTGAGGCACGAGCCAAAATTTCAATCTGTCCTGTGCCATTATGAAGCAGTCGACCCGATGTATTGTCAATTGTGTCTGCCTGCAAATCCAATACGCTTTGACCCCCGCTAACTTCTATATGACCATGCGTATTGTTGAGCGTTCGACTCCTTATAATAAAATCTGAACTCGCTGTAATTTGCCCATTTTGATTATCCAAATCATCGGCTTGGATCGATAGCTTATCTCTTGACTCAATGGTAGAAGAGGTAGCATTGGTTAGGCGCTGTGCTGAACCTTTTGCTTTGCCCTGGGCATTGAGGGTACCGCCGATTGTCAATTCGCCATCGCTATGCACTAAGCCATGTTCTTGATTATGTAGAGTCTGCGCTCCGATGGTAAGTTGGCTGCGTGCCATGATTACCCCAGCTCGATGTTTGTCCGTATCCGCGGTACCATCATTGATTAGGCTCTGTGTACTCATAGCCACGGTGCTGCCTTGGATCACCCCGCGGTTTTTGAGTTGATCGTGTAGGGTCAGCGTCAGACCTCGTCCGTCGATCAAAGCGTTTGTTTGATTCTCCAGTTCTTTCCCTAACAGCGAGATATCACGCTGGGCACGGATGGTGCCGGCATTGTCTAAGCGATCAACTTCAAGTGTTGCATCACCACTTGATTGAAGCTGATGGCTCGAGTTGTCTAAGAGAGCCGCTTTAATTCTTAGGTGTTCTTTAGCGTGTACTTTGGCTTTCTTTGTGAATTTCAGCCACCCCGCGCTGACCTGGTCTAATTTGGACAGATTTTGCCCAATCTGGATGCTCGCTGCTGGCTGAGTGGCAATCACCGGGATGCCCAACTTTGTGTAATTGACTTGATGCTCGCCAGTGCTAATGTTGATTGTATTTGCCTGCAACTCTCCATTTATTTTGATCGAATAGGCGATAAGATCAATTTGATCAAACTGCTTAAGCTTTGCAGCACTTTTGATGGTAATTTGGCCTTTTTTGCTTACGAGAAATGCGTCAAGATTGCCATCGCTGCCGATAATAGGCTCACCCGCCGCAAATATAATGCGACTGGTATTGAGGAAATTGCATCCCCATAAATGCATGCCATGGGTATTGGAAAAGGCCAGTTGGGCTCGTTGCCCTGCGATTTTTACGATGCCATCGAACTTGGAGGGTTTGTACCCTATAGTTTTATGCAAGATCATCCGCGCAGCCGGGTCATTCGATATGACTGTGCCTGAAGAAGTAACTTCGAACTCTTGATACGAGTTATACGAGATACCCGCTGAATTGGGAGGGGCAATATCAACAGTAGGGGGATGCGCTGCCGTATGAGCATCCGTTGTGATTTGCCGCTGCTCATTGGATGAAGCGGAGGTGGTGGGAACCTGTTGAGTCGATACCGCATTAACTACTTTTAACATCATTAATACCCCCATTCAGGACGGGAAGACCCGTTTGAGTGCTGTTCTGTGTCAGTCATTTAACCAAATACGAGCAATGCTCGCGGCGGAACATCAAAGGCTATGAATACAGCCCAAATGAGTTAAGCGTTTAGTTAACTCAGCATCCACTGATTAAAGCGTTCGATGGCCGCATTTTGATGGTTCATCCAATATAAAGGATTGCTGGGCAAGCCTTTTTTAAAGTTGTCTGGATAAATAGAAAGAAGTTCAATGTGTTTGGGATCAATATACTTTAGAGCATCAGACTGGGTAGGTGCGACGTATGGTGCTAGACGTGCCTGCCGTTCAGGGTCCGAGGCAAATTTGATGAATTCGCGGCATGCGTCTGCATTAGGCGTACCTTTCAAAATTGTCCAATTATCGTATCCATAAATATGCTGATCCCACGAAAATGCGACCGGTTTGCCTGCATGGATAGCGGATAGTGCGCTGATAGTAAAACAAGGTGTTAAATCTACCTCGCCAGACTTCAATAAGTACTCTGCCTCAGGGGCATTTTGCCACCAAACAGAAACATGCTGTTTGATTCTGTCGAGGCTGCGAAATGCTCGGTTAAGATCGCAGGGATAGACCTCGCTTGGAAGTACGCCATCCGCTAGCAACGCTTCTTCGATCGTATCGAAAGGAATTTTGCGTAGTCCACGGCGGCCAGGAAAATTCTTCACATCCCAAAAATCCTTCCACGTTTTGGGTGTTGGGCGTCCTTTGAAAGCATCTGTTCGATATGCAAGCACGGTGCTAAATACGTCGATTCCAACGCTATAAGGCGTTATAAATTGCGGCATAATTTTTGAAACGACAAGATCTTTTTCGAGGTTATGCGGTTCCAAATAAGTCTGATCTAAAAAATGGATCGCCCGATGGCTAAGAATGGCCATATTCCACGCATACTCTTTCCTATCGACCATTGTCTTAATTTCCGCAGTAGGTTCTACTTTGGATGAAACGCCGATCATTTCAATGCCGGTTTTTTGTGTGAATGGTTTAAATAGTATTTCCGTGTAAGCTAAATGCCCCTTACCACCAGGCGTGCGGATAACAATTCTGGGTTGTCCTCGTTCTTTGGCAATTCCTCGTGAGGGGGTAATAACAAATGGTGCACAGATTGCTGCGGTGGTTAAAGCAACTGTTTTCTTAATTGCGTTTCTACGGCTAGGGTTGCAAACCTGATTTTTATCATTCATATGTAGCTCCTGATGTTGTCGTTAGGCTATCGCTAACCGTTATTGGCTTGGACGTAAAAGTGGATAAATTTGCGGACAGTAACCTAAGCAATTGATAAGTAGCCGGTGAAAGAGTTTTACTATGTCTAATAATTAGAGAAAGTTGAATAGACTTAAAAGCCTGGTGGTCGATCTCTAGGGCAATTAATTCGCCTGCTTTGATCTCTTCATATGCTGAAAAGATGGACATAAATATTGCACCTGAACCGGCACAAGCAAATTTCTTCCGGGCTGTTGTTGAATTGCTAACAAATACAGGTGGAGGGAGTTCAATTTTTTCTGAGCGGGCTACTGCCTCAACTATTTGCAGAGAACCGCCTATAGCGGGTAATGAAGTTGGATAGCTTATTGCCTCTGCAAAGGTTACTTTTTGCTTACCGGCAAGTGGATGGTTTTTACTTACTAACAGGTATAAAGGCAAAGGTGCGCGTGCATAATAGTGAATATCCGGAGAGCTCGGACATTCATGGACTAACCCTATATGAGATATATCTCCGCGGATCTGATTAATTATTTGATTAGCTTCGTAGATTTCGTCGATATGCAGATAAACATTAGGGTGTTTACAACGGAAATCGTTGAATACACCCATAAATGCACTGACAAAGGTAGCAGGCATAGCAAGTCGAATTCTACCCCGTTGCATATCGTGTAGCTCTTGTAAGCCAATCTCTAACTTCGCTTCTAAATCGCACTTCCCTCGATAGTATTCAAATAATAACTCAGCCGCCTCAGTTGGTACGACACCACGGGGTCGGCGCTCGAATAGCTTAAATCCTATCTCTCTTTCCAGCAGTTTGATCTGACGCGTAATTACAGATGAGTCAGTATCCAAATTGTCTGCGGCTTTACGAATTTTTCCGTGTGCATAAACCTCGCGGAAATAACGCAACCTCTGCTGATTGATATTCACCGTCTCCGTTCCTCTAAAAATACTCTCGCTTAAGGTGAAAAATTATAGAACTGGCCTTGAAGGATCAACGCTGCTTATTTATTTTTTAACGCTGCTTAATGAGCAGCAAACAGTGTACTTCGAAGAGGAGTCGGCCAATAACTGATTAAATATACAGTAGTGTAGAAAGGCGACATTTTGATAAGGGAAATTCTGTGTGCCCCCAATACGCTCATTTCGCATCACGGTACCTTGGAGCTGTGCGGCAATGATGTGAGGTTATGCCAATCTTACTAAGCCAAGAAAAAATCTTAAGCTTTAGGACGAAACGATTTTCAATTGAGCTAAGTGCTAACTTTTGATGAGAATTTCGCTGCTGACTAATTCTCTTCCACGGATCAATCCCTGCGTGAACGCTTGCTTACTCGTAGATAAATAGTGCACGTACTCTTGACTCGATGAGCCGCAATAAAAAATATGGGGAGCATTGTTATGAATATTCTGCGCCGATCATACTAGCCTCGGAATTAGGCCATCGGGATAGAAATATTTCCGATGCAACATGATCTCAATAGCCCGCGCCTCGACTGCATAACGCCATAGAAAAATATTTTTGCTTTTTTAGGAAGGTAAAAAAATCTTGGGGGTGCGTCTTCGGTAGCACGTGTGCGATGAATATACCCAATCTAGGAGACGTAAAAAATGAGCATTTCTTCTGCTGAGAGTAGTGTTTTGATAAATAAAAGGTGGCGATATTTTCTACGGCGGCATCAAATAAGTAGGTTTAGTCTCTTATTGAGTTGTGTTCAGTGGCAGAAGCTAATGAATAGAAGAGTTGGCATTATTCCAGTGCCGCTGTATTTCGTCATTTTTTCTTGCTTGGGTGTGCTTTTAGCCCTTGGAAAAGTCTCTGGTGATATCTCAATCATGTTCGCGTTGCTTACCGTATTCGGCTTTACCTGCGCCGAATTGGGAACGCGTATCCCAGGCCTACGTCAGATTGGCGGCCCTGTCATCGTAACAATTTTTCTCCCCGCCTGCTTGGTTCATTACAAGCTTTTACCTAATGAATTGGTGGGGTCAATTAACGATTTCTGGCAATCAACCAAAATCTTATATCTCTTCATTGCCTGTGTGATCGTTGGCAGCATCCTTAGCATGGACCGTCGGACGCTGGTTACAGGCATTGTGAAAATCTTTATCCCTCTTGCTGCCGGCTCTGTACTAGCAACTATTGCAGGTACGCTTACAGGGATAGCTTTTGGATTAAGCGCTCACCATACCTTTTTCTATATCATCATTCCCATTATGGCCGGTGGCATTGGCGAAGGGGCGATTCCTCTCTCCCTTGGCTATGCTGACATTCTCAACTTGCCACAAAATCAGCTCTTCGCCCAAATCGTACCAGCCATCGTGCTAGGCAATTTGATGGCGATTATTTGCGCGAGCTTGCTTAATCAACTTGGTAAGCGCTGTCCCCACTATACTGGCCAGGACCACTTATATGCTGCTGATGAGGATGCCTCCGAAAAACCCACCAAGGCTCCTACCGTTACAGTAGAGCATCTCGCTACCGCCGGCATGATTGCCATCTCTTTTTATATATTGGGCATACTCGTGCACAAGCTGGCCGGTTTACCTACTCCAGTAGGTATGCTATTTCTCGCCGTGCTTGCCAAGCTCACTTATGCGATTTCCCCCAAGCTGGAAGAGGGCGCTCGTACGGTTTATCATTTTTTCTCGACAGCAGTAACCTATCCCTTGCTCTTTGCTATTGGCATCACTACCACTTCGTGGAACGACCTAATGGCTGCTTTTACTTTGGCTAATGTCGTTATTATTGCGGTCACGGTTTTTACCCTGACTACGGTCGGATTTTTTGTGGGCAAATGGGTAGATTTATATCCCATCGAGAGCGCGATTATTAATGCTTGTCACAGTGGGATGGGAGGTATTGGCGATGTGGCGATACTGACCTCGGCCCGCCGTTTGGAGTTGATGCCATTCGCACAGATAGCGACTCGCCTAGGTGGAGCGCTCACCATCACCTTCGCGATTGTCTTACTCGGATTAACTTCCTAAATACTGAATAGCTGCTTGTAATAAGAATAAGAGCAAGGGAATAAAAAGCCGCCATTTAACTAACGGCAGTGGCAATAAATCTAAATCCGTTAGTAACCTTATTTATGGGAAGTGCGCTATTTTTTTAAATGACCATATTTTATATGGGAGTTCTTCTAGGAGAGGGAGTGGGGTAGGGGGCATAGCTGACGGCTCACCTTAAACTTATGGATTCATTAAGAATGATAGATTTATGCCAGCCTCAGCCAGCGAACCATTATGGAATATAGGTTGGGCGCAAGTTCGCGTCCTGCCGAGGCCGTTCTTCAGGCTTGTCCATAGCCGAAGAGGGCAGGTTTCATTTTGGTTAACAGGCCAGGGATTGAGGCCAAGAATTTGAACGACGATGCACTAGGAGATGTGTTGAACGCGATAGCGGCGTATGGGCCGAGCCAGCTTTTTGCTCAAGTCTATTATTGTGGAAATACCCATCTATGTTACGCAAGCCGATACTGCCAATTTTGGCGTTAACGTTGGTTTTGTGCGCCACTACAACGCCGTATTTATTCGTGAATCTGCCGGACCTGCCGCCAAGTCTGACCGGCAACCCGCCAATATTTCGCTTGCTGAGATTGCAAAACCCATGCCCACAACGCTAGCGCCTGCTTGCAGTGGCGCGAACAGGCGCTTGGACTGAGGGCGTTTACTGGCGTTACAACAAACGCAGCAATCCGCCACAACACAGGATCGGCGTTCCACTTGTATGACCGGATGGCAATGGATTATTAATTGTGTTTCTAATTGGAATTAGTATAAGTCCAAAGTGATTAAGCGTCTAGTTAACTCAGCATCCACTGATTAAAGCGTTCTATGGCTGCGTTTTGATGACTCATCCAGTATGACGGGTCGCTATACAAACCTTTTTTAAGGTTGTCCGGATGAGAGGGCAGGAGTTTGGTCAGCTTTGAATCAATATAATTAAAAGCGTCAGGCTGCGTAGGTCCAATGGCATAAGGTGCAAGGAGTGCTTGTCGCTTCGGATCAGAGGCGAATTTAATGAATTGGCGGCATGCATCTGCGTTGGGTGTGCCTTTCAAAATTGCCCAACTATCGCATACATAAATGTGTTGGTCCCATGAAAAAGCAACTGGGATACCGGCATCGATTGCTGACTGCACACGAGGAATCCAAGCCGGAATCAAGTCTACCTCCCCGGATTTGAGAAATTGCTCACTCTGTGCTCCGCTCGTCCACCAAGCTCCAACATGTGGCTTAATGCTATTAAGCTTATCAAAGGCTCTATTAAGGTCGCAGGGATAGACGCTGTCAAGTGAAACGTTGTCGGCTATTAGCGCGATTTCGATGGTGTCGAAAGGATGTTTGCGCAAACTACGGCGTCCAGGGAAATTATCTGTATCCCATATATCCTTCCATGTTTGTGGTGCCTGACGCCCCTTGAATGCATCGGTGCGATATGCCAACACCGTACTGCATACATTGGTTCCCACCCCATAGAGCGACCTAAACTGCGGTGAAATTGCGGAGATGACAGGCTCATGCTCAAGTCCATGTTTTTCTAAATACGCGTCATCAGTTGATAAAAGCCGGATAGCAGCTTGGCTAAGGAGTGCCATATCCCATTGGTAATTCTTTGTTTTAACCATCGACTGAATTTGTGCAGTGGGTTCTGGACCTGCTGCAACACCGATAATTTTAATACCCGTTGTTTGTGTGAACGGTTTATAAAGAATATTTTCGTAGATTTGACCGATAACACCACCTGGATCACGAACAATAATTTGCTGCTTTGAGGCGGCCCGGGAGGGAGTTGAAACAAACGGTGAGGCCAGCGCGGCACCAGCGCTAGCTGCTACCATTTTAATAGCAGTACGACGACCCATATTTTGGGGTTGGTTAAGATCGTTCATCTGACTCTCCTATATATAATTTCAGCAAAATTAATAAGTTATGAATGTGTAATTATGTGTTGCGACACATAACCCGCTGAACATCAAAGGCTATGAATATCTAAGAGAAATTAAATCCAAGGGGGTCATGCTTTTTGTCGCTTAGCATCCACTCATTGAAGCGTTCGATGGTTGCGTTTTGATTTTTAAGCCAGTACGCAGCGTCAATAAACAAACCTTTTTTGAGATTGTCCGGATAAGTTTGGAGAAGCTTAGCCTGCTGTGGGGCAATATGATTGAACGCGCCAGGATGTGTCGGTCCAATTGCATCCGGAGCAAGGAGTGCCTGTCGTTCCGGATGCGACGCGAATTTGATGAACTCGCGGCATGCGTCAGCGTTACGGGTTCCCTCGAAAATTGCCCAATTATCATATCCATAAATATGCTGGTCCCATGAAAAGGCGAATGGGGCACCAGCACCAATAGCAGCCTGCAATTTAGAAATCAAAGCCGGCATCAAATCTACCTCACCAGAGTTCAATATTTGTTCAATTTGAGGCCCGCTTGTCCACCAGACAGCAATGTGTGGCTTGATTTTGTCGAGGCTAAGAAATGCGCGTTTGAGATCACACGAGTAGACTTCGCTGGGAGCTACCCCATCTGCCATTAATGCTTGTTCAATAGTGTCGAAGGGGAGCTTACGTAGACCACGGCGACCAGGGAAATTATCTACGTCCCATAGATCCCGCCACGACTGCGGTGTTTGTCCATTTTTAAAAACATCATGACGATATGCCAGCACAGTGGTATATACATTTGTCCCCACGCCGTAAGGCGATATGAACTGTGGCGCAATCCCCGAAACAATCGGGTCGCTCTCCAGCCCATGTTTTTTCAAGTAAATATTCTTGCCCGTTGTCAGATACAAAATAGCTCTATGGCTCAGACTCGCCATATCCCAAGATTGGCTTTTCGTTTCGACCATCGTCCGAATATATGCAGTGGGTTCCGCATCTGACCAAACATTGATTACTTTAATACCTGTCTTGCACGTGAAGGGCTCATAGAGCACCTTTTTGTATAGTCGTGATAGGACCCCGCCTGGGTCTCGAATGACTATTTGTTGCGGAGCTACCCGAGAGCGGGTCCATACAAAGGGCGAATAAATAGCAACGCCAACTCCTAGAGCAGCCTTGATGACGCCGCGGCGGCCCGGGTTTTCAGGCTGATTTTTAGTATCCATATTGCACTATATCCAGGAAGGAAAAAACAGCGTGTTTTAAGATAAATTGCGCGAGAAAATGGATGATTTCGCCACAATTAACCGGAGCAATTGATTGGTGGCTGGTGAAAGTGGTCTACCCTGTCTAACGATTAAACAAGATTCCACAGAGGTAAAAGCTGGATGATCGATTTCAAGCGCGATGAGTTGGCCAGTCTCGATTTCACGGCGGGCTGCAAAAGTTGAAAGTAATGTCCCACCTTGGCCGGTAATGACAAATTGTTTCCGAGCAGAAACAGAGTTACTTATAAATGATGGAGTCCACTCCACTTTTTGTGGGCTTGAGCGTTCTGCTTCTCGAATCATTTGCCATACGTTAAATGAAGTAGGTGGCAGTGCAAGCGGATAGCGCATGGTTTCTGAGAAAGTTATCCTCCGCTTCTCGGCAAGTGGATGGCTTTTACTCACCAGCAAGCATACAGGAATTGGAGCTCGCGCATAACAGCGAATATTTGCATGAAATTGGGAGTAATTATTGACTATGCCTATTTGTGAAATATCTTCAAGAATATTGGTTATGATTTGAGGAGAAGGATTTATCTCTTCAATATGCATGTTTAAACGAGGGTATGTTAAGCAAAATTCATTTAATACATCCTCCATCAAGACATCAATATATACGCTGGGCAAAACAATACAAATTTTTCCGCGTTTCATATCGCGTCGTTCTTGCAAGCAGGTGTCCATATAATCGCGCAGCGCACGACATCCCCGATAATATTCATCTACGATCTCAGCCGCGTCATTCGGCTTCATACCGTTACGTGCGCAACGCTCGAATAGTTTTTCTCCAAGCTCCTCTTCCAAACGTTTGATGCGCTCCGACACCACTGACGGAAGGGCGCTTACATTATTAGCCGCAGCCGTGACTGAGTGGGACTTCATCACTTCATGAAAGGAGTCCAACCAATTCTGCCTAATTTCCTTGCGCTGATTAGCTGTCTTCATGAACACCCGCCCAATTATGTGTATATAGGACATCAATTTTCGGTAAATAACGAACGATAAAAAGCCATTGTCGTTATTGTTGTGAATATTATTTGCCGCTGATACTAGCATCGAAATCAGTTCATCAGAGGTCAATGTATTTTTGATGCAACACGATTTAATGGTTCGCGCTGCTTATGAGCAACTTTTTTTATAAAAATGTCGTTGCTTTTATTAGGTTTCCCCTGATTGACACTGTTTGAAAAAACGTCCTTAGGCAGCCTTCGGTAGCGCGTGTGCGATGAATAGAATAGAGCTAGGAGACGTAGAAAAAATGAGTACCCCTTCTGTTAATGACAGTGTTTTAGTGGATAAAAAGTGGCGATATTTTATACGGCAACATGAAACAGGTATGTTTCGCCTCTTATTCAGTTGCAAACTATGGCGGCAAGGGATGAGTATGCGCATCGGCATCATTCCACTGCCAGTGTATTTCGCTATTCTTGCTTGCCTAGGCGTCCTTCTAGCCTTAAAAAAGGTCTCTGGTGACATTTCAATTATGTTTGCACTGCTTACCGTATTCGGCTTTACCTGTGCCGAATTGGGAGCGCGTATTCCAGGCCTACGTCAGATTGGCGGTCCCGTCATCGTGACAATTTTTCTCCCCGCCTGCTTGGTTCATTACAAGCTTTTACCTAATGAATTGGTGGGGCCAATTAATGATTTCTGGCAATCGACCAAAATCTTATATCTCTTCATTGCCTGTGTAATCGTTGGCAGCATCCTGAGCATGGATCGTCGGACGCTGGTTACAGGCATTGTGAAAATTTTTATTCCTCTTGCTGCCGGTTCTGTACTCGCAACGATTGCAGGTACGCTTACCGGGCTAGCCTTTGGATTAAGCGCTCACCATACCTTTTTCTATATTATCATTCCCATTATGGCCGGGGGCATCGGCGAAGGGGCGATTCCTCTCACCCTTGGCTATGCTGACATTCTCAACTTGCCGCAAAATCAGCTCTTCGCTCAAATCGTACCCGCTATTGTGCTTGGCAATTTGATGGCGATTATTTGCGCGAGCTTGCTGAATCAACTTGGTAAGCGCCGTCCCCACTATACCGGCCAGGGCCACTTATATGCTGCTGATGAGGATGCCCCCGTAAAACCCGCCAAGGCTCCTACCGTTACAGTAGAGCATCTTGCTACCGCTGGCATGATTGCCATCTCTTTTTATATATTGGGCATACTCGTGCACAAGCTGGCCGGTTTACCTGCTCCAGTAGGTATGTTATTTCTCGCTGTGCTTGCCAAGCTCACTTATGCGATTTCCCCCAAGCTGGAGGATGGCGCTCGCACGGTTTATCATTTTTTCTCGACCGCAGTGACCTATCCCTTGCTCTTTGCTATTGGCATCACTACCACTTCGTGGAGCGACCTAATGGCTGCTTTTACCTTGGCTAATATCGTGACTATTGCAGTTACTGTTTTTACCCTGACCACAGTCGGTTTTTTTGTGGGCAAATGGGTAGGGTTATATCCGATCGAAAGTGCAATCATTAATGCCTGTCACAGTGGGATGGGCGGCATTGGTGATGTTGCGATACTCACTTCTGCGCGCCGCTTGCAACTAATGCCGTTTGCGCAAATAGCCACTCGCCTAGGGGGAGCACTGACTATTACTACTGCGATTCTTTTATTAGGCATAATTTCGTGAAATTGAGTTTTCTTGTATTTTTTCGTGTCAAACGGGCAATTTTCCGACCGTAAGGTAAAAGTTGACTTTTATTGCAAGCCAAGCTCTGCTATGGAAAATACTGATGTTAGTCATTTACGAAGTAATCCTCGCGGTACCCTTGAAACGTCAACGCGCCCTAGTTTACCGTCCAACTTTCGGGGGCCAGTTCAAAAATGAGTCAACTTCAGGATACCTTATCGAAGCAAGGTCAAACTAACCTCAAATACACGCCCTAGCAATTGCGTTTAGAAAAATCAAGTTGATCGTAGGAAGTGAGTTGTGCGGCTTCTGCAAGTTGCTTTATCGCGGCAACGTCAGAGTCTTTGATAATGGTGGCACAGTAGGAGTCAGAATCCGTTTCAAAATGCAGAAGGGCAAGTTCTCTTGCTGCCAGCCACTCCGACAATGCCTGAAATGCGATAGGAACTGATTCCATTTCGCAATCATGATCCCACTGCTCTTGGATATTGAGGGTTGCCAGAATCTCAGAAACCTGCCATCCAATTTCTTCACTTGCTTTCCAGTCTAATTCAATGAGCAGCCACTGACCTCGTTGTTGGCCGTCGTCCCCTGACATGACTTCCTGTAACGCCTCAAACGAGTCTTCTGTTTCGTATAGGGCGGTGCGGGCTACTTGCCATAAACGCCGAGCTTCCGTTTGGGATAAGGGAGCGGCCAAGAATTGGATGAACTTCTGAAGATTTTTTTCCAATTGTTCCAAATCAGGCCCATTTTCATTATCCAATAGTTCGGCAATATTTTCTTCAGGCACATCTGTATCAACAGGATCGGCATCCTTAGACTGGCTAGCACTAAATATTTTTTTCAGAAATTTCAACATTTTGATCATTCTCCAGAATTTCTTAGGTAAACATGATTTGTCATTGGCCGAAGCTGAAAATTTTGCATGAGGAAACAGCCATAGTCCTTGAAGACACACGTCAGGAGTACACTGGGCAAAACGCACGCGCGCCCCTCCTAAATGTAAGCGCTCGCGTTTGAAACTGGCCATGCTTGCGTATTTCAGCGATCGTGACCGCTTGTTTCAGAATTATCGTGACCGATAAAGTAAGGCAAGCGAAGGTGTTGAGATTGTACAGAAATCGGTCACGATGAGTGTCAAATTCGAATTAAAAATATCTATAAATATTTAAGAGAGAGTAGGTCGTGATAGTTAAGCGTTTAGTTAACTTATCATCCACTGATTAAAGCGTTCGATAATGGCACTATGCTTATTTGCCCAATACAACCCATCACTAGGTAGCCCTTTTTTTAAATTGTCTGGATATGTTGAGAGTAACTTTACAGATCTTGGATCAATTCGGTTTCTTTCCAAAATGTCTTTCTCCAACGCGCTAGGCTGTGTAGGGCTAATTCCATAGGGTATAAGGCGCGCCTGCCGCTCTGGATCGGTGGCAAAGCGGATAAATTGCCGACAGGCATCCGCATTAGGGGTTCCCTTTAGAATCGTCCAATTATCATATCCATAGATATGTTGATCCCATGAAAATGCAACCGGTGCACCTGCATCAATAGCGGATAGAGTCGAAATTATAAAAGCAGGCATTAAATCGACTTCGCCAGTTTTTAATAGCTGTTCGGCCTGCGGCGTATTCTGCCACCAGACGGAGATATGCGGTTTGATTCTATCGAGGCTGTGAAACGCACGGTTAAGATCGCAAGGGTAGATTTCAGTTGGCAGTGCACCATCTGCTAACAAAGCTTCTTCAATGGTATCAAAAGGGATTTGACGTAGGCTACGGCGGCCTGGGAAACGTTCTACATCCCAAAAATCTTTCCACGTCTTGGGGGGTGGACGCCCTTTAAAAGCATCCGTGCGATACGCGAGCACGATAGAGTAGACGTTCATGCCAACGCTATAGTCTGACAAAAGATGCGGCATAATGGTTTTGACGACATCATCGTTCCCAAGTCTATGCGCTTCTAAATAACCCTGTTGCCCGAGTACTGGAATCGCCCTATTACCCAGGCAAGCCATATTCCACTTGTATTCCCCGGTATCGACCATGGTTTTAATTTCTGCAATAGGCTCCACATTCGACGGAATGCCGATCACCTTAATACCGGTTTCTTTTCTAAAGGGTTCAAAGAGTATTTCTGTATACGCAAAATGACTCTTGCCGCCCGAAGTGCGGATCACAATTTGATCTTTGGATTCTGTAGTCATTTTCCCTGACGGCGCAGTTTTACGAGAGGTGATGATATAGGGCGCAGCAATCGCTGCTGCGCCTGCTGCAATGAGGGCCTTAATTGCATTACGGCGATTATTGCGAGGGGAATTTTTACTCTGCATTTGACGCTCCGAGTGGAATGGACGAATGATTATCTATATCTGGTGAGAAAGTAAAAACGGATAATTTTGCTTTGAGTCATCTAAGTAACATCGAATGACGCATGTTGCAATCCGGTCATGTCCTTTATCATATGCACTATGCGCCCAATAAAAATGTTCTAATTTATCGGCTTGGACAGCAGCAAAACGTTCTACAACGCTCAATTATAGAAAATAACAGGATAAGACTATGTTGGACAGCATCTTTTCGTCATCACGGAGCGCGCTCTTGTTACAAAAAAGCTGGATCTCGCGAGCTTTTACTTAGAGACTGCCAGCAAGGCTAAGGATTGCAAGATCGCTTTGGTGTTATGCGACGACGCAGAAGCCTCGTTATCTGAGATGAAAAAAGCCATGAAAAAGGCGCACGCTCCTGAAACCATAGCAGATCAAACTCTGCGGGATAAAATTGCCACCGTGTATTGCGAGCATAGCAAGGTATTAGAAAAGTTAGGGCAACACGATAGGGCGCAGGCGAGCTATAAAAAGGCGCAAAAGTGGGGCTATCAGGGGATCAAGCCAGCCCCCACTGTCCCTGCGGTGTCGCTGTCTGCGCGCTCGCCGGCTTTGTCTCAGACTGTCCTGCCTGCCTCATCTGCGGAGGAAAAAAGCGATTTGGTGGATTATCTATTTGAAAAGGCGCTGTTGACGCTGAGCTCCTTAGAGGTATTGAATAAACCTAGCCTGTTTCTGGTGTATGCGCATGATAATGACGTTCACGGAGAGGCGAAGGCCTCGACGTCTAAATATTTAATCAATAATTTATCTAAAATCCGAGGCGTGACGCTTTATTCGGATCAAACGCCGATAGGGCAAGCGTATTCAAGCTCGGATGAAAATCTGAAAGAGGATGGCAAGCTAGAAGACATCTTAACCAATCAATTCTGTTTGCTGCCCGCTCAGGTGCGAGCGGATGTGAAGCCGGTTGATAAGGTGATCGTGTGTTGTTCTGATGTATTAGGAAGCTACCTAAAAGGGCAGTCCTATAAAGAGTTTTGTGATGAGCTTAAAAAAGCCTATGACAAAGATCGAGAAGCCTACGTCAAAGACAGCCAACAAAAGGGTACTTCAGCTTTACGTGAGGTGGTCAGAAAATTTTCCCAAGAGGAGAAATATGCGTCGGAGTTTCATCATGTGTTGACGGAAATGGCCTTTTTGGAAATACGAGCAGAGCATCTGCAAGGTCAGCACGGGATTATCCCGGTTTCATTAACGCCCAATAGCTATGACAACTGCCTGAAGGATTTTATTGAGTCGACGACGGTTCGGATGGAGGACCCTGTGCGCTTTGATTTGCAAGCCCAAAAGGGGGATGAAGTCTATCTGAACCAAGGTTCACATGGTGTGCTGTTCAAAATGTGCTGGGCTTAAATTCGATGAATGCGGAGTTGTTAAAGCAGCGCGGGGCTGTGGGCGAGCCATCTTCACGCTCACGCGAAGCGAATCAGGAGTTAACGCAAACTCCAGGTATTTCATAGATAGCCCCAGTTCGAGGTTAGAGATCAAAAATGTGCCTATTTTCCGCAATGTCCGTAATAGCATTTCGTGCTGTAAATAAACTCAACCCAGCCATCTTTTTGATGTGCCTCAAAAAGATGGCTCGCCGCTTGCATCATGGCTTCATAATTGGGTTGCCCTGATTTGGGTGTGTAAGAGGTAGACAATATGCGTCCTAAAAAACCATTCTTATCCAATCTTTGTTGATGGGGAAACGCAGCAAGGTTAACGCTTATCGGCGTAAAAAATTGTTGAATTTTCTCTTCATCTATCTTGTTAGCATTGACCTCTTTATAGTCAGCGCCATACTGATTTAAGAACTCTTCATATTGCGCCATCAACGGCGATGCTTCAAGCAGCCGCACATTCCAAATCAGCATGCACAAGCCGCCTGGCTTAAGAATGCGGTTAAATTCCTTCTTGACGTTCTCTGTATCGAACCAATGAAATGCTGTCGCGGCGGTAATGCTGTCCACGCTATGGCTACTCAAACCGGTCGCTTCAGCAGTGGCATTGACGCTCATAAAGTTTGCATAATCAGCTAATTGCTGCTCTGCCTTTTCTCTCATCTGCGCATTAGGTTCAATACCCAATACTTGGTATTGATGAGCAAGCAGCAGTTTTGCGAATATACCGGTGCCTGAGCCGATATCTGCGACTACTGCGCCAGCTTTAAGCTGTCCTTCTTTTTTGAGAAGGTCAATCACCGCTGCCGGGTAAGTAGGGCGATATTTCGCGTAATGCTCGACAGTGTTACTGAATCTCGTGGTGGGGCTAAGCTTTTTTTCTTGCATAAAAATTCACTGAACTTTGAGCCAACAAGAGTAGGCGGCCTACGCAACGCCAGCGCCCAAAAATGACTAACGCGTGGCTAGTGATCGATTCTGGCTACAGATCGAAGGCGTGGCAAGGAAACACCTAAATTAAACGAATAGACGAGTAAGTTAGCATCAATCGCTGAACTGCGCCAGCAGTTTGGCAATGATCCACATCGATAGACATTAAAAGCAAAGCAGCTACACATTGGGTTGATCTAGCATCCATTCATTAAAGCGTTCAATCCCCCCTTGGGGAACATAAAAGTTGTCCTTATAAAAGGCAAGGTAGCCCAAAGATATCCACAGATATTGTGCATAACTACGTTGAAAAGTATCTGATATCTTTCTCAAAGGCAGATGGGACAAGGCTATCTTTAGATTGACTAAGTTTTAGCAACGGCGCGTATTTGCCGCAAGCGTTTTAGGTTTTCTATTATCATGACTGCTTTCTACG
>JASSUG010000016.1:0-1536 GCA_031963465.1 Mycoavidus cysteinexigens | reverse complement strand
TGGAGCATCAAAAATCCATAGCGGAAGGCCCTTACGGGCCTTTCGCTACGCCCTATCAAAACCCCGCTTATACCAGCGCCTCAATTTCGGCATCACCGGGGGCTCGCTACTGCCCAATGAAGTCGCCTCAGACAATTCCAACTCGCGGGTAAACTCACTGTCCGACGAATTCGCCACGGCCCTTTCCAATTTCTCTCTCGTCGATTCTTGCTTCCATCTCGACACCACCGACAATTCGCTCTGAATTTTCCTCCCTATCTTACCCACCGATAATAACGGCTCTCCAACCGCTCCACGTTGCCTCAAAAGCTTCTCGTTAACTTCGCTTAACCCTCGCACACCTTCCAATAACGTATCATTCACTGTCAGAACTTCATGCCCCGAACTCCAGCATAACATCGCTTTTGTCTTTTCCCCTTCTTTTTTCACCTCCCACCGGCGCACCGATTTATCGGCACTGCCAGTCACCAAATAGCTCCCGTCTCCGGTTGTTTTCCAGGCAACACTAGTGATACCTCCCCCAAAACCTTTAATCACCGCACGACACTCACCCGAGGCAACATCCCACACTCGCACCGTCTTGTCACCGCTGCTCGAGGCGAGCTGAGATCCGCTCGGCGAATACACCACGCTCAAAACATTAGCGGTATGTCCTTCTAAGGTGTGACCAGCCGCTCCGCTTTCCGCGTCCCACAGACGCACCGTATGGTCCCTACTGCCCGAGGCGATCTGCGAACCACTCGGCGAATACACCACACTAAAAACAGAGGAGGTATGTCCTTCTAAGGTATGACCAGCCGCTCCGCTTTCCGCGTCCCACAGACGCACCGTATTGTCATCACTCCCCGAGGCGAGCTGAGATCCGCTCGGCGAATACACCACGCTACTAACATAGGAGGTATGTCCTTCTAAGGTGTGTACAGTCGCTCCGCTTTCCGCGTCCCACACACGCACCGTATTGTCATCACTCCCCGAGGTGAGCTGAGATCCGCTCGGCGAATACACCACGCTCAAAACATTAGCGGTATGTCCTTCTAAGGTGTGCACAAGGGCTCCGCTGTGCGCGTCCCACACACGCACCGTATTGTCAGAACTCCCCGAGGCGATCTGCGAACCGCTCGGCGAATACGCCACGCTATTAACATCGGAGATATGTCCGCGTAAGGTGGGCCCAGCCGCTCCGCTTTCCGCGTCCCACACACGCACCGTCTTGTCAGAACTCCCCGAGGCGATCTGCAACCCGCTCGGCGAATACACCACGCTACTAACATAGGAGGTATGTCCTTCTAAGGTGTGACCAGCCGCTCCGCTTTGCGCGTCCCACACACGCACCGTATTGTCCAAACTCCCCGAGGCGATCTGCGAACCGCTCGGCGAATACGCCACGCTATTAACATCGGAGGTATGTCCGCGTAAGGTGGGCCCAGCCGCTTCGCTTTCCGCGTCCCACACACGCACCGTCTTGTCCAAACTCCCCGAGGCGATCTGCGTTCCGCTCGGCGAATACACCACGCTACTAACAGAGGAGGTATGTCC
>JASSUG010000015.1:0-3177 GCA_031963465.1 Mycoavidus cysteinexigens | reverse complement strand
ACACACGCACCGTATTGTCATCACTCCCCGAGGTGAGCTGAGATCCGCTCGGCGAATACACCACGCTCAAAACATTAGCGGTATGTCCTTCTAAGGTGTGCACAAGGGCTCCGCTGTGCGCGTCCCACACACGCACCGTATTGTCAGAACTCCCCGAGGCGATCTGCGAACCGCTCGGCGAATACGCCACGCTATTAACATCGGAGATATGTCCGCGTAAGGTGGGCCCAGCCGCTCCGCTTTCCGCGTCCCACACACGCACCGTCTTGTCAGAACTCCCCGAGGCGATCTGCAACCCGCTCGGCGAATACACCACGCTACTAACATAGGAGGTATGTCCTTCTAAGGTGTGACCAGCCGCTCCGCTTTGCGCGTCCCACACACGCACCGTATTGTCCAAACTCCCCGAGGCGATCTGCGAACCGCTCGGCGAATACGCCACGCTATTAACATCGGAGGTATGTCCGCGTAAGGTGGGCCCAGCCGCTTCGCTTTCCGCGTCCCACACACGCACCGTCTTGTCCAAACTCCCCGAGGCGATCTGCGTTCCGCTCGGCGAATACACCACGCTACTAACAGAGGAGGTATGTCCTTCTAAGGTGTGACCAGACGCTCCGCTTTCCACGTCCCACACACGCACCGTCTTGTCCAAACTCCCCGAGGCGATCTGCGAACCGCTCGGCGAATACGCCACGCTATTAACATCGGAGATATGTCCGCGTAAGGTGTGACCAGCCGCTCCGCTTTCCGCGTCCCACACACGCACCGTATGGTCCCTACTGCCCGAGGCGAGCTGAGATCCGCTCGGCGAATACACCACGCTACTCACACCCCTGGTATGTCCTTCTAAGGTGTGCACAAGGGCTCCGCTGTGCGCGTCCCACAGACGCACCGTCTTGTCATCACTCCCCGAGGCGATCTGCGAACCGCTCGGCGAATACACCACGCTCTTAACATCGGAGGTATGTCCTTCTAAGGTGTGAACAGCCGCTCCGCTTTCCGCGTCCCACACACGCACCGTATTGTCCCTACTGCCCGAGGCGAGCTGCGAACCGCTCGGCGAATACGCCACGCTATTAACATCGGAGATATGTCCGCGTAAGGTGGGCCCAGCCGCTCCGCTTTCCGCATCCCACACACGCACCGTCTTGTCAGAACTCCCCGAGGCGATCTGCAACCCGCTCGGTGAATACACCACGCTCAAAACAAAGGAGGTATGTCCTTCTAAGGTGTGCACTTTTTCCCAATTCGAGGTCATATACACGCTGATCTTACCGTTAAAAAGCCCTACCGCGCAGCTCTTTCCATCCGGCGAATAGGCACAGGAATAGACATAGCTCTCTTCTTTAAGATACGGCCATTCGCCAAACTGCACCCCGGCCATCTGCGCTCCGCTTAAATTCGCTTCCCGCAGCCAACTCGCGCGAAGCGTAGCCTTTCTTAAATCCGACCCTTGCAACTGCGCTGATTCGAAGAACCCAAAACTCAGATCTGCTCCGGGTATCTGGATGCCTTTTAAATCCGCACCATGAAACTGTACTCCCGCTCTAACCAAAATCGTCATTGCATTCGCCGCCGTTTCGCGTATCGTTTTATCGGCTTTGGAGCACTCGATTATCGCTAACAGCTGTTCCTTAAATGTGGCTTCTTGTTGAACGCGTTCAGTCAACAAGCGCACAACGCCCAGATCGCCAACCCAATGCTTTGGGCTTAACGATAACTCTCGCTGCGTTTTAGGCGGTAAAACAGAAGGCTCTTCAAAACTATAGGCTGAAGCGGCACTACCTCGACGCTGGCGAGTACTTAAATTCATACACCCATCGAACGACTCAAATAGCGACCTCGCCACAAAATATTCCAGCACCGATTTATGGATAAAACGGTATTCAGTGCCACTTCGGATCAACGGCCACGCTTCACGTAGCAGTTGATTTTCTTCTTCTCGACCGAAAAAAGCATCCTTCCAACTTCCCTTGTCTTTGAACAATGAGTACTCGACAATCGGATTACCTGCATTTTCTTTATACAGATGCACCGCTAACTCTTTCACAAAGCCGATGCCATGCTGGGCAAAGCCATCATCATACAACTCTCTAAATACTTCTTTTTGGTTCCCCGTTAAACTTTGGGTGCTTAAGCGCTGCTGATTACGCTCGAACCATTGTTTGACAAACTGGTTATACAGGTCCATCCGTAATTGGATGGCAGATACTGCTTTCCCCTTTTTTTCGACGTACGGCAACGCTTCTAGCACCACCCGCAGCAAAAATGGGTTGCTAATCAAGTCTTTTAAATTAGATTGTTTGGAGAAGGCTTCTCGGTAGGCTTGCGCCGTCCAGCCCGTTGGGTTGTGCGCTACATATTTTTTGAGATATTGATCGCTCTCTTCTTCTGAAAACGGCTCGACCACAACCTCTTGAAACAACGTGTCCTGGTCCTGCAGCATTGGATTCGGTTGAAAACGGCTTTGATAGTCTTGGCCAAGATATTCGCTGCGACAACTAATCACCATCTGACCCTGCCAGCCGCCAGCCTGGTTGATGGAATTGCTCACATACAGATTCTGCGTCTGACGTATCTCATCATACCCATCCAAAATAAAGATAAACCTTTGGTTTTCTTTCTTTAATTTCTGAATCTGTAATTCTGACAGCCCTCTTTTCTTTAACGCCTTGGCGATTAGATCGTGCTCAGGCTTGTCAATACTCGGCAAAGATATAAACAGCGGAATCGCATCGTCTGCTTTTTTATGGTCCCATAAGTGCTTTTCTAAGCGGCGATTGAAGGTCGTTTTGCCCGCCCCCGAGTCTCCCGTCAACAGGATCACTTTTTTATCTTTTAGAAACGCTTGAACTTGGGGTAAGAGCTCAAAGGTTTTGCTCTCCCCATTAATATTCGCTCGGCAGCGTGGTTCGACATAGAGCTTTAGGGTCTCTTGAAACGCCTCATTTTGCGTTAAGGCTAGCGAATACTGTTCCTTCAGCGCCGCCCTAGGGTCGGCACGGAACACCTGCAACTGTTCATGTTCTTGCTGCACGGTGGACGCCAGTTGCTTGTGCAGCGTTGTCCGTATGTCATCGAAGATACTGTCTAAGAGCTCCGCAAACTCTAGCTTGCCAAAATTTAAATCACTCTTTAAACGGGATATAACATTGCTGTGCCCCGTCCAAAACTTAT
>JASSUG010000014.1:0-3771 GCA_031963465.1 Mycoavidus cysteinexigens | reverse complement strand
AAGCCTGAGTAAGCAAACCGAAATCGGCACACAGGTTCAGGCTGGCGCGCTTGAATTGAAGGCCGGGCGCGATGTGACAGCAACCGGCGCCTATGTAAAAACTGCAGAAAAACTGGCGCTGAAGGCCGGCCGGGATATTCATTTGGAAGCAGCGTATGAAGAGACGGACTTTGAAGAATCTCATTATCATGAATCGAGCAATTTCTTCTCTTCTTCAAGTGAATTCACGCAAAACAAACTGCATAGAAAACAAGCATTGAGCAGTACCTTATCCGGCGGCACGGTACAGATAGAAGCCGGACATGACCTGAATATCATGGGCTCAAACGTGATCGGGATGCACGATGTGGATCTCTATGCAGCCAACGATATCCAGCAAAAAGCGGTCGAGCAAGCTGAGAGAGGCCAGCACTATTCCGTTAAAGAACACTCAGGCTTATTAGATAGCGGGAAATTCGGGGTGACTGTGGGCACGCGCACACAAACAGACACTCAAGAAAATGAGCACACGCCCCAGATTGGCTCGGTGATAGGCAGCATAGCTGGTCGTGTCAGAGCGGTGGCCAGCCGTGAATACAAGCAAAGTGGCAGTCAGCTGGTTGTGCCGACAGGCGATATCCAGATTCAGGCTGGCAAGGCCAAGATCGATGCGGCCTATGAGGAGAGCCGGGTCTGGCAGCGCAGTGAATGGCAGCAATCGGGTTTGACGGTTTCGGTCAGCGCGCCCGTGCTTGCCGCGGCCCAAACGAGTCAGCAGATGCTGCAGGCCAGTACCCAAGTCAGTGATCCACGGATGCAGGCGTTGGCGGCAGGCGCAGGTGCACTGGCGATGAAAAATGCCTACGATGCGATCCAGGCGGATCCCAAAGCAGCGGGTGGCGCGACAGTGAATGTAATGATTGGCGAAGAGTATTGTGAAACAGAGCAGACGCAACTGAGCAAGACGGCGCTGAATAGCACGCTGGCGGCAGGTGGGAGTATATCGATTCAGATCGGCGGCTTAGGAAAAGAATCCACGTTGGACCTGATTGGCGCTCGCATCGAAGCAAAACAGGATATTACGCTTAACGTAGAAGGTCGACTGAACGTGGAAGCTGCGCCGAATAGCTTGATTGAGCAGAGTCAGCAGCAGAGCCGGAGTGTTGCCGTGGGGATGGCGGCAACGCTTGGCAGCCAGAATTCAATGGGGGCCTCGCTGGCGGTGAGTGTTGGGCATGGCCATGCAGATGGGGCGCAAATCAGCTATACGCCGACCTTGATCCAGGCGGGTGGCAAGCTGACGCTTAATGCACAAAGCGATGTGCGCCTAAAAGGCGCTCAGATAGCTGGAGAGCAGGTCAAAGCGCAGATTGAGGGAGACCTTGAAATAGACAGTGTGCAAAACACGGCAACTTACCGTAGCCACTCTCAAAGTATCAGTGGCAGCGTAACAGTAGGTCCTGTCTCAGCGGCCAGCCTGCATTTCTCGCAACGTAGGATGGATAGTCATTATCTGAGCGTGGCGGAACAAGCGGGGATTCAAGCGGGAGAAGGGGGCTTTCAGATAACCGTTAAAGGGGATACGAAGCTTGTCGGTGGCGTGATTGCAGGGGCTGAGCAGGCAGGGCGGGAAGGAAAGAACACCCTGCTTACAGGAACCTTGCACCAGACTGATCTGACAAATCAAGCGAGCTATGATGCAAGCAGTATCAGTTTAGGTGGCGGGTACAGTAAAAGTGGCAAAGGGGTGGGCTCGAAGCAATCAGGAGAAGTGACAACGCCTGCTCATAGCGGCAATCAACTGGCAAGCCGGGGTGGAATGAGCGCTGCGATACCGATTGTGATGAGTGCTTCGGGTCAGGCGCAGTCTACAACCCGCAGTGCGATTAGCGGTGCGGAGATTGTGATTACGGATGAGGCCCGGCAAATGGAGTTGACGGGTCAAAGCGCGGCAGAGACGATTGCCAGCCTGAACCGGAATTCGGTACACAGTCATCAAGCGTTAGCGCCGATTTTTAACCGGACTGAGATTGAGGCTAGCTTTGATATCGTCAATGCATTAGGTCGGGAAGCGGGTACCTTTATCGGCAATAGAGGCAGAGAAGCGGATCATAAGCTTGAGCGAGCCAAAAATATAGAGACGCAGGCCAATGATGAGTCTATGTCTGTAGCGCAGCGGCAAGAATTGCTGGCAGCCGCGGCTGAATTACGTGCGCAGGCACAGACTTTGAATAAGCAATGGGGGCCAGGTGGCTTAAGCCGGCGGGTATTGACAGCGTTAACAGCTGCCGCCTCCGGTAACGTAACGGGTGCAACCGAACAGTTTGTGCAAAGCGGTGTAGTGAATTTGCTCCAACAGCAAGGTGCGGGCTATATTGGCAAATTGGTAAAGTCAGGGGCAATAAACGAAGGCAGTGCAGAGCATACAGCGCTGCACGCATTGGTTGGGCTAGGTGGAGCAGCAGCATCGAATCAAAGCCTCGGTGCTGGTGCATTAGGCGCGGCCGTATCGAGTGTTTTAACACATGCCTTTAATCCAACCTATCCAGATGAAACACGCGCTGAGCAAGAGACCAAGCACAATATTGCTACAACACTGGTTGCTGGTATAGCGGCACTCACCGGGGCAGATGCGACAGCGGCCGCGCACAGTGCAGCAGCGGCTATCGATAATAACTGGCTGGCTACGGAGCAAAAAGCGTTGGTCTTAAGAGAGCGGGAAGCCTGTGGAGACGATCTTACATGCAAAATCCTGACGGAGCTTAAATGGGCTGGTGTCTCAGCCAAACAAAATGCGCTGTTTGGCGCAGGTTTTATCGAGGGCGTAGGAGAATCAGGCTGGGAGATGCTGGAAGGGATCTATGAATTTGCATTACACCCGATCAAAACTATAAATGGACTCATTTCTCTGATTAAAGATGAAGAGATACGGGCTCAGGTAGGTGAAGCGATCTCTGCCGAATGGGATGCTAAAAGGAATCGAATAGAGGTTGCCATAGCGGAAGGCAAAGACCAAAATGCCATGCAACTAGGGCGCGATGTAGGCAATTTATTCTTTCAGGCATGTATGGTAATCACTGCAGCGGGAGGGGCTGTGAGGTTAGCTGCCTCACTGGGTAAAGTGGGGACTCATATAGGTAAGAAAACACTGGGCACATTTCTAGATCTGCCAAAAGCAGGTAGTTCAACTGTAGTTGATAGTAAATCATTAGCAGATATAAATAAAATAACTCATCTCGCGAAGACAGAAAATGTGCTGAACCTCAATAATAAAAGCCATAATGCAGTTAACAAATTGAAATTAAATAGGTCTCTTGCCAGTGAACAGCAACTAGC
The DNA here is from genome assembly GCA_031963465.1 of Mycoavidus cysteinexigens. GTDB lineage: Bacteria > Pseudomonadota > Gammaproteobacteria > Burkholderiales > Burkholderiaceae > Mycoavidus > Mycoavidus cysteinexigens_B. Next base: position 456 of record JASSUG010000014.1, on the reverse strand, counting down.
AGAATTAATTAGTGGTAAGGGTATACCAATTGCTGGGCATGGCACTAAGGAAGTTTTGAGAGAAGCTCCTCGCTTGGTGACAGAATATGGAGGAAATCCAAATGATTGGAGTAAAGTTGCAAGTAGAAGTTACCAGGCCGTTAATAGCATTGATAAAACTAAGTTTGAAATTCATGCATACTGGAATAAAATTACAGGTCAATTAGTAGAAGTAAAAACAATTATAAAAAGGTAAAAAATGGATAGATACCAGATAAATGAAATGTCAGATGTAGAGGCACGTAGTGAATTAGTTGCATTGGCGCAAGCGATGCTGGATGGAAAATTGACTTTTTTTGAAGGCGCAGTGCGTGTCGTTGCCCTTAAAGAACAAATAAGTAATGTAGCTGATGATGATCCGGATTTCCTTGCATTTGTCCTTATTTCTTCTGAAACAGATCATTTACCTCTTGCTGC
>JASSUG010000013.1:0-7342 GCA_031963465.1 Mycoavidus cysteinexigens | reverse complement strand
GCACAAGGGATGGATCCGCAGCAGCGACTACTGATGTTGTATGTATACCGAGTAATTGAGGACGCAGGGTATTCGGTACAGAGCTTGTCTGGCAGCGCTACGGCACTGTTGGTGGGGACTGCCGGTAGCGGTTATGGACAGTTATTAGCGCAGGCGGGCGAGACAGTGGCAGGGTATAGCGCGGCCGGACTAGTAGGATCGATGGGCCCAAATCGGATGAGCTACTGGTTAAATTGGCATGGGCCGAGTGAACCGATTGATACGGCCTGCTCGAGTTCACTGGTTGCCGTGCACCGGGCGCTGGAGTTGCTGCGCAGCGGGCAGTGTGCGCAGGCAGTGGTGGGCGGGGTCAACACGCTGCTGTCGCTGGAGATGCACGAGAGCTTTACCCAGGCGGGTATGCTCAGCCGGGATGGACGCTGCAAGACCTTTTCAGCCCAGGCCGATGGCTATGTGCGCGGTGAGGGGGTGGGCATGGTATTTCTCAAACCGCTGGCGGCGGCTGAGCGAGCGGGTGACCATATTTACGGTCTGATCAAGGGCAGTGCGACCAACCATGGCGGGCGAGCCAATTCGCTGACGGCGCCAAACCCGCGAGCGCAAGCTGATCTGATCAAGGCGGCGCTGCAGCAAGCGGGAGTGGAGCCGGGGACAGTCAGCTATATCGAGGCGCACGGCACAGGAACCTCATTAGGCGATCCGATCGAGGTGCAGGGGCTTAAGAGCGCGTTCACGGAACTAGCCGTGGGGTTACCGACGGGGTATTGCGGCTTGGGCTCGGTGAAAAGCAATATTGGGCATCTAGAACTGGCTGCAGGGGTGGTGGGCTTGATCAAAGTGCTGCTGCAGTTGCAGCACCGGACTTTGGTCAAAAGTCTGCATTGCGAAGAACTCAATCCGCTACTTGCTTTAGAAGGTAGTCCGTTCTATGTGGTGCAGCAAACGCGCGCATGGGAAGCCTTAAGAGATCAGCAAGGGCGGGTATTGCCGCGCCGGGCTGGGGTCAGTTCGTTTGGCTTTGGTGGGGTGAATGCGCATGTCATCGTTGAGGAGTATGTAGGACCACAGAGGGTGCCGACGGTATTAAGCAGACCTGTAATCGTGATGTTATCGGCCAGAAACCAGGCGCAGCTGCTGGACCAGGCGCAGCAGCTGCTAGCGTACCTGGAGCGTCAGAATGAAGTGAATCTGGCCGACCTGGCGTATACATTGCAGGTGGGACGCGAGGCACTGGGGGTGAGGTTGGCATTGGTAACCGAGTCCATCAGTGCGCTCAAGGAGCAGTTGTTACGCTACGTGCGCGGTAAGGCGGCCAGCGAGGATACTTACCATGGTGAGCCTAGGCGTAACCCGGAGGCGTTGGCACTATTCCGAGATGACGAAGGGATGCAAAAAGCAATTGCAGTTTGGATCGCCAAGGGCAAAGTGAGCAAGCTGGCACAGTTGTGGGTGCAGGGACTTGAGCTGGAGTGGGGGCAATTATATGGTGAGACAAGGCCAAAACGAATTAGCCTGCCGACGTATCCTTTTGCCAGGGAGCGCTATTGGGTGCAGACAGCGTCGCTAAAAGGTGAGTTAGAAGGTCAACTCCATCCACTGGTCCACCGCAACACCTCGTCTTTGAGTAGTGAGCAGCGCTTTAGTACCACGCTTACGGGTGAGGAGTTTTTTCTGCGTGATCACGTGGTGCAAGGTGAGCGGGTAGTGCCTGGGGTGGCCCAACTTGAATGGGCGCGCGCGGCGGTAGCATTGGCTAGCGAGGGCGGCACAGCGGGGCTATCGATCGTACTGCAGGAGGTGACGTGGTTGCGCCCATTGGTGGTGGCACAGCCGCAGGAAGTGCAGATTGGTTTGACCATGCAGGAAGACGGCCGTATTGGTTTTGAGATTTACCGGCGGAGCGCAGACGAGGCGGTGGTCTACAGCCAGGGTTGGGCTCAGCTAGCTGAGGCGGGCGAAGCACCGCAGGTGAATTTGGCGTCGCTGCGAGAGCACTGTGCGCAAACCTTGACGAGCGAGACGTGTTATGCGCGGTTTACGCAACTGGGGTTGGGTTACGGTCCGAGTTTCCAGGTTCTGAGTGAATTGTGGCTAGGGGATGATCTCGCGGTGGGGGTATTGAGGTTGCCGAGCGAGGCTCCAGCGGGATATGCGTGGTTGCCGAATGTATTAGACGGAGCCCTGCAGGCCAGCGTGGGGCTGACGCAAGGCATGACCGATGTGACTCTGGCGTTGCCATTCGCGGTGGCCCAGGTGAGGCAATGGGGTGAACTGCCCAAGCCGGCATGGGCAGTGGTGCGGCCAGGGGCTGGTGACAGCGCGGCAATGCGCAAGCTTGAGGTTGACCTCGTCGATGCGCATGGAGGGGTGGCGCTACGCTTAAGCGGTTTTAGTACACGACCTTTGCGTGAGGCCGCTGAGCATACAGCCGCGGCACCTCAGACCATCCTGTTGGCGGCGCACTGGACAGCGCAAGCAGCGATGGCGCAAGCAGCGGCATTACCGGCGTATGCGGTACATAGGATCTTGTTATGCGAGGTCCACGAGGATGCTTCAAAGACCGTCGCCGAACTTGCCGTCGCAGTGCCCGCCGTGCAGTGCGCGCGCTTAGCGGCAACCGGCACGCTGGCGCAGCGCTATACGGCCTATGCGGTGCAGTTGCTGGAATGGATACAAAAAGAGGTTGCCGCCCATCCTGGTGAGGCACTGTTGCTACAACTGGTCGTCCCCAGCGAAGGCGAAGGCGTGGTGTTGCAGGGACTGGGCGGGTTGCTGCGTAGCGCGCAGCAAGAATATCGACTGTTGGCATGCCAGGTGGTGGCGGTGGAGGCCAGCGTATCGATACCGGTATTGAGGCAACGGCTGCTGGCCGAGGTGGCATCTCCCGCGCCAATGGTGCGTTTTGTACCAGGGCAACGAGAGGTCTTAGGCTTTGCTCCATTAGCCAGCAAAGAAACGATGTTGCCGTGGCGCGACGAAGGCGTTTACCTGATCACCGGAGGTTTAGGTGGACTGGGGCAGGTGTTCGCCCGGGCCATCGCGCTGCAGGTCCGCCAGCCGCTGCTGGTGCTGACCGGACGCAGCACGCTGAAGCCGGCGCAGGAGCGTATCTTGCAGGAGTTAAAAGCAATCGGTGCGCGGGTCGTGTACCGAGCAGTGGACGTGAGCGATACCGCGGCAGTGTCCGCCTTAGTGGCAGAAATGGTGGCACAGTACGGCCAACTGAACGGTGTCATCCATAGCGCGGGAGTCTTGCATGACGGCTTGCTGGCGCAGAAGACCGGTGAGACCCTGCGGCAGGTGTTAGTGCCGAAGGTGGCAGGTCTGGTGGCATTAGATGAAGCGACGCGAGACGTGGAGCTAGATTGGTTGGTGCTGTGCTCGTCGGTGGCTGGCGTGTGGGGCAATCTGGGGCAGGCGGATTATGCGGCGGGTAATGGCTTTTTGGACAGCTATGCGCAGTACCGGGCGGACCTAGTGGCGCAGGGGCAGCGCCGAGGCCAAACCGTATCAGTGAGTTGGCCGTTGTGGGCCGAAGGGGGGATGCAGATAGGTGCGGCTGCCCAAGAGCGGCTGCGACGGGAGACAGGATTGGAGGCGATGCCGAGTGCCGCGGGCATGACGGCACTGTATCAGGCGCTGGCACAGCCCGCCGCGCACGTGGTCGTAGGGTATGGCGCTAAGGCTCTTGTGCTGCAACGCATGCGGGCGGCTTGCGAAACGCCGCTGCTGCCGGCGACGACGGTGGTTTTGGGCGCAGATGCCCCAGCGGCAGTGAGCGAGTTGCAGTCGCAAATAGAGTCTGCGTTGACGGGCTTAGTCTCGGCGCAGTTGAAGATTGCCCGCGAGGAGCTGGAGAGGGATGCACCACTCAGCGAATTTGGTTTTGACTCGATTACGCAGATAGCGTTCGGTAGCGCATTGCACCAGAAATACAACTTGGACCTGAGTCCAACGATATTCTTCGAATATCCGACGATTGCCGCACTGGCAGAGTATCTGGCGAGGGAATACCAAGCGGTGCTTGCGCCCGCGTTTGCGGCGACGGCAGCCATCCGTTCGGATAACCACACTGTTTCTCAGCCGTTCACGCCCACCCGTCGCCAGCGGCGCATTGCAGCGGTCATTGGATCGAAGAGGGATGAGTTTTTTAGCTGAGTGATTATTTGTTCACCCATAATGTACATCTTCGATTAATGACCTATAAAAATGCACCCACGTTATATCGCAGATATGGCATGTGGAGGCGGAACTAGAGTACGGCATGAAAACTATTTTGATTACGGGTGCCACGGGCTTCGTTGGAAGTGCTCTGGCAGCAAATTTACTGGCAAGGTCGGTTCAAGTTATTGCCTTAGTGCGAAATGACCCGAATGGTGAGCGTACACGCGCCGCGATACGCTCCGCTGCAGAGGGTTTCGGCCTTGATTTTGCTGAGTCTTTGCTCGAGCGCAATTTGCGGGTACTTGAAAGCGATGAAGACACTCCATGCCGTAACCTAACGCCAGATTATTTGGCCGAAATTAGCGAGGTTTGGCATGTCGCAGCAGAAATGAGTTTCTCTATAGACAGGTTAGAGGAATCGCTTCGCACGAATGTAAGTACGACCATCGCTTTATATCAGTGTATGGCCAAATTTGCCACGAAATGTAAGCGCTTTTACTACGTGTCTACAGCCTATGTAGCAGGAATAGCCGGCGGAAAAGTCGCGGAGACACTTAACTTTTCTAGCGAGTGTATTAATCCCTATCAGCTTAGCAAGCGGTGTGCCGAACAGTCTTTAGCCTTGTTATCTGCTCATGGTGTTTTGCCAGTAACGATTTTTCGCCCGACGGTGATTGTTGGCCATGAAACGACTGGGTGGGCGAAGAGTGATTTTGGCTTCTATATGTATGTCAAAATCATAAAGGCTCTACAGCAGGCTGGTGTGCAAACGATCAAGTTCCAACTGAATGATTCAACGCGGCTAGATTTTATACCTGTGAATAGGCTGGTTGATCAGGCGATTGCTTTATCGGAGCGGCAGAGCGCACCATGCTTGCTCGAGATATTCCATTGTTCCAATGGGCTAGGCAAGACTATGGCTGAGATCGTGTCTTTTATAGGTCGTTTTTTCGGCGTCGTGGTGTCTTATGGCCCACCAGAAACCATCATCGAACAGCAAGTGGCCAAGGCCTTTGAAGATATCGCCCCACATTTAGAAATAGAGTGGCACTTTGACCGCTCATGCTTGGATCAGGCGCTAGGTCACGCCTATACGTGCTCCCCCATGGAAGACGTGGTGATGGAGCGGCTTTTAAATGGGTATTGAAATCGAGTAAACGCGAAATGAATCCCACCATTGATAGAATGGGTAGAGACCTTCATTCCACTACCTCCCCTCATTTTTTAAGCAATAAAATAATCCTTATATATCAATAAATTACATTTTTTCTTAAAAAGGTGGCAGTAGCAACACGTAGGATCCAGCCCGAAAATCAAGCTTTTAAAAGTATAGCAAGCGGCTCGCTAGCCGAACGGCCTTCAAAAAAAATATAAATAATTCTCTTAAGAAACAAATTTAAGTGCTTGATAAATAAGAATTATTTTTCGTCTATTTCGGAATCGTAAAAATAAATTGAAGCTATTTTGTTTCTTCCGAACGCCTGGCGTCCGGCTGGCCGCCTACTATGCTCTTAAGAAACAAATTTAAGTGCTTGATAAATAAGAATTATTTTTCGTCTATTTCGGAATCGTAAAAATAAATTGAAGCTATTTTGTTTCTTCCGAACGCCTGGCGTCCGGCTGGCCGCCTACTATGCTCTTAAGAAACAAATTTAAGTGCTTGATAAATAAGAATTATTTTTCGTCTATTTCGGAATCGTAAAAATAAATTGAAGCTATTTTGTTTCTTCCGAACGCCTGGCGTCCGGCTGGCCGCCTACTATGCTTTCAAGAAACAAATTTAAGTTGTTGATAAATAAGGATTATTTTTCGTCTATTTCGGGATCAAAAAAATAAACTGAGGCTATTTTGTTTCTTTACCACGCCTTTCGGCCGAAAGGCCGATTACTGCGCTTGTATCATTCTTTATGTGATGATTAGCTACATCACATGAGATACCGTCTTTCTAGTCAAGCAATATTTCCATAGTTTTCGTCATAAGGCCTACGAGTTTTAAGTACGCCGAAACAAAGATGTACGAGTTTTCGCATGCACGCCCCCAGTGCAGACATAGCAACCTTTCCACGTGCGCGTAAGCGCTCGTATAGTGCTTTGACATGGGGGTTATAGCGTATAGCGCTCACGGCGGCCATGTAAAGCTTGGCGCGAATTTCTGGTGAGCCTGCTTTAGAAAGTCGAGAGCGGCCAAATACAGAGGAGCCGGATTGCCTTTCCACGGGTACTAGGCCAAGATAAGCAGCGAGTTGTTCAGCCGTTTTAAATGAATGAGTTTGCATCACAGACAGCATCGCCTTGCCTACTTGCGGGCCAATGGCGCGAATGCTCTTCAACAAATCCAAGTCTTCTCTCAAAGCAGGATGCCGGTCGATATGATCATCGATCTCTTGTTGAAGTTGTTTTAACTGTGCTTGCAGGAAAGTAATACTATAGTCAAGCGACTTCTGAACACGCTCTGGGGTAGTCGAAACGTTGGTTTTTTCTTGGCGGTTACGCTCACGCTGTAGGTCTTCAGAAATAGCTTCCTGGCGGGCTAGCAATGCTTTAAGCACTCTTGCTTCTGGAGCTGGGGGCACCCAGACATCAGGTTTGCACAGCAAGCCAAAACGCGCGATCAAAAAACTGTCAACAGCGTCTGTTTTGGTCCGTATGGCTAGGGTCTTTCCTAAAGCCTTGATCTGGGCTGGATTGACGATGGAAACCGCAACACCCGCATCGTGTAAAACTTGAGCTGCTTGCTCATGATAAATCCCCGTGGCTTCCATTGTGACGTGAAGGTCAGCAGGTTTAATGTCTTGTTTAGCAAGCCACATCAGTAGTTCAGTGAACCCTGATAGGCTATTGGCTACTTTCTTTGATTTACGTTTAAGGCTCGCTGCATCCAATAACAACGAGCAGTCCAATTTCGCTTTAGCAACATCGATACCGAGGTAATACATCTTTATGTTCTCAATTTAAAATAGAATTACCAACTCACTCACTATCCTTGTGCATACAGGGTCGAACCCTTGGCTACCGTTCAGTGTTCTGCTGGTGAGAAGAGAAGTGAAGGGTTTGATCTCATGTACAAGGTCTAGGCCTTAAGGTGTACAACAAACTCTCTTCACTTCGTGGGATGGTAGCTAACCATCACAGAAAGAATGATACAAGGTGAAGGGAGCTTGTTTTTCCCCTTAAGGTG
>JASSUG010000012.1:0-28036 GCA_031963465.1 Mycoavidus cysteinexigens | reverse complement strand
TCAAAATTCGAAGTTCGAGACCCAAGAAAGACTGATTGAAGAGCGGGAGATACACGAATGCCACGATCACCATAGTAGCCAACGCTATGATGGCTCTCAAATCGGCTGGGACGGCGGCAGCGGAGGTTCTTATCTTGTGCATCACTCAGATACACGCGTGTATTGTTTTACCAACTATAACTTTACTCGTCATGTGACAACGACAACTGTCACGCACAGCGAGCCCGGTAAAATTCAAGCTGGCGGCGCGATCCGATTATCCGGACAGGTGATTAACGATAAAAGCCAAATTGTGGCGGGGGGGACGCTGAGTAAATGTGAGGGCACGCCGATTCAGATCGATAACCGTGATGTCACCGGCCAGCGTGTCACCACCGATAATGGAACCACGCAATGGTCAGATAGAGAATGGCGGGGTGGCTTCAAGCGGTATTTTCAGCGCCATTGGCATGACAAAGCTCCCTACCATCCAGCTCCGGTGATAGAGCACCACAATCTGCATGTGGCCATCTATCAACACCATACCGCGGTTGAGCATCCGGCACCGTCGAGCGTGCTGGTATCGTCGAACGCGCTGGTACCGAGCGCCTCTGCCCTAACCCGCGATAGTGCCTTCTTAAATAGCGGCTTATTGAGCTTTAACCATGATCCGAATCAACCGTACCTGATACAAATGGATCCTCGTTTTACCCGCAACAGCGATAGGGTTTCTAGCGATCTGCTGCTGCAATTACTGAATCTGGATCCGCAACATGTTCCCAAGCGCCTGGGTGACGGATTTTATGAACAGCAACTGATTCGAGACCAGATTATTGGTTTGACCGGCCATTATTACCTGTCTAGCCATCGGAACTCTATCGCTGAATTTAAAGCCTTGATGCACGCCGGGGCCAGCCTGGCTAAACGCTTTGAACTGCGGCTCGGCATTGAACCCACCGCAGAGCAAGTTGACACCTTAAGCACCAGCCCTATCTGGCTTGTGAATCGAAACGTTCAATTACCCGATGGCTCAGAACAGACAGTACTGGTGCCTAAAGTGTATCTAGCTAAAAGTGATGCACATGCCGTCCCATTGGGTAACGCTTTGATTTCAGCGGATACGATTGAGTTACACAGCGACCGCCGGTTTAAAAACACCGGAACCGTACTGAGTCGCGGCAAGACGAACCTGAGAGTGAGTTATATGGATAACCAGTGCGGCACTCTTGCCAGCCTGGACACGCTCTCCATCCAGGCACGCGATGACATCGATAGCCGCGCCGGCAAGCTGATTGCAGTTAAAAAGCTCACGCTGCAGACTGGCCAGAATCTCCAACTGCAAAGCCAGACACAGACCACTCATGCGGCTAGTGGCAAGCGGACACATCTGGTTGGCATCACTCAGATCAAGGCGGGGGAACTGGAAGCGACTGCGGCATCCGATATCAACCTGGCAGCCGCCCAGATTGACGTGGCGCACGCTGCGAGGTTAGAAGCGAAGCAGGATCTGATATTAGGTACGGCCACCATCGGCGAACAACTGAAGATCGTATGGGACGAGCGTAATGCTCTAAGCCTGAGCAAGCAAACCGAAATCGGCACACAGATTCAGGCTGGCGCGCTTGAGTTGAAGGCCGGGCGCGATGTGACAGCAACCGGCGCCTATGTAAAAACTGCAGAAAAACTGGCGCTGAAGGCCGGCCGGGATATTCATTTGGAAGCAGCCTATGAAGAGACGGACTTTGAAGAATCTCATTATCATGAATCTAGCAATTTCTTCTCTTCTTCAAGTGAATTCACGCAAAACAAACTGCATAGAAAACAAGCATTGAGTAGTACCTTATCCGGCGGCACGGTACAGATAGAAGCCGGACATGACCTGAATATCATGGGCTCAAACGTGATTGGGATGCACGATGTGGATCTCTATGCAGCCAACGATATCCAGCAAAAAGCGGTCGAGCAAGCTGAGAGAGGCCAGCACTATTCCGTTAAAGAACACTCAGGCTTATTAGATAGCGGGAAATTCGGGGTGACTGTGGGCACGCGGACGCAAAAAGACACCCAAGAAAATGAACATACGCCCCAGATTGGCTCGGTGATAGGCAGTATAGCTGGCCATGTCAGAGCCGTTGCCGGCCGTGAATATGAGCAAAGTGGCAGTCAGCTGGTTGTGCCGACAGGGGATATCCAGATTCAAGCAGGCAAGGGCAAGATCGATGCGGCCTATGAGGAGAGCCGGGTCTGGCAGCGCAGTGAATGGCAGCAATCAGGTTTGACGGTTTCGGTCAGCGCGCCCGTGCTTGCAGCGGCCCAAACGAGTCAGCAGATGCTGCAGGCCAGTTCTCAGGTGAGTGATCCACGGATGCAGGCGTTGGCGGCAGGCGCAGGTGCACTGGCGACGAAAAATGCCTACGATGCGATCCAGGCGGATCCCAAAGCAGCGGGTGGCGCGACAGTGAATGTAATGATTGGCGAAGATCATTGTGAAACAGAGCAGACGCAACTGAGCAAGACGGCGCTGAACAGCACGCTGGCAGCAGGGGGAAATATATCGATCCAGATCGGTGGCTTAGGAGAAGAATCCACGCTGGACCTGATTGGCGCTCGCATCGAAGCAAAACAGGAGATTACGCTTAACGTAGAAGGTCGACTGAATGTGGAAGCTGCGCCGAATAGCTTGATTGAGCAGAGTCAGCAGCAGAGCCGGAGTGTTGCCGTGGGGATGGCGGCAACGCTTGGCAGCCAGAATTCAGTGGGGGCCTCGCTGGCGGTGAGTGTTGGGCATGGCCATGCAGATGGGGCACAAATCAGCTATACGCCGACCTTGATCCAGGCGGGTGGCAAGCTGACGCTTAATGCACAAAGCGATGTGCGCCTAAAAGGCGCGCAGATAGCTGGAGCGCAGGTTAAAGCGCAGATTGAGGGAGACCTTGAAATAGACAGCGTGCAAAACACGGCGACTTACCGTAGCCACTCTCAAAGTATCAGTGGCAGCGTAACAGTAGGTCCTGTCTCAGCGGCCAGCCTGCATTTCTCGCAACGTAGGATGGACAGTCGTTATCTGAGCGTAGCGGAACAGGCGGGGATTCAAGCGGGAGAGGGGGGCTTTCAGATAACCGTTAAAGGGGATACGAAGCTTGTCGGTGGCGTGATTGCAGGGGCTGAGCAGGCAGTGCGGGAAGGCAGGAACACCCTGCTTACAGGAACCTTGCACCAGACTGATCTGACGAATCAAGCGAGCTATGATGCAAGCAGTATCAGTTTAGGTGGCGGGTACAGTAAAAGTGGCAAAGGGGTGGGCTCGAAGCAGTCAGGAGAAGTGACAACACCTGCTCATAGCGGCAATCAACTGGCAAGCCGGGGTGGAATGAGCGCTGCGATACCGATTGTGATGAGTGCTTCGGGTCAGGCGCAGTCTACAACCCGCAGTGCGATTAGCGGTGCGGAGATTGTGATTACGGATGAGACCCGGCAAATGGAGTTGACGGGTCAAAGCGCGGCAGAGACGATTGCCAGCCTGAACCGGAATTCGGCACACAGTCATCAAGCGTTAGCGCCGATTTTTAACCGGACTGAGATTGAGGCTAGCTTTGATATCGTCAATGCATTAGGTCGGGAAGCGGGTACCTTTATCGGCAATAGAGGCAGAGAAGCGGATCATAAGCTTGAGCGAGCCAAAAATATAGAGACGCAGGCCAATGATGAGTCTATGCCTGTAGCGCAGCGGCAAGAATTGCTGGCAGCCGCGGCTGAATTACGTGCGCAGGCACAGACTTTGAATAAGCAATGGGGAGCCGGAGGGAGCTACCGTCGCATCGTCACAGCGCTGACGGCCGCGGCAGCAGGCAATGTGACTGGGACCGCTGCGCAATTCACCCAGGCAGCGGCACTCAACTATCTGCAAAGCTTAGGCGCCGAAAAAATCAAGCATATTGCAGATAGCCTGCATGATGAAACGGCGCGTGCTGCCTTGCATGGGGCATTGGCTTATGGCGGCGCAGTCGCACGGGGGCAATCGGGTGGCGCAGCGGCCTTGGGCGCGAGTGCAAGTGTATTAGTAAATACTCTATTAGGTCCTGTAGAAGGCGAGTCTGAAGAGGAGAAAGAGGCGCGCAAGAATATAGTTACTAGCCTAGTGGCGGGGTTTGCGGATGTAGGAGGGGTTGATGCGACATCCGCGCAGACTGCGGCGCAGATTGAAACAGAAAATAATGCGATGGTGTTGGCGGCGCCGTTAGTGGTCACCCCACCAGGGGTTATTTTCTTAGGCGCGTTGGCTGCGGGCTTAGCAGTGGGTGGGCTTTATGAATGGTATAAAAAAGATCGAGCAAATAATGCAGGGCAACCTGGAGAGGATGATGATCAGTTAGTACAATCGGCCCCGCCGCCGATGGTAAAGCCTATGGAGCCACAGCAGCCATTTCAGATTCCCGGCAGGGCGTGGCATCAGGATGAAGAAGTGCTGCTTGAAGATATGCCTAATCAATCTGGGGAGCATACCGTTCAGCCTTTGGTGACGCCGAGAGAAGTTCAACAAGGAGTTGAACAAATCATCACACCGATAAATGAGGAAGTTAACGAGTACGGGAACGCGATTTTTAGTAAGGGAGCTAAAGAAGAGAAAACTGATGAGCGGTTAGTAAATAAAATATTTGGTGATAATCGTACCATTTTGGAAAATATTACATCTAGAGGAACGAAGGTGGAAAGCATCCCGGATGGAACCAGGACTACAGCAGATGCAGATTTCGATGCGCTTGGTTTGAGCGGCATCCGTTATATTGATACAAATTATGGCCAAGGGCGAATTGGAAATTTACCTGATGGAACAACTGTTATTGTTCGCCCAAGCCGTGATGGGAGGCCAACTATTGAGTTTCAATCATCTAATAGGACTATAAGGGAGATACGTTATGGCCGCCCATGAGTTAGTAAAGATAAAGGCTGATATAGGACATAAACTTAACTTATTACTCTATTCCGAACAACAATTTGATTACGTAGAAATTCGTAAGCTCGGATGGGAAATTTTTTATATAGATGATAAAGCTATTTTTGACGAAGAATCAACTCACTTTGAAGAAGCAATGAGAAAATTGGGATGTGATTCCTTTTTTGTTGCAACAACTCTCAGCATTTTAGATGATTCTAGTAATATTAAAGCCATTAAGTTTCCGTCTAATAAATATGCTATTGAAAAATTCCAAGATGCTAATGAGTTTGAGATGAGTCTTAATGATTGCTTGATTTTCTCAATCCCTATTAATTTCGCAATATTAAGAACAGGGGAGGTTTTTTATACACTTTATGCAGGACCTCCGACTTTTACTGCATGTTTTAAATAAATGTCAATTTTGGATAGGCTTTGCAAGCTCGACTTGAAGCTTGCAAAGCTAGATCCTAGCCAATATATTGACAATCCTTATGAAGGCGAAGGGTATGCAGATATTTCCCTTGATGTTTTACTAAATGAAGGAAAAAATTTAATCTCTTCGGGCTTAATTCCCCGCCGCTTGGGGCGTGAAGTAGACTGTGTGGATGAGCGAATACATCCACAAGAGTCACAATGTGACAATATTGTTGTACCACTTGGTTTTTCCGGCGAAGTATCGACGGGCGGTGTTTGACGAACGTATTGATGAAGCTCTTAGATAGGTGTGCCTAGAGATTTCGAAGCGGTATGAGTTGAAATTTCTGGAGATTGGAACGGACGAAGACCACGTTCATTTTTTGGTTTAGGCGGTGCTGACGTACAGTGTGTCAAAAATTGTCCAGATGGTTAAGAGCCTCACTGCGTGAGAGATATTCAGGCGCTGCCCGCAGGTCAAGAAACAACTGTGGGGCGGAGAATTTTGGTCGGATGGGTACTTTGTGAGTACGGTCGGCAAACATGGTGATGAAGAGATGATAGGGCGCTACGTGAAGAATCAGGGCAAAGAATATAACAAGCTCTACTCAGATCATCAGCTTGCGCTGTTTTGAGGGTTGAGGATGCGGGGCAGTTCATTTTACAAGGGCACGCCATTGACGGTGTAACTCAGTTTAGTGGCAGGTTTGTCAATCTGTATAGATGCTAAAGTTGAACTATTATGCATGATAAGCGCTTTCACCGGATTGAGTGCCTCTTCAACATTGATATGGAATTTATTCATGCAGCTGGAGTCTATTCTGTTTGCGTTCAGTTTATAGCGCAATTTATCTCCGCTTGCAGTTTCCACCTGTAGATAGTATTGATTTTCATTCACCACTTTAGCTGCATCGGACTCATAAACCATACCAAAAGAGCCATGCAATGCTGGGTAAATATAGCTCTTCAGTGTGTTAAGTGGATCATAATAGCCAACCAATGTTGTAACTGCAGTGCCTTGCTTATAAGGCCGTTTTGCTTCTTGGATAGGGTAGGCATCCACCTTAACCCAAGTGTCACCCGTCGATTGGTAGATTAGCTCGCTGCCCTTTGAGACGGTGATCTTGTCATTGTTGACAAAAAGGTAGGAATTGTAAGCTGCCAAATACTTTATCTTAATGGCTTTTCCTGAGTTTTCTGATGCTGCTTGAGGGAGATAGATATTCTCAGTGTAGTATCCATCCCTAAATGAAATATTAATCAGATCGTAGCGTTCAAGTGGTCCCCTCATTGCGGCTAAGCTGACATCAGCGGGCGCTGCGTCTTTTGTTTCTTTGGTTACAATTTTATTTTCCCAAGCTTCCATTTTTTGCGTAGTGGGATTCCACTTGCTGAATCCGGTTGGGGAGTTTCTGTCGAAGACAGCTTTACTTTCTAAGAATAATTGAGTGAATACGCAGTGTGCAGCGTAAAAGCGTTGCTGTTTGGGAAAAATGGCTGACCCGACGCCATCGCGTCCCGTCCTAAAGAGTGTCTCTCAAAATGATCTGCGCACTGATTGTCTTGGCAGGTGGGCTGATTGCTGGTGCTTTTCTCAAAGCTTGGAATAAAAAAGTCTTTATCGCTGTCCCAGCCCCAGGCAGAGTTTATCTGATCGGGAGTTCGACGTATGGACCCTGCAAAACCATTGGGATAATGTCCAAGCCCATAGTTATGCCCGACTTCATGGCTGAACTCGTTGCCGATACTGCTCTGAAGGGTAACGATGCCACCCCCGCCAGAAAGCCCATGAACCACTACGCCATTCACATATTTGCCGACAGAATTATGAGCGGTTAGTGTGAATTAATTAAAGGTGGCTTAGAGGTTTATGTCAAGTTTATTTTTTCGGTAATCAAATGCCCCACACAATATCGGCTTCTTGCTGATGCGCGACCCGCATCATATCCAGCAGTGGAAACGCACGTTGCGCTAGCCCAACAGGTGTTTCATCGGCTAGCTCGTCATCATGGTCAAGATGATGTTCGGCATGCGCTAGCGCGGCTTTTTTTTGCTCATCATGAATCGCGGCTTCTAAGCGAGCGATGGCTTGCGCTAGCTCGTCATGGCTAATCACCCCCTGTTTATCCAGCGGTTTGCCGATAATCCTCAGTAAGAATCGTGCGAGGTTATCGAGCATGGTAATCTCAGGGGTAGCGATTGATTTAAAAGTAATCAGCATAGGAGTTCCTTAAATTTTGTCGGTTACAAACTGAAAGCTTTGCATCACTGCTAAAATCCTCCCTTCCGCGCAAATTTGTGCATTACGTTTCTTTGCCTTGCATGTTACCAGCCCAAAAACAGATTATCGAAGCCATTTTTACTGACGCGATCAAAAATTTAGCGCCCTCATTTGCCAGTGAGTTAGATTTACTGATTACGCTCGAGCGCCCTAAGATCGCAGCCCATGGCGATGTCGCGAGTAATCTTGCCTTACAGCTCGCCAAGCCATGGCGCATGAATCCACGCCAGCTTGCTCAGCAACTCGCAGATAGCGTATGTGCGCATCCGCGTGCGTCAGGTTTGATTGAGTCGGCTGAGATTGCTGGGCCGGGTTTTATCAACTTAAAGTTATCGGCTGCGGCGAAGCAAGCAGTGGCGCTGGCGGTGCTGAATGAAACCGCATCGTTTGGGTGTACCTATGCAGTGGCTGAGCAGCCGGCCAAGCGCGTGTTGATTGAGTTTGTCTCTGCTAACCCGACGGGCCCGCTGCATGTGGGCCATGGCCGGCAGGCAGCGCTAGGCGATGTCCTGGCGAATGTGCTGAGCACGCAAGGCTGGCAGGTGCATCGTGAGTTTTATTACAATGATGCGGGCGTGCAAATTAATAATCTTGCGTTGTCAGTGCAAGCGCGTGCCCGCGGGTTGACGCCGGCTCATGCAGATTGGCCAGAAACGGCCTACAACGGCGAATATATTGCTGAAATTGCGCGCGATTATCTGGCTGGGGCTACGGTCGTAAGGCAAGATGCTGAGCCGGTAAAAGGGCTGGGCGATGCGCATCACCTCGATGCCATCCGGCTTTTTGCGGTGGCTTATCTACGCCGCGAACAAGATCTGGATCTGCAGGCGTTCGGGGTTAAATTCGATCAGTACTATCTTGAGTCATCGCTGTATCGCGATGGCCGGGTTGAGGAAACGGTTGCCGCTTTAGTGGCGGCTGGCAAAACCTACGAACACGAGGGTGCGCTCTGGTTGCGCACAACGGACGAGGGCGATGATAAAGACCGAGTCATGCGTAAAACCGATGGCAGTTATACATATTTTGTGCCAGATATTGCTTATCATGTGACAAAATGGCAGCGCGGCTTTAATAAAGTGATTAATGTGCAAGGTTCTGATCATCACGGGACAATTGCGCGAGTGCGAGCGGGTTTACAGCAGTTGGGTCTGAATATACCGCAAGGTTACCCGGATTATGTGTTACACAAGATGGTGACGGTAATGCGCAACGGTCAGGAGGTTAAACTCTCAAAACGCGCAGGCAGTTACGTGACGGTGCGTGATTTGATCGAATGGTCAGGCGGTGGCCAAGCTGCACCAGAAAAGCTGCCAACAGCCGCGCCGGCTTATGATGAAGTCATTAGGCGTGGCCGCGATACCGTACGCTTCTTTCTGGTTTCTCGTAAGGCGGATACGGAGTTTGTATTTGATATTGACCTTGCGTTGCAGCAAAGCGATGAAAATCCGGTGTATTACGTGCAATACGCACATGCTCGTATTTGTTCAGTGCTGGCGCAGTGGGGCGGGGATTTGACCCGCTTGCCGCAAGCGGATGTCACGCCACTGGTCAGTCCGCATGAAAACGCGTTGCTTAAGTGTTTGGCGGAATATCCAGAAATGCTAACGCGCGCGGCGACTGAACTCGCGCCTCATGCGGTGGCTTTTTATTTGCGCGAGCTCGCCGGTCAGTTTCATGCGTTTTACAATGCTGAGCGGGTTTTGGTTGATGACGACGCTCAGCGTATAGCGCGTTTAGCCTTGATTGCGGCCACCCGCCAAGTATTGGCGAATGGCTTAGCAATACTGGGTGTCAGCGCACCCGCTAAAATGTAGCTGAAAGACCCCATGAATAATGGGCCTTATTTTGAAATTACTTGGGTACTGTTTGAATCATGAGAAAGCAACGCCGTTCTTCTAAGCAAAATGGGGGGACACTTTTGGGTATCGTGCTCGGCCTCACAGTTGGATTGGCGATTGCGGTTGTGGTTGCGTTATACGTGACGCAAGCGCCCACGCCTTTTGTCACAAAGACTGCGCCAGCACCTAGCGCGGAGAGTCTAAATAGCCAAGCCAGCACTGATCCAAACCGACTCTTACAAGGCAGATCTCCTAGCCAACCAGCGGGGTCGCTGTCTGAGCCAGGCTCAGGGTCGCCAAGGCCGGGCTCTATGATCGAACCGCAGATTGTCGAAGTGCCATCGTCTGCCGGCGCGCTAAACAGCGGCCAAGCTGTGAATAAATCTGAGCTAGCCTCTAGCGGGGCGAACAGCAGTTATTATTTGCAAGTGGGCGCATACAAGACCCGGGCAGATGCTGAACAGCAACGGGCTAGACTTGCCTTACAAGGCTTTGAGTCGAAGGTAACCCGCTACGAGAGTGCAGGCATCTTGTATTATCGCGTGCGCCTTGGTCCGTTTACGCGATTCGAGCAAATGAATCAGGCGCGTTTGCGGCTGACTGATGCGGGCATTGATACGGCGATTATCCGTCCACCAAGCAATAAATGAGCGCGTCTGCCTAAATGATATATTTCTGTATTTTTAACTCGATAGTGGTTATAGATTAATATGAAAAAATCGCTAGGTGTTTTCTTCGCCTTGATCTTTTTTGTCGTGGGTAGCGCTTATGCGTCGGCTTTAGTGCCGCAAGCGGGCAAACACTATAAAGTACTGAAAACCCCGCAGGCAGTGAGCGTGCCGGCAGGCAAAATCGAAGTGATTGAATTTTTCTGGTACGGTTGTCCGCATTGCCAAGACTTTGATCCTTTGATTGAAGCGTGGCTTAGCCAGCAAGGTCCTGATATTGTGCTTAAGCGTGTGCCGATTGCGTTTGATGCAAACCTTGCGCTGTATCAAAAGCTGTATCATGCGCTTGATGGACTCGGGGTCGCCACTCAAATGGCGCCTAAAATTTTTAAAGCCATTCATGTCGACCGGAATTATCTGCAAACCACCGAAGCGCAAGCCGAGTTTATTGCGCAGCATGGTGTTGATAAGAAAAAATTTCTCGAGATCTACAACTCTTTCAGTACGGCAAGTGAGCTACAGCGTGACAATAAATTGATGGTGGATTACAACCTGACGGGCGTGCCTGCGCTCGCTGTGCAGGGAAAATATGAGATTTCTCCGGCGCTGACGAATAGTCTGGAAGGGGTCATGCCAGTGTTAGACTTTATTGTGTCGCAGATTCGTGCGAAAAAAATGTAAGTTTGCTGTTAAAAGTTAAAAAAACCGCAAATGAGACGCCAGTGTAAGGCCACACTCGCATGCCAATTATCAAAGAAAAAGGCTTTATGAAGCAAAAACTGATCGCTGCTTGCTGCGCGAGTTTATTATTGTTGAGCGCGCCGTTAACCGCTGTCGCTAAATCTGCAGGGCCCAAGTCTTTAACTGTTTGTACGGAAGCGAGTCCCGATGGTTTCGACGTGGTTCAGTACAATGCGCTGGTGACCACGAATGCAAGCGCTGACCTTATTTTTAATGGTCTAGTGGCTTTCGACGAGGCGACCAGCAAAATCGTGCCGGCCTTGGCTGAGAAATGGGAGGTGAGTGCAGATGGCCTCAGTTACACTTTTTATCTCCGTCCTAATGTGCACTTTCAGACTCGAGGCGCGTTCAAACCGAGTCGCACGTTGCATGCGGACGATGTGGTGTTCACTTTTGATCGGATGCTGAATCCGGCCAACCCGTGGCATAAGGTGGCAGGCCCCAGCGGCTTTCCACATGCGCAATCGCTGCAATTGCCGGAGCGGCTAAAAGCCATCCAAAAAATTGATGCAAATACAGTACGCTTTACGTTGAATCAACCCGATGCCACCTTTTTGTCAGTACTGACGATGGGTTTTGCTTCGATCTATTCGGCCGACTATGCAAACCAGTTGCTCACCGCGAACCGCACGGCAGATTTCAATTTAGAGCCCGTCGGTACAGGGCCATTCATGCTGCGTAGCTATCAAAAAGATGCCCTCATTCGTTATGACCGCAACCCACAGTATTGGGGCGCGCGCCCGCAGGTTGACCAGCTGATTTATGCGATTACCCCCGATCCAGCTGTGCGTGTGCAAAGGCTGAGGGCTGGCGAGTGCCAAATTTCATTGTCGCCACGGCCGCAAGACGTGAGCGCAATGCAGGTAAATCAATTGATTAAAACGATTGAAACCCCTGGTTTTATGACCGCCTTTGTCGCTTTGAACACCCAGCATAAACCGCTCGATAATAAAAAGGTGCGCCAAGCAATTAACTTAGCATTTGATCGCGCCAATTATCTGAATACACTATTTAATGGAATGGCTTTGCCTGCCGGCAATCCTTATCCGCCGGGTACTTGGAGTTATGCGAAAAACATTCAACCGTGGCCGAACAATATTGCCCGAGCTAAACAACTTCTTGCTGAGGCGGGCTATCCTAAGGGCTTTGAGACCGTGATTTGGACTCGGCCAACGAGCAGCACACTGAACCCAAATCCACAAACCGGCGCTGAGCTATTGCAGGCTGATCTTGAAAAAATTGGGATTAAGGCACAGGTCAAAATTGTTGAATGGGGCGAGTTGATCCGCGAGGCGAAGCAAGGCGAGCATGATCTATTGTTTATGGGCTGGGCTGGCGATAATGGAGATCCAGATAATTTCTTGACCCCCCAATTTAGCTGTGCGGCAGTACGTTCGGGTACTAATTTCACGCGTTTTTGTCAGCCTGAACTGGATAAGTTGATTGCTCAGGCAAAGGCCACGACGGATCAAACGCAGCGTACCCAATTGTATCTTGCGGCGCAGAAAATCATCTACGATGCAGCGCTGTGGCTGCCGATTGGCCATCCCAAAGTGATTGCCTTGGCGCGTGGTAACGTTTCTGGCTACCATGTGAGTCCGTTCGGGCGGCAGAATTTCAATGCTGTATCGGTTAATTAATTCGCTCAACTAGCATGTCGTGTAAATTGGAAAATGACCCTACTCTGATGGATACAATCAATCATCCGGCGCAAAATCATCCCAATCCCCTGAGCCATCTGTTCGATAACAACAGTGCCTGGGTTCAGCGCATGTTGGCTGAGAATCCCAATTATTTCTTAAGCTTAAAAGATCAGCAAACACCTGAATATCTATGGATTGGCTGCTCTGATTCGCGCGTGCCAGCAAATCAAATTATTGGTTTGCCCCCGGGTGAAGTATTTGTCCACCGTAATATTGCGAATGTGATTGTGCATTCCGATTTAAATTGTTTGTCGGTGATTCAATTTGCGGTTGATCTGCTCAAAGTTAAGCATATTATGGTGGTCGGCCATTATGGTTGTTCTGGGGTGGGGGCGGCGCTCTTTGAGCAACGGGTGGGGCTGGCGGATAACTGGTTGCGCCATATTCAAGATGTCCAAGACAAGCATCGGCAACTGCTAGAACAGGTACCTGCTGGCGAAGAGCGGCATCGGCGTTTAATTGAGCTCAATGCAATTGAACAAACAGTCAACGTATGCCGTACCACCACCGTGCGCGATGCCTGGGCGCGTGGTCAGGCGTTGATGATTCATAGTTGGGTGTATGGTGTACATGACGGCCGCTTACGTGACCTTGGGATGACGGTGTCTGAGCCGGGTGCGCTCGACGCCACTTATGCGTGTTGCATCGAGGCGCTTGGAACACCCTAATGGGGCTAATGCCCGTGGCGCATCATCATGCGAAAAACGACAATAAGCTGCTTTAATGCAGGATGACCGGATGCGTCATCAGACTATCGAATTGACCGAGGAAATCGTCTATTTCGTCAATAGTGGGTTGTAATTCGATCAATTTTTGCACATTTTCTCGGAATTGCGCTGCCATTTCACCATTAATAAACAGTTCACGTTGTAGATTTTTCGCAACGATTTCATAAGCTCCAGCCTTCAGCGAGAAACTGCCGACTTGTGCTGGAAACTCGACGATACAATAGTTTGGGCTGTTATAAATCATCTGCATGGTATGACTCCTTGTTCCGACGCTTCGGTGATGCTTAACGCATATGGAGCGGTTTGGATCAAATTCAATAGACAGCCTATTTATAAAAACTATGCTATTCCATCGTAGCGCGCTTTAGCCGAAATAGGGGAAAATATGTACATTATTGAGCATTTCCTCAACAAAATATCGAATATGATCGGCTTAAAAAACGGTGTTGGTTTGAGGGGAACTTGTTTAACCCTATTATAAACCGTGTATGTATAAGGCGGTGTGAACAAGCCGGCATAGAGCGTGCTATCATAAGACAATTGAGGAAGTCTAGTCCGCCACATTGTAGATGGTGCGACACAGGAATGAACTATATGGACACGATGCTTTATCCCGAGTTGTATAAATCGCTCGAAGCTGTACGTTGGGACATGGAAAAAGACATTCCATGGGACCGTTTTGATGCCTCTTTGTTGACATCAGAGCAGGCTAACACGATTAAGATGAATGCCATTACCGAATGGGCGGCGCTGCCTGCAACAGAAATGTTCTTGCGCGATAACCACCATGACAGTGATTTTTCTGCATTCATGAGTATCTGGTTTTTTGAAGAACAAAAGCATTCTCTGGTGCTGATGGAGTATCTGCGGCGTTTTCGCCCGGAACTATTGCCGACGGAAGAGGAGTTGCATGCCGTCCGCTTCCCGTTTGACCCAGCGCCGCCGTTAGAAACGCTGATGCTGCACTTTTGTGGTGAAATTCGCTTAAATCACTGGTACCGGTGTGCAGCCGGCTGGCATACTGAGCCCGTCATCAAGCACATTTATGAAACTATTTCGCGCGATGAAGCAAGGCATGGCGGCGCTTATTTACGCTATATGAAAAAAGCGCTGGTGCAATCCGGTGATACGGCGCGCGCTGCATTCGCTAAAATTGGCGTGCTGATGGCGTCGGCCCGCCGGACTGAAAAACCTTTGCACCCGACTAATTTGCATGTGAATCGTGCACTTTTTCCGCGTGACACGGTGCAATCGCGGTTACCTGATCCTGAGTGGCTTGAGCACTGGCTTGATGAGCAGATACGTTTTGACGGCGATTGGGAAAATAAAGTGGTTGATCGAATTTTGCATAACTTATCGCTGATTTTTGATCGCTCGTTTAAAACCGCGCAAGAATTAAACCGGTATCGCAAAGAAGTCATTTTACGCTTACAAGCCCAGGGCAGTAGTGCAACCGGCGAAGTGCCGCAAGCTGTTTAACGCCAGTCTCTGGCTATAGGTCGTTTGAGTGGTGGGGGTTGTAGTCGCACGGATAGATAATTTCGTAGCTAGTGCTGCGCCCTCCCTTACCCGTAGAAGTAAGGCAGCCTTTTGCAACTAACTCGTTTAGCTCACGATAGGCTGTAGCGCGGCTGGTTTTAGTCAAACTCATATATTTACGGGTATTGATGCCGCCTTCAAACCCAGAGCCAGCGTCCAACAAGCGATTGAGCACTTTATGCTGGCGCTGATTGAGACTGCTTGCTTGATGGTGTAACCAAAATCGAGCTTTAGCCAGAGTATTGGTGATGGAGTGTTGTGCGGCGGTAGCAGCTGCCTCAATTTGTGTTAAAAACCACACCAGCCACTCAGTAACATCTAAATTTCCTCTCTGCGTGCGCTCAAGGTAAACGTAATAATTTTCTCGTTCCCGCAGAATTTGCGCAGATAAGCTAAAAAACCGCATCGATTGACCTTCATCTTGCGCTAATGCCATGTCAGTAATGGCGCGAGCAAGCCGGCCATTGCCGTCTTCAAAGGGGTGTAATGTGACAAACCACAGATGAGCGAGTCCTGCACGGATCAAGCCATCGCTTTTAGCCTCGGCATTAAACCAGGTTAAAAAGCGCGCCAGTTCTAACTCTAGCCCTAGTCTTGGTGGTGCAATGAAATGTACCCGTTCGTGGCCGATGCGACCTGAAACCACTTGCATTGGCGCATCCCCTCGCAATACGCCAGAACGCACAGGATGCAGCACTGAATAACCATTAGGAAACAACGCTGCTTGCCAGCCCAGCAGGCGCTCGATCGTAAGCGGAGCACTATAGTGCTGGGTTGCGTCCAGTAAAACTTCAATCAATCCGTCGACAGCGCGCGCCGGAGTGGGGAGCCCAACCGTAGGCAACCCCAAGTGCCGGGCTACCGATGAACGGACTGCATCCAGGTTGAGTTGTTCGCCTTCGATCGCGCTGGTGGTTAAACCGTCTTCAACAAGAATAGAGGCTATTGCTTCATGCGTCAGATGGGTATCGAGCAAACGCGTGGCGCCTAATATTTTGCCTTGCGCTAACCGCGCACGGGCTAATGCTGGAGAAAGTTTATCTTGCTGCCAGCTAAATTGTGGCCAAGCGGATTGCTGCCAAATCCACAGGTCAGATGTTTGCATCATTTAATCGCTTCAATTATTGAAGCGATTATGGGCTGTAATCGCTTCATGGGCAAGTCAATTAAGCAAACTCATTGATCTCCAAGGCCTTGAGGTGCAAAGCGGTACCTTCAACTCTGTCACTTACTTTTACGGCAAGGCTATGCAAGGTGAGTTTGCCCTCTTCATCAAGTTCAAATTTTTCCTTGTGCCCCAAGTAGTGTAGATTGAAAGCTTGAATTGCATTCCTAAGCGGCTCTACTTGATACCCAAGTGTCGTTAACGCATCGGCGGGATCAAAATTCTCTGGCAGTTCGCTCTGCCGCTCTCCCGGCTTCAGCCACAATCCAAACCCCTTGTCGCCTAGCAAATCCCATGGGAAAAACCAATTGGGATCAACTTTCCGCCCGGGTGAGATATCTGCATGGCTAATAAAATTTTCAATCGGGATCGCGTGACGATCTTTGAGATCTTCGAGTAATGCCAATAGCTTGTCGATCTGTTCATTTGGAAAAGGTTCAAATCCATTATTAACCAGTTCGATGCCAATTGAGCAAAAATTGACATTTTTCATTTCTTGCCACTTTGATACGCCAGCATGCCAAGCTTGATAGTTATCCGGAACTAAGCATATCAAATCGCCATCACGGCCAATCAAATAATGAGAACTCACATTACGATCAGCCATAATTTTCACCGTTTCGGCGGTACTGTTAGTCGCAGTATGATGCAAAATGATGTGGGTAATTTGAGTGTCGACAGCCCCGCGCTCGTTTTGATTAACCGTAGGGAAAAATTTCATTTGTTGCCAAAATGTATCCGGCTGCTTGCTTATTTTTTGCTGATTAGCAATATCATGTTTAAAACGTTGTGATAGACAATGTTGAAAAATGTCATTTTGACGAAGTCTTTCTCGAAACATATATCGTCCAGTTTTTTCAAATTCTTTAAAATAAGCTGTTTGAAAACGCTCATTTTTTGCTGCATCTAAAAAAGTATTTTGCAATAACGTATTGCCCAGCGCAGCAGCGGATTCAGGCTGTGCTAGTGCCTTTTCCAAGGCGGCTTCTGGCGATAGAGGGTGGGTGCCTGTAATCGACATAGCGGGTTGGACGGAGCGTATAGACAACATTTGAATTTCCTGTAAAGAGTGTTCTGAGAAATTTGCCTCGCCCCCAATATAATCGCTGTTATATTTATGGCCAGAGGCGAGAGCAACCCCATGATGATCTTACCTAATATTCCCGCCTGGAGTGAACGATGCGTTTTACTATTTGTCCGTTTATGTTGATTTTGATTGGGCTGACGCTTCTGTCCAGTACTCAAGTGGGGGCTGGTGTCACTCCCCTCACGGCGGGGGAGTGTGCCAGTATGCAAGCTGATGGCGTAATAACCTCTGTTAACCCTGTAAGCTGTAAGCGCCTATGCCGTGTTAATTTTCAGTATATTAATTTTGAAGGTGCTACCGCCGTAGGTAATATCGTTGTGCTTGATGCCGTAGCGGATCAGATGGAAGCAATTTTTACAGAGTTATTTGAACGGCGTTTCCCGATTCATAAATCGGTTGTGATGGAAAATTATCAAGGTAACGATGAAGCCGCGATGATGGATAACAATACTTCTGCTTTCAATGGACGCCGGATGACCGAGGGGAGTTCCTGGTCAAAACATGCTTATGGTGTTGCCATCGATATTAACCCACTGCAAAATCCGTATATCTCGTTCTCTGATGATGGTCATGCCAAGGTATTACCTGCCGCCAGCGCTCAAGCTTATGTGAATCGCAACGATCTGCGCTCAAACAAAGATACACGAACGGGGATGGTTGAGAGTGTCGTCGAGATTTTTGCGCGACACGGGTTTATAACGTGGGGAGGAGAGTGGGATTCGCCTATTGATTATCAACATTTTGAAATCGGCAGTGGTGAATTTATTCAGGGTCTAATCAAGCAAACACCTGATGCCGCGCGTGAAACTTTCAAGCGCTATGCGCAGAGTTATCGTGATTGTGCTGCATACAGTACTGAGACGCATTCTGTAAAAAAGCGCGTGGCCTGTGTCGAGCAGGTGCGTAAATAAGTTGACTGATTCAATGTAACGGCTCGCGTTTGAACTCGGCCATGCTCACAATGGGGGTAATCTTATATTTGGGCAATGTTCAAATTTTGCATAAGATGCAGCACACAATGATCGAAAGCTTTGCAATAAATTATGTGGCTGTACTCGCGCGAGCAGTGGCAAGTGCTGATTTGAGTAATTGATGTAGTTCTTGAGGGTTTGGCGTACCAATATAGCGCTTCAAAATGCGCCCATTGTGATCAATCACAAAAGTAGTGGGGGTGAGTTGAATATTGCCGAATTGCTTAGCGGCGCTGCCATCATCAATGGCTACTTTAAACGGCAATTGGCGTGTTTGACTATAGTTTTTCACATAACTTAGCGTGTCGTAGCTCATGGCAACCGCGATCACTTCAAACTCTTGGTCTTTGAATTCATTGTAGATGCTCACTAACGTAGGCATTTCCTGGATACAGCTAGGACAGCTCGTGGCCCAAAAATTGACCAGATAGACTTTGCCCTTAAGCTGTGCAGTGGAAATTTTCTGGCCAGAAAGGAGAGTAAATGTCGCATGAGGCACATGCGGAGTCGAATTGAACGCGAGCCATGCAGCGCAGCCAAGGACGGTGGCAATGACTGATGCGATAACGTAGGCAATCAGCCGGCGGTGAGGACAAAGGCATTGAAAAAGATTCATAAGGCAAATTGTAAAGCATGAATGATGGTTACTCGATAATCATTTTTCCAGTTTCCAGTCCTATTTAAATACCCGGCGATACTGAATGGCCTCGGCTATATGAGAAGCATCGAGCATTTTAACGTCAGCGAGATCGGCAATCGTCCGTGCGACTTTGAGGACACTATAATAAGTCCGGGTTGACCAACCAAAGCGAGAGCTTGCGCTGCGTAATAAGGTTTCTCCAGCAGGGTCTGGCTTGCATAGGGTGTCGATTTCACGGCCGCTTAGAAATCGGTTGGGTTGCTGTTGCCGTGTGAGTTGGCGCGAACGCGCTGCGACCACCCGGGCGACGACGGTGGCGCTTGCTTCAGAGGATAGTGTCGTCCGTTCAGCTAATTCGGCGGGAGTCAGCGCGGGCACTTCAATGTGTAGGTCAATGCGATCCAGCAGCGGCCCGGATAATTTGCGCCAGTAGCGGGCAGTATTTTCTGGCGAGCAGTGACATCGTCCATTTGGGTCACCCAGCCAGCCACAAGGACAAGGGTTCATGGCTGCGATGAATTGACAGGCAGCAGGAAATTCAGCCTGATGCGATGCGCGTGAGAGGGTGATGGAGCTGGTTTCTAGGGGTTCTCGCAGCATTTCCAATGCGCACCGGTTAAATTCCGGTAATTCATCCAAAAATAATACGCCATGATGCGCCAGCGTAATTTCTCCTGGCCGAGGCGGATTGCCGCCACCGACTAGAGCGGTAGCCGTGGCTGAATGGTGTGGCGCACGAAACGGCCGACAGCGCCATTGTGCTGGAGTGAAGCCTAAAGCGCTGGCACTTAATAGGGCCGCAGAGGCCAGCGCCTCTTGATTGGACATTGGCGGCAAAATACTGGCAAGACGGGTGGCGAGCATAGATTTTCCGGAGCCAGGCGGACCGATCATCAAAATATGATGGGCGCCGGCTGCAGCCACTTCAAGCGCGCGTCTGGCGGCACTTTGGCCGATAACGTCTGCCATATCGGGCAGGATGGCGGAAGATATTGCCTCAACTGGCTTAAGCGGTAGCAGAGGAGGGCTCAGCAAGCCAGCTAGATGAGCGCATAGGGTGTGCAGGTCAGGGGCCCCAAAAGCCGCAATCGTAGGCACGAGTGCGGCTTCAGCTGCGCAGCCTAGCGGCAAGTAAAGATGAACCGGCGTTGCGGGCGCTGGATTGGCTTTTGCGGCTTGGGCCGCAAGTCCGCATGCCATGGCAAAAGCGCCGCGCATCGGCCGCAAAGCGCCGGTCAGGGATAATTCGCCAGCAAATTCGTGTGTGTGTAGTGCCGCCGCGGGTAATTGCTCGCTAGCGACCAAAATCCCTAGCGCAATCGGTAGATCAAAGTGGCCAGATTGTTTGGGCAGATCAGCCGGCGCTAGATTGACCGTGATGCGGCGCACCGGAAATGTAAAACCAGAGTTTTGCAGTGCTGCGCGCACCCGCTCTCGGCTTTCACGCACTTCAAGTTCGGGCAAGCCGACAATAGAAAATGCGGGCAAGCCATTGGCCAAATGGACTTCAACGGTGACTTCAGGCGCGCTTGCCGCCGTCAGTGCGCGGCTGTGAACCACGGCAAGCGACATACCTTATTTCCAGATACTCGTTTAATCCGTTTTAGCCAAATTGAGCTCGCGCTCAAGCTGAGTCACGCGCAACTCAAGCTCTTCAAGGATTGCTCGGGTGCGGGCGAGGACGTGTGTTTGAGTATCAAACTCTTCACGAGTGACCAGGTCTAGTTTAGCAAAGCCTTGCGTGAGCATGGCTTTCAGATTGTGTTCAATATCTTTGACGGGTGAGTTTTTAAGTAAATCAGAAATTTTCGCCTGCAAGTCTTGAAAGAGTTCGCTAGGTTTCATAGTGTGACCTCGGAGCAATGCACAGAGGCTGTGCGTAAAAAAGGAAAGATGAACGACGCAATGACTGCGCTATGGAAATGAATGATATGCCATACTAGTCACTGCTCAGTATCGGCGTGATGCAGATACATCACGCTTAGATAAGACGACTGTAGCATGAATGCCTCGTATACTTAAGTCTATTGGGTACGAATTAGCCATTTAGGCTAGACAAATATTTTTTGGTTTTTGACGGAGTTTTTTAATGAAATGGATTACCGCAATCATCAAGC
The DNA here is from genome assembly GCA_031963465.1 of Mycoavidus cysteinexigens. Lineage (GTDB taxonomy): Bacteria > Pseudomonadota > Gammaproteobacteria > Burkholderiales > Burkholderiaceae > Mycoavidus > Mycoavidus cysteinexigens_B. The sequence continues at coordinate 7,229 of JASSUG010000012.1, read as the reverse complement.
CATTTAAACTCGATGAAGTGCGTGAAGCCTTATCAGAAATTGGTATTTCTGGGATCACCGTGACCGAAGTTAAAGGTTTTGGCCGACAGAAAGGGCATACGGAATTATATCGTGGCGCTGAATATGTGATCGATTTTTTGCCGAAAGTCAAAATTGAGATTGCCGTATCGAAAGAACTCGTTGAGCAGGTGATTGATGCCATTGAGCGCACGGCACGCACAGGAAAAATTGGCGATGGCAAAATTTTTGTGGCGCCGATCGAACAAGCAATCCGTATTCGCACTGGCGAAACGGGCACGAATGCCCTTTAAGTATTCGCAACAAAGTGCATTATCATACGTATATTAGTATATGCTAGGCTGGTTATAAATGGTATTTTGTACTCGACTACAGTATTGCATAGTCATAGGGTCTTCTACTTTAGGCTGATATGGCAGGTATTCTAATCATCGCACATGCTCCGCTCGCGGGCGCTTTAAAATGCTGCCTGTCGCATATTTATGGTGAGCTGCCGACGCGCATTGGGGCGATTGATGTTGTCCCCGATAGCGATCCAGCAGAGCTACTTGCCGTCGCGCACAATGAACTGTCTTGCTTAATCAAAGACAATGGCGCGCTGGTGCTGACTGATCTTTTCGGGGCAACGCCTGCCAATATTGCGAGTCATTTGATCCACCTGCCCCAGGTACGGGTGCTGGCCGGGGTTAATTTGCCGATGCTGGTACGGGCTGTTTGCTATCGTACAACCCCGCTTGATCAGTTGGCTGAGAAAGCGCTAGCGGGTGGCACAAACGGTATTCAAGCGATCACTATGCCCTCGGGTCCTTTACCGCCCACTTCATCTTTATCTGAGTTTTACCAACCCGAGTACCATGCTGCAACAAGAAACCATCATTGTTAATAAACTGGGCCTGCACGCACGCGCTTCTGCCAAACTGACGCAACTTGCTGCGCGTTACCAATCTCAAATCTGGATCACGCGTAACGGTCGCCGAATTAATGCTAAGAGTATTATGGGCGTCATGATGTTGGCGGCTGGCATCGGTAGTTCCGTATTAATTGAAGCAGACGGGGTGGATGAAGCCGAGGCCATGGCAGCGCTGCTAGCATTGGTCGCAGACAAGTTTGACGAAGGGGGGTAGTCAGTTGTTAAATCGTTCGCAAATCAAAACAAAAAGGTTACCTTAGGAGATTCGCGTGTCTTTTATGCTGCATGGAATTCCCATCTCCAGCGGTATCGCGATCGGACGGGCTTATCTGATAGCGGCCACCGCGCTTGAAGTGGATCATTATTTTATTGATCCGGACCAGCTCGAAGCTGAAGTCGCGCGCTTTTGCGCGGCGCAAGATGCGGCCCAGCGTGAGCTCGAGATTTTATGTGCAGAATTGCCACTCGATGCGCCGAGCGAAATGAGTGCATTCGTCAATCTGCACACTTTGATTTTGCGTGATGCAATGCTGGCCGAAGCCACCGTTGATTTGATTCGTACCCGCCACTACAACGCCGAATGGGCATTGATGGAGCAGCTTGAGCGTTTGGGCCGCCATTTCGATGAGATTGAAGATGAATATCTACGTGAGCGTAAGGCGGATATTGAACAAGTTGTCGAGCGTGTATTAAAAGCCTTGGCGGGCTCATCCTTTGCTGTGGCGGCGATTGCCGATAAAGCAGCCAGCACGGCTGACCATGGTGAAATGATTATTGTGGCGCACGATATCGCGCCGGCCGACATGCTGCAATTTAAAGCCCAAGTTTTTCATGGCTTTGTGACAGATTTGGGTGGGCGGACTTCGCATACGGCAATTATGGCCCGCAGCTTAGGCATTCCGGCCGCAATTGGCGTGCAACAGGCCAGTTCTTTGATTCGCCAAGATGATCTGATCATTGTAGATGGCGAGCGAGGCGTGGTGATTGTTGATCCGCCGCCGATTGTGCTGGAAGAATATATCTATCGGCAAAGCGAAAAAACGCTGGAGCAACGCAAACTACAAAGACTTAAATTCTCGCCGACGCAAACCCTAGATGGCACGCCGATCGGACTTTATGCAAATATTGAACTCCCTGAGGATGCGGGCGCTGCACTGGCTGCGGGGGTAGTGGGCATTGGCCTTTTTCGGACTGAGTTTTTGTACATGCATAATCAGCATGCGCTACCCGATGAAGAAGAGCAATTTGATGCCTATCGGCGGGTGATTGAGGCGATGAAAGGCTTGCCTGTCACCATTCGTACGATTGATGTGGGCGCGGATAAATCACTTGATATGCGCGAAGTTGAGGATACGGTTAATCCGGCGCTCGGTCTACGGGCGATTCGTTGGAGTTTATCCGAGCCACAGATGTTTCTGACCCAGTTACGCGCTATTTTGCGGGCCTCGGCTTTTGGGCCGGTGAAATTACTCATCCCGATGTTGGCGCATGCGCAAGAGATCGCTCAAACGCTCGATTTACTTGCAAAAGCCAAAGGTCAATGCGATGAGGCCGGGCTGGTTTATAGCTCAGAACTTAAACTTGGCGCCATGATCGAAATTCCGGCGGCGGCACTTGCGGTCCAGCTTTTTTTAAAGCATTTTGATTTTTTGTCAATTGGCACGAACGATCTGATTCAATATACGCTGGCGATTGATCGCTCTGACAGCACGGTCGCCCATTTGTATGATCCGTTGCATCCGGCGGTCTTGCATTTAATTGCTTATACTTTGCGGCAAGCAAAGCAAGCAGGTGTTGCGGTGTCAGTGTGTGGTGAAATGGCGGGGGACCCTGCATTTACCCGTTTATTGCTGGGTATGGGTTTAACTGAATTTTCAACCCATCCTAGCCAGCTACTGGTGGTTAAACAAGAGATCTTGCGCGCCCATCTGCCGACGCTCGAAATCGCTGTGAAAGAAGTCCTCGCTGCCTATGCGCCGACAGAACTGCAAGCGGCACTACGGCGATTAGCGCAAGTGTAACGCTTAGCCTAAATAAGGTTTCGAAAGGGTTCTATAAAACTCGTAGGAGAGTGATCTGTGCCGATTTACTGGGAGATAAAGCAGACTTACCGAAGATAAAGCGGACGGCCTTGTGTGTTAATACAAGTCGGGCCGAATTGATTGCGGAAGAGTGCCGTTAATCCAGAGGCTTTATCGTCAAATCAATGTCATTTGCGAGGCGAGCATGTATCCATTACGCGTGCAATTGCACGCGCATAATGGATACCTTTTATAGTGGATTTAGAAAAATTAAAGCAGGAATTTCTCTTTATTTTTACCGGCAATCCAATTGGGTGGCTTACCACGGCCGCTCCAGGTCTGGCCTGTGCGTGGATTTTTATATTTAGGAGGTAGTGGCGCTTTGGTACCGGCTTGGGTTCGCTTAGAACTTGTGAGTCCTAGATCTGAAAGGTTTAAATCGTAATCGATTATTTTCTGCTTGATTTCAGCGATAACAGCAGTCAATTCCCTTTTCCGGGCTTCTTGCGCTTGTGTTTGCAATTGCTCAATTTGAAGTTGTAGAGCCTGATAAGTGGGCATCTCTTGCTTTCCCTTATATTAAAATAAAAATAGAGTATAAATGATCTCACAAAAAGATTATTTAAAAAAGTGAAAATCAGCACTAATCGTACATAATGCGAGCCGTAATGCGCCTTGTGCGGAATTGCCTTGCGCGGGCCGTAAGCGCGCGTTGTGGGTGATGGGTACATAGGGGGCCAAGGCGGCTGCCAGTCCGCCGCATAGCGCAACGGGTAAAGCGCCGGTTGGGTCAAGCGCCTCTATCATCTTGACGATTTCATTGCCAGCACTGATCAGCAGCGTTTGTGCAAATGGGTGGTTAGCGTGAGCAAAAACCAACGGCGCCAGCGCTGCGTATTGTGTTTGCTTGGCGTTGCCTAACCAGGTGAGCATACTCTCCCGGTCATCTGCGCCAATCGCGCTCAGGATCGCGGTCGCAAATGCATCGCGGGCAGTACGGGCGTCCAATGCCTGTTGAGCGTGTTGCGCAAGCCGTAAACCTAATGCTGCGCCACTGGCTTCATCGCCGGAAGGAAAGCCATAACCGCCGATTATTTTGCGCTGGCCCTGCGCATTGAGAGCCACGCCTACACTGCCCGTGCCGAGGGCGATAATCACGCCAGGCTGGCCGCTATGGGCGCCAAGCAGGGTTGTATAACCGTCTGTTTCAACCGTCAGCGCTTGGCATACAGGCGCTTGTGCGATGAATTGGGTGCGCCACCCCGAATTGTCAACTCCGGCGAGACCACAGCCTACTGCGCATTGAGTCCAGTTGAGGGGTTGGCCGATTTGGTTAAAGGCGGCGGTGCACAGTGCCGTCACCTCCTGCCAAGCAGCATGAACCCCTAGCCCAAGTGCCGAAGGTCCACCAGTCGCTTGGGCTAGGATCGTACTATGTACATCGGCTAACAGCACCCGCGTACTGCTGCCGCCGCCATCAATCCCAATTAAATAAGACGGTGCATTCAATGTTTCAGATGAAGTCATGCCCGACATTATCCCGGGCTATACTAAAGCAGGCAATCCCTCAATAAAGATCAGGCCAAACAACGCCCCAAGTAGGGCGCCCGCGATACGCAAGCAGGTTAATTTCAATGTGGAGGCAACGGGAATTGAGCCAAGCATAATTGCGCCCGCTAAAGCGAGTGGGAGCAGCAAAATGAGATCATTGAGCGTGAAACCTTCCATCATTGCCTCCGTTTATTTGATGTTACTTTTTCAGTATAGTTGATAGCTTGGTCAAATGTGTCCAAAGACAGTCATAATCTAAATTTTGGTGTGGGCGAATAGACGATGGTCGATAATTTGAAATTAGAGCGACAGATTGCAGTGCTGCGCGAAGAAGGGTTTGTGGTGGCGCGTGGCTTGGTCGATGCCAAGCGTTGCGCGGCGATTAGAGGGGCGGCTGAGGCGCAACTCGCCGCCAATGCTGCGCCGCTTGAATATGAGGCGGATTTGAGTTATCCCGGTGCCCCAGTATCGCGGCAAGCGGCAGGCGGGGAAACCGTGCGTCGGTTGCTGGATGCGTATGGCCGTGATGCATTATTTCGGCAATGGGCCGGGTCGCCAGAGATCGCGGCTTGGATGGAAATGTATTTTGGTGAGCGGGCAGTTTTGTCACGTGTGCATCATAACTGTGTCATGACCAAGCATCCAGCGTATGGCAGCTTAACTGGCTGGCATCGAGATGCCCGTTATTGGTCATTTAAGCGCGATGACCTGGTCTCTGTGTGGCTCGCGCTCGGCCCTGAAAAAGTCGAGAATGGAGCGCTTTGGCTAGTGCCTAAATCTCAGCGCTTGAAGTTATCCGCTGAGCGTTTTGATCAGGCGAAATTTTTTCGTGCCGAGTCGCCAGAAAATATTGACTTGATCGATACCGCTTGTTCTACAGAGCTAGAGGCCGGGGATGTGGTGTTTTTTCATTGCAATACGTTGCACTCGGCGGGGCCAAATAAGACCGATGCGGTAAAGTTCTCATTGGTTTTTACTTATCACGGGATTAGCAATCCGCCGCTACCGGCTTCGCGTTCCGCGTCGCACAGCGAAGTGGCTTTGGCTTTAAGTCGTGCTTAAACCCGCCGCGCGCATAAGGATGCGAAATAGATAAGCGACCGCGCCTAGGGCCAAGACACTGACTGTCCATAGTAAAATAAACCAACCGAGTTTTTTGCACCATCCTCCTAAGCTTGGCTTGCTGATCGGGTGTGGTGGCGGTAATTTGCTAGGCTCAGAGGCATTACGCATTAATGATAACCATCGCCGTGACGTGTTTTACCGCGAAAGACGTAATAGCTCCATGCGGTATAAAGCAGTATGACGGGTAGAATGAGTAGCGTGCCAATCAGTGCAAAGCCTTGGCTTTGGCTAGAAGAAGAGGCCTGCCAAATAGTGATATTGGGTGGAATAATGTTTGGCCACAGACTAATGCCAAGTCCACTATAACCCAAAAAGATCAGCACCAAGGTGAGTAAGAATGGCGCAGCATGCGCATCTTTAACGGTACGCAGCAGATGATATATAGTCAGCGCGACTAATAGTGGAACCGGTAAGAAATAAAATAAATTGGGCAAACTAAACCAGCGGTGTGCAATTGCGTCATGGGTCAGCGGAGTCCAGACACTCAGGACCGCGATAACCGCGAGCAAAATCCAGGCCAGCGGGCGGGTAAGAGCGCGCATACGTTGCTGTAGCTCGCCATCGGTTTTCATGATGAGCCAAGTGCTGCCTAGTAACGCGTAAGCGGCCACTAATCCCAAACCCGTAAAAACCGAAAATGGCGTCAGCCAGTGCAGTATATCGTCGCCGGTGTAAGCGCCGGTATAGACATCGACTGACTCAATGCCATGAATAAATCCACCTAAGGTGACGCCTTGGAAGAAGGTGGCGGCAATTGAGCCACCGATAAAAGCTTTATCCCAGAAATGTTGTTCGGGTTCTGCTGCTTTGAAACGAAACTCAAACGCGACGCCGCGAAAGATTAAGCCAATCAGCATAAAAATAAGTGGCAGATAAAAAGCGCTCAGAATGGCTGCATAAGCAATCGGAAAAGCCGCCAGCAAGCCTGCTCCGCCGAGCACCAGCCAGGTTTCGTTGCCATCCCAAACGGGCGCTACGGTATTCATCATGACATCGCGGTCTTCCTTGCTTTTAAAAAAAGGATAGAGAATGCCGATGCCCAAATCAAAGCCATCCATGATGACGTACATCATGACGCCAAATAAAATAATAATGGCCCAAAGGAGTGGAAGATCGATACCCATGATACTCAAATAGATTAAAAAGAGGTTTCTGGATTAGTTTTTTGGATCAGCATTGTGTGCCTCATCTTCTAAAACCGCGGGTGCAGCCGAAAGCGGCCGCATCGGTTGGTGTAACTGGCCCGGCCCGCCAAGATTTTCCTCTTTGCCTTCGTTGAGGATTGGTCCTATTTTAGCTAAGCGCATCATATAGGCGATGCCAGCCCCAAAGACGACTAGATAGACCAACACAAAGAGCACTAAAGAAATGCCTAGTTGCAATGCGCTATGCGTAGAGACCGCGTCGGCGGTGCGCATCACACCATAGACCGTCCAAGGTTGGCGGCCAATTTCAGTGGTGTACCAGCCGGCGAGAATGGCGATAATCCCTGTCGGCCCCATCCATAAGGCAAAGCGCAAAAATGCACGAGAGTGATACAGGCGGTTGCGGCAGCGCAAATAAAATCCCCAGACCCCTAGCGCAATCATTAAAACGCCCAAGCC
>JASSUG010000011.1:0-42440 GCA_031963465.1 Mycoavidus cysteinexigens | reverse complement strand
TTTCCTTTTATTTTTTGCGACTAAATTTTGTAAAGCAGGGCTTATTTGGGCGAGCCCGCACCGATGCTTCATCTTGGCAGTTTTCTTTAGAGCCAAGTGAGCCAGAAGCATAATGGCTATAGAATAATGCGCGGACCTTTTGGACAACAATCCGTCACGCACAGGAGTATATCGGTACTTTTCCGGTGCTGCCACTCATTCGTTGCTGTGATCGACATCGCCGGGGGATACGACGGCTTGTTGTACTTCGAAAAATGATAGCTAGCGAGTCTGAAATAACAGCTAGCTAGTCTGGCATGATGCAGTCATCACGATCTGATCATGATGACTACACCCTCCTCCAGGGCTACATGACTAAACAACTATTTTGCTGATGTTGCGCTCCTTCTACGACTTGTTGCGCTTCGGCTTCACTCTTAAATACCCCCTGATACGGGCGCGTACGCGCCTCCAGCGGCGAGCCGAATCGATAGCCGTAAACACTAGGACGCACCTGCTGGGATGGGAGATACAGCCCGGCGCCCTCTGCTTCCGTCTCCACCTTGACGCCTGGTTTGGAGAAAAATCCTTGGACGCTCCAGCCGCCCTGTAACGACCGCCCCGACTCGCCCGCTTTCGGTTGGCTCAGGCGTGCATTCGCCTCACCCATCATTAGAGCCAGGATCACCCTTTCCTGAGAAGATAGCATATCGACGCCCCCTGTTTTCAGATAATCCATCACGCGGCGCGCACCATACTCGGCCAGCGTTTGAATATCTTGGGTGCGCCACGCTTGTCCTGAGAATACAGGTTGCCAGCAACGGGCCGCATAGTAGGCCATTTCTTCTATCTGCTGCTGGATGCCAGCAGACACGTGCAGACTTTTTGACTTCTGCTCAGAATCTGCAACCCGCAGGACACCTGCCTTTTGATCACTGCGAGGTTCACTGAGCAGTTTCGTCACCGCCTGCACGATGGCCGGCAGATCGACTGTGTCGGAGGTTCCGATCGTGGCACTGAATTCAATTTTGGGTAAGGCACGTGATACCGCCTCGTTCAACCTTTCTGCCAACGCGGTTTTATTTTTCAGCAGCGCTTCGCCATTTGCGCGTCGCAGCAGTTGAATAATTTGATACAGCTGCTCTTCTTGGAATTGTTCGGCAAAAAGGCGGGCATGCTTGTTCTCTGGCGCGTCCAAATTAATCCGCTGCGCCAAAGTGTGGTACCACAGTGCTTCTTGCTGAAGCTGCAGCGTACGTTTTTCCTCCTGGGTTTTTTCCTGAGCTTCGAGCGCCGCAATTTTCTGTGTGAGTTCCGCTTGCTGTGCTTCTAGGGCGGCTTGCTCTGTCTCGAGTGCTTTTGCATACTGCTGCCACAACCAGGCATAGGCCGTGGCCTCGACGACCTCAATCTGAGCGCGGGAAATCAGTTTTGGCGGTGCACTGCAGGCGACCAACTGTGCTTCACAATATGCTGTCAGGCTCGCTTGGGTCTCCCAGTTGGCGCTTTGGGCATTGCTTGGGTTCTGCGTGACCGTCTGCTGATGTTGCCGCAGTTTTTGTTCTATTTTGAGACCTAAGACTTTTGTCACCGACTGAAAGGCCCCGATTTGGATGGGCAAAGCCTGGTCAACAAAGAGCTTAGCCAGAGCCCAATACTCCGCTTCGTAAAACGCCCGCGCTAGATTGAAGTAAGCACGGCCCTGTCTTTCTCGACGCTTGCCATCGTAAAGGAGGATCTGGCAGGTATGCGTCATCCCGGCCTCAAAATTCCCCCCCGCCAAATAAGCCTCGCCGAGGTAAATAGACAGCATCCCCAATGCTTGGTGCTGGTTTGCTGTCTCGTGTCTCAGGAAAATACGGTGCGTCTCGTACAGCGCATCGATCGCAGGTTGATAATTCCGCTCAGCTGCTGGCCGAGCATCTTCCAATTCCTTCTGGATAATCCCCTGATCAATCAAAATCTCTGTGCGCACACGTTCGTTGAATACCGCCGGATAGCGATCGAACCATCTCGCTAGTTCATCAAACCTTTCGAGTGCATCGACTAAACGTCCTTGCTTGCGCAACGCCCGGGTGAGATTGCGCAGCGTATAGGCAACCGCCTCTGGATTGCCCACTGTACCCAAATTGACTTGAATGGCGTAACTCTTTTCAAAATTCTGAATCACTTCCACAGCAACCTGGCCGCGTGGAACCAGTTGAGAAGCGAGGGTCCCCTCTTGATACAGGTATTCTTCCGCATACAGTTTGAGTAATTGGGCCTCTTCCTGATTGGCCTCTTGCCGAGTGATGGACAAGGCAAAGTCCTCTGGCCGCTGTTCAAAGTGCATGATTTGTTCTTTGGACAGCCCTTGCTTAAAGAGGCGCTGGGCCCCTTGCAGACAATCATGGGCTAGCTGTAACTCACCGTGATGCAGGTAATAGAGTCTGGCTAGGCTGCTACCCAACGTCAGCACTTGGTGCAGTAAGGGCAAATTCTGCGCAAAGGAAACCGTAGCACAGGTCTCAAAAACCAGCGTATGGACCAGATCCGTATAGGGTTTTAAGTCTTCTGGCTTGTTATGGCGACCCTCTGAGCTTTCGTTATCTGTCAAATAATTGAAAACCTCAGACAGTCGCTGGATGTTTTTTTCAAGCAGCGAACGTTGTTCTGACAGATACCGATTTTGCACGACGCTTAGGAAGGCCGGGTTAAGCTTGAGACTGTTAGTCGCCTGATCAAGGTCCAGAATCTCGAGCCGCTTCTGGGACAACATCTGAATGGCCTCTTGATCAACCTGTTGATTGCCAAAAAAGGCAAAGGGGATGCGGGGTTCTCCCAGCCAGGCCGCCTGTTTAAGGATAGCCAGTGCCCGCGCTGTGATCGGGTTCGTCTCCGTTTCCGCTTCTAGTGGCCCTAGACTCGCCTGCGCGATCTCACTCAATAAGATAGCTCGCACCTCTTGGTGTTGCTCAGGTTGCGCCAAAAAGTCGGCAAAGTTCCTAAAATCCGCCAGCGTCGCTTGATAATGTCGGCACAATGCCTGAATGACCGCTGGAAACCCCTCTGTCATGCGAATCACCTGAGCAAAATCACAGGCGTCGAGCGGCTCTTGCGGCAGGCACTGCTGCACTAAATCCTGCGCTTGATCCGGAGTAAAAAGACTAAGAGGAAGAGAATCGACGTCTCGCTTTAAGCGTTGTTTGAGCTTATCAGTCAATGGCTGAGCGGTCGTGTAGATCAATTGGCCAGACCAAAAAGACGGCTTTAGCCAAGTCAAGACAAGATCGACATTGTTAGGCGCCAGCCCGTCCAAGATCAATAATGAACGAGGATGTTGCTGCACATAGCTGGCCACTTGCCGCAGTGCTGTTTGCGGCCTTAGATTGCCATAACCGAGCGCGTAACCAATGGCTTGGATATCTGCATGAGCACGATTCACACTGCTGCAGTCAATCCAGGCCAGCAAATCGTAAGACGCGAAGAACGCATCAGGGCGCGGATGAATCAAGCGCTGAAGCAGCGTGGTTTTACCCACCCCAGGCAGGCCAATGACTTCAATTAGGGCTTTGGGCTGATCCTTGAGCAGTTCGAATAATTGGGCTGATTCTGCTCGAGCAACGTAATGGTTTGGACGAATCGGTAGCTTACCGAGGGAAAATCGGGGACCTGAGGCCGCCAGCAAGCGGGTCAACTGCGCCTCCGCGTTAACATGGCCCCAGCCTTGTGCTTGTTGGTAGCACGCTTGTGCTTGCTCAACCTGTTTGAGCTGTTCGAATACTTCCGCATGCTCGAAATAGACAGCAGCCATGCACTGCCGCAAGGCTGTTTGCTCCGGCGTCTCAGATCGATCGCGCTCGGTCACTCGCACGTCTGGGTCTGACGGCGTCAAGCCTTGCTGCTTGGTCAACTCGAGCAGGGCCACTGCCACCTTCTCATACAAGGGATTGGCCTGCTCCGGCTGCGCCTCTTTAAGCGCGCGCGCTTGGGCTAAATCCGGCGCAAGCCTATCTGAGGCCAAAGGAAGTAGCGGTGTATTCGAATAATGCGTTGAAACGTTTAACATGGGGTTAACCTTATTGCGCTTGCCGCCAATCGTGTGTCTTGATCAACGGCAAGAGAATGTAAAAATAGTGTGCGAGGAGGATGTTCTCTCTAGGAAAAATGAATGCGTTTTACCTAGATTTAGAGTGTCTTACTCGTGTAAAGAATCAGCCGATTGAATATAATTTTTTTTGTAATCGCTTCCTTTCGAAATGAATCTGGACATGTGGTTAAGCGCGGAATGCCCGTGCTTAACTTAACCTGCCACTCACCTGTTTGAACCGCATAGCGCAAACACGCCCTTTTTTAAGTGAGTCGCAACGCCATGTAGCCTACAACCTGAATAGCTCTTCAACCTATATTGATGGGCCACAAATACGCTCAACTCACTAATTCACGTAGTGAGACCTTAGATGAATTGCCAAATCAGGATTAAAATATTATCGATACTGGCGTGGTTCGTCAAGCATGTTGGTGGGGAGTGGGTGAGAGCGAATCCGTCAGCACATGATGAAAGCTATGCTTTATAGTCGTCCTCTTGGGAAAATTTTCTGACTACTCACTCATTTTAAGAATTGCTGAATGGCTCGACTATTTACGGTCTTTAAGGAAAGCCTGTCGAAGGTCCTAATCAGGTGGGCCGTTCTCTGTTAGATTGTCAACAGCGATTGAAATTTGCTACAGTGTGCAGCGAAGTCCTGACTCTATATCCGATAAGGAACAAAAAATGAACACGCAAGGGGAAAAAATGCTCAGTCGCAAAGCACTGTTGGGCGCAACCATGAAAGCCATATTCTGGGCTTTTATAGGGATTCGAAAAAGTCGCGATCATAAGCAAGACGTTGAACGCCTCAACCCTCTCCATGTATTGATTGCGGCTCTCGTAGGCGGATTGATTTTTATCACCACACTGATCATTGTGGTTAAGCTTGTCGTCCAAAATTAATGATTAGGGCGCATAGGTGACTTGAACTCAAAAGCGGATGTCCAGTGATACAGTGGCTCATCCAGCAAGAATTTGAACCGATGTGTGTGATCGCACATACCACCAATTTTATCCAATATGCTATTGAGAATCGTCGATAAGTCAGAGCACTCCGCTGCGGCAGAAAGCGTGCAGTGCGTTTACTCAGAATCTGTTGCAGGGGCTCCCGAGCACCGAGCAGAGCCGGTTGAAATCTCTATCGAAACCCGTACTGGCATCACGCGTTTTGTGACGGATTTTGACTTAGCCTCGATTCCTACCGATTTACGGCAAACCTTGGACTGGTATTTCACTGAATATCCGCATGCTGCCACCGCTCAACCCGATGATCATGGCATCGCTGCCAAACTGATCGAGCTTGGACAAGCCATCGGCAATCAGCTTCTAGGCGAGCAGCCGCAATCTGCGCAGGCCATCGCGGCGATCCAAAAACAAGGGCTGCAGCAACTCACTGTCCGCATTGAATCAACGCGCGCTAGCTTTTTGGCGCAGCCGTGGGAATGGCTGGTATTGCCAGCTAGCAGCCAGGTGTTGTCGACGATAGCGAAGAGCTTTGAAAAGCGCTTCACCGGTGGCAGATTCTCGGAATCGGATACTGAGTTGGAATACGATCTAAAAGTCACACCTCCAGCGCCAGATGCGATTGCTGAGCTTAATCAACAAATGGGAAATTCAGCTGCAACACAAGCCGCCGCAGAAAAACCCTATCATGCGCCGTTGTGCATCTTGCATATCGTCTCTAGAGCGGACTCAGAACATCTACCTTTTGCATCGAGCGCGGCGCTCGATGCGGCCACGGATTCGTTCTGCTCAGAAGGCGCCATCCGCTATGAAATTTTTGTCGCAGGAACTTGGGCGCAGTTGCAAAAACGGCTCAGCGACCCTCAGCGTCCGGTGCATATTGTGCAGTACGATGGCCCGCTCGTAGTAGAAGATACGGCAACCAGCCTTGGACAAAATCCTGGCGCGGCGTGCTCTGAGCAGCTCAGCCTTCTGCTGGAGGATGCCGGCACTAGGTTCGCGGCCATTGCATTTGTCGATTTTGCAAAAGTGCTGGTGCAGAACAAAATCGCGGTGCTGTGCCTCGATGCCCGTGGGTATTTCAAGGGTGGCCAACGGCTAGATGCCGCTGCTGGCTTAAGCGCTGCGGCCCATGCTGCTCATCACGCAGGTCTGGGCAATCTGATTGGACTGGCGCAGATCACGGATCCGTGGACCAGTGGCCAGTGTTTCCAAGCGATCTATCACAGTCTAACAGCCGGCTTAACCTTGGGCCAGGCTGTCACCCAAGCACGTCAGCGCTTGCAAGCACAAACCGAAATCACGCGCTTTACATCACAAGGATTACCTTTTCAGAGTTGGCCATTGCTGGTTCATTATGGTGGTCAAACCATTACATTTTTTGACACCCCGCAGGCACGTGTGAGTCTGTCGGAGTCACAAACCTTTGCACATGCACGCAAGCGCTTACTGGGTTTCAAGGCCAGCCTACTGTCTCCTTTGCTCAACCATGCCAACGACGGGCAAGCGCTCGCCCTGCTGGCCGCACTTGAAACTTCACCGCAAGCACTGATGCTCACCGGCCCGGCCGGCAGCGGTAAGACGCATCTCGCTCATCGTCTTGCGCTTTATTTGGCGCAGCGCGAGCACATCGATTTTGCCTTTTATTTTGATTTCAGTGATGATTTTTACGCCGTCGATATGATGCTGGAAATGATCGCGCCGATCCTTGAGCTGGCCCCCGGTCAGCAGGCTGAAACCAAGGCTGCGCTTAACAAGCTGCGCTGCTGTTTTGTCCTAGATGGGCTTACGCCAGATCTCTTAAATAAAGAGTACGAACATGACCCTGCCGCTAAAAAAAGCGTGCATCACAGCCACTCAACGCCGGTTTCGGCCGCTTCTGCAGACCACCGCGAAGATCAAATTGCTGCAGACAGCGAAGATCAAGTCTTAGTGACACAGCGAACGCTCAGCGGCTTCGTGCATGAATTGTTGGCTCATGGACATATAGTCCTTACCACCGCGCCATGCGGGCAAGATAGGTCGCCCTCGCCATTCACCGAGATCCCGCTCGCGCCCCTGCTCGCTGCTGAACAGCGCCTGCTGGCGGCAGCTCAATTGCGCGCGCACTCTCTCGTAGGCAAAGATCTTGACCACGATTGGCCTGCCTTGTTGACGGCCACCCAAGGCAATCCGTTTCTGCTCCAGCATGCGCTGCCGCTGCTCACTCACCTCACGGTCACCGCGCTCACCACAGAACTCAACGCCCGCATCGCGCACGATCGCTCTGTGGTTGATTCATTTTATGCCTGGCAATGGTCAGAGATGCCGCACCAATGGCAAGACCTGCTACTGCTGAGCACTGAAGTCGATGGCCTGCTGCTGGAGTTGCTGATGGTTGCCTTCGATCAGAAGGAACCATTCGCGCCAGCCAAAAAACTCATGGCACTCACCGGCAATGAAGCGGCGGTCTTCTCTGACGGACTGACGCTGTGGCAGCGCTGCGGTTTTCTGGTTAGCCTGCCCCACGGTCGGATCATTGATAGCCGCTGCCGGCCTTTTCTAGAGCGCAAACGGCACGAACAAACTGAGCGTGCGGTCACCGCCATCGAAAGCGAACTGTATTTCAGTCAAGTGCTGTGCGAAGGAATCCGCATCTTAAGCCGCCACCTAAACGGGCAACAAAATCCCACCTTGGCTCACTATCTTTTGATGCATCGGCGACACTGGGGTACGCATTTAGAAAAACTCTGGTTTGCCCAAGACTACCGTGGCTTTCTGAGTGCCAAACATGCCTTTGATCAAGTGCTGCGGCAGGCTCAGTTGGGCGCAGAAAGTGCTGCGTGGTCACTCGACCTGTTGGCACGCTCCCCGGCGGTTCAGGTTGATGACAAGAGCCAGCCGGAAGCGCCGTTAGCTTGGCTGGCGCTGGCTCTCGACGCCATGGCCGCGAACCATGCGGCACACCAGGCCGGCCTAGTCAACGGTGCCGCATGCTGGCAAGCCTGGCTCGATGCCTTGCCGGCGACCATCGAAAAACAGCAGATTTTGTATTTTCAGCAAGCGGCCACCTTCCTCGATGTGTTCTATCAAAGTCGGCAAGAATGGACCGCGGCGCTTGCCGTGAATGAAAGAGCGGTGCAGGTTTATACTCAGTATGAAGCCTGGCCGAAGGCGATCCAAGCACTTAAAGCGCTCGCGCGCTGCTATCTCGAACTGGGAGAAGCCGAACAAGCTTTAATCTGCGAGGACAAAATCCTGCATGAAATTTCTTACGCCGGTGCGCCCCCTGGCTTTCACGCTCAGCAAGTGTTCGATGTCGCTTGCGCACGCGTTGCCCGCGGCTCTTCTGACTATGCGCAAGTGACCTTGGACCAGTTAAAAGCGATGGACGAATCTAAACGCTTCGGCGATATGCTGGATGGGCTGCAGGCAGATATCGACTACCAGCAGGAAAACTACGCGGCATCGATGCCCTACTACTGCAAACTGTGGGCCCGCGCGATCCAAGCCGGTCAGCAGCCTTATATCGAGCAATTGAGGCAAAAATTCTTACAGATTGAACAAAAGCTAGGCACAGAAGTCTTCGCGCAATACCTCGACGATGAACTGGAAGAAAATATCGTGCGGCCGCAAGACTATATCGCGCCACCAAGGACCCTACATTAGGCTTCACTCTACGCAGCTTTGACTAGAATTAAACCGGCGGCGGTGCGTTTTCTGCGGGTCTGGGTTACGCAATCTGGTGCGCGAACATGTGCAGTGGGCACTAGGCCAATGAAAAAGGCTAAAAAAACTTATTGAGTGCTGAGGCTGCGCTGATTATAGCGGCAATTATAAGACCGTGGCTGATGGTTAATTTACGTCCGAGTTTTTCCAATTCAGAGTGAAAGCGTTCTGCCATTAAATGCATGTCTTTGCGTAGTGTTTCATACGGGGTATCCATGTCTTTGGGTAGTGTTTCATGCTTGACATCCATATCTTTACGCAAGGATTCCATGTCTTTATGTAGCAGGTCATGCTTAAAGTCTCCGTCTTTACGCAGCCCATTAATCTCACGCTGTAAATCTTCTTTAGTTGCGAGTTCTCCCAAGTTGCTATTGAAGATTTCCGCTAATAGTTCAGCTCCAGCTTCTGCTTGAGTAGGTGGAACGCCAATGCCTATGAGGCGTTTAACCAATTTTAGTGTATCGAAAGCGGTGACAAACATTGCGAGATTCCTCAGTTCTTTAACGTTTAAGACTTGTGCCATTTTCTGCTCTATCCAATAAGGGTAGTAAACCAACCTTAATTAACCTATTTAAGTTAATTATAAACCAAATATGAAGAATTACAAGCGATTTTTTTTAGAGATTTTGAACGGTGATAGATGATTCAAGAAAATGGTTCTCTACCAATTGGCTCGACAACGTTGAGACAATTTCTATATCAGAAAACGCTTCGAGAAAATACAACATATGGTAGCAGCTAACCATCACAGAAAGAATAATACAAGGTAATATGGCGAAGTTCCGAGCACCGTCCGGTCCCGCATCACGTCTTGTTTTTATAGTAGTTTTTTAACAGTCTGTAAGAAATTTTATTTGGAGGATTGTCATGAGCGTCTATATGTTTCCAGGTCAGGGTTCCCAAACAAAGGGAATGGGCGACACGCTATTTAGTCTGTTCCCAGAACTCACCGCCACCGCCAGCAAGATTCTAGGTTACTCAATTTGGGATTTATGCGTCAAAGATTCACGTAAGCAGCTTAACGATACGCGTTATACACAGCCCGCTTTGTATGTCGTGAATGCCCTTTCTTATCGACAACGCAGCAAAGAGACAGGCACGACTGCCAACTATCTGGTTGGCCACAGTCTCGGTGAATACAATGCGCTAGAAGCTTCCGGCGCGATCAGTTTTGAAGACGGCCTAAAGCTGGTTAAAAAACGCGGAGAATTGATGAGTGCGGCGCCCAAAGGCGCCATGGCGGCGGTGATTGGATTAACCCAAACGGAGATTCAAGAAATTCTGCAAGCCAATGGCCTCACGGCGATTGATATCGCCAATCTGAATTCGCCCACGCAAACCATCCTCTCTGGCTTGAAAGAAGATATCATCCGCGCGGCCGCATTCTTTGAAACTGACGGCGTTCGTTACGCACCACTGAACACCAGCGGCGCCTTTCACTCCCGCTATATGGAAGCCGCCAAGAAGGAATTCGCAGCTTACCTGCAGGAGTTTACTTTCTCGGCGCCTTCAACCCCCGTCATCGCAAACGTCGATGCCAGCCCTTACCAAGCTGATCGCATTGCGGCTAACTTAGCGGCCCAGATTACACAACCGGTCCAATGGGTAAACAGTATTCAATATCTGCTGGCCCAGGGAGAGGCCGATTTCGAAGAACTCGGCGTAGGACAGGTCTTGACCAAGCTACTTGCTGACATCAAAAAGCATCCTCTACCCAGTACCCATCCTGCACCAGCCTCACCGGCCCCGGCTAGGCAACAGCAGGTGACTCCGACGTCAGCTCCGGCTGTGCAACAGCAGGCGACTCCCGCTTCCGCTATGCAACAGCCAGCGGCAGCGAACCGTGAACAAGAACTTCTCGCGCTGCAACAAAAAATCAATGAATGGAACCGCAGCTATCCAATTGGCAGCAAAGTCACGGTCGCTTCCCATGAAGGTCCGGTGGCCACAAAAACCAAGGCCATGATGCTGTTTGGCCATCGGGCTGCGATCTATCTGGAAGGCTATAACGGATATTTCGAGTTGAATAGTGTCCAGCCTGTCGAAGCAAGCTAAAAAAGCTTGAGCCGCGATGGTTGCCTGTCCTTAAGGTACCGCTAGTTCCTGCAACAACGTGGAAAGGCTAGCTACGTCCTTGCCAAACTGATTGATCGCGTGTCGATAGCGCTTGGCATCGAGCGACATGTATTTGATGAAATTGGCCAGGGAACCCGTCGCGCTCAGGTCCACGAAGAAGTTAGCTGATGCAGCCGACGCCAGCGTCCGCATCAGCGCATGAAAATCCACCTTCTGCCGGACGATGGTCCAGATATAGTCACCTGGATTGACCAGATCGCTCGCTTCGAGCATGCGGCCATAGGCGGGCGAGTAACACGGCATGTGAGGGGGTCGCATTGCCACGCCATCGGCGGTCGCCATGATCTTGCACCTTACTGACTCAATATAGCTCGAATGAAATGGATACTGGACCGGCAGGTCCTGTGACAGGACGCCCATCTCAGTCAAATGGGTTTTCACGCGCGCTAGCGCGGCCCTAGGACCGGCCACGCAGAAGTTCGTGGCAAAGTTGACCCCCGCCAGTTCAACGCCCTGATAGACGTGCGGATACTGGTCGAAGTGAGCAAGCGGCGCCAGTACACTCATCATGCCGCCTCGCGGGCAATCGTTGGCGAAGATTTGCGCCTGCCGCATGACTAAACGTAATCCATCCTCCCATGACAGGCATCCAGCCACCGTCAGTCCGATGTACTCGCCAAGGCTGTAGCCTAGCACCGCCCCCGGTTCAATGCCTGCGGCGCGCATCACCGCCGTCAGACTATATCCGATACTGAACAACGCCGGGTGCGTGTGAATAATCGCATTGAATGGCTCGTGGCTCTGGCGGCGGTCGTCGTAAAGGATCTGCGCGAGCGATTGGCCGAGTTCCGGCTCGATGATTGCGCTGCATGCGTCCAGTTGCCGACGGAAGACAGGGTTCTCCTCGTATAGTTGCCGCCCCATTTGGAAGTACTGAGTTCCCTGCCCGCCATACATGAAAATCTTACCGTTCGCGCCACCGGTCTTGAGCGATGCTGCCATGAGATCGTTGGCGATCGACATCGGTGCCTTCATGATCGATTCCGGTGTGCTGCCAACAAAACACGTCGGTCGATTGTGGTTCCGGTAGAAGGCCTAGCTAAATTCTTGCGTAAATTTTTGTCTTGGTCATTTTCCATTTTGCTCCCTTCGATGCGCCTCTTCGTTCATAGCGTCCACCAAATTGATCTTACCTCACGTATTTGCTGGATGATACCGACGCGACTCGCTGGACAAACAATATCTATTCAACTTCTGCTACGTTAGCGGCTTCGATCTTAAAAAGCTTAAAGAAATTATCACTCGTCGCGCGGGCGACTAAAGTCTCAGTTTCACCCCGCAATTGCGCCACAAAACGGCCCACATGGCTTACAAAAGCGGGTTCATTTGTCTGGCCACGGTGTGGCGCTGGCGCTAAATAAGGAGAATCGGTCTCAATCAGCAGGCGCTCCAATGGCACGCGCCGAGCAAGGTCTTGCAGATCACGCGCATTTTTAAAGGTGACAATCCCAGATATGGAGATATAAAAATTCAGTGCTATCGCTGCCTCAGCGACTTGCCAACTCTCGGTGAAGCAATGCATCACCCCCCCTACCTGATCGGCGCCCTCTTCGCGCATCAAACTCAGGGTGTCATCTGCGGCTGCGCGGGTATGAATAATTAACGGTTTGCCAACTGCACGCGCGGCCCGAATGTGCGTGCGAAACCGTGTGCGCTGCCATTCCATCTCAGCCGGTGTCCGGCCTTCTAGCCGGTAATAGTCGAGCCCGGTTTCGCCAATCGCCACCACTTTGGGGTGCGCAGCAAGCTCGATGAGCTGCTCAACGCTCGGCTCTTGCACGTCTTCGTAGTCTGGATGCACGCCCACTGAAGCAAATAGATTGTCATGGGCTTGCGCTACGGCGAGTACCTCTGAAACAGTTTCAAGGTCAACGCTCACACAGAGTGCATGGCTGACGGAATGAGCGCGCATGTTTTCAAGCAATTGCGGCAGCCGCTCGATCAACCCCTTAAAGTTGAGGTGGCAATGTGAATCAACAAACATGGATATCCCGTTAACAATAATAATTAGACTCTGCGGCCAACAATAATCAGATCATGCTCGGTCTGGTTTAGTTTGGCGACACGCGGCAGCACGCCCCAATCGGAGAAGCCAAAACTACGAAAAAGCTTAAGGCTTGCTAGATTCTGCGCAAAGACAAAACCGAGCACAGTACTAATCCCGAGTGACGGCGCATATTCAAGAGCGCAGGCCAACATGAATTTGCCACACCCTTGTTGACGCCAGCGTTCATCAATATAAATGCTGAGTTCCGCGGTCGCACTATAGGCTGGCCGGCCGTAAAAGTCGGAAAAACTTAGCCAGCCTACAATACACTCAGGTACGGTTTCGCTTTCAATCACCCAAACTGGCCTAGTCTTGGTTTCGCGCCCCTTCAGCCATGTCTCGAGACTTTCGACCGTGATCGGCTCGGCATCTGCCGATATCTGATGCGATGGTACGGTTGAATTATAGATGGCCACAATGGCCGGCAAATCATCGAGCGTTGCATCTCTAATTTGGATATTGATTGGCATAGGCAGCGCGCATACCGGCGTCAATGAGTGGTAAAAATAGACCGATAGTCTGCAAATAATTCCTCAAATACCAAGCGGGCATTCAAGGGGTGGTTTTCAACTACGCGCCGCAGGCTCACAGTACGCGCATAACGGACTAGCCGTAGCGGATTAAGGTGTTGGGCGCAGCGGGCTAATGCTGGCTGATCCGCTGGGTAGTAACGGGTGTGGTTTGCTAGGCGCAATAAGGTGAGGTCAGATAACCAACATTGCAACCAGCCCAGTACGAGCGGAATCGGTAGTTTATACAAGTTTGCGCCACAGGCAAAAGGATCACATGCCGCGCCGGCGGCGAGTTGATCTAGCGTAAAACGCCTTAAAGCAGCATGTTCATCGTGCGCGTAAGCCAGCGCCGCCAGCGGCGAGCCGGCCGCTTGCGCCAAGGCGCCAGCGGCATCCTCTAAGCCTTGCTGAGTTAACCAAGGCAACGCCTGGGCCGCTGCTGGCACATGCATTGGCCAGCGCCGACAACGGCTTACGATGGTCGGCAATAATTGAGCAAGCTGGGTACACACCAATAGAAAAACCACATTGGCCGGTGGTTCCTCTAAGGTTTTTAGTAAGGCATTAGCGGCGGCGGTGTTAAGCGTCTCAACCGGGTACAGTAAAACCACACGACAGCCGTTGCGGTGCGACCCCAACGCACAAAAATCCAACAGCGCCCTCACCTGTTCGATTTTAATTTCTTTACTGGGAGCACGCGTTTTTTTCTCGGCTTCTTGGGCTTCGCTATTGGCTTGCGCGGACACTGCATCGTGGCTTAAAGCGGCGATATTTTCCGGGCACAGCACCCGGTAGTCAGGATGATTGCCCTGCACAAACCAATGGCAAGCAGAACACTCATGACAGGGCTGCCCATCGGTGGTGGGGGTTTCACATAGCAGCCCCTGCGCAAGATAGCGCGCAAAGTCAACTTTACCGATGCCTGCTTGACCATGTAATAGAAGTGCGGACGGCCACTGTGCACGTAATGCATAGAGGCGCTGCCAGTCTTCAAGTTGCCAGGGATAAATACTATTTTTCACGCTTAAATAAGCCATTAAACAAATTAGTTAAAGTCATTTATAACTTTAAGAATTATAAAACAAAGAGACCTTATCACTTTAGTATCTAGGGCCCTGCGGAGGTACTTGAACAGAAATTTATGGTTTCGCCTTTGCGGATTCAAGCGACAGATAAACGCTTAACGGGATTGCAACCTCTCTTCAATGCTTAGGATATTGCCAACTGGATCATATTCATATACCAACCGCTGCCGGACACCGCTTTTATCCTTCGCTCTACTCTTCGTTAGGCGGAGCGTTTGGGGATCGTACATATAGGTGGTGGTCATACCGTTGCCTGCTATTTCGCTTTCGACTTGACCATGCGCGCTTTAGACGAGCTCACTTACCAACATATAATCCAGCACTTTAGGGACAGCCAATTTATCATCATCAGCCCCTCACTGGCGGCCAACGGCGTGCGTGTTTCGTTGCATGGATGACCTGTCAGGCTATATGCGCCAATCGTTTTTCGGCCTGCTGTATCATAGTGGCGTACCAATTGGCCCCAAACATTCCGGTGCGACGCGTTCAGTTCTTTTTCGCCATAAAAAAAACGTTCTGCTACTCGTGCTTTAACTCCCTTTTTCTCCTTAATCGTCTGAACCCGATGCAACCCATCGTAGGTCAGAGACTGCCTCTGGCCTTGGCCATCGCAATGCATTAAAGGCGCATTTAGTGCATCGAACAGTGTGACGCGCAGACCCGCATCGACACTGTCGACGCGTAATGGTTGACCGTTCAAGCTATTGCAATACTCAAAATTAGCTTTGGGTGACGCTTCTAACCGCGGATCGAGGCCGCTAGCCAGATAGCCTGCCGCGTCGTAAGTATGCCGGGTGATCAGCGTGTCAGGTTGCTCAGGGATGTTCCCCATTTGGCTGCCGGTATCAAAACATGGTATCCGGTTAAATTGCACTTCCCGCACGGCGAGACCACGGCTGCACAATACTTGGACGGTGGGTGTGTTTCGACATACCTGCTTGATGGCTTCCTGATTCATCACTTCGACTCCTGTAGGCTGGGATTACTCAGCATAGGTGGCGGTGTACCACGGGTGATACTCGGTCTTTCGCCAATGCCCAGCCGCTGTAAGAGTTTGAATAAGCCGCCCAATTGGATCGTAATTTCGGATTATCCAGATCACTCTAGAGGCCTCAGCCCTTGGTTTAGCGTGCTCTCCAATTAATTTGAAACGCTCTCACTATGCTGCCTCTTTTAGTCCATGATATCCGTGTACTGCATATAGTTCCCATCCTATTCTTTCACTATTGATTAGATTTTGCATGGCTATAGCTAACCTATTTTCCTTTTTTATTTCTTTTTGTTGCTTCTCCTTGAAATTATCCAATTTAAAACCGTTTCCCTTCAGACCTAATCCGATGGACCATGCACCGTCTTCGGGTTTGGAGATTATTTCCACTCTTCTATTACTCTTTGGTTGATTCAAAGACAGTATTTTTGTTACATTATCGTTAACCTCTTCCTCTAACAATGACATAAATGCAGGTGTAGCTCCCGCAGCACTCTGACCTTGTCCACTCGATGTGGAGGGAGGCTTGACGTAAAACCTAACGAGATATTTTCCAGAATTGAAATATTTTGATTTGGTGGCATATTTTAGGCTTTCGGATAAACCGTAATAACCATTTTTATCATTTTGAGCGCTGTTTAGTAAGCCTTCTTCTTTATTCAAGTCTAGCAAAGTGTATTCTTGTTTTGACATGGACCTATAAAATGAAGTCGCTGATTTATGTGACTTAGAGGGGTCTTCTGAATGCTCTTGGCTAATCTCTTCATCAAGTTCACTTATAGTCTTTTTGGGCAGCTTTTCTTCTACTTCACTGCTAGCTTGAGGTGGGTTTGGTGGGGCATTATCCTGACCGCTGCTTCTAGCACTAGCTGCGTTCGCTTTTATTGAATTCGGTTTTTTATTATTTCCACCTTTTGTACTGTTCCCTTTAGCTCGGCCATCATTGTCCAAAAAAGAAACAGCGTTATTGCCAACCATAGTAAATAAATTGAGCCCATCCACTGTGCCAGCTGGATCAGGATTTAACCACCGGCCTTGCCAAGGAGCATAGTACCGGAAGCCGTAGTAATAGAGCCCGCTCGCATCACGCTCCTTACCCGAGTAACGCACGTATTTATATTTTGCCTCAATTTCGTTTTTTGCCGCCCACACGGCCGTGCCACCATACGGGTAATACTCTTCGTAGGTCAGCAATTCCGCGTCCTGGTCGAGCTCCATCATGCTGGAGCTTAGATGATTGTCCAGGCTGTAACGGATTTGATTTTTTTTAATTTTTTCAGGTTGACCTTTTTCCCAATGCAGCACGCGCACCTGAGCACGGCCCGCTTGGGCAACAATGAGATGCAACTCCTTGGTTAATTTATTACTGCCGTCATAATGCCGACGCAATTCCAGCCCAGGCAAGTAGATCACCTCGTCTTTAAGGATCCCCCCCGCTGCTAACGTGCGGGTCGTTTTGCGGACCCGTTGCCCGTTGCCATCGTATTGATACAACTCTTCATCGTTCTCACCAGCCTTGCGTTCAAGCATGATTACGTGTTGCAATTGATTGCGCCCATCCCACGCCAGCTTTTGCATTGCCCCTGTACCGAGTACCTTGAGATTGCCATTGATGTCATATTCAATTTTATTGATGTTATCGTCTGCCTGCCTTATACCCGAAATTTGGGTGAGCCGGTTGCTGTCATTGGCGAGTGCCAGCGTTTGTGTAAAACGGTTGCTCCGCTCACCGCGGATTTCGGTTAAATTCCTGCCCTGATCATATGTGTAGGTGTGCGTGTAATTGACACGTGTGCTGGATGATGGTACATGGATTAACGGCGGCAACTGGCGACTCTGTTGCACGCCGGCTTGCTCCCGCCCTGTTGCGCGCACCAATTGATACAGTGCATCGTATGCATAGGTAGCCTTGGACTCGATTTTCTCGTTTTTAAAAAAATCTGGTGCGCGAGCTTGATTCTCAATACTCAGGATATTGCCGACCGGATCATACTCATATACCAACTGCTGCCGGACACCGCTTTTATCCTTCGCCAGGCTCTTCGTTAGGCAAAGCGTTTGAGGATCATATGTATAGGCGCTCGTCACGCCGTTGCCCGCTACTTCGCTTTCGATTTGACCATGCGCACTGTAGACAAGTTCACTTACCAACGTATAATCCTGCACTTTAAGGGCAGCCAATTTATCACCAGACACTTGGGGACTAGCCAACGTAAGCGTGCTGCACTGAAGCCGTCCGGAAGGGTAATAAACCCACAACTGCCGATTACCTTTAGCATCGGTCTGCTCAAGCATCTCGCCCAGCGCATTGGTGCGCCAATGCGTCGTGAACGGTTCCTGCGCATTCAGCTTTTTCTCCCAACCACTGTCTGGGTCAGCCCAATTGCTTTCCCCTTCACTGGCGGCCAACAGCGTGCGTGTTTCGTTGCATGGATGACCTGTCAGGCTATATGCGCCAATCGTTTTACGGCCTGCTGTGTCATAGTGGCGGACCAATTGGCCCCGAACATTCCGGTGCGACGCGTTCAGTTCTTTTTCGCCATAAAAAAAACGTTCTGCTACCCGTGTTTTATCCCCTTTTCTCTCCTTGACCATTTGAACCCGATGCAACGCATCGTAGGTCAGAGACTGCCTCTGGTCTTGGCCATCACAATGCATTAAAGGCGCATTTAGTGCATCGAACAGTGTGACGCGCAGACCCGCATCGACACTGTCGACGCGTAATGGTTGACCGCTCAAGCTATTGCAATACTCAAAATTAGCTTTGGGTGACGCTTCTAACCGCGGATCGAGGCTGCTAGCCAGATAGCCTGCCGCGTCATAAATGTGCTTTGTTATATGCGCAGCTTGCTTAGAGATATCCCATCTCGGGCTGTTGGGATCAAAACATGGGCTGGCCGTATTCAAACGTGGCGTCCGGTTAAATTGCACTTCCCGCACGGTGAGACCCCGGCTGCACAATACTTGGACAGCGGGCGTGTTGCGACAAACCTTCTTGATGTCTTCCAATCGCATTATTTCAAC
Source organism: Mycoavidus cysteinexigens (assembly GCA_031963465.1). Lineage (GTDB taxonomy): Bacteria > Pseudomonadota > Gammaproteobacteria > Burkholderiales > Burkholderiaceae > Mycoavidus > Mycoavidus cysteinexigens_B. The sequence goes on along the minus strand of JASSUG010000011.1, from coordinate 23,929 downwards.
TCCTGTGAGGAAACTTGTTCATCCAGCAGATCGTTTTCATCATAGCTTGCCGTGTACCACGGGTGATACTCGGCCTTTCTCAAATATCCAGCCGCTGTGTGTGTTTTGATGAGCCGCCCCATCGGATCGTAAAAGAGCGTGTCACTTTCGCCCGTGTTGAGCGCCACATCGGCTTGATAGCGGTGCGTGTCAATGTAATAAGGATGATATTGCCGAACCGGTTGGCCTTTGTTGTTGTACAGCACTTTGCCCGAAGTCAACCAGCGATCGAAACTATGCCCTTTTTGAGGGAGTCGCTGGTGCAAGAAAGCCTCGCCTTCTTCCACACGGGCCTTGGCCATGAGCGGGCGACCAAGGCCATCGAAATAACTCAACGCTACTCGGAGATCACAAGCCTTCGGATCATAAAGGCTCGCTACAATAGAGGCCATCGCGGTTGGGAAACGGCTATCTTCCCACACGCGTTTCAGTATCAAGCGTTCATCGTCTGGAAGGTCTGACATAGACAATTTGCACGCGCTAGTGAAGCGCGCCCGAAATCGTTTTTGCTTATCGACCCATCCCCGCTCGATGAGCTTAGGCAATATGTCTTTAAGCTTTGTTTTTTCTTGCGGACTTAATCCTTGTGTTACATCAATGCTCCCCATCCAGCTGCCGAGATATTCTAGATCGATCTGCGCAACAAATTTGTCACTGACAATGCTTTGCAACACGGATAACGGATCACGCATCGCCTCATCGAGTGCCGGTTTAGGACAGTGCGCATTGCTCAAAGGAGCAAATCCTGTATTCATGAGTTGACCCTTCAGATCCACCTCGGTTCCGTAAAAACTGCCCGTGCACACCCGTCCGAACGGGTCCAACAGTACTTCTTGAACATTGTTGTTCGGATCACACAACGCAACAGGGGTAAGAAAACAGGGGTGGTAACGTATCACTTTCGAGCAATTTTCCACCGCATCGGTCACCGCGCTCAGCACACTGGGATGCGGCGAACCCGAATAGTCGTATTGAGTCGGATGGCCAAACGGATCTTGTATTTCCTTGACTCGGTAGAAGCAAGATAGCGTATCGTAAGTCGGATGACTGCTGGGTTGCCAATAATATCCGTCCTCTAAGGTGAGCTTTCCATCTCCAAGCAATTTCTCAGCGTCGTCTAGTTGAAGTTTCGTTCCTGCAATAACCGTTTCAAGTTGATCGGCTTTGAAGTAGGCTGTTTTGATTTGATCGATCAACTGCACGGTGCCGGCTTGTCCCTGCGGCAAGGGTTTGCCTTTTTCTGGATCCCAATACGTATAGCATTGCCATGCAGTCGTCTCAGCGGGTTCCTTATTCTTTTGTGTCGTCGTTCGTGTTTCCGTGACCGCGCCCAAACTCCAACGTTCGGCGTCTTGGGCCTGATGCGCATAAGAGATCGTATGGTGGGTGCACCATCGTTCAAACTGTTGTGGGTCCTGATAGGGATCTTCTTTGCCATCATCATACTCGCCGCTACGCGGATAAGCGATCTCTTCGGACTTGCTCACGTAGCCATGGCGGTCCCACTCGATGTTCTTCGTGCGCTGATGTCGATAGACTCGTGTCAGCCGGTCATAATCGACGGTGTCGGTAATCTGAACCGACGCAAACACGATCGCGCTGCGGGGCATACCACCCCCGGCGTTTTCTCCGTCGAAACGAATCGCATAGCGATGCTCAGCCACGGTGAACGGTGTGTTTTTTATTTTTTCATCCTTATCCTCGCCATAGCTTTCTTGACGCAACAGACTACCGCGTAACGCCCGGGCAGTCTGATAACGCTCAGCCGCACTCAGGGCTTCATACTTTTGCTGTGATGACAGGATGACGGGAGGGGGCGGCGCTTGGAGAAGCTCCTCTTCCTTGAGAGAGGCTTCTTTCCACATGCCGACAAAATCCTCTCGTTCCCTTTGCCAAATTGCAGGATTGCCGGTATGAAACCAACTCACGACGCGCAGTGGTGCGCTATTGACCTCACCCTCACTCCAATTGGCGTATTGTGCATCGCTCTGTGTGACCTTACCAAAACCGCAGAACATACGCTCCACACCATCGTAATAGCCTTGGCTGTATTCGAACGACTGCGTTAGCGTTGTCTGCGTGATCTCATCGACCCATTTGAATTGCTGGACCACCGGGACCGGAAACGGCACTTCGGACCAAATGCGCGTCTCGGTACGCGCCTTGTCGCGCAGCCAAAACTGCGTGGAGTTGCTGTATTGTGCGCTTAAGTACCCGCCCCGGTTATTCGCGACCCAGTGCATCAGATAGGGTTTTCGACCTTCGCACCAATCGAGCAACCAGTGCTGCGGTGTCATATACAGCCGGCTCATCACTAGACACGCGGTGCCGTTGCCATACACGTCAGCCACATGAATCTGGCACAGATTGTCGTACGGCACGGGCAATTTGATGGCACCGCCATAACGCAAGCGGTTGCCACTTTCGTTTAGCCAGATGTGTACCTTGTCGGGCTGAATATAGAGTATGTCAGTGGCCCCGGACCCATCGATATCGGCCAGCAGCACATGATCGGGATTGAACACTTCGACGTATCGTGCCCACGTGGACTCCCGATCAACAATCGCCAACTCGTACCGCTCACCAAACCGGCCATGGCCGAGATTCGGCCAGTATTCGACACCGTGCGCGGTGATGCGTATGAGATGCTGTGTGCCGCTACCCAATAGGTCAGAAAACGCGACCAATTGCGTGCCGTCGGTGAGCATCACCGGCAGAGTAATCGTGCCGGCGTCCACCGTCTGCGGCGCGGCAAACTGACCATTGCCCGTATTCGCATAGAGCCGCACACTGTTTGGGCCAATCAGCGCGACATCAGCCAGGCCATTGCCACTCAGGTCAATGAGCTGTGCCTGCGGGTGAGAAAACTCGACTGGCAGCGCCTGGAATGGCACAAACTCGCGCCAGTCGCTCGCCCAATGGAGATTGTCCGACCGTTGTTTGCCGCACATACCAAAAAAACCGTTACAGCTCCCTTCGGTCAGAACCGCTTCCAGTCGGCCGTCACCGTCAATATCGATCAGATTTAATGGAGAGCGCCCGGTATACGGCGCAAGATCGACGGGTTTAGTGTCACCATAGCAGATCGTGTCGTTTTGCTCATCCCACAGCGGCTCCTGATACCAGAGGCGACCGCTGATTTGCCAGAGCACACCGGGCACGCCCTCACCATACAAATCGACCAACTGATACGCGCTGGTCACCGCCGATGGCATTGCATCAAACGGTTGAAATGACGCGGCACGCCCCGGCACAAACGTCTGATAGCCGAATTCGACGGGCACGCCCGGCACAGGGATCCATTGGACAGCATTGCCTGGGGAGGCTGCTTGTTCCTCAAAGCCTTGCGATTCAATCGCGCGCAACTGCGTCAACACCGGGTTTTCGTCATATTCGAGCATCATAGCGGCGACTGGCCGGACGGTACCAGTCGCCGCCTCGTGCACATACAGCCGCACTGCGCGGCACAAAAAGCGCGTGCGTACTGCAAAACCGGTCCTGAAACGCGAAAACGGGTCCTTCCGTTCTTTCTCGCTGTTCCAATCGATGATTTCCTCGTAAAACGGCACGGCGCCAAGGGTGTACTGATCGTCGTAGTCGAACACCAGTTCATATAACCAGCACATATTGGTCGGTTCGGCATTGGGACTACACACAAACCCAGTGTCTGAACCGATGCTGTTGCCCCATCCTACCCGTTTCAGATAACACTGCGTAAACGAGGTTGGCGAAGTGGTCGTGGTGTCTGCTTTGTACTCGTATCGTACGTGCGCGCCGTGTGCGGTGACTGTCTCTTCCAGCAACCAGCTAAAGATCCGGCTCGGATCGGCCGGATCGGCCAGACGCGCAGCGGACGACACACCGAAATACAGCTGGCGGTGGTCCGGATCGATCACCCGCCAGCCACCCTCCGGCAGTTGTTCAATCCAGTGGGTATCGGCGCCGTTGCGCAAGCGATAGCGTACTTTGCCGTTTTCCTGGATCGGTATCAGATTTTCGCTACCATATTGATAGGTGTCATCCTGATTGTAATGCGGCACGCCTGCGAGTGTGCTGCGCGTAATCTGCGGCACTGACACGTCTAAACCCAATCCGAACGGGCCATTGCCCCCAGATGTGCCGCCGGTGAGTTGCAAACCGGGTCCCGGCAGCATGCTGCTGTCCGGCAACGGAAAACTAAATTGCAGCGAACCGGTATGGGGGTTGGTTTGCGCAACCTCGCGCAAACCTGTAATGGCGCCTCCGCCCTTCGGCAGCGCCACGTTTTGGACTTGTAGCGGCAACGGCAATGTCGAGGCCGATTGTGGTTGATTCATATCTTTTTTCCTCTACCGTCTTTCACCATGAAGCCGCTCTTGACGAAATTTCTTAGCAATTTCTGTCGCATAGCCAAGCGCCAGTTCATAAATTTTCTCAGCCTCTTTTTTATCGCTTTGTTTGCTGACAAAAGTTGATTTTGGTGTTTGAGTAATGTCAAATACAGAAGTGAAATTTCCTTTTAATACATTTTCAGCGTTAGGAATCTTTGTTTTAATCTTACTAATGAATTGACTTTGGGTTTCTTCAGACTCTTTGATAGTAGTGCCGCTCATAATCCCCTCTATTTTTCAGTTAATATTCCCTTTGTCGTCACGAGCATTTCTTTTGGGTACCTGTGCTTGCTGCACATGGCCGCACTACTGTTCTGTGTACCTACCCGGAGAGCAACCTGATCGATATAGTAGTGCGCATCGAAAAACTTGAAAGCGATGTGGAAATGCATTCGTCACGTTGTAGCGGGCCCCAACAGTGTGCCTTGATGATCTGTTTCGCCGTCTAAAATAGTAATCGCGTATTTCATTCGCACAGCCCACACATGCGCGACGCGCTACCATGTTCGTTGATCTCGCTTGCACTGCACGTAAGTGTGGGCTCGACAGTGAGTAATAGCTGCCGAAAGTGCCATCTGACCGGCCCCCTTGATTGATAGGGGTGTAGATACCCGAGTATTGCTGTTTGAGCGTTTCATTGCGTCGCATCAAAACATGCGCTTTTAGCGAGTGAATAATAGCAAATACTGAATGGTAACCAAGCGTCTGAGCCTTAGCAGAAAATGGAGACGTAGCAGGACTTAATCCAGCCGTTTTTTGATCCATCGTGCAATTACCTTTTTCTTGTTTCGGTTGAACCCTCAACACTGCACGAACATTAATTTAGGTAATACTCAGCCCGCATAAATACCTTGTCTCTGCGTTTGCCAAGCAACTCGCTCCACCTATCTCTACGCTCGATTTTTTACGACTGAGGGCGCCCCCTGTTATTAAGGAGGTCGGACAGCAGTACTTTTTTAACTTTGAAGCTAATTTTTAGAGGACTTTATCAACTAACTCGACGCTTAGCAAGACAAATCTTCAGTTTTGCTAGAAGCGCATGAATTTGGCATACCCCCAATAATTAGGCCCATGGGTGCGAAGCTGAAATTGGGATTTGAGCGTGCAGTCCGGATCGACTTGTCATACTCAAAGATGGCTTTGCGCGTACTGAAATAGTTTCTGTGATGTTAGCTCCCATCGCATGAGGTGAAGGAAGCTTTTGACCTACCTTAAGGCTTATATTGTTTTTTTAACAGATGTGCAAGAGACGGCGCGCAGCAAGCTTAGAGACCGAAATTAAAGTGATTGCTTAAGTAGAAAAATCTTAATAGAGACCACAAATAAAGTGATTGATTAAGTAGAAAAACCTTAAAATTCATAAAGTTAGAATAATTTTCTCCAGTTCTTTCTGAATCTCCGTAATGCTGCGCGCCGCATCCATCAGCACAAAACGATCCGGGGTTTCATCTGCCCGGCGCAGATACTCAGCTCGCACGCGAGTAAAGAAGGCATCAGATTCGCGCTCGAATTTATCCGGCGCGCGCGCCAGGCCGCGCCGTTGATTGGCAATTTCAGGGGGAATATCAAACAGGACGGTGAGATCCGGTTGAAAATCGCCTTGTACCCAGGATTCTAAAGTGGCTAGCCGAGTCAACGCCAGGCCGCGCCCGCCGCCTTGATAGGCAAAGCTGGCATCGGTGAAACGGTCGGATAAGACCCAATCGCCTCGCTTCAGCGCTGGCTTGATGACGGTTGCTAAATGCTCGTAGCGCGCGGCAAACATTAAGAGCGCTTCGGTCTCGAGCTGCATTGGTTGATGCAACAACAACTCGCGCAGGGCTTCGCCAAGCGCTGTGCCGCCTGGCTCGCGCGTGACCATAACCGCGGCCCCAGCAGGCTTTAGTTTGAGTTCAAGCTGCTCGCGAAACCACTGTAGATGAGTCGATTTGCCTGCGCCATCGATGCCTTCAAAGGTAATCAATTTGCCACGTGCGCTCATTGCATACCTCGGATAAATTTATCGACAGCACGATTATGATCGGCCAAATTGTTCGAGAATTCACTTGTGCCATCGCCCCGTGACACGAAATACAGCGCAGCGCTCAACCCTGGCCGCGTTGCGGCATCCAGTGCGGCTTGGCCTGGCAAGGCAATGGGGGTCGGCGGCAAACCCGCACGGGTATACGTATTATAGGGGCCATCTGCCTTTAAATCCTGTTTGCGCAAACGGCCTGTATAGTTAGTGGCTAAGCCATAAATAATACTTGGATCGGTCTGCAAGGCCATGCCGATGCGCAGCCGATTGGCAAAAACGGCAGCAATAAACGGCCGGTCTGCTTGCCGGCCGGTTTCTTTTTCGATGAGAGAAGCCACAATCAATACTTGATAAGGTGTTTTATAGGGCAAATTCGGGACCCGCGTAGCCCAAGCGAGGCTTAAACGTTCTTGCGCGAGTTCATAGGCACGCCGATAAATACCGAGTTCGCTCGCCCCTTTTTCAAAGAAATAAGTGTCTGGAAAGAACAGGCCTTCGGGTTGGGTTTCTTGGGCGCCAATGGCTTTCATTAATTGAGCATCGCTCAGATCGGCTGTATCGTGTGTTAAAGCAGGATGGAGCGCCAACTCGGCACGCATTTGCGCGAAGGTTGAACCTTCAACAATCGTCGCAGCATATTGACTCACATCGCCTTGGGCCATTTTTTGCAAGACTTGATAGGAGGTAATGCCACGATGAAACTCATAGTTACCGGCTTTTAATTGGGTGGTCATTTTAAGCAGACGCGCCAACAGTTCAAATGGCCTCGCCTGGACCGGTACCCCTTCGCTTTGCAACTGCGCGACGACCCCTCTAAAGCCGCTGCCTGGCTTGATGGTGATATCAAGCGTGTCATGCGCAAGCCGTAGCGGTGTGTTGGCCCAGAGATAAACACCGCCCGCTATCAGCAAGGCAAAGATCGTCATGGCGCGCAAAAATTTTATGGCACAGAGCCGTAACCGTCTTTTCATCTGCTGTTTGATCGCAAGCATCTCGTGCATCGTGTTGAAAACCCCATATAATACTTGCTTGTTTAGATTGAGCGAAGTCTCAAGCGTAATCTTAAGGCAAAAAATGAAGCAATTAGCAACTTCTACTGGCTGGGGTGAGATGCCTTCTGTTCTACCAAGTAGCGTTCAGGACCTGACAACTGGCGCCTTTACGGTGTTGGATCAATTTTCTATTTTGGCAGCGAGCGGCCCGGACGCGGCGGCTTTTTTGCATAGCCAATTGACCAATAATATTGAAAAGCTGGCAGCAGAAAAAGCACAATTTGCTGGTTTATGCTCCATCAAGGGCCGTTTACTGGCGACCTTCCTGGTTTGGCGTGTAGCCAAACACAATCATGAGCCGAATGCTGAGACGATTCAACTGATGTTGTCGCGCGATCTGCAAGGGGCAATACAAAAGCGCTTGTCGATGTTTATTTTGCGCAGCAAGGTCAAACTCAATGAGGTGGGCACTGATACTGTGCTGATTGGTTTGACCGGCAATGCGGTGCGGCTGTTAGCGCCACTTTTTCCAAACTTGCCAGAGCTCGCGCACAGCAAAGTTGAGAGTGAAGCAGGCACACTAATCCGCCTGTCAGATGCGCCAATTGCCGTGTCGCCTGTCGCCACTGAGACGGTTGCCACCGGCCACTGCGCGCGCTATCTATGGGTTGCGCCCCATGCCGTCTGCAACGCACAGCTCACGACTTTAAGCACCCGCTTGACAGCCATCACGCCGGCACTTTGGGATTGGCTGGAGATATGCGCCGGCGAGCCGCGCATTACTGAGGCCACGCAAGATAAATTCGTCCCACAGATGGTTAATTTTGAGGTGATTGGCGGGGTTGATTTTCATAAAGGGTGCTACCCTGGCCAAGAAATCGTCGCGCGCAGCCAGTATCGTGGCACGATTAAGCGCCGGATGATGTTAGCGCATACAGATAGGGCCCAGCCCGGCACGGAGGTCTTTCACTCTACCGATCCGCGGCAACCTTGCGGGATGGTGGTGAATGCGGCGTCAGCCCCTAGTGGCGGGGTGGACTGCTTAGTTGAACTCAAACTTGCAGCACTTGATCAAGAAGCGGCGAGCACCCTCCATGTGGAAACACCTACTGGGTCGGTCCTCACCTTACTGACGCAGCCCTATGCGTTACCTGCTATTGCCTAGCCATCTTAGCAACGCTTCAGAGGAGGTTCATTGAATCAACGATTCAACGGACGCTCCCGCAAATATTTGAAAGTACCCAATGCTTTAGCGACAAAAGTATCGCAATTGTCGCGCACTTCACCTTCACAATACGCCATCGTACTGGATCGATGAAGAACGCGCCCGAAGGCGCGCAAACACCCTAGCCCAGGTTGCATGAAATTAGTCTTCATTTCTATCGTGACAACCCCTGTGTTGGCCGCCGCGACGCTGCGCGCAGCCAAAGCCAGAGCACTATCCAAGAGCGTCATGGTGACGCCGCCGTGAGCAATCTTCCAGGCATTCAGATGAAACGGCTCGAGTGGCAACAGCAACTCACTCTCGCCGTTTCCAGCCCGGATTTGCTGGATCCGCAGCAGATCAATAAATGGACTGCTAGGAGATTCGGCCGGTGATTTCATCGGTACTTTAATTGCTCACCAAATACGGCCTTAATTTCTCGGAACGGCTTGGATGACGTGCTTTACGCATGCCTTTGGCTTCGATTTGACGAATCCGCTCACGCGTGACATCAAATTGCTTACCGACTTCTTCCAGGGTGTAATCCGAGCTCATATCAATCCCGAAACGCATCCGGAGTACTTTAGCCTCACGCGGAGTCAGGGTATCGAGTAGATCCTTAACGGAATCGCGCAGGCCTGAATACAACGCTGCATTTTCCGGGGTAACGGTGTTGTTATCTTCAATGAAATCGCCTAGATGAGAGTCATCATCTTCACCAATGCGGGTTTCCATCGAGATCGGCTCTTTCGCAATTTTTAAGATCTTCCTGATTTTGTCTTCCGGCATGGCCATTTCTTTGGCTAGCATGGCAGGGTCAGGTTCACGCCCGGTCTTTTGCAAAATTTGCCGCACAATCCGGTTCAATTTGTTGATGGTTTCAATCATATGCACCGGAATCCGGATGGTCCGGGCTTGATCGGCAATTGAACGGGTAATCGCCTGGCGAATCCACCACGTAGCATAAGTCGAAAACTTATAACCGCGGCGGTATTCAAATTTATCCACCGCCTTCATCAAGCCAATATTGCCTTCTTGAATTAAATCAAGAAACTGTAGACCGCGATTGGTGTATTTCTTAGCAATCGAAATCACCAGCCGTAAATTGGCTTCGGTCATCTCGCGTTTAGCCTGACGAGCGCCTAACTCGCCTCTGGCCATCTGCCGATTGGTTTCTTTTAGCTCTTTCAGAGGCAAGACGACACGCGCTTGCAAGTCGATCAGCTTTTGCTGCAATTCATGAATCGCAGGCAGGCTGCGTTCAAGCACCGCACTATATGAGCGCCCTTCAGCGATGATTTTTTTCGCCCATTCAAGATCCGTTTCATGGCCCGGAAAAGTCGAGATAAATTCAGTACGTGGCATGCCGCAGCGATCTACCACAATCTGCAAAAGTTGGCGCTCGACAATTCGCACTTCTTCTACTTGCGCGCGCAATGTGCTGCATAAGCGCTCAACTGTGCGGGCCGTAAAGCGAATCGAGACGAGTTCAATTTGAATCGTTTTTTGCGCTTTTAGATACGCTTTTGATTGATATCCTTCTTTTTCAAAAGCACGGCGCATTTTGTCGAACCAGTCGCCAATGGAGGCAAATTTCTCCAGCGACTTTTGTTTCAATTCCGCTAACTGTGCAGCATTTGCCCGCTCGGCGGCTGCGCCCTCATCATCCTCATCTTCTTCCGCATCCGCGTCGTCTGCTTCATCGTCTACCGCCTCGGCTTGCTCAGCTTCAGCGTCAGCCTGTTCATCCGCACCTTCGGAGCTCTCTTCGATTAAGCCATCGACTAACTCATCAATGCGGATTTCATCGTTAGCCACGCGCTCGGCCATGGCTAAGATATCCGCAATCGTGGTTGGACACGCAGAGATGGCCTGGACCATATTCTTCAGGCCTTGTTCAATGCGCTTGGCGATTTCAATTTCACCTTCGCGCGTGAGCAGTTCGATGGTTCCCATTTCACGCATATACATGCGCACTGGATCAGTTGTGCGGCCAAATTCAGAGTCAACGCTTGATAAGGCAACTTCAGCCTCTTCGTCAGCTTCATCATCACTGGTCACAGCGGGGGCATTATCGCTGAGCAACAGCGTCTCCGCATCTGGCGCTTGCTCGTAAACAGAAATGCCCATATCACCAAAAGTGCTGATAATATTATCTAGCGCTTCGGTTTCAACTAAATCGTCAGGTAAATGATCGTTGATTTCAGCGTAAGTGAGAAAGCCTCGTTCTTTACCTAACTTAATCAGCGTGCGTAATTTTCCCCGCCGCTCTTCGAGTTCTTCATTCGTGCCCGGTTGATGTGACGCAAACGCATCTTTTAATAGCGCTTTTTCTTTGGCGCGACGATCGCGTGCTTTTACTTTTTCACCTTTGCCGGCACCTTCTTCTGGCTGCTGCGCATCGGTGTCGGCGTCAGTAACCAGCGGGGCTAGCGTGCTTTCAACCGCGATTTTGCTAGATTTAGCTTTACCGGTAGCAGATTTTTTCCGCTCTTCGGTTACTGTACTGCCCGCCGTTTTTCCGCTTACTGTCTTTGCCATTACAATCTACCTTTGCTTAAAAATAGCCAGCTAAAACCCGCTATTTTAACATGTGAAGTTATATCTAATTGAAACTTTAAATCTAAATACTCTAATACTTTATATCTAAATACTCTCTAACTTGCTAAACGCTGCTTGAGTTCTGCCGTTTGGCGTAGCAATGTTGCAAACTCTGTCGTTTCCTCGGCGGATAATTTCAATTGCCTGGCTAAATGCTCACGGCGCTCACACAACTCGCTATACCGTAGCTTAATAATAGCCGCTTTCAATTCCTTACCGGCTAAGCGCTCTTGCTCTTGATATCGATCCGTATCGACGCTCGACATCTCCAGCGCGCTTTGCATCAAGTCACGTACATTTTCATCATAGACAAGAATTTCACGAAAAACCTCCTCATATGCTGACGCATAGCGAGAATTTCTCAATAAATCGGAAAGCAAGCTAAAATTTGCTGTGTTGCCAAGTGCCTGGGCGTGCGTGAGCACCTCTTCAAAAAATGCAGTATTACGCGTGCTATGAAGCAGTGTGTGTCGCTCGTCCTGATCTAAAGTATCTGCAATGCGTGGCCAAGAAATAAGGTTACGTAACGCGCGTTGCTCATTGTCCGTCACCCGCCTGCGCTCACTACGCACCGGCGCTTGGCGAATGGCCTGAGCCGGGGCTTGCTTGACCTCGCATAAGCGGGTCACTTCGGCCAGCGGCAATTCAAACTGAGTTGCTAAGCGGTGCAAAATTTGCGCGCGCAGCGCATTGGCCGGCAAATTTTGTACTAACGGTTTAGCGTCAAATAAAGCTTGCGCGCGTCCTTCCGGCTGCTCCAAGGGCTTGTTAGCCAGTATTTCGTTTAATAAAAATTGCGACAGCGGCAGCGCGCCTTCAATCTCGCGCGTTAATGCGGCCGCACCATATTCGCGTAAATAGCTGTCTGGATCATGTTCTGCCGGTAAAAACAAAAAACGGATGGTGCGGTTATCCGCCGCATGCGGCAAAGACGCCTCAAGCGCACGCCGCGCTGCACGCTGGCCAGCCGAGTCCCCATCAAAACTAAAGACCACTTGATCGGTTTGCCGAAAGAGCTTATGTACGTGGTTCGCCGTACACGCCGTGCCAAGCGTAGCCACGACGTTCGGAAAACCAAGCTGCGCTAGGGCGACGACATCCATATAACCTTCCACTACCAACACATACCCTTTTTCACGGATTGCCGCGCGTGCTTCAAACAATCCGTATAATTCGTTGCCCTTATTAAATAGGGGCGTTTCCGGGGAATTCAAATACTTTGGCTCACCTTGTTCAAGTACCCGCCCACCAAAGCCAATCACATGCCCGCGCATATTCCGGATCGGAAACATAATGCGGTCACGAAAGCGATCATAGCGGCGCGGCTGACCCTGCGCATCCGTTTTCTGACTGTCAATTACAAGGCCTGCCTCGCTCAACTCAGGGGCCCGATAGGCAGAAAATACTGCGCTTAAATTTTGCCAGTTATCAGGAGCATAACCGAGCCCAAAACGACGGGCGATTTCTCCGCTTAAGCCGCGCTTTTTAAGATAGGTCACGGCGTTCGACGCGCCCGGCAATTGTTTACGGTAGTAATCGCACGCCTGCCGCATGGTGTCGACCAAGCTGCTGGCTAGATTGCGCGGGCTAGCCGCAACATGATTACCCGCAGAGTTAAATTGAGGTTCACGCGGAACCGTCAGGCCAGCGGTTTGGGCCAAGTCAGTCACAGCCTCGACAAATGCCAGGCCCGTATGCTCCATCAAAAAACCAATTGCACTGCCATGTGCACCGCAACCAAAGCAATGATAGAACTGCTTGCTCGGACTCACCGTAAACGATGGGCTTTTTTCCGTATGAAATGGGCATAAGCCCATAAAATTCGCTCCCCCCTTCTTTAACTGCACGTATTTACCCACCACCTCAACAATATCAATGCGGTTCAGTAAATCCTGCAAAAAAGTGTGGGGAATCATAATAGAACTGACTCCGATTTGAAACCGCCCTTCTTCCCAGAGCAGCGGGTTATCGGTGGGTTATTGAGTAAGTGCTGAGCGTGCACTTTGATAGACACACCAGTAAGGTGCTCGCTTAGAGCAGATACATAAGCTCATTAAGGGGTTGCTGACAATGTCGCTTTAACCTGCATTGAAACCGCTGTCATATCAGCGCGGCCAAGCAGGCGGCTTTTAAGCAACGCCATCACTTTCCCCATATCTTGAGGGCCAACCGCGCTTACCTGCGTCATCGCAGCTTGGATTGCGCTAGCAATTTCTTGCGCAGTCAAGGGCTGCGGCATATACGCTTGCAATATAACAAGTTCGGCCTCTTCCTTCGCTGCCAAATCAAGCCGGTTAGCATTTTGGAATTGAACGATTGAATCTTTTCTTTGCTTAATCAGCTTATCAATAACACCGAAAATGGCCGTATCATCAAGCTCGATGCGCTCATCAATTTCCCGTTGCTTAATCGCGGCCAGCAATAAACGGATCGTCCCTAGTCGATCCGCCTCGCGGGCGCGCATGGCGGCCTTCATGTCCTCGGTAATGCGATTTTTGAGAGTCATGATGTGCTTTCCATCCAATGTTTGCTTACTCAGAAAAGCAGCAGGCCAGCAACAGTTAAAAAATTAATAGAGTTTTTTAGGCAGCATCTGACCACGCAAACGCTTGAAATGACGTTTGACTGCGGCGGCTTTTTTACGTTTACGCTTAGCGGTTGGCTTTTCGCGAAACTCGCGTGCGCGCAACTCAGTTAAAAGTGCATTTTTTTCAATTGTGCGCTTAAAGCGCCGCATTGCTACTTCGAACGGTTCGTTCTCTTTAACGCGAATAGTGGTCATGTGTTCAGAGTGGGTTTATAAAATTTAGGGCAATTCAAAGGTCGACATTATAGCATAGGGAAAGAAATTAACTTATGTCATCTATATGATTTTTCAGCGGACTGCGACATAGGCCTTCTTCTGCCGAATGTGTGGCTAATCCTGAGGGGTTGGCCGGGAAGGACTCGAACCTCCATCTCATTCTTATCAAGAATGTGCTCTACCAGATTGAGCTACCGGCCAATACAGCCAAGACGGTCGTCAATTAAAGCTCAATGCTATTATCGTCATATGCCCTTGCAACTTCTTGGCGTGCAAACTCTGCTTTTGCATGCTGCTGCCACAACCAGGCATAGGCGGCGACCTCGATAACCTCAATCTGAGCGCGGGAAATGAGTTTCGGCGGTGCACTGCAGGCGACCAACTGGGCTTCACAATACGCTGTCAGGCTCGCTTGAGTCTCCCAGTGGGCGCTTTGGCCATTGCTTGGGTTCTGCGTGACCGTCTGCTGATGTTGCCGCAGTTTTTGTTCTATTTTGAGGCCTAAGACTTTTGTCACGGGCTGATAGGCCCCTATTTGTAGGGGCAAAGCCTGGTCAACGAAGAGCTTAGCCAGAGCCCAATACTCCGCTTCGTAAAACACCCGCGCCAGATTGAAGTAAGCGCGGGCCTGTCTTTCTCGACTCCTGCCATCGTAAAGGAGAACCTGGCAGGTATGCGTCATACCGGCCTCAAAATCACCCGCAGCCAGATGGGCCTCGCCAAGGTAAATAGACAGCATCCCTAATGCCTGGTGCTGGTTTGGCGTCTCGTGTCTCAAGAAAATACGGTGCGTCTTGTACAGCCTATCGATCGCAGGTTGATAATTCCGCTCAACTGCCGGCCGAGCATCTTCTAATTCCTTCTGGATAATCCCCTGATCAACCAAAACCTCCGCACGCACACGTTCGTTGAATACTGCCGGATATCGATCGAACCATCTCGCTAATTCATCAAACCTTTCGAGCGCATCGACTAAACGTCCTTGCTTGCGCAACGCCCAGGTGAGATTGCGCAGCGTATAGGCAATCGCTTCAGGATCGCCCTGCTGGCCCAAATTGATTTGAATGGCGTAACTCTTTTCAAAATCCTGGATCACTTCTACCGCCACCTGGCCGCGTGGAACCAGTTGAGAAGCGAGGGTGGCCGCTTGATACAGATATTCTTGCGCATACAGTTTGAGTAATTGGGCCTCTTCCTGATTGGCCTCTTGCCGAGTGACGGACAAGGCAAAGTCCTCTGGCCGCTGTTCAAAGTGCGCGATTTGTTCTTTGGACAGCCCCTGCCTAAAGAGGCGCTGGGCCCCATGAAGACAATCATGGGCCAACTGCAACTCACCATGATGCAGGTAGTAGAGTCTGGCTAGACTGCTACCCAACGTCAGCACTTGGTGCAGTAAGGGCAAATTCTTCGCAAAGGAAACCGTAGCACAGGTCTCAAAAACAAGCGTATGGACCAGATCATTATAGGGTTTTAAGTCTTCTGGCTTGTTATGGCGACCCTCTGAGCTTTCGTTATCTGTCAAATAATTGAAAACCTCAGACAGTCGCTGGATGTTTTTTTCAAGCAGCGGACGTTGTTCTGACAGATACCGATTTTGCACGACGCTTAGGAAGGCCGGGTTAAGCTTGAGACTGTTAGTCGCCTGATCGAGGTCCAGAATCTCGAGCTGCTTCTGGGACAACATCTGAATGGCTTCTTGATCAACCTGTTGATTGCCAAAAAAGGCAAAGGGGATGCGGGGTTCTCCCAGCCAGGCCGCCTGTTTAAGGATAGTCAGTGCCCGCCCTGTGATCGGGTTCGTCTCCGTTTCCGCTTCTAGTGGCCCTAGACTCGTCTGCGCGATCTCGCTCAACAAAGTATCTCGAACCTCTTGGCGTTGCTCAGGTTGCGCCAAAAAGTCGGCAAAGTTCCTAAAACTCGTCTTCGTAGTTTGGTAATGTCGGCACAACGCCTGAATGACCGCTGGAAAACCCTCTGTCATGCGAATCACTTGAGCAAAATCACAGGCGTCGAGCGGCTCCTGCGGCAGGCACTGCTGAACTAAATCCTTCGCTTGCTCCGGGGTAAAAAGGCTCAGAGGCAGAGAGTCTATGTCTCGCTCTAAACGTTGTTTGAGCTTATCGGTCAATGGCTGGGCTGTTGTATAAATCAATTGACCGGACCAAAAAGACGGCTTCAGCCAAGTCAAGACAAGATCGGCATTACTCGGCGTTAACCCGTCCAAGATCAATAATGAACGAGGATGTTGCTGCACATAGCTGGCCACGTGCCGCAGTGCTGTTTGCGGCCTGAGATTGCCATAACCGAGCGCGTAACCAATGGCTTGGATATCTGCATGAGCACGATTCACACTGCTGCAGTCAATCCAGGCCAGCAAATCGTAAGACGCGAAGAACGCATCAGGGCGCGGATGAATCAAGCGCTGAAGCAGCGTGGTTTTACCCACCCCAGGCAGGCCAATGACTTCAATTAGGGCTTTGGGCTGATCCTTGAGCAGTTCGAATAATTGGGCTAATTCTGCTCGAGGAACGTAATGGTTTGGACGAATCGGTAGCTTACCAAGGGAAAAGCGGGAGCCTGATGGCGCTAGCAAGCGGGTCAACTGCGCCACTGCGTTAGCATGGCCCCAGCCTTGTGCTTTTTGGTAATACGATTGCGCTTGGCTAACCTGTTTGAGTTGTTCGAATACTTCCGCATGCTCAAAATAGACATCAGCCATGCACTGCCGTAAGGCTATTTGTTCCGGTGTCTCAGATCGGTCGCGCTCAATCGCTCGCACGTCTGGGTCTGACGGCGTCAAGCCTTGCTGCTTGGCCAACTCGAGCAGGGCCACTGCCACCTTCTCATACAAGGGATTGGCCTGCTCCGGCTGCGCCTCTTTAAGCGCGCGCGCTTGGGCTAAATCCGGCGCAAGCCTATCTGAGGCAAAAGGAAGTAGCGGTGTAGGAAGTGACTTTCGTACTTCATCTAACAATTGAATACCTAACGTGGATTGCCCATGCGTTTCTTGTAAGCGCGTGTTCTTTACTGATTGTCCAGCAGGTGGAACGGGCTGTGCTGCCGACAGGGTACCGGCCGTCGTCCGGTTTGACGCCGGCGTGAGTCTAGATGCCATGGATCCCATGCTCATGAGCCTCTTCCCTGCCCCACTGAAACTTAAAGGCGGAATCTCACTCACAGCCCCGCGTTGTTTTAAGAGTCGCTGGTTCGCATGGTTTAAGCCATGTACATCTTGGATCGAAGTATCCGTCACGGTCAGCACATCATGGGTTGAGCTCCAGTTCAAACGCACGTCGAATTGACCACCCTCTTCTATAATCTGCCACAAGCGAACGGATTTATCAGCACAGCCGGTTACCAAATAATTGCCGTTGCCGATCTCTTCGTCGCTGGCCTCTTTCCAGGCGACACTATAAACTGCTCCACCAAAAGCTCGAATCACCATCCGACAGTGCCCCGAGGACGCATTCCATAGACGCACCGTACTGTCACGGCTGCCGGAGGCAAGCTGCTGGCCGTTGGGCGAATACTTCACGCTCAGCACATCGCCGGTATGACCACTTAAGGTGTGACTGAGCTGACCGGTGTGCGTATCCCACAGCAGCACCTTCTTGTCATCCGCGTAGGTGGCGAGCTGCTGGCCATTCAGCGAATACACCATACTTCCATGCACGCCCATATTCCGGTTTAATGCATGTCCTTTTAAGGTGTGGCTGAGTTGACCAGTTTGTGCGTCCCATAGATGGACTTTATTGTCCTCATCGCCGGATGCAATCTGCTTGCCATTGGGCGCATACACGAGGCTATAAACCTTGCCGGTATGTCCGCTTAAGGTATGGCTGAGTTGACCGGTTTGCGCATTCCACAGACGTATCCCAGCACTCCAATCGCCGGAGACGATTTGCTGACCGTCGGGTGAATACGCCACGCTCCAAATCATGTTGTGGTGCCCGCTTAAGGTTTGGCGATGCTCACCGGTTTGCGTGTCCCACAGACGCACTGTCCGGTCAGAACTGGCGGAGGCGATGTGCTCGCCGTTCGGCGAATACACCATGCTATTCACTGGGCCGGTATGTCCGCTTAAGAGGTGGCTTGGTTCACCCGTTTGCGCGTCCCACAGCAGCACTGTATTGGCCTCATCTGTGGAGGCGATCTGCTGGCCGTTGGGTGAAGCCACCACGCTCTTAACCGCGCTGGTATGCCCGCTTAAGGTGTGAGTGAGTTGGCCGGTTTCCACGTCCCACAGCCGCACCGTGTGATCCCAACTGCCGGAGGCGATCTGCTGGCCATTCAGCGCATACGCCACGCTTGAGACCCCGCTGTTATGTCCGTTTAAGTTGTGGCTAAGCTGGCCCAGATACCCGTCCCACAGCCGTACCGTATTGTCACGACCGCCAGAGGCAATTTGCTGGCCATTGGGCGAATACGCCACACTACAAATCTCATTGGTATGCCCGCTTAAAGTCTGGCTGAGTTGACCGGTTTGCGCATCCCACAGAAGCACTTTATCGAAATCATCCCTGGAGGCAATCTGCTGGCTGTTGGACGCATACACCACACTCTTAACCGCGCTGGTATGCCCATTTAAGGTGTAGATGGGCAGACCGGTTTGCGCGTCCCACAGCCGCACCGTCTTGTCACCACTGCCGGAGGCGATCTGTTGACCATTGGGCGCATACACCACGCTATACACCTCGCGGGTATGCCCGTCTAAGGTGTGGCGATGCTGACCCGTTTGCGCATCCCACAGCCGCACCGTCTTGTCCGAGCCACCCGCGGCGATTTGCTTGCCGTCGGGCGAATACACCACACTATAAACCGTGCCGGTATGTTCGCTTAAGGTGCGGTTTAGTTGACCGGTTTGCGCATCCCACAGGCGTACCGTACTGTCATAACCGCCGGAGGCGATTTGCTGACTATCGGGTGAATAGCCGATGCTCAGAACGTAGTGATTATGTCCGCTTAAGGTTTGGTGGTGTTGACCCGTGTGCGCATCCCATAGATGGACTACCTTGCTTTTAATGCCGGTCGAGGCGATCTGCCGGCCGTTGGGCGAATACATCACGCTACCCACTGGCTCGGTATGTTTGCGTAAGGTGTGGCTGAGTTTACCGGTTTTCGCGTTCCACAACCGCACCGTTTTGTCGAAACTACACGATGCGATCTGCTTGCCGTCGGGCGAATACACCACGCCATAAATCTCATTGGTATGTTCGCTTAAGGTGTGGAGCTTTTTCCAGGTCGACGTGTCATATACGCTGATTGTGCCGTCGCCAAGGCCCACTGCGCAGTTTTTCCCATCCGGGGAATACACGCAGACCCTGACCAGGCTCTTTTCTTCAAGAAAAGGCAATTCACCAAACTGTGCCCCCGCCATTTTTGCGCCGGTCAAATTGGCCTGGCGCAGCCAACTATTACGCAGTTTGACCTTCCTTAAATCCGCCCCTTGCAACTGCGCAGAATCGAATACGCCCTGATTCAGATCAGCGCCTGGAATCTGGATGCCCTGTAAATCTGCTCCATTAAACTGTACGCCCGCTCGGACCAGTATTGTGATCGCATTGGCTGCCGCTTTGCGCGCCGCCTTTTCGGTTTTCGAGCGTTCAATGACCGCGTGCAGCTGTTGGTTGAACAGGGGCTCCTGTTGTACACGCTCGGCAAGAAATTGCAAAATCGATGGCTCATCCACCAAACTCTTCCGTGCCAAAAGCGAGTCAAGCAAAGGCTGCTCTACGGCCACAACGGCCTTCTCAAAAGCATTTGGGCTATCACTCCAATCAGAACTGACACTCTCTCGACGGGCGAATATTTGCGTGGGGGCCGCTTTTCGCGTATGCACGCCATCTTGCGGGTCAAATATCGCGCGAGCCACTCCATACTCCAACAACGACCGATGGATAAACTGATATTGATTGCCACTGCGAGTTAATGGACTGGCTTCACGCAGCAGGTACTTGTCGTCTTCCTGACCAAAAAACTTTTCTTTCCAGGTCCCTTGATCTTTAAAGTGCGAATACTCAACGACTGGGTTCCCCGCTTGCTCTTGATAGATCTCAGCCGCCAAGTTTTTCAAAAAGGCGATGCCATTTTGCGTAAAGCCTTCATCGCTCAAGCTTTCAAAGGCTTTCTTTTCTAGCTCGGTTAACTTTTTCTCTCCCACGCGTTTTTTACCACGCTCTAGCCAGTGCTCCACGAATTGGTCGTACAGCGCCACCCGGGTGACCCGCACCGTAGAAAACGTTTGACCTACATCCACCATGCGAGGCAGTACCTCTAAGGACAAGGTTAAAAGAAAGGGATTCTTCACTAAGTCTTGTAAGTTAGGAATCTGCTCAAGCGCCAGCTTGTAATCTTTCGCCTGCCAGAGTGGTCTACTCACGGCCACATATTGCTTGATGTACTCGTCAATCTTTTCCTTTGAAAACGGCGCCATCACCGCTTCCTGAAAGAGCGCTGGCTCGGCCTGGTGATTGCGGTCTGTCGGCTGAAAGCGGTCCCGATAATCCAGGCCAATATATTCGCTACGGCAGCTGATGACCATCTGCGCCTGCCATTCTCCTTGCTGATTCAGCTGATTACTCGTATATAGATTATGGGTTTGCTGACTCTCGTCATAGCCATCGCAAATTAAGACGAATTGATGACGTTCCTTTAACTCTCTAATTTGTGGCTCAGTAAAACCCGCTTTGCGTAAGTGTTTGGGAATCAGATCCTGGTCAGGCTTGTCGATCGCGGGCAAATTAATAAAAAGCGGGATGCTATGATTTTGCTTGGGCGTATAGGCGCGCCATAGGTCCCTTTCGAGCATCCGGTTAAAGGTCGATTTACCCGAGCCGGAGTCCCCTAAGAGCAGCATTACCTCTTGCGGCCCCTCGAGAAATTCTTTGACCTTAGCCTTTAGATCGAACAGCGCCTTATCAGATGCTTTTAGGCTGGGCTTGGCCTGTGGGGAGATATACACAGCCTCGACCTGTTCTTGCAAGCGCTGACGTCTGAGCTTAAGTAAATCGGCTTCGACATCAGGCTTACTCTGTAGTGGGTCCAACAAGGACAGAGACGCGAGCAGAGGTAGCCCCGGATAGGGTTGGTCCTCGTCTTCTTTTCGATAGGTTTGATAGAGCGTTTGTTTATTAACGTCTCCATCTTGACGTAGGGATTGCCATTGTTTGAGCTTGCGCGCATAGGCTTCGATGTCGCGTTTATCGTAATCCAGTAAGGACGGATAAGCCAGCACAAAATTTAAAAGAAAAGGGTTGCATAACAAATCTTTTAAATGGGGACTGCCCTCAAGTATTTTATGATAGTCCCTCGCCGACCAGAGTGGTTTATGAAAATTCGCATATTTCTGAATGTACTCTTGAATCTTTTCCTTTGAAAACGGCGCCATCACCGCTTCCTGAAAGAGCGCTGGCTCGGCCTGGTGATTGCGGTCTGTCGGCTGAAAGCGGTCCCGATAATCCAGGCCAATATATTCGCTACGGCAGCTGATGACCATCTGCGCCTGCCATTCTCCTTGCTGATTCAGCTGATTACTCGTATATAGATTATGGGTTTGCTGACTCTCGTCATAGCCATCGCAAATTAAGACGAATTGATGACGTTCCTTTAACTCTCTAATCTGTGGCTCAGTAAAACCCGCTTTGCGTAAGTGTTTGGGAATCAGATCCTGGTCAGGCTTGTCGATCGCGGGCAAATTAATAAACAGCGGGATGCTTTGATTTTCCTTAGGCTTATAGGCGCGCCATAGGTCTTTTTCGAGCATCCGGTTAAAGGCCGATTTACCCGAGCCGGAGTCCCCTAAGAGCAGCATTACCTTTTGCGTACCCTCGAGAAATTCTTTGACCTTAGCCTTTAGATCGAACAGCGTCTTATCAGATGCTTTTAGGCTGGGTTTGGCCTGCGGTGATATATACACGTCGTCGCCCCGTTCTTGCAAGCGCTGACGTCTGAGCCTACGTAAATCGACTTCGACATCGGGCTTATTCTGCACGCGGTCTAGTAGAGAGGTAGAGGCCGATAGGGGCAGCACTACGTTTAGTGGATACTGGCTGTGGCCTTCCTCCTGGCATTTTTTATAAAGTTCTTGTGTATCGGCATTCCCAGTCTTTTCCAACTTAACCAGCATGGTTTTGGCTGCCGCAGCACTCACAGACTTCACCGACTTATCGGATAAGTGGAGCAGGATCTTAATGATCCATTGCTTCACTTCAGCCTGCTGACCCCACTCTGTCTCGTTGGTATACAGCTCACTGAGAAAATTTAAAGCGTTTTGACGGGTGTCAGCGTCCCATAGCGGATTCGCCGCGATTTGGCCCAAGCGTTCGCATACCCCCCATTGAAACGCAGGGTGACGGCGGCAGGGTACGGTGCGCACTAAGCCCTCAAATTCCGTGAACAGACCATTTTGCAGCAAGGTGTCACTACCGCGTAGCGCGCTATACCAGGCGCTTTTGCGTTTAAAAGAGAAGCCTTCTCGCAAGCTATCGATAAAATCCTGTCCACTCTCATACAACGACATTGCGCCTTCAACCCCGTCCTTGAGAGTCTGCGCAGCCTCTACCACGTCTGCGACGCCCTGCTGGATACTCTGCAGTCCGTCTACAAAACCTTTCAAGTCAAAGGCTTTGACGGCACTGACAATGCCAGCCACCCCACCAATGACTTTAGTGGTGCGCCGCCACGCCGCGTCCCACGGGCTTTCATTATCCGGCACATACAGCAACGCTTGCGCGGCGTAGGCTGCTTTATAGACCAGATAAGGGTCGCCGCTCCCTTGTAATCCGTCCAGAGAACCGGTGAGCGGCGCATGGAGTTTTTCGCGATCTAAGCCTGTGACCTGGCTATCGGCCATCGCATCCAACACGTTCGCTACCGTACGCGTCAATTGATAAATATTGTCCCCGGATTGCCCATGCGTTTCTTGTAAGCGCGTGTTTAAAAGGTCTAATATTTTGACTAAATCATCCGGCTTTAAGGAACCGCGGGCGGCACTTTGAATCATCCGAGCCAGTCCTTCTACTAAATGGAAATCCAGCAAAAGGGGTTGATTAACGCCATCTACAAAGGTGGCTAACAGTTTTTGAAAGCTGTCTGGTTTCAGCGCGGGGGCGACACACAAGATTTCGGCGACGGTCGCTTCATCTTTGAGTTCGTCATTGATGAAGGCGCGGATCAAATCGGTGGTGAGCGTGTGCAGTCGCTCTCGTTCTTCAGTATTACTGGCGGTGGCTTGTGACCAAAGTCGCTGTTTTTTTTCGAGGGTTTCGCTAGCGAGCGCAGTTTCTGATAAGAGGCTTAGGCAGTATGCGAGTTGAGCGGTGCTCGTGAAACGGTCGTCCACTTCGGGCAACTCATAGTCAGCGACAGGCTGAGGCACATTCTTAACAAAAAGTTGCAGGGCAATCTGTGGGGTGTCGAGGCCCGCGTTTTCCTGGCTCTGCAGAGTAGGAGAAAGGGAAGGCATGGCGAAGGAAGCAGCGGGAGAAAGGAAGACGCCTCTGATCGAACCAAACGTGCTGCTGGGGCGTGGGGAGGGAGACAATTTGCTTTGCGCTTCGACATGGCCCCAGGTTTGGGCTTTCTCATAACTGGCCTTCGCCTTATCGAGTTTGCCCATTGCCTCGAGTACCTCGCCGCGCTCTAAGTAGATGGCCGCAAGGTCATCCCGCAGGGCTTGGTCTTCTGGCGTCTGTGGGGCTTGTGCTTTTCTGAGCGCATCTTTCACTTGAGATAAAGGCGTCACATGGCGCTCGTCAGCGACTTTGACTAATGAGGCCTTGGCATACTCATACAAGACAAAAGCGGTTTCCAGATGTTCCGCATCCTTATGATAACGACCTTCCTTTAAATAGCTTTGAGCAAGCTCTAGGTTGACGGAGGCAGGTGTTGCATGTGTGAGTCGGG
>JASSUG010000010.1:0-44269 GCA_031963465.1 Mycoavidus cysteinexigens | reverse complement strand
ACCGTCTTTCATGTCAAGCAATATTGCCATAATTTTGATCGTATGGCATACGAGTTTTAAGCACGCCGAAGCAAAGATGAACGAGTTTACGCATGCAAGCGCCAAGAGCAGACATAGCGGATTTGCCACGTGCGCACAAACGTTCGTATAGGGCTTTGACGTGGGGGTTATAGCGTATAGCGACAACAGCGGCCATATAAAGCTTAGCGCGGATTTGCGCAGAGCCTGCTTTAGAAAGTTTGGAGGGGCCAAATACAGAGGAACCGGATTGTCTTTCCACGGGTACTAGGCCAAGATAAGCGGCGAGCTGCTCGGCGGTCTTGAATGAGTGAGTTTGCATCACTAAGAGCATCGTTTTTCCTACTTGTGGGCCAATCGCGCGAATGCTCTTTAACAAATCTAAATCTTTCTTCAAAGCAGGATGCCGATCGATATGATCATCGGTCTCTTTTTGAAGTTGTTTTAACTGTGCTTGCAGAAAATTAATACTATCATCAAGCGATTTCTGAATACGCTCTGGGGTAGTCGAAACGCTGGCTTTTTCTTGTCGGTTACGCTCACGCTGGAGGTCTTCAGAAATAGCTTCTTGGCGGGCTAGCAATGCTTTAAGCACTCTTGCTTCTGGAGCTGGGGGCACCCAGACATTAGGTTTGCACAGCAAGCCAAAACGCGCAATCAAAAAACTGTCAACAGCGTCTGTTTTGGTCCGTATGGCTAGGGACTTTCCTAAAGCGTTAACATGGGCTGGATTGGCGATGGATACCGCAATACCCGCATCGTGTAAAGCTTGAGCTGCTTGCTCATGGTAAACCCCCGTAGCTTCCATCGTAACGTGAAGATCGGTCAGTTTAATGCCTTGTTTAACAAGCCACGCTAATAGCTCGCTGAACCCTGTTTGGTTATTGGCTACTTTTTTGGATTTACGTTTAAGACCTGTTTCATCAAGTAATAACGAACAATCCAGTTTGGCTTTGGCGACATCGATACCGAGATAATTCATCTTTATTCTCAACTTAAAAATAGGAATACCAACTCACCCACTTGCCTTGTGCATTCAGGGTCGAACCCTTGGCTACCGTTCAGTGTCACGCTGGCGAGAAGTAGAGGTAAAGGGCTTAATCTACAATACAAGGTCAACGCCTTAAGGGGAAAAACAAGCTCCCTTCACCTCCTGTGATGTAGCTAATCATCACATAAAGAATGATACAAGGGGGGAAGGTCTAGTTTGGGTAAGAAAATTCCGATATTTCATACTATGGGACTTGCATTTGTATCACAAAAAATCGGTTCGATAAAACGTTGAATCGCCAAGTCGTCCGAAAAGGAACGATTTCGTACATACATATTCATATATGTACGAAAATAAGCCAAATGCATTTCGGAAATAAGCCATAATTCGTACCCCATTTTCGGACTAATTGGGATCGCTTGACGAAACGTAAATTAAAATACGCTAGTGCGTTTGAACCCTTTATTTATAGCTTAGTTACTACTTTGTTTACACCTCCGGTTCGATTGCGAGTTGGTCAGTCTAATGAGCCACAATTGCCCATAAGGCGGCCTGTAGAGCTCCTAGTGCGTTGTAAAATTGAGTTCAGACTGTTACAACCTATTCCAAGGGCTTAGCGTACTTTAATTTACGTTTCGTCAAGCGACCCCGGATAGTAATCAAGGGTTTAAAGAGCTGTGCTGACAAATTATTTGCGATTTAAAATTAAGGAAACCATACTTCTTTTACTGCTGATACAACAGCAAATGAGTTTGGAAGCCCAGTATCTCTAGGTGCGCAGCCGCCTAAGTATTTTTGGTGGCTTTTTTTATTGCGTGCACGCTTTGACAGATCTTTTATGGCGGCCTGAGCGAGGGGGGCCCCGTGGGGCTCGCCAGTCTAGGGCCTGGTCTTCCAACCTCGTATAGTGTGTTGTTTGAACTACAAAAGCTCGGTGCCACCACCCTCGTTTGTTTAACTTTGATCGCTAAATGGCACGAATTACTAGCGTTATGTGGCACAACAGGCGGGCGAAGCTTTAGAGAAGGTGACATGAGTATTCGGGGAATTCCTCTGCTGTTTTCTTTCTGGACGTTCTACAGACCCAGGGTATCAAATAGCGCTGATAATTCGTGCCATTTAGCGATCGTTACACCATACGCAAAAAAGCTCAACTTTAAAGCGCGCCTCAGAGCACTCGCTATTTATGCCAAAATTGCGTACACTATATCCATAGTGGCATAGAAGGAGTGCATCATGAAACCTGTGGCAGCGAATATTTCGACTGGGACTTTACTAGGCGGCGTCGCGGTGCTGAGCCAATTGCCTGGTTCAGCGCTAGAATGGGTGAAAATGATTCGGCGGGGGATTTCATCCGGTGCGGTCGATTCAATGCTGAAATCCATCGGTCTGTCACAAGCAGAACTTGCCTCCGCCCTGGCTATTCCAGAGCGTACGCTGGCTCGACGCAAACGAGAAGGCATCCTGAGCAGCGAAGAGTCAGCCAAACTCCTGAGGCTCGCGCGCATCGTCGTGCGCGCCACCCAGGTTTTTGAAGATCTAAAGATTGCTACCCATTGGCTCAAATCTCCGGCCCCCGCTTTGGGCGGTATGACTCCGCTCAGTCTGGTCGACACCGATATCGGTGCTGACAGTGTATTAGATACCTTAGGCCGGATCGAGCAAGGGGTATTTTTCTAACCGCCTGTGGCCATTATCTAGATATGAACCTTCATCAGTTTCGCTTTGTGCGCGAAGCAGTTCGGCAGAATTACAATTTAACCGAAGCGGCTAAGGCGCTGGCGACATCGCAACCCGGCGTGTCAAAAGCGATCATCGAACTTGAAGATGAGTTGGGGGTCGATATCTTCAGGCGGCACGGCAAGCGAGTACGCTCTCTCACCGAGCCTGGGCGCGCGATTTTAATCTCGGTCGAAAAAATTCTGCAAGAAATCGATAATATTAAACGTGTCGGCAAAGAATATACTGAGCAAGACCAAGGCAAGCTCGTGATTGCAGCGGTGCAAGCACACATCCGCTACACGCTGCCCCCGATCGTTACGGAATTCAAGAAAAAATTTCCAAGAGTTCTCTTGTCCATTTTGCCAGGCACTCCCTGTCAAGTGGCAGAGATGGTAGAGAATGAACAAGCCGATCTTGGACTGATCGCTGAAGCCGTGACCGGCCATCAAGAACTCAATTTATTGCCCTCTTTGCCATGGCATTATGTTGCGCTCATGCCTAGCCATCATCCGCTGACGGCGAATGAGCGCTTAACGCTCGCAGAACTGGCCAACTATCCGTTAATCATCTACGACACGGCCGGCGCGGGTCACGCTAAGCTGGTGCAGACATTTGCCTTACAATCATTAACGCCAGAAATTTTGCTCAGAGCCATCGATGCAGACACCATTAAAACCTATGTCGAACTGGGTTTAGGCGTAGGCATCCTGCCCAATATAACCTTGGACACTCCGCCAAGTGGTAGCTTGCGCGCGCTCCCCTTAGAGCATGTATTTGGCAACCATCTGACGCAGATCGTACTCAAGCAAGGCACGTATCTACGCCGCTATATGAATGCTTTGATTGAGCTGCTGTCGCCTAGTTTGAACCGCAAAGAAATTGAGCAAACGCTGCATGAGGGGTATGCCATTGACGCACCTTGAGTCGGTCGGCACCTCACCCTGGGCATGGAGGGCTTAATTTATGCTCACGGTTTGGCGGATTGTGACTGAACCACACGCCGCTACGGCTTTTTCCGGTGAAGGCGCGCGTTTATACGGCGGACGCTGGAATCCCAAAGGCCTTGCCGTGATTTACACCGCGCAGAGTCAGTCACTCGCGGCGCTAGAAATGCTGGCTCAAGATATACCGCTACGCGCTCGCTATGTGATCATTCCAGCCAAAGTCCCCAAACAACTCATTGAACACTACAATTTACAACGGCTCCCCCCTAACTGGCGAGACCCCGCTGTGCGCAGTACGCTACAAATGATTGGCGCCACCTGGGTTAAAACAGGACGCAGTGCAGTACTTGCCGTTCCCAGTGTGATTATCCCAAGCGAATTGAATTACCTACTCAACCCACACCATCCTGATTTTGTTAAGATCGAGTTGGGTCAAGCGACCCCATTTAAACTCGATACGCGACTTTTACGCCACCTCGGGTAATCAAAACGATATCGTTTGATTACAACTTGCTTAACAATATTTCTTATAATACTTAGCCATTGTCCATACCAGCAAGGCACAAAAGCTCACGACAGGTAAAAACAAAATCTCAAACGGGAGTTTGACGGGCGCCACCAGCCACCCCGTTGCCGCCAGTGGCAACAAGCCAAATTTTAGCCAACGCTTCGCCCGATGATAACGAGTGGCTGACTCATGGCCGCCGTTTTCTCGGCGAATCACTCGCGCGACCAAGCCATCGATCAGAGCCAAGCCGATAATCAGGCCAAACTTAGGCGCCACCAGGATCAGCATCGCCAGCCGTACACCGAATAACTGCAGAGCATACATGGCAATCAAAATAGGCTCGCGCAAATTGCTCAAGGGTAAATTTTGATACTCGGCCACCGGCGACTGTATCGCAAGTTCAATCCTATTCCAACCAAACCAACCCCAATAAGCCCAGCCGGCAGCGTGTTGCGCTAACTCTAAATTGCTACACTGCCCTAAATAATAATGCAGCAAGGCCTGCATTGCCGCAATCGAGTCCGCGCGCCAACTGTAGTACCCTGCAAGCCAACAAGCAAACACCGCGAGCACTGAAATAACTACGATCCACAGCAGCAGATTAAGGGTTGCTCGCAGCACCCAAAAAAACTCTCGTACGCTCTCGTCATCCGCTTGAGATTTAGAGCGCATCACGTGGTCCTGAGGTGCGCTCACGCAGCGCCTCAAACACTGCGTCTAAAACCCGCTGCCGGCTCGCCCGGTCATGTTCTTCCGTGACCAAAGGTAAACGCAATTTAACCAATTGCCCGCCATCGATTAAAGCAAATGCCTGACCTTTGGGCAATTGCGTTAAATCTGCCGGCTGCAGCATCGGGACCTCGCGGGCAGTCCAGGTGTCTTGGGTGGCGGCGGAGAACTCTGCAAATTCTCCCGGCTCATCCATGTCGCGCGTACTCGAGTCGGTACTGCGCGACCAGATTTCAACGGCAGGCAACTGGTCAATCAAAATCGCTGCTGTGCTAGGATTTTTTACCCGCAGCATGATTAACGTGTTGAAGTTGCCAAACATTTGTTGGGCTTTTGCTCTAGAACCGATTTTTGCTTCAAGATCTGCATCCGTTTGAGTTAATGCGGTGACACGTAGGCCAGCCCCTCCCGCCTTGTTCAGCAGCGGAATAAATTCATCGCCGCACAGTTCATTAAATTCATCAGCATATAGACTCACCTCACGACGCATACCCGAGCGGGTTTGGCCAAAGCCCGTGCCGTATTTATACATCCGCCCGGCGGTGGAGGTCAGATCCGCGAACATGGCATTGCCCACTGCTGCTGCGACTTCAAAGTCAGACAGCGCATCTAAACCAATATACACAATCCCGCCTTGATCAATCACCTGCGGCCAATCAAAAATGGCGCGCGGATCATCGGGGTTATCGTATTGGGGAGAAAGAAGCTCAGAAATTTTACCGGTGGTGAGTTTTTCTAGGAGCGGATATAACGACGAAACCAATTTTTCAAAGTAACTGCGATCATTGGCTAGTATGGATGAGAGCGCATCGGCAATTGGATCATGCCAGCCCTGCTCTTTAATCAGCGCAAGCATTTGCAATGCAGATAATGCACGGCCGGTTTTACGAGCCTGTTCTTGTAGCGATTTACCCGGCTCTTTGATTTTTTCTCGCCAGACCGGGTGCGCCTGATCCAGCCAAAATTCAAAATACTGAATACATAAATCGTCGATATTCACCGCGTGCTGATACACTAACTCATAGGTCGGTTTCATGCCCAAGGCGGATAGTGCACGCGCCATGACATTCACAAAACGCCAGACAAATTCCTTGAACACCGCACTTTGGCCTGCGCTTGGCAGTTGGTTGCTCACCCGCGTGGCAACCTCGGTAATCCTTGAAAAAGTGCTGATCGGACTATAGCGTGCAGAAGACTCTGGATACCCCAAATGAAACACATAAAATAGATCTTCGCGCTGGGCGCGCTTAGCTTCGGTGTACATCCGCAACAGTAAATCCACATCCCCTTTGGGATCGAAGACAATCACTACATCGCCACGTCGAATATCCTGGCTGACCTGAATCTCCACATAGCGAGTTTTACCCACTCTGGTGGTACCGAGCACTAAGGTATGGCCAACCCGCTCACGCAGATCCGTATAAATCTCGCGCTCATGCACTTCGACACCATGTAGCGCCGGTTCACCACCGGCTGGCGGCAAACGCGCAACGACAGGTTGCAGGCCCCCGATGCGCATGAACTTGCGCAACCAAGCACTAAAAGACTGACGCTCATCACCTGCACATAAATGCCGGTTTTGGGGCAATCTAGCCCAATATAGCCGCTGTGTATGCTCTGCTGTCCAGCGAAAACCTCGCCCAAGAAATTGTTCTTGAGTGGAAACTGGAATATCTCGCGCCTCTATTTCATAGCTTGGCAAGCGTCTTAGGTTGCGTTGAAAGCGAATAATACGGCTTGCCTGATAAGCTCGAATGAAGGCTAACAACAGCATACCCAGCGTAAAAATTAAACCTAATGTCGGCGTCACTAGAAATGTTGTATGCCAACACCACACAATGCCGCAAGCGATCAGTGCTGAGATAGATGAAACCAACTCGACCGGTTTACGGAACAGATTGTTCATACAGGGTTTCGTTCACACCTTACGTTAAGGCCTAGTCCGCCTGCGGGCGGCTAGGCCACAAGCTCAGCGCACTATCCTGCGCCTCAAGGTAGGCAGGAAAAGCCAGCTGAGTTTCGGTTGAGGCTTCGGTTGAGGCTTCGGTTGAGGCTTCGGTTGAGGCTACGGTTGCAGATGAATTGGATACGCCTTCAGACGCAGGCGTCACTAATCCAGTCTTGGTCCTAGCTGCTTGGCTAGCACGCGCCACGATGCGGGCCATGGGGTGACTTTGAGATTCACGATTCAACGCGTCGAGCAACTCATTCAGCACCGGCGGATGTTCGCCTAACCAAGCTAACACTGGCGGCGGAATGAACTGTTGTAGCAAAATCAAGGCTAACTGGCCCGCTTGACGATACTCTAAGCGCTGCGCTGGCGGATCAGGCTGAACCGGCTCGAAGGTATACCACGCACCGCCTTGCTCGCGCATCGTGCCGCCGAGCACGATCCAGGGCCTGCGTTGGCCCCCTTGGGCATCGCAGATCTCCACCCCCAAAGTCGCCAAGCCTTGCGCCACTTCTTGTAGCACAGCCATCGCCAGCACCGCATAGCTGTAACGGGCAGCTAAGCGCGCTTGCTCTTCAGCACCGCCACCCACTGGCAGGGCATAGGCATTTCGATAATGCAGCGCATCTCGAGCCAGCGACATGATATGCATAAACAAACTGCGGTTTTGGCGCGGCTGGGCGGTTTGCGTAGCGGGCAATAATTGCACAAATTCACCACAGCGCTGTAACAACGGCTCAACGTCGCGGCTGAAATTTTCTGGCGTAAAAGCCAGGTGCTGACGAAGCCTATCCAGTACGCGGCTTGCGCCGGTATGCTCGATTAATGCTTCATAGGGCAGGATCGGCAGATGACGTGCGCTTGGTGCTTGGGTCATTACGGTCGCCATCACCGGCAAGCGACGCCTTAAAGGCTGGCCATAACGCACCCCACAAACAGCCAGCCCGCACCCCACGGCCAACCCGTATAGCCAATCATGTTCAAACCAAGCGAGCAGCATAGCCAGTCCGTATCGATTGCAACACAGTGAAAAATATCACTTTAAGCAAAAAGCCGGCTCGGCCGAAAATTTGAGTGCACGCACTGCCATCACGTCGTGCACCCAACTACATGACAAAGCGACTTTATGCTATTAAACTGTAAAGTTTTCCTGCTTTCTATTAATCATTTTTGCTTTATTAAAAAAATCTTTATTCTTATTCAAGCGAATTCAAAAAAATATCTAACTTATTGTTTTATATTAATTTTCAAACAAGTAAAAATTATATTTTCTTATTCAATTTATTACTGTTAATTATTAAAATAAAAATAAACCTCATAAAATGACTGCGCCGTGTACCCACACATCGTGCAAGCAAATTACAGACAGCCGCCAAGACATTTTCTAAAGTACGTTCTGTCGGTCGCTTCCTCTTGCGCCGACAGGTCTTTCCCGCCAGGTGTGATCCCCGCCTGGCGGGGTTTTTTCTCAACCTCCAAAAAATGCCAGACATGGATAAGTCCGCCGCCGCCATGGCCAAGCAGGTTCTAGATGAGCATTTACGGCCCATTCGCCCGCTGCTAGATGATCTCGACGTGCAAGAAGTGATGATCAATCGCCATGACAATATTTGGTTTGAACGCAACGGCAAGATGATGTATTTGGCCGACATACAACTGGCTCAAGCGAGCCTTGAAGCATCGATTACCTTACTCGCCAATTTAAATGGTAAGCCCGATGCATTGATTATGGATTGCCAGTTACCTGGTTTGCGCATCGCCAGCGCACGCCGGCCAGTGGCCATCCACGGTCCAATGCTCTGTGTCCGAAAGCATCTGGCACGCCACCTTAGCTTGCCAAATTATGTGGCGAGTGGCGCGTTTAATACCTTGCCGCACACATCCTCGCCGCAAGATGCTCCCCTGGCGACCTCCCCCAGTGCGTCTCTACGCCAGGCCATGCAAACCGGCGGCCAAGCCTTGCAACAATTTTTTGAGTGGGCCATTCATTCCCGCCAAAATCTGATTGTCTGCGGTTCGACTTCATCAGGTAAAACAACGCTGCTGAATGCATTAATTGAAGTGATCCCTAACCATGACCGACTGATCACCATCGAGGACACGCGCGAACTCCAAGTACACACCCCGAATTACGTATCGTTTGAAGCCCACCCGGCCCGAGGCGTCAATCTGCGCGAGCTGGTCCGACTGTCTCTACGTTGCCGGCCGACACGCATCATCGTCGGTGAAATCCGCGGCGCGGAGGCCTTTGACCTGATGGATGCACTGAATACGGGCCACCCTGGCTCGGTCGTTTCATTTCACGCTAACTCTGCCGAATTAGCCCTCACGCGCCTTGAATCCTTAATCCGCATGGCGCCCGAAGCCCAAAACTGGCCTTTGGCCGATCTGCGTCAGCAGATCGCCGCCACTTTCCGCTATGTGGTGCAGGCACAGCGTATCGGTTCTCTACGAGGTCCTTGGGAGATTCGAGAAATCCTCGGAGTTGCTGGCAAGCGTTATCAAACCCGCTTGCTATTTTCCAAAATCCGACAAGTAGCAACGGCTTATGACACTGTTCAATAAGCTCAAATTTGGAGCGCACATGACAATACTTATCTGGCTTTTATGCACCTGGTCATCTTATGCTTATGCAGGCATCTGGGGCGGCGGTTTGTGCCGCTTTTATAAACAGGTCGTCGATGACGAATTGATCGCCTTTGTGAGCATCGGTTCATGCGCGCTCGCCATTATTTTATGGATGCTAGATGACAAATCGTCCGCCATTAAATTATGGATTCTGCGGATCGTGGCGGCAACGCTCATGATCTTCAATCTCCCGATTTTCTGGACGACCATCTTTGGTCGCTCGCCAGTGTGCGGTTAAACCCAAAAATAGCGCGAGAGCAGGTATGTCTAGCCCGCCTCCTACCCTTCATGCCCCCGTCAAAAAAGTGCTGATTGAGCGTAAGCGCTTACTGGCGGTGGACCAGCGCATGCTAGTGGTACTCGTGGTTAGCGTATTTGTGGTGGCGGCCACCTTGCACAATTATTGGGTTTTGCTCGCTGCCCTGCCAGGTTACGGCGGCATGTGGCTCGCCAGCCGACGAGACCCTGATCTACTTGATATCTACCTCAAATACCGACACCAAGCAGGCCATTACGAGCCCCGTCAACAACTCCGGCAAACACGCCACCAGCGTCCATTAGGCTTTGCTCGCGAACACCTATGTTAAAACTTAAGCACCCCAGCACCAGCCCTTTTGAGCATGAATCACTGGCCGCCATCGGCCAGCGCCATAACGCAGAGACACGCACGTGCGCCGAACTCGTGCCGTGGCTTTTTGCTTGCAATCAGCAGACTCTAGTCTGTAAAGATTCTTCATTGCTCGCAGCCTTCGAGTATAGCGGTCCAGATACTGACAGCATCACGGCTGGCAGTATGCTCAAATTAATTGAAGATTTAACGCAATCTCTAGTGAGTTTAAGCCATCAACCGATCACGCTCTGGTGGACAGTCCATCGCCGGCAAATCAGCGGCTATGACACGCTACCGCTACCAGACCTGTACGCTCAGATGGTTGACGACGAACGGCGGCGTGCCTTTGAACAAAGCGGTAGTTACCTAAACCACCACTATCTGACCATCGCCCGGCCACCTGAGGTAGGCCTAGACCGCTTCTCCGGCAGGCTCTCCCATGCTTTATCGCATGATGGCCTACCGCTTTACAAAGCACTCTGGCAAGCCGTGCGCGGTACCTTCTCCGACCAGTACGCATTTGCCTATACTGCTGATGAGTTAGAGCATCAAGTAGAGGACTTTGAAGGATTATTAAGCGCCTTGCTGGCTGGCCTGCCCAACCTCAAGTGCACGCGCTTAAGCGGCGATCGACTTGGCGCTTTCTTACACGCCGCTTGTTCACCCTGTGCCGAAGATAAAACCACCACGGGCATCTCCGATCACCCCTTTCTGGATATCGCGCTACCCGATACGGAAGTGAACCCCGGCCACGATTTTTTGTCTTTTGAAGGCAATGGCTGCAAACGTTACGCGCTGGCGCTCAGCGTCCCGGTCGCTCGCGAGAACTGGCCCGACCAGATCGCCCCCACGACCCTTGACGACTTACTCAAGATTAATGGGGAACTCACTCTCAGCCATGTTTTCCGCCTCGCCAGCCGAGCTCGGGCAGAACGTTTTATCGATAGTATGCGCAAATATCACGATAACCGACGGCTAGATATACGTGGACTGCTCAGTGCGACCTTAAAAAAAGGCGACACCGAACACGTCGGGCAGAATCGAGCGCGGGCCCAAGCCGCAAACGAAGCAGATACCCTGCGCGGCGCGGTATCAATGGGCCAAGAAGCATACGGCTGGTACAACCTGACGATCCTTGCCTGGTCACCGGTATTTGCAGCCGGTGGGCCTGATGCTGCGCAGGCCGCAAGCGCCGCGCACTCCGCCTACACGCAAGCGAGCGCCACCTGTAAAGCCGCTGAAGACATCATGCGCGCCGCCCATTTTATGCCGGTGCGCGAAAAACTTCATGCCCTGTCAGCTTTTACCGTGACCATTCCCGGCATGTGGCGTGAGTGCGCCCGCTGGGCCTTTATTGATGCCCAGATACTCGCGCGGCTTGCGCCCCTACGCACGGTCGCCCAAGGCGAACGCTACAACCCACACCTGAGCCAGGAAATGGGCATGGATTGCCCCGCCTTAGCGACCTTTCCAACCGAATACGGCACCCCTTTTTATTTCACCGGCTACTTTAATGATGTCGGACATGTGCTGCTATGTGGCGACTCCGGCTCCGGCAAAACTGCGTTTCTCAATCTGAGTTGGACGCTTTTTCGTAAATATCCAGGAGCCATGATTTACTTATTCGACAAAGATTATTCTTCCCGCATTCCGGTGCTGATGCAAGGGGGGACTTATCTAGATATCCAGTCCGAAAACGAGCATAGTGCCCGCTTCAATCCAGTCGCCTTGCTGGCGCATGAACGTCACTTTGAATGGCTCAAAGACTGGATTCTATTTTTAGGCAGCTTACGCGGCTACACTCCCAATGCCCAAGATGACGCGCAACTGGTCAACGCCCTCCGTGCAACGCGCCATATCGATCGCAAACTTTGGCAACTTCACGCGATTTATAGTCAGCTGCCCGATGGGTCCTTCAAACAACAACTAGCGGCGTGGGTGGGGAGTGGCGTTTACGCACATTATTTCGACAATCTGGAAGATAGCTTTGCCAGCACCAGCATTATGGGCATTGAGTTAGGCAAGATTATCCACAATTCACTGGTGGCCCCAGCGCTGCTCGATTTATGCTTTTATCAGATTGACGATACGCTCACCAGAAACCGGCTAAATGGCAAAATAGCCCCGACCTTCATCGGCTTGCCAGAAGTATGGCACCTGCTTAATAACCCGCGCTTTGCCAACAAAATCGTAGATTGGGTCAGCACCTTGCGCAAAAAGCTCGGCTGCGTCTGGATGGATACGCAGTCCCCCGAAAGCTACCTTAATTCACCGGTTTATCCAAGCCTGCGTGACAATGTGCCGACCTGCATTTTCTTGCCGCCTAGCGGCAACCTCGCCCCGTCGCAACGCGCGGCGCTAGAAACGGGCTTCGGTTTACATGCTGGCCAAATCCACGGCATCGAAAAAGGCACGCGCAAACGCGATTATTTCATTACCCAAAAAAACGGCTTTGCGCGGCGCCTCTCGCTTACATTGGATCGCAGGACCCTTGCCATACTACGCAGCGAACTGAGTGCACAAGCAATTTTCGAGCGCCACTACCGCTCCGGCCACGCCGCTTGGCAAGCGCGTTACTTTGAAGAAATGACCCATGTTAGCTAGACTGCATAAGCATTCTTGGCACACGCTTTGGTGCCTCATCGGACTCTGCTCGGTTACGCCTATCCTAGCAGGCGGTGGCGTAGGAACGCCCATCGGCGGCGCCACTGAATTAACGCAGATCATGAATCACGCCGAGTTGCTAACCAGCGTCAGCCAACAAAGCACCCTGGTCACCCAAAATATCACCGCACACATTATGCGCGCGCAGCAATATATGGCGATGCTGCAAAATCTTGCGCAACTGCCGGCCCATGTTTTAGAACACATTATGGCGCCCTGGCAAGATCAGTTACAAGCGTTTATGCAACTGGCCCATTCAGTTGACGCGCTCTTAGACGCCACCCAACAAACAAGCGCTTTATTTAAGCGCAGCCTAAGCGAAATCACTCAGCTTAACCTAGCCCCCCAACAATGGCTAGCAGCCTATAGCAATTTAGCTAAAAACCGAGACAGCCTGTATCAGCAACAATGGCATCAGGATCTAGTCGCCCTCGATACGCTGGCGAATCGCGCACGCAGTGTCCACAGTTTATCGAGTCAAATTCCAGGCATCGGCAGCACGATCCAAGGCCTGCAACTGCTCAACCAGCAAGCCTCGATCCTAGCTGCTGAAATGCTCGAATTACGTGCTTTGATGCAGCGCCAGATGGCTCTGCAAACGCAAGATCGGTTGGAACAAGAGTGGGCGAACAGCGCCCTCTTCGATCTGCTCCGAGCACGTCAAGCGCACGCGCAGCAACTCGATACGCACGAGCGCCAACTGATCAACCACGGCCCATTCTATGTCTTACAAGATCAACCATAGGTCATTGAGGAGACGCACCATGCCCTTATTTTTGCGCTGCTTAGCCCATCGGCTCTGCCACAACCGACATGAGATTTTTCAGTTGCAGCGCGCTTATCAGCGCTATGCGAGTGCCCCGCAGCAGGCCCCCCTAGATCATTTGCGCACCCCACAGGAGTTCGCTAAACCGCGTTTGTCGCTGGCTTGGGCTTGCTGCCGCTTAACCCTAGAACAGCCCACAGTATTGCCAGCTGGCATGTTAGCGCTCGCTGGCCTGCTTTTCTTCATCGTCTTGCATCTCATTGCGAACATAGGATAGCTCGATGAATGCGAATGATCCCGTGGCGATTGTGAACGAGCTCTTCGGGCTCATGCAGAAAATTGGGCTTGGACTATACGGAAAATTCATCGGTGAAGGGATTGAATTGCTATTCGTGCTGGGCCTGATCATGGCGACTTGGCATACCTTGATGTGGATGCTAGCCGACTCTACGGTCGACTATTTCATTAACCAATTGAGTTTGCTCGTTAAAGTTGCCATCATTTTATTGATGCTCACTGGCTGGACCGACACCGTGCGCGATTTTTTGGTCGGCAATATGGAACGAACCATCCAACAGATTAGTGCACATAGTACGGATCCGGTCGAGACGGTGCGCACCCTATGGAGTGCCGCCCAGACGATTTTCTCGCTCAGCCGTGCCAACGCGGCCAGTGTCTGCGATGAATTACCCAAGCTCGCCGACGATGGCACACCGTTGCCTGGCACCCAAACAACATGCTACCCCAGCCACGGCAAGAACCATCAAAGCGGCTGGCTCGATACCTTACGCAATTTATCGTTTGTATTACTGTCATTTGTCTTCAAAGTCATTGCGGTGCTAGCGATTGCCCAAATGGCGATTGCCTTCATGCTCGTCGCTCAAATGTCATCTTTCCTGCTCGCCATTGGCTTTTGCCTGGGGCCCCTGATGCTGCCCTGGTACCTCTTGCCAGCCACTGAGTTTCTATTTAACGGCTGGCTACGCTTCATCATCGTCGCCGGCTTATACAAAGTAGTCGCTTGGCTGATGCTCACCATGGTCCAAGCTGGGATCACTCCAGCCACGCAGAAATTAGTTCTGCAATTGAGTGGTAGCGTGAGTAGCCATGTCAGTTCGACACTAGATTTTAATTGCCTCACCCTGCTTGGACTTGCTTTCACCTGTAGCGTAGGGGCTTGCATGATGTGGCAGGTCCCCCACATTGCCCAAGGAATTGTTTCAGGCCATAGCGCTCTTACTCTGCGCGGCTTTGGCAACAACCCGATGGCTGGGCATTTGCGTAGCAACAGCAAACGCTAAATAGCCAGAGACTGACCACCATGCCATTTTTAAAACGCCCGCCGCAAACAGAAAATTCACCGCCTCCTGGCGCAACGCTAGAAGCCATCAATACCTGGTTTGCTTATTTTCAGAAGCCGCTCCTGAATGCCCGCTGGGCGCGCTTGGCGGCAGCCGGATTTTTCACGCTCGCCATGATTGAAGCGATAGCGCTGATCCAACTCCTTAAAAGCTCAGGTCCGCAGCCTTATTTTATCGAGCATGATGAGCACTCTGGGGCAGTCTATTTATCTTCTCGGGTGGCACAACAATTTACGCCAAGCGCCGCCAACATCACCTATTTTCTGCGTATTTGGGCAACCCATATGCTCTCGATCAAACCAGATCCAAGGCAAACCCAAGAATATGACATCCCAGCGGCAGCAGCTTGGACTATTGGCGCCGCAGCTCAGGCATTTACCGAATATTTCGAACAGACTGACCGGATTGCCGAGCGCCTCGCCAAGCAACCCGGCCTAACGCGTGAAGTCGTCGAAAATTCAACCTCCTATGCGGCTGACGGTAAAGTGGCCTATATGGTCTTCACCCTGATTGAACGCCTCAATGGCATCGAGACACATCGCACACAAAAAATATTAACCGCCAATTTCGTTCTGGCTCCCGAACGCTTTGACGAACAGCAGCGTCGCACTAACCCGATTGGCCTAGGCGTGACTCACTTTACGCTCACCCCCTATTACGGCCCCACTTCCCCAACCCATGCTGCATCATGAAATTGCTCCGTCGTGACTGGCTACAACTGCATCAGCTTGGTACCGCGTTATTCACGGTTCTGCTCCTCGGCACAGCGCAAGCCGCTAAGCTCAACCCGCCCGCCCCCAGGCCAGCGCCGGCGATGATGCACGCTGAACCCACTGCGCTTGACCCCAAGTTGGTCGTGTATACCTATGATCCAGATTACACCTATCCGGTTTTGACGCAAAGCGGGCGGCTGACGCATCTTGAATTTGAAGAAGACGAATTAATCATCGGCATCTATTTGGCTGACCCCAAAAGCTGGTATCGTAAAACCGCCATCACGCGACGTGATTTTTTTATTCAGCCAAAACTAGCCGGGCTTACCAATACAGCGACCATCATTACCAACAAACGCCGCTATGAATTGATGCTAACCCCCGCTGCCAATCAATATTATCAGCGGGTATCTTGGCAACATAACGACAGCGATCACCTAGATGGATTTATTCCTGAGGCCACGGGTAACCCAGAGAGCCCCCCTACGCCACCAACAAAACCCACGCTCCCCCCGTCGTCTCAGCAGAGCAAAAGCCGCGAGCCTGATCAAGCAAGCGCTCATCTACCGATAGACCTCGCCCATGCCAACTTTGACTATACCGTCAAAGGCAAAACGCCATTCAAGCCCATCGCGGTCTTTGACGATAGCCGCTTCACTTGGCTAAAAATGCCCCCGATTCAGGAAATCCCAGCCGTCTTAATCCTCGCCCAAGATGGCACAACTGAACTGGCTAACTTCATGGTCCAAGGCGATTATTTTGTCATCCGGCAAATCCTTGACCACGGCGCTTTGCTCAAACTCGGCAAAGACGAAGTCCGAATCTATAACAACCAAAGCCAGAACTGCGGTTTTTGGGGTTGTTCGAAACCACCATTCACAAATCTGTGGGAACATTAAATGGCGCCTACTCCCCTATCAAGGCCAACCGCACCGCGCACCAAACGTAATATGGTCCAAGTCTTACTCACGGTATTCATGGTTTCTATGTTGGCGATCGTGCTCGTACGCCGCTTCAGCGGTGCGGCTCACACACCGACACCACGAGAGACGAGCGAGCGCAACACTGAATATAGGGAGCAAGCTGCAGGGCACGCCGCGGATATCCGCTTAGCCCTACGGCAACAAGCCGAACACGCCAAGCAATTGACCCAGCAAGAAAAAGCCAAAACGCCAAGCGCGCCAGCCACGCCTGTCGCCATAGCACCGCCGCTACCGCCTGAATACAGCAAATTGTTGCCCACCAGCCGTCCTTTGGGACAATTAAGCGATGAACAAAAGCTCTCGCTCGAGCGCGCCAGAGCAACCCTCAATGATGACACTGAGATGGCAGTCTATGAGGTCGAAGATCGTCGTGCGTTAGAAAATCCTCTCGGCACTCACACCGGTGACAAGCTGTATCTGCCTCATCTCACGCCATTGCCCATCGCCGCGGCAGCAGCGCCTACCGATCCGCACCCTTACACCACTCTACAGCACCTGATGAGCCAACCCAACACCTCTTTCCCAGCGGTCAGTCATGATCAACGTTGGTTGCAACGCCAAAGTGAATACACCAGTAGCCAACCTCTTTTCCCTACGGTCGGCAGCTCACCCTATCTATTGATGATGGGCGAACCCATCCCCGCCGTCACCCTACAAAAAATCAACAGCGACTTGCCCGGGACCGTACGCGCAATGGTGACGCGCGATATGTATGACAGCATCCGCGGCCGCTTCAAAGTGATTCCCCGCGGGACCATTTTAATCGGCCTGAGTAACACCGATGTCTCAGTCGGTCAAAGCCGCCTGCTGATTGCCTTTAACCGCATCAACTTCCCAAGCGGAGCGTATCTAGATATCAGCGGCGTCCCCGCCACCGAACGGAGCGGGTCAGCCGGCTTAGACGCTCAGGTGAATAACCATTTTTTGCGCCAATTCGGCCAAGCGTTTTTAGTGGCAGGGATTGCCAGTTGGGCCGGCCGCCAGCAATCGGCACCGCCTAATATGACCATCAACCTCACGGGCACAACCTTGCCGGCAACATTTTCACAAGCCGCCGCGCAAACACTTTCAGAGGTCGTACGGCGCATGCTAGACCGTCACCAAAACATTAAGCCTACGCTCACTTTGCCAGCTGGCGAGAAAATCACCATTATCGTCGCGCGCGATATGGTGCTGCCTCCTGCTGTGGTCTCAAATTACGAGAGTACTCTATGAAGCATGCACCCACCCGGCTCTTGATCATGCCTGCGCTACTCAGCTTATTGTGCGGTTCAAGCGAAATACTCTATGCCTCTGACTTTGTTCAAACACCTAGGCCTAACTTTGTGCAAGCACCTAGGTCTAACCTTGTGCAAGAACTTAGCCCCCCCGCCGCCGTGCCTCAAATAACCTCACCCCAAACGCGCACGCCTACGACGTATCACTTTGACTGGCATATATCAGGGGCGCCAGAAGTCGCGCCAATCCAGGTCTTCGATAACGGTCATAAGCTGTATGTACAGTTTCGCGCCGGCTCCCCTACACCCGCGATTCTGGCCGAAACGCCTGACGGACAGGTTCTGCTTAACTGGCAAGCAGAACCGCCCTATATTGTGCTCAACCAAGTTGAATCACGCTTGCATTTTCGTCTCGGTAAGCAATTCGCGCAGGCCTGGCGCAAACCTTCCAAACAGCAAAGCGCCACTGCTTGGCCTGCAAAAATAGTAAAAACTGTCTCTCCGAATGTACTATTTCTGCCCGCAGCCCCCCAAAAAATACCCCCAACAATACAACAGGCGCAGAAAAAATCAGCCGCCACTCAGTGGCAAGTCAAACGCGCCGACGAGAATTTACGGCAGCTGCTGACACGCTGGGCACAGATTGATGATTGGCATTTAGTCTGGGATGTAGACCATGACATTCCGATTCAAGCCGAGGATCAAAGCCAAGGCAATTTCAAAGAAGCCGTACGCCGCGTATTAGGCGCCACAGCGTTAACCGAATACCAGGTTAAGCCATGCTTCTATACGAACCGTGTCGTGCGCGTGGTGCGTCAAACGACCGTCTGCAACCCGCACCAATAAGCTTTCCAAAGCCGCTATGCACACTCTCTGCCATCCATTTTTTGCGGTGATCACGGCGCTGGCGTTAAGCAGCTGTATCTCGCCTCAGTTGGTCCAACAAACCCGCGCAAATATCGATCGCGCCCAAGCCGATGCGCAGCGACTGCGTACCAGACTGCTGACACAAATAGAGGGCAGCAAACCACAGGAAGCC
The DNA here is from genome assembly GCA_031963465.1 of Mycoavidus cysteinexigens. Classification (GTDB taxonomy): domain Bacteria; phylum Pseudomonadota; class Gammaproteobacteria; order Burkholderiales; family Burkholderiaceae; genus Mycoavidus; species Mycoavidus cysteinexigens_B. The sequence continues at coordinate 25,425 of JASSUG010000010.1, read as the reverse complement.
ATCAACGACGAAGTCGATCTACCCTATTTAGCCGGTAAGCCCGTCCCCCTCGCGCGTGAAGTCACCCTACCCTATGCCCTACGCAAGGGGGTCAAAACGGCGGTGATGTTCCCAGAAAAAAGCGTACCCCTGAATTTGGCCGCCGAACGCATCACATTAGCTACGGGCATTCCGGTTAAGATCGACCCAGATGTCTATTTATCTGCCTCAGCACTATTGCCCCGCGCACAACAAAGCAATGACGCCGCCCTGAATGCGACAGAGGTCACAGGTGGCAAAGTCGACGCACCGCTAACCTTGGCCGCACCCAATCCATGGCTCCAGCAGATCCCACCAGGGTTCGCCAGCCTGCAGGCAGTCACCCCGTTGAATGCACTGGCCCAGGTTGAATTTCAGCCTGGTGAAATACCGCTCAATCAAATGCTCGATCTGATCGCCACACGCTTATCCATTAACTGGCTATATGATGAGGTTAGGGGTGCCATTCGCTTTTATCGGATGCTCACCAAAATCTGGCAGCTCCCTGGCGCCGCAGGCGAAATGTCTTTTACCACGGCCTTTCAAGGCAGTACGGTTCAATCCAGTAACGCCAACGCTACGCTCCTGCCGCAAAATACTTACGCCAATTCTGCCGCTAAGCGTGAAGCCACGCATGTCAATGAATTGGACTCAATTCGTCAGAGCATCGAAACCCTGATGACCCGAGCGGGCTCGATTGCAACCAATGCCGCTACAGGCACGATCACGCTCACTGACACCAAAGAGGCAGTAGAGCGCGCAGACGAAATCATCACCCGCGAAATTCATATCCTCTCGCGGCGCGTGCTGCTTAAATTACAAAAAATACAGGTGCTCACCCAGGACACAGGCCAAGCTGGCATCGATTGGAATATGGCGCTCACCACGGCTCTGTCTAAGCTGCCCGATTTCAAGCTGACAGCACGCTCACCGACGCCGTTGGCCAGCTCTCATGCGGCTGGGTTTAACCTCAATCTCTTGGCTGGCACACTGAATAACTCAAGCGCGCTGATCACTGCTTTAAGTGAGATCGGGCGTGTGCAATCCTCCACCGAGCTACCGATGACGATTCGCAACCGCCAACCCATGAGTTATGACATTGGCAATGCCTTTTCCTATGTCTCAGCAGCCCTGCCCGCCGCCTCTACGGTGGGTGGCACCGGCGGCGTGCCGGGTCTTAAAACCAGTCAAATTTCAACCGGCTTAAAGCTCCTGATCTATCCCAATGCAACCAGCAAAGATACGGTCGATCTGACTTTCTCGATTGAAGATTCGATGCTTAAAAGCCTGGATCGATTCGATACCGGCACAGGCCAGCAAGCCCAATCCGTGCAACTACCGAGTATCGATCGCCAGGGTATCACCTTACAAACCACGGTACGCAGTGGCTCGACCATTATACTGACTGGCTTTGAACGATTCGATGATCAATTTCGACGCAGAACATTAGGTGAGCGCATGCCATTGCTCAGCGGGGGTTCAAGCGCAGCAAGTCGCCAGCGCACCACGACCCTGATTGTGATTTCTGCGGTGATTCAGGACGATATCTAATGCGCATCATTGAGATCGACGGCAAACACCTGGCTTTTGGCTTGCGCTGGAAGCCCCTGATCAGCGCTCAAGAATCTTACGAGTCGCTGGCTCGAACCGAAGCGGATAAGCTCAATGCAAGCCTGATCTGGCAAGATGGGAAAACACCGCTGCTCGGCGCTTATCACGGCATACTACCCACTCAGCTTAAGCATCAACCCATTTATGCAGCCGCGCCTATGCTAGCGGCCATCCCCGGTTGCGGGCCAAACGTCTTATTCGCCCTCAGCGACCCAGCAGGGACGCATTCACTATGCGGGATTTTCCAAGGCCGACCATGGGGCAGCGCCACCGCAAGCGGCAAAAATTTCGATCAAGTCGGGCTATCTAACGAAGAGTTAATGCCCCTCATCAGACAGTTTGCCGAATTATGCGGCAACGATGACTATACGCTACTCGGAAATATACCGCTCGCCGAGTGCAATCCATTTACATTAACTGAGCTAGCGCGCTTTGCTAGCCCAGCTTCCCGCCTGTATCAGCCGCGTCGCAGAGTATCGCGCAGCTGTATAGTATGGCTGCTCATGGGGCTTTGCGTCGCCACTGTCTGCTCTGCACTTTACGCACACTGGGGGAACAAACGTAGCGCCACTGCAGCTCCCGACTTATCCTTTGAACAGCAATATGAACAATCAATCAACGCCCGCCACCCGCCACTACTGAATACCCCTGCAGTGATCAGCGCCTGGTGCAAATGGGCGACAGCACTGCCGCTGACAGTCGGCGGCTGGCACCTAAAAAGTATCGACTGTACGGTACAACCGTCTCCCTCAAGATGCTTACTGAATTATGAGCGCACCTTGCCGCAAGCCACACCACAGACTTTTGTGGCAGCGACAGTGCCTGACTGGGTCGAGCACATCGATGCGCTCGACGACCAACGCCTACAGGTCAATTTGGCGATGCCCAACGCTGCGACAATCAGCCTACGGCACTCTCTGCCTAACTTGCCAAACGAGCGTGAAATCCGCTTAAATTTCATTTCACAGTTACAGCGCATGCAACAAATCGCCCATACCAAGCTTGAGGATTTTCAGGTGTATGGCAGACCCGCGGGCGTACCCGCCATGGCGATTCCCCATCCAATTAAACACGCCGCGTGGGAAGTCAATGGACCATTACACATGATGGCTTTGTTTGAAGCCTTTCCAGCCAGCAGCAGTGTCACTCGGCTCGCCCTCACCATTAAAGACCCTCAGCCAGTGGCCTCACTCAAAGCATCGAACTTGATGTTACACGTTAAAGGAGAGATTTATGCCCGCGACTAATCGTTTCCCTCCTCACCCGATGAGGCTGGGACTCATCCCCATCGTGCTGTATTTACTGAGCATGTTCAGCCTCGCTAGCGCGCAAACAGTGCCGACAGTAGGCGAGCTCATGCAACTAGAAAGCCAGCTCAAACTACAAAAACTGAAAAACGAGCTGACTCAGACTAGCCCCACACCTCCAGGGCAACTTAACAGTAGACTAATGATGACCAACCTGCCACCGCTTGACTCGGCGCTTGCTAAATCCGCAGAGCACCCTCGTTACATTGCCGCTTTTGGCATTGCTCCGGATTATCGCGGCTATCTCACTTGGGGGGAACAAATCTATCCTCTCTATCCCGGGGCAATAGTCCGTCGCTCTATAGTGATCGAGCTCACCCCCCAAAACGTGACATTGCGCCATCCAAACGGCCGGATTCGCTCAATTCCATTCGCTTTCGATACGCGCATTGCACGGCCGATCACCGCGGCGCCCTCAACGCCACCGGATCTGCCGCCGTTGCCGGCAGCCACCCAACCATTGCGCCCTTCGGTCGAGCCTTAAATCACGCCTCTTCGAGTCCTTCATCAAAAGTAGCTGCCCATGCTCTCCAAATTGATCCCCAAACCGAATCGCTCCAACCCGCACAGCACCCGTGAAGCGCCGCATTTTCGTCGCGCCAGCCGGACGGCCCCGGCCGCTCAAGCGGACTCGACTAACCCTCGGCTCACGCAAGCCAATACGGTGATCAACTTACCCAATGAGTTGCCCTATTTCGTGCGCACCCTGTATGAAGAAATCTCTCTACAAGCCTCGCTACGCAACCAAATTTGCCCAATCCTGATGGCACCTGCAACTGAAAAAATCCAGCGTGGCCGTTTCGCTCTGATTGTGCTGGATGCCATGCTGCGCTCAGATATCACCGAGGAGATTGTGCGGCAATTAAGCACCCGCTACGTCCCGGCTGAACCCTTCTATTATGTTGCAGCGCCGACCTTAATGATTGAATTATGCCGCGCTCGTAGCGCGCCGCACGGCAACCTTCAGCTAGCGGGCAGCGCCGCAAAAAAGCCTGATGATAGTGCATTGTGGGCGCATTTTTTAACCGCAGCACGCTTTGCAATCGCTCACGGCGCTTCCGATATCCACCTGGAAATTCGGCGCACGCAAGAACGCTCGCCAATCGGTTTTCGGGTGGCTGGGCGCCTGGTCCGCCCCTCAGCCTTCCATATGTTCACAGCGCATTTGACCGATATGGCCGCGATTATCTATTCTCGCGGCAGCTCAGTGTCCGAATCAATTTTTAACGAGAATTATGCCCAGCAATGCCAAGTGCCAGCCACCATCGATAACCAGAAGATTCTGTTCCGCTTTGCCACCTTTCCACTGGTCAGCGGTACCGATGTGGTATTACGGTTGCTGTTTCAAGACGACACCCAAACCATTCGCTCGCTGGCAGACTTAGGCTATCTACCTGACCAAGTAGCACTGTGGCAACGCGCCATAGCCCGCTTAAGCGGCGCGACGATTGTCGCCGGCGTGGTCAATTCTGGCAAATCGACCACGATGCAAACCGTGCTAGCACGTATGCCGCTTTGGCATAAAAAATTTTCCATTGAAGATCCGGTTGAATATCTCATCCCAGGGGTTTCTCAAATCTCGATAGCCCGCTCGCTCAGCGAGCAAGAGCATCACATCGACCCGTTTCTGACCATCAAACGGCAGCTCAAACGCGGTGACTTAGATGCCTGTTTTATCGGTGAGGTTCGAGACCGGCAGAGCGCGGCTTTGTTGCGCGACATTGCCGAGTCCGGCCATCGTGCTTTCACCACCCTGCATACTCCTTCTGCCATTGGCATTGTAGATCGTCTCTCCGATCACGAGCTCGGTATCCCACGCGAAGTACTTGCGACACCTGGCTTTCTTAATCTACTGGTCTACCAAACCCTGCTGCCCACACTCTGCCAGCATTGCAAAATACCTCTGGCTGAACTGATGCGTCCCGCAAAGGCTCGAACGCATCACTTGGCCCAGCTCGCCGACCTGTTTCCAGACTCAGACCTGTTTACCCTAGCCGAAGGGCTGACTGGCTATCTTGCACGCCTTGTCCGCTGCTTTAAAAGCGAACGCTTCGATGACCCGCAAAGGCCTGGCCTTTTTTGTCGTAACCCAAATGGCTGTGGGCACTGCCAGCGCGCAGGGCTACCTGAGTTAAATGGCTTACATCATCGAACAGTGGTCGCTGAAATGTTCGAGTTAGACCGATCCATGCTCCAATTAATCCGTGCTCATAAAAATCTAGAACTGCACCAATATCTATACAACTTGCATAAAGCCCCGCTCGACGCCGCGCCGACCAGCGGTAAATCTGTGCTGGAAATTGCTCTTTATAAAGCCTTGCAAGGTGAGGTCGATTTGCTTGATATTGAAGCTAAATTCGGCTCATTTCTACACTATGAACAACAGTTAAAGCTGCATAGGAGCACGCGATGCATTCGCCACCCCTGACCAAACTGAAGCAACGATGGCAAGTCATAAGTAGCAGATACAGGCCCAATTTCAAGCGGCGCTTGCTTTGGGCCCAGCGGCGCTTCTACCAAAAACGCGCTGAATTCTATCTTGATCTGGCGAGCCAAATCGAAGCACAGCCGGGGCAAACACTGGCCCTATTTTTACAAAAATATGCCCTACGCTACCCAAGCGAACCGATCGGCATTGTCTGCGCTCACTGGCTCGTGCGCTTCGAAGAAACCGCCCGCTTCTCGCGAGCCGTCACTCATACGCTTCCTGCCGAAGAGGTTGCCGTGCTTGCCGTGGCTGAAGAATCAGGTGATCTTAAAATCGGGCTACGCACCTTAGCAAGCAATATCGATGCCCTTGAAGCCACCAAGCGTTTATTTCTTTTAATCAATGCCAGCGCACTCGTCGGCCTAACCATTTTGCATATTTTTTTAGGCCTAATTGGCTATTGGATCGTACCGAAAATCGAAGCTGCGATGAACCTCGATAGCAACCTTTATGGACCGATTGCACAAACCTATCATCTAGTTGCCAGCGCAATCCGCATGGGTGGCCCAGCTTGGCTGACCCTACTCGTGGCCGCCTTGATGTGGGGCTCTTGGTCAATCAAAAACTATACCGGACATTGGCGAGCATGGCTTGATCAACACGTCATCTTTTACAGCGTGCACCGAGATTTTGCCGGTGCGCTTTTCCTCGCGACCATCGCGTCCATCACCCAGAAAATTGGCGCACGTGCCATCAGCATCCAAGAAGCCTTGTTACGCATTAAACCCTACGCGTCCCCTTGGCTTGCTGCGCACATTGAACGGATTTTGCGCAATTTTGAAGAAATGCCCAATGCTGGCGGAGAAGCATTTGCCACCGGCATGCTTCAGCGGGAATTCCAGTATCGCCTGCAAGACATTAGCGAATACCAAAAACTGGATATCGCGCTCCTCAGCGTCGCCCAATATATTCTGCGCGAAACGCCAAAGCGTATTCAACGAACCGCTACGTTGATCCGCTATAGCCTCTCATTAGCCACCGTAGCGATCATGATGGGCCTGTATTTTGGGCTACTGGGGATGATTCATGAATTCCAAGCATCTGCCGCCATGCAAAACATCATCCTGAGCCCCTAGTTGGCCGCAGATTGGCTGCTGGTTCGCAGCACAATCTCCCCCACTTTATTTCACTCACCCGATTTGGAGACCACGATGAAGAAAAATTCACCACAACAACCCAGCCCATTGGTCAGCACTGTGCCCCATGCTCAGCCACCTAAAGCTCGCCGTCAGCGCGGCTCGGTCATGGCTGAATATGGCTTAATGCTCTTGCTGGTCTCCTTTGGGCTAGTCGGCACACTGGTTTATTTTTCGACCAATAGCCATGTCACACACGCCAACACGCTGGCGATGGATCTCAACACTCTGATTGGTACAGTGCGTACCGCGTATGCCGGCAATTACGAGGCAATTAGCAATACCGCGCTACATCAAGGCGGTTTTTTCCGCTCTATGCCGTCACTCAAAGATAATCACGGCACGGTCACCGTCTCACCCGGCAATGGCGTACTGATTGTGACCCCTGGCCAAATCAACACAGCCAGCGACGCCGTTCAATACCAAATCACTAACCTACCCGATATAGCCTGCTTACCGCTTGCCACGACCCTGGCGCGCAGCGCTGCACGACTCACGATCAATGCCAGCGAAGTTAAAGCGCCTGGCAGCCAACCCGACCCCTCTCAGATCCGCTGTTCAGGCGACGCGAACACACTCACCCTCGTGTTTGGTTAACCGTACTCACGCCGAGAAGCCCCATGAAAACCTTCACTGACAGCAACTATTTAACCCCTCTGCGCTGGCCCCCTGATCACCGGCACGCTGAGCAATCGCCCAGGCGCGCTGGACGCTCACCCAATCTCGGCTGGCGCAGACAATGCCAACGTGGTTTTATGACCATCGATATAGCCTTAGCCATGACACTTTCGACCATTAGCATGGTGGCTGCGGTCTACAAAGTACACACTGAGATTGCGCAGATTTTTGCCAAATCGACCGGACAGTATCTCTACATCCTACAAACTGGCGTCAACAACTATGTGCAAACTCACTATGACACGCTCGCCAATGGCGGGGCGATTACGCGTATAGAAAATTCGCTTGAACCAACCGTCGCCGAATTGCGCGCACTCAAATTCCTGCTCCCCACATTTGCCGATACCAGCCCACTTGGCCTCTCTTTTGCCACCCGACTTAAGCCAGAAAACTGTCCAGGCCTAGCCTGCTCAATCACAGGACTGATTTATTCTAAACAGCCTTATCGTGATCCAGAAGGCACGTTGCGGATCGATTTGTTAGCTCAGGCCAGATTGGCTGCTGGTGCAGATGCCGCCCTCTCCACCGCGGCCAATGGCGGCCAACTGGTTGGCTTGGATAATAAGTGGTGGCAAGCTAACCCGCTAGGCGACGTAGCCGGCACGCTGGCCGCCCGAGTAGGCGCGGTGGCAGGTAATTTAACTTGGCAACTGAAACAGCTGTACAAACTAGATGGCTCACGCCCATTAACCGGCCCAATGAATGCCGGTGGGCAAGCGATCCTCCATGCCAAGACCATGGCGACAGAATGGCTGGCAACAAATCATGCCATGGTGCAAAAAAAAACTCACCACTCACAATTTACAATTAACCCGCTTGGCGCAAGTAGGTGCGAGTTGCGATGAAGGATATGGCGCTATGGCCATCGATCGCGCTGGTTTTCTGTTGATCTGTCAAGCCGGTATTTGGAGCTCAGGCAGCGCACAAAGTTTCACTGGCTGGCAGTCTCTGCCAGCGTCCGGATGCGTGCAGCAAAACGGCTTGCTACTCGCCACCTCACACTATAATACGCATATGGTGGGCCGCACCTCTGGCATTGTGCGCTTTGAAGACTATAAACGCGACAAATATGGGCAGGGCAAAAACAGTGCATTGATGCCAATCATGCAAGGGGAATGCTTCGAAATCCAAGGCGCAGAAAAAGTCTGGTTTATGGGCATGTGAAACGTTCACACCTGCTCAGTGGCCTGCTGATGAGCCCTCTTCCAAAGCCACGCCATGCGCCAAACCGCATGCAGCTGCCTAGCTTAATGTATTACAGCCTTGCCGGCACAGCCATTGCCCTTATCGCCTGGTTTCCTGGCCACTGGCTCGTCAGTTTAGTGCTGCTACCCTGGCTCTGGCGCAAAGCACCTACACACTGGCAAGCGACGGCACTTTGGCTGGGCTATTACCTGACTGGGGCGCGCGATATTCCGCTGATATGCGCACGCTTTTTCAGCGGCCACAATGAGCTATCTGCCAGCTTGGGCTATCTCCTAGGCATTGGTTTTTGGTTAGCGCAAGCGATCTTGCTTTCAAGCCCCTGGTCACTATTCCACCCCGCCTCCAAAACACCTGCAGCCAAAACCATCATCCGGGTATTTATCGCCCTCTTCTGCACCAATCTGCCGCCGCTTGGCATGATTGGCTGGCTGTCTCCACTTCATATCAGCAGCGCGCTCTTTCCAGCTTGGGGAGGGTTAGGTTTACTCCTTGGCATCGGGACACTTTGCCTTGCCGCTGTGCGCCCCGGCCATCGTCAAATGATATGGCTTACCTTATGCTTAGCTGGCCTGGCTCTAACCGCACATAAAAATGAAACTCGCCCGGCCATACCTGCCGGCTGGCTAGCACTTGATTTACAACTTGGCCGGCTTGATCAAAGCACGCTACTTGCATTATTTAAGCGCACCGAGCAAGTGCAAAGCGCGCTCTCACAAGCACTCTCCCAACCTACCACCACGGTGGTGGTATTACCAGAAGAAATTATCGGACTCTGGCGGCCAGCTTTGGCTTTTTGGTGGCAAGAACAGATCCGCCAAGCGGCGCGTCAGGGTCAAACTTTTTTACTTGGCGCCGATCTCCTTAAGCAAGAAATGCCGCTCCGCTACACCAATAGCGTACTGGCATTCGGCCACTACCCAGCTCGCTTAGATAGCCGTATGCCGATGCCAGCCGGCCTCTGGCGCCCAGGCAGCGCGATCAGCGCAGTAGCCGGAAAACTCAGACAACCTTACCTCAAACTTGGCGACCTTCAAGCCGCGCTTTCGATCTGCTATGAAGACTTTTTATGGTGGCCGCATTGGCGCCTATTCTGCGCGCCACCGGAGATCCTCATTAGCGTGGCAAACCAATGGTTTAGCAGCGATTTGCCGCTAGCCGAAATGCAACAACAAAGCATCCATTCCCTGGCTCGACTGGTAGGGGTTCCAATCGTGCGCTCGACTAATCGCTGATTGAACACATTTGAAAATGCTCAGGTTTTACTCACCCCACCTACCCCCTACTAATTGGCTAATGATTCATTCTAGGGCGTGTATTAACTTGCATTGTCACTCCAATCGTATAAGATAAAACAAACCTCATTAGCACAGACCAGTGTTAATGAAATGTTCGCGGTTTGGCTCTGTTCATTTTGAATGGCCGCGGGTCGGTCTGACTTAGAGCGTTTAACCCTAATGGGGAACTTATCCTTCCCCTGATAGGGTGCATGGTGAGTTCCTTTTTTTATTTGAGGAGAACCATCATGAATCAAGTGACTCAGTTCGATGAAGCCCAAGTATCTGAATATCAAATCACCGGTATTCACTACTTAGCTTCTACAGGCAAAAAACCACTCAAAGTAAGCCAATTTGGCCAATCCACTCAGCCCTTTTTAACCTGGTTTTTTTCAGTTTTTCGTGGCAAAACCAAGGGTATGCGTTGGTTGAGTCTGGACTGGATATCCCCAAAACGTTTACTGCAACTAAGATGGGTGAAGATTGTGAGCAGCGACGCTCAGCCGCGCTTGCTTGATGAAGCATTGCTTGAAATAGATGACATCATCAACCCCTTAGATCAATATTAACTGCATTATTTTTTAAGCAAAATGCTTAAGCTTTGAAAATCCCGTCCTATCGACGGGATTTTCTTTTATGCGCTAAAGCTTTTGGGTCTGCTGTACGACTTGCTTATTTTAATGGACCCAGGCATAGACGCCTGCGAGAAAGCATGGCACTATATCCACTAGCTCAGGATGTTCGAGCGTTTGCGTATATCGCTTGATAAATACGCACCGATACCCGATTCGGCTGCCGCAAGGTCGGGTGAAAAAAGCAGTGTACTTCACCCTCACCTCCAGGTTGCTGCAAACGTGGCGCTTCCAAACCTGAGGGTTGAGCTACTCGTCGCAGCCCGAACGGCTGCGATTATTCTTAGATTGATGTGGCAGCTGCAATTTTCCCGGCTAAAAATCACCCTACTCGGGCCAACACAATCAGCGCCAAAATCACCGTTAACGCCCCGCCAATACGCGTCGCCAATTGCGCAAACGGCATTAACCGCAGGCTGTTAGCCGCTGTCAGAATCGCCATATCGCCAATCCCGCCCATACCGCTATGGCAGGCATTGATCACCGCACTTTCGACCGGATGCAAACCAACCCAACGCCCAACCGCAAAGCCCACTGTCGTTAAGGTCAACACCGTCACAATAATCGTGACGCAATTGGCCAGCGTAAAAGCGGCTAGCAGCCCCTCCCATGGCGTCAGCGTCAAGCCAATGCCAAACAATAACGGATACGCCACGGCGCTACAGAAAAAATGATGCATCAACTGCGCACCATATTCCAATTTAGGCGAGACCGTGCGCGTCAATTTAACCAGCACCGCCAGACACAGCATCACGATCGGCGCCGGCCATGCCGTGCATTGATGCACCAATAGTCCAATCATATAGAGGCCCAAGGCGAGCATGCCGGCCCCGGCTAAAGGCTCCATTGTCATCGGCAGCAGAGTATGTTCTCTAGCTGGGGCACCTATCAATACCCCACAACCTTCTACGCGATAGCACCGATAACGCTTACCAAGCTGATGATATAAAGCGGCACAGATAATCGCCGTCAAATTACCCAGCACCACTGGCGGCACAACCTGCGCCAAGAGCTGAGGTTGCGGCAGCTGTAAAATTGCCGCATAGCCGAATGTCAGCGGAATCGCCCCCTCACCGAGGCCACCGGCCATAATTGGAATCACTAAATAGAAAAAAGTATCATATGCGCTACGGCCAAACGCGAGCCCCGTCAAAGTACCGACTAACGCGGCGGCAATCGAGCCGGCCGCCAATGGCATAAAGATTTTAGCGCAACCCTGAATCAACACCTGTCGATCCATGCTCAGCAAGCTGCCAACAACAATCGCCGCGGTAAATAGATAAAGAATCTTGGTTGCATGCCAAAACTCGCCAATCGAGCGAACTAAATCAGTGGGTATCCACTGGTAATGGACTAAGCATGAGGGCAATAACAGCGTCACAATCACCGGCCCGCCAATGCGTCGTAAGCCAGGCAGACGTGCGCCCAACTCTGAACAGGTAAAACCAAGCACAGCAAGGGTGGCGAACATCACGGAAATTTCGCCGGGCAGCGTACCCCAAATTAAAAAAGCGCCTAAGCAAACAAAAATGGCGCAATACAGAGGCAGTGGCACAATGCCGATACGAAACTGTAATAGTTGCCGCCACCCAGCTGACCAAGCGCGTAATCGTAGCGCATAAAAATAGCTTTTAGAGACCGGCAAACCTTTGTATAAAACAATTTTTGCCCGCCCACGAAATAGCTTAGAACGCATTAGATAAGCACGACAACGATGCGCCCAATGCATGTTGGCTTGAGGTTCCATAAACGCTCCCTTTTACGCCGATCATTACAGTTGAAAGGAGTGTAGGTAGCCTCTTCTCTTTTTGATAACGACAGGCCGTATTATTTTATTTATATCGATGATGGAAATAGTGGATAAGGTTGTATACCCTCCGCCTATGGCAACAACTGAGTCGTCTCCGGATTCACAGATACCGGTTCTGCCACCAGCGGCACCGCCTCAAGCAAACGGTATTCCGCTTCGCTTAAATTGAGATGACGCTTAGTATGGCGAGGTTGTTTCAGGCCCATAAAAATATCTTTAGGGACCGCACCAAATAGTTTTTTGATGGTGTTCACACGTGCTTGCGCCAACGCCTGAGCGGTTGGCAAAAAATCCAGCCGCGTCAGCTGAATCAGAGCATCCTGCGTTAAATATTTTTGCCAATACACTGCGCGCTCAAAGATGCTACGACATTTATGCTTGACTGCTTGCAACGCTTGATGGCCTTCCTGTGATGAAATCAAATCCCGATACTGCGCAGATTTGACAATCCGAGCATAGCCGTCGACTTCAACCAACAGTAACGCAATCATAAAACCGTATGGGGAAGCAAAACCAAGGCGAACCTTAGCAGGCTCCCGAGCTTGTAGGATCGAATAAGCAAGTCCTTTTTGCTTCAATCCGTCAAGTTTGCCTAGCATGCGCTTTTGTTGTGCGCTAATGAGCTTACGCACTTCGGCAATACGGTTCGAAATTTCAATCAAAGCCCAGTCGGCATAAGGATTATCATTACCGGATAATGACCAAAGGGCGCGCAACGCAGCGGCCACGCGCTTGCCCCCGGCACTCGGCGAGCCTGATTCTCCAGGCCGAATTGCCAAACCGAGGAAAAGCCGCATCGCATGCACCGTATGCAACTCCATCGTATCTTCCACTTGAGCAGCCAGCTGCCCCAACGATTTAATTTTGCGCGCTTCGCTAATGGGTACCAGTGCGTCTGCACTTTGCCGCGCAGCATACGTTGCCTGCATGTGTTTCAGGCTTTGTTCGCGCTCACAAAAAAGCTCATAACGGGCAAAAAACGGATCGGCCGGATCAGGCGCATTCGATTGCAGCAAGTGCCACACAATTTTACGCTCGGCCTCCAGATCATAATGGTCTGGAAAAGGCGAATCCGCCGAAGTCGCAAACGCATTAAGAGCCGAGTTCCACCGCCTGGGCCGTGATGGGGCTTTAGTGACCATTACGATACTCCGTACGCGCCTGATGCACCGCTAAACAACGCCCTCTCCATTGCATCCACTCAACCATGAGCAGCACCAGCCACGCAACGCTCTTAAGATAATAGGCAAACCACACCAGATAGAAAAAATACAGTCCATCCGAACGCATCCAAAAACGATTGAACTGCCGCTCAAAGTCGCCCATTTCGCTCAGTAATATATCTGTACGAGGTTGCCAGCTCATCACTTTCTCATTTTCAGATTCAAAGCAGCAAATAACGTAGTCAACGTGAACTGCGGAAATTCGCCATGGAGCGCAATGTAACGCTCGCGATTGTCTTGACGCTCCTGGCAAATTTTTTGCCAGATGCGGTAAATTTGGTGAATTTGTTGCAGCGGCAGATGAACCGCTTTAGCCGGCGGCGCGACTGCCAACGCTTTGCGTAATCGGCCCACCTGTGCCCGCGTCACTTGGGGGAAGATACTTCTGAGCAACGCTAGGCTAGCTTGAGCGCGTACAAAATACTGCAGCGCCGCGTCCTCCCACTCCATCGATTCAATATGCTCGCACCGAAAATTCAATGTATGAGCATGAATTAACACGCGCACCGAGTTCATTGCCAACAGCCGATTTATCAAGCCGTCAATATCCGGCTCGCGCAAGATCTGCAACGTCGCGCTGGAGAGCCCGTCCAGCTTGGCATGAGCTCTAATAGACGTGATTAATTCAAGTAATGCAGACCGGCGCAGATCGTTTGAATTCAATTCAATCAACCGATCATCCAGGCGGCAACCTTGCGCCAAGCAGGACACTGTATTTTTGGGTTGACTATGTTTATTTTCAGTTAAATTGTCAGCACTTACATGACCCGCTGACAATTGACTGACAGGATTTTGGGCATTCACGCATGAGGCAAGCTTGGCTTTAATGTCCTCAGCACTAAATTTACGCGCGAGCTGGCTCATACGCATTCCTGCCCGCAAAGAGCCTGCAGCACTGCGATTATTGGGTGATAAAATAGATGATAAGGCAAGAGGTCAGATAAACTCCCTAGCCCGTTCCTGGTCAAAACCAGTGAGCTAATCGTCGACATCGGCGCTTCCCTTGATTCGCTAAAAATGGTTTAACATACTGATTTCCCTCACTATCGCCCCTCTTGGGAAATCCAACTCTTTCCTTTTTCACTTTATTTTCAGTGACTTAGGTTAAAAGACGGTTAAAGCAATCGCTCTAAAACCCTCTTTATGTATCAATATATGCCAGTTATTTTTGTTTAACAAGAAAAATTTGCAGTGACGCTATTTTTTCTGGCAGGTACATTGTATGACATGGACATACATGCACGAATCAAACAAAAACGCCTAGAAAAAAAGTTTTCGCTAGAAGAGCTTGCCCAGAAAGTAGGAGTTAAAAGTTGGCAGGCCGTTCAGCATTGGGAACGGGCGGAAGATAAAGGCGGTACAGCGCCGCATAGAACCCGGCTGCCTGCTGTCGCTGAAGCGCTAGGGGTGTCGCCTGAATGGCTACAATTTGGAGACGAAGCGATTTCTGCCCGAAAACGGGCCAAGAAAGACAAATCACTCTTAGCGTTTGAACAAAAATTAATTATTCATCATGAAAATCTAACGCTGGCCGTTCGTCAGTTGATCCAAAAATTGATCGATGCGGATAAAGTGGGAGCCTTGCCCAATAACGTAGTTACCGCACTTGATAACGTTTTAGGCGTATATCTGGAACTGCGTCAAGCATTTCAGAATAAAAAATCGCAAAAAACCAGCGTGCCCTAACCAGCCTGTGCTTTACCATGAAAACTAAAATCATCCCCGTCACCCCTTTTAAGCAAAACTGCACTCTACTCATCTGTGAGGCGAGCAATCGCGCAGCAGCAGTAGACCCTGGTGGAGATTTAGAGCGTATCGAGGAACAAATCGATAAAGCAGGCGCTACTTTAGAAAAAGTGTTTCTAACCCACGGCCATCTTGATCATTGCGGCGGCGCACAAGCACTGGCGCGCAAATATCATGTCCCCATTGAGGGGCCTCAGAAAGAAGAACGTTTTTGGCTAGATTTATTGCCAGAGCAAAGCGTACGCTTTGGCTTTCCAGCCGCTAGCGTATTTGCACCTGACCGCTGGCTAGAAAATGAAGATCGGGTGTATTTCGGGGAAGAAATGCTAGAGGTCTATCATTGCCCAGGCCACACCCCGGGACATATTATCTTTTTTAGCCGAGCGCATCGCTTAGCCATGGTAGGCGATGTATTGTTTGCTGACTCCATCGGCCGCACCGATTTTCCTCGCGGCAATCATGCGGATTTGATTCATTCTATTCGGAGCCGATTATGGCCTCTTGGAGATGATGTGACTTTTATTCCTGGACATGGCCGCACCTCTACTTTTGGGCAAGAACGCAAAACCAATCCACATGTTGCAGATAGCTTGATTTCATAAGCCTAGCGCTTGCATTAAGGTATTAGGCGAGTAACCCTCTATACGTATGATATAGATCTAGCCGACGCGAGCTTGAAGGTTTTAAGCCAGCGCTTCAAATTCTTAATGTCTTCAAACGCAACAAGATCACGCTCAAGAGCTCGGATGTTTTGACGGGAATTTTTGATTTCAATAGCCAGATTTCGTAAAACAATATCTGGGGACAGTTCCTCGAAAGGCGGGACTCCATAAGTACACCGAAATGTAGCTTCGACATGCCGGATTTCTTGATCCAGTTCGCGAACTTGCTCTTTCAAAACCTTGTTGTAGTGCTTCAGCCGGTTTTCGCTGATACCATTGATCGAATGCTGATCGATATGCTCCAGTTCCAGTTGCAACTCCAACAACTGTAATAGGTTGCTCTTGGTATAAGCAGCATTGACGCGTTGCATCAGCTTGGTTTTCCGATCACGTTCTAGCGGATCAGCTTCGCGATCAGGGTGCAGGGCACTGGCTAGTTTGCGATACACCTCACGGATCGAAAGGCTAATCTGCGCCTGCTCTTCGTGTGCGCGAGCTTCTGCCGCAAGTTGCTTAGGCGATTTTTTTCTTGCCTCCCGGCGTGCTTCCCGCGCTGTAGCCTTGGCTTCCGCTTGCACTTGTTGTTGCTCCATGTGCGCTTGAGCGTGTTGCAATAAATCTTCAGGGGAGCTAATGTCCTCATCGCCTAGATCGACCCCGAACATCGCCTCAAACAGCGATTTCATATCGTCAACTTCGCTAGCCGTTTCGCTGTCGTAGTCGATCGGGTTGTATTTGTTGTAAATAGTTTTCAAACTCTCCTCTTCGTCAATCAGATCACGCGCCCAATCGACGATGACAGCTGCAGTCTTGCGACGTTCTGCTTGGGTGAGTCCCTTTTGGCCATAAGCCCGATCGAGACAATGCACCATCCGGATTTGCAAAGAGGTCGTGGTCTGTTCAAGCGGCAAGAGATCATTGACGTACTGTTGTTGGAACGCGGATGCCGCAGTTTCCCAAGCGCCAAGCCGCTTGCGTCGTTTATCAATCTGTTTGATCAGAGAGTTGAACGCTTTTTGTTCTTTCGACAATGCGGGGTTGTTTTGATCAGATGCAATACTGACAGACCAATTGTTGGTTCTGGTCATAGGGTGATTTTTTACTGAAAGCTGGGGGAAAATGATAATTCTACATATTTTAACTTGAGATACAAGTGCCTCAGATTTTTTGTGTGTTCGAAGTTAATGTCTGATGCTACGCACGTTTTAGAACGGCGAGTTGTTGATAAGCAGAGCGCAAAGAATTGACATAGAGTTTGGAGCGCAATGCAAAATGGTTAATGGAATGCTTCATTTTGAGACATTCGAGTTTAAAAACTGCATAGACAACCATGAACACACGGTTGATCTGAGTGGTAGGCCGTCGGGTAGGAGATTTGGCTAAAGCGGCATTGGATTTAAGTGATTTATGAAACACTTCGACTTTCCACCGTTTTTGGTAGATTGCCGCAGCGCTCGGTCCGTCTAGCGTTAAATCGCTGCACACCAGATTCAAAGTAGCCGTGCTGCCGTCTCGGTTTGTAAAGACTCGGCGTATGATCAAGACTTCCTGCTCGAAGCCCTTGAGATAGCCGCGCACTGCTTGTTGATCAGATAATTGCAGTTCTTCTACGCGTTGGAACCGGCCTTCTTTGCGTACGTCAAGACTTAGGGCTACAAGCCGGTTATCTTTGATCGCAGCCACAAAATCCTTCCCTTTCGCACGAATATATTCGAAGTTCCCCTTTGCCGAAAACCAACTGTCCATCAGTACATAGCGAAATTTCAGCGCATTATTCACGCAGGTTTGCACCATGGCACGCAACTGCTCATTCTTGGTGACTTCCGATGCACGTTTGATCTTGCGGGTTTTAACGTCTGAAAATACCAAGGGCTTACGTACAACCTCAAATGCCACCGGAATCGATACGTCGCCACTGCTATACAACGCATTCAGCAGATTGATGCCTTTTACGGTCCGACTTGCAACGTGATCATAGTGCCAACTGATTACCTCGTTTTCATCGGTACAGGGCTTTTCTTGAATGGTGTCATTAAAAATCAGTACCCCATCGTCTCGCTCTGATAGCCAACGCGTTACCGCGTCATGGCTTACTGCTCCATCCACCATGGCGGATAAGCCCGTCGCTGTCGCTTTACCAAAACTGCTCAACAAATAATCGCACGTATAGCTCTAACTCTTCCTTAGTCATCTCCATTCTCGGATAAGCATAAATCTAGCAATCCTACGCTACACTGCGTAACATCAGTGTCTAAGACAAAAATAATTTTGTCTAGTACATTACGCCATAAGACCAGCGCGCCGCGCTGCCTCTGGCATGCCGCCGGAGATCGGGAGTGCTCATGAAAATTGCAGTGATGCCCGAGGCGCAGCGGGAGGTGCTGCTCGCCCAGGCGCGCAGCGTGCGCGAGCGGCTGGAGGAGCTATAGCCACAGAACGTAAAAGGAGCCCCCCATGCGATCCCTTCCCACAGGCTATCGCGCCCTGATTCTCGGCGCCTCGGGCACCATCGGCGGCGCCATGGCGGCCCGGTTGCGCGCCGACCCTCGCTGTGCCGAGGTGCGCGCGCTGGGGCGTGGCAGCACGCCCCGTGTCGACTTTGACTCCCCCTCCAGCGTGGCCCAGGCGGCGCAAGCCCTGCGTCCCTTGGCCCCCTGGCACTTAGTGGTGGTGGCCACGGGCATGCTGCAGGGGCCCACAGGCGCACCCGAAAAACGCCTGGGCGATCTACGCCCCGAGCACCTCGCGGCGAGCTTCGCCGTCAACACCATCGGGCCGGCTCTGGCGCTGGCGCACTTTGCGCCTTTGCTGACGCGGGGTGGACGCAGTATGTTCGCAGTGCTATCGGCCAAAGTGGGCAGCATTGGCGATAACCGCCTGGGCGGTTGGTACAGCTACCGCGCCTCCAAGGCCGCGCTAAACATGGTGGTGAAAACCGCCGCCATCGAACTGGCCCGCACTCATCCCCAGGCCGTGGTCGCTGCCCTGCACCCGGGCACAGTCGATTCCGCCCTGTCGGCGCCGTTTCGCGGTGCCCAGATCGGTCGTCCGGCGGCCGATGCGGCGGGCGATCTGCTGGTGCTGCTCGACGGCCTGGCCCCCGAGGACAGCGGCGGCTTCTGGGCCTACGATGGCCAGCGCCTACCGTGGTGAAGCTCACCGCATGCAACACATCTTTCAAGGAGAACACACCATGCGCATTCTGCTCACGGGCGGCACCGGCCTGATCGGCCACGCGCTGTGCCAGCACTGGCAGCGGCAAGGCCACGAACTGTGGGTCTGGAGCCGCAGCCCGCACCAGGTTTCCGCGCTGTGCAGCGGCGCGCGCGGCATGGCCCGACTGCAGGAACTCGACGGCGGTCCGCCCGTGGACGCCGTCGTCAACTTAGCGGGCGCGCCAATCGCCGACCGCCGCTGGACGCAGGCCCGGCGCCACCTGCTGTGGCGCAGCCGCGTGGACCTGACCCGCACGCTGGTGGACTGGATGGGCCGGCAGCCCACGCCGCCGCGCGTGCTGCTGTCCGGCTCGGCGGTGGGCTGGTATGGAGACCGCGGCGAGCAGTTGCTGGATGAAGACAGCACGCCGGGGCAGGCCGACTTCGGCAGCCGCCTGTGCGTGGCCTGGGAGCACGAGGCCGAGCGTGCGGTCCAATGGGGGGTGCGCGTGGCAGTGCTGCGCACCGCGCCCGTGCTTGCTTCGCAGGGCGGCATGCTGATGCGCTTGCGGCACGTTTTCCGCATCGGCCTGGGTGGCCGTTTGGGCAGCGGCCAGCAGTGGATGCCCTGGATACACATCGACGACCAGGTCGGCCTGATCGACCACCTGCTGCACCACGAAGAGTGCAGTGGCGCCTTCAACGCCTGCGCGCCAGAGCCAGTACGCAATCAAGATTTCACCCGATGCCTGGCCCGTGCGCTGCGCCGCCCCGGCCTGCTGCCAGCGCCGGCCTGGGCGCTGCGCCTGGCCCTGGGCGAAATGTCGGTGCTGCTGCTGGGCGGCCAGCGCCTGACACCGCGCCGCACGCTGGCAGCGGGCTTTGCCTGGCGCCAGCCGGCACTGGAGCCAGCGCTGGAGCAACTTCTATGCACACCATAGACCTCATGCCGCACAGGCTAGACGAATTTATGAATCACATAGCCTCTACTTGGAAACAGATATACAGTTCTATTTAAGCGCTGCGTTAACTTAGCATCCAATCATTAAACCGTTGGATGGCGTGATCTTGATTTTTGCACCAATAGGCAGCATCAATGTGTCGCCCCCTCTCAAGATTCGCCGGATAACTCGTAAGATTTATAGCTTGCTTTGGTTTAATATAATTGAAAGCATCAGGCTGTGTTGGGCCAATCGCGTATGCTGCAAGCAGCGCCTGTCGCTCTGGGTCTGAGGCAAATTTGATAAATTCGCGGCAGGCCTCTGCATTAGGTGTGCCTTTTAAAATTGCCCAGCTATCGCACTGGTAAATATGCTGGTGCCAAGTAAATGCTACTGGCGCGCCTGCATCTATTGCTGTTTGCACACGAGATATCCAAGCTGGTGTTAGATCTATCTCGCCGGATTTTAGCAGCTGCTCAACTTGTGGCCCACTCGTCCACCAGACACTAATATCCCGCTTGATTTTACTAAGACTACGAAACGCCCGATCAAGATCGCAAGGGTAAATCTCACTGGCGGGGACGCCATTAGCCATTAACGCAATTTCGATCATATCAAGCGGGTACTTATATAACCCACGCCGCCCTGCAAAACTCCTTATATCCCATAAATCTTTCCATGTTTGCGGTGCCTGATGTTTTTTGAACGCATCAGTGCGATAAGCCAGCACGGTAGAATATACATTTGTTCCCACCCCATAAGGTGACATGAATTGTGGCGGAATTCGTGAAATAACAGAGTCATGCTCAAGTTTATGTTTTTCCAGAAAACATTTGTCGCCGGTGCCGGTTGTTAGCAGTAGGATAGCCATTTCCCCCAAAGCGGCCATATCCCACAAATAGTTCTTTGATTGAACCATCGTTTGAATCTGCGCGGTAGGATTTGCGCTTGCAGGAACGCCAATCACTTCAATGCCCATTTTTTTAGAAAAAGGCTTATAGAGCACCTCGTTATATGCCTGATTAATTATCCCGCCTGAATCCCGAATTAAGATTCGCTTTGAAGAGGCTCGAGAAGGGGTCATCATAAATGGAACGCAAAGGGAAGTTAAAGTGGCAACTGCCATTTTTTTAACGGCTTTTCGACGATTAATAAAAAGTTTAGTTTGATCATCCATAAGTGCAGGCAAAAGGAAAAAAATCTTGCTCGTTATGCGTAAAAATTAATAGCTTATTCTTGAGTAATCCAAGCAGTTGCTTCAGTCATTATCTCGTTATGTCTATCAAACAGCGTAAAAAAACTCCTCTAAGTCACTAAAGTGTAGAACACAGTCGAAAAATTAGATGATCTTTTTTGATTTTAATTGTTCTATTTTCTAAGAGAAAAATTTGCAACAAAAGCCGCAAAGCGAGGCAAGCACGAATTTTTATTGCACTAAATTCGTAACGATAAAAAATAAAAATTCACCTTGTTGTGAATATCCCTTGCTACCCATACTAGCGACAGAAAGGTTGATTGAAGATAAGCATCCCTTCGATGCAACATGGCTTTGGCATTTCCTCCCTTTGGGCAGCGGTATGCAAATATCGCTGCTTTTTTTAGACGCACCCTGATCGATAGAGATTTTTAAAAACTTCGGGGCCGTCATTGGTAGTGGGTGCTAAGTGAATATTCAGATCAAGGAGATATAGGCAAATGAATACTTCATCCGCTGATAGCGGTGCTTTGGTGCATAAAAAGTGGCAATATTTTCTGCTGATGAGGATGCCCCAGCAAGACCCGCCAAGATTCCTATCGTTCTTTTAGGTCGAAAATCGCGTTGATTGCAGGTCGGAGTGTTTTTAATTGCAGGCTATTACAGTTACTGATCGTTTATGAGGCGACCCCGATATGAATCTGGACTTCCTCCGGACCGCTATACAATTCAAAGTCAGTTAGATAATTTCGCTTCACATGTGGATGCTGTTCAAAGTACGCCCAAATTGCAGCCCAGGTTTGAAAAAGAGCTGTGGGCATTGGGCCATTAGCTTCGAAGACCAGGTATTTGCCTTCCTGAACCTCAATATTACTGAAATCAGGATTCGAAGTTGTGACGGACACGCCCGCTGTGACATTGTAAAAGCTGGTAAGGTCAGAGTCGTAGGTTGAATACACACCGAAAATCGGCGTATCGGACAACCGGCCCGGAATTCTATCTGCGGTGCCACTAGCCAAGAACTGCGCCCACAAGCCAGGAATTTTTGCGGTTTCCTGATTGAACTCATCGTGATTTTTTGTACGTACGGTTAAGCCAGAGACTAAGAAGCGTGCAACATGAGTAATTTTTGGTGCCATGATATTGAATGCAAATACTTATTCAGTCCGCGTGCATTGACCTTGGTATCGAACAGCTTGTGCATACCGATGACCAACTCGTCAGGGATGGGCGGCAAGGGCCGGATATCCCGTTTATCGCGAAACTGAATAGAGATGGTTTTCAACGGGTTGCCCCTTCTTGAGCGTTAGCGATTGAGGACAATTTACCATACGGGGGCCTAGCGTATCCGCTTTGGAGCACTATCAACTGCCCCCTCTCTTCCAGCAAGTGATGGATGGTTTTGACCAATCCGTCGCTCCATGCTCACCTCCATGACCGCCGGCGTCCGATCGGCTTCGGCGACGTACTGTGCTGAGAGTTTCTTCAGCACAGCGCTTTTCAAGCTACATACCCCTGGCTTTTTTGAGTCGGGCGGCCTCCTGTTTTAGTTGCTCCTGCTCCAAGCCACTGGCTACTTCTGCGAGTTGCTCGATCCACGCTCGCAATTCCTGATCCTGCGGCTTGAGCCTTTCTCGTGTGATGTCGGGTAGGGTAAATTTTGTGGGGAGGGTCATAAATATGGAGGAAATGATGTCGACACGATGAACGTTAACCTCCCCCCTCTACCGTTTACAAGCGAAATTCCTTACGTCGCGCGAGCACGCTGCTCCGCCGATCTTGACGAAGCCAGTCGACCAAACAACGCAGTGTTGCGCGAGGGTTGCCCCGGGTTATTGAGAAGGTACGGAAATCTGGCTTAAGCCAAGGATTTTTTAGGAAAAACCCAAAAATGTTCGCTGATATTTTAATCTATCAAAAAACGGACTGGTGCCGGGGACCGGACTCGAACCGGCAAGCCTTTAGGCGGCGGATTTTCTTCACACTACGTCTTTAAACGCCAGCGTTGCCGCTGTTTGTGCGCTGGACTATGCCTTCACCCTAGCGCTAATGCGCAGTAGGTGCCCTCCGTCTAGTCTCTACACCTTCTTTTTGCACCAGTACTGCCCGGCTACAAAAAGCTTGGCTCGGCGTTGCCTCGGCGCGTGCGCCAGGGGGTTCACCGAATTTGAAGGGTTCTACGCTGGCCGTTTCCAGCCAGGCACTCAAATTTTAAGTCCGCTATGTTTACCAAATTTCATCACCCCGGCAAGGAGTGAGTCGCGGATTTTACCATTGCTGCGGCCGCTGTGTTCTAATAATTAGAAAAAATAATCCGCTTGACACACTTTAATTTCTCATTAGGTGCGGATAGCCATCCACGGTCAGCGTAAAACCCTGTTCATCTGCGACTAGCTGTGCATGTCCACCCACCGGCAGCGTGACAAGCTTATCGCAGTGCCCAAACGGCAAACCTGTCACAATTGGGATGCCAATCACTGCGCGCATCTGCTCGACCATCGCCGACAAGTCATAGCCATTATCATGGGAAGCCAGCCGAATCCCACTAAAATTACCCAGCACAAGCGCGCGCTGACGAGCCAGCACACCCGCAAAATATAACTGATAAATCATTCGCTCCAACCGAAACGGATGTTCGTTGGCATCTTCAATAAACAATATACCGTTCTCTATGTGCGGTAGATAAGGCGTGCCAATCAACGACGCAATAATCGCCAGGTTACCGCCCCATAGCGTACCGCTTACTGCCACCGACTGCGCCTGACGCACAGTGCTATTGAAATGGATCTGCGGAGATTGAAGTGCTTGCCAAAAATGATGCAGAGTAAATTCATCTATTGTTTCAGCGCCAAAGTGACTGCATAAAGTCGGGCCGCCAAATGTCACTAACCCAGCCTGAGCCAGCAACGCCATCTGGATTGCCGTAAAATCACTATGCCCCACAAAGGCTGTCGCCCTACCCTTAAAGCGACGCCGCAACCCTGCATAATCGAGTTTAGGTAAAATCCGTGTGGCGCCATACGACCCTCGTACCGCAAGCACAATATCCGGGCGCACACACGCTGGGTCAACCAGCCGATTAAAATCAGCTGCCCGTTCATCATCTGTGCCAGCGAAGCGCTGATAACGCCGCTGCGCCGCCTCTTCATTGTCAATTTGACAGCCATAGGCACGCAAACGCTCAAGGCCACGATCTACCGTAGCCGCCTCCAACGGATAGCCAGAGGGCGCGACCAATGTCAGATTAAAATTTTTGCTCATGATTTTGATGGTCGCGCATCCCGTAATGCGCGGCGCTTATCCGCAAAAAAACCACTCAATAATTGCGCGCATTCCGTACTCCGTACGCCGCCGCTAATTTGCGTATGGTGATTCAGTTGCGGATTAGCAAATGCATTAAGTACACTCCCCCCTACCCCGGTTTTAGGATCGTATGCGCCAAACACCACGCGCGCAATGCGCGCATGCATCATGGCCCCCGCACACATCAGGCAAGGCTCAAGTGTGACATAGAGCTCACACCCCGGTAATCGGTAATTGCCAAGCCTATGGGCTGCTGTGCGTAGCGCATTCATCTCAGCATGGGCAGATGGATCGTGTGTGCTGATAGGTTGATTAAACCCTGTCGCAATCACTTGATTATCTCGCACCACCACGGCACCTACTGGCACTTCACCTGCGGCTTGCGCTGCGCGTGCCGCAGCAAGAGCCAGCGCCATAAAATGCGTATCTCGTTCAGCGTCAGACGCCATTATCACAAGCTCCAGCGTTACCGCCTTTGGTTTTTAGGAAACGGCCAGCAGAGCCAAGTGGGCTTTGCTTACCGCCCCCCCTCTCTGTACGCCGTAGAAAGCAGTCATGATAATAGAAAACCTAAAACGCTTGCGGCAAATACGCGCCGTTGCTAAAACTTAGTCAATCTAAAGATAGCCTTGTCCCATCTGCCTTTGAGAAAGATATCAGATACTTTTCAACGTAGTTATGCACAATATCTGTGGATATCTTTGGGCTACCTTGCCTTTTATAAGGACAACTTTTATGTTCCCCAAGGGGGGATTGAACGCTTTAATGAATGGATGCTAGATCAACCCAATGTGTAGCTGCTTTGCTTTTAATGTCTATCGATGTGGATCATTGCCAAACTGCTGGCGCAGTTCAGCGATTGATGCTAACTTACTCGTCTATTCGTTTAATTTAGGTGTTTCCTTGCCACGCCTTCGATCTGTAGCCAGAATCGATCACTAGCCACGCGTTAGTCATTTTTGGGCGCTGGCGTTGCGTAGGCCGCCTACTCTTGTTGGCTCAAAGTTCAGTGAATTTTTATGCAAGAAAAAAAGCTTAGC
>JASSUG010000001.1:0-586672 GCA_031963465.1 Mycoavidus cysteinexigens | reverse complement strand
CTTCGGTGAACAGCTTGAAATGATGAATCAGCGCTTCCATATTGCTTTTCATCTCAAGCCGATTAGGCGGCGCAACCTTATGGTCATCGATCATCACCGGACCAGGATGTTGGCGCAACCAGTCTATGCATTGACGAATAATGCGAGTTGACTGCCGCATTTCTTCAATGCGCACCAAATAACGATCATAACAATCGCCGTTGATGCCAACCGGAATATCAAAATCAAGCTGAGCGTAGACCTCATAAGGCTGTTTTTTGCGTAGATCCCACTCAACCCCGGAACCGCGCAACATCGGCCCGGTCAGACCAAGCTGCAAAGCGCGCTCAGGGCTCACGATGCCAACATCGACTAAACGCTGCTTCCAGATCCGATTATCGGTAAGTAAGGTTTCATACTCATCGACGCAGTTTGGAAAGCGTTGGCTAAAATCATCAATAAAATCAAGGACTGAACCCTGACGCGCTTGATTCAGTTTGGTTAGCGCCTTGGCATGACGAATTTTAGAGGCTTTATAGTGCGGCATCGCCTCAGGCAAATCGCGATAAACGCCGCCTGGGCGATAATAAGCCGCGTGCATACGAGCGCCTGACACCGCCTCATAGACATCCATTAAGTCTTCACGTTCGCGAAACGCATACAGAAAGACCGCCATCGCACCGACATCAAGCGCGTGCGAACCCAGCCACATTAAATGATTCAAGATCCGCGTAATCTCGTCAAACATCGCCCGGATATATTGCGCGCGGATTGGTACGGTAACGCCTAACATCCGCTCAATCGCCATCACATAGGCATGCTCGTTGACCATCATCGACACATAGTCGAGACGGTCCATATACGGCACCGATTGCAGATAGGTCCTGGTTTCAACGAGCTTTTCAGTGGCTCGGTGGAGCAAACCAATATGCGGATCGGCGCGCTGAATCACTTCACCATCAAGCTCCAGCACCAACCGTAGTACCCCGTGGGCCGCCGGATGCTGTGGACCAAAATTCAGCGTGTAGTTTTTGATTTCTGCCATCTTAGCGATCCCAACTTAATCTTCGCTTCATATGTCGTAGCCTGGGTTAATTAGGACGATTTGGCTTCAAGCCGCCGTAGCCCTCTTCGCGGATGACGCGTGGGATAATTTCGCGTGGCTCAATGGTTACCGGCTGATAAATCACCCGTTGTTGCTCAGGGTCATAACGCATCTCAACGTAACCAGAAACCGGGAAATCTTTGCGGAATGGATGACCGATAAAACCATAATCGGTCAAAAGACGGCGCAAATCTGGATGCCCGTCAAAGACTAAACCGAACAGATCAAATGCTTCGCGCTCATACCAATCGGCTGAACTCCAAATATCAACCACCGAAGGCAACACCGGCAGCTCGTTATTCGGCGCAAATACTTTGACACGTAAGCGCCAATTATGGGTAATTGATAAGAGATGCGAGACAGCGGCAAAACGAGGGCACATCGACTCATCTTGAGCGCCGATGAGTTCGCGCTTAGCCACCTCGTCATACACGGAATAATCAACACCGCATAAGTCAATCAGTTGCTCAAAACACAACGAAGCTTCATCGCGTAGCGTGCGCATCACATCGAGATACTGCTTGGCATTGACCACAGCTGTAATCTGCCCAAACGCATGCGTCAGGCGCACATCAGTACCAAAGGTTGCCTCGAGATTCGCCATGAGCGCTGCGAGCTTGCTTGTCATTGAGGAAGACCCCACTTCAAATACCGTATCAAAAATTTTGCTTAACTGGATGGCAGAGAAATTAGCGCGCAATCGTGTTCGTGCGAGTGATCTTAGCCTGCAACTGAATAATGCCGTAAATTAGGGCCTCAGCCGTCGGTGGGCAGCCCGGCACATACACATCAACCGGCACAATCCGGTCACAACCCCGGACGACAGAATATGAGTAATGATAGTAACCACCCCCATTGGCGCATGAGCCCATCGAAATCACCCAGCGCGGTTCTGCCATTTGGTCATAGACTTTGCGCAATGCGCTGGCCATTTTGTTACACAGCGTACCCGCCACAATCATTACATCGGCTTGACGCGGACTGGGCCGAAACACAACGCCGAAGCGATCGAGATCATAACGGGACGCACCCGCATGCATCATTTCAACCGCGCAGCAAGCAAGACCAAACGTCATCGGCCATAACGAGCCCGTGCGCGTCCAATTAATCAGCTTGTCCGCAGTGGTGGTAATAAATCCTTCTTGCAGGACGCCTTCAATACTCATAACTTTGCGCTCCGCTCCAGATCCGCATTAATCTGCTCTCTGCATTTGCTATATCTCACCCTGATCACTCCCAGTCGAGTCCGCCTCTGCGCCAGACATAAGCGAAACCTAGCACAAACTCAAGCAGAAAAATCATCATCGCGAGAAAGCCCGGCCAGCCAATATCTCTAAGCGCCACGCCCCACGGAAACAAAAAGGCGGTTTCTAGATCAAAGATAATAAACAGAATCGCGACTAAGTAATAGCGCACATCAAATTTCATGCGCGCATCTTCAAATGCCTCAAAGCCGCATTCGTAAGGTGCATTTTTCTCGCTATTCGGGCGATTGGGGCCCAGTATCTTGCCGATACCGAGCAATATCATACCCAAACCCGTGCCCACGAGGATAAAGAGCAAGACAGGAAACCAAGCTGCGAGGTTCAAGACAATCCTCTATCGTTTTAGGCTGCCAGCGGACAATCCATGCCCAGCTATGCAGACCTATATCCATAAACTCAAACAACAATGCCAGCCGAAGCACACGCTAAGCAGCTGGCATTGAAAATACATGGTGCCGACGATGAGACTCGAACTCATACGGCTTGCGCCACTACCCCCTCAAGATAGCGTGTATACCAATTTCACCACGTCGGCACAGACTATGTTTACACAAATTGCTGCAAAGCCGAGATTCTAACGTGTTCGCAGCGATTGTTCAATGCAATTAATGCAATTGCTCAGCAAGTAACGATAAGATGCGCTGCGCTGACGGTGAAACATCCATCTCGCCGTCATCATTGACCACGACCACGCGAGTTGTGGTCTGAGTCATCGCCCGCACACGCAGTTTGTACGGCTTTACCACTTTCTCTTTTTTGCCACGAAAAACCTGGCTCCAAAAACTAGACTCAGCCTCAGCCGTAGGGTCAACATAACGCACGGTGTAAATGCCTTGCGCACGGTTGCCCTGAGCTACACTGAAGTTACTGCGTTCAAGTGCATAGCCTATATATAACCAAACTCGGTCAAATGGCTCCGCGAAATCGATTTGAGTCAAGCTAGCGGGAACCGGCGCACTCTGCTGAGCGGGTGAGGCTAGCGCTGCCGCCGAAAGAGCGGCGCCAGTCGCAGCCGGTGCTTGACTCGATTTATTCGGCCCCAATGCCAGCATCAAACGCTGCAAATATTCAGCTTCAAGAACCGGATCATGCGGAGCGCTTTGCCATTGGCTCATTTCTTTGTGGCGGCCCACCAACACCTCACGCATGCCCTTCTGACTTAATGAGATCGTACTGCCCCCCTGCGGGCGGCTCTCTAGTTGCAGGCGATATTGATTCTTTTCGCCCGTCACATAAGCATGTGAGAACGCTTTAGCGAGCGTGTTGCGGATGACGCCTTGATCAATATTGGTATAAGTTTCTTTCCAGTCAGTTTCCATCACCCCCCGCTCAGGGGCATCAAGCGTGAGCGAAAAACCTTGCTCTTGCCAAAACTGACGGATTTGCGGCCACAGTTGCTGCGGGGTTTGCTGCTCGACGATTAGCCAACGCATCCTGCCTTGACGCTCAATATGCATGCCGACAATCGGCTCAAGCGCCCGCTCGAGCGGCACTATAACCGGCTCAGAACGCAGATACGAAGACAGCGATACCGTGCCATCTGGCCCCGGGGTACGCTGCTGGGTTCTCGCATACGTCATATCAGGCGGGGCCACGAGCGGTGTAGATTTCGATTTTGTTACGCCTTGATAATCAATGGCATTGGGATTAGGCGAGCTACAACCCGCTATCGCCAGGACAAATATCGAGCGCGTCATTGCGCGCAGCATCACAGTAGATTGGATCATTAAAAAACGCTGTTTAAATCAGAAAGATTTTGGAGAAAAGAAGGCAACACTTTTGATTTTAGCATGGCGCTTGCCATGAGCTGACCGATTGTACGCGCTAAAGCTCGAGAGTTATGATCTAACATTCTGGCGACACTTGATATTGTTTTTCGACACCACACTGTTGAGATTGTTGTCCGACACCACGCTGTTCGCTCGGTGAGGATGTCAAAATACGTTACGATACGGCACGACAGTGTTAAAAAGCCAAGCAAGAGGAATGTTCAATGACGGCGGAAAAACCTATTACCCATAAAAAGCGTTTCTTTTTACAAGCGCTTAAGATGATGCGTGCGCTGCAGCGGCACGCTTTATTTCTATTCCTCACTTTTTTCGCGCTGGCCCTTGCCTTATTTATCTGGCGCATATGGCTCCACCCAGCCCACGCCAACTCAGCGGCTAAGGCGCAGGGTAGTTCGCGCCTAGACAGCGCTCAGGTGCAAACAATACGTGTCGCGCAGGTTACGCTCGGCGAGATGCCAATCGAACTCAATGCACTCGGCACCGTCACCCCACTGGCTAGCGTAACCGCGAAAACGCAAGTCGCAGGCACGCTGATGAAAGTGCTATTCAAAGAAGGGCAATTTGTGCAAAAAGGTGATTTACTCGCCCAAATTGACCCACGACCCCATCAGATTAATTTGCAAAATGCACAAGGCATACTGGCTAAAAATCTCGCTTTACTCAAACAGGCTCAAGCGGATCTTAAACGCTACCGAATTTTGTTGAAACAAGATTCAATTTCGGCCAAGCAAGTGGCAGATCAAGCCTCACTGGTCGAGCAGTATCAAGGCATCGTGCAAGCCGATCGCGCTCAGCTCGATCAATATAAACTGAATTTGGCGCATTGCCGCATCACCACCCCAATCAGTGGCCGCGTTGGTCTACGGCAAGTTGACGCCGGTAATTATGTACAACCTAGCGATGCCAACGGCATTGTGGTCATTACGCGGATGCGGCCAACCAGTGTTATTTTTAGTTTGCCTGAGGATGCCCTGCCCGCAGTGCTCAAACGTTTGCACTCGACGCAAAGATTACCGGTTTCTGCTTACGATCGCAACCGCAGCACAGTGCTTGAAACGGGGTATCTGAAAACCATTGATAATCAGATCGATACGGCAACCGGCACCATAAAATTGCGGGCCCACTTCGCTAATCAGCAAGATATGCTGTATCCGAACCAGTTCGTGAACATTAATCTACTGGTCAATACCCTACGTGGCATCGCTATCGTACCCAGTTCAGCGATTCAAAACGGCTCGATCGGCCCTTATGTCTATATTGTCAATGCAGATCGCACCGTCTCCGTACGTACCCTTAAAACTGGCCCGGTGAATGGTGAATACACTAGTGTCAGGGCGGGACTCACGCCCGGAGAGCAGGTCGTGATTGACGGCGCAGATCGCCTGCGTGAAGGCACAAAAATCGCCATTGCACCCGCGCAACCGGCATGAATCCCTCGCGCGCCTTTATTGTACGTCCGGTTGGCACCAGCTTACTAATGCTGGCCATTCTGCTGGCTGGGTTGGTCGCGTTACGCTTCTTGCCCATTTCAGCCCTGCCGGCACTTGATTATCCGACGATTCAAGTACAAACCTTCTATCCGGGCGCGAGCCCGGAGGTAATGACCTCAGCCGTCACCGCACCGCTTGAGCGCCAATTGGGGCAAATGCCCGGTTTAAAACAGATGTCGTCGGCTAGTTCAGCGGGCGCTTCGGTGATTACCTTGCAGTTCAACCTTGATTTGTCACTGGATACCGCTGAGCAAGAGGTACAAGCGGCCATCAATGCCGCGAACAATTTACTGCCCACTGACCTTCCCGCCCCCCCCATTTATGCCAAAATCAACCCGGCCGACGCACCTATCCTAACGCTGGCGCTAACCTCAGCCACACTCCCCTTAACCCACGTGCAAAACCTCGCCAACACGCAGTTGGCGCAAAAAATCTCGCAGGTCTCAGGCGTTGGTCTGGTGAGCTTGAGCGGCGGACAACGGCCCGCCGTGCGGATTCGCGCCAATCCACGCGCCTTGGCCGCCTATGGCTTAACCCTGGATAGTTTACGCCTAACCCTAGGCACACTGAATGTAAATACGCCTAAAGGCAGCTTTGATGGACCATCGCGCGCTTACACGATCAACGCGAATGATCAACTGCAAAATGCTGACGAATACGCCAACGCAATCATCGCCTATAAAAATGGCCGGCCGATTAAATTAGCCGATGTTGCCACCGTGATTGAAGGAGCTGAAAACGATAAGCTTGGCGCCTGGATGAATACAACCCCGGCAGTCATTTTGAATGTGCAACGACAACCTGGCGCCAATGTGATTCAAACCACGGATAGCATCAAGGCCTTGCTACCGCAATTAAAACAAGCGCTGCCAGCCGCCTTGCAAGTCACCGTCCTGACCGACCGCACTACCACCATTCGCGCCTCCGTGCACGATGTACAGTTTGAACTCCTGCTGTCGATTGCGCTCGTGGTACTGGTCATGTTTGTGTTTTTATCAAACTTCTATGCCACTTTGATTCCGAGTTTATCCGTCCCTTTATCGCTGATTGGTACGCTTGCGGTGATGTATTTATGGGGTTTCTCGCTCAATAACTTGTCTTTGATGGCGTTAACCATTGCCACTGGCTTTGTGGTGGATGACGCGATTGTTATGATCGAAAATATCGCGCGTTTCATTGAAGAGGGTGAGAGTCCATTTCAGGCCGCGCTAAAAGGTTCAAAACAGATAGCCTTTACGATTATTTCTCTCACCATCTCACTGCTCGCCGTGCTGATTCCACTGCTTTTTATGGGAGATGTGGTCGGCCGGCTCTTTCATGAATTTGCGCTTACTTTGGCCATTGCTATTTTGATTTCGGCACTCGTATCGCTCACCTTAGTGCCGATGATGTGCGCCTATCTGCTGCGCTCGGGGTCTACCCAAACCAACCCATACCTACACACATTCGAAGTTAAAACACGGGCTTTTTTCGAGGCCACGATCATGCACTATGGACGCGCATTGATTTGGGTGCTCGCTCATCAGTCGCTGACGTTATTGCTCGCACTAGGGACTTTGCTGCTGACCGTACTTTTATATTTATTCATTCCAAAGGGATTTTTTCCAGTCCAAGACACGGGCATCATTCAAGGCATTGCGCAAGCATCGCAAACTACGTCGTATGCGGCGATGGCACACCGTCAGCAGGCCCTAGCCGCTGAGATTATGCAAGACCCCGATGTGCTGAGCCTGTCGTCGTTCATCGGCGTCGATGGCGCAAATATCGCCTTAAATAACGGACGCTTCTTAATCAATCTGCGCCCGCATGATCAACGCACAGCTCAAGCCAGTGAAATCATCCGACGACTACAACAACGCGTAGCAGCGATTGCTGGCGTGTCACTGTATATGCAGCCCGTGCAAGATTTGGCGATTGATGCGACGGTCAGCCCAACCCAATATCAGTTCATTCTACAAAACGCCCAAGCAGATGAATTCGATGTCTGGTTACCTAAACTCATTACGCGCTTGCAACAGTCTAAAGTCCTCGCCGATGTAGCGACTGACTTGCAAAACAATGGTTTATCCATTTATGTGAAAATTGACCGCGATAACGCAGCCCGTTTTGGTATCACGCCAGCCACGGTAGATAACGCACTCTATACGGCCTTCGGCCAGCGCATTATTTCAACTATTTTCACCCAATCAAACCAATACCGTGTCATCTTGGAGGCCGATCCGATAGCACAACAAGGCATGAGCGCGCTGGCTACGCTCAGTTCAATCTATTTGCCATCGACCACTTCTGCCAGCGGCCACGTGCCACTCACCGCAATTGCTAGCCTCAGCGAGCAGCGCGCACCCCTGATCGTCAACCACCTCGGCCAATTTCCAGCCGCCACGGTTTCGTTTAATTTAGCGCCCAATGCATCACTGAGCGCGGCCGTCCAAGAAATTGAAAAAGCCTGCGCTGAAACTCAACTACCCAACTCATTTAACCTACGCTTTCAAGGCGCCGCGCTCGCCTTCAAAGCTTCACTTACTAACCAATTGTTCTTAATTCTAGCGGCGATTATCACAATGTATATCGTGCTTGGGGTCTTATACGAAAGTTTTATTCATCCTGTCACCATCTTGTCCACCCTGCCTTCAGCCGGCGCCGGCGCGCTCCTGGCACTGATGATCAGTGGCCACGATCTGGATGTGATTGCAGTCATCGGCATCGTGCTACTGATTGGCATCGTTAAAAAGAACGCCATCATGATGATCGATTTCGCCCTCGAAGCGCAACGCACGCAAAAGCTATCGCCACACGCGGCCATCTATCAGGCCTGCCTATTGCGCTTTCGGCCGATTCTAATGACCACACTCGCCGCGCTCTTTGGTGCGATCCCATTGATGCTCAGCTCGGGGGTCGGCGCCGAACTACGCCGGCCGCTTGGCATTGCAATTGTCGGCGGGCTGATCGTCAGCCAGGTCCTAACGCTCTTTACCACACCGGTTATTTACCTTGCTTTCGACCGCTTAGCACAGCGTTTTAAACGCCAAGCCCCAAGCACCCTATGAATTTATCGCGTCTGTTTATTGCCCGCCCAATTGCAACCACGCTATTGTCGGCCGGCATCATGCTCGCCGGCATTTTTGCTTTTTTCAAACTGCCGGTGTCGCCCCTGCCGCAAGTTGATTTTCCAACGATTTCGGTAGAAGCAAGTTTGCCAGGGGCCAGCCCCGAAGTCGTCGCCACCAGTGTCACCAGTCCACTCGAGCGCCGCTTGGGGCAAATCGATGGCGTCACCGAAATGAGCTCGTCCAGTTCAAGCGGCTCAGCGCAAATTATTTTGCAGTTTGAACTCAATCGAAATATCGATAGCGCCGCACGCGATGTACAAGCCGCCATTAATGCCGCGCGCGCCGATCTGCCCAGTCATCTGAAACAAAACCCCAGCTATAACAAAGTCAATCCGGCTGACACCCCAGTCTTAATCCTCGCGCTCACCTCACACACTCTAACGCGCGGCCAGCTCTACGATTCAGCGGCGACGGTATTGCAACAAGCGCTGTCTCAAGTACCCGGGATTGGTGAAGTCGCGGTCAGCGGCTCGGCCAATCCAGCCGTGCGGATTGAACTTAATCCACATGCCTTGTCTCAATACGGGATAAGTCTTGAGACGGTACGCAGCGCGCTCGCAGCGGCCAATCAAAATATGCCCAAAGGCGCCCTAGAGCATGGCCCTCAGCGCTATCAACTCTACACTAACGACCAAGCAACCCAAGCCAGCCAGTACCGTGATCTGATTATCGCTTACCGTAACGGCGCAGCCGTACGGTTAACCGATGTCGGCAAAGTCAGCAATGCCGTTGAAAATGTACGCACGCTTGGCTTGTTGAATAACCAACCTGCCGTACTGGTGATCCTTTACCGGCAGCCGGGCGCTAACGTCATCGACACCGTTGATCGCGTCAAAACGCTCCTGCCACAACTAGAAGCCGCGCTACCTGCAGCGGTGAAGATTACGACCATCGCCGACCGGACTAAAACCATCCGTGCCTCCTTAAAAGATGCTGGCTATACGCTGG
Organism: Mycoavidus cysteinexigens; assembly: GCA_031963465.1. GTDB lineage: Bacteria > Pseudomonadota > Gammaproteobacteria > Burkholderiales > Burkholderiaceae > Mycoavidus > Mycoavidus cysteinexigens_B. The sequence goes on along the minus strand of JASSUG010000001.1, from coordinate 576,985 downwards.
CGATTGCGGTTGGCCTAGTGATTTTTGTGGTTTTCGCCTTTTTACGCAATGCTCGGGCAACCCTGATTCCGTGCATTGCGGTACCGATTTCAATCATCGGCACTTTTAGTGCCATGTACCTGCTGGGCTATAGCATCGATAACCTGTCGTTAATGGCGCTCACGGTTGCCACAGGCTTTGTGGTCGATGACGCGATTGTTGTATTGGAGAATATTTCACGCCATATTGAAGCCGGCAAATCGCCGTTGCGCGCAGCCCTGGCCGGCGCGCGCGAAGTCAGCTTTACCGTACTGTCGATTTCAATTTCACTGGTCGCGGTTTTTCTGCCTATTTTATTGATGGGCGGCATCGTCGGTCGCATCTTCCGCGAATTCGCACTCACGCTTTCACTGGCGATTGGCATGTCGCTGCTGGTGTCGCTGACGCTCACCCCGATGATGTGCTCGCGCCTCTTGCGCGCCCGAAAAACCTCCGCCGAACCCACGCCAACAGGTTTAGCGCGTATTAGCAAACGCTTTTTCGAGGCGTTGCAGCGAGGTTATCAGGACTCTCTCAATTGGTCGCTACAGCGCCCCAAACTGATTGGGCTCATCTTACTTGCCACGATTACATGCAATATCTATCTGTATGTCGCCATTCCCAAAGGTTTCTTTCCGCAACAAGATACTGGCATTCTAGTCGGCAGCATCCGCGCCGACCAAAATACCTCATTCCAGCTGATGCAAACAAAGCTGGCGCAATCGATGGCAATCATCAACGCCGATCCTGCCGTCGACACTATCGCGGGCTTTATCGGCGGACGACGCGCCAATGCCGGCTTTATGATCATTTCATTAAAACCACGCGCTGAGCGCCAGCTGACCGCGGCGCAAGTGATCGAACGGCTACGCCCAAAACTCAACGCGGTGGCAGGCAGCCGGGCTTTCTTATATGTCTCACAAGATATTCGGGTGGGCGGGCGGCAAAGCAATGCGCAATATCAATTTACTTTGCTCGGTGAATCCTCAGCTGAACTCTATCGCTGGGGGCAAAAACTCACAGAAGCACTGCAGCACAAGAACCAACTGACCGATGTGAATAGCGACGCACAACAAAAAGGGCTAGAAAATATGATCGTGATCGATCGCGCTAGCGCCGCGCGTTTTGGCATAACCCCCGCACAAATCGGCAGCACCCTGTATGATGCATTCGGCCAACGGCAAGTGTCGACCATTTACAACTCGTTAAACCAGTATCACGTCATCATGGGACTGGCCCCGCAATACACGCAAAATCCCGCGTCACTCAATGATATTTATTTGCCTACGGCTAGCGCGCAAACGATGGTGCCATTATCCGCGTTTGCCCAGTATCAACCAGGTTATACGCCACTTGCTGTGTTCCATCAGGGACTCTTTGCCGCGACCACCCTCTCATTCAATTTACCGCCCGATAAATCGCTATCCGATGCCACCGCACTGATTCACGGTACGATGAACGAAATCGGTGTGCCCGCCACCATCCATGGCAGCTTTGAAGGCACCGCCAAGGTTTTCCAAAAGTCATTAGCGAACCAACCCCTATTGATTCTCGCGGCATTTATTGCGGTTTATATTGTGCTTGGCATTTTGTATGAAAGCACCATTCATCCTCTGACGATCCTGTCAACGCTCCCGTCGGCAGGTGTCGGCGCCCTGCTTGCACTGCTCTTATTCAATACTGAATTTAGCTTAATCGCGCTGATTGGCGTCATACTTTTGATCGGTATTGTGAAAAAGAATGCCATCATCATGATTGATTTCGCCATCGCGGCAACACGTCGTGGCAGCACTGCGCGCGATGCCATTTTCAACGCGTGCCTATTGCGCTTTCGCCCCATTATGATGACCACCTGCGCAGCCATGCTAGGCGCACTGCCGCTAGCCTTCGGCCAGGGTGAAGGCGCTGAACTGCGCCGCCCGCTTGGTATTGCAATTATTGGCGGCCTATTGGTTAGTCAAATCCTAACGCTGTATACGACACCGGTGGTCTATTTGTCTCTGGAGCGGCTACGCGAGCGGTTGGCGCGGCGGCGCGCCTAAACACTCACAATTCGAAAAAGCTCATATTCGTTCCGATGTTTATTATTTAGTCGGTCCTGAATAAATCGTTTTGCGTAGTATTTGATCTAAAAACTCAAACCAACAGCAAAGGTATGATGGAATAAAACGGATAAAAGAAAGGCGTAAAAAAGCCGAAGCTTTCTGAGGATCATACGTAAGTTTATGCCCAGCACCACAAAGCACAGCGTGCATGGCATCGCCTAATGCCCCTTAAAGCCAATTTCGGCCAACCTCCGTTATTAAAGCATCATACGGTTTTGCCAACTTGTATTTTCTTGCTTTATTAGAGTGATCGACTATTTCCAAAAAACCGACTTCAACCCATTTCTTACAAAGAGCTGTATTAGTTCTGGGTTTAAACCCAAATAATTCACCAATTTGAGCGCTTGTAACGACTTTATAGCTTTGAAATAATTCTAATGTTTTGCGTTGCTTTGGGTCTAAAGTTCTCATCAAAGTCGTATGATCTTTATCTCCTTTATTTTTGGAGTCAATCATTTGGCTTACGACTTTTTCAAAAGCAAACGCCATCCCATGAATAAAGTATTCAATCCAACCAGTGATATCGCTTTCGGCGCGACCAAAGTAATAGTTATGTGAAGGGCCTACGCTTATTGCCCGATAATAAGCCAATAAATTTTTTGCATAATATTCCTCTAGGGAATATAGGCCCTTTAAATCGTACCCTCCTAAATATAAAATCAGTGTAGTGAGTAATCTTGCTGCACGACCATTACCATCATAGTAAGGGTGGATCGTCGTGAATTGGTAATGACTGATTGCGGCAATAATTGGGCATGGTAAATCGCTGCTTTCTTTAATCCAATTCACCAAGCTTTTCATCAAGGCAGGAACATCCTTATATTCAGGTGGCATATAGATGATAGCGCCGGTAGCGCTGTCTTTAATAACATTTTGACCATCTCTATAAGGAGTCGGAGTCACTCTTGTTCGCCCATCACTCATAACCAAAGCATGAAGTGTTTGTATGACTTTCTCGGTAACAGTATGATTTTGCGCTGCATATTGTTCGAGTTGCGCAATAGCTGCGTAATACCCCTTAACTTCGTGCTCATCGCGCTCACGTCCGGGAAAATGTCCTTTTAAAATCAATACCTCCTTAATTTGCTGAGGATCTAAACGGTTACCTTCAATCGTGGTTGAATAATGCGTTGTGTATAATTTAGCGGTTTCTCTGAGGCTTGCTAGAACCTTTGGATTAACAGGTAATAATGCTACCTTCTGTTTTGCAGCCTCAATTCGCATCAAGTTCTTTGCAATAGTTGGACTTATGTTGTATACAGGATCAAAATTTATCAGCATAATAAACGCCATACATGTTCTTAATTTACCGAACACATTATGCCGATAAAATTCCAATAAATCAAGCAAAACATGCCGATAACTCATTGATTGCGTAGTTTCTTAATTTTACTTAAGGTAATTTATAGACAGTTTTTCTAATTTTTGAAAATGATAGATTTTAGCGAAAATTGACGTCATTTAAAAGCAAATCGCTTTAAAATTGGCCTCTAGAAAATCTCAAGCTCCCTTACCTTCCCTTCTTGCAATAGATCAGAAAGGCTGTCGCGCACAATGCAAAATAAACCATGTAAGTCGCGGCATATGCTTGCACAGCCCCAAGCGCACCACCTGATGGAATCAAACAGCGCGAAAAAAACGTGAGCAAGCCAAATTGGCTGATTTCTGTCAACACACAAAAACACAACGAGGCTCGCGCAATCACTAGGTAAGCAAACATATAAGCACTGACCTTGAATACATCGCCGCTCAACTGCCACGCAAAAAGATCACGCATTGGCTTAAAATCAGCTGAAAATAATAATTCAATCACGATATCGCGCAGCAGCCATATACTCAAGCTCATGACTAATGCCAGCGGTAACAAGAAGCATTGAGCACGACCGATTTCACGCGCGAGGCCTATTTTATTTTTTTGCCTAGCCAGCATGGGCAGCAAATACACGGTAAAAGGCGCCGTGATAAATTGCAAATAAGCCAGGGATATCTGACTCACTCCCTGCCACATGCCAACCTCATCCCAACCATGACGAGCCGCCAAGAGTTCCCTCATCATCGTGTAGGCCAGCGGCAGCATAATGGCAGTGATTGTCGCCATGGCAGTAAATGTGCATAAGCCGCGCGCCAGCGTGCTATCCCATATCGGCTTCAGCGATACGATACCGCGCTTAAACAGCATGGCTGCTGCCGGCAAAACCAATAACGCTGGTGCTAAAGCTAATCCAATCAATGCACTAGAGTAGTCACCAAGACGAAATGCGAACCAACATACCCCTAGGCCTAGCAGACTGCCAGCGATCACCGACAGCGCATTGCCCCTCGCATCACACTGACCTTTCAGGATGGCCAGAAAGAAATTGGCATAAGCAATGCCGAACTGGATAAAGGCTATCGCCCACACGACACTCTGCAAATCTTCGCGATCAAACAGCAGTTGGCTCAGAGGGGCTGCCGCCAAGATAAACAACAGCGCCAGTACACACGAGAAGCCAAACACAATAATAGAAGACGTGCCGAGCAGATGGCGTAAGCGGACCGGATCATGCTGAAATTCGGCGACGTATTTGGTCACTCCGTTGTAAATACCGGCGCCTGAAAGTACGCCCAACAGAGTAACCAACGCTATAAAATTTCCAGCGCGACCCATGCCATCCGGACCAAAATTGTGCGCCATCCACTTAACGACCAGCAGCCCCAATCCCATTTTAATCAGGGTAGCAGCCGCAGACCAGGCTAATGCCCGCCCCATGGATGTTTCAGACAAAACAGCTCACAACCGCACGTTTCACCGCACGATGGTTAATCGTGTAAAACGGCCAGGCGAACGGTTGACGCAACTGCGCGCCTAAACACTCATAGTTGGCCACGATAGTGATAGCGAGCGTATTTGAATAACCTCGCCACACGGCCAATGCGGGTTGGCTGGGCCAGAACTCGGTAGAGCCACTCTAAACCTAAGTATTGCCACACTTTGGGAGCTCGTTTAACCGTACCGCTAAAGACATCGAAAGTGCCACCGACCCCCATATACAATGCATTTGGATAAATTTGCTGGCAGTTGCGCATAAAGAGTTCTTGTTTGGGCGAACCCAGAGCAACCGTGACCAGCGCTGCACCACTCTCTTGAATCGCTTGAAACAGTGCTGCGCGCTGTTCCGCTTTAAAGTAGCCACTATGGCTACCCACCACCTTAACGCCCCAAGCCGCCACCAGCTTCTGCTCTACTTTGGCTAACACCTCGGGCTTACCGCCCACGAGAAATACCGGTATGCGTCGCAAGCCAGCGCTTTTCATCAAAGCTTGCCACAAATCGACGCCAGCAATGCGCTGCAGGCAGGATGCGGCGGCATACTTTCGCTTAATCGAACGAACAATGCTGATGCCATCGGCATATTTGTATTCGGCAGATTTAATTAGCTCGCTGAGGAGCGGATTTTGTTCCGCTAAAATTATTTTTTCAGCGTTAATCGCAACCAGCATACCGGTTTTCAATGCACCATCGGCCAGCAGGTAATCGACAAATTGAGCTTGTTCCTGAAAACCCAAAATGCCGATGCCGCGAATCTCATATTTTGGAATAGCATGCATCAAACTCCTCCGATTTTTTGCTGCCTGTGCCGGCTAGCTATCAATAAACGGTACAACAATTTGGCCAATAGCAGGCATGAGCCAAAGACCAAACAATAGAATCCTAGGCGCGAAACAAAGGAATCTAATCCTTCCCTGACCAAAATAACAATGTGAAATAACAGGCCAAAGCAAAAAGCCTGGATGGTGGCGCTGGTATAGCGATTCTGCGTATATCTGGCCGAGCGATATACGCCATCAAGCCCTCTAATAATCAGACCGACCATCATCGCCCCCAGCACAAAGAGCCACGCCCCCCCCATAATCAGAAATGATCCAATCAGGGTGGGTGAAAGTGCCACGGCAAAGTATTGCCGTACCTGCCAAGTAAAATAATTGGCCGTATTCAGCACTAGGTTCGGACGTTCGGGCCATAACCATTGAGGAATATAGACATAGAAATCGCGAACAATTGGCGCTAACCCTTGAAAATCGATTGCACGATACTGCTCTAATAACAGCGCCAGATTTTCCCAAGGCGAAAAAGTGTCGCGCGTTAGGTAAAGCAGCGTCTCTATCCGCTCCGCACCCTGAACATTGAGCCCGTAACGCTGTAACGCCAGCCACGTCATCACGCCAATCGCCGCCGCCCCAGAAAACAGCAGTGTTCTAAGCCGGATATGATGATCGGCAATACCAATAAATAAAAACAAGGCGAATGACAAAGCGATATTGGCGCGTGTGCCCCCAACCGCAAAATAACTGAGTACACCAAAGCTGATGGTGGCGACAAGAAACATTAGCCAAGATTTAACGCTCGGCCGCAGGAAATAAAGCACCAGCATAGCGGGTATAAAAAAATAGAAAAGGCGCTTAAGGGGAAGTAAAAAAAGGTCTTTAGAAAAGAGGCGTTGGCCATAGCTACGCGAGCTAAAAAATAGCCAGCCATTATTTAGAATAAAGACCAGCAAAGCCACTACAGCAATCAACGCCAGCAACGCCCACAGCAAATGAGTTTCTTCACGCTTCATGGTGAGCCAGGATGACCCTGAACGCCAAAACGGTGGCAGCTTAACTTTGTAGGTTGCGTAGTAAAGAGTATAAAAACCAGCCGGCAAGAGCAACGCATACGCTAGATAACGCGGTGGTGAGATAGGCAAACCAAAATGCAGCACAAGCCAACAAGAGAACGGAAAACCAAGATAAAAAGTGGATAGATAAGCCAGCGAAAAGCATAGATTAAAACTAAATCCGACTGAGCGAAACTCACGATAAACAAGAGTCAGCACACATGCACCGGCGGTCAACCAGAGCATTAAAAGAACCAAGGAATTAGCCAGCGTCATCGAGCATCTCTCCATTGACAATCGCCAACGCGCGTTGCCAGCCTGTGATGTAATTAGGATTGAAAAAAGCAATCCGGGTCTGATCTAATTGAGTCATGCGGTGCTGGGTTTTACGCACCATCTCAGGGCTCAAGTCATCACCATGAAATAACACCGGTACGCATTGCTCCGCAAGATCTTGCTGGAAAGGGTTGTGCCGGCTGATGACAAATGGGATACAGAATTGGATCAACAAGCATAGCGTGCCCACCCCCTGCTGCCGCTTAAAAAGAAAATAGCCCAAGTCACATTGCATTAAGAGCTTTCTGTATGCGTTAAAATCAATCACTGGATTGATGAACTCGACCTGCTCCGGCGCGAATAATTTTTCAGCTTCCGCGCGAATCTCATTGCCATATAGATCATTGCCCAATGGATAGCCAAAAGGCAGCAGGATACGCACCTGCTTGCCAAATTGCTGGTAAATCGCCCGCAATCCTTCAATATGACGATTCGAGCGATCGCCAGAGTTGCCCAGCAAAATCGTCAGCCGCTTGGGTGCAGGCCTTGGCAACCGCGGGAGTGTGTGCGCCGGTGGCATACGGGTCGGAAAATAAAGCAGCTGCATCGGAACGTGCGCATAGCGCTGCCGATAATAAGCCAGGTCCCCGCGGGTAGCGAACACCCGCCCAACACGCCCTTGTACGCAGCGCCTTAACAAATAAAACAGCCTAAATCGAAAGCCAGCTGAATCTTCATAAAGATCTGCCCCCCAAATATGCCAGCTCACTTGTGCTGCGCGAATGCGGCCAGTCAGGAGTAGGAGCCAAATACCTAGATTAAACTGACCATGAAAAAAGAAGCGCTGCTCACGGCATTTTTTTGCCAGCACGGCCACGGCCTTCGCCAGCGCTCGTTTATCCGCGAACACTCTCACCTGCAATGCGGGGTAATTGCCCAATTGCGCCGGCTCTCGAGCAACCACCCAAAAACACAATGGCATTTGAGAGTGTGGCAACCCGGGTGCGAGTATGTCATTAAAAAAGCTCAGCACCGTCCGATTATGGTGCTCAATATCAGAACCCAAAATATGGATGACAGACACTCACTCTCCCCTTTTGCAATAGATGAAAAATATGTATACACATAAAGCAAAATAAACCGTATACGTCGCCGTGTAAGCCTGTACAGCCCCAAGCGCACCACCGATTGGAATCAACCAGTGCGAAAATAATAAGAGCAAACTAAACTGGAGCGTTTCTGCTAATACATAAAAACGTAGAGAGGCTTTTACAATGATTAGATAACCGAACACATAAGCACCTACCTTGAACGCATCACCGCTCAGCTGCCATGCAAAAAGATCGCGCATCGGCCTAAAGTCAGCGGAGAACAAGACTCCAATCACCATATCGCGCAATAGCCACACACTGAAACTCAAGCCTAGCGCCAGCGGTAACAAAAAGCGTTGCGCCCGGCGAATCTCATACGCCAAATCTTGTTTGGCTTTGAGCCTAGCCAGGGTTGGCAGCAAATACACGGTAACTGGTGCTGTAATCAACTGTAGATAAGCATCCGATATCTTGCTCATGCCCTGCCAAATGCCAACCTCCTGCCAACTATAATGCGTCGCCAGCAACTGCCGTATCATGACGTAAGCAATCGGTAGCGTGAGCGAAGTGATAAGCGCCATCGCGGTAAATTTGAACAGACCACGAGCGAGTGTGCGATCCCAGGTGAACTTTAACCCATGCCACGATATGATCTTGCGTTTAAGCAAGACTATCGCTGCCGGCAAGATCAACAACGCCGGCATCAAGGCTAAGCCGATCAGCGCCCCCGCATAGCCACCTAGACGGCAAGCCAGCCAATATACGCCCAGACCTAACAGACTGCCGCTGATGACCGATAGCGCGGCGCCTTTCGCATCGCACCGGCCTTTTAGAATGGCCAAACACAAATTAGCAAAGGCAATACCGAATTGAATCAAGGCCACGACTCGCAGCACATCCTGCAAATCTTCGCGACCAAACAATAATCGACTTAGAGGGGCGGCAGCCCCTATCAGCACGAGCGCCAGTAACCCTGAAGAGCCAAGCACGATAAGTGCAGAGGTGCCAAACAAACGGTGCGAGCGGACTGCATCAAACTGAAATTCAGCAACGTATTTGGTCACCCCATTGTAAATACCCGCGCCAGATAACACGCCCAACACCGTGATCAGCGTCATAAAATTTCCAGCACAGCCTACCCCCTCTGGGCCAAAGGCAAGTGCTAACAATTTGATGAGCAGGAGTCCCACTGCCAATTTGATCAGGATGGCAGCCGTAGACCAGACCGAAGCTCGTGCTAAAGATAGTTTAGGCAAAGGCCACTCACATTTGCATTGCTGGGTTCAACTCCATGATTTAACAGCACCCCGTCTCTCCCCTTATTAGAATTTTCCGTCTTCGTGGTTTCTACAAACCGGGTCGATATGGCGACCACCCCGTTTGCAATCTAAAATTTCCGCCCTATTTTTTAGAGATGTTATTCTAGCGTAGAATGATACGAGAAAAAATCTGATGTTTAAACAGCAGCATTTGTTAAGTCTATCTCCGCAAGGATGATGGCTTCAAATCGAAGGCCGACAATCGATGAAAAAAATATTAACTGTTTTTGGCACGCGCCCGGAAGCCATCAAAATGGCGCCGGTTGTGCGTGCTCTTAGCAAACATACTCAATTTGAAGCTAAAGTGTGCGTGACCGCACAACACCGGCAGATGCTTGATCAAGTATTGAATCTTTTCAATATCAAGCCCGATTTCGATCTAAATATCATGCAGCCGGGGCAAAATCTCTTCTCCATCACTGCCAACATCCTGGAAAGCTTCAAACCTGTGCTAATGGAATACCAACCTGATTTTGTTCTGGTCCATGGCGATACTGCAACCACCTTTGCCGCCTCGTTAACGGCTTATTACTTGAAAATTCCGGTCGCGCATGTCGAGGCAGGTTTGCGCACCGGCAACTTGTATTCACCCTGGCCAGAAGAGGCCAATCGTAGATTAACCGGCACCCTAGCGCATTTACATTTCGCCCCCACCGCGCAATCACGCGACAATCTTCTGAAAGAAAATATCGCCGCTGAGCGTATCGTGGTAACCGGAAATACCGTGATTGATGCGCTCTTAGAGGTTAAACACAAAATCGTCAGCAACCCTCAACTGGCCACTCGCCTGGCCAAACAATTCCCACAACTCAAGCGCACACGACAGCTGGTTCTCATTACCGGACATCGCAGAGAGAATTTCGGCGATGGCTTCGAACGTATTTGTACCGCCATCGCCGCCCTTTCCAAACGCTATCCCAAAGTCGATTTCGTTTATCCGGTTCATCTTAATCCAAATGTGCAAGAACCCGTCCAACGCACCCTCAAAGGCATCAGCAATATTCACCTGATTGAGCCACTGGACTATTTGCCGTTCGTCTACCTGATGATGCGCTCAACTCTGATCCTCACCGACTCGGGAGGCGTGCAAGAAGAAGCCTCATCACTTGGTAAGCCAGTCTTGCTCATGCGAGAAAATACAGAGCGCCCCGAAGCATTAGAGGCAGGTCTCGTACGTCTGGTCAGTACGGATATTGACACCTTGTGCCAACAGGTTAGTCTGCTGCTTGATGACTTAACCGAATATAACCAGATAAGCTCGCACGCGCAGAACTTATATGGAGATGGCAAAGCATCTGAGCGCATCGTGCAAACGTTAGCTGCCTACCAAGCATAATTAGACACGGGTAAAACACGGTGGGCAATTCACTCGACCCACGTCATACATTAATCAAGGGTTGGCAAATTTTTTGCTTAAAAAATTTCTATGAAACATACGAATTTTAAGAAAGTATGTGTAGTCGGTCTTGGCTACATTGGCCTACCCACTGCCGCAATACTTGCGTCCCGAAAAGTCAAAGTGGCCGGTATTGATATCAACCCCCACACAGTCGACACGATTAATGCGGGAAAGATTCATATTGTTGAACCCGAGCTTGATATCATCGTACGCGCAGTGGTGCAAGAAGGCTATTTAAAAGCGTCAACTCAACCAGAAGCAGCCGATGCATTCATCATCGCCGTGCCGACACCTAGTAAGAAAGATCATCAACCTGATCTAAGTTATGTGCGCGCAGCCGCCGAATCAATCGCCCCGGTGCTCAAACCAGGTGATCTAGTGATATTGGAATCCACCTCCCCCGTGGGCACCACCGATCAGATGGTCGCTTGGCTCACCACAGCTCGACCCGATTTATCCTTTCCTACCCCCCAGCAAGAAAACGACATACCTGATGTCAATATCGCGTATTGCCCTGAGCGCGTGCTACCCGGCCAAGTCATCCGCGAACTGGTGCAAAACGATCGCATTATCGGCGGCATAACAACCCCCTGCGCCCAGCGCGCGCAAGCGTTATATGGTGTCTTTGTGACAGGCAAACTGCTGACCACCAACGCCCGCACAGCAGAAATGGCTAAGCTGACAGAAAACGCTTTCCGTGATGTCAATATCGCATTCGCAAATGAACTTTCGCTGATTTGCGACCAACTCAGCATTAATGTATGGGAGTTGATTAAACTCGCCAATCATCATCCCCGGGTGAATATACTGCAGCCGGGTCCGGGCGTCGGCGGCCATTGTATTGCAGTTGACCCTTGGTTTATCGTCAGTCGCTCACCTGAGCAGGCAAAACTCATTCGAACCGCCCGACAAATCAATGACCATAAGCCAGAATGGGTGATTAACAAAGTTAACGAAGCGATTGATCAATGTCTGACAAGTGGTCAACGCGCGGTCCGCCAAGAAGTTGTCGTTGCCTTACTGGGACTAGCGTTTAAGCCTAATATTGATGATTTTCGAGAAAGTCCGGCAGCGCATATTGCAAAAAAACTACTCGCGACTTCAGAGGCGCGCTTTATTGTGGTTGAACCTTTTATTGACCAGTTGCCGGCCGATCTGGCCCACGCCCACTTGGCAGATTTAGAGCCAGCGCTAGCCGCAGCCGATGTCATCGCCGTCTTAGTCAAGCATGATTGTTTCAAAGCCATGACCAAACTGCTTAAGCACCCAGCACGCCTAGTCGATGCGGTAGGGATCTTAGAAGACGCTGAGCATCTTCAATAGCTTCTTAGCCGTCATCAAATAGAGAGCGTTCCCTCAATGCGGACTCTAGTACTGGCTGGTGGTGCGACCGCATCAAGCTGGCCTTCCTCGATACGCCCTGTCTCAAGCAAAAATGAAGGCGGGGTAAAAGCGGCTGGAGCCAGTAAAATTTTGCCACGCACAAAATGGACATGAGTGGCTTGATAATGGTTCACCCCATCCACTAACTGAATATGCGCTACGTTTGCATGCGCTACGATGCTGCGGTAAGGTCCTAAACGCCAATGGATCAGGCGATCATTGCCATCCCGAGACAATAGAGCGCCTTGATTGGCGGTATTTGACAAGACGCTATTACCGGCTAGGATGAAGTGCTGCTCAGCGGTACCGGTTAAACATAGAGCAACATTTTCAATGCGGCACGCATCTAATGTCATGTTATGCGCCGCGATCCACAGCGAAGTGCTTGCTCGATTGCCCTCAAAAGTGCAATTATTGAAGACAATAGCACTGTGGGCATAAACCGAATTTCTTTCGACTGGCGGCAAGTGCGTTTGGCAATACCGGCCGAGAGGATCTTCTGCGCTGCTGGTTAAATCATGCCGGCTATCCAGCCTGAAACTACAGCCATTGAAGGTATTCAGCCGGCAAGATAAAGCCGTATGCTGAACCAAGGTCAGTTCACTCGCCACCGTGCAGCCTCGCAGTTGAACTCCATCCGCATTAAGTCGCATAATGCCGGTATTGGACCGGCCCTCCACTTGCAACACATGGACATCATCCAATGTTAGGTCAGTGACTTTCTCATTGGCAATAAAAAGTGTACAGGTGTGGTTGCGTACCGTAATGCGTTTGGCTGAAGCCCCCCACTGCTTGCCCGAATTAGCAAAAGATATCGCGCCCGCATTCCCTGCGTAGACTAGATCATGCTCATATTGCCCGTGCGTCACAAAGGCGCCATCATGATCACCATTGCTATGACAATTTTCTACGGTGCAGTATGCACTCGAAACAAAATCGTTCAGATGCCGAGCATTGGCAGAGCTACACTCCAGAATATGTCCGTAAAGACAATGGATATGCTGTGCTAAGTAACCAGCGCCGCCATACTTGATGTTGACCGGATTGGTTAATGAGCACCGTTCAGTGCGAAAGAATGCGCACCAGCGCCTGATAATGACGCTCCAGAAAGTTGCCTCTGCATGAATTGCCGATACATTACAGGACACCGCATATTCAAACGCAATCGGGTGAGAGCCGGTATGTGGAGCCGTACCATGCCCGCTAAAGCGCATATTGCTAATATGGACCTGTTCAATCACACTCACCTGCGCCCAACGGATCTGCCGCCCGGCTGACAAAGGCCAGCCATTTTTATAATTGACCCGAACCTGCTTTGCATCAATAATTTGGGTAATTTGGACTAACTTTTGCAACTCTTTGGCTAAACGCTCACCCGGTGCGTCAGACTCAAGCCGATACCACTGCCCAACAGAAAATTTGCTTGCATTGCTAACTGGAAAAATATCAGTCTGTTCCGGCAAGACTGCATTCAGGGTTACCGTATCCGTATTGGCAGCAGGCTTACCACTAAAAAACAGCACCGCAGCCAAAGCGTTAATCTGTTTCGCACCAACCGGCTCAATCCCGAGTGTAGTTACCGTTTGACCTCCAAAATCCAGCGTCAGGTTGCTACGATAAAAATGGTGGCGGCGAACAAAATTGAGTGGCGTATGCGCCTCGATACGATGAATCGTAGGATCATTCACCATCGCTGCCAGCGCATCATCTGCATTCGTCTCTGCATTAAAAACACCAAATTGCCTAAAATCGACAACCCCTTCATGCAGTTGAAGCCAGCGGCCTTTAGCCTGGCTCACAGCAGCAATCACCGTGCCACCGTTGATCATATGTTCAGCAGAGGCATCCCAATAAACCAGCATCCCTCCGCCATCGCCAGCACTGTAATAACCTAATGTGATGGCCACCGTACCGTCCACCGGCTGGGTCAGACCTAATTCGATCAAAGCAGCAACTGACGCAACCGGTTTGATCGCATTTGCCGAGAGATTTGATTTTAAAGGCGCTAGAGCGAATCCACCGGCGGCCATGCCTAGAGCTGTGCTTAAAAAATAACGGCGCGTCATAAGTAATATCTCCTCTCCCTTAACACGAATCATATTCGAAAAAATTGATTTTTTATCAATTTTCCCCTATAAGGGGAGACGAGTAATAAATAAAATCCGTGGGTCTTCTGCATACTGAATCTGATTAAAGAAGAGCTTCTTTAAACGTGTTGTAGCTAGAAAAATATTGACTATGCTTAATTTCACGCTCAGCTTTATTGTCTCAACCCTGGCCATTTTTTTGATTGTGCGCTATCAGCATTTGCATGGACATTTATCGGCTGATCACCGCCTGTCCGGCCCACAAAAAATCCATCAGCAAGCCGTACCACGTATCGGCGGCATTGCGATCCTCGCCGGCCTCACCGTAGGCGCCGGCCAGCTTTACCTCAACGATCCGCGCCTTTCGTTGAACATATTATCCCTCGTCGCCTGCGGACTGCCGGCTTTTTTAGCAGGCCTCACCGAAGACTTCACTAAACGCGTAACGCCATTCATGCGCCTCAGTTGTACGATAGCTGCCGCCGGCCTAGCCTATTTCTTGCTGGATCTTTATGTGACACGCACCGGCATTGCCCTGCTTGACTCGGTCATCGCTTATCCGGCTATCAGCTGCCTCTTTACCCTACTTGTGGTCGCAGGACTCGCCAATGCGATTAACTGCATCGACGGCATTAATGGCTTAGCTGCAATGATTACGTTTTTGATGTCGGCATCGCTTGCCTACGTTGCACACCAAGTCTCTGACACGGTCATACTTTCGGCAGCACTGATTATGATGGGCGCCATTCTCGGTTTTTTTATTTGGAATTTTCCGACTGGACGGATTTTTCTGGGCGATGGTGGCGCTTATTTCATTGGCTTTATGTTAGGTGAATTATCTATTATATTGGTCATGCACCATCCTGAGGTTTCTGCTTGGTACCCTGTCTTAATGCTACTTTACCCAATTTTTGAAGTGTGTTTCTCAATCTATCGCAGACGCTTCTTACACGGCACCTCAGCCACCTTAGCGGATGATCGGCATTTACATACGTTGATTTACAAACGGCTCATGCGTCCAACGGCGAGCGTACAAGGTACGCGCACGCTGACCCAGTGTAATGCACTGACGGCCCCTTACCTTTGGCTGTTATATTTGATTGCAGGGGTGCCTGCGACACTCTTTTGGCAGCATACCGCCGTGCTAGTTTGCTTCGCTATAGTGTTTATCGCAGCTTACGTCTGGCTTTACGCCAGTATTGTGCGGTTTAAGACGCCATGGTGGCTATTGTTTGGGCGACATCGCACACGCATGCAAGCAAATATCAGCAAACGCTCCCACTGATGATGAGCCTACGCTAGCAGCCAGCTTGAAGGCATTGACCCGTAGCAGGTGCTGTCAGCCCTTCACGCCCACACAGCACTTCGCTCAGAAAATTTTACTGCGCTACGCAGGCGCATCAAAGATGCGTCAGGCAAAGTAGCGAGTCACAGCGTTTATCACCGTGCGGTGGGCCATATCTGTCATGTTATAGAAAAGCGGCAGCCGCACTAAACGCTCACTCTCTTTGGTCGTGTATCTGTCCTCACCATGGAAGACACCAAACCGTTGCCCCGCCGGAGAACTATGCAGTGGAACGTAGTGAAAAACAGCCAGAATACCGGCGTCGCGCATCGCGCTAATAAAAGCATTACGATCTTTAATGTCACGCAGTTTGAGATAAAACATATGTGCGTTGTGGTCACAGTTTGGCGCAATCGCCGGCAGTTCAATGCGCCCTTGCTGCGCCAAAGACTGAAATGCCTGAAAATAGCCATGCCACAATGCAAGACGGCGCGCGTTGATCTGCTCGACTGCCTCTAGCTGCGCCCACAGATAGGCTGCCTGTAAATCAGACATCAGATAGCTAGAACCGATGTCTCGCCACGTATATTTATCCGTCTGACCGCGCAGGAATTGGTTGCGATTTGTCCCTTTTTGACGAATAATTTCCGCTCGTTCGACCTGTTCAGCCTGGTTGATCAAAATCGCGCCACCTTCCCCACCCGCGGTATAGTTCTTGGTTTCGTGAAAGCTGTAACACCCAATGTGGCCGATACTCCCCAGCGCACGACCTTGATAAGTGGCAGCGACCCCTTGGGCGGCGTCTTCTACTACCCACAACTGATGTTGGTCAGCAATCGCCATAATCGCATCCATCTCACAAGCAACGCCGGCATAGTGAATTGGAACGATAGCTCGAGTTCTGCTGGTGAGTGCCGCTTCAATCCGGGTCTCGTCTATATTCATGGTGTCAGGACGCACATCAACAAAGACAATTTTGGCGCCCCGCAGCACAAAAGCATTCGCGGTGGAGACAAAAGTAAAACTGGGCATCACCACTTCGTCGCCTGGCTGAATATCGAGCAAGATAGCCGCCATTTCCAGCGCTGCCGTACAAGAGGGGGTGAGCAGCACTTTGTGGCTGTGAGTATACTGTTCAAACCACTGTTGGCAGCGTTGCGTAAAGTTACCATCACCATTTAGCACATTGCTGGCTAACGCAGATTGGATATGGCCTAATTCAGTGCCGACCAGAGCCGGGGTATTAAATGGAATCATCATCTCACTTATATAGCCAATAGGAAATTCCGGCCAGCTGAGCGCCACTGGCAATATAAAGGCTCATCGCACGCAGATTGCTGGTTTGAGTTGCCACGCTCAACTGCTTGACATTGCGCGCCGCACACCAGTGCCGCGCAGCCTTGATTAATACTTTACCTAAGCCGCGGCCAGTCAAATCGGGGCGGACGGCGAGCAAGCCAATACGAGCTGCATCGTGCGTCAACTTGCGCACCGTGACAAAACCATGAATGCCGCTGGTATCTTCAATCACCAGGCAGGCATGATCGAAGAGACCGCGCACCGCATTTTCTGCCCAGACTTGGTAGAAGCGATCACGCTCCTCCTCCGTGTACCAAGGCGCACGAAAGCGGCTAGCAGAAAATAGCCCTTTGGCGACGGCACGTATAGCCAAGATATCCGGCTCAGAGGCAATCCGATAATTTTGCATATCGGCTAATGCGTTAATCGGTAAGCTGAAATCAGCCTCACCTTCGATAAATTGGAAGTTAAGCTTAACCAGCTGATCCAATAAGTCGAGTCGATTAGCTGGAATCTTGCTTTGTACAATATCGAAGTCTGTAAACACTATTTGCGCTAGCGACGCGCCTTGACTATCAAAAACGAACCTAGCGCACTTGCGCGCGAAAAATTCACTCTCCCATGCGAGCGGCTCAAGTTGGCCGCGCAGCGGATGCTCCTGATTACTTTGTGCAGGTGCGCATTGTGGTTCAATGATGCGATCTAATGACACTGCAACGCTCCCCTGATTAGAATTTTTTTTACCCATTCTCTACCAACGTTAGCGAATAGCTAGCGTTAGTTCAAAGTCTCCCCGACTCTGAGAAGTTTTATTCTAGCGCAAAATTATCTGAGAAAGTGAAGCAAGGGGCTGTAACAGCGTCACTGATTGAACTTTGCATAAGCGGCCTTAAGCGGAACCCAAAACTTAGACTGCAGATACTTATCATGCCCTTTTGTGTAGAGGAAAAATACATATACACACAAAGCAAAATAAATAACATAAGTCGCCGCATAAGCTTGCACCGTGCCAAGCGCACCACTTGCCGGAATCAACCAAAGCGAAAATAAAGTCAGTAAACTGAACTGCATAATTTCTGCTAACACATAAAAACGTAGCGAGGCTTTAGCAATGATCAGATAACCAAACACATAGGCACTGACTTTGAACACATCACCGCTCAATTGCCACACAAAAAGATCACGCATCGGCTTAAAGTCAGACGAAAACAATAATTCAATGACGATATCGCGCAGCAACCAAATACTTAAACTAATCACGATTGCCAGCGGCACCAAAAAGCGCTGTGCACAGCCGATTTGATAGGCGCAGTCTTTCCTAGTTTTTTGCTTAGAAAGCATTGGCAGCAAATAAACCGTAAAAGGTGCGGTAATAAATTGCAGATAAGCTTCCGATATCCGACTCACCCCCTGCCAAATGCCAACTTCACTCCAGCCGTGATGTGTTGCCAACAGCTCTCTCATCACGACATAAGCAATCGGCAATGTGGCTGAAGTGGTTATCGCCATCGCAGTAAATTTCAACAGACGGCGCGCCAACTCTGTGTCCCATGCTAGCTTTAATCCATTCAAAGGGACAATACCACGCAGAAACAACGCTATTCTTGCCGGTAATATCAACAACGCCGGAATCAAAGTAAGCCCAATGAGTGCGCCAGAGTAACCACCGAGACGAAGGGCGATCCAATATGCCCCTATGCCTAACAGACTGCCGCTGATGACTGACAACGCAGTACCCATCGCATCGCACCGGCCTTTCAAAATAGCCAGAAAAAAATTGGCATAGGCAATGCCGAGTTGGATAAAAGCCACCACTCGCAACACACTCTGTAAATCTTCGCCGCCAAAGAGCAGCCGGCTAAGAGGGGCCGCGCTCAATGTCAGCAATAGTGCGAGCAACGTTGAGGAACCCAGCACGATCACCGTCGAGGTGCCAAGCAAACGGTGCAAACGAGCCGAATCAAACTGAAATTCGGCGACGTATTTGGTCACTCCATTGTAAATGCCGGCTCCTGAGAGCACGCCCAAGACCGTGACAAGCGTCATAAAATTGCCGGCACGGCCCACGCCTTCCGGGCCAAAGGCAAGCGCCAACCACTTGATGACCAGCAAGCCCACAGCCAATTTGATCAACATCGAGCTCGCCGACCAGAGCGATGCCCGTACCAGAGAGATTTCAGACAAGATAATTCCCAACAGCGCTGATCGCTATACGAGAGGTAATCTCCACTGGGTTGTAGAAAAACAAAAACCGTGCCACCACTGCCTCCTTTTTGGCATTTTCTGTATTTTTAGTCTGTATATAATTTTGGCTATTTGCAATCTAGGGTTGGAATCCTTCCATTCTAACCCTAGCTCTTTCCTGCATCAGAAGCCTTCTTCTGGTTGGATTTCACTGTTCTCCAGAGGCTCACCAGATTATAGCCCTGGTTGGAATTTCTGTATTTGCCACGCAGTCTTAATCCAAATCACCACTTTCCGCCTGCTTCAACAGGGTAGGAATGTGTGGCCCATACTCCACCTTGCCGCGCCCAGCACGAATACCGCTGCCTACCTTGCGAGCCTCTTTTGAATACAGCGTCTTTGCCCGGATAATGTCGTAGCTGTAGCCTCTGCCCAGACGATTTGCCATCTTGATCAGACCATTCAGCCCCTCGGTATAGGCATTGGTGATTGGGAAAGGCGCATCCCAGTAGGCAAAGATGTCGTCGTAGTGGTTATGAACGGTTTTAGCCAGCTTCTTGAATTGCTCCAGTCCTTGTTCTGGCAAGCTGTTTTCCCAGGCTTCAAAGGCGTTCTGTGCATTCTGTTTGTCAGGTTCATCGTAGATCCCGAAGAAGCTTTCCTTGAAGTCATAGGCTACTGCAAGCAGTGGGATTTCCTGGCGTACAATCTCCAGGGCTTTTTGCTCTATGGGAGTCAGGTTGCCGTAGCGCTTCAGGGTGAGCCAGCGGATTGATTTTTTGACGTAAATACGATGCTCTTTGCTCAGCTGCGCCTGATACTTCTTGCGCTCTTCTTCCAGCGCTTCTGACGCCATCTTGACGACGTGGAATTTGTCGATCACTAGCTTGGCGTTGGGAAGGTACTGGGCAAAGGAATGCTTGAAAGGGCGCCACATATCGGTACAGACCCATTCCACCTTATCTCTGTCCGGCAAATCTTTGAAGAACGGTTTAAGGTGATCCTGAGTCCGGTACTCAAGCATATCGAACACGTTGTTGGTCGCCAGATTGGTAATCACGCAGCGGTACCCACCGGCCAGATTCACTTCTTCAATCCCCATGATCACTGGGGTTTCATAACGTACCGTTTGTTCGAGTTCTTCAATCAGATCGTGAGCGATGTTTTTGACGGTATTGACCGCAACGCCTGTATGCTCTGCCAGTGCTCTAAAGGTGGTACCCAAGCACTGCTGCCGGACCACATCAACCAGTCGCTTGGTGGCCCGTCGCTTATCATCCAGAAAGCTCAATTCGGGCATCGCCATTTTGCCGCACGATTCGCAGCGAAAGCGTGGACGCTGAATCTCAAGGCGTACAGGCTCCATATACAGCGGAGTATCCGAGAACTTGTTCTTGCGCATACCATGTTTGTGCATGGGGATATTACAATCACCACACATAGGAACTTCAACCACTTCCGGCACGGCAACAATAATAAGCGCCTTGCTCTCTTTATATATATCCACCGGCTTGATGCCTGGCAGATTCAGCAGGTTAAGCATCGTTTCAGTCCATATCCAGGTCGATGTCTTTGCCTTCGCGCAGCAAGTCATAAACCACATCAACCAATGCGGTCATGCCCTGACGGTCAGACTTGAGTACTTGGGTAGCCAGTTTCTGGTGGCTGGACAAGGCACGCACTACGGCTTGCTGAACCGCACCAGGCAGGTTACCCTTCATGGCCTGTTCGCGGGTATTGCTCTCCACCTGAGCCATGACTACATCGCTTTCACCGGTAATTGACTTGATCTGGTTGACGAAAGCCACCTGATCCTGAAGCGGTGTGGCCTCACCAAACAGGCTGTTGAGCCGATCGATAATCTCTTTGACGAACTTCGGCTTGTCTCCAGCGACACCACCACCTGCGCCTGTCGGTTGCAGTACCGGTGTTTCACCGTCCTCCTCTGTGTTCTCCGGGCGTGCATTAATGTCAAAGCCGGTAAGCACAAGGCCAGTCAAATCCACGGTTTCTGGGGCTTCGTGTAGCAGACGCTTTTGCAGCAGTTTGGCGAAGGCGGCGAAGTTCTCCAGTTCCGGGTCGCCAAAATCAATCAGTTGGGCGATATAGGAATAGGTGCGGCAGAAGCGCCCCAAGTCTGACTTGAAACCCAGCAGGGTCTTAATTTGTTCAGCATACTCATCCTGATGATGATCGGCAGACCTCATACCCGCTTCATCGCCCTTGGCGTGCGCCTTCTCGAAGGCGGCTTCCCAGGTAGCCATGCCATCGCGGAGCATTTTCATTTTGTCATTATACAGGCCCGTTGCCCCGCTGGTCGCAGCGTACAAGGCCTTATGCTGCGGCGATTTGGTGTGGGTGATGTCGCGGATAGTTTTGAAGCGGGCTTCCTTGAACGCGGCCAGATCCTTCTCATCATACAGGCCGTGCTCGTCCAGCCGTTCCTTGATTTCATAGACCACGTTCAGGTCTTGCACTTCATCAATGTGCGCGCCGTTATCGTAGGTCGCAAATGCCTGGCGAACATTGTTCGGGTCGTTCACAAAGTCGATGATAAAGACTTCATCCTTGCCCGGAGCCATACGGTTCAGGCGGGCGAAGGTCTGCACGATCTCCACATGGTTGGCGATCTTCTTGTCCACATACATCGCCACCAGTTTGGGCTGGTCAAAGCCAGTCTGGAATTTATCGGCAACCAGCATCACGCGGTATTCCGGACGGTCAAAGGCAAAGCGCAAGTCCTGCCCCTGTACATCCGGGTTCATGCTTTGCTCGGTAAACTCCTCGTTTTCATCGACGATGAACACATCGTCCTTGAACTTGCCATCGTCCTGATGCATCACCTGTTTGCCGGTCATCTTGCCGGAGAAGGCCACCAGTGAATGAATAAAGCCGTACTCGCTGTGCTGCTCGATATAGCTATCAAACGCCTTCTTGTAGCGAATAGCCGCGGCGCGAGAGCTGGTCACTACCATCGCCTTGGCTTTGCCATCCAGCCGGTGCGCGACGTTTTTGGTGAAGTGCTCGATGATGAACTGCACCTTTTGAGTCACGTTGGTGGGATGCAGTGCCATCCACTGTGCCAGAGCGCGTTTGGCTGCCTTGCCACTGACCCTTTTACTGTCTTCAAGCTGTTTGGAGAGATTGAAGGCGGTTTTATAGGGCACATAGCCTTTCAGCACATCGAGAATGAACTTCTCCTCGATGGCTTGGCGCATGGTGTACTGATGGAAGGCAACTGGTGGGTTATCGTCGGAAGCCGGTTTAGTCGGGTCTGCCGGGCGGCCAAACAGCATCAGGGTGGAATGCTTCGGCGTGCCGGTAAAGGCGAAATAGCTGATATTGTCCGCGCGCGCGCGGGACTTTTGCAGTTGCTCCAGCAACTCATCCACCGTCATGGTGGACATCTTTCCTTGCCCACTCATCCCCAGCGCGGCTTGCAGCTTGGCAGCCGTAGAGCCGGTTTGCGAGTTGTGCGCTTCATCAATGATCACCGCAAAGTTTTTCCCTTTCAGGGCCTTGTCGGTGATGATGGCTTCCATCGCATAAGGGAAGGTCTGGATAGTTACCACTACAATTGGCGTCCCTGCCAGAAGGACTTCCGATAGTTGCTTGCTCTTGGACTTGGAGGACTTCTGCCGGTCAATGGCGGCAATCACGCCAAACTGATGGTCAATCTGTTTCACGGCATCCTGAAGCTGCCCATCGAGTACATTGCGGTCAGTCACAATGATGACGCTGTTGAACACGGCATCGCCATTGTCTTCGCGCAGCTTCACTAGATCATGTGCTGTCCATGAAATGGTACTGGTTTTACCGGAACCGGCGCTATGGTCAGCCAGATAGATCATGCCCGCCCCATTCTTGCGAGCATCGGCCAGCATCTGGTTTACTGCTGTCCACTGATGGAAGCGTGGGAAAATCAGTGTCTCTTTCTTCGACCAATTACCCTGAATATCTACCACGTCTTTTTTTTCGACATAGACGAAGCTATGGAAAATACGCAGCCAGGCATCCGGCTGGCAGACAGATTCCCAGAAGTACGCCACCGGGTATTCCTGGCTGCCATCGGGCTTGATTTCACCTAGCGGGTTACCTGCATGGACAGTGCCGGTTTCATCCTCGCGGCCCTTGTTGAACGGCAGAAAGAAAGTCCTTTCCCCATCCAGCCTGGTCGCCATCATGATTTCGGAATCCGACATAGCGAAATGCACCACCGCACCACGCTTGAAGGTCAGCAGCGGCTCCTTACGCCTGGTCTTCGGGTCATAAGGCAAGCGATCATTACGGTACTGATCCATCGCCGCTTCGGCGGACTGGGTGAAGTCGGTCTTGAGTTCCACCGTCGCCACCGGCAGGCTATTGATAAACAGCACCAAATCAATGGCAAATTCACGGGCAGGATGATACTTCAGCTCCGGCACCACGCGCAGGATATTGGCCTGATAGCGGCTGATCACCGCCTCATTGCGCTTGTCTTCCGGTGCGGCTTCGGTCATCTCGATCAGGCCACAACCGGCAATTGAGAAGCCCTGGCGCAACACCTGCACTGTGCCTTGCTTCTCCAACGCCTTGCCCAGACGCTCCATCAGCACATCAAGGGTCTTAGCCCCATTGAGCCGCTCCAGCTTGTCCCATTTTTCCTGCTGGCCGCTGAGTTTGATCCAGTTTACAAGATCTTCGGGATACACCGCCCGCTCGGTGTCATAATACTTGGTGTCACCCAGCTCCCAACCTTGCTCAACCAGCCGGTCAATGATGTATTGCTGGAAGTACTTTTCCTGATGCGCTGACGAATCCATTTATTGTTCTCCTCGCAAATCAATCTGACCAGTCACTGCTGCGGTAATAAAGGCAGAATGGCGTTCTTTGAGTAGGGTGATGCTTTGCTCAGTTTTTTCTATAAGTGAATCAATGCGAGCAGTTTCCTCATTAATTGCGTTAGTGATATTTCTCTGCTCTTCGGGTGAGGGAACGAGTACAGGCAATCTTTTCACATCTTCGAACTTCAATGATTGCCTTAATCCTCCACCCATTGCATAAAATACTTTGCAAAGGTCATATGACCGCATTAGCCACGCCAAGTAAGTTGACTCAAGGCCATGAGGTTTAACGGCCATATATGCAGAGGTAATTATCCCTCTCTGTGTAACTTCGGCAGAACGCAAGCTTCTTTTGTCATTCTGTAAATCAGTAAACCTGAACACAATCTCACCAGACTCTACAATTTGATACGTTTCGTAGGATTCTGGTATCAGTCCCATATTCCTGTTTTCTGGCTTCTTGATGATCCGACCAAAGCTCAACGACAGGATATTAGTCTCAATTAAACCTGTATTCTTTCTGTTAAGTTCGGACACCAGGGCGAAGAATGGTTTTACTTCCCAATGCTCCGGCACCTGCCCAATCCACTTAACGCCGGAATCCTTCATTTTCACGTTGGGAGCTAACCCCTTGGTGACCGCATGGGTAATCAGCGTCTGGCGCTTTTCCTTCAGCAGCTCGATAAAGCGGGTTTTCTTCTGGATAAGGGCATCGATACGAACGGTTTCGCGGTTGAGAAAAGAAAGGATTTGATCCTGCTCTCTTTTGTCAGGAGCAACAATCTTAATTGACCCCACATGTTCCCAATCAGCACGTGGCATTTTTGCTCCGTCGCAGCCTGCCTCAATTTGCTGCGTTACATCAGGAGTAAGGAGCCATTGATGAAGCCACCACGGGAGCATTTTTTGAGTGCGCATGACCAAAAATTCGGTTGAGCAAGCTCCTTCTCGTTCTGTGACAATGGCTTTTCTCAAATACGGTCGCAGCTTTCCATATAAAACGTCTCCCTTATAAAAGATACCAACTGTCGAGTCGCTAGATTGACGCGAATTGCCATTCGTTGGTTTGTATAAACCAGATCCCGCCTCCACATCTTCCAAACCGATGTAGGGCTGATTAGCAGGGAAATCATTACGGCGCTCAGTGCGAAGTACAGCATGACGTTTGATCCGGGACACGCTCCAATGCTCCGGCACTTGCCCAATCCATTCCACGCCAGAATCTCGATAGGCTGGGTAAGGTTTGTAGTGACTCATTCTGTTGTCACCTCCGCCAGAAGTGCCGCAATCTCGGCCTCTACTGCGTTCAAGTCCGTATCAATTTCAGCCAGTGGGCGTGGCGGCTGGTATTGGTAGAAGAAGCGGTTGAAGTTGATCTCGTAGCCCACGCGACCCAATTGGCCGTCTCTAGAGTCGGTAAAGCTCTCGTCCAGATAAGCATCCGGCACATGGGGCAGCACTTCGCGGGCGAAGTAATCCTGAATGTCCTCCAGATAGGGCACATTCTCGTAATCGGTCAAATCTGTATCGGGCACAATTTCGCCGTTGGCATCCGTGACCGGCTCGGCTTGCGGGTCTTTATGGCCGAAAGCGTTAATCAGCGCGGAAATCAAGTTCTTGTTCGCCTTCACCTTGAGTGCCTTGGCTTCCTCAGACTTGATGGATTCTTTGGCAAAGGTTTCCGCCCAGAGGTAGGGCTGGGTTTGTTCCATCAGCGGCCTGAGGGCATCCAGCCAGAAAGCTTGATGCGCGGGTGAGAGGTTGCTCCAGGTCGCATCCGCTTCCAGCCGTGCCAGTCCCGTTTCATCCAGCACCAGTTTCATACGCAGCGGGCGCAGCACCTTGATACGGCGATAACCGAAGGTGCGGTAGTCCAGCATCCGGGAAAGCGCTTCGGTTTCCCCTGTCGCGTAGATGTCCAGAATCTGACGGCGCTGGTCATCGCCGACGATGCGACGCTTATTACCCTCGTTGCGGATGGATGTCCACAGGTCGGTGGCGTTGATCAACTGCACCTTACCTTTGCGTTCTTCAGGCTTCTTGTTGGACAGAATCCACAGGTAGGTAGCAATGTTGGTGCGGAAGAACAAATCGGTTGGCAGAGCCACAATTGCTTCAATCAAGTCGTCTTCCAACAGCCAGCGGCGGATTTCCGATTCACCTGAAGCGGCACCGCCATTGAACAGTGGAGAACCCGACAACACGATCGCGGCGCGGCCACCACCATTGACTGGCAGTTCCAGCTTGCTCGCCAGGTGCATTAAAAACAGCATGGAACCATCGCTGATTTTGGGCAGGCCCGGCCCGAAGCGCCCCAGTTCGCCTTTTTCATGCTCTCTCTCAACGGCTTTCTTGTCCTTCTCCCACTTCTTGCCAAAAGGCGGATTGGACAGGCAGTAGTGGAAGCGCTCACCGGCAAACTGGTCGTTGGAGAGCGTGCTGCCCTGACGGATGTTCTTGGACAGGTCGCGGCCTGGATCGGACTCCAGACGGCGGATCAGCATACCGGCCACGCATACCGCATGGGTTTCCGATTCCAGTTCCTGGCCGTGCGGCACCAGTACCGGTGGGATTTTGTCGCGGCTGCCATAGTCACCCACATGGTTCATGGCATCGGTGAGGAAGCCGCCAGTGCCACAGGTCGGGTCGTACAGGGTGCGAATCAAACCGGGGCTTGCTTCAAACAGGGCGTCATCCGGGTCAAGCAGTAGTGCCGTCGCCAGGTGCACGATGTCACGGGGCGTCATGAAGTCCTCTGCCCCTTCATTGACCTCGGCACCAAAGCGACGTATCAGGTGTTCATAGATGTTGCTCATCACTCGATCCGGCACCACGTCAGGGTGCAGATTGATACCAGCGAAGTTCTTGCAGATCTTGTACAGCAAGCCAGCCTTTTCCAGGCGAATCACCGTATTACCGAACTCAAACTCCTCGAAGATAGCGCGGGCGTTATCCGAAAACAGGGCAATGTAGTCTTCGAGATTGTGGCGGGTCTTGGTGCTGCCCAGTGTGGCGAGTGAGTATTCAGAGGTGTTGTAGAAGGGATAATTGGCCGTCGAGCGCAGAATGGTATCCAGCTCAATATCGGCATCTTTGAAGGTGTTATAGGCGTCCCTCACCGCCTCACGGGTCGGTCCCAGCGCACACTCCAAACGGCGCAGCAGCGTGAACGGCAAAATGATCTTGCCAAAATCCGTATGTTTGAAGTCCCCCCACAGGTCTTCCGCGTTCTTCCAAATAAAATCAGCCTGCGAGGCTGCTGATCCAGTAAATTCAGTCATTCTGGTCTCCAACCATATTTTGCACGAAACGGTACAATGATTAAGAGACGATTGTCAACCAATTTTTGCACAAAAGAAGAGGAATTCCAATTTGGTAGGAAATCTGCGATCCTATCTCAGAAGGCAAATAGCCATAATTTTGTGTAAGTATTACTCAGTCCAAAACGCTACGACGTCTATTTTTTTAGTAGCCGCATGATACCCGAATAAAAGAGACTATCTCAAACGATTGCGATGTATTTAATCTGATCACGGCTCTCGCCAAACCGGGTAACTTTCCGATCAGATAAGCAAGCAAACCTACCCTTCTAGAATTCAATTGCTTTTTTGATTCACCACGCACTGCGTGGTGAATCAGCACTTAGCTAAATGAAATGTCAAATCTTTAAGCAGATAAGCAACGTTCCGTCTAGTATTGCTCCGGGTATAGTTGCTCCTGATAAACAGGGCTACCATCTGGCAAGCTAATTTCGCTTAAACACTCGCGAAACCCACGCTCGCCCACTTTCAGCAACATATCAAAGAGCGTGTAACTCATCTGCGAGCGGGGGCTGGCTTTATGCCTTCCGTAGTTTTTTACCTCCCAGCCTTCCGCTCTTGCGCGATCAACCATTGTTTGAAGACGCGTCACAATAGAATTAGCGGCCTGCGGCTTTGAAACCCCTCCCCTTACATAGTAGTCAGCGGCATTTCTAGCGCTCATCCAAATAAGACTATGCGCTTGCGCCACAGAGTGATCGCGCAGGACGTTTGCCATAGTAAGTCGAGTTTTCTCACCTTGGGGCGCTTTCATTCTGCGTTCATCGGCACAATGCGCCATATATGTGAGGCACTCAGATATGGCGAATAAAAAGATAACAGATGGCGCCTCCCTGAACCACCGGTCTGGCCATTGGCCGGATGCTGCAACGCCTTCTATCTGCTTAACGAAATCAAGCGTTTCGGGACGTATAGCCCACCGAATTCGGTCAAATAAATACTCTACCTCATTGTTACTCACTAAGAATGCCTCATCTGAGGTGTCGGGAGAAATCGAAATCAAGCCCTTTCCCATCAGCCCGAAAATACCCTCGCAGGAGTATGAGCTAGGTGCAAGAGGAGTCTCCGATGCTTCAAAAGGTTCCAGAGAAAGGTCTTGCTCTAAATCTCCGCACACACGAAAGAGGCTAATAAGAGTCAGCGCTTCTTCAAACCCTAATTCGGAGAGCGCTGACAATTGCACTGAGCGTGGGTATATTGACAGTTTCTCTGAAATGATCGATTTTTTGACAACCATCGGGTCGGCAGCCAATTTTCTACGAGTTGCCGCGATGTTTTCGGCTAAGGCCTCAAGTGCCTGGAGTCGCTGCTCATCCGCCAAGGTCGACTGCTCTGCAACCAGTTGTTCCAGTAGAAATATATCAGCATCAGAACGTTGAGCTAACGCGATTTGCAGCAAATTATTAGCAGCCGCGTTCGGCATATTGGGAGCGAGTGACCAATACGATTCTTTCGCGACATCGACATTCCCTAGATAATGGTTCGCAAGTCCGTAATCAAAATTGATATCGAACTCTCCTCGCCCCTTCAAATCATTGAGCAAGGCCAACATCTCTTTATATAGCTCGTGCTCAAGCAATGGCTGCCGGATTACCTTTTCATAGAAGCCAACGGCAACCTCCAGGTCCACTTGGTCCGATAATTGTTTGACAGCGTTGCGAAAGCCTTTTGTAAAATCGCGCACATGCTTTAGCTTTGCGCCATCGATTGCACCTAAATGAATCGAATCGCCGACCCATTCTTTTTCGGATTCCCGGAAAACCTCGAAACGTGTCAATGCCTCCCCCGCCGCAACCCATTCTCCGCGCTGCCGCGCCACTTCATATAAGGCTTCCGCGAGGATAGGATGCGCTAGTTCCTGGGCGGCAAGATCAACCTGTTCCGCACCGACAGAAGTAAACTCCCCCTTCACATCGCGTTCAAAATTAGCCCAGGATAAGCGCAAGAACCCCCGCATTTCAAATGTAACAGCCAAATTCAGCACTTTGTCAAGTTGAGATAGCAAATCAAAATACGGCTCATAGGTGATTATTTCGCCTCCTATCCAGAATGATTGTGACGTCTCAAGCACAAGACTACATCCGGAAAAGCGCCACTCTTCAGGTATCCGTTTGATATTTTTTTCAAAATCAACAAGCCGTTGTTGGATCAACCTATCGTCGTTCATTGAAAGAGCTACAGCCAGTTTGCCCCGACTAGCGAGTGCAACGATGCCCCAATCGTATCGCTCAGGATCTGGACCACAAATGAGTTCGGGGCCCTGCTCCTCAACTTCAGAATAAAGTTGATCCGCAGCATTTAAGTTTCCTGCTTTAAACTGTTCCTCCGCTACCGCCAACGATAACCAACGATTGTTTTGCGGGCTCGCTCTATTACGCAAGATGGTTAGCAGTCTATCTACAGTGTCAGTCCGAGCGCGAAGAGCCACCGTACAAGCAAGCCAAATGAAAGATGAGTCCGAATCGACATCGATAGCCTTGATCAGACGATTACTGACAGTTCCAAGTGGTTCAAAGGAATAGACGAGAGCCAGGCGAGCATACGCTGAAAGTACCCACCGAGAGTTTGGATAAACCGAAATCGCTTGCGCCAGCCAGAGCGCACGCTGCTCCACATCCTCGTCTCCTGAGTCATATAAAATATCCAAAAGCCGAAAGGCCAGGAGCGGAGCTTGAGCAATATTAGATAAAGCAATGGTCAATGACTGTTTGACTTGTGGCTTAACATCATCCGATACCCACGGTTGCCCGTCCAGCAAGCAACAAATGCGGAGGCAATGCGCTATGGGTGATTGCTTTTTAGGTCCACTGAGTAACAGGGACAGCGCTTGTGAAAACTTGCCGAGTTGGAACAGACAATAGGCCAATTTCTCTTGGGTACGCCATGTTGTATGCTGCAGACCTTCATATGTATGGCTTGCCTCTGCCCACTGCTCGTCGTTCACCAGCATGTCGGCGCGAAGCTCTGAGTGATCATCCGCATTTATTTTCACTGCCACGTCTTTCGGTGCCCGTAAGCTACCGGTCTGCGCTGCAAGCAACTGGGATAATGTGAGTGGTTCAAATTTTCTTTTGATCTTCTTTTTCATTACGGTATTTCTTGATAGCTCGGCAATTAGGCCTAGATCCTAAATCTGCTTGTCACAACCCCAGCTCGGGTTAAGTAAAAGCAGAGTCCAGAGGAAGATTTTGATAGACAGGAATTCGACAAACTGTTTTTTATCCATTTATCGATTTTATTTTACAAGATAATATAGCAATGAATTTCTTTTTTCAAGCGCTAGTGGATAGCGCTCAAAGAGTTCAACAACCTGAGGCACGATCTGCTGCGAACCTCAGCTGCATATGTATTTTTCTCTAATTTTATTACTGATCAACGCTTATGCGTCATCAATATATCATCTGGCATTGCCGATAACGCAATCAGTTGGACGGATTTCTTAATAACAAATATTTCTTGTGCTACTTCTTTGTGCCTGAAGCATTCCAATAGACTGCGCAGGCCCCTATAGTTTTGTTTGAGTGCCCGATTTAACACAAGACAAATTCTTTGCCTTGACAAAATCATATTTTACTTTCGACTTATATCGTAAAATAAGAGCCTTTCTTATTTTAGGTTACGCTCGGTGAAACGAACGCGCCAAGACCGCTATGTCACAATATCGACAAAACGGGGGCAAGGCCAGAAAGCTTTCTAGAAAAGCCCCTTGCCTTTTGATCAAGCCGAAATTATTAGTAAGTATGCGAGTTAACATTCGATCGCTATCTCAAACAAGAGCTACTTTTCGTAAATCCTCAAGGCAAAGCCAATAGAAAACTTAGAACGATTCCGGCGCGGTTTGGCACCGGAGAACCTGCCGGACCTGCCACCAAGCTTGACCGAGAGCCCGCCGGAGTTTCAATTGCTGAACGAACCGAAATTAATGCCTATAACGCCAGTGTTCGCTGGCAATGGCGCGAGCGGGTGCTTGGATTAAGAGTATTTAATCGACAGCTACAGCAAGCACAATGTGATTCGCCGCTCGCCTCAAACTTTACGAGTGCAATTCGCTAATTTGAGTTTGCTTTGCGTCTCGCTGCCTGAGTAGGGCTGCATTTTGAGGACTTAAATTGCGAGCATTTTCGATCAATGCGCCTGTCGCGGTCAGCATCGTCGTGTCTTGCCCTGAAATCCGATCTAATACAATTTTGCTAATTTGCCCTGAGTTAGAAAAGACCCGCCAAAAACAAAGAGTGAAGCCCTCTCCCTTTGTGCACAGTATCGCTGTGTCGTCGTCCAGCACAGGCTGCCACGTAACAGCCTGAATAGGGCCAGTAAAGCTTTGCAGAACTGCTTGGCAAGCATTTGTTAGAATAGACCATAGCCTTACTGTTCCAGCATAATCTCCAGACGCTAACCATTTTCCACTGCTCGCAAACGCGATGCTCGTTATCTCATTCTCATGCCCGAGATACGTATGCGCAAGAGATCGATCGCCCGAAACATTCCATAGCTGTACCACCCCATTAGAGCTTCCGGACGCTAACCACTGACTATCACTTGAAAACACGACAAGACTATAATCCTCGCTACTATGACTGGTATACGTGTGCGCAAGAGATCGATCGCCTGAAACATTCCATAGCTTTATCAATCCATTCGAGGTTCTAGAAGCTAACCACTGATTATCGTTTGAAAACGCGACGCCACTAACCTCACTCTCATGCTCGTAGCTGTGCGCCAGAGATTGATCGCCTGAGACATGCCACAGTTTCAGGGTATTCTCATCGTCATGCGCTAACCACTGCCCGTCGTTTGAGATTGCGACACTACATACCCAACCCTCATTATCTTTATAAAATTCACCATGTTGACTTCGATTATCTGAAGCATTCCATAGCCTTATGGTTCCATTAGGAGTCCCCGCTGCTAGCCACTGCCCGTCGGCAGAAACCGTAATACTACTTACACCCTCTTCAAAGTAGCCATTAGATTGCCACCAATAGCAATCCCTGTAATCCTTATCCGTTCGATCGTCCGTGACATGTGATAGTCTTACTGAGTCCCCATCTTCATACACTAACCACTGCCCATCGTTCGAAAATGCGGCACTAGTCATTAGACTCGTATCTCTTTGGTACTTGCTCATAGATCGGCGGTCGTCTGAGACAAACCACTGTTTCACCGTTTTATCATTACTTCCAGAAGCTAGCCACTGATCATTGCTTGAAAATGAGACATTTTTCACCTCATCCTTATGTCCAATATACCTGTGCGCAAGAGATCGATTACCCGAGGCATGCCATAGATTTACACTATTATCCTTAGCTCCAGACGACGCTAACCATTGCCCATCGCCTGAAAACGCGACGCTCACAACTCCCCTCCATCCACAACGCCTATCGCTATAAGTATGCACAAGAGATCGATCGCCTGAAACATTCCAAAGCTTCACCATCCCTTTAGAGCTTCCAGCGGCTAACCACTGCCCATCGCTCGAAAACGCAACACTATTAAAAGACTCCTCCTGCTCGCCGCTATAAGTATGCGCAAGGGAACGATCACCGGAGACAAACCATAGCTTCACCGTCTCGTCATAACCTCCAGCCGCTAACCATTGTCCATCGCTCGACAATGCGACGCTTTTCACCACGCCCTTATGCCCATCATAGGTGTGCACATGAGCATGATTGCCTGAGACACGCCATAGCCCCACCTTAACGTCATAACTCCCTGCTAACCACTGTCCATCGTTAGAAAATGCGACGCTACACACGCGGTCCCCATCGACATAAGTATGTGCAAGAGATCGATTGCCTGAGACATGCCACAGTTTCATACTGTCTTCACTTCCAGACGCTAACCATTGTCCATCCCTCGAAAACGCGATACTCAGCACCTTCTTTTCATGCCCAACATAGGTATGTAACTGACTTAAATTTTCGGTCTCGTAGAGTTGAATTTGATTGTCCTCTGCGACAGCAAGCCGGCGCCCATCCGGTGAATAACAACAAGCAGAAACACCCTTGTTCATTTTTAAACTGGGTTTTTCACCGAATTGCGAGCGAGCCAAATCTGCTCCATCTAGATTCACTCCTCGTAACCAAGCACAAGTCCAATCCACCCCGCTTAAATCTGCATTTTGAAATGTCGTAAGCCCAAACATCCCATAACTTAAATCTGCGCCAGGCACGCGTATACCGCTGAAATCTTTTTCGCTTAATTGCACGCCCGTTTTAACTAATAGCGTTAACGCATTTGCCGCTACCGTTTGCACTTCTTCTACCTTGGAGCGTTCCACCCAACTCAATAGCTTTTGCTTTAACTCCGGCACTTGTTGAATTTTTTCCCTTAAATATTCAAATACCTTTGGATCATCGACACGACGTACCAACTCAAACAAGGCGTGCTTCTCTACCACTTGATCAAGTTGTCCTGATTCCTCCAATTTTTGCAATTGATTCAATGCAAAGGCTCGCAAGCTCTCGTCCGAACTCGCCAAACTCTGATGATATTTCGCCCCTATCCTTTCCTGAAGCAAGTGTAATTTCAGTACAGGTGAGTCCATAGGCTCGCCATCTCGTGTCACCGTTATAAGTGCTTTATAAAAATTCAGCCGTTCCGTTACTGGCATATGATTTTCTACTTCTTCTTGAATTTCTAAGGGAAGCGAAAGAAATAATGATTTTGTAGATTTTTGTGCTGCCAGATAGGATGAAGTAGTAGAAGGTGAAATAGCGTTTAGCATTGGTATCTTTGAGGTAGATCGTGGCGGCACTGCCAGCCAAAATTTAAATAGATTTAAATCTAGAGGATAGTGGCCTGCAAATATAAGAACTAAAGTATCGAATTATATAGCTTATATTTTTGTCAACGGCATGTTGCAAAGCCTTAGAGCCTGTTTGACACCCACTACGCAAATGTGATCAACTTCTGGGACAAAACCATCGCCGACACGAAAAAAAGAAAACCATAGGTAAACTAACGCTAGGTGAACTCAAGCTCAGCCATTTACTAACGGGAATTGCCCAACGGCACGATTTGACTGGCAAAACGGTAGACAACTACGTATCAGTCATTCACCAGGCGCTCGATCTGGCTGTGGCAGATTAAGTCATCCACGAAAACCCAGCCCCCAACATACTGCGCGCCAAACACCAAAAACCACCGCCTGCCCCCTGCAGCCGCGAGGAGACCGAAGTAACCATCGCCGGCGAGAAATTCTGTGCAGTCACCTGCCATCGGGAGACAAGAGGATGTATTTTTAATACATGATATATACTAGGGCGCTTCTACAATTGCCCAAAAGAGCCTATCTTCGGGGTCGATTTGGCATAAGTTATTGCTTAAAAAAAGTTGTTTGTCCCAAATGACAGGTTCTGGCTTGGACACGATAATACGGTACATCAACCGCTAATCTAGCGCTTACCCTTGTTATGAATATCGTCAATCTCGCAGCCTATCGCTTCGTTACAATCAGTTCACCGACACAACGGCGGGAACCTATCCGCTCACGCTGCGATGAAGCTAACAGTCTCTTGTTAAACTCCGGTTCAAATATTTTACAAAAGTCATCCATCTTTTTCTTTACCGGATTGCTCTTCTCTTATCCCGAACTGACATTATGTTAGCCCCTTCCATTTCGACTGCTGCAATGACGTCTTATCCGGTCATTCAAAAACCTCTCACGCCTTTACTTACTTCGTTACCGACCTACCTTCCGCCGGAGCTTAGGGAGATGCTAGAAAAGCAATTGGATGTCAACGCTTGTCAAAAATTTTTTAACGCGTTAACGATCGTGACGCGCAATGGAGAACCGATAGATTCGCCGGCGTTAAAATGGCATTTGTTAAAGCAAAAGGTGCCGGCGGAATATAGGTATGAATTAGCTAGATCAGATAAGAGCCTGCAAACGTTTGTATTGAATCAGTTAAAAATATTATGTAAGTCTGGCCAGCTTCAACAAATAGTGGAGAAGCGAGCGCTGATGGAACTAATAAAGTGGATAGGTGGGCCAGCGCTATTCAGATTTATGCAGGAACGTATTGAAGAATGTGCTGAATTAGAGCGCAATCTATTGGATTGGGTTAAGCGCTCCAAAACAGAGGAAGTGCAAGAAATCGCGGCGGATGCCTTTATGCTGCTGGTCAACGCAGAGGTAGATATGACTGGCTACGACTTTCAAGAAATTCGAGTGCCCTATGCTGATTTAAGCGGAGGTCAGTTTGATGAAGCGAATTTTGAAGGAGCAGATTTAGCATATGCGAATTTGCGGCGTGCAAAATTGCGCGGAGCCAATTTACAGCGAGCAAATTTAACGGGTGTTCGCTTTGGAAAATTATCAACGATAAATTTGGGTAGTGGCGTGACCGACTGTTTTGCCTCACCGGATGGATGCTGGTTAGCTGTTGAAACGCACGACGAGATGAAGCTTTATCACATGGAAACGTTAGAGTTAAAGCATACGCTCCCACGATATGGTGGTTTCAACGGGTATCGTGATACTGAAATTTACAACCAGTACGAGGGACATGAGCGTCACGGTTACGGTTATAAAGAATATGGCCGCTATCATGACGATAGTATGTTTTTTTCACCAGATGGTAAGGTCCTGGCACTCCCCGGGGGATGGAATGAGCCAATAAGGTTGTGGAGCATAGACAGCGCAGAGGAATTGCAGGTCCTCAGAGGGCATAGAGGTTTTGTGAGAAGCATCGCATTTTCGCCAGACGGTCAGCTTTTAGCCGTGGGAAGTACGGATGGCACAGTGAAATTGTGGAATGTCGATGATGGAGAGGCATCGTATGTTCTTGAAGTATTTTCTGGAAAAGTACTTAACGTGAAATTTTCACCAGAGGGTAAGCTTCTTGCAACGGCTGGTCACGACGGGCAGGTAAAACTATGGGATGTGGGAAGTGAAAAGGAATGCCGCACAATTCAAGTGTTTTATGAACGGACGTGTCCTGTATATAGGACACACAAAGTAAGCGGCATAAAATTTTCACCAAACGGTGAATTTTTGGTAACAGGTTATTGGACTGTCCACTATTATCTTGTACAGCTGTGGAGCATCGAAAGCGGAAAACAATTGCACTCTTTTGAGGACCGATATAATTATGTAGATAGCTTGGATTTTTCGCCAAATAGCGAGTTGCTGGTAGTTTTTAATAGAGGAAGGGGAGATGGAAGCGGAGTTGTATGGAGCTTAAAAGATAGAAAAGAGTTGGCAACGCTTCAAGGGCATAACGACCTAGTGGATAGCGTGAAATTCTCACCAGACGGTAAATATTTGGCAACGGGCAGTCGAGATAGAACGGTGAAACTATGGAGTACGGAGAGCTGGGAAGTACTGCATACGCATGTTGCGGATGGCAAGGCGAGATGGGTAAATTTTATACTCAATAGTAAATTTTTGATGTGGAGAGCAGAAGATAAAGATTGTAGTGTTGTGCAGCTAAAGAATGTGGGTGAGCAGAGAGTAGGCTCATACTTTGGGCCTTCGCAAAAGAAACTGAAAATAACGAACGTATCAATTGAAGGAGCTCGAGGTTTAAGTCTGATAGATAAGACTTTGCTTAAGCAAAATGGCGCGAAAGGGGAACCAGCGCCAGCACCAGAAAATCGCTCCCTGCCATCTACCTTTAACGGGTGGTCAAGGTAAATTTGGCCGTAGGTCTTATCAAGAGTTGATTATCTCGGCCAGTTTCTAAAATGCTCTCGGCGAATTTAATAATTTAGGTTTATAAGTCTTTGTAATATAAGGAAATTTTTGGTCGGGGCGAGAGGATTCGAACCTCCGACCCCTTGCACCCCATGCAAGTACGCTACCAAGCTGCGCTACGCCCCGAACAAGCGAGAAATTATAGCAGAGCAAAAATGCGCGTTGGCACTTCTTAGATAGAATGGGGCCGTTTTAGCCAATTATTTTTGCAAGATTTTGATCACACGCTCAATATCGTCACGCAAGCGGCTGACGTCGAGCGAGGATACATCGGTCTGTGGAGGAGGTTCAGACGCGCTCGTTACGCTGCTGGCATGAGCAAGTGCCTGATATGAATCTAAACGGTTGCGCGCGCCATTAATGGTAAAACCTTGTTCATATAGAAGCTCTCGAATGCGGCGGATCAACAGAACTTCATGGTGCTGATAATAACGACGGTTGCCGCGCCGTTTGACTGGACTGAGCTGAGTGAATTCTTGTTCCCAATAACGCAATACATGAGGCTTTACAGCACAAAGCTCGCTTACTTCACCAATCGTAAAGTAGCGCTTTGCAGGAATTGGCAGCAAGGTAATTTTTTGCGGCGTCACTGAGTTCACCTCAACTCACTCTCAAAGCGACGCATAAGCTGATGCTTGCACGGCCGGCATATTGTCTTCGACCAATTCCTTGAGTTTCTGGCTGGCATGGAAAGTCACTACCCTGCGCGCAGCAATCGGGATCGTTTCCCCGGTTCTGAGATTGCGCCCAGGCCGCTGCGACTTATCACGTAATTGGAAATTGCCAAAACCGGATAGTTTGACGCTTTCTCCTCTTTCAAGCGCGTCGCCAATCAACTCGAAAAAAGCATCCACCATTTCTTTAGCTTCACGCTTATTTAAACCCACTTGATCGAACAGAAATTCAGCGAGCTCGGCTTTGGTTAAGGTTGGCGTTTCATCTGCTAAGCCATCAGCCATCGACACCCCGCTCTCAACCCGTGTAGCCGAGTGCTGAGATGAATCCCGGGGTGGATTTGCTGGCTCTAACGCCGCGTGCTGCTCCAATACCTGTGCGCTCAATACCTTTGGGTTCATATTCTCGAAGCTGTTAGCTGCGCAAACGCGCATCATATACTCGCACCAGGCGGTCAACCAAAGTTTTAATGGCTAAATCAATCGTTGCATCTTGCAAGGTTCCTGCAGTATCTTGCAAGGTTATCCGAAACGCAAGGCTTCTTTGCTGGGAAGACTGAATTCCAGGTTCTGCTTTAGGACGAAACTCATCAAACACGGTAATTTGCTGCACGTGCTTACAGGCTTCATCAGCGCGGGCTTTTTGCATTTCATCAAGCAATTCCTGCGCCGTAATTTTATCGCTAACGAGCACTGCAATATCACGCCGCACAGGCGGAAATTTTGAAATCTCAACCACGGTTGGCAAAGTACGCTCACGCAAGGCGTTGATATCGACCTCAAACAGAACAGGTGCATGCGGTAAATCATATTTTTGCAACCAGCGCGGATGCAATTCACCGATCCAGCCGACCTGTTTGCCGGCCAACTCGATGCGCGCACTGCGCCCTGGGTGCAATGCTGGATGCTCGGCAGGCGCGAAGCGCAGCGTTGCCGGGGCAAACAGAGCGACTAAGTCGCTTTTAAGATCAAAAAAGTCAACCAAGCGCGAGGCGGCGCCCCATTGTTCTGGCCAAACAGGCCCATACGCCAACGCCCCCACACACTGCGGCTGGGTTAATCCAGCCACGGTTAAATCACCTGCTGGCACCGCTGGGTCCAGAGAGAATACTCGCCCTATTTCAAACAGACGAATATGCCCAGCCTTACGCTTTAGGTTGTAACTCAGCACATTCACTAAGCTGCCAATCAGCGTGCTACGCATCACCGATAATTGACTGGCAATCGGGTTTAACACCCGCACCGGCGACGCATTGCCGGCAAAATCTTGCTCCCAGGCTTCGTCCACAAAACTAAAATTGATGGTCTCTGCATAGCCAAGCGCCGCCAGTTGATGTCGAATTGGATGCACTGAGCGCTGCGTTTCACTCGCCTCGCGCATGATATTGAGGGCCACTGGCAAGCGTACAGGAATATTCTCAAAACCATAAATACGGGCCACCTCCTCAACCAGATCTGCCTCAATCTCAAGATCAAAACGATAGGATGGGGGCGTCACGGTAAATTGATCACCTTTATGTTCAAAAGGTAAATCAAGGCGCGTAAAAATGTCTGCGACTTCACTTGGACTAATCGCCACGCCAATAATGCGGCTCGCCTGTGCCGCATGTAATGTGAAGGGCTCACGTTTTGGTAAAGCAATTATTTGATCATCAATTGGCCCAGCTTCGCCGCCACAAATATCGACAATCAGGCGAGTCATATAGTCGAGGTGAGCGACCGTAGCCGCATAATCGACACCACGCTCAAAACGGTGTGCCGCTTCAGTTGTGAAATTATAGCGACGCGCCCGCCCGCGGATGCTATCTGGCCACCAAAACGCAGCTTCTAGGTAGAGACTGCAAGTGTCAAGCGAGACCGCTGCATGATCGCCCCCCATCACGCCAGCTAAGCTTTGCACTGCCCGCTGATCGGCAATCACCCCGACCGTTTCATCCAACTCAACGGTATTGCCGTTCAGCAGTTTAAGGGATTCGCCGGGTTGCGCCCAACGCACGTCAATTGGGCCTTGAAGTTTATCGAGATCGAAGATGTGCGTTGGCTGGCCCAACTCAAGCATCACATAATTAGAAATATCGATTAATGCTGAAATACTACGCTGACCGGAGCGTTCAAGACGCTCGATCATCCATTTGGGGGTGTGTGCCCGGGCGTTCACATGGCGCATCACCCGCCCTGAAAAACGCCCGCACAGATCCGCGGCAGACACTTTGACTGGCAGAATTTCAGCCAAACTGGCTTGAATTGGTGCAAAGGCCGGCCGATTCAAAGGTGTGCCAGTAATCGCCGAGACTTCCCGAGCAATGCCCAAAATCGACAGACAATCTGCCCGGTTTGGCGTTAACTTAATGTCAAAAACCATCTCATCAAGATTC
Organism: Mycoavidus cysteinexigens; assembly: GCA_031963465.1. Classification (GTDB taxonomy): domain Bacteria; phylum Pseudomonadota; class Gammaproteobacteria; order Burkholderiales; family Burkholderiaceae; genus Mycoavidus; species Mycoavidus cysteinexigens_B. The sequence goes on along the minus strand of JASSUG010000001.1, from coordinate 537,010 downwards.
AACGCCTGCCGAATATCTTGCCCAACGGGTGTATCCGCTGGCAAAATCAGCAGGCCGACGGCATCATCTGAGATTTTAAGTTCACGCGCTGAGCACAGCATGCCTTGGCTTTCGACGCCACGCAACTTGCTGTGCTTAATCCGAAAAGGCGCGCCATCAGCGTTAGCCGCTGGCAATTCTGCCCCCACTAACGCGCACGGCACTTTACAACCCACCGCAACATTGGGCGCACCACAGACAATCTTCAGTAATTCGCCCGTACCCACATCCACTTGGCACACATTCAGCCGATCCGCGTCAGGGTGTTTAGTGACTTCTCGTATCTGACCAACTACCACCTTTGAAGTCGGTGGCGCAACGGCACGCAGCGCCTCAATTTCAAGTCCTGCCATCGTAAGCGCATGGGCCAATAACTCAGCCGACAAAGGTGGGTCAACAAAGTCCCTTAACCAGGAATGCGGGAATTGCATGAAAAACTCAGCTTAAAAGTGGGAATAAATAGGTAAAAAGTTACGCAAACTGCTGCAAAAAGCGCAAATCACCTTCAAAAAAGAGCCGCAAATCTTGTACGCCATAGCGTAACATCGTCAGTCGCTCCAAGCCGCTGCCAAAGGCAAAGCCAGTGTAACGCTCTGGTGCTAGCCCCATATTACGGATCACATTTGGATGGACTTGGCCTGCGCCCGAAATCTCCAGCCATTTGCCGGCATTTTTACCGTGCTCAAACATCATATCGATTTCAGCTGAAGGTTCGGTAAATGGAAAGTAAGAGGGGCGAAAACGCACACGTAAATCATCGCGCTCAAAAAAGCGCCGCAGAAATTCGGTATAGACCCCTTTCAGGTCAGCAAAGCTAATGTTCTCATCAATCCAAAGCCCTTCAACTTGATTAAACATCGGCGCGTGCGTTGCGTCGCTATCGACACGATAGGTCCGCCCAGCCGCAATCACTCTGATTGGCGGGCGATTCATCTGCGCATAGCGCACTTGCATCGGGCTGGTGTGCGTGCGCAATAACAAGAGCTCGCCATTGGCATCGCGCGCATCGATATAAAACGTATCATGCATTGAACGCGCCGGATGATTAAGCGGGCTATTGAGGGCGGTGAAATTGTACCAATCCGTTTCAATTTCAGGGCCGTCGGCTAGATCAAAGCCAATTGAGCGAAAGATCTGTTCAACCCGCTCCCAAGTATTCATCACCGGATGCAGGCTGCCCTTACTGGCGCCTCTTGCCGGCAAAGTCACATCAATCGCTTCCGCCGCCAGGCGCTGCTGCATTAGTTCATCCGCTAATTGCTCGCGGCGCGTGCGCAGCATCTCTTCGACTTGCTGCTTAGCCAGATTAATCCGCGCCCCCTCAAGCTTGCGCGTATCCGCATCAAGCTTGCCAAGGGCTTTTAAAAGTTCAGTCAACTGCCCCGCTTTCCCTAGAAAACGGGCTTTCTCGTTTTCTAGGGAAACCGCATCTGCCGCTTGTGCGAAAGCATGGCGAGCATCGGCAACAATCTGCTCCAAATTCATCGGTTTTCCAAAATATAACTTTAATGCAAGCGCCACAATGAAAATGGGGTTCAGTGAGAACCCCATTCTTAACGCAATAGAGAGTGCCCCAACCCGGATGGTGCGAGGCCTCTCAAACTAGGGTAACAAACTAGTTTACAACCACTGTTCTAACCTGCTCAACAATCGCTGCAAACGCGGCTTTGTCCATCACCGCCATATCGGCTAAAACTTTACGATCCAACTCGATCGCGGCTTTCTTAAGGCCATTGACGAACACGCTATAGGTCATATCATGTTCGCGTACGGCGGCATTGATCCGAGTAATCCACAAAGCACGAAAAACGCGCTTTTTATTGCGACGGTCACGATAGGCATACTGCCCAGCTTTCATGACAGCCTGTTTGGCTACTCGATAAACATTTTTACGACGGCCACGATAGCCTTTAGCGGCATCGATGACTTTCTTATGGCGGGCCCGCGCGGTGACCCCACGTTTAACTCTAGGCATGGTTTTCTCCTATGTATGTGAGTGTGAGATCAAGCGTATGGAAGCATTGCACGTACAGAACTGACATCAGCTGCATGTACTTCAGTCGTGCCACGCAGATGACGTTTACTTTTCGTCGACTGTTTGGTGAGAATATGGCGCTTAAAGGCTTGGCCCCGTTTAACGGTGCCCCCTGGACGCACCACAAAGCGCTTGGCAGCGCTTTTCTTGGTTTTCATTTTAGGCATTAAAACTCCTGTTTTTTGAACGTGAAACATAGGTGTACGGCTCATGTGCGCCGTCCTTATATGACCTCTGTTCACTTATACCGGCAATCAACCCGCCGAATTTTTTGGCCACCACGCCAACCCTCTGCGTAGTGGCCAAAACTTGGTACTACCAAAACTTTGTACTAGATAGCGGTTAAGCTAGGCCAGTTACTTTTTCTTCTTAGGCGACAACACCATCACAATCTGGCGCCCTTCCATCTTCGGCATTTGCTCGACCTGTCCATGTTCTTCAAGGTCTCCACGCAAACGCTCAAGCATCCGCATACCAATTTCTTGGTGAGCCATTTCACGGCCCCGAAAACGCAAAGTGATTTTGGTTTTATCGCCTTCTTCAAGAAAACGCACCAAATTACGCAACTTAACGTTGTAATCACCTTCATCCGTTCCTGGACGGAATTTGACTTCTTTAAGCTGGATAACCTTTTGTTTCAGCTTTGCCTCGTGCGCTTTTTTGGCTTCTTGGTACTTAAATTTCCCATAATCCATTAAGCGGCAAACTGGCGGCGCCGCTTGCGGCGCAATTTCGACTAGATCGATCTCGGCTTGTTCTGCTAAACGCAAAGCTTCGGCCAGCTTCACAATGCCAATGGCCTCGCCATCCACACCCATCAAACGCACTTCAGGCGCTGTAATTCCGCTATTTAGGCGGTGTGAAGATTTATCTGTAGCGATGTTATTTCCTTTTTCAATTAAAAAAACTAGCTATGTCTAGCGCGCTCACCTCAACCAAGCGCTTTGCATAGCCATCCTATTTTATAAAGCGGGCTTTTTAAACCGTATTATTTAAAGCTCGACACCTCATGGCGTAAACTTTCAAGAAAGTCGCCAATGGGTATCACACCCTGGTCTACGCCACCACGTGCGCGTACTGCGACCGTTTGAGCATCACGTTCCCGGTCACCTACAACCAACAAATAAGGGATCTTCCGTAACGTATGTTCGCGTATTTTATAGCTAATTTTTTCATTGCGCAAATCGGCCTCAACTCTAAAGCCTTGTTTTTGCAATGTTTCAGCGACCTCGCCCGCATACGCTGCTTGACTTTGGGCGATATTCAACACCACCACCTGGACTGGCGCCAACCATGCCGGCAAGGCGCCAGCGTAATGTTCGATTAAAATCCCAATAAAGCGCTCCAGTGAGCCCAATACAGCTCGATGTAGCATGACTGGCCGGCGGCGGCTATTATCTTCTGCCACATATTCAGCATCCAGCCTTTCCGGCAACACAAAATCCAGTTGCAATGTGCCGCATTGCCATGAGCGGCCTAACGCATCTTTAATATGATATTCAATCTTCGGCCCATAGAAAGCGCCTTCGCCCGGCAGTTCTTGCCAGCTTAGGCCGCATGCCGATAAAGCCTGACGCAAGCCTTCTTCTGCCCGCTGCCAAACTTCATCAGACCCGGCGCGCTGCTCAGGACGCAGCGATAATTTGACCTCAATGTCCGTAAAACCAAAATTTTTATAAATATCCATCGCCAATGTATGAAAGGCGATGGATTCAGCAATTACTTGCTCTTCGGTACAAAAAATATGCGCATCGTCTTGCACAAACCCCCGCACGCGCATTAACCCATGCAACGCACCTGAGGGTTCATTGCGATGACATGAGCCAAATTCCGCCAAGCGTAATGGCAAATCTCGGTACGAGTGGAGTGTGTGATTGAAGACTTGGACATGCCCCGGGCAATTCATCGGTTTGATTGCATAATCACGTTTTTCCGATTCAGTCGTGAACATGCCATCGCGAAAGTTCTGCCAATGGCCTGAACGCTCCCATAGCGCCCGATCAATCACCTGCGGCGTGCGGATTTCGCGATAGCCTGCGCCGGTAAGTCGGGCTCGCATATATTGTTCAACCTGCTGCCAGATTGACCAGCCCTGCGGGTGCCAAAACACCATACCCGGCGCATTGTCTTGCAAATGAAAAAGGTCAAGCTGCTTACCGAGTTTACGATGATCACGCTTCTCGGCTTCTTCTAGCCGATATAAATAAGCGTCTAATTCCTCTTGACTCGCCCAAGCAGTGCCATAAATACGTTGTAATTGCTGATTACGCGCATCGCCCCGCCAATATGCCCCCGCCACCTTCAGTAATTTGAAAGCCTTTAATTTACCCGTATTAGGAACATGCGGGCCACGGCATAAGTCGGTAAAACCACCATGCGAATACAGGGAAATGGAGTCGCCCGGCGGAATGGATTCGATAATTTCAGCTTTGTAATGTTCACCGATATCATTGAAATAGCAGATCGCCTGCTCGCGCGGCATGACCTGGCGCGACACGACTTCATTGCGCTTAACCAACTCGCGCATGCGCTTTTCAATTGTCTCAAGATCCTCTAATGTAAATGGGCGGCTATAAGCAAAATCATAATAAAAGCCGTTTTCGATCACCGGTCCAATTGTCACCTGAGCTTCTGGAAATAAATCTTTGACCGCATAAGCGAGTAGATGCGCGGTTGAATGGCGGATGATCTCTAGGCCATCTTCATTTTGGCTGGTGATAATGGCTAACGAGGCATCACGCTCGATGATTGCTGAAGTATCGACTAGCTGCCCATCAAGGCGCGCGCCAAGCGCGGCTTTAGCCAGCCCGGGACTAATTGCAGCCGCAACTTCAGCCACCGAGACTGGGCGCTCGAACTCTCGCACTGAGCCGTCAAGTAAATGTACCGAAATCATCAAACGCTCCTAGCCGCGATTCAGAAGCTAGCTGCCTCTGGCGTAACCATACAAAAAAGAAGAACAAAAAAATGCGGCCTCAACAACATCTAGTTAAGGCCGCATTAATATCAATTAAATGAAAACATTCGTTGGTAGGCTCGATTGGACTCGAACCAACGACCCCCACCATGTCAAGGTGGTGCTCTAACCAGCTGAGCTACGAGCCTAAAGAAGCAAGCATTTTAAAGGCTTTTTGTATAAAAGCCAAGGCCTTGACTTGCTATTCGAATAATTCAGCGTGTATTCCGCTACCTCCGGGCTCAATCTGATAGATTTTGCAAGCAGTATCGCCAAACAACCGCATGATCCTGATTCTGAGGTCATTGAGGTTGGAGAGGGTTTCGTGGATCAATGCCCGTTCATGATCGGAGATACGCACAAACGCAATGCTGAAGTTACCCCTATTATTTTTTGCGGGTGGGACGGGGCTGAGCAGTGACATTCGGCTTGGCGGGAACAGGCGGCTCTACGGCCGTGCCAATCATCAGTCCCTCTTGTTGGAACTTAGCCACTGACCGCTGGCCTAAGCCTTTCACGCGTGCGGCTAAATCAGCCGCGTCCTTATACGCGCCATGTTGATCACGCTCTTTAACAATGGTCTCCGCTTTGACGGAATTAATCCCTTTTATACTTTGCAGAGTCGCGGCATTAGCAGAGTTGACATCAACTCCTGCAGACGCGGGATGAATCGCGAGAGTAGAGGTCAGCGCTAGTACAGATACAATAAATAGCAGATTTTTGAGCATTTTAGCTCTCCTTTAAGGGGTGTTAACACGATACCTTTGCTTATTTGCATCGCTTAAGGAGAACCAGTGTAGGTGATCTGCGCGGCTATTTATAGCTGGCCAATTAGCCAATTTACATAACGCGCGACACCTTGCTCGACATTCAAAAATGGCGCGTTGTAGCCCGCTTTGCGCAACTGCGTTAAATCAGCTTGGGTCAAGCATTGGTATTTGCCGCGCAGCGCATCTGGAAAAGGAATATATTCAATCAGGCCCTGCGCCACCAGCGCGGCAAGCGGTAAGGCGGCTTCACCGCCCAGCGTGCGCAAGGTATTGACTACGCTCACCGCAATATCATTAAAGGGTTGTGCCTGGCCGCTGCCCAAATTAAAAATACCCGACTGCTGAGGATGATCAAAAAAATGCAAATTGACCTTGACTACATCTTCAACCGAAACAAAATCACGCTGCTGTTGGCCGGCTGCATAGCCATTATATTCGCCAAATAATTTCACCCGGCCCTGCGTCCGAAACTCATTAAAATTGTGCAGCGCGACCGAAGCCATACGCCCTTTATGGGCTTCGTTTGGCCCATACACATTAAAATAGCGAAAACCAACAATTTGAGTGCGCGCTGCGGGCAATTTGCGGCGCACAAATTGATCGAATAAGAATTTCGAATAGCCATAAACATTCAATGGGCGCTCGCAAGCACGCGTTTCAATAAAGGCACTAGACCCGCCATAGATCGCGGCGGATGAGGCGTATAAGAAAGGAATTTGCTGCGCAGCACATATTTCTAGCAAGGAGCGGCTATACGCAAAGTTGTTCTCCATCATATAGCGGCCATCAGCGGCCATCGTATCCGAACAGGCGCCTTGATGAAAGACCGCGCGTATTTTGCCAAAGGCACCGCGCGCAAAGCGTTCGATAAATTCAGCTTTATCGAGATAATCGGAGATTTCGCACTCGACTAAATTCTTGAATTTTTCAGCGCGCGTCAGATTGTCAACCGCAATGATGTTATGTTCGCCGCGTGCGTTTAACGCTTTTACCAGGTTACTACCAATAAAACCGGCTGCGCCAGTCACGATCAGAGTCATCAATATATTCCGTAGATTAGTTTAAGCTCATCGTAGTGACGGTATCTGTTCATCTACGTGGCATCAAACTTGATTGGCTTTTTTATGAAAAAAGTTCATCGTATTTTACCGCCGCGGTACCGAGCTTGCCAACGACAATGCCGGCCGCTCGATTCGCATGGATGACCGCTTCAACCAGCGGCACACCCGCAGCTAGCAGCGCCGCCAAGGTAGCGATCACGGTATCCCCCGCACCGGCTACATCATAGACTTCACGTGCTACCGTATTAATATGAAGTGCGCTGTCAGCATAATAAAGCGTCATTCCTTCTTCTGAGCGCGTGAGCAATAAGGCGTCAATATCAAGCGTTAGGCGCAACTGCCTAACGCGTTGTTTAAGGTCGTCTTCCGACTGCCAACTGCCCGTCACCGCGCGCAATTCGGTGCGATTTGGCGTGATCAAGCTGGCTCCGCGATAAGGCGTCCAATCGTCGCCTTTGGGATCCACCAATACCGGCTTGCCAGCAGCACGCGCGGCGGCAATCATCTCTGCCACGTGGGCCGTTAAGTACCCTTTGCCATAATCAGAGAGTAAGACTACATCTTGCGTAGCAAGCAATGATTTAAAGCCCGTCAACCCAGCGGGTGGCGCTTCATGGGTTAATTTTTTTTCAAAATCAACGCGTAATAATTGCTGCTGGCGCGACACAATGCGTAGTTTCACTGTAGTCAATCGTGCGTCATCCTGCTCAAGGTAAGCACCGACACCACTTTCAGCAACTAACTTAAGCAACTGGCGGCCCGCTTCATCACCGCCAATCACACCAATCAGGTTGGCTTGTGCGCCAAGCGCCGCAATATTGCGCGCAACGTTGGCCGCCCCACCCAAGCGTTCCTCACAATGCTGTACATGAACGACCGGCACCGGCGCTTCAGGCGAGATGCGGGTTGTATCGCCAAACCAGTAACGATCGAGCATCACATCCCCCACCACTAACACCCGTGCTGGGACGAGTTGCTCTCGTAATACCGGCCCGCGCTGGTCGGTTTGCACAGGCAAGGCCTTATCGACAGCCGCCATATAGATCCTCTTGATCAGCCAAGCTAGCAGATAAGTTAAAGTGGCTCATCAGTACGCCCGATTGCATGATATTCAATCTCTAGCGCATTCATCGCAGCAGGCTCATACAAATTACGGCCATCAAAAATCAACGGCGTTTTCAGTTGCGTGCGTAACAGCTGGAAATCAGGGCTCTTGAATGCATTCCATTCTGTCACCACCACTAACGCATCCGCGCCCTCGACAGCCTGCATGAGTTCAGCCGCAAATGACAAACGTGCAGATGCAGTCGGCTCAGCTTGCAAATCAAGCGCAAAAACGCGCCTGGCTTCATCCATTGCAATCGGATCGTAAGCCGTCACCCTAGCGCCACGCGCCAATAAAGCAGCAATCAAAACTCGACTTGGAGCTTCGCGCATATCATCCGTGTCAGGCTTGAACGCAAGCCCCCAAACGGCAAATCGATAGGCGGATAAATCTGCGCCCAAGCGGGCGACAATTTTCTGCTCTAACACCTGCTTTTGCGCATCATTGACTGCTTCAACCGCAGACAGGATACGTAAAGGCTGATCATGTTCGCTAGCGGTACGAATCAAAGCTTGTACATCTTTTGGAAAACAAGAGCCGCCATAGCCGCAGCCCGCATACAGAAAATGCTTGCCAATTCGCGGGTCTGCACCGATACCGGCGCGCACCGCATCAATATCAACCCCAATACACTCAGCCAAATTAGCCAGTTCGTTCATCAGAGAAATGCGGGTCGCCAACATTGCATTGGCCGCGTATTTGGTCATTTCGGCCGAGCGCACGTCCATTTGCAGCAAACGTTCATGATCGCGGTTAAAGGGCGCATACAAGCTTTTCATCATGGCAGCCGCGCGCATCCCATTTTGATCGTTCTCGCAACCGAATACGATCCGGTCCGGCTGCATAAAATCATCAAGCGCCGCCCCTTCTTTCAAGAATTCAGGATTTGACACGACTGAAAACGGATGCTCTAGCGCGCGCTTTGCTAGCTCAGCGGCAATCGCGTGCTGGACACGCTGCGCAGTGCCAACCGGCACCGTCGATTTGTTGACAATAACCTTAAAGCCATTCATGTGCTGGCCAATATTGCGAGCTGCGGCGACCACATATTGCAGATCAGCCGAACCGTCTTCGTCTGGCGGTGTACCCACTGCAATAAATAAGATATCACCGTGCGCCGCTCCCGCTGCAAGATCAGTCGAAAAATGAATCCGTCCAGCGGCCCGATTGCGCTCCAGCATTTCCCGTAACCCTGGCTCGTAAATAGGTACACCGCCATTGTTCAGCAGATCAATCTTATGTGCCGCGACATCAATGCACAATACAGAGTTACCCGTTTCCGCCAAACACGCTCCGGTGACAAGGCCAACATAGCCCGTGCCGATAATAGTAATTTTCATGCGTTTTTATTTAATTTGATCAAATTCAATAGAGTGAATACAGTTGGCTGCAGGCTTAAATCCTAACCTAGCTATGTGCCATAGGTTCTGTACGGCATGACGCGTAGGTTTCCCAACCGCGGCAGCCTGGGCATTGCCAATAAAAAAACCGGGCGCGAAAGCCACAATCCCGGCAGGTATAACGCGGCAAATTTTTTGTGCGCTGAATTAATAGCCTGCGCATTAACTCGAGTTCGCTGCGACGCTCCATTTCCGCGCTGGCAAGTTGTGCCTCAAGCAATCTAATCATGCCCGATAGGTTTGGCGCTTTTTGCATTTGCGCGCGCGCCAGTGCATGGGCGGCCTCAACCCCTTGATGCGCAGCAATATACGGGTAAGCGATATCCAATAAATCATGCGATGCATGACGCTCAAGATAGTCAATCAATAAGCGGCTGCCTTGTTCCGCCAGGCCCAGTTTCTCATGAGCACTCATCAGCTTTTCAGCGACCAGGGGTAAATACGTCGCGTTCTCTTTCTCAATTTGCATCCAGGCGTCAATCGCCGCGCTTAGTTTGCCTAACGCGAGTTCAACTTGACCCTGTAAAATCATGGCGCGCGCATTGGCCGGATGAGCCGCCAGCGAGCGCTCAAGTTCACTACGCGCCTGCTCGAGTTGTTTACGCTGCAATGCCTCTTCAGCCAACTCACAATAAAACTGTGCGATCTGCTGGCGGCAAGACTGCACGCCCAGCGCCTCGAGTCGCTCGGCAATCGCAATCGCCCGCTGCCAATCTTTTTGAATACTATAAATCGTTAATAAACTACGCTGCGCTTCGCTGGCATATGTTCCTGCCGCCAACTGCTCGAGTGCAGTTTCGGCACGATCGAAAAGACCCGCCTTCAAAAAATCTTGGCCCAATTCATACAGCGCATGATCTCTTTCCATTACTGGCAAATCAGTGCGATTGAGTAAATTTTGATGGACGCGGATGGCACGTTCGGTTTCACCCCGGCGGCGAAATAAATTGCCTAGCGCGAAATGGAGTTCGGTAGTTTCTGGATCGAGTTTGGCAACCTCAATAAAAGCATCAATTGCTTTATCGTGTTGCTCACTTAGCAGAAAATTAAGGCCACGAAAATAAGAGCGCGGCAGGTTTGTGCCTTCTGCCAGCAAATGTTTGAGATCAAAACGCGCCGCCATCCAACCCAAACCGAAAATCAACGGAATAACCAGCAGCCACCAGAAATCAAGATCCATGCGTCAACTCTTACTTATTTTTGTGATTAGATCAGCGGCGGCAATTCATCGCGTGCCATCGATAGCTCGCGCGCACGCTTGAGTTCGCGCTTAAGACGCCCAATTTCAAACTGCCGCTGAAAATTTGCAGGAAGAGTAAAAAGTAACCCAGCCAATATACCCACGACAAAAAAAGCAAAGCCGATAATAATCAACGGCGCCTGCCAGCTGTAACCCGCGAAGACATTCAGTGTTACGCTTTGCGTATTAGCCAGAGCTAATAATAACAACACTGCAAAAACAAGAAGGCGAACCAGCCAGACTAGAAAGCGCATGCGAATCAGCTCATGAATGCTTCGGTTATGAAAACAGACAGGCTTTAATCGCCTATCAGCGCGGGTAGCAGAAGCGTATTATAAACGAAGCGGCTACCGGCAGGACGTTCTGGCTGTGACCTTTTGGTGGACAGTGAATAAACGGTTTCTTTGTATCTCTCGTGCCTGTCAAAAATGTAACCGCTTCTTATTGGTACCGTGACCGCGAATAAATTTATGGGCACCAAATAAATTAGCACTCAGCAATACATCTAGATCCTGTGCTACCACTTCCCCCAATATGGATCCTTTTGGAACACTTTTCGGCAACTTGACTGTCAAAATGCTAAGCAGGTTCTAAAGACATCATACCCACCTCCACTTGGGTAGCTCTAAAGGCTTGGATCATCCTAGCGCTTTGTTCAGATGTTAGAGAAATAAGTTGCTCAAGCCCGGTTTCTGTATAAAAATGTAGTTTATTTTCTTGAACGTATAGCGGGGCAATATGGGCGCAGCTGTAACCAAACAACAACTGTCTATATAAAATCTGGATTTGCTCTACTTCCAAGGTAGGTAGCATTCTGTAAAGCTGACTTAGATTTAACTTTAGCGCCTGTATGATCGCGTCTCTGACAGATGCATTGTCATCCTGTAAGGCGTCGATCAAGGCTTGGAGCACGGCTTCGGACAGTGTGGCCTGCCCTCCTAACGCGCTCGCAGCTGCAACTCTGATATCTTCCTCTTCATCTTGTAAAGCGCTGATCAAAGCTTCAAGGGCCGTTTCGGACAGTGTGGCCTGGCCTCCTAACGCACTCGCGGCTGCATCCCTGACATACTCATTTTCATCTTCCAAAGCGCTGATCAAGGCTTCGAGGGCAGTTTCCGATTGCGTTACATGGCCGCCTAATGCGCTCGCAGTTGCATACCTGGTAGATGCATTGCCATTCTGTAAATCGCCAATTAAGGCTTGAAGGACAGTTTCGGACAGTGCGGCCTGACCTGCTAACGCACTCGCAGCCGCATCACTGACATTCCACTCTGGATCCTGTAAAGCACCGATCAAGGTATTAAGAGCGACTTCCGGCAGCGTTTGCTGACTGGCTAACGTTCTTGCGGCCCAAGATTTAACATACGCATTTTCATCCTGTAATGCGCTGATCAGGGCTAGAACAGTGGCTTCGGGCAGCGTTTTCTGGTCACCTAACACGCTCACGGCTGCATCCATGACATTTTGCTTTGGATCCTGTAAAACGCCAACTAAGGCTTGAAGAGCGGCTTCGGGCAGCGTTTTCTGGCCTCTTAATACCTTCGCGACCCAAGATCTAACCGATGCATTTTCATCTTCTAGAGCGCCAATCAAGGATTGAAGGGCAGCTTCCGGCAACGTAATTTGGTCCCCAAACGCGCTTGCAGCCGCATCCCTAACATACGTATTTTCATCGTGTAGAGCATCAATCAAGGATTGAAGGGCAACTTCAGGCAGTGTTTTTTGGCCTCTTAACACCTTTGCGGCCAAAGACCTCACCGATGCATTTTCATCCCGTAGAGCGCCAATCAATGATTGAAGGGCAACTTCGAGCAGCATAGCCTGTTCCCCTAACGCGCTCACAGCTGCAGATCTGACATGCGCATTTTCATCCTGTAGAGCGCCAATTAAGGTTTGAAGGGCGGCTTCGGGCAGCGTAGCCTGACGCCCTAACGCACTCGCGGCTGCAGACCTGACATTCCACTCTGGATACTGTGAAGCGCTGATCAAGGTATGGAGAGCCGCTTCCGGCAGCATTTTCTGGCTATCCAATACTCTCGCAGCCGCATTTATGACATTGTGCTCTGTATCTCGCAAGACTTGAAGGGCAGCTTCAGACAGTGTTCTCTGACCTCTTAATACCTTCGCCACCCAAGACTTAACGGATGCATTTTCATCCTGTAGAGCCTCAATCAAAGTTTGAATGGCGGCTTCCGGCAGTGTTTCTTGGCCCCCTAATGCGCTCGCGGCCGCAGATCTGACATATGCACTTTCATCCTGTAGGGCACTAATTAAGGCTTGAAGGACGGCTTCGGGCAGCGTTTTCTGGCCTCTTAACACCTTCGCAGCCCAAGACCTAACCGATGCATTTTCATCCTGTAGAGCACCAATCAAGGCTTGAAGGGCGGTTTCTGGCAGTGTAATTTGGCCTCCTAATATTCTCGCGGCCACAGATCTGATACTCCAATCTGAATCCTGTAAACCAGGAATCAAGGCGCTAAGAGCCGCTTTGGGCAGCATTCTTTTTCTCTCTAACGCCCTCGCAGCCTCAGATCGGACAGACGCATTTTGATCCTGTAAAGCGCTAATTAAGGCTTGAAGGGCCATCTCAGACTGCATGGCCTGGCCATCTAACGCGTTCACGGCCGCCCATCTAACAACTTTATTTTTATCCCGTGAAGCGCCAATCAAGGCTTGAAGCGCGGCTTCCGGCAGTGTTTTCTGACCTTTTAACACCTTTGAGGCCAAAGACCGAACCGATGCATTTTCATCCTGTAGAGCGCTAACCAAGGCTTGAAGGGCAATTTCGGGCAGAGTACCCTGTCCACTTAATGCGCTTGCGGCGGTATACCTAACATACGCATTTTCATCCTCTAGAGTGCCAATCAAGGCTGGAATGGCGCCTTCGGGCAGCGTTTCTTGGTCACCTAATACTCTCGCAGCCAAATTTTTGACATTCCACTCTGGATCCTGTAAAGCGCCAATCAAGGCTTGAAGGGCGGTTTCGGACAGTGTTTTCTGGCCTCTTAACATTTTTGTGGCCAAAGACCTAACAGATCCATTTTTGTTCTGTAGAGTACTAACCAAAGCTTGAAGGGCCGCTTCGGGCAGCGTAATCTGGCCCCCTAATGCGCTCGCGGCAGCAGACCTGACATTCCACTCTGGATCCTGTAAAGCATTAATCAAGGCGTTAAGAGCCGTCTCAGGCAGCATTTTTTTCCACTCTAACGCCCTCGCAGCCTCAGATCGGACAGACGCATTTTTATCCTGTAAAGCGTTAATTAAGGCTTGAAGGGCCATCTCAGACTGCATGGCCTGGCCCCCTAACGCGTTCACGGCCGCCCATCTGACAACTTCATTTTTATCCTGTGAAGCGCCAATCAAGGCTTGAAGGACGGCTTCGGGTAGTGTTTTCTGGTTTTTTAACACCTTCGTGGCCCAAGACTGAACTGATGAATTTTCATCCTGTAGAGCACCAACCAAGGATTGAAGGGCGGCTTCAGGCAGCGTAACCTGGCCCCTTAACGTGCTCGCGGCCGTATACTTGACATACGCATTTTTATCCTGTAAAGCACCAATCAAGGCTGGAATGGCACCTTCGGGCAGCGTTTCTTGACCACCTAACCCTCTCGCAGCCGCATCTCTGACATTCCACTCTGGATCCTGTAAAGCACAGATCAAGGCGCTAAAAGCGGCTTCGGGCAGCGTTTCTTGGCCACCTAAGGCACCTGCAGCTCCAGATCGGACAGACGCATTTTTATCCCGTAAAGCACTAATTAAAGCTTGAAAGGCCTTTTCGGACTGCGTGGCCTGGCCATTTAACGCGGTCACGGCTGCCCCTCTGACAACTTCATTTTTATCCTGTGCAGCGCGAGTCAAGGCTTCGAGAGCAGCTTCAGACAGCGTGGCCTGACCTCCTAACGCATTCACGGCTGACCATCTGATAACCTCATTTTTATCGTGTAAAGCATCGGCCAAGGCTTGGAGGGCGATTTCGGACAATGTGGCTTGGCCGCCTAATGCACTCGCAGCCGCAGACCTGACATTCCACTCTGGATCCTGTAAAGCGTCGATCAAGGCCGAGATAGCGTTTGTAGATAAAATGGGACGTGCGCCTAAGATGCGAATAATGCTCGATTTCTGCCCTGCAGGTTGATCTAACCACGTGAGGAGCAGACGCTCCGGAAAAGCCTTCTGGCGACTCAGTTCACTCCAGGCATCTTCGCTCAATTTCATCTCAAGCTGTAAGCACTGCATCAGCTTGGCTTCTAGATTATTGATTATGGTTTGATCCAGTTGGGCACGCGACTCACCCAAGCACCCCATTATCATCTGCTGATGACGGCCGCCGACCAAATCAAATGGAGCGGCCTCCAATAGATTAAAAAAACCTTTTAACGCATTTCCTTTGAGCAACCCCGCTACCATCCACCATACAATTTCATAACGTGGGTTATATTTATGTGTAGCGATAAAGGTGTGTAGTGTCTCCTGACTCAGCATTAAACCTAAATCAATCGGCGCAACTTCTGCATATGCTTGCAGATGCCTGACTAAGAACTGCGCAGCAAAGAATTCATGAAACGTCGAATGCAAGAAATGATAGTGACGATCTGATTCGCGAAGGCCAACATCGACCGTATGTAAAAAGGAAGTCTGCTTCAGATCGGTGGTAAAGGTGAAAGATAACTCTTTCCCCAAAGGCCTATCCTCAAACTCTGTTTGGCGCAGATCTAATTCGTCTAAACTAAATTCTATTTTCCCTTCTTCTAGCCCCTTAAAGGCTAAATAACCTAAGTAATAAATCTCATCCCCCATCAACTTTGCTAATTTAGCCTTCGAAGACATTTGGATGACATTAGTCCCTAATATTTCACCTTTGTCTTGTTTTTCTAACCGTAGGCCATCTTTACGCCATAATTTATCAACTATCGCTTCGTACAGCATCGCCATGGTCACGGCTTGATTTTGGGGGAGGCTATCCCAGCTATAGCACAATGCATCGAGCTGAATCGGGATATTGACTAGCCCCTGAATCACAGGGGTGCGCTCTATAAACTGCTGAATAGCGGCTTGGCTGGATGGGGGCGCAAACTTCTGGATATATACCCCTACGCTCTCCAGCGTAAAACCCGCCGTTTCTAACTCTAAATCCAACTGATCCAGTAAATGGGAATCGACGCCTGCAGGTCGGGAGGTCATGACCACATGCTTTTGATTCAGTAATTCCTTTAAAAATCGGCTCAACGGACGGCCTTTATGAAGTTCATCGACCACTTCATGTAAGCCATCTAAAATAAAGAGAGTTTTGTCCTGATATTGATGAAAAGCCCGTGCTAACGCCTTCGCATTTTCTTGGTTGACAAAATAGTGCTCGCTAAGCAATGTTTCCAAGCTATAATATTCAAGTGTCTTCAGTTGCCGCAACGGCACCCACAACACACATTCAAACTGATCCTGCCAAAGCCCATTATGGTGATACTCATACACCAGCTTTTTGCATAAGGTCGTCTTACCAACCCCTGCTCGTCCTTGAATCAAAATCCGCTTAGGAATGCCGGTTGAGCCATCGCGTAATTTTTGAGAATCGAAAAGATTGGCTAGTGAAATGGACTTCAAGTAATTGGTCGATTGAAGTTGCTCACCGCTTGATAGGCGCTCGAAAGTCGATGCCTGCTTTGTCAGTTCAGCCCGATCTTTTTCCCGTTGAGCGTGACTGTCGACGATTGCAAGATTGATGTAGCAATCGTCCAGTGATGCTATTTGGCCCGATACCCGCTGAATCGAGAGATTAGAGCGTTGATAATGCTGGTACAGCGCTTCGCGCAGATTTATTGAGAAGAGGCTACGTGCTTGTTGTACGGTGGAGACAAGCTCATTGTGCAACGCCTTCCGTATGCCATCGAAAATACTGTCTACGATCTGGGCAAACTCAAGCTCACCAAACTTTGAATCGCTCTTCAAATGCGAAATACAATCGCTGTGCCCCTGCCAAAACTTATTCAGAAACATTTGGGCTTCGTCACTACCCGCTAACAGCCGCTCGATCAGCTTAAATAGCACCCCATGCCGACTTTGATTCGCATGCACTTCTCGTCCTGCTTGCGCTTGCTCTTCAAAGCGCAGTATGTCTTCCATCCGAACCGCTGTCGCTGGAATAAAATGCGCCAGGCACTCCTCATAGCTATTTGGCGTTAACGATACCGGGATAATGCCGTGTTGACCTTTCAGATGCTCTGCGCGGATTTGTAAAAAAGCCATTTCCGTCAACACATGATGGAACCCCGACTTACACTCTTCCTCTTGCGAAAATTTTCTGACCACCTCACGTATTGCCGATGGACCCAGTTGTTCACCGCCTTTGAGATAGGCCTCTCGATCTTCGTCATACGCTTCTCGAAGTTCCTCATAAAACTTTTGATAGTCCGGCCATTTTAGATAGCTTCCTAATACCTCAGAACAACACACCACAACCTTATCGACTAGATTCACCTCTTTTATTAACCGCGCGGGCAGCAAACAAAGCTGATTGGTTAAGATATCGTTTAGCTTGCCATCCCCTTTCAGATCTTCCACCGAGCTTGAATACATTTGACCCATTGGCGTTTGGTCCGAATACAGGTTGACCCCTCGGATGCTAGATAACCTCTCGATTAAATATTTAGATGTAGACGCCTCGGCCTTCCCGTGAATGGGATTGTCGTGTGCATATACCAGAAAAAGGCTGGGTTTATTCGGCACCTCTAAGGAGCTAAGCGTCAACAGTGCCTTTTCAAACAGATATTCCACCAGCGCGCTATTTTTCTCGGCTGACGAGGCAGCCAGCTGCTGCGATGGCATTGAGGTAGGTATGGCAGTCTGAGCCAACGCCGGCATACCGCGCACAGATAGCATAACCGCAGGAGGGATGGAGGTAGGCTTTCCCCCTTCATAGCCCCAGTCTTCGGCTTTTTCGTAGCTCGCCTGCGCTTTGCCGAATTTTCCTAATTCCTGCAAGAGTTCCGCTCGCTCAAAATAAACCTCCGCGATGCGCTGCCGTAATGCCTCGTCTTCTGGAGTATCAGGCGTACGTGCTTGGATCAAAGCACTTTTCACTTCGGATAAAGGAGGAGCCAGTTGGCGTGCATTCGCAATATTTTTGAAGGCGACTTTTGCTTTGTCGTAGAAGGCTAAGGCCACCTTGGGATCCTGCTCTATTTTTTGCGAGCGAGCTTGATCTAGATAGGCTTGCGCTAGCACCTGCGCTTCATTACCTGCTTGGGCTTTGGAAACAGAATTGCCAAACATCGTCAACCTTCCTATATTGATTGGTTTAATTGAGCTATAACAATTATTGAGCTATAACAATTTTAAGTTTCTGTTTGTGTAGCTTGATCCACCACAGAAATTCCAAGTCGGTTTTGCTTGATGGAGGGGATACTCCGCGCCTTTTCTGGAGCAGAGTCTAGTGAAATACCCAAGTCCTGCTGCACCTTTCGAAGCGTTTGTCTAAATTCAGCCGCTTGGTCTGAACTAGCAAATGGCACTGTCTGGAACCCCTCAGAGGTATAAAAACAGAGTGTATCGTTTTGCATATAAAACGGGGCTATCTGGCTAAATCTTTGTGCTTTAAGTAAGTAGGCCTTGTAGAGCCATTCTACGTCCTGCTGTTCAAAAGTAGGCATCAAGCGATAAACAGCAAGTGCTCCCCCTTGCGTTTCCAACAGGTGTAGTAGCGCTCCTTCTTGATATTGCAAGAGCACAATCAAATCTTTTAAAGTCGCTTCTGGTGAAGCGCTCTGACGGCTTAAGGTTTGAGACACCCACCACTTCGTATTATCATCTTTGATAAGGTCGAGCAGATTTTTTAGTGCTATGTCCGGTAAAGCGCTCTGACCGCTTAAAGCGTGAGCCGCTGCCCAATTATTCTCATCTTTGATAAGGGGCTTTAAACCTTTTAGGGCGATTTCCGGTAAAGCGGTCTGGCGGCCTAAGGCGCGAGCCGCTGCCTGCCTCTTCCAATTATTCTGATCTTTGATAGGGGCCCGTAGGGCTTTGAGGGCAGCTTCTGGTAAAGCAGTTTGACGGCCTAGGGCGCGAGCCGCTGCACCTCTCTCCCACTTATTCCCATCTTTGATAAGGGTCTTTAGGTTTTTTAAAATTTCTAACGGTAACGAAGTTTGACGCCCTAAGGCTTCAGCCGCTGCCTCCCTCACCCAATTATTTCCATCTTTGATAAGGGAGATCAGATCTTCTAGAATAGCGTCCGGCAAAGCAGCCTGACGGCCTAAGGTATCAGCCGCTATCCGCTTCGCCGGATTACTTCCGTTTTTGATAAGAGCGATTAGACCTTTTAGGGCAGCTTCTGGTAAAGCGCTTTGATGCTGATAGCCTAAGGCGCGAGCCGCCACCTCCTTCACCACATTATTTTCATCTTCGAGAAGGGCGATCAGGTCTTTTAGAGCAACTCCTGGTAAAGAGGTCTGATGGCCTAACGTGTCAGACGCCGCCCACTTCACCTCATTATTTCCATCTTTGATAAGAGTAATCAGACCTTTTAGAGCGGCTTCCGGTAAAGCGCTCTGACCGCCTAAGGCTCTTGCCGCTGCCCGTCTCACCTGATCATTCTCATCTTTGATAAGGGCAATCAAATCTTTTATGGTGGCTTCCGACAAAGAGGTCTGACGACCTAAAACTTTAACTGCTGCCTGCCTCACTTGATAATGACTATCTGTTACAAAAGCCCTGAGATTTTTTAGGATGGTTTTCGATAAAGAGGAGTGACCACCTAAAGCGTCAGCCGCAGCCTCTTTCACCCACATATCCCCTTCTTTGATAAAGGTGATTAGCTCTTCAAGAGTGGCTTCCGGTAAAGAAGTCTGACGGCCTAAGGCGATAGCCGCCATCCTCTTTGCTGCATTACTATCATCTTTGATAATGATAAGGAGGTCGTTTAGAGTGGCTTGTGATAAGGCTGATCGCTTCCTGCAGGCTTTCGCAGCAGCCTGTTTTGATTCGGTAGATGCCATGCTTTGAAGGAAAGACTGCAATAGATGCTCGGGACACGTAGGCAGTTCTGCTAATGTACATTCCCCCCGTATCTTGATTTCCAATTCCAACCATTGCTTAAAACGCTGCTCCAGCCCAGCCCTGATCTTAGGGCTGAGTCCAAACACAGACGTACGGTCTGCTTCATGCAAACAGTTCATAATCAGACGCTGATGGTGCACTCCTAAGAGATCACGAGGTTCAGCTTCTAGCATTTTAAAAAAACGATTCAGTGCCTCGCCACGCAAAAAGCCTGCGACAAACCACCACATGATTTCATATTGAGGGTTGTACTTATGCTGCTGGAGAAATTCCTCTGGAGTAGGGCTACCCTCTTTCTTTAAGAGCGGACGCAACACAGTCAGGTTTTGCGCCGCTTCCCAATGTTGAGCAAAGTACCTGGCTGCAAAAAATTCCTGAAAAGTCTTATGCCTAAAAGAGTAGCTACGC
Organism: Mycoavidus cysteinexigens; assembly: GCA_031963465.1. Classification (GTDB taxonomy): domain Bacteria; phylum Pseudomonadota; class Gammaproteobacteria; order Burkholderiales; family Burkholderiaceae; genus Mycoavidus; species Mycoavidus cysteinexigens_B. Next base: position 516,948 of record JASSUG010000001.1, on the reverse strand, counting down.
TGGGCTTCGTCTTTATCTAGATCCTCCATCTGCAAGAAGGAGAGTTTTTTAAGATCATCTTCCAGCGTAAGCGGCAGTGAAAAACCACTGTCTTGAAGCTGTTCAATGAGAGCATCCAGATAAGGAAGCTTAAATTCGATACGGTTTTCCTGTAGCCCCTTAAAAGCCAAATTGCACAGAAAAGCTTTCTCTGCTTTGATAGGTTGTTCGATACGCACTGTTGTTCTAAGCGCATTCAGGGTACTCTCTGTTAATACCTTCCCATCTATCTGCTTCTCCAGTCTGAGGATATCCTTGCGCCACAGTTTATTTGTCATCGCCTGATATAGCGCTGTGATCGTTATCGATGTTTGCTGCATCCGCCGGATTTCATCCCAGCTAAACACCAAGGTGTCTAACTGAATGGGCACATTGACCATTTCCTGAACAAAGGGATTGTCTCGCATCAAATGCCGAATCGCCTCGGCATGCTTGGGTAGCACGATGTCTCGGTTATTCAGATAGGCCTCTACGTTTTCTGAGCTAAAGCCTAAAGTCTCTAATTCCAAATCCATAGGCCGCACCTCTTGCAAGTCCACCTGAGGTCGGGAGGTCACAATGACAGCAGGTCGATTGAGCAGATCCTTCAAAAAGGTTGTCATTGGGTGCGCCGCGTCCCATTCCTGCGCAACTTCATCCCAGCCATCTAGCACAAAAAGCGTTTTGTCTTTGGCCGCGCCATTCACTTGACTGCATAGTGTCTTAGCGAGCACACGGCCTGAAGGATGGGTATGAAAATATTCCTCATAGAACAGGTTTTCTAAATCGGCGCTTGGCTTGCCCTTGAGTTTGCGCAGTGAAATCCACAAGAGCCAATCAAATTGCGAACGCCACATTCCTGTTTGTGTATATTCATAGACAATCTTTTTGGACAGGGTTGTTTTTCCAACCCCAGCGCGACCGCGAATCAGAATCCGTCTAGGAGCCGTCTGTCGACCGTCACTGGCCACGTTCGGATCGAATAATTTTTCTAAAACAACCTGCTTATCCAGATTGGAATCCATCGTTTCAGAACTGGGTAGCCGATGAAAAACCGTACGGCGTGACACTTTCGTTTTTCTTGCCGATAGGTCGCTTGCATTTTCTTGGTCTTTTTTATTTAGTTTTTCACGCTCCACCACCGCTAGATTGATATAGCAATGATCCATCGGTAAGGTCTGGCCAGACAGACGTTGGATCGACACGCGCTCAGCAGAATATGATGCCTTCAACGCAGTTTGAAGTGCTTTAAGGTCTACGAAAGTATCGCGTTGCTGTCGTTCTACCGTATCGCAAAGTGTATTGAGTAAGGCATGTTCTATCTCCTGAAAGGTCGCCTTTACTATAGATAAACACTCTTTTGTTGCAGGGTGTGAGTGCACTTGAAGGTGCGCAACCAGCTTGGCATAGCCCGCCCAAAATTTATCGAGAAAAACCTTTGCTTTTTCATTGTGGACTAAAAATCGTTCTAATAGCTTAAAAAGCACCCAATGCCGGCCTTGGTTGGCATACACTTCCTCGCCCTTTAGCGCCTTCTCTTTAAACCGAGAAATATCTTCGATTCGGACGATTGTCGTTTCAGTAAAATGCTTAAAACAGTGCTCATAGCTATTTTTCGTTAACGATACCGGGATAATGCCATGTTGATTGGCTTCGCGTTTGTCGGCTCTGATCTGTAAAAAAGCGATTTCAGTGAGTACATGATGAAACTGGCTCTTTAGTTCTTCTTCTTCTGAAAAATACTTGACCACATCCCGTATCGCTTGATCGCTCTGTTGTGCAAAGGCTTTGCCGTAAGCTACTTTAAGAGCCTTATAATAAGCCGTATAGTATTCACCCTCCATGTAGCGCTCCAATACTTCTGAGCAGCATACAATGACTTTATCAACGGGCTTGCTCGTGCCTACATCCGTTGGCAATAAACAGAGTTGAGCGGTCAAAATATCTTCTATATTTCCGCCCGCTTCAGGCGTGCTAAAACCTGCTGCAGGCTGCCCCATCGGCGTTTGGTCCGAATATAGATTTAATCTAACTTCAGATAATTTTTGAATAAAGTATTGAGAAGTGCTGGCGTCCGCTTTTCCATATGCTGAATTGTTAGTGTCATGTGCATACACAAGGAAGAAACTCGGTGACGGATGCGACAAATGCAGCGCATTGCAACGATTCAATGACTTAATCGCATCAAGCGCTCTTGTAAAAAAATCATCGACCCACGTATTTTTTTCGGTAGGCGACGGCGCTAATTTGTCTACCGAGGGAGATCGCCGAGCCAAAGCTAGGAGGGCACTACTCGCAACAGGATAGCCAATTGAGGGATATTTTTTTTCCTCATAACCCCAGGCTTTCGCTTTTTTGTAACTTGCCTGTGCTTTGTCGGGTTTGCCCAATTTAGCCAAAAGTTCCCCGCGCTCAAAATAGACCTCCGCAATACGCCGCCGCAATGCGCTTTCTTCTGCTGTTTGTGGCGTTTGTGCGTTGGCAAAGGCACTTTTTAATTCGGACAAAGTGGGCGTTACCTGGCACGTCTTTGCAATATTTTTGAAGGCGACTTTTGCTTGGTTATATAAGATTAAGGCCACCTCGAGTTGCTGCGCCGTCTTTTGCAAATCAGCCTGATCCAGATAGATTTGCGCTGCTAGCGCCTGCGCTCGGTGACTTGCGAAGGCTTGGGAAACTGGATTAAACATTCTCAACATTCCTATTTTGATCAGCTCTAGTCCAGTGGTGGGCTACTGGAATTCTATTTTTGAATCACCAGCACTTCCGATTACTGGCTGCTCGTCTTCGCTTTCTGGCTCCGTTTGCACAACAAACTCAGCTTCATTGAACAAGCACCCTTGCACGCCCTGTTTTTCAATCGCAGGCACATACCGTTTTAATTAGGCCAGATGGAATTACTCTTCCAATAAAAAAACGCGTTGCCTTAACTCCGTGATGAGAGCAGCATCGCGTACTGCCTGCGCTTGTAGCTCCCGCATACTGGCTTGGAGTTCAGATAAGTGAATTTCTGGTGAGGATGTGGATACGTGCATGGGCATGACTATAGTCCATGCATCGCCCAAATGGGTTTATCTCTTTTATTTTTTTCTTTAACAAATTTGCCGATGACCCAACGGTTGGTGTGCCATTGCAATCTGAGGTGGGTCGTCAATAGTGGACGCCTTCTAGTTGCCGTTCTGGATTCTGGTCAAAGATGCTGACCCGGATGTACCCAATATGCTGTCGTTCATGGCTTGCTACTGCGCTCCGACCAGCATGTTTTCAATCAAGCGGATCATGGTTTCCTTTTGTGCCGGTGCCGATTCTGCTACCAGTAGCGCCAATGCCGCGAGTCCAATGTCGTTGATGAGCGGTTGCCCGTCTCGCATCAGTGCGTTGTTGCGGTTCAGAAAATCGACGAACAGGAAAGCGCCAGTGCGCTTGTTGCCATCAGCCAGCGGATGGTTCTTGATGACGAAATACAATAAATGCGCCGCCTTGCGTTCAATGGTCGGATAGGCTGGCTCGCCGAATACAGATTGATCAAGGTTGCCGAGAATCGCTGCCAGCGCATCGCCGCGTTCAAGCCCGAATAAATCGCTGGCCTCGCCACGGGACATGAGATCGGTTTTCAAGTCGGCGATGGACTGCTTTACTTTGTCAAGAGACGGCATTACACCACCGGTCGTACCGTTTGGATCGGCCAACAATCCTTCATCGTAACGCTGCAACAACAAGAAGGTATGAGTATAGCGGCTGACGATCTCGACCAATCCTCGTCCCGTATCGGCAATCAGAGCGGGGGATTGCGCAGTTTTCTTGACTAGCGCCAGTGCCGCTTCCAGTTCGGCGGCGTTGTGCTCGAAGCGGGTGCGATCCAGCGTCCAGCCCTGCATCAAATGGTCGCGTAGAATACCTGTTGCCCATTGGCGAAATTGCGTGCCGCGCTTGGAATTGACGCGATACCCGACAGAAATGATGGCGTCGAGGTTGTAGTGCTGCGTTTGGTAAGTCTTCCCATCCCCGGCAGTACGTGCAAAATTTGCACATACTGAACTTTCCTCAAGTTCCTCCTCCCGGAAGACATTCCGGAGGTGCTTAGTAATTACCGAACGCTCCCGGCTAAACAATTCGGCCATCTGTTCTTGAGTCATCCAAAGGCTCTCGCCTTCAAGCCGAACGGTAACTTTCCCGCCGTCTGCTGGTTCATAAATGATTATTTCGCTCATTGCTCAAATTCCCTGAAAAATGTCAGGAAAGACTCTATTACCTTTTGCAAGATATCTCAATAAATTCAGAATTTAACTCTATCCTGACATAATTTACACGGAGAATCTGACATCAGGTTAGGGTATAGATCAACCTGAAGTTGCTCCACGATCACCTCAAAAAAACAAGAACCAAGCCTTTAATAGCGTTCCCATAGTCAAGTTCGCACATTGGCACAAACTTTCTTGATAGAAAAACTGAGTCGCTGCCGCGCATGTGTTCACGCGCGACGAGGATAATTATAGATTTTACTAATTGAAATTAAAAACTGACTGGAATTATTTATTCGATAGGAAAATCGAATCAGAGGGGAGTGGTGCCAGTCCGGCTATCAACTTGCTCACGCAACGCTTTACCTGGTTTAAAGTGCGGCACATATTTCTCTTGCACGAGCACTTGTTCGCCTGACTTTGGGTTACGGCCAACTCTTGGGCGACGACAATTTACAGAAAAACTACCAAAACCACGAATCTCGATACGATGACCTTGAGCGAGCGCTCCAGACATCGCATCGAGCACCGCGCTTACCGCAAGGCTTGTGTCTTTAAGCACAAGCAGCGGAAAGCGCGTAGCCAACTGAGCGACCAATTCAGATCTGGTCATGCTCGTTTACTGATTTTGACTATCCAACTTGGCTTTAAGCAGTGCACCAAGATTGGTCGTGCCGCTTGCTGCCGAGCTATTGTCGCGTTGGGTTTGGTTTGCGTCTGGCTGGATACCGGCCTCTTTCGCCTTAACAGACAGATTAATGCTACGGGTTTTACGGTCAATATTGATGATCATCGCATCGACAGCGTCACCTTCTTTAAGGACAGTGCGGGCATCTTCAACACGCTCACGGCCGAGTTCAGATGCGCGCAAGTAGGCTTCAACCTCGATTGCCAGCGTCACAATAGCGCCTTTGGCATCAACCGATTTAACTGTACCCTGCACGATCGAACCTTTGTCGTTCATGGCAGTATAGTTATTGAATGGGTCGCCTTCAAGCTGCTTGATACCGAGTGAAATACGCTCTTTCTCAACGTCAATGCCCAAGACAATCGCTTCAACTTCATCGCCTTTCTTGAATTTGCGCACAGCCTCTTCAGCCGACTCGTTCCAGGATAGGTCAGACAAGTGCACCAAGCCGTCGATAGCGCCAGGCAAGCCAATAAAGACACCGAAATCAGTAATAGATTTAATCGCACCTGAAAGCTTGTCGCCTTTTTTGTAGTTGCGGCTAAAGTCGTCCCATGGATTAGGTTTGCACTGTTTCATGCCAAGGCTAATACGACGACGCTCTTCATCAATTTCAAGCACCATCACTTCAACCTCGTCACCCAACTGTACGGCTTTACCCGGGGCAACGTTCTTATTGGTCCAATCCATTTCGGACACATGCACCAAGCCTTCAATCCCAGACTCAACTTCAACAAATGCGCCATAGTCGGTAATGTTGGTCACTTTACCAAATAAGCGCGTGCTAGATGGGTAACGGCGGGCAATGCCTTCCCATGGATCGCCGCCCAGCTGTTTAACACCCAGCGAAACGCGGTTCTTTTCTTGGTCGAATTTGAGAATCTTGGCAGTGATGGTTTGGCCCACTGTCAGTGCCTCGCTCGGATGACGCACACGACGCCATGCGATATCAGTAATATGCAATAGACCGTCAATGCCGCCCAGATCAACGAATGCACCGTAATCCGTAATATTTTTAACCACACCTTCAACCACTGCGCCTTCTTGTAAGGTTTCCAGCAGCTTCGCGCGCTCTTCACCTTGCGACGCTTCGATCACAGCACGGCGTGATAGAACCACGTTATTGCGCTTGCGATCTAATTTAATCACGCGGAATTCAGTTGTCGTGCCTTCATAAGGCGTTGTGTCTTTAACTGGACGGGTATCAATTAATGAACCCGGCAAGAAAGCACGGATGCCGTTGACCATGACGGTCAGACCACCCTTAACTTTGCCAGTGATCGTGCCGGTGACCAGCGCGCTATCGTCCAGAGCTTTTTCAAGCGACAGCCAAGAAGCCAGACGTTTAGCTTTATCACGCGACAAAACGGTGTCGCCATAACCATTTTCCAGCGCATCGATGGCGACGGAAACAAAATCACCCACTTGCGCCTCAAGCTCGCCGTGATCATTCAGAAATTCTTCGAGCGCTATATACGCTTCGGATTTGAGGCCTGCATTGACAACCACAAAATTGTGGTCAAAACGTACCACTTCGGCAGAAATCACTTCGCCCGCACGCATATCCTGGCGGGTAAGTGATTCAGCAAACAGCGCAGCGAAGGATTCGGTGAGAGGAGCAGAGGTTGAGGTTTGCAAATCGGACATAAATTTAGAGGTGTACTACGCGCACTATATTGAGAATTGCTTAACGCAAAATTGTGCACGGGGTTAAGGGTTAATTATCAAGCCACTGTCTTCATAACAGCAGCCAACTTAAACATGACCGTACCTATGAATCCGCCTATACATGGGTCTGGGCGTGAAACATGGGGACCGATAATGCAGCAAACCACTCGAGTATCTGGTCAGTCACTTGATCAGCGCAAAGACTAGAGGTATCGAGCACTTTTGCATCTTCAGCAGGCTTTAGCGGCGCGTTCGCACGTTGAATATCGCGCGCATCACGCTGAGCTAAATCTTGCGAGAGGGTTTCTATACTAGCAGGAAAACCTTTTTCTATCAATTGTTTATAACGCCTTTGCGCGCGCGCCTCAACGCTTGCCGTCAAAAAAACCTTCAAATTGGCGTCTGGAAAAATCACCGTACCCATATCCCGGCCATCGGCCACTAGGCCCGGCAATGTGCGAAATGCTCGCTGGCGGGCAATCAGCGCCTGCCTTACCGACGCATGCGTGGCAATTTCAGACGCTCGATTGCCAATCGCTTCCGCGCGGATTTCATCAGATACGTTAACGCCATCCAGCTTGACATCGCCATCTCTAAAGACGACATCCAGCTCGCGGGCTAAGCCAGTGAGGGCCGCAACGTCCTCTACCGCAAGCTGGCGCCGCACGCTCGCCAACGCAAGTAGGCGGTACAATGCGCCACTATCCAGGTAATCAAATCCTAAACGCTTGGCCACCCGCTGCGCAACCGTCCCTTTACCAGAGGCCGTTGGCCCATCAATCGCAAGCACTGGCACATGCAGTTTTGTATGCTGTTTTGCGTGTTCTTTAACTGTTGTCATTGTACGACTGCGCCAAAGCGCTCAAAATAATCAGGAAATGTTTTGGCAACACAGTTGGGATCGTTAATTCTAATCGGCACCCCAGCCAAACTCACGAGTGCAAAGCACATTGCCATGCGGTGATCATCATACGTATTAATCTCGGCCCCAGCGGTGAGCGTAGCGGGTGGAGTAATCCGCAAAAAATCGGCTCCTGCTTCAACCGTGGCACCTAATTTACGCAGCTCTGTCGCCATCGCGGTTAGCCGATCTGTCTCTTTCACGCGCCAACTGGCGATATTGCGCAAAGTGCTCGTACCTTCGGCAAAAAGCGCGAGCACAGCAACTGTCATGGCAGCATCAGGGATTAAATTAAAATCCATATCTATTGCCTTGAGCCGGCGCGGGCTATGGGTAGCACCACTGACTTCAATCCAGTCTGGCCCCATCATGATGTGAGCACCCATCTGCGTCAACACATTGGCAAAGCCAATATCGCCCTGGCTACTCTCGGCCCCAACCCCGGTGACTCGCAGCGGCCCCCCACCGACGGCACCGGCGGCCAGAAAATAAGACGCCGATGAGGCATCGCCCTCAACTGCGAAATGGCCTGGCGCTTGATAAGACGAGTTTGCCGCTAGGCTGAAGCAATGCCAGCCCTCGCGCTCTACTTGCACGCCAAAGCGCGCCATCAAACTGATTGTCAGGTCAATATAGGGCTTTGAAATCAATTCCCCATCAACTTTAATCATGACCTTGCGTTGTGCCGCCGGCAGCAATGGCAGCGCCATTAACACAGCACTCAAGAACTGGCTCGAGACATCGCCCCGCACAGAGAGTTGCTGATCGGGTGCGATAATAAAAGTGGCCGGATCTGTTTTAATCATAGAAGCGGCCGGATCTGCGTTACCCGCCACTGTCTCAGCCCTCTTTTGCAAAGGTCCGATCAGCAGCGGTGGAAAACCATCACGCCCAACATACTCAATCGATGCGCCGAGCGCGCGCAAACTATCGACTAAATCCCCGATGGGTCTTTCATGCATCCGCGGTACACCTGAAATCTGGTATGCACGGTCGCTCCCCCCCGCCTGCAAAGCGAGAGCTGCGCTTAACAAGCGCACGGCAGTACCGGCATTGCCAAGAAAAAGCTGTGCTTTTCTGAGCGGGAAAACACCCCCCACTCCAGCCACGACATACTCCTGATCTTGCCGCAGACAAGCCACGCCAAGCGTCTCTAACGCCTCTAACATCACGCGTGTATCATCCGCCTCTAACAAATTCGTGATGAGCGTTTTTCCATGTGCCAGCGCCGCTAGCAAAAGCACGCGGTTCGAGATGCTTTTTGAGCCCGGTAACTGCACCGTACCCCTTGCATGGGTATACGGTCCTAAATCAAGATGCTTCATTTTTAGCTGATGACCAATGTGTGCGTACTAGGCGAGCCCGCTCAAATAATCCTTGAATTGCTGCGCCGTCGCCCTCTGCAAGTGCTGTCCGTAGGTTGATCACAAATGACTCACCGACACAGCAGCCGCAACCGCAATAGAAAAATGGGGGCTGCATCCATATCAATGCGCCCGTGGGTAAGAACCGAGGATTTTAATAAAGGCTACGCCTTGCTCTAATTCTGCCAACGCGGCCGCTAACGGGGCCTCGGCATAGTGTCCTTCCAGGTCGATATAAAAATAATATTCCCAAGCGCCGCTTTTGGCTGGCCGCGACTCGAAACGCGTCAGCGAAACGCCATGACGCGCCAAGGGTTCGAGCATCCGATACACCGCCCCCGCGACATTCTTCACGGCTAAGATCAGCGAAGTTTGGTCACAACCACTGGGCGCACTCGAGCGCCCACCAATCACCACAAAGCGAGTACGGTTATGCGGATCGTCTTGCATCATCGCCTGCACGGTGGCTAAATTATAGTGGAGAGCGGCCCGTTCGCTCGCAATCGCCGCCACGCTCGCATCAGCCGCCGCCAATTGAGCAGCAGCAGCGTTGCTCGCCACGGCTTGCCGTTCGAGTTGTGGCGCATGCGCCGTCAGCCAATGCTGGCATTGCGCCAGTGCCTGCGCATGAGCGCACACACGCGAGACGCCAGCCAACGTACCCGTGCGCGTTAATAGGCTATGCTGGATTGGCAAGATCACTTCGCCAGTGAGCACCAGCGGAGAATGTAACAACAAATCAAGCGTGCGCGAGACTGCACCTTCAGTTGAATTTTCAACCGGAACGATACCAATATTGGCCGCGCCCGCTGTCACTGCTCGAAAGACTTCATCGATCGACGGACAAGGCAAGCCCTCTACCGCAGCACCACTATATTTATGCAGCGCTTCTTCACTATACGTGCCAACCGGCCCGAGAAACGCCGCCGTGAAGGGCTTTTCAAGAGCCCGGCTGGCGGCCATGATTTCTCGCCAAATCACAGCGATGTGCTTAGCCTGCAATGGCCCTTGGTTGAGCGCTTGCAAACGCGTGAGGACCGATAATTCACGCTCAGGGCGAAACACTGGCGTCTTAAAATGCTGCTTGATTTCACCGACTTCAAGTGCCAGCGCCGCACGTTGGTTTAATAACGTGAGCAACTGCCCATCGATCAAATCGATACTATCTCGTAGAGGCTGCAAAGCCGGCTGTTCATCATCCATGCTATATCAAAATATTAAACGGCAAGAGAAAAGGCAGGGTATGGATTCAGTTGCCATCCGTTGGCTAGCTTTCCTAAGCCTGGCGTTGCTCAAAGGCTTGCATATAATCAACCAGCGCCCGCACTGCTGCGAGCGGCGCTGCATTATAAATTGAGGCGCGCATGCCGCCAACCGAAGCATGTCCTTTTAAGTGCAGCAGGCCGCAGGCGCGCGCGCCCGCCAAAAAATCATCGTTGCGTGTTTCATCCGCAAGATAAAATGGGACATTCATGCGCGACCTGACCGCAGGCTCGACCCGATTAATATAAAAGTCGCTGGCGTCAATCGTTTGATAGAGCAGTTGCGCTTTCTCAATATTGCGCGCCTCTATCGCCGCGAGCCCACCTTGCCGTTTAAGCCATTTGAAGACAAGACCCGCAATATAAATCGCATAAGTAGGCGGCGTGTTATACATTGAATTATGCGCGGCAACCGTCTTCCATTCAAAAGCCGAAGGACAAATCGCCAGTGCCCGATCCAATAAATCTTCACGCACAATCACTAAAGTAACGCCGGCCATGCCAATGTTTTTCTGCGCGCCGCCATAAATTACACCATACTGGGTGATGTCCAACGGGCGCGATAATAGATGCGATGACGCATCAGCCACCAGCGGCACCTCGCCTAAATCCGGGATCTCAAAAAACTCAACGCCATTCACCGTCTCATTGGTGCAGATATGGACATAAGCCGGATCAGCAGACAACTGCCAGTCAGTAAACGCAGGAATACCAAGCCGCTCTCTATTTTGCGGGGAATTGAGCCTGCTTGTTTGATTCGTCGCAGCAATATGCGCGGCACAGTAACGGCTTGCTTCCAATTGCGATTTACGCGACCATGTACCCGTCACCACATAGTCCGCCGCTGTGCGCGCGCCCAGCAGGTTTAATGGGACCAAGGCATTTTCGGCAAGCGCTCCGCCTTGCAAAAAAAGCAGACGGTAATTTGCCGGCAGCATTAGCAACTCAGCCAGATCAGCCAATGCAGTTTGATGAATTGACTCAAATTCACGGCTACGGTGGCTCATTTCCATCACACTTGTGCCTGTGCCTTGCCAATCCAACATCTCATCGGCGGCTTGCTGAAGTACTTCAACCGGTAGGGCCGCCGGACCAGCAGCAAAATTAAATGGGCGCATCTGTATCACTCGTATTCAAGGGCGTTTTAGGACAATCGTTTTTTGTCGATAGGATTGCCAAGCAACGCAACCTCATCCTGCGTGATTTAAAACCGCATGACTGCTATCGGTTCTTGTGCCATCGAGGAAATCAGAAGGCAGAAACAAGCCCGCTTTAGGACCCGAATTAAATAATTATGGCCGTTTTGCACGGGTATGCAAAACGGCCATTCTCTTTAAAACTCATCAACCGCGTTACTTGGCCGTGCTATTCGCCTTGCCTGCAGGTTTTTGAGGAGTCCGTGACTTAGCGACCAATGCAACTTCTTTATCAGCTTGCTCGCGCGCCGCTTGGATCGACGGCGGCATGTACTTTTGCATTAAGCTGTTGAGCACATAACCACCAACTTGGTCTTGCACTTGCAGAAACTTAATGCCTGCTTTACTTTTATAAAATTTAGTTAAATCTTTAATTTCACTGGCGGTGTAATACTTCGCATAAGCATCGCGCTGTGCTTGCAGCGCATCCTGATGAAATTGCGGCGTAGTAAACAGTTGGCCGGCTTGCTCAGCAAGTTTAGCTAATGCGCTTTGCCGCAACTGTGGAACAGCAGCGCGCTTTTGTGCATCAGTGAGCTTTTTATTCTCCGACAATGCATCGGACAAAATAGCCGGCACTAATTGTTTCATTTGCATCTGAGCGCTGTTACCAATTGCCGTAGCATGCTTATCCGCGTCGATAGCCTCTAGCAAATCTTTAATCGCCGCCTGCTGAGCCGGATCAAGCGGGATTGCGGCAGGAGCGGCGGAAAGTGCCTCACCTTGCAGCGTCAGCGGCTGAGCAATAGAAAAAGCGGGCGCCAACAAAAACCAGGGGGCTAGCAACATCCATGACTTAAACTTTATTTGCATTGATTGCTCCATAAAAATCAATCGTTTTCAAGGCTAGAACCTGCCTCAGGGTTGGTTTCGGTATTAGCATCGATCTCTGACTCAGGGTTAGCGTCGATCTCTGTCTCAAGATTAGCGTCGACCTCTGTCTCGGTTTCAGCTACCTGTTGCAGTCCCGATAACGTGGTTCCTTTGTCCAGGGTAATGAGTGTAACACCTTGTGTGGCACGGCCCATTTCTCGTATGCCGGCAACCCGCGTACGGATCAATACCCCCGCCGTTGTAATCAGCATAATTTCGCTTTCCGGCTCAACTAATATTGCCGCCACCACTTTACCGTTGCGCTCGCTAGTTTGAATCGCAATCATCCCTTTGGTACCGCGCCCGTGACGGGTATATTCAGCAATTGGGGTACGTTTGCCGAAACCATTTTCAGTGGCTGTCAACACCGACTGCCGCTCATTTTCCGCCACCAGCAAGGCGATGACCTGCTGCCCTTCTTCTAGCCGCATGCCACGCACACCACGGGTGCCACGCCCCATCGGCCGCACATCATTTTCGCTAAAGCGCACCGCCTTGCCGCTATCTGAAAAGAGCATGACATCGTGCTCACCATCGGTAATCGCCGCACCAATTAGATAATCGCCTTCATCCAGATTGACCGCAATAATTCCTTTTTTGAGTGGGCGGCTAAAGGCTTCAAGCGGTGTTTTCTTAACCGTGCCAAGTGAGGTTGCCATGAAGACATAACGCTCAGGAGAGAATTCCTTTACCGACAGTACAACCGTGATCCTTTCACCCTCATTCAATGGAAACATATTAACGATTGGCCGCCCCCGCGCATTGCGCGAACCTTGTGGCACTTCATAGACCTTAACCCAATACACACGGCCATGGTTGGAAAAGCACAGAATGTAATCGTGCGTATTCGCAATAAACAAGGTTTCAATCCAATCATCTTCCTTCATTGAAGTCGCTTGCTTACCACGCCCGCCACGCTTTTGCGCACCATATTCGGATAAAGGCTGCGCCTTTACATAGCCGCCATGCGACAGCGTCACGACCATGTCTTGCGGCGTAATTAAATCTTCTGTATTGAGCTCAGTTGCATTGAATTCAATATATGAGCGACGCGCATCGCCAAACTCTTTTTTAATTGCGGTCAACTCGTCACTAATAATGGTGCGAAGACGCTCCGGTTTCGCCAAAATATCAAGCAGATCGGAAATTTGCTTCATCATCTCGCGATATTCCGCCAAAATCTTATCTCGCTCGAGTCCAGTCAGCCTCTGCAAGCGCATTTGCAAAATTTCTTGCGCTTGCACATCGGATAATTTATAGCGGCCGTCAGGCTGCATCCCAAAGCTTGGGTTTAAGCTTTCTGGCCGATACGCGGCGCCACCGCCCGGCGTATCGCCTCCAGCTCGTAGCAACATGTCACGCACCAGCGGCGAATCCCACACACGCCCCATTAACTCTTGCCGCGCGCTCGGTGGTGAAGGGGCCGCCTTGATGATGGCAATAAATTCATCGATATTCGCTAAGGCAACCGCCAGTCCTTCCAAGACATGCCCGCGCTCACGCGCCCGGCGCAATTCATACACCGTGCGGCGCGTAATAACCTCACGCCGGTGAGCTAAGAAACACTGCAGCATCTCCTTCAGATTAAGGAGCTTTGGCTGGCCATCGACCAAAGCGACCATATTCATGCCAAAGGTGTCTTGCAGTTGGGTATTTTTGTAGAGGTTATTCAGTATGACCTCTGGCACTTCGCCGCGCTTGAGTTCAATGACCGCGCGCATCCCGCTTTTATCCGACTCATCGCGGATATCGGAAATACCTTCAATGCGTTTTTCGTGCACCAGCTCGGCAATGCGCTCAAGCAACATGCGTTTATTGACTTGATACGGCAGTTCGTCAATGATGATCGCATTACGCTGGCCACGATCGATTTCTTCAAAATGCGTTTTACCCCGCATCACGACACGGCCGCGGCCGGTGCGATAGCCATCACGCACGCCAGCAATGCCATAAATAATGCCCGCAGTCGGAAAATCAGGCGCAGGAATCACCGCAATTAAGTCATCAATCGATGCCTGTGGATTTTGCAGCAGAAGCTGGCAACCATCCACCACTTCGTTCAAATTATGGGGCGGAATATTCGTCGCCATCCCAACGGCGATGCCAGATGAGCCATTAATCAGCAAATTCGGCATGCGCGCGGGCAAGACCACGGGCTCACTTTCACTGCCGTCATAATTGGGCTCAAAGTCGACCGTCTCTTTATCCAGGTCAGCCAGCAATTCATGGCCGATTTTAGCCATGCGGATTTCGGTATAACGCATCGCCGCAGGGTTATCCCCATCGACCGAACCAAAATTACCCTGACCGTCAATCAGCATATAACGCAACGAAAAATCCTGCGCCATCCGCACAATCGTGCCGTAGACCGCGGCATCACCATGCGGATGATACTTACCGATGACATCCCCAACAATCCTGGCGGACTTTTTATAAGCACGATTCCAGTCATTGTTCAACTCGTGCATTGAATACAATACACGCCGATGCACGGGCTTAAGACCATCATAAACACTGGGCAGCGCTCGCCCTACGATCACGCTCATGGCGTAATCGAGGTAAGAGCGGCGCATTTCCTCTTCAAGCGAGATGGGTAGAGTCTCTTTGGCGAATTGATCCATTTATCAGGCTAGTTTGTTCTATGGCAAAAAACCGCGTTAGCGGCGATTGCATTAAAGATAAGGGGCTGTATCAAGAGCCAAGTTAAAGATGAATAACGCGTAATTTTAGCATGCGCAGCTTGCTGCCATGGCCCAGTTGCCTTGACTCAGCTGTTGCGCGCTTGCCACAGTTACCAAATCGCAACCCTCTTTAGAATAAATGTTCACCGGCTTAGCGATGTGATATGGCAGAATAACTCTACGCAAACAGGCATTGCAATGTAATTTATTGAGTATTTTTAGCTTGCTTTCAATGCCCTTCTGCGAGCATCATTTTTCTAATCATCAGACGCGCAGAAAACCTGCGGTAACTTCAAACTCGAGAGGAGAAATATGAACACACTTTCCAAGCTCGCTGTCATCGCAGCTGCTACCGTAATGGCTGCTTCTGCTTCGGCGCAATCCGTACAGCTTTCACCTCAAGTAAACACCGACAACTGGGCCAACGGCAGCCAAGAATATGTGTGGACGAATGGCACCAATGAGCTATGCTGGCGCAGTGCGCCTTGGACGCCCGCGACGGCCAATCCAAAATGCGATGGCGCTCTTGTCGTGCAAGCCACAGAGACGCTGCCTGTCGCGCCACAAATCACTAGCCAAAAAATCACCTATCAAGCCGACACGTTGTTTGACTTTGATAAGGCCATCTTGAAAGCGAGCGGTCAAGCTGAACTTGATGCACTCGCTCAAAAAGTCAAAGGGCTGAACCTTGAAGTCATCGTCGCCACGGGCTATACCGATAAAATCGGTCATGACCGTTATAACGATAAGCTTTCAATGCAACGTGCACAAGCCGTGAAAGCCTATCTAGCGAGTCGAGGTATTGACGAAAATCGCATTTACACAGAAGCTAAAGGCAAACGCAATCCAATTGTCACCGATTGCCACCAAAAGAAGCGGCAAGACCTGATCGCCTGTTTGGCGCCAAACCGTCGCGTAGAAGTTGAAGTAGTCGGCACGGTAGCCACGCAAGTAAATTCTAATGCTCAAGAAGTCGTCGTACCGGTTCAACCCGGCGCGATTGTTCAGCCTGCTTATTAAGCTAAGCTGCATATAGTATGCAAAAGCCCTGCTTTGGCAGGGCTTTTTTACGCTCCAGATTAAATCGATGATCAACGCTGACCCGCACGAACTCAGAAAATTTAGCGCTCTCGCCCATCGCTGGTGGGACCCTACGGCTGAATTCAAACCCCTGCACCAACTGAACCCATTGCGGCTTGATTGGATCAACTCCTATACGCAACTGAGGGGCAAACGCATCCTAGATGTAGGGTGCGGCGGAGGTATTTTGGCTGAATCCATGGCTCAGCGTGGCGCGCAAGTCAAAGGCATCGACCTCGCTTCTGATGCATTGAGCGCCGCTGAATTGCATCGTCTCGACAGTGGCGTCATGCTAGAGTATGAAGAAGTTTCAGCCGAAGCCCTCGCCTTGCGTGAGCCTGGCGCCTATGATGCGGTGACCTGCATGGAAATGCTAGAGCATGTGCCCGATCCCGGCTCTATTGTGAGCGCTTGCGCTAAGCTTGTTAAAGTTGGCGGCTGGGTATTTTTTTCAACGCTTAACCGCAATTTGAAATCTTATCTATTTGCCGTCATCGCAGCAGAATATATTGCCCAAATGCTGCCGCGCGGCACCCACGACTACGCACGGTTTATCCGCCCGGCTGAATTAAGTTCATACGCGCGTGCTGCTGGGCTGGATTTACACGCCTTTAAAGGCGTAAGTTATGCTCCAATGAGCCAACACTTTACGCTCTCCGATGACACCAGCATCAATTACATGCTGGCTTGTGTCCGTGTATGAGCAATCCCTCATTTATCTCACCCAGCGCCGAGCGCGCAATCCTTTTTGATCTTGACGGCACGCTGGCTGACACAGCACCCAATCTGGCGGCAGCAGTCAATAAAATGCGCGATGCACGTGGCATGCCAATGCTACCGCTTGAACAATTACGTCCATTTGCTTCTGCCGGTGCACGTGGGCTGCTCGGTGGCGCGTTTGGGATTGATGCAACCCATCGTGATTTCGTGGCAATGATTGAAGAGTTTTTAGCCAACTATACCGCTGACCTGGACAGTGCAACTGTACTTTTTCCAGGGATTGAGGCGTTACTTGCTGAACTTTCAGCGCATCACGTGCGCTGGGGTATTGTGACGAACAAAATTGCTCGCTTGACGCGACCGTTGGTAGAGCGGCTGGGCCTGAACCACGCAAGCTGCGTTGTCAGCGGAGACACGACGGCTCATGCTAAGCCGCACCCAGCGCCGCTTTTATACGCGGCTCAGCAACTGCAGCTTACGCCCACTCAAATTGCCTATATCGGTGACGATTTACGCGATATCCAAGCTGGCCGAGCAGCCGGGATGAAAACCATTGCTGCGACTTATGGTTATAGTGAACACTCACCTGAAAAATGGCAGGCCGATTATATTATTGACTCTCCCACGGCATTACGGACTTTATTGTTTAAGAGTGCAGCTTCGACCTGATAATAAGCACACTTAAAATTTCATTCTAAGCCGTGCCCACACCATCCGCCCCGGCTCGTGAATCCGGGCCGAGTTATCCGCTGGGTAACCAAATCCTGCATTCCCGGCTCGATTTAAATGCTCTGCATAATTTTTATTCAACACGTTCTCAATACCCACGGCCAACTGGGTCGTTTTATTGATGCGATAACCCGCATTCACTGACAATACACTAAAGCCCGCACTCGGCCCCCAATCCTTGCCAACCACATTGCCTTGCTCTAAGGCGTAGCGATGCTGCGCGGCAACCACCCGCCAGATTGCTCCAGCCGATAAACGGTTATTATCATAACGCAGCCCAAAACGCATATCTAACGGCGGCATCTGAGGCAGCGGCTTACGATCACGCGTATTTTCACCCCAAGCATAGGCCAGGCTATTCTCCACACGCCAATGCGTCGCTAACTGCCAACTCGCCCCCAACTCGCCCCCCATCATGCGACCATTGATATTCGTCGCCTGCGCTTCGGCCACTTTTGCATTCAGTGCTTTAAACGCAATAAAATTGTGCACATAACCCAAATAAGCCGAAGTCCATACTTGCAGCCGATCCGTTGCATAGCGCGCACCTAAATCAAGCTGGGTGGTTTTTTCAGGCTGAATACCATCAAACGCATTAAACGAGTCTGTCGGGCCTAGCTTAGGAGAAAAAAGCTCCCAATAATCAGGAAAACGCGCAACGTGACCCACCCCTATATATGCCATAGCAGGCAGACGCTTTAAATCACGTTCATAACGCATAAAGGCACTGGGCAAAACAGCATGGCGCTGCGGATTAGCAGTGGGATTAGACCGTGGCCGGTGATCTTTGGTCTGTATCCAGTCTAGGCGAGCACCGCTCACCATGCGCGTTTGCTCGGTCATATACCAGGTCAGTTCATTAAAAAAACCCACCTGGGAAAAGCTGACTTGTTTGGCCCATGGCCCCCTTTTGCCAACTTTAATCGTACGTGATTGGCGTTGATGAATCTGCGCATCCAGACCGCTCACCAGTTTAACGTCATTGCCCCACGGTAAAGTAGCAGCAAGACGCGCGCCTACAATCTGGCGTTCTAATTCAGAAGCCATCGGCCCCGGTGGCGGAACCTGGCGCAATGTATAGTTATCCATTACGTGGTCTGCTTGATTGTAATAAATCTGCGCTGCCAGCGTATCCAATAAACCACTTAAATGGCTTTTCTCAAAACGCAAACCAAAACTATTGCGCTTAAAGCGCACACCATCCATCCCGCGCCCAGCATACCGGGCCGCGCCATCACCCGTACCTGCGCTCAATTCTAAGCGCGTATGAGCCGTGGGTGTCCATCCTACCGCGACATCTGTGTTCCATTTATCCCAGCTAGATGGCACCGCCTTACCAGCGCCATCTGCATAGTCACCGGCACGCGCCTGGTTCACCATCAGCCGCAGATAGCCTGCTGGGGTACCCACCGTTAAATCTGCTCTTTGCTCGTTACGGCCCCATGTCCCACCTAGTACACTGCCATCAAAACGCATGCCTGCGGTAGCAAACCTTTGCGGGCGGCGGTCAAAACGAATCGTACCAGCTGAAGCGCCTGGCCCTCCGGTGACGGTTTGAGGCCCTTTAATCACCGTCAGTTCATCATAGTTTTCAGGCGCAAGATAAGAAGTCGGCGCATCCATTCTGCTGCCGCACGCACCCAATAACGTGCTGCCGTCTATCAGAATATTTAAACGCGAACCAAACATACCGCGCAATACAGGGTCCCCATTCGCCCCACCATTTCGGATCGCCGAAAACCCAGGAATTTTTTTTAAGTAGTCCGCGCCATCGCTCACCGGGGTCTGATTAAATTCCTTAGGATTCGCCACCACCCTCAGCGGCAGAGTTTGCCGAACAGCCGTCACGACCACTGCCCCATGAGTTAAAGCATCGCGTGTTTTTGCTTCGGGCTGTGCGCTGACCAGTAGCGGCAAGGCGCTAGAAAAAGTCATAATAAAACCAGCGGTGTATCGATGAGAGTGCTTCATTAAAAGTCTGCAAAATTAAAAACGCGAAGCGAAGCATAGCATTGATCTCGCTATAACCTTAACCGGCAAGCCTCAGCGCGATCATAGAAAACTCCCTCTAAATCGGCTACTGCGGGTGCTAGGCGCTTACTTCGCATTTGGCTCACCGCATCAAGGAGGCAAACTGCTAGAATATGCGAAACAGATATTGCACGCTTTTGGGTTAAGCATGCGCACCGATTGCCAATTTTGTCGGGACGCTGCTGAGTTGGTTGAATCGTGCAAATGCAACCATTGCACAGCCATTTTTTTAGCAACAAGGCAGAGGCTGCCGCGCTTGCCTTTGACGTATTAACAAGAATAGAAATTGATAGATTCCAAGCTTAGCCCTACAGATTTAGCCATGCGTCGCGTGCGCAGTTTTGTCACGCGTGCTGGGCGTATATCCAACGCCCAGCAACGCGCATTTGACACTCTTGCACCACGCTTTGTTTTAGCTTGCCCACCCACCGCCACAGCGCTTGACTGGCCGGCTATTTTCGGACGGGACGCTCCCTGTGTATTGGAAATTGGCTTTGGCATGGGGACTGCGACGGCGGAGATTGCCGCCCATTTACCCGCTACTAACTTTTTGGGTATTGAGGTCCATCAGCCCGGAGTGGGCGCATTGTTAAAGTTAGTCGCCGAACACCAGCTTGAAAATATCCGTATCATCCAACACGATGCGGTCGAAGTCATTGAACGCATGATTACCCCTGCGAGCTTAGACGGCATTCATATCTTTTTTCCGGATCCATGGCATAAAAAACGGCACCATAAACGCCGTTTGATACAAGCCCCTTTCGCCAGCCTGCTCGCTTCTCGTCTTAAACCCGGCGCTTACTTGCATTGTGCGACGGACTGGCAAAACTACGCTGAGCAAATGCTCGAAGTACTCAGCGCCCAGCCTTTACTCGAAAATACCGCGAGCGGCTATGCGCCGCAGCCGGCTTATCGCCCAGTCACAAAGTTCGAAAAGCGCGGGTTGCGACTCGGGCATGGCGTATGGGATTTGGTCTTTCAGCGGCGCGCAGATTAAACCCGCGAGCGGGCCGCTGGGACTGGACTGCGTCAAATTATGATGCAGTCCATTGAATCGCGCCGGTATAGGCTGTCAGTAAAATCAATAAGCCAAAGCCAATCCGATACCAGGCAAAAACTCTAAAATCATGAGTCGCAATATAGCGCAATAGCCAGCGCACACAAATAAATGCGCTGCCAAAAGCCGCCACCAACCCAAGGATAAAAGCGCCTATATCCACCGTATCAAAAAGCGCACGCATTTTATACAGTTCATATACGGTGGCGCCAAACAACAAGGGGATTGCCAAGAAAAAAGAGAATTCCGTCGCGGTCCGCCGCTCAAGCCCAAATAACATACCGCCAATAATCGTTGAGCCCGAGCGTGAAGTCCCCGGAATCAAAGCAAAACATTGCGCTAGACCCACTTTAAGCGCATCGGCTAGGGTTAATTCATCTAATGCCTGCACACGTGGTGCCTTACCCCCATTAGATTGTCGCCACTCTGCCCACAGAATCACGAGCCCCCCAATCACCAGCGCTAAGGCAACTGACACTGGTGTAAACAGCAGCGCCTTGATCTGTTTATCAAAAGTCAGCCCGGCTACCACGGCGGGGATACACGCCACTATAATATTCAAGGTGAAACGGCGCGCGCTTGGGCGGCTCACGATACCGGTCGCCAACTCTACAATTTTGTGGCGGAATTCCCAACTGACCGCGAGAATCGCGCCAAACTGAACCACCACATAAAATGCTTTGGCTTGCGCACCGGTAAAGTTAAGCAGACTACCGGCAACAATCAGATGGCCGGTACTTGAGATTGGCAAAAACTCGGTCAAGCCTTCAACAATGCCAAGTAGTAGTGCTTTAAAAGCAAAGATCCAATCAATATTCAAATCACATTCCTTTTTGCCAGGGTAGATTAATCGCCATTAGATAATCATACCTGATCCAACTGTACCTTTCTGCCTAAGCGCTATTTAAGTCGCACCTGGCACAGTTAATATGGGCGCTCAGCTGGCCCAACAAACTCGCCCTCAAGGCAATCGAGCCTGGAAAAATAGAAGTAGGCATTGGCTGAATTTGGGTAGCGTGAGGAAGCAGAATAGGCCAAAAATACAGAACTCTTAACAGCGATGGTTTAACGTTCGACCAGCTGTACCCGAACACCCTCTGGCACAACGGTGATCGTACCGGGCTCGTAAGCAACCTTAGCAAACGACAATTGATCCGATTTAAAAGTGTAAATTGGATAATTATCCAACCATTGCGTTGCCAGTAATGCAGCGGCGGTGTTGATTTGCCGCCTAAATTCATCCTCCATGCCGTCAAACTGTAAATGCTCAACTTGGGGGTGCTTAAGCACTACAGAGCGGCTGATACGATCATAGGAAAGCTCACTGTTAAGAGTGAATTGGGCATGCACTGGCTGCGCAATAAAAGCACTGCTAATTTGCGCGTCTAATGCAATTGCCAGCCGATTTGCCTTTGGCTGCAAAGTGATTTGAGGATGGGAAAATTTAAGCTTAAAAATTTGTAAGATCTGCTGGTCATATGGAAATTTCTTTTCAACCGCAACCTGGATTTGCCGTGCCGAAAAAGTATACTGACCAGAAATAAATGAGAAGATAGAGTTGCTACAGGCGCCAAATAATAGCGCTAGAACAAAAAAACCAACTGATCCCAAGAGCAGGCGGCGATGCATAGCCGTAGTAAAAGGATAGCTCATGGTTTCATCTGTTTGATACAATACGAGTTGTCATAAGCTCGATGGCCGCTTTTGCGCTGCTTGTACTCAGTTTTTTGGCTGGGTTTTCTACTGCGCCTACCTATTTTTCTCATCATACTTCGGCCTCCGTTAAATAGCCAACTTTTATTATGAATCTCGAACAGGCACGCTCCAATATGATTCAACAGCAGATTCGTCCCTGGAATGTATCTGACCAGGATGTACTGAGTTTGCTTGAAATCATTAAACGCGAGAATTTTGTACCGCCCGCCTACCAAAATATTGCCTTTGCCGATCTTGAAATTCCGCTGCCCTGCGGACAGCATATGTTGTCCCCAAAAATCGAAGCGCGGATCTTGCAAGCCCTCCAACTGAAACCGCATGAATCCATACTTGAAATCGGCACAGGCAGCGGTTATATGGCCGCCTTACTTTCATATCATAGTCAACACGTATTGACGATTGAAATCCATGCCGAACTTGCCGCACTCGCACAAGAAAATTTACTTAAAAACACTATCTCGAAGGTAAGTGTAGTCACGGGTGACGGTGCGCAAGGCTGGGCACAGCAAGCGCCCTATGATGTGATTGTGGTCTCTGGTGGACTACCGGTCCTACCGCCGACGTTACTCACGCAACTCAAGCCAGGAGGCCGTCTGTGCGCTTTCGTTGGCAGCGCACCGTTGATGCAAGCGCAACTCATTACCTGCGTTGCTAAAAACGAGTACCAGAGCGAAGTTTTATTTGAAACGTGGGCCCCTCCTCTAGTTAACACAATAGAGACATCACGCTTTAGCTTCTAAAATAGTGTGATGATTTAATTTGAGTCTCTGAGCAACGCCATGAGTGCTGCCACCGTACGGCGCGTTGCGCCACGGTGGCGGGCAGCAAACGCGACTGCTGCGGTACTCATTGTAGCGCGTAGACTCGAGTCTATCAGCAGCGTGCGCAATGCTTGACCAAGCGCGGCCGTGTCAGCCACGCGCCGCGCCGCGCCGGCGATGATTGCATCCGCACTTGCTTGTTCGAAATTAAAGGTATGGGCGCCAATTAAGACCGGCACCCCAGCCGCACATGCTTCGATCAAATTTTGCCCACCAAATGGCAACAAACTTCCACCAATAAAAGCCACATCCGCTGCGGCATAATACGCACCCAATTCACCCATCGAATCGCCCAGCCATACCTGAAGATCAGGTCCAAGCAATGGCTGGTTTGCGCGGTTTATGGCTTGATTTGAAAAATCATTGTCAACCGTATTATAGGGGGGGGTATGCCAAGCAGAACGCCGGGCAAAACGCCAACCTTCTCGCGCCAGTAATGCCGCCACCTCGTTAAAACGTTGCGGGTGGCGTGGCACTAAAATTAACACAGCATTTTCAGCCAGCCCGCTACGTTTAAATGCCTCTAGTATGAGCGCTTCCTCGCCAGCGCGCGTGCTCGCTGCTACCCATACTGGGCGCGAGCCAAACCCTAAGCGCCAGGTTTGGCCGCGGGCGATCAGGGCAGCAGGCGGCGCCATATCAAACTTCAGATTGCCCAGCACCGTCACAGGGCATGCGCCTAACGCACTGAGTCTCTCTGCATCCGCCGGGCTTTGCGCAAAGACACGAGTAAAACCACCAAAAACTTCACGCCCGGCCTGCCCGAATTTAGCCGCTCGCCGATATGAACGTGCTGACATACGAGCATTCACTAAGACCAGCGGCACGCGAGCCCGACGGCACTCATCAATCAGCGTTGGCCACACTTCCGTTTCCATCACCGCCCCAAGCGTGGGCCGATAGCGTGTTAGAAAACGCCGCACGGCACACGGCATATCGTAGGGCAAATAACAACGCCATACGCGCGCGCCAAACAGCGCCTCACCCGTTGCCCGGCCACCTGGCGTCATATGGGTGATCAATATGCGTGCCTCTGGGCAGGCCGCTTGAAGAGCCTCGATCAGCGGCTGCGCCGCGCGCGTCTCACCAACCGACACTGCATGCACCCAGAGCAAAGGCGCGCCATCATTTAAACAGTCAGGCAAATGCCCAAAGCCAAAACGTTCCCCAATATGCCAGGCGTAACCCGGCTCGCAGCGAGAACGCCATAAAAGCCGCAGCACCGCAACGGGAGCCACAAGCCACCATAAAGCACGATAAATTTGGCGTAGCATCAGAGAGGTTTAACCGAAAACCGTAGCAAGGGTTGCTAAGCTTGCCCACCACTTAATCATGCCAGGCATCACAGACAAAAAATGGTTGAACATAAGCGCATTACAGTACACCGAAAGCAACCAACGCACGCCGTACATCGGCAAGTCGCGCAGGCTGTTGCGCCCCGCCTAAATTAATGATGTCTGGCGCCCAATAACCACCCGTGCGCCAAGCCGTATCAAAATTGTAAAGCTCAATGGTGGGGCGCTTGAGGGCCGCAGCCATATGCACCAGCCCGGTGTCAACGCCAACCGTTGCCGCCGCACCCAGCAGTAGCCCGGTGACTGCTGGCAAGGTTAAAGCGGGCGGCACATAGGCTGCAGCGCCTGCCCCAGCCACCGATGTTAGACGTGCATTGAGCCACCCGCTGATCTTTTCACTCACCGCCAGTTCTGTCGCCTGCCCCCACGGCAATACCAGCGAGATCCCCGCACGCAGTAATATTTGCCCCAGTTCAAGCCACTGTTCCTGCGGCCAATGCTTATCTGCGCGTGAAGTGGCATGCACTAAAACCACATAGGGTGATGGCAACTTAAAGCCCGTTTTTATCAATGCCGTCTCAGCCGCCCGCGTATCAAGACCAAAATCGATGCCTCCTGACAACAGAGCAGAATCTCCGAGTGCCGCCGCAACCAGTTGACGCGAACGCTCTAGCACATGGGTATGCGGCTCGATCGCAACACACTGATCATAAAAAAAGCGTACCGGCCATTCATAACTAGAACCCTCTGTGCGGTTACCCAGCCCACTCACCCGAGCACCTGTCGCGCGTGTCCAATGCGCCGCCCAGGCGGTTTTTATGAGACCCTGACAATCAATCACTAGGTCATACGCTTCACTCGCTAGCCGCTGCCGCAACTGACGGACCTCCCCCCAGGTTGCCGGTGAGCATAATCGTTTGCGCCAGCGGCGTAGCGCAAATGGAATCACACAGCGCACACCGACAACAAGGCGCACGAGATCAGCAAACCCCTCTTCAACCAACCAATCGATCTGCGCCGCCGGATGCTGACGCAGAATATCGGCAATCACCGGCATCGTATGCACGACATCGCCGAGTGATGACACTTTAACAATTAATATTTTTTGCATCTGAATCAAATGGCTGACACTCTAAACTTAAACGGTAATTATATTGAAGCGCGGGTTGGTTAAAAAAGCTTAAAAAGGCAATTTAGCGTCGGGCTTTTGCGCCAGAATCACACGACGAAAATCTCGTTGAATCCTCTCCAGCGCCTCTTCATCATCTGCTTCAAAGCGCAGCACAACCATCGGCGTAGTATTAGACGCCCGTGCCAGACCAAAACCATCTGGATATTCAACCCGCAAACCGTCGATCATCACCACCTCATCGGCGCCACTAAAACGCGCAGATTTTTGCAATTGTTCAATCAGCTTGAAATTTTCTCCCTCGCTTAATTTTATTTGCAATTCGGGCGTTGCAATCGAATCTGGTAGCCCATTGAGTAAGGCACTCGGGTCATCTGTGCGACACAGTAACTCAAGGAGCCGCGCCCCCGTATAAAGACCATCATCAAAGCCGTACCAGCGATCTTTAAAAAAGATATGTCCGCTCATTTCACCGGCAAGCGGCGCACCGGTTTCACGCAGCTTAGCTTTAATCAGTGAGTGACCTGTTTTCCACATCAGGGGCTCGCCGCCATGTGCCCGCACCCATGGCGCAAGTTTACGCGTGCATTTTACGTCGTAGATAATCTGCCCACCTGCATGACGGGATAACACATCACGCACAAATAACATCAGCTGACGGTCCGGATAGATAATCTGGCCATCTTTGGTGACTACGCCTAGCCGGTCACCGTCGCCGTCAAACGCAAAGCCAATTTCTGCATCGCCTGCCGCCAACACATCAATGACATCTTGCAGATTCTCAGGGCGAGCCGGATCTGGATGATGGTTCGGAAAATGACCATCTACCTCACAAAAAAGCTCATGCACTTCGCACCCAAGCGCTCTAAAAAGACGCGGCGCAATCGCACCTGCGACTCCATTGCCACAGTCAACCACCACTTTTAATGGGCGGGCAAGTTTAATATCGCTGACAATCCGCTCGATATACGCGGCCACACAATCATGCATCTGATAGCTACCCTGCCCTGCAGTAAACTCTTCCGCCACAATGCGTTGATACAGCGCCTGAATTTGCTCGCCATAGATTGCCGCACCACGCAGCACCATCTTAAAACCATTGTAATTAGGCGGATTATGACTACCCGTTACCACAATGCAAGAATCGACTTGGCGGCCATTCAGCGGCACATGGGTGGCAAAATAGCCAAGCGGTGTTGGCGCTAAGCCCAAATCGATGACATCGACCCCAGCTGCGCGCAAGCCATCGGCCAGCGCTTTGGACAACTCTGGACCAGATAGACGGCCATCGCGGCCGATGGCAACTGCATCACCGCCATGGGTGCGCACCTCGCTACCAAACGCCAGACCAATGCTATGCGCAACGCTCGTATCCAGCGTCTGACCAACAATGCCGCGAATATCATATGCTTTGAAAATCGAGTTTGAAATCATGGAATGAAAAAGCCTTAAAAAGCAAATAAAAAACTACGTTTTCAGAAGCTAATGGGGATACTATTTATACTATAGCTTCAACTCATTGTACTAGTCGCCATCTGATCTGACAGTTATCGGTTTGACGAGAGCAGTTGTCAGGCCAAATTTAGTTGTTCAGTATTAAGATTTTATCTCGCCATGTCTCCTGTCGGTCAATTGCACTCGAATACTCCACACTCAATAGCCCAAAACCAGAATGGACCTAGCACACTACACTTACGGAATTATTCGTTTACAACCGGAATATAGGCAACGGATTCAGGCGCGTTTGCCAGTGTAGGCTCTACTCGCGGCGAATATTCTGGGACCCAACGCTGCAAATCGCGCAACACTTCAGCGTCAGTTAAAATCCGGCGCTGCATCAGCCACGGCAGCACTTCATCAAGTAACGCACTAGGGACCTCCCGGGCACGCGCGATACGCAGTTTTATGTGAGGCGTTGGCAAGGTTGTCTCATCACATGCGAGCAGTTCTTCGTATAATTTCTCACCAGGACGCAAGCCCGTGTAGATGAGTTTAACTTGCCCATCGGCAAACCCATAAAGCCGAATTAGGTCACGCGCCAAATCAACAATCCGTATCGGTTGCCCCATATCGAGAATAAAAATCTCGCCGCCCTGCCCCATGCTTGACGCTTGCAATACCAATTGCGACGCTTCGGGGATCGTCATAAAAAAGCGCGTAATCTCTGGATGCGTAATCGTAACCGGCCCGCCTTTAGCAATTTGCTTTTGAAATTTTTGCACAACACTGCCAGCGCTGCCCAGTACATTGCCAAAACGCACCGTCTCAAACTGCGTAAACTGAGTAGTGTGTTGTAATGCCTGGCAGGCCATTTCAGCCAAACGCTTACTCGCGCCCATGACATTCGTCGGGTTAACCGCTTTATCAGTTGAAATCAGCACAAAATGCTTGATGCCCCAACGAATCGCTGCCCGCCCAACCCGATAGGTACCCAGCACATTATTGCGTACTGCTTGCCAGGCATTTAATTCTTCCATGAGCGGTACATGTTTATACGCCGCGGCATGAAAAACAATATACGGGGCATAACGCTGCATGATTTGATCAAGCAATAAGGAATCTTTTGCGTCGCCAATGATTGGCACCACGGATCGCCCAGGAAACTTGTCGCGCAACTCCTCAGTCAACGTATACATCGCATATTCGGAGAACTCAAACGCAATCAATTGCGCGGGAGCAAAACGCAAGATTTGCCGGCATAGCTCGGAACCAATCGAGCCACCCGCACCGGTCACCATCACGACTCGATCTTTGAGCAGCGCTTCAACATGGGCCATATCAATTGTAATGGGTGCTCGGCCCAACAGATCTTCTAGATTAATCTGCCGGATCCGCGACAAAAAAGCTTGCCCTTGCGTAAGCGGCGTCAAGGCTGGCAACACCAGCGCACGGACCCCCGCCCGCACGCACAAAGTAGCAACCTGTCGGTGGATCTCAAGCGGCGCCGATGGCATCGCAATAATCACATGCTCGGCCTTAAGTTCAGCGGTCCAGCGTTGCAACTCACTCATCGGCCCGAGGATTTTATAACCCTGAATCTCACGACCGCGCTTAGCCGGATCATCATCGAGCAAGCCAACTAGCCGCCACTCGCTTGAGCGTGTTAACTCACGCACGAGGCTCGCACCGGCGTTCCCCGCGCCCAACAGAAGCACCGGTTTACCTTGGGCAATCAGGCTGCCATAACGATAAGACTCCCGTGTCGTACGATAGAGCGCCCGTGCCCCGCCCATAATCAGAAACAGAAAAACGGGGGCCACGATAAACACCGAGCGCGGTATGATCGGGTTTGGCTGCAGCATCGCCGCGCCGATTATCACAGCCAAAGTACTGGCGCCAACCGCGCGCACGATGCGCAGTAAATCCGGCAAGCTCGCAAAAACCCAGATGCCACGGTATAAGCCAAATATACGAAAAGCCAGGCCATGAATAGGCAGCGCCCAAACCAGCACGGACAGCGCACTGTCTTTAAAATCTGGCGGTACTTCGCCATTAAAGCGAATCAGATAAGCTGCCAGCCAAGCGACGACAACCGCACTCAGATCAAAGAAGAAGACAATCGAAGCAAGCCAAGTGGTCTTAAATCGAAACATCAGCGAGTTCCTTCCCGGATATATTGAAGCCAACGATAATCGATGCGCGCCCCCAATAAAATTAATATCAGCGCCCACACGGCAAGCCCCGTCCACTGTATGCCTACTGACACATGCAAGCCACTCAGCGCTAAACCCGCACTAGCCGCCATTAAGCCATACGCGACTCGGACTGGAGCCAGATGGTTGCCGTTCATTTGGATCATCCGCTGATAATAATGTGTGCGATGCGCTTGCCAAAATTTCTCGCCGCGCAGTAAACGCTTACATAATGTCACCGACGCATCCGCAATAAATGGCGAAAACACGAGCGCTGGAAACCAAAACGGCCAAACTTCACGCATCCAACCTAAAAAACCTAGCACGCCAGCTAAAAAACCCAATGGCACAGATCCTGCATCTCCTAAAAATACACGTGCGGGCGACCAATTAAACACCAAAAAACCGACGGCGGCGCCCGCAACTAAGGCAGCAGCGCCCGCCAAATCAGGAGCCGCAACTGCGGCGGCCATGGCATACGCACCAAACCCAAAGAGCGCCATGCCGCCTGCTAGGCCATCAGCACCGTCCATAAAGTTGTACAAATTGATCAGCCAGAGTAGTAAAAACGAGATTAATACAAGCTGCCAACCCGCCAGCGATAGAGAAAATCCTAGCATTACCGTCAGCACTGCCAGTCCATGGGCGGCAAATCGCACACGCGCAGAAAGACCACGCCGGTCATCAAATTGCGACACGAAAGCTAGAAATAATGCAGCAAAGGCTATTGGCCACAAGGTCAGCGTCCAAAATATCATGCCTATCACGATAGTCGGCACCAGCGCCCATCCGCCAATACGTGGCGTAATCTGGGTATGCAATGAACGATGATTCGGCACATCAGGAGCAAACTGCCAGCTCTTGTCCAGTGCCAGCAAACATCGCAAAATAACTGCAACCGTCGCCGCCGCAGCTAATGCCAAACCCGGCAATTGAAACCAAATCGAGGATACGTTGAGCATATTAGATAAGATCATATAAAATCATGCAACATTGGCTAGGCATCCGTTCACTTTTTTTATTTTTGTCGGCGCCAACTCTGATTCATTTTACTGCGGCCTCCGCAGACTCTTGATGCCACCTTGCGGTGCGCAACAATCCTGCTTCAATGGCATACGGCGGCGACCAATTTAAGGTCGTACGCACTTGCGTGATATCAAGTCGCAATGGCTGCAGCAAGCGATTGATCTGCATCGTGCGGCCCGTCAAACGGCCAACCCAAGCGAGCCAGGGCAGCGGCACGCGCCATAGCCGAGCAGGCGTGCCCAGTGTACGGCCAAGCGCCAGCGCCAGTTGTGCAGTGGACAAGTCAATGCCGTCGCTGACATGAAAAACCCGGTCGGCCGCGGCTGGATGTGTGACACACTGAGCAATCACATCGGCCAGGTTTTCCACATAGATAAAACTGCGCTGGGCGTGCACCTTACCTAACGGTAGTGGAAAACCACGGTGAATCGCACGCATAAGCTGCAGAAAATTAGCACGTACACCCGGACCGTAGACCAGCGGTGGGCGCACAATCACGATTTCCATCCCCGTCTCACGACCCAGCACAGTCAATGCCGTTTCAGCTTCGTATTTTGAAATGCCATAAGGATCCGTTGGCGCAGGCGTATCTTCTTCACGCCATGGTCTGCCCGGTTCCACCTCACCCAGTGCTTTGACACTGCTCACAAAGATAAAGCGTCGAGCCCCAGCACGCACCGCAGCGTGTGCAACCCGCAATGTGCCAATAACGTTAGTTGCACGAAATGCCTCTAGCGGCGCTGACGATGAATCGCGCAATACATGCACGCGAGCGGCCAGGTGAATCACTACCTGCGGCGGTGCAGCGCCAGCCAAAGTATTTTCTATACCGGCAAAATCCGCTGCCTCATGCACCAACTCCGGCAAAATACTACCGCCAATACTGGCGCGCCGCACCAGCATACTGACTGAATGCCCTTCAGTTGTAAGCCTGCGGCACACCGCGCGGCCAATAAAGCCGTTAGCGCCCGTTACCAGAACGTTCATTGATTAATTGTGTAATAAGGCGAAAGAATTATTGATTATAAGCTCAAATATGCTAAAAATACTTGTGTAATAGAGACAGATAAGTCAATATTTAAAAGCATATAAGTCAACGCTTGCGGGGCAGCAACTCGACTGTTGGCAATTGCTTAATTTCTGTAATCACCTGTTGAAATTCAGCAATATCTTCAAAGCTCCGATACACTGACGCAAAACGCACATAGGCTATTTTATCGAGCCGGCGCAGTTCATTCATGACCAGTTCACCCAGCTTATCGCTATAGATTTCTCGCTCTCCTGTACTCAACAGTTGGTATTCGATCCGTGCAATGGCATCGTCTACCGCCTCTGCGCTGACCGGGCGTTTACGTAGCGCCAGTTGCATGCTCGCCGCCACCTTACGGCGATCAAATTCGACCCGGCTACCCTCTTTTTTAACCACCGTGGGCAATGTGAGCTCGACTCGCTCATAAGTTGTAAAGCGTTTATCGCACTCAGGACAGCGCCGGCGGCGGCGAATCACAGCGCCATCCTCCGCCACACGGGAATCAGCCACTTGGGTATCTTCATGCTGGCAGAAAGGACAGCGCATAGCGGCTTAAAGATAAACTGGAAAGCGCTTGGTCAAGGCGGCGACTTGGCTCCGCACCCGTTCAAGCGTACTGCTATCGTGAGGCGCCTCCAATACATCGGCCACCAAATGACCCACTTGCTCAGCTTCGGCAGTTTTGAAACCACGCGTTGTCATGGCCGGAGACCCTAGGCGAATACCGCTTGTCACAAAGGGTTTTTCAGGGTCATTAGGAATCGTATTTTTATTCACCGTGATGTGCGCCTCACCTAATGCAGCTTCGGCCACCTTACCCGTAATATGCTTAGCACGCAGGTCAACTAACATCACGTGACTTTCAGTACGCCCTGAAACTATCCGCAAGCCTCGTTGCACCAGTGTTTCCGCTAGCACGCGTGCATTGTCTAGCACTTGCTGCTGATATTGCTTGAAGTCTGGCAACAGTGCTTCCTGAAACGCGACCGCTTTAGCGCCAATCACATGCATCAACGGGCCACCTTGAATGCCCGGAAAAATCGCTGAATTAATGGCTTTCTCGTGTTCGGCTTTCATCAAGATGACGCCACCGCGCGGACCACGCAAGCTCTTATGCGTAGTCGTCGTCACAAAATCCGCATGCGGCACTGGATTGGGGTAAAGACCTGCGGCAATCAACCCGGCGTAATGCGCCATGTCCACCATAAAATAGGCGCCGACCGACTTTGCGATACTCGCCAGTCGAGCAAAATCAATCCGTAATGAAAATGCTGAGGCGCCGGCAATGATTAATTTTGGAGAATGTTTTTTAGCCAGTTGGGCCGCGGCTTCATAGTCGATATCTTCGGCATCATTTAAGCCATAACTCACCACATTGAACCATTTACCCGACATATTGACAGGCGAACCATGCGTTAAGTGTCCGCCATGCGCCAAATTCATCCCCATCATGGTGTCGCCCGGTTTTAACACCGCAAAAAACACCCCCTGATTGGCCTGCGAACCAGAATTGGGTTGCACATTTGCCGCCTCGGCACCAAATAGCGTTTTGACCCGATCAAGCGCGAGTTGCTCAACCTTATCGACATATTCGCAGCCGCCGT
Organism: Mycoavidus cysteinexigens; assembly: GCA_031963465.1. Lineage (GTDB taxonomy): Bacteria > Pseudomonadota > Gammaproteobacteria > Burkholderiales > Burkholderiaceae > Mycoavidus > Mycoavidus cysteinexigens_B. The sequence goes on along the minus strand of JASSUG010000001.1, from coordinate 484,186 downwards.
AATAACGCTTACCCGGATAACCTTCCGCATATTTATTCGTCAATTGCGACCCTTGCGCTGCCATCACCGCCGGGCTGGTATAGTTTTCCGATGCAATCAACTCAATATGCGCCTCTTGCCGCTGGTCTTCTTGTTGGATTGCCTGCCATAATTCAGGATCGATACTTGCAATGGTGTACTTCGTTTTGTCAAACATGGAAATGTCTTTAATGAGTCAAGATAACTGGATCGAAAAAACCGCTTTGAAGTACAAGCGGGCAAACGTTTTGAAATGATTAATTAATCATCTTACACAAAATTTTTGATAGTCTTTAATTATGCAGGACCTTGCGTAGCAAAAACCTGCCCTAAGCAAACTCAACGCTATACTATGCGCGCTATATACAGCACTCCCCGCCTTTGCTCGATCCATCAGAGAGTCATTGGCATAACCGGCGGAGAAAACCTCAATCATACAATAAGGTACACAAAAAGATGATCGTACTCATTACTGGCGCTTCTGCCGGCTTTGGTCAGGCCATTGCAAAAACCTTTGCGCGTGCAGGCCATCGCGTTATTGCAACCGCCCGCCGGGCTGACCGCTTACAAGCACTAGCCGATGAAGTTGGCGAGCGCTTACTGCCGATCACACTTGATGTACGTGACCATGAGGCCATCGCCGCCCTACCTAGCTCACTACCCCCGGCCTTTGCCGAGGTCGATGTCCTCGTCAACAATGCCGGCCTAGCGCTCGGCTTGGCGCCGGCACAACAGGCTGACCTGAATGACTGGCAGACCGTCATAGACACGAATATCAACGGCCTGGTACGCATGACCCATGCCTTTTTGCCCGGCATGGTTGCACGTAACCGAGGCCATATCATCAATGTGAGTTCAATTGCCGCCAATTACGCCTACCCAGGCAGCAATATTTACGGCGCCAGTAAAGCTTTTGTGCGGCACTTCAGCCTCAATTTACGCGCAGACCTAGCCGGCACCGCATTACGCGTGACAGATATTCAACCTGGCTTATGCGGCGGAACCGAGTTTTCAAATGTGCGCTTTAGGGGCGATGATGAAAAAGCCGCCGCGCTCTACCAAAATATGCAGTCGTTAACGGCAGAAGATATTGCCGAATCAATCTATTGGATCGCCGATCGTCCCGCGCATGTTAACGTCAACACCATTGAACTGATGCCCGTTGCGCAATCATTTAGTGCCTTAGCTGTGCACCGGACGTAGAAGCCACGCCCCCAATTCGTACACTTATCCCATCCGCTCTTTGTACTTTATATGATGTCTCCGACCCAAGATTTATCAATCTTCTCTCTCGTTCTGCATGCTAGCGTATTGGCGCAAGCCGTTATGGCATTACTGCTCGCGCTATCGTTAACGTCATGGACATTTATCTTCAGAAAATGGTTTGCTTTACGCAACGCACGCGCGCAAACCGAGCGTTTTGAAGATAATTTTTGGGCCGGAGGGGATTTGCAAGCGCTATATCAGAGTACCGTTGCGCAGCGTCATAGCACCGGCGCGCTGGCCCGGATTTTTGAAGCCGGCATGCGTGAATACTTAAAAGCAAAAGAAAAAAATATGGCTGATGCCAGCGCCATTCTAGACAATGCCAGACGTGCCATGCGCGCGGCTTTTCAGCGCGAAATGGATGCGCTTGAAGCCAACCTCTCTTTTTTAGCTTCAGTGGGCTCGGTCAGCCCGTATATCGGTTTGCTTGGCACGGTGTGGGGCATTATGAATTCATTTCGCGGCTTAGCCAACGTCCAACAGGCCACCCTCGCCAACGTTGCGCCCGGCATTGCCGAAGCACTGGTCGCGACTGCGATTGGTTTATTTGCGGCCATTCCAGCAGTCGTTGCCTACAATCGCTACGCGCACGATATAGACCGGCTATCGATGCGCTTTGAAACTTTTATTGAAGAATTTTCAAATATTTTGCAACGACACACTCACGCCTAGCCTTAGGTTTGCACATACCCTTGTTTTTAAGAGAGCGCCCCAATGCCCGCCACTTCTATCCGCTCTACGCTGCGTAGCCGCCGCCGCTCCATGGCTGAGATTAATGTCGTGCCTTATATTGATGTGATGCTCGTATTGCTTGTTATCTTTATGGTGACAGCCCCCCTGGTCGCTCCCTCAGTCATCAATTTGCCAAGCGTCGGCAACGCTGCGCCTGCCCCTCATGCGCCACCTATTATCATCAATGTCCGAGCCAACGGAGAACTCTCTATACGATATAAAAGTGGCGCTAAAATGCGCGAAGACACCCTATCGAAAACTGAATTAAATACTTTTCTACAAAAACAGCAGCACTTAGCGCCTGCACAGCCGGTAGTGATTGCAGCCGATAAAAATACCCAATATCAGATCGTGATGACCGTCATGTCCGATCTAAAAATTTGGGGTATCAAGCGCGTTGGCTTATACGTTCAAACTTCCAAATGAAACACGACACTCCCTCTCCATTTCACCCACCGCGCGAGCGCGGCACCCGGCGCGCCCTGGTGTGTGCAGTGCTGACGCACGCTTTATTATTTGCCCTTTTATTCTACGGCATCAGTTGGCAAAGTAACCCGCCCGCAGGTGTCGAGGCTGAGCTATGGAGCTCAATGCCAGACACAGCGCCTGATGCTGCACCGCTCCCCGAAGTTGCAGATAAAGCGGAGTCGGCTCTGCCTAGCCCCTCTCCCAGCCAATCTGAGCCAGCCGAGATCGCCCTCCAACCAGCCAAACGTGAGCTAGAAACGCAGCAACAGCAATTAACCCAGCTGCAGCAACAGCAAGAAGCCCAAAAGATAAAAGAACGCCAACAACAGGCCGCTCAAGAAAAAAAAGCCCGAGAAGCAGAACGTAAGCAGCAGTTAGCCGAACAACAAAAAATGCTACGGGCTCAGCAACAGGCTCAAGAATTGGCCAAGCAACAACGCCAAGCCCGCCTGTCAGCACTCCAAGGCATTGCGGGCCACAACTCGTCTACCGATGGGCTAACCAGTGCCGGTCAAGACGCCGGCAGTGGCGGCCGAGACTCTCCTGGCTATGTCGATAAAGTACGACGGCATGTTAAATCGAATATGGCCTTCAACGCAGACTCAACCGATGGCAACCCACAAGCGGTAGTAGCCGTTCAATGCGCCCCCGATGGGTCGATCCTAAACGCACAAATCGTACATACAAGCGGTAACCCCGCATGGGACGATGCAGTCTTGCGCGCAGTCCAAAAATCAGACCCTATGCCACGCGACAGCAATGACAAAGCCCCGGCTCACTTTACTTTTACGTATCGCCTGAATGATTAAGTTCAGTTTTGTCCCGCTAATCGAACGCAAAGCCCTATATGCAAACCTGCAACGCTTTCGCAAAGCTAACTGCCATGCTATTTTGCTACCTGTTACCATAGACCTGTAGTTGAGACGACATACAAACCTAAATTCATTATGAACTCAATCATCCAGTGTATTCTCAGAGCCGTGATAGCTGGCGGCTTGCTTGCCACAACCGCCCACGCGCAACTTAAGATTGATATTACTGGCGTCGGCTCAAATTTTTTACCCATTGCCGTTGCAGCTTTTCGCGATGAAAGCACGGCGCCCCAGCAAGTTAGCGAAATTATTCGCGCCGATTTAGCGCGCAGCGGCCGGTTTTCAAACATCCATGCAGGCCTGGCGCCGATTGGCGAAACCAACACGGTTGATTTCGGCAGTTGGCGGGCAAAAGGTGCCGATGCCCTGGTGACTGGCAGCGTCACTCATTTGGCCAATGGTCATTATGAAGTGCGCTTTCGACTCTACGATACAGTCAAACAGCAAGATCTCAGCGGGCTTGCGCTCATCAGTCCAGCCAGTGAGCTACGCCTGAGTGCCCACAAAATCGCTGACTATATTTATCAGAAATTACTTGGCGAGCGCGGTATTTTTGCTACCCGCCTCTCTTATGTAGCACACACTGGCGGCCAGTATCAACTACAACGCGCCGACTCCGACGGGCAAAACGCACGTACCGTTCTGACCAGTTCCGAGCCGATTATTTCGCCTGCTTGGTCGCCCAATGGCACGAAAGTGGCGTATGTCTCATTTGAACGCCAAAAACCCGTTATCTATGTACAGGATTTGCTCTCAGAGCAACGTACCGCGGTTTCAAACCAAAAAGGAAATAACAGCGCGCCCGCCTGGTCCCCCGATGGCAATCAGCTTGCCGTTGCCCTGTCACTAACTGGCAACACGCAAATTTATAGTATCAACGCCAATGGCACCGATTTACGGCGCCTCTCAAACAGCAGCAGCATTGATACCGAGCCACGCTTTTCTCCAGATGGAAACTCTATTTATTTCACCAGTGATCGCGGCGGCGCGCCGCAAATCTACAGAATGTCAGTGCAAGGGGAAGCCGCTGCCGGCGCGGCCCAGCGCATTACTTTCAAAGGGAATGAAAACACCAGCCCGCGCCTGAGTCCAGATGGCAAGCTACTCGCGTATATTTCGCGCGTAAACGGCGCCCTCAAGCTGTATGTACAAGAAATCAGCACGGGTGAGGCGATTGCGCTAACCGACACCGACTCCGATGAATCCCCTAGCTTCTCGCCTAACGGTAAATATCTTTTATATGCAACTCGCATAGAGCAGCGTGGCGTACTCGCTGCAGTCTCTACCGATGGCCGTACCCGTCAAACTCTATCGATCAAAGATGGAAATATACGCGAGCCCTCTTGGGGGCCTTTTACAGAATAAAGGACACTACACCCATCCAGGCCAACTAAAAAATAGCACGAAATATTTTTTGCTAAACCTTCAGGAGTTGAAAAAATGACGTCAAAGTTTCGCTTAGCTTTCGCCACCCTTCTCATCGGCACACTCACTGCCTGCCAATCAGGCGTAAAGCTTGACCCCAATGCGACGAGCGGCAATAGCGCCAACGCACTTGGCACATCAGCCAATCCGGCTGACATGACACAAGCTACGCTTGACCCGCTGAATGATCCAAACAACCCGCTTGCAAAGCGTAGTATTTATTTTGATTTTAATAGCTACACGGTGAGTAGCGAACACCAATCACTCCTGCAGCAACATGCGTACTATCTGAAAAGCCAGCCACAGAAACACATTATGATTCAAGGCAACACCGACGAGCGCGGCACCAGCGAATATAACCTTGCCCTTGGCCAAAAACGCGCAGAAGCCGTACGTCGTACCTTATCTTTGATGGGCGTGGCAGAGACTCAAATGGAAGCCGTCAGCCTAGGCAAAGAAAAACCCCAAGCCACTGAACATAATGAAAACTCCTGGGCACAAAATCGTCGCGCAGATCTCGTCTACCAACCCTAAATGTCAATCATGACCCGCCTACCTTCTTACTTTAATTGCACTAGGCTACGCAGCGTACTCATCACTCTAGGAATGAGTACGTTACTACTCAGCGCAGCCGCACCCGCTCAGGCTGGTCTATTTGACGACGACGAAGCGCGCCGGGCTGTGCTCGATTTACGTACGCGCGCAGATAACCTGACTGACCAGTTAGCGGCCGCACAACGCACCCTCATCAACCAATCAAACCAACTCGAACAACTGCAACAAGAAGTCGCCGCGCTGCGCGGCCAGAACGAAACGCTAGCCAACCAGTTAATTGATATACAAAGATCCAACAAAGACTTTTACGCCGATCTCGACGGGCGTTTAAAAAAACTTGAGCCGCGGCAACAGCAACAAACTGCCAATAGCGTGCCAGGCACCCAACTCAGCGAGGCGGACGCCTTCAAAGCAGCGTTGGCGCAATTCCAAAAAGGTGACTTCGCGCGCGCTGCCAACGCATTCAAGGGCTTCATCTGGAAATATCCCAAAAGCGCCTATCAACCTACTGCCCGCTACTGGCTCGGCAATACCTTTTATGCACTGCGTGATTACAAACGCTCAACTGAGATGCTGCAAAGCGTAGTTAAAGAGTATCCAACTCACCCGCATGCGCCCGATGCCTTATTTTCAATTGCACAAAATCAGCTCGAACAAGGACAAAAAAACCTATCGCGCAAAACGCTAAGGCAAGTGATTGCCCAATACGGCAGGAGCGAGGCCGCTAAAAATGCACAAACCAAACTAGCACAAATACATTAAATTTATTTTTTTTGATTGACAGACATTAGCATTCATTAATATAATTCCGCTCTTCTTCGGGTCGTTAGCTCAGTCGGTAGAGCAGCGGACTTTTAATCCGTTGGTCGCAGGTTCGAACCCCGCACGGCCTACCAAGTACCATAAGGCTTACAGCAATGTAAGCCTTATCTATTTTGTTCCGCAATTCGGGGGTTGTTCCGCAATTCCTAATTATTTGGTCGGAGTAACCAGCTTACCTCTGCGGTGTCGGACATACCGTTGAGCCATCTTTTCGTCAGAATGTCCAAGTTGATCTTTAGCCGCCGCCATACCCTCTTTTTCTTCCTTATCCGTGCCTGCTTTGGCTCGTAAATCACGGAATTGGAAAGCCTCAATAGTAGAAACTAAATCATGCTGCCCTCGTTCTCGTGCACCGTGCGCAGCTTTTTCACGTGCTTTGTCAAACCGAGAGCGCAACGCTAGAGCAGTTAATGCTTCCCCCTTTTCGTTGCATATCAGTGCCAGTGACCGTACTTTGCCCGGCTTTGCCGTTCTCTTAGTCAGCAGCCGACCAATCAATTGAGCCAATTGGCCTTCAATTGCAATACGCAGCCGCTTATTCGTTTTGTTCTGTTGTAACACAATCGCTCCGTCGCGGATATCAGTCCGGGCCAGTTTGAGCACCTCTGCCGGGCGTTGGCCCGTTAAATGAGCCAGTTCCATCGCATCACGAGTGGCTTCATCGGCCACCTCAAACACAGCTTGTCAAACAGCGCGTCGCCTATGCCGGATTAACTCGCAGGCAAGCACGCTATAGCTATCTACACAATACGATCTTAACCAGCACACCCCGCACTTTGATTCCGGCAGGCGCAGTACTCACTGACCCTCATCATCGACGTTGGTTATTGGTTGCCGATACGACGCTGAATGAAAACGGTTCAGCTCAGGCCGACTTAAGGATGGGGGCTACGATTGCAATTGGTAAATTACTCACCGGCGGCGAGAAAATCACGGCTCGGCTGATTATTGGGCGCATGATCGTCGGCGCAGGTTTAAGCGTGGCCGCCAGTTCGGCCCTCATGTTATTACCTGAATTGCCTGCGATTGCAATTACTGGCCTAGGCGCAGCCTTCGGTATTCTCGGTCAGTCTTATCTCGAATTGGCTGTACAACGCTGGTTTGGCAAGCGCTCAGATCATGCTGACTAAATTATTCGCCGCACCTTTGCGATTATTAGGCGTCGCGACAGTCGCATTCAGCTTTGGCGTATGGTGCACGGGCACTTTTTACTACGGCCCGCGTATTCAGAAAGAACGCTCAGCGTTGATGCACTATAAAGCTCAGCTCACCATGGCCCATGCCCAATTGATTGAAGCGCAAGCCAAAGTCGTTATCCAAACCGAAATTCAATACCGTGACCGCATCAAAATCGTCAAGGAAAAAGGCGAAACCATTATCAAGGAAGTACCTATCTATGTTACCCAAGCTGATACTGACCGCTTTGGCGTTAACGTTGGCTTCGTGCGCCACTACAACGCTGCCTTTACCGGCCAGCCTGCCGGAGTTGCCACCAAGTCTGACCGAGAATCCGCCGGCATTTCGATTGCTAAGCTGGCCGAAGTCAATGCCTATAACGCCAATATATGCTGGCGGTGGCGCAAGCAGGCGCTAGGACTCAAAGCGCTTTATCTACAGTTACAAAACTCTCGAACACAATCAGCCAAGCGTCTTAAGCAATGAAAAGCTCACACTACTCTTCTTTCCAATGCCCCTCGCTGCTTGAGTAGTCGCCCGTTCATTTCGCTTAACCCTTCTACTCTTTCTATTAATGCCCCCCTAACTGTCAAAAACCCATGCCCCGTACCCCACTTCAGATACGCCTTATATTCCCCCCCCTCTTTTTTCAATTCCCACTGCCTAACTGATTTATCCATACTGCCTATCCCTAAATAGTCGTGGCCATCCGAAGTCTCTTTCCAAGCAAGGCTTCTCACTGGCCCGCTATCTTCAATCAGCATTTGGCACTCACCCGTTTGAGGCTGCCACAGACGCACCGTGTTGTCAAAGCTCCCAGACGCTAGCTGATCTCCTTGCGGTGAATACACTACGCTCCAAACTATAGCAGTATGCCCTTCTAACTTCTGTAGCGGTGCTCCGCTTTCTACATCCCACAGCCGCACTGTATTGTCAAAGCTCCCAGACGCTAGCTGATCTCCTTGCGGTGAATACACTACGCTCCAAACTATAGCAGTATGCCCTTCTAATTTCTGCAGCGGCGCTCCGCTTTCTACATTCCACAGCCGCACTGTATTGTCAAAACTCCCAGACGCTAGCTGATCTCCTCGCGGTGAATAGACTACGCTTAAAACTCCAGCGGTATGCCCTTCTAACTTCTGAAGCGACGCTCCACTTTCTACATCCCACAGCCGCACCGTATTGTCCAAACTCCCCGACGCTAGTTGATCTCCTCGCGGCGAATACACTACGCTAAAAACTCCAGCGGTATGCCCTTCTAACTTATGCAGCGGCACTCCGCTTTCTACATCCCATAGCCGCACCGTATTGTCCAAACTCCCCGACGCTAGTTGTTCTCCTCGCGGCGAATACACTACGCTAAAAACTCCGCCGGTATGCCCTTCTAACTTATGCAGCGGCGCTCCGCTTTCTACATCCCACAGCCGCACCGTATTGTCCAAACTCCCAGACGCCAGTTGATCTCCTCGCGGTGAGTACACTACACTCAAAACTCTATCAGTATGCCTTTCTAACTTCTGCAGCGGCGCTCCGCTTTCTACATCCCACAGCCGCACCGTATTGTCCAAACTCCCCGACGCTAGCTGATCTCCTCGCGACGAATACACTACGCTATAAACTCCACCAGTATGCCCTTCTAACTTATGCTTCGATGCTCCGTTTTCTACATCCCACAGGCGCACTGTATTGTCACTACTCCCCGATGCTAGCTGATCTCCTCGCGGCGAATACACTACGCTAAAAACTCCAGCGGTATGCCCTTCTAACTTATGCAGCGGCGCTCCGCTTTCTATATCCCACAGGCGCACTGTATTGTCCCAACTCCCCGACGCTAGCTGATCTCCTCGCGGCGAATACATTACACTCAAAACTTCATCTGTATGCCCCTCTAGCTTCTGCATCAGCACTCCGCTTTCTGCATCCCACAGCCGCACCGTATTGTCACTACTCCCGGACGCTAGCTGATCTCCTCGCGGCGAATACACTACGCTAAAAACTCCGCCGGTATGCCCTTCTAACTTCTGCAGCGGCGCTCCGCTTTCTGCATCCCACAGCCGCACCGTATTGTCACTACTCCCGGACGCTAGCTGATCTCCTCGCGGCGAGTACACTACGCTAAAAATTCCAGCGGTATGCCCTTCTAACTTCTGCAGCGGCGCTCCACTTTCTACATCCCACAGGCGCACTGTATTGTCACTACTCCCCGATGCTAGCTGACCCCCTCGCGGCGAATACACTACGCTTTTAACAACCCAGGTATGTCCTTCTAAGATGTGAATTTTTCTCCAATTAGAAGTCGAATACACGCTGATCTTACCGTTTTCAAGACCTACCGCGCAGTTTTCCCCGTCCGGTGAATACGCGCAGGAATTTACACTGCTCTCTTCTTGGAGATAAGGCAATTCGCCAAACTGCACTCCTGCCATCTGCGCTGCACTTAAATTCGCATCCCGCAGCCAGCTCTTGCCAAGCTTGACTCCTGTCAAATCCGACCCTTGCAGCTGCGCTGAATCGAATACCCCAAAACTCAGATCCGCCCCAGGTACCTTGATTCCTCTTAAATCACATCCAATAAACTGAACTCCTGCTTTCACCAATACCGTCAGCGCATTCGACGCTCCTCTTTTAACATCCTCTCGGGTCTTCGACGCTTTCACCCAAGCTAAAAGAGCCTTCAATAAAACTCTATCCTCTTGCACTCGCTCTACTAAAAAACTCTGCACTGCGGGGTCTTCTACTACATTCAGTTCGTTGAATTGCGCCGATTGATCAAACTCAAATCCATCTTCTAGACCTTCCCATACCGGACGTATATTTCTTATCGCATTCAATTTCTTAGATAGCTCTACGTCATTACTCTTAGTACCACCTCTCAGTTCTTCCCACAACGCTCTCGCTACAAAATAATCTCGCAAGGATTTATGGATAAACCGATACTCTTTGCCCAAATCATTTGGCCTGTCCTGGCAGATTAAGGGCGCATTCAAACGCATCAACACTGTGCTAGCATCTTCATCACCCAGTAATCGCCTGCGCCAATCTCCCTCTGTAGCGGAGTTATGTCTTTTCCATTTTGCATAAGTGATCGCCTGATAATGCGTCATCACTTCCCCTACCTGGTACATTTCCAATGCAAGCTCTTGGCTAAAATCCATTCCAAAACCCGAAAAGTCTGCTCGCTCCAAATCTTTAAATTCTTTTCTTTCTTTTGAGCCAACCTCAAGTATCTGGTTTAGCCTCCGTTGCGAACGATCAAACCAACTTTTTACAAACTGGTCATAAATTCTAATTCGAGTAAACCTTTGGCCTTTTGCTTCAAGTTCCTCACTCAACTCTGGCAACACGCTCAAGGTTATTTTGAGCAAAAACGGATTACCCACCAACTCTTTTAAGCTCGACTCTTCTAACTCTTTTTTATATTTCTCTGCGCTCCACAAAGCGTGGGGGTGCTTTTCACTATAACGATCAATATACCGCTTTATCGTTTCCACCGAAAATGGCGCTAACCGATATTCCTGTAAGGCCTTGTGCTCGCCCGGCGGATGAAATTTGTATTGATAGTTCGGCCCTAAATATTCTGGACGGCTACTGATTATGATTTTCGCGTCTTTCCAATGAGACAGTTCATTATCCTTATAAAATTCCTGCTGACGATGCTCGATCTCGTCAAATCCATCCAGTATTAATACAAATCGATGTCTGCTTTGTAATTCTTTGATCTGTTCTCTCGAGAACCCTTGCTTCTCGAAAAAGGCACTCACCAGATTCCGATCCGGGCTTGACAAGCTCGATAACCCTATAAACACCGGAATCGGCACATCCTCTGTATTATTCTTCTGGCTATACGCTTCCCACAGGCTTACGGCAAGGTGTCTATTAAAGGTGGATTTGCCCGAACCAGCTTCCCCCAACAGAAGCAAGGTTCTTTTGTCCAAATTTAAGAACTCTTGAACCCTACCCTCTAAAAGAAAACGCTCTGAATCATGCATCAGCATCCCTTCGGGTGACACATAATTCGCTAGCGCATCTTTTATCTCTCTATCTTTTTCTAAATCTTCTAAATAATTCAACCTCAACTTCTGAATATTTTCCCATAAGTTACCTAATAGTCTTGCAACCAGTGAATCTATCCCGGTTTGAATTTGAGCCAAATCACGTGATTGCTCTAATAGCCGCGTATCCACTTGCTGCCAGGCCGGATAAACCTGCTGCACTGCAGAAGCAAGCTGCTTATGTAAGGACCTCTCTATCTCGTCGAACATGCCGTCTACTAGCTTGTTGAACTCAAGCACGCCTAGTGTTGGCTCATTCTTTAACCGGGAAATACAATCACTGTAACCCCGCCAAAATTTGCCCAGAAACGTTTTCGCCTCATCACTGCCCACTAATAGTCGCTCAATGAGTTTAAACAGCACCCAATGCCGACTTTGATTCGGATACACTTCCTGGCCTGCCTGGGCTTGCTCTTCAAATCGGGGAACATCTCCCATCCGAACCGCAGTCGATGAAACAAAGCTTGACAGACAGGTATCATAGCTATTTCGGGTTAACGGAACCGGAATAATCCCATGCCCATCTTTCGACTGCTCTGCCCGGATTTGCAAAAAGGCCATTTCTGTCAATACATGGTGGAACCTTGCCTTATATTTTTCCTCTTGCGAAAATTCTCTGACCACTTCACGTATTGCCCAGGCATTTCCTTGCTCGTCGCCTTTAAGATAGGCCTCTCGATCTTTGCCATATGCTTCTCTAAGCTTTTGATAAAAACTGTCATACTCCGGCCATTTCAGATAGCTTCCCAATACCTCAGAACAACACACCACGACCTTATCTACTGGCTTTACATCGCTTCTCAACTGACCTGGCAACAAACACAGTTGATTAGTCAAAATGTCTTCTAGCTTGCTGTCTTTTTTCAGTTCTCCCAAGGGACTTGAATACGGCTTCCCTATCGGTGTTTGATCCGAATATAAAATAACCTGGATTTGAGATAACTTTTCGATTAAATATTTAGACGTACCAGCTTCAGCCTTTCCGTGAGCCTTATTCTCGTGCGCATACACCAGAAACAAACTCGGCTTATTCGATACTTTTAAGGAGCTCAGTCTCGACAATGCCTTTTCAAACAAATAATTTACGAACCTGCCTTTTTCCTGCGCAAACGCCGTCTGTTTCAACTTATTTAAAAAATTAAAATGCTCGGTACGTAACTCATCAAAAGCTTTTTTGCCCTGAATGCTGGGATTTTTATCCAGCTCCGCCTTCGCTTCCTCCACTGCTTCTACATATAATTTCTTGGCTTTTTCTTCCTGTTGCATCAGGGCATACCCTCGCGCCTCTGCTAACAAGCGTTGTGAGGGAAATACTGGCGATGACGAAACTCCTATATTGAAATTAAACAATTCTTCCTCTCCGCTTTATTCTGTTTTGTCTTTCAGCAACCCGCCCTACTCCGGCGGATATCTCATCGAAAATTGATCTGCCCCATTTTATGTCAAAATTTGCTTCGGAAAGCTAATGCTTAATTCACCCGAATAGACTCTAAAAACCTCTAATTTGACTATTGATCCGAAGTAAAAAACTGCTATCCTTTTGTTTTTATTAGTTTTTCTTCGCTTTTCTCCCGGACTCGAAATCCGGCGCAAGCTACACGAGCTTACCAGAAGGATTGATTCTCTCCGATTCCTGTGCTCGAAGCAATTTTTGTTCTACAAATCTGTCAAAAAACTCCGTGGATACTTGTCATATGCACCCGGTTTTCTTGTATTTTGTAGAACGGAACATGTATCTTCTCAATAACCTGAAGTTGCCCCCCTCTCACGGACAGAAAATGGTTTCCATTAATCAATTGGAAATGGATATGAAATTATTTTGTTATCCGGCATGAACACAAGGTAAAACAGAATCCATCCTGCCAAACTTGAAGCAGTCCAACTCATGTAAAGGGTCATTGGGTTGAGTGTCGTTTTTTTGCAAATAGTTCCTTTCAAAATTAATCGGTGATACATAGTCGAGAGCGGAATGCTTACGTTTAAGCTTGTACCAAGCTTCGATCCACGTAAATACAGCTAAGCGAGCTTCAGATTTGCTTTTAAAACTGCGCCGATCGAGCAATTCGCATTCAAGGCTGGCAAAGAAGCTCTCCGCCATCGCGTTGTCATAGGCATCCCCTACGCTGCCCATCGAAGGTCTTACGCGCATTGCCTTGCAGCGATTGCCAAAGGCAAGGCTAGTGTATTGACAGCCTTGATCACTGTGATGAATCACATTTTCAGGCTGACGTTGTTCAAGCGCCATATTCAAGGCATCGAGCATCAGGTCAGTGTCAAGAGACTCACCAATTGCCCAGCCCACCACACGTCGACTCCACACATCCAGAACAATGGCCAGATAGATAAAACCTACCCCAGTTGGTACGAACGTAGCGTCCGCTACCCACAGCTGATTTGGCTCATCCGCAACAAATCGACGATTCACCAGATCGGGCGCGGGTCGTTGCCGCAGGTTGCGTTTAGTCGTCACCTGATAGCGACGACGGCACACGCCTCGCAGACCATGAGTGCGCATCAGCTGCGCTACTCGGCGACGACTGACCGTCCAACCATGCTCTCTCAGTTCAGCTCGAATACGTGGCATACCATAGGTCTCATCTGAGTCAGCATGAATCGTGCGAATGTCCTCTATTAGTTACGCATTCTCTTGCTTACGAGCACTCGGTACACGTTTACGCCAGTCATAATATGCACTGCGCGAAACGTTTAGAACTCGGCACAATGCCTGCACTGGAAATTCGGCCTGATTCACCATCACGAGCTCGAAGACGGGGTGTACATCTTCTCGCCTTTGGCGGCAAACCAGGCCGTAGCCTTTGCCAAGATATCGCGCTCCATTTGTAGCTGGCGTACTTGACGGCGTAAGCGACTAAGCTCTTCACGCTCTACAGCATTTAGGCCCGCCTTGATCGATGATTTGGGTTCTTGAGCTATTGAGGCTTGGGCTACCCAATTCAGGATTGTCTTAGTGCAGCATCCGAACTCTTTGGATAGCTCCTTAGCGCTCTTACCCGCTTGCACTAGCTCTATTATTTGTTGACGAAAGGCCGCTGGATACGGCGCTCTAGATTGATTCATTACGGGCTCCTTTTAGGTAGTTTAAAAGTGTCCGCGAAAAGAAGTCAACTCCAAGAATCTCAGGAGGAAGCTTTTCTTTTTGTGAGAAATTCATCTCTGGCTTAGACTCCTCAACCACTCTACTAGTGCCTTGCGTCTTTTGTTTTTTCGTAAACGGTGCTGTTATGCCGCCGACATTAGTGATTCTGTCCATAGCTAGTCCCGTATTTTTTTAAAGTTTCAACTTTTTTATCCAACATGGCAGGAGACAATTCAAATAGCTATTTTTGCTTTTATAAGGCTACTTTAAGTGGAGGTCACAAATCTTTATGTTAGTAACTGATGTTACGCACGCTGTAGAACGGCGAGTTGTTGATAAGCAGAGCGCAAAGAATTGAGATAGATCTTTGATCGCAATGCGAAATGGTTAATAGAATGCTTTATTTTGAGACATTCGAGTTTAAAAACAGCATAGACAGCCATGAAGACATGGTTGATCTGAGTGGTAGGCCGTCGGGTAGGAGATTTGGCTAAAGCGGCATTGGATTTAAGTGATTTATGAAACACTTCGACTTTCCACCGTTTTTGGTAGATTGCCGCAGCGCTCGGTCCGTCTAGCGTTAAATCGCTGCACACCAGATTCAAAGTAGCCGTGCTGCCGTCTCGGTTTGTAAAGACTCGGCGTATGATCAAGACTTCCTGCTCGAAGCCCTTGAGATAGCCGCGCACTGCTTGTTGATCAGATAATTGCAGTTCTTCTACGCGTTGGAACCGGCCTTCTTTGCGTACGTCAAGACTTAGGGCTACAAGCCGGTTATCTTTGATCGCAGCCACAAAATCCTTCCCTTTCGCACGAATATATTCGAAGTTCCCCTTTGCCGAAAACCAACTGTCCATCAGTACATAGCGAAATTTCAGCGCATTATTCACGCAGGTTTGCACCATGGCACGCAACTGCTCATTCTTGGTGACTTCCGATGCACGTTTGATCTTGCGGGTTTTAACGTCTGAAAATACCAAGGGCTTACGTACAACCTCAAATGCCACCGGAATCGATACGTCGCCACTGCTATACAACGCATTCAGCAGATTGATGCCTTTTACGGTCCGACTTGCAACGTGATCATAGTGCCAACTGATTACCTCGTTTTCATCGGTACAGGGCTTTTCTTGAATGGTGTCATCAAAAATCAATACCCCATCGTCTCGCTCTATTTTGCGCATCATCCCTTTCACGTGGCGCCATAGATCTTTCGAGGTATATTCTCGCTCTGATAGCCAACGCGTTACCGCGTCATGGCTTACTGCTCCATCCACCATGGCGGATAAGCCCGTCGCTGTCGCTTTACCAAAACTGCTCAACAAATAATCGCACGTATAGCTCTAACTCTTCCTTAGTCATCTCCATTCTCGGATAAGCATAAATCTAGCAATCCTACGCTACACTGCGTAACATCAGTTAGTAAAATAATTTTCCTTGTCAAGAAAAATCGCAGCAGATAAAAAGCTATAGGCTCGGCAAGCGCTATAGCCGTTATAGTGGACAAGATCGTTTGTACGACATTCAAGATGACGTGCTCGCAAAGCCCGTCAATACTTTACCTGTCACGGTTGAGCACATTGCAGCCGCGGGGATAGCTGCGATTGCTTTTTATATCACAGGCATCGTCGCCCATAAGCTGATTAGCTTACCCGCGCCCGTCGCTATGCTATTTCTTGTCGTACTCGCCAAACTCATTTATACGATTTCACCAAAATTAGAAAATGGTGCTCGTACTATTTATAGTTTCTTCGCTAAAGCCGTGACGTATCCCTTGCTATTTGCTATTGGGATAACGACCACTTCTTGGGCTGATTTAATGGCAGCTTTCAATTTAGCCAATATCGTTACGATTGTTGTAACGGTCCTTACGCTGACTAAAGTTGTTTTTTTGTGGGGAAATGGATTGGTTTATGTCCAATTGAAAGCGCTCTTATTAACACTTGGCACAGTGTTATGGGCGGTGTTGGTGATATTGCGATTCTGACTTCCGCCCACCGCCCACCACTTACAGCTTATGCCATTCGCTCAAATAGCAACTCGCTTAGGTGGGGCACTGACTATTACTCTTGCACTCTGCCTTAATGGGGATGGTTGCTTAGAGGCAGAGGGTGGGTGGTGAATATTACCCTCTATTTCAGCTGATGGTAAAGCAGGTGGGCTTGAGTTTGTTGAGGAGGTAGCCGCTGGATGACAGGATGTAAAAAACGGCCGTTTTTTACACTATGACTCTAAATAACAACTAACCAATATTGGCAACAGCGAAGTATCGGTATACTCCATGCGGGCCCAGGAGCGCACGTATCTTTCGATACACATCGTGCTCTTGTGGCGTATCGAGTCATAGCAAAAATAGCAAAGGAAGAAGGATATGTTGGGTAGCGTTTTATCGTCATCACGAGGCGGGCTTTCTGCAGAGCAAACACTGAACCTCGTCAACACTTATTTGAATAACGCCCGGCATACTCAAGATAACCATCTTGCTTTAATCTTTTGCGATGATGCGGAAGTCTCATTGTCTCATGCGAAAAGCGCTTTTAAAAAAGCCCGCTCCTCGGATACGCCAGCCGATCAAGCGCTACGCTCGAGAATTGCCACTGCCTATGCTGAACGCGGTAAGCTATTAGAAAAACTAGGGCATCCCGATAAAGCGAAAACGAGCTATGAAAAAGCAGCAAAGTGGGGATATATTCAAGGACAAGCCCCATCTCCTGCTACGACTCGCCCTGGCAATACGAGGAACTCCATTTACAGCGCGCTGATTCCTTCTTCGGCTTTTATCGCTAGCCCCCGTCATTCCTCCCTACTGAGTCAAGATAGCTCAGGCCGTGATATCGCGCAGCTTCCCTTATCGGTTTTTTCTCACAATGTGCCTCAGCCTGTCGTTCAGTATGATTTACCCGAAGCAGATGAACGCCTTACCAGCACTTCCCAATTAGCATACTGCCTGAGCCTGTTGTCCAAGGCACCCCCCCCTGACGCAGCGCTTCATCCAAAAGAACATGCCTGGTCACACGCCACTACAGACAATGCGGATGAGAAAGAGCGCTTACGTACGCTGGCCACCGAGATCGTTCGGACTTTCGTCAACGATGAACTGAAAGAAATAGCCACCGTCCATGAAGTGGTGGGTTTAGCTGCTGTCCTTGAGCGCGCCCAATTTAGAAATTTGCTGATGAAGTTCGTGGATGGTATCGACCAAAGCACACTCTTAGATTTTGATTTGCTTGAAGGGTTAGCACAACTGATCCAAAGCGCCAAGCCCGGTGATGTAGAAGCTGATGATCTGGTCAAGATATTGGAACTGTTAGGCACACGTCTCAAAGACACCCATGGGCAATCTACGCAGAATATTTACCAATTAACGCGCACGGTAGCGCAGGTGCTAGATGCGATGGCCGATAGCCGGGTCACAGGCTTACACCGCGAACGCCTCCATGCACCGCTTTCTGCGTATCTAGCCGGGTTGCAGCAGAGTGCGGACCCGTATCTGGTGTATCAAGCCGCCTACGCGTTCCAAGCTTTGCAGTATGTGCCGGATAATGAAACTCTCTGGCAAGCGGTGCTGCGACGCACTGGAAAAGTGATTGAGGGGGTCTCGGGGTTAGTGAGTGCCGTCAAAGGCTTAAATGTAAATGAATTTATCGAAGGGCTGGGACATATTCAAGAGGGATTAGCGGGAGCCACTGAGGTCATTAAAGCGCTTTCGGACGGGTATAAAGGCGTACTTTCCATTACCGAGAGCGGGCAGAGCCTCCTTGAGTCCCTCCAAGAAGGGCTTAGCTTTACCCGCAAAAGTGCCTGGTATCCCGCGCTGCGGGGAGCAGATACATTGCTTGAGAACGGTCAACTGGCTGATTTCAAACAACTGGCATGCGAGGCCTCTTGCCGACGCGATCCGGCCTTTCAATGGGGGCTGTGCGAACGCTTAGGTCAACTGGCTGCCCATCCCGCGTGGGATTCCGCCACACGCCACAGCGCGCTCACCTTTTTAAGGGAGCTCTATACAAACGAGGCCAGCTGGGGCCAGCAAGCTCAGGTGAAGCAATGGATCCTTAAAATCTTAATGCACTTAGCGAACACCCCTATCAGTGCGCAGGCGGCCCAAACCCTCCTGCAAGCGCTAGAAAAAAGTGGGGAGACCGATAAACACATGCTCTATACCACGTGCCTAAATGAAGGGCCCAGCCCCTATCCTTTGAACGTGCGGGTACCCCTGACTGTTTCTTCGACCTTACTGGATCGAGTTCAAAATAAACCAGATGTCGAAACCGATTTACGCGACCTCAAACGCCGACGACTCAAACAAGGAGGCGAAGCCGTTTATATTTCCCCGCAAGGCAAACCCAACCTACAAGCCCCCGATGAGGCGCTGTTTGATCTCACGGAGAGGGTCAATGATTTTCTGCGTAGTGATCAAAAGGTGTTATTGCTCTTAGGCGATTCCGGCGCGGGTAAATCGACCTTTAATAGAGTGCTGGAGGCCCATTTATGGAAAAGCTACCAAAAAGGAGGTCGCATTCCCCTCTTTATCAGCTTGCCCGCGATTGACAAGCCCGAACAGGATCTCGTCACGAAGCAATTACGTAAGGAAGGGTTTACCGATCCGCAGATTAGAGAGTTAAAGGCGCAGCGTGAATTTATCCTGATTGGTGACGGGTACGACGAAAGTCAGCAAACGCATAATCTGTATATGAGTAACCGCCTCAATCAGCCTGGACAATGGCGTGCGCAGATGGTCATTAGCTGCCGTAGCGAATATCTCGGCGCCGATTATAGATATCGCTTTCAGCCGACAGACCGCAATCATCATGCCGAGTCACAGTTATTTCAGGAGGCCGTGATTGCGCCGTTTTCTATGGCAAAGATGCACGCGTACATTACAGACTATGTACGAGTGAACAAACCGGTCTGGCAAGAAACGGACTACCAGCAAGCGCTTGAGCAAATTCCCCACTTAAAAGAGTTGGTGCGCAATCCTTTTCTTTTAACCTTAGCTTTGGAGGTGCTGCCACGCTTGGTGAATCCCGGGCAAGCCCTCTCTACGGCCCAAATCACGCGGGTTGCCCTCTATGATCAATTTGTGACGCAATGGCTGGAGCGTGGCAAGAAACGCCTGGCGGAGAAAAATTTATCAGATCAAGAAAAGAAGGCCTTTGGGCGATTGGCGAATGAGAGCTTTGCACAAAATGGCATTGCTTTTTTAACGAATTTGGCCGCGGCGATGTATGAACAGCAAGCCGGTAACCCCGTAGTTGAATATGTGCACTTTAGAGATCAAGAGACGTGGAAAGAAGCATTTTTTGGCGAAGGCGATATGAAACAGCTCTTGCTTGAAGCCAGTCCGCTCCATCGCAGTGGCAATCAATACCGGTTTATCCATAAATCGCTGCTGGAATATGGAGTGGCCCGAGCGATATTTGAACCGCAGGACGCAGAGCAAAGTGTGGAGCGCATGCCGATCCAGACGCGTCGAGGAAGCGTCAGCTCTATCTTTAGTTTTGAAAACCAAGAGGGGTTGAAAGAAACGGCCGTGGCGGTGGAGCAACCTGTGCTTGACTCGCTTTTAGCGCGACGGAATTTGGTTGGGGAGCCCTCGATTATGCAATTTCTCGCAGAGCGCGTCGAACAGGCACCGCTTTTCAAGCAACAGCTGCTCGCGGTCATTGAACGCTCGAAAACGGACAAAGCCGTGCGCCAAGCCGCGGCCAATGCGATGACGGTCTTGGTCAAAGCGGGAGTAACGTTTAAGGGCACGGATTTAAAAGGCATCCAGATTCCAGGAGCCGATCTGACTCAGGGGGTATTTGATTCGGCGCAGTTGCAGGGAGCCGATTTAAGAAAGGTCCGCCTGCACAATACGTGGTTACACCAGGCTAATTTAAGTGGCGCGCAGATGGCCGGGGTACAGTTTGGCGAATGGCCGTTTCTCCAAGAAAAGAGCGAAGTGTATTCCTGCGCGTATTCCCCGGATGGGAAAACCTGTGCGATAGGGCTTAGAAACGGCACAATCAACGTATATGACGCGTTGAACTGGGAAAAAATGCACACCTTACAAGGCCATACCGCCGCTGTTCTTAGCGTGACGTATTCGCCCAGCGGTGAGCAGATCGCCTCTGGCAGTAAGGACAAGACGGTGCGTCTGTGGGACGCGCGCACAGGTCAGCCCGGCCACACTCTACAAAGCCATATCAAATCTGTTACTAGCGTGACGTATTCGCCCAGCGGTGAGCAGATCGCCTCCGGCAGTGATGACAAGGCGGTGCGTCTGTGGGACGCACACACGGGGCAGCTCACCTGCACCTTACAAGGCCATACCGACGTCGTTTCGAGCGTCACGTATTCGCCCAGCGGTGAGCAGATCGCCTCCGGCAGTAGGGACCAGACGGTGCGTCTGTGGGACGCGCACTCGGGGCAGCCCGGTCCCATCTTACAAGGCCATATCGCCGCTGTTCGGAGCGTGACGTATTCGCCCAGCGGGAAGCAGATCGCCTCCGGCAGTCAGGACAAGACGGTGCGTCTGTGGGACGCACACACGGGGCAGCCCGGTCTCACCTTACGAGGTCATGCCTTGGCTGTTATTAGCGTGACGTATTCGCCCAACGGTCAGCAGATCGCCTCCGGCAGTCAGGACGCTACGGTGCGTCTGTGGGACGCGCACTCGGGGCAGCCCGGTCCCACCTTACAAGGCCATACCCTCGCTATTAGTAGCGTGACGTATTCGCCCAGCGGTCAGCAGATCGCCTCCGGCAGTGGGGACGCTATGGTGCGTCTGTGGGACGCGCACTCGGGGCAGTCCGGTCCTAACTTACAAGGCCATACCGCCTCTGTTATGAGTGTGACGTATTCGCCG
This sequence comes from Mycoavidus cysteinexigens, assembly GCA_031963465.1. Taxonomy (GTDB): domain Bacteria; phylum Pseudomonadota; class Gammaproteobacteria; order Burkholderiales; family Burkholderiaceae; genus Mycoavidus; species Mycoavidus cysteinexigens_B. The sequence goes on along the minus strand of JASSUG010000001.1, from coordinate 462,850 downwards.
AGCGGTCAGCAGATCGCCTCCAGCAGTGGGGACCAGACGGTGCGTCTGTGGGACACGCGCACGGGGCAGCCCGGTCCTACCTTACAAGGCCATACCGACGATGTTATGAGCGTCACGTATTCACCCAGCGGTCAGCAGATCGCCTCCGGCAGTGATGACCAGACGGTGCGTCTGTGGGACGCGCACTCGGGGCAGCCCAGTTCCACCTTACAAGGTCATACCCGCGCTGTTACTAGCGTGGCGTATTCGCCCAGCGGTGAGCAAATCGCCTCCGGCAGTGAGGACCGTACGGTGCGTCTGTGGAACGCGCACACGGGGCAGCCCGGCCCCACCTTACTGGGCCATACCGCCCCTGTTTGGAGCGTCACGTATTCGCCCAGCGGTCAGCAGATCGCCTCTGGCAGTAATGACCAGACGGTGCGTCTGTGGGACGCGCACTCGGGGCAGCCCGGTCCCACCTTACAAGGCCATACCGCCCCTGTTTGGAGCGTCACGTATTCGCCCAGCGGTGAACAGATCGCCTCCGGCAGTAGGGACCATACGGTGCGTCTGTGGGACGCGCACTCGGGGCAGCCCGGTCCGACCTTACGCGGCCATACCTCCCTTGTTATGAGCGTGACGTATTCGCCCAACGGTCAGCAGATCGCCTCTGGCAGTTATGACCATACGGTGCGTCTGTGGGACGCGCACACGGGGCAGTGCCGGGCAGTCATTCGAGGTTTTCATGGAGCAGTCACTAGTATTGCCTGGAAAGCCACCTCCAGCGGTACCTATCTGGTGACGGGCAGTTACGATAAGTCCGTTCGCGTATGGCAGGTTATAGAAAAAGAGGATCAAGTTCAGGTGCGTCTGTGCTGGAGCTCGTCGCATGAAGGGCTTGTCGTAACGGATGCCTCTATCCAGGACGTACAAGGCTTAAGCCTAGTGAATAAGAAGCTCTTAGAGCAGCGTGGTGCAGTGGGTGAACCGGCTTTACGCTTCCACCAGGCAACTAAGCAACTAAGCGGTATGGCATCAGCGGCCTCGAAATTCAAGCTGCTGGCAAAGCGTAGAACGTTGGATACTCTCTCTACCGCGCCCTCCAGTTCAGCCGCTGAAGCGCCAACAAGGTCAGCCCCTTCGGCGAGTGAGCGGGGCTTATTCTCTCATTTGGCCTGAGGCAATCATCAATGGCTGGCTGACATGGACTATTTATTACTGCCTGCAAAAAATGACTACGTATGCGCAACCCTCTAAAGTTAGCCAGAGGGTTGCAAGTTCCCATTGATTGACGAGTCAACTTTAAATTTATGAACTGTTTTAAGAGTGACAACATTTTGCCAGCATATGCTCGAAAACCCTTTCAAGAAACAAATTTAAGTTGTTGATAAATAAGGATTATTTTTCGTCTATTTCGGAATCAAAAAAATAAACTGAGGCTATTTTGTTTCTTTACCACGCCTTTCGGCCGAAAGGCCGATTACTGCGCTTGTATTTTATAGGGTGGGTGCAGGTTCAAGTTCCGCACCCGTCTATGGTAGCGCATGGCCTGATGGTAAGCGTGATTGGGACGCTATAGTCTAAGACAAATGAGGGAAGATTCAACTCGCCTACCGAGAGGCAGCAGTTTGCGATGTCGCCAGACGACGTGACGATACCGTGCGACATTTCACCCATCCACAAAGTGGGGCTAATATACTATGACCAAAACATGACCAAAGTACATGCGAAATGTTGAAAATAGATGTGAAAGTGCAGCTGTTTAAAGGAGGGCTATTGCTGCAAGTCATTGAATTTACTACACTTTCTTTTTCATCTATCTACAGACAACAGGACTTTTAATTTGTTGGTCGCAGGTTCGAACCCCGCACGACCTACCACAAATACTCTTTAAAATCAAAGGCTTACGCCGCTTCCATCAGCAGCGTTTGTTTTTTCTGCTCGCGCTGTGACCAAAACGTGACCGTTTCAGCGTGGTGTGCGAGGTGCGATGGCGCTAGGTGTGCGTACCGCTGCACCATTTCCAGCGTCTCCCATCCGCCCAATTCTTTTAGTACCATTAACGGCGTACCACTCTGAACGTGCCAACTTGCCCAGGTGTGACGCAGGTCGTGGAAATGAAAGTCCACGATACCCACGACCGCACAGACCAGCTTGAAGCAGCGCGCATCTACCTGCCCGATCTTGCGCGTCTTGCCGTCGCGTGAAGGCCGCTCAAATACGTACCACTGGGACAACGTAGCCTGCTCGTAAGAGCGGCATAAAACTCGTTGCAGTGGACTTTCTTTGTTTTTATGGTGTGTCGCTCATTTATGGTGTGTCGCTCATATTAGCGGTATAGTGCTTAATTCTTAACGGTGAGAAGCTTATTTGACGGGCTTCTCGTCGTTTGTTTCAGGCAAGTGCACGGATTAAAAATAAGGTGAAGAAGGGACAAAATGCTCTCAAGGATCACAGCAAAGATGGCGGAAACTTATCGGCCAAAAGCGGAGGCGATGGATCGCGCTCAGACTTATTTTAAGCAGGCACAAGACTGCCAAGCTAACGCAGAAAAAGATCAAGCGCTGAACTATCTCATTAAAGCGAAAGCCGCCTTAAAAACAATTCCTCCAAGTGACCCAAAGATTCTTGAGGCAAAACGCTTATTAACTGAAGTTCATATCACGCGCGCGCAGGTGTTGCAATTAAACCAGTCTTTTACGATAGAAGAAGTACGCATCAGTTTCGATAAAGCGAAAGCGTATTCTCCTGACGCGGCCAAACGAGACGAAATCGATACCCTTCTCGATCAATTACCTCGCTCTCCAATACAAAGAAGGCCCACGCTCCGACCTTCTGCGGTATTACCTGCACCCTTGCTGGCAACCGGTTTGCCTGACGCCTTCTTTACCCCATTCTCGTCACCTGCTCCAAAGACGGAAGACTATCAGCTTGTCGACCCCAATCAAATTCAACATACGCGGCACCTTGCTTGGTGCCTGCAACAAACAAATGGGGATACGGCTCAACGCGCGCGACTGTCTGCACTCGCGCGTGAAGTAACAGAATGTTTTGGTGATCGAAAAGGGAAAGATTTAATCTGCATGCATGAAGCCGCTGAATTGGCTGTGATTCCGCAGGTGGGGATATACCACTTACTTATTACGCATGCCACACAGGCACTCAACCCAACGCTCTATGCGCCGCTCAATAGTGCAGCCGTGCAAGGCTTAGCGGTGATGGTACGTAACTGTCCTGCCCCCTTACTCAAAAAAGAAGGTGGCGTGCGCGCCGATACGTGGACGAGCCTGTTAAGCGCACTATTAATCCGTCTTGATAAAGTGCATAAGGGCGACCCAGCGCCCGTTAAAGAACTGATCGAAGCCATCTCGCAATTACTCGATGCGATGGTACAAGCTGGGGTGGCTGGCATCAGTCGAAAGGAGTTGCAACAACCATTAGCCGATCTGCTACGCGATGACGAGCAACTGAACCCACTTAAAGATATTGATCTCGCCTGGCAGATTCGTTATGCCCGTGAAGCCTTAGCTTATATTCCGAATGACGAGAGCACAGGTGAAGCAGTACTCCGTTGTCTTTTTGCCGCGAGCAAAGGCGTGCTGAGCTTAGCCAGTGCAATCAAAAATTGTGATGTCGATAAATTATTAGAGAGCTTTGATCGCTTTGAAACAGCGTTTGATGGGGCGAAGGAGATAGCCAATACCGTCGGGGCAACGGGAGGATTAAAAGAGGCGGTCAAAAATGCCGAAGAGATGCTGGCTTCATTCGAAGAAGTGAAAACCAGCTATGAAGATCGCACGCACCAAAAAGGCTGGTATACCGCACTGCAATGCTTGGATATGTTGATCGAAACCCAAGAATGGGAGAAATTCGAGCAATTTGTTCGCCGCAGCGCCTATCGTCAGCACATTTATTTTTTGCAAGGGGTATGCCAGCGGCTAGAGCGTATCGTTTGTGTCGAAGAAGATCAGAAGATTCAAGCGCAAGCGATTCTGTTTCTGAAGAGTTTGGAAGAAAAAAACACAGCGCAATGGTGGCTAGGGAAGGAGTTAGGTAAGCCCTCCACCGCTCAAGCCGATATTAAGCGCGTTCAACACATGGCGCAGGCGAGCTTAGCACGGCTAGACAAACGGGCTAATACCACACAGGGTCTAAAGGATATCGATTTCTCTTCCGATTGGCATGCACTGAGTAGAGACAACCTCAGCATACAACTCTTACAAAAGGCACGCCGTAAGTTAGACAAATCTTTAGCCCAGAAGTTATTTACTACCTTAGCGCAGCATATTGAGAAGTTACGCACCGATTATTTAGGCAGGTTAGAACAAGATAAAGAGATCAAAGATGCGCTCGCCAATTATGTGCCGCCTGAAGGGATGGGTTTGCATGATGACACCCGCTTTGATTTAGCGGAAAAAATCCAAGAGTTCTTGGCGTCAGATAAAAAATCTCTGCTGTTGCTAGGCGAAGCCGGAGCCGGTAAATCCACGTTAAACCGCCACGTCGTACGCCATCTGTGGCAAACGTATATGCAAGCCGATCGCCCTGAAGAGCAGGCGATTCCGGTCTTTATTACGTTATCCAGCTTACCCACCACTTCCCCTAACCTCGTGAACACGTTCTTCAAACAACAAGGCTTTTCTGAAGAACAGATTCACACATTGCAAACCCAACATCGTTTTGTATTAATTTTAGATGGGTTTGATGAAATCGAGCATCGCCATCGGGACCTCTACCAAGACAATGAGTTAGCGCGTTTTAAACACGTCAAAATCATCATCAGTAGCCGCCCTGAATATTTAGGGTCGAATTATGAATACAAATTTCATCCGCCGGGTGCGCCTAGCTTGCTCCAAAAATGTCGGATGGCACCTTTTTCAAAAGAAGCGATAGAACGTTATGTCGAGCAATATAGCGGCAATCACCCTCATGCCCTGTGGTCTGCAGCAGACTATAAAAGCGCCTTCAAAGAGCCGAATTTACAAGCGCTCGTGAGTAATCCCTTTTTACTCAAAATGGCGGTCAGTGAGTTGCCAAATTTAAGTGCAGCCGATTTGCAAGGATCCCGTTTAACTCGCCTATCACTGTATGCGCAGTTTGTGAAGAGTTGGGCTGCGCGCTCCCAACAACGGTTGGCCCACATTCAACTGGATGCAGAAGAAACAAAAGAATTTAAGCGTTTAGAGCGGGAAGGGTTTGATGCGCACCTGATGGATTTTAGTCAAGAGCTGGCGATGCAAATGTATCAGGCGGGAGAAGTCATTAGCCGCTATCGCGAGATAACCTCTTTATCTAAAAGCAAACGACAAGTTCAGCCAGATTGGCGCGCACACTTGTTGGGGAATAAAGCGATCGACATCACGCTCAAACTCATCAATGCACCGCTGATTATCCAAGGTAACGACCAGCATGGTGATAAAAGCGCTCGATTTCTCCATAAATCCTTGCGTGATTATTTTGTTGCGCGGACGTTGTGGGAAGAGCTCGATGAGCCGCTCAAACTGGCATCGGATGCCTGGTTCAATACGCTCAATTTTGTCGGTGACCCAGCGATAGTGGAGTTTTTATCGGAACGGGTCCAACAAACGACTTCGTTTAAGGATCAGCTTTTAGCTGTGATGGAGCGCAGTAAGACAGATGCCGGATTTAAGCAGGCCGCGGCGAATGCGATTACAGTGTTGGTGAGAGCGAGGGTGCCGTTTTCGGGAACCGATTTAGCCAATATACAAATTCCAGGGGCTGATCTCAGTTATGGCGTCTTCGATTCGGTTCGACTGCGAGGGGCAAATCTTAGCCAGGTGAATTTAACGGGCGCATGGCTGCGCAAGACAGACTTCACCGGCGCGCGCATGGCAGGGGTACAGTTCGGGGAATTACCGAGTTTGCAGTTGGAAAGCGAGGTTCAGGCTTGCTGCTATTCGCCCGATGGGCGCTACCTGGCGGCCGCGACAAATGGGAGAAAGATTGCGCTGTATGACGCTCAGACGTTAATCCCTCTGCACACCTTCGACGGGCATACCAGTCTGGTGACTAGCGTGGTGTTTTCGCCCGATGGGCAAACGCTGGCTTCAGGCAGTAGGGACAAGACGGTGCGGCTGTGGTCGATCGCCGAGAAAAAACCGATACACACCTTTAAAGGGCATATCCGCTCGGTGAATAGCGTGGTGTTTTCGCCCGATGGGCAAACGCTGGCTTCAGGCAGTACGGACCAGACGGTGCGGCTGTGGTCGATCGCCGAGAAAAAGCCGCTAGCCACCTTCGACGGGCATACCAACGATGTAACAAGCGTGGTGTTTTCGCCCGATGGGCAAACGCTGGCTTCAGGCAGTCGTGACAAGATGATGCGGCTGTGGTCGATCGACGGGAAAAAGCCGCTACTCACCTTCAAAGGGCATTTCTCCGATGTAACAAGCGTGGTGTTTTCGCCCGATGGGCAAACGCTGGCTTCAGGCAGTGCGGACAGGGCGGTGCGGCTGTGGTCGATCGCCGAGAAAAAGCCGCTCCACACCTTCAACGGGCATACCCACTATGTGAATAGCGTGGTGTTTTCGCCCGATGGGCAAACGCTGGCTTCAGGCAGTTATGACAATACGGTGCGACTGTGGTCGATCGCCGAGAAAAAACCGCTAGCCACCTTCGACGGGCATACCAACTGGGTGAATAGCGTGGTGTTTTCGCCCGATGGGCAAACGCTGGCTTCAGGCAGTGAGGACAAGGCGGTGCGGCTGTGGTCGATCGCCAAGAAAAAGCCGCTAGCCACCTTCGACGGGCATACTCACTGGGTGAGGAGCGTGGCGTTTTCGCCCGATGGGCAAACGCTGGCTTCAGGCAGTCGTGACAATACGATGCGGCTGTGGTCGATCGCCGAGAAAAAGCCGCTAGCCACCTTCGACGGGCATACCAACGATGTGACAAGCGTGGTGTTTTCGCCCGATGGGCAAACGTTGGCGTCAGGCAGTGTAGACAAGACGGTGCGGCTGTGGTCGGTTGCCGAGAAAAAGCCGCTAGCCACCTTCGACGGGCATACTCACTGGGTGAGGAGCGTGGTGTTTTCGCCCGATGGGAAAACGCTGGCTTCAGGCAGTTCGGACAAGGCGGTGCGGCTGTGGTCGATCGCCGAGAAAAAGCCGCTAGCCGCCTTCGACGGGCATACCAACGGAGTGACAAGCGTGGTGTTTTTGCCCGATGGGAAAACGCTGGCGTCAGGCAGTACGGACAAGACGGTGCGGCTGTGGTCGATCGCCAAGAAAAAGCCGCTAGCCACCTTCGACGGGCATACCAACGGGGTGAATAGCGTAGTGTTTTCGCCCGATGGGCAAACGCTGGCTTCAGGCAGTGTGGACAAGATGGTGCGGCTGTGGTCAATCGCCGAGAAAAAACCGATACACACCTTTAAAGGGCATATCCGCTCGGTGAATAGCGTGGTGTTTTCGCCCGATGGGCAAATGCTGGCTTCAGGCAGTGAGGACAAGACGGTGCGACTGTGGTCGATTACCTCAGGTAAATGCTTGGCCGTAATTCAAGGGTTTAATGGAAAGGTCAGTTCTGTTGCTTGGTACACAAGCGATGAAGGGGATTGGCTGGCGACCGGAAGTGATGACAAAACCGTGCGCCTGTGGCACGTCCATCGGGAAGGTGAAACGTGTCGCGTCACGTTAAACTGGACCTCGATGCAAACCACATTGACAGCGCCTGATATGTGCATTCAGGACGTTATCGGACTGAGCCCAAGGAATACGCAGCTACTCAAGCAACGCGGTGCAATAGGAGAACCGAGTGAGACTATAGAGCAGCAATCACCGCCATTGCTGACAGAAAGAGTAGACGTACCGACGGTCATGCTCCCTGCCCAAGCGAATAGTCGATCCAGCTCATCTAATCTCAATTTTGCCTAAAACCGGATAAGCGTCGTGTATTTGGATCGTTCCTCCTTTTTTAAGTACCCATGCTATCGCGCATCAAAAATCATCAGCGCGATAGCTAAGCCAATCAAGGCAATGACGGTGTGACCTTGCCCCCGATTAGCGTATCCCTTAGCCAAACGGATTATGCTGCCAGCATTACCCGCACGCCCACGCAGACCTCAACCCGGCGACTGCGAAACGCATTTTCAACGTTGCTGCTGATGACCGACAAGAGATGAAAAGTTCAGCACGCTCCAAGGCTGCGTGTGCACAGCACGACCAGAAAACGCTCGTTATCAGCGAGCGTAATCAAGCGCCCCACATTCCGCTACCCTGCCTTCAAAAAACAGGAGTATCTTCTCAATAACCCGGGGCAACCATCGCACAACGCTGCGCTGTTTGGCCGGCTCGCTTGGTCAAGATCGGCGGAGCAGCGTGCTCGCGCGACGTAACGAATTTCGCTTGTAAACGGTAGAGGGTGATGTTAACGTTCATCACGCCGACATCATTTCTGCCACATTTATGACCCTCCCTCCAAAATTTACACTACCCGACATTGCACGAGAGGACCTCGGGCCGCAGGATCAGGAGTTGCGGGCGTGGATCGAGCAACTCGTAGAAGTAGCTAATGGCTTGCAGCAAGAGGTTGAGCAATTGAAACAGAAGGCCGCCCGACTCAAAAAAGCCAGGGGTACGTAGCGTGAGAAGCGCCATGCTGAAGAAACTCTCAGCACCGTATGTCGCCGAAGTCGATCGGACGCCGGCGGTCATGAAGGTGTTCGCATGGAGTGACGGACTGGTCGAAATCATCCATCAATTGCTGGAGGACATAGGGCATCTGAAAGACGAAGTCGCGGTGCTCCAGGGGGAAAAGAAGCGTCCGACGTTCAAGCCAAGCCGCATGAACGAGGATGCTGGCAAGCCTGCCAAACCAGATCAAACGCAGAATGAGGAAGCGGCCAAACGGCCCGGATCAGCGAAGAAGCACAAGACGGCGCAACTGAAGATTGATCGTGACACAATCATCGAACCGGCCGAGCCGATTCCGCCAGGTTCCCGATTCAAGGGCTATCGTGATTTCGTAGTGCAAGAGTTGACAATCGAATCACGCAACACGCGGTATCGACTGGCACGCTGGCAAACGCCAGACGGCCAGACTCTGATCGGGCAGCTTCCCAAATCAGTCGGCGGTGGCCATTTTGGCCCGGCTCTGGTGAGCTATGTGCTCTACCAGCACTACCATTGTCACGTCACGCAGCCGCTGCTATGCGAGCAACTGCGGGAATGGGGCATCGAGATCTCAGTGGGGCAGGTAAACACGCTGTTGCAAGAAGGCAAAGAGCAGTTTCATGCGGAAAAAGACGGGCTGTTATCGACCGGCTTGGCGCTCTCGGCGTATGTAACGGTTGATGATACCGGCACGCGGCATCGAGGCCGGAGCGGCTACGTCACCCACATTGGTAACCCGCATTTCGCGTGGTTCAAAAGCACGGACTCGAAGAGCCGGATCAATTTCCTGGCATTATTGCGTGCGGGCCATGGCGATTACCAGATCAACGAAGACGCGCTCGCGTACATGAAAAAGCAGGGGCTCTCGCAAGTGTTCCTGGACGCGCTGCGGCAACACGAGAGCACAAGCTTCGCTGACCAGGGAGCGTGGCAGCACCACCTGGATTGTTTGGGGATGGACGCTCCGCGCCACCGCAACATTGCTACCGAGGGCGCACTGCTGGGTAGTCTGAAGCAGCGTGGCGTCTCCCCAGATCTGGCCATCATCAGCGATGATGCAGGGCAGTTCAACGTGCTGATTCACGGATTATGTTGGGTCCATGCAGAAAGATTGGTACATAAGATGCTACCGCTCAATGATCAACATCGAGAGGACATCGCCCGGGTGCGTGACGAGATCTGGACGCTCTATGCCGATCTGAAAGCATACAAGCTGCAGCCCACGGCTACAGACAAAAAAACACTGGCGGCGCGCTTTGATACGATCTTCACCCAGAAGACCCGCTACGCAACACTCAATCGTCTGCTCAGGCGGATTCACCAAAATAAATCCGAGTTACTACTGGTGTTAGAACGCCCTGAGGTTCCACTCCACACCAACGACAGTGAACGCGACATTCGCGATCACGTGAAAAAGCAAAAGATCAGTGGTGGCACGCGAAGCGAGCTCGGTCGGCAATGTCGCGATACTTTCTCCACCCTGAAGAAGACCTGTCGCAAGCTGGGCATCTCGTTCTGGGATTACCTCACCGACCGCATTTCGTGCAGCGATCAAATTCTACTTCTGCCGCACCTTGTCGAACAATCCATCGCAGCCTCTGCTTGAGCAGTTTGCCGGCGTTCGCCCCGGGTTATTGAGAAGATACTGTTTCTTGAAAGGTTTTTTTGCGGTCCTTTTATAATAAATTTACCTGCTCATAGATCCTTATAGTAACCCAAAATCCCATCAATAGACTTATTTCTGGATTTTGAAAGGGCCTTTCCACGACATCAGTAGTCCATTAATCGAATAGCCTCTCACAGCGTAGCCTGAGCCGCCTCCCTGACGTCCTCATCTTAAACCTGTAAAGCGCCGGTCAAGACCTATTTAGAGACGTTTTCGCCTCATCACTGCTTACTAAAAGTCGCTCGATCAACTTAAACAGCACTAGGTTTGATTCGGATACACTTTCACTATGTGCATATTACCCCAAGGCTAGGCCAACCCATCAGAAATGAGCGAATTCCTGAGCTACAGCTTCACTTAATTTATGCTCTGGCACCCTGACCAAATCTTTGGAGACCGTACGGTGCAATAAGGCTTCCAAAGGCTTGCTCATGTTTTTCTTTAAAAGCCCCATATAATGAGGCGGTGCGGCCATTATCAAAGCCGTATATTTATGAGCCATTCTCGCTTTATCCAGCCATGCCATCAGTTCTTTCGCAGTTTTTTCGAGATTCGTTTCTTTCGCCGAATAGTCCTCTCCATAAACGCCTCCTGATAAGCCCCCTTGCGCTTGATAACGACCGTGTCTGTCTGTGACCACGTCATGCTCTTTCAGAGTGTTTTCAGGATGATCCATCTCGGTGACCAGCTTCAAACCCCTGTTCAAATACACAAACGAATACACTTTGGCTTTACGCGCATTAGCAATTACAAGCCATTTAACGTCCATCTCTTTGCCTTTTGTTCAAGCGTCTTTCGGAAAAAACGTCCTAAAATCTTACGAACTAAAATGTGGGCGAGCTTCTTAAAGAAATAATAGCATTTATTTTCTCATGTGTTTAGGTCAGCCTATACAAAATCCCCCCCCCCCCCCCCCCCCATGAATTCATGGCGTCCGCATGAAGCCCCTTGCTCGCTAAGGCCAAGGATGAGCATATCCGGATTAATGATATGGTCTCTCCCTCTTCTAAACCCTACATTCCGCTACCCCTTCTTATTTTTCAATAAATAAAAAACCTTTGTATATCAACAGGTTATATTTCTATTAAAAAAGAAGGAAGTAGCAGCAGGTAGGACCCAACGCAGGGATCGAGCTGTTAGGAGTGCAATAAACAGTTCGCTGGCCGCAAGGACTTCAAAGTGACTTAGAAAGAATTTCAGAAAAAAGATAAAAGTTCTTATATATCAACAGGTTAAAAATCCTGTTTTTTGAAGGCAGGGTAGCGGAATGTGGGAAGCGCCATAGCTTGGGGCAAATCTTGGGACAAATGAGGGGAAACCAGGGAACTGTAAGGGTGTGAAGCCCCGTAAAATCAAGGCATTAAATCCCTAACATCCCCCGTATTCCCCTATGCCGCGGGTTCGAGTTCCGCACCCTTTATGGTAGCGCATGGCCTGATGGTAAGCGTGATTGGGATGCCATAGTCTAAGACAAATGAGGGAAAATTCAGCTCGCCTACCGAGAGGCAGCAGTTTGCGATGTCGCCAGACAACGTGACGATACCGTGCGACATTTCACCCATCCACAAAGTGGGGCTAATATACTATGGTCAAAACATGACCAAAGTACATGCGAAATGTTGAAAATAGATGTGAAAGTGCAGCTGTTTAAAGGAGGGCTATTGCTGCAAGTCATTGAATTTACTACACTTTCTTTTTCATCTATATAAATACCACAGGTCTTTTAATCCGTTGGTCGCAGGTTCGAACCCCGCACGGCCTACCAAGTACCATAAGGCTTACAGCAATGTAAGCCTTATCTATTTTGTTCCGCAATTCCTAATTATTTGGTCGGCGTAACCAGCTTACCTCTGCGGTGCCGGACATACCGTTGAGTCATCTTTTTCGTCAGCATGTCCGAGTTGATTTTTAGCCGCCGCCATACCCTCTTTTTCTTCCTTATCCGTGCCTGCTTTGGCTCGTAAATCGCGGAATTGGAAAGCATCAATAGCAGAAACTAAATCATGCTGCCCTCGTTCTCATGCAGCTTGCGCAGCTTTTTACGTGCTTTGTCAAACCGCGAGCGCAACGCTAGAGCAGCCAATGCTTCCCCTTTTTCGTTGCATACCAGTGCCAGTGACCGTACTTTGCCCGGCTTTGCAGTTCTCTTAGTCAGCCGCCGACCAATCAATTGAGCCAATTGGCCTTCAATTGCAATACGTAGCCGCTTATTCGTTTTGTTCTGTTGTAACCTAATCGCCCCGTCGCAAATATCAGTCCGTGCCAGTTTGAGCAGATCTGCCGGGCGTTGACCCGTTAAATAAGCCAGTTCCATCGCATCACAAGTGACTTCATCGGCCGCCTCAAACACAGTTTAATAAGTCGCATCGTCAACGTAAGTGTCACGGCCAGCTTCCTTAAAATTGCGCACACCAGCGCATGGATTAGGTTTTCTGTAAGACCACGCTCACGCGCAAAATTCCTGACCCCACTGTGCGGGAGGGCACGGTAACAAGTGTCCCTACCGGGCCACTACCTCTACTAGGGAAAAGTCACCCGGGAAATTACTTCAAATCCGTCGCTTTATTTATACTAGAATGTCCAAGCGAAATTATTATGAACATCAGTAAGGAAAATAATGGCTAATAAGATTAGCTAACATTCAATTAAATTCTGACCCAAAACTGGTCAATTAATATGAGGAACAGGCTTATTTTGCTCAAAGTCGGTGAGATTTTCTAACGTGATTTTAGCAATATTGGATAAAGCCTCATGAGTGAGGAAAGCCTGGTGAGCGGTAATTAGAACATTTGGAAACGCCTGTAAGCGAACAAATATATCATCTTGAATAATGGTATCGGCCAGGTTTTGAGAAAATAATACCTCTTCATTTTCATAAACATCCAAACCCAAATAGCCTATTTGATAGTTTTTTAATGCACTGATAACGGCGCGAGTATCTATCAAAGCGCCCCGTCCAGTATTAATTAACATTACCCCAGGTTTCATTTGAGATAGAGCTTGTTCATTGATCAGATGATAAGAGTTCACAGTTAATGGGCAATGCAAACTAATAATATCAGCTTGACGATAAAGCTCTATATTTGTAGTATAGCGTACGCCTAATTGTTTGCAAAGCGGATTAGGAATGGGATCTACCGCCAGTAATTGGCAGCCAAAACCATGCATAATTTTCGCAAATGCGCTACCAATATTGCCCGTGCCGATAATACCTACTGTACGGTTATATAAATCGAAGCCGAGTAATCCATCTAGCAGAAAATTGTGCCGCTGCACCCGTGCATAAGCACGATGGATCTTACGATTCAATGTCAGAATGAGCCCTGCTGCAAATTCGGCTATGGCATAAGGTGAATAAGCTGGTACACGAGACACAGTAAGTGCCAAAGCCCTGGCGGCATCAAGGTCCACATGGTTAAAGCCTGCTGAACGTAACAGGATAATCCGCGTTGTGCCTTGAGCAAGTTCTGCTAATACCTTTTTCGATAACACATCAGTGACTGCACAGCTCACCGCAGGATAAGCTACGGCTATGCTCGCGGTTTTCTCTGTCAAGCGGGTATCTAAAAAATGCAACTCGTGATGATGACTTTGATTGGCCTCCTCCAGGAAAGGCTTTTCAAAGCTTCTTGTACTAAAGATAGCAACTTTCATTGATTTTTTACCACTATTTAGATTGACTCAATATTGAGTTCTCTATAATGTTTCATCGCTTCTGCTTTTTTAGGCATCTCTATCGTAATTGTGCCATCCTTAAAAGTTGCTTTAGCCCGTGCCACGTCTACTGAATCTGGCAAGGGTATGGTGCGCTGATAAACTCCATAGCCAATTTCCCGCACTGTATAATTCGGATCTTCGTTTTTATGGGATTTAGATTTTTCTCCTTTAAACGTTAAGGTATGATCTGCAATGATGACTTTTAGAGTCTCAGGGATTATTCCTGGTACCTCAAGCTGTATTTTTAAAAGTCCTGATTATCGAGAATATCGATTGATGGCATGATCATTAGGTTCTCCAGTTCATTTGCAGACTGCGGATACCAAAGCCAGCATCAAATTAGAAACCTGATAATTTAAGCAAGCCAATCGATTACTAATTGATCAGTTTCTACGCTAGTCACGCCTGGTGCTGACCAGGCACCTCGTTTAGCCTCCCTTAATTCTGACCATGAATTGACTTTACCTTTTAGTATTACTTTGCCTTCCTCAACTTCAACCTGGATCCGTTCTGCATCCAATTGTGCATGTCGATGGAATTCCTTGGTAATCAAATTTTTAATATTTTGAGGTGAGGTTTTATGTTGTATTTTAATTTGATTATTAAGGCTTTTTACTCCTGTAAGCCCTCTGACAGACTTTTCAGCGATTTCGCGTTGATACCACCAATTTACCTCGCCAGTTAATGTCACATGCCCATCCTCGACGGTGACCTGAGGGCGCTCTTGAGGCAGGGCGCTATTCCATTTCAATGCATTAGCGGCGGCATTCGCAATATCGACATCTGACACTCTATATCGGGTGTCTACTTCCACGTGCAATTCGTTCGCTACCGCTTTTACCCCTGCAACACTTCTAATTGCCCGTTCTGCAGAATATTTTTCAAACAGGCTACCCACTGTACCACCTAAGATAACGACTTCTCCCTTCGCTGCGATGGTTATTTTAGAAGCATCCACGCTGGGCTCGTAATCAAGCTTATCCATAATATTTTCATAGAGCTGTGCATTAGTTTTCATCCTGTCTCTCCTGATCAATAGGAGTTGCTTTACTTTATTACGTATTCTTCTCTTTAAAGAATAGATACTATTTCCAGATATGCAAACTGATTTTAAGGGACGCGTTGCTTCAAATTAAAAGTAACCGTGCGACGCGAAGTTGCGTAAGTGAAATTAGCCCAAAAATCTTCCTGAAAAGAGGGTTGTCACGCAAGTAATCCGCCATCTCCCTCTCTTCAAGTGCTGTGCCCCACTATCCCTGATCAGCAGAAGCATTTGAACAGAAATTCACGATTTCGCCTTTGCTGGTTAACAGGCTTGCACACTGTACCCTCATGGATGCAGCAGTGGATAAGAGAACTATTAGCATCGATGCCCCAGGCAATAGAAGGACAAGCATGAACGCAGGCTTCCTTTCCGTCATTGCCGCTGCAGATGGTCAATGCGCTTAGACGAGACTATTAGGCGATGGCTGGAATGATTTTTGGTGCAATCCCCGATTTCGCAATGGTGATAAATGAAATTGAGGAGCTAGAATAGCAAATCAATCAACTTCTAGATTAAGGTTCCCCTAATAGGTTCCCCTCATGCAAAAACCTTGCTTTTTTATCGTCTTTCGCATACAAAAGGGAATTGGTGCTTTTGACAGCGACCTAGATAGATCGCTTCCTTCCCCGCGGGAAAGACTATTATCTAGCCATAGATAGATTGATTAAGGCTGAGATTTCCTTTAATTCTCTTCAAGAGCGCTCTAATCACACCGTTGGCGACTCAATTGCGCTACTTTTCAACCTTCCCTCTTCTCTTGAGACCGTGGATATTTCTAATTTAGCTGACAGATTCAAGCAATCTTTGCCAGATAGCTTTCTATCACTTGGCCCTGATTTTTATACAAAGTTGCCAGCAACGCCTGTTCCTAATCCTTATCTCGTTGGCTTTTCAGCAGATGCCGCAGCACTATTGGGCTGCAAGGCACAGATTGCACATGACCCCGCTTTTGTTGCCTGGTTCGCCGGTAATGCCCGCTCTGAGACATCTGAAGAAATGCCCTTTGCAACTGTGTATGCAGGCCACCAATTCGGTGTCTGGGCGGGCCAACTTGGCGATGGCCGTGCGCTGACCTTGGGTGAAATTGAGCGTGGTCAAAGCCACTATGAAGTTCAATTAAAAGGGGCGGGACCTACGCCCTATTCCAGAATGGGCGATGGGCGCGCAGTGCTGCGCTCTTCTATTCGTGAATTTTTATGTTCCGAGGCAATGCACTCTCTTGGTGTGCCGACTACACGTGCATTGTGTGTCATCGGTTCGGATTTACCCGTGCATCGTGAGTGCGTTGAAACAGCCGCCATTACCACCCGTATTGCCCCAAGCTTTGTGCGCTTTGGCCATTTCGAGCATTTTTATGCACGTAACCGCCCTGATCTGATTGCACTGCTCGCCAAACATATCATTACGCGCCATTATCCTGATTGCGACAACACCGATACGCCCTATCTCGCCTTGCTTAAAGCAGTCACGCGGCGCACGGCAGATCTGATTGCGCACTGGCAGGCCATTGGCTTTTGCCATGGCGTGATGAACACCGATAATATGTCGATACTGGGTTTAACCATTGATTATGGCCCTTATGGTTTTATCGATGGCTTCGACTTTGACCATATCTGTAATCATTCAGATACAACGGGTCGCTATGCTTATCAAAAGCAGCCAGAAATCGCCTATTGGAACCTATTTTGCCTGGCACAAGCATTATTACCAATCATCAGCATAGAAGTTCAGAATGCTAGCGGCAAGCAAGATGCTTTGGAGGAAATAAGAACCGTTCTTGGCGAGTTCAAGCCTCGCTTCATGCAGGCATTGCAGACAAGAATGTGTGCCAAATTAGGCTTAGCGCGCCAGCATGATGGCGACGCTGCATTAATCGATCAACTGCTTAAAATAATGCATCAGAACCGCGCAGACTTTACCTTGACCTTTCGCCGGCTTGCTCAAGTTTGTCAACACGATACGCGTGGTGATGCAAGCGTAAGCTCTCTTTTTACTACTGATTGCACAGCTTTTCATGCCTGGTTAGAAACCTACCGTGCGCGCCTCGTCTATGAAGGCCGCGATGATAGCCAACGCGCTAGCGCGATGAACTGCGTGAACCCTCAATATATTTTGCGCAATCATTTAGTCGAGCAGGCCATCGAGCTTGCTCAAGAAAAAGATTTCTCTGAAGTTGAGCGATTATTGAATGTCCTACGCCGCCCCTTCAATGCCTTGCCAGAGTATGAGGCGTATGCGCAGCTGCCTCCCGCCTGGGCAAGTTCGCTCCAGGTCAGTTGTTCGTCTTAAAGTGCATGAGCTCGGTGCTAACGAATTGTCAACACCGAGGATCTGCTCAGAATTTTCTTACCTACCTCACAGCGATAACGGCTCTCTCACTGCCCCCCTTTGCCTCAACAGTACCCGATTTGCTTCGCTTAAGCCTTCTGCGCCCTCTATGAAAGCACCCTTCACGGTCAGTTCGGTATGCGGTGACATCCAGCGTAGCCGCACCTGAACTTCATCGCCCTCTCCTGTCACCTGCCACTGCCGAACGAACTCATCCTCACTGCCCGTCACCAGATCGTTGCCGCCGACAGCCCGTTGCCAGGCAACACTGTAGACTCTGCCGCTAAAACCTTCAATCACCGCCAGACACTGGCCCGAGGCGACGGCCCATAGACGCACGGTCTCGTCCTTACTCCCCGAGGCGATGTAATCGCCGCTCGGCGAATACGCGACGCTATCAACCTCAGAGTCATGTCCTTCTAAGGTGTGGCGCAACGCCCCGCTGGCCGCGTCCCACAGTCGAACGGTCTTGTCCCAACTCCCCGAGGCGATCTCATCGCCGCTCGGCGAATACGCGACGCTATAAACCTCAGAGTCATGTCCTTCTAAGGTATGGCGCAATGCCCCGCTGGCCGCGTCCCACAGTCGAACGGTCTTGTCATCACTCCCCGAAGCGATCTGAGCGCCGCTCGGTGCATACGCGACGCTCCTAACATAATCGTCGTGTCCCTCTAAGGTGTGGCGCAACTCGCCGCTTACCGCGTCCCACAGACGAACGGTCTTGTCCCAACTCCCCGAGGCGATCTGCTCGCCGCTCGGCGAATACGCAACGCTACTAACAGAATCCTCATGTCCTTCTAAGGTGTGGCGCAGCGCGCCGCTTGCCGCTTCCCACAGTCGAACGGTAAGGTCATCACTTCCAGAGGCGATCTGATCGCCGCTTGGCGAATACACGACGCTCAAAACCCTATCATCATGTCCTTGTAAGGTGTGGCGCAGCAAACCGCTTGCCGCGTCCCATAGTCGAACGGTCTTGTCCCAACTCCCCGAGGCAATCTGAGCGCCGCTCGGCGAATACGCGACACTATTAACAGCCTTTTTATGTCCCTGTAAGGTGTGGCGCAACCCACCGCTTGCCGCTTCCCACAAACGAACAGTCTGGTCCTCACTCCCCGAAGCGATCTGAGCGCCGCTCGGCGAATACGCGACGCTATAAACAGTCTTTTCATGTCCTTTTAAGGTATGGCGCAGCACACCGCTTGCCGCGTCCCACAGTCGAACAGTCTTGTCATCACTCCCCGAAGCGATCTGATCGCCGCTCGGCGAATAGGTTACGCTCCTGATCCAACTTCCATGTCCTTGTAAGGTGTGGCGCAGCACACCGCCTGCCACTTCCCACAGACGAACAGCATGGTCATCACTCGCCGCGGCGATCTGCTCGCCGCTCGGCGAATACGCGACGCTCCTAACAATAGAGTCATGTCCTTCTAAGGTGTGGCGCAGCAAACCGCTTGCCGCTTCCCACAGTCGAACGGTCTCATCATACCCCCCCGAAGCGATCTGCTCGCCGCTCGGCGAATACGCGACGCACCTAACATAATCTTCATGCCCTTCTAAGGTGTGGCGCAGCGCACCGCTTGCCGCGTCCCACAGTCGAACGGTCTCGTCATCACTTCCCGAGGCGATCTCATCGCCACTCGGCGAATACGCGACGCTCCAAACATCAGACTTATGTCCTTCTAAGGTGTGGCGCAGTGTACCGCTTGCCGCGTCCCACAGTCGAACGGTCTTATCCTTACCCCCCGAGGCGATCTGCTCGCCGGTTGGCGAATACGCGACGCTCCAAACATCAGACTTATGTCCTTCTAAGGTGTAGATTTTTTTCCAACTGGAGGTGTCATACACGCCGATCTTACCGTTCTGAAGACCCATCACGCAGGTTTTCCCATCTGGTGAATACGCGCAGGAATTCACCGTGCTCTCTTCCTCCAGATAAGGCCATTCGCCAAACTGCACCCCGACCATCTGCGCGCCGCTGAAATTGGCGTTGCGTAGCCAACTCGTGCGAAGCGTGGCCTTTCTTAAATCCGACCCTTGCAACTGCGCTGAATCAAATATCCCAAAACTCAGATCGGCTCCGGGTATCTGGATGCCTTTTAAATCCGCACCATTAAACTGTACCCCCGCTCTGACCAAAATCGTCATTGCATTGGCCGCTGTTTGGCGTACCGTTTTATCGACTTTAGAGCGCTCGATGATCGCTAACAGTTGTTCCTTAAATGTAGGCTCTTGCCAAACGCGATCAGTCAACAAACGCATAACGCCAAGGTCGCCAATCCAATGCTTTGGGCTTAACGATAAATCTTGCTGCGTTCGAGTGTGCACAACAGCTTGCTCTTCAAAACTATAGACTGAAGCAGCGCTACCTCGACGCTGGCGAGTGCTTCGATCCATACACCCATCGAACGACTCAAGCAGCGCCTGCGCCACAAAATATTCCAGCAGCGATTTATGGATAAAACGGTATTCAGTGCCACTTCGGATCAACGGCCACGCTTCCCGCAGCAGTTGATTTTCTTTTTCTCGACCGAAAAAAGCATCCTTCCAACTTCCTTTGTCTTTGAACAACGAGTATTCGACAATCGGATTACCTGCATTCTCTTTATACAGTTGCACCGCTAACTCTTTCACAAAGCCGATGCCGTGCTGGGCAAAGCCATCGTCATACAACTCTCTAAATACCTCTTGTTTGGCCTCCGTTAAACTTTGGGTGCTTAAGCGCTGCTGGTTGCGCTCGAACCATTGTCTAACGAACTGATCATACAGGTCCATCCGTAACTGGATCGCAGATACCCCTTTCCCCTTTTTTTCAGCGTGCGGCAAGGCTTCTAGCACTACCCGCAGCAAAAATGGGTTGCTAATCAAGTCTTTTAAATTAGATTGTTTGGAGAAAGCTTCTCGGTAGGCTTGCGCCGTCCATTCCGTTGGGTTGTGCGCCACATATTTTTCTAGATATTGATCGCTCTCTTCTGCTGAAAACGGCTCGACCACGACTTCTTGAAACGCCGTGTCCTTGTCCTGCAGCATCGGATTCGGTTGAAAACGGCTTTGATAGTCCTGGCCCAGGTATTCGCTACGACAACTGATCACCATATGACCCTGCCAGCCGTCAGACTTGTTGATGGAATTGCTCACATACAGATTTTGCGTCTGACGTATCTCATCATACCCATCCAAAATAAAGATAAACCTTTGGTTTTCTTTCTTTAATTTCTGAATCTGAAATTTTGACAGGCCTCTTTTCTTTAACGCTTTGGCAATCAGATCGTCCTCAGGCTTATCAATGCTCGGCAGAGAAATAAACAGCGGGATCGCATCGTCTGCTTTTTTGTGGTCCCATAAGTGCTTTTCTAGGCGGCGGTTGAAGGTGGTTTTGCCCGCCCCCGAGTCTCCCGTCAACAAAATCACTTGTTTATCTTTTAGAAACGCTTGAACTTGGGGTAAAAGGTCAAAGGTTTTGCTCTCCCCATCCACACTCGCGCGACAGCGCGGTTCAATATAGAGCTTTAGGGTCTCCTGAAACGCCTCATTTTGCGTTAAGGCCGCCGCATACTGTTCTTTCAGCGCGGCCCTAGGGTCGGCACGGAACACCTGCAACTGTTCGTGTTCTTGCTGCACGGTGGAAGCAAGCTGGCTATGCAGCGCTGTCCGTATACCATCGAAAATGCCGTCTAAGAGCTTCGCAAATTCTAGTTTGCCAAAATTTAAATCACTCTTTAACCGGGATATAACATTGCTATGCCCCGTCCAAAACTTGTCCAGAAACGTTTTCGCCTCATTGCTGCCCGCTAACAGCCGCTCTATCACCTTAAACAGCACACCATGTGAACCTTGATTCAGATAGACCTCTTCTCCCTTTTTGACTTGCAAATCAAAGCGCAGAGGGTCCTCCATCCGAACTGTCGTTGAGTCAATAAAATCCTTCAGGCAGTAGTCATAGCTATTCGGCGTTAACGAAACCGGAATAATTCCGTGCTGACCTTTCAGATGTGCTGCGCGTATTTCCAAAAAGGCCATCTCCGTCAACACATGATGGAAATCCGCCATATATTTTTCCTCTTGGGAAAATTTTCTGACCACCTCACGTAAAGCTGGAGTACCCTTTTGATTGTTGTCTTTGACGTAGGCTTCGCGATCTGTGTCATAAGCTTTTTTAAGCTCATCACAAAACTCTTTATAGGACTGCCCTTTTAGGTAGCTTCCTAAGACATCAGAACAACACACAATCACCTTATCAACCGGCTTCACATCCGCCCGCACCTGAGCGGGCAGCAAACAGAACTGATTGGTTAAGATGTCTTCTAGCTTGCCATCCTCTTTCAGGTTTTCATCCGAGTTTGCATACGCTTGCCCGATCGGCGTTTGATCCGAATAGAGTGTCACCCCTCGGATTTTTGATAAATTATTGATTAAATATTTAGACGTCGAGGCCTTCGCCTCCCCGTGAGCATCATTGTCATGGGCATACACTAAAAACAGGCTGGGTTTCTTCGACACTTCTAAGGAACTCAGTGTCAACAGCGCCTTTTCAAACAGATAATCCACCAGATCACTTTTTTCCTCGACAGATATTGAAGTAGATATGGCAGGAGCCGAAGCCGACTTATTTGAGTGAGCACTATGCTCTGATGGAGGGACCAAAGCTTCCGCACGATGTTTGGCTCCATCGTGCCCCCATGCTTCAGCCTTAATATAGCTGATTCTTGCTTTGGTCAATAAATTTAAGCTTTCTAACACTTCCCCACGTTCGAAATAGGCATCAGCCATCATCGCGCGCAATGTCTCATCGGCTAATGTTTGGGGATCTTGCGCTTTCCTCAAAGCTTCTTTTACGCCCCCAAGCGATTTCAGCGTTTCTTTCAACTGATCGTATAGGGTCAGCGCTGCATCCAAGTGTCCCTTTTCCTTCTCAGCGCGAGCTTGACCTAAATAAAATTCACCGAGGTTCCGTGCGAGGGCTTCTGGTAACGCCGAGTGAGATATGCTCTTTAACATGTTTGTTTCCCATTTTCATTCGTACTAATTAGATCAGACTCGAGCTACTCGAGTGCACTCCGATATCCTGATTTCGCCACCCATCACGATCGATAAAGATTATGCAAAAGCTATATTGAAGCTTGATTTCGGCCGACCATATCGACCAGCGTGGCGGAAATTTAATGGATACTAATGGCACTGCGATTGAAAAACAAGAAAAATGTTTTTCAATGGCTATTGCTTTCAGATTACATTTTTAATGTACGGCGCGTACAAAAAATGGCTACATTGAGTTTGCTGGTAAAACTACTGAACGCAGATACTCTTGTGGCCCGTGAGCCCGGACATTTATTTCGTCAACTTGTTTTGCCATTGCTGCATATTGCTCTGTGCGCTGGCCGAAAAACCCCCAGGCACTGGCAGCTTTACGATGAATGCCGCCAGTGGTAATGGCTCGCTCACTGGCTGCACGATAACAGGCCATTCTGAATGCTTTATCTGTAGGTTTTACCGCTTTGCATTTAGCGTCAGAGAGTCTATTTGTAGGCATCTGAAGAGGGAAGTACTCAAGATGCCTACAAAACATCTGTGTATCTGGGATCGGTTGCGTTGTTTTTGATTGGAGCTTGAGGGGATAAATCCCCCGTTAAGCCTTTATTTTACAAGGCTTTTCGGTTAATTTTAAGGGGATTTTCTTGACTACTACTGAGGGCAACTGGCGGAGAGAGGGGGATTCGAACCCCCGATAGGCTATTAACCTATACACGCTTTCCAGGCGGGCGACTTAAACCACTCATCCATCTCTCCGGAAGCCAAGCATTATAGCAAAGATAAAGGCCAACAGCCGCTACAAATTTGTCCGCGATGATACTTATCTATGATAGGTCCCAACAAAATTCAATAGACAATTATCAGAGGTACAATAACGCTTTCAGCTATGATGTTATTTTTATAGCCCTCATCTATTCGTTTCTTGCTCATTCTTACCCATGTCTGCTAAAGACCACTCGCATAAGCTTCCTCATAAGCCATCGCTAAAACCCTTGCCCGCGCTGATTTTTTTCAGTCGCTGGTTACAGCTCCCGTTGTATCTCGGGCTGATTGTGGCGCAAGGCGTTTACGTATATCTCTTTTTGATTGAGGTCTGGCACCTGGTTAGCCATACGCGCACTCTTAACGAGACTGCGGTTATGCTTGCCGTACTAAGTTTGATCGATGTCGTCATGATTTCAAATTTATTAATTATGGTGATCATCGGCGGCTATGAGACTTTTGTGTCTAAGCTCGGACTTGAAAACCATCCGGATGAACCGGAATGGCTCGATCATGTTAATGCTGGTGTCTTAAAGGTGAAGCTATCGATGGCGTTGATTAGCATTTCGTCAATTCATCTGCTTAAAACTTTTATTGATGCAGGCCAACGCGACACCCATATCGTTATGGCCCAGATCCTCATCCACCTTTCCTTCTTACTATCAGCCGGGGTAATGGCTTGGGTGGATAGGCTCATGTCACGCCCTCATGCGGATGTATCTCCGTCAAACGGCAGCCACCCACTTAAATAATGGAGCCTCACTATGCAAGGTGATAAAAAAGTCATTGACTATCTCAACACTCAACTCAAAAATGAGTTAACCGCAATCAATCAGTATTTCTTGCACGCCAGAATGTACAAACATTGGGGTTTAGATAAGCTGGGGCAGCATGAATATCAAGAGTCGATTGGCGAAATGAAACATGCCGATCTGCTCATCGAGCGTATTTTTATGCTCGATGGGCTGCCCAATTTGCAGGATCTACACAAATTATTAATCGGTGAGGACACGCAAGAAATTTTGCAGTGCGATTTGAAACTTGAATACATCTCTCAGACAACGTGCAAAGAGGCAATTGCTTACTGCGAATCCGTACGGGATTTTGCGTCGCGTGAGATTTTTGTGACGATCCTGAACGATACCGAGGAACATATCGACTGGCTTGAAACTCAACTTGAGCTGATCGGTAAGCTTGGCCTGCAAAACTATCTGCAAATTAGCATCAGCCCAGTTGCAGGTTAATTTGCTAATCGCAGCGAGCTTGCCATGCGCACTGCGATTAGCTTCTTTGCTTTTTGCCCAAAGCAATACACTCTAACTTATGATGGAATCAGTCTCTAGCCGTGCCTACGCACCCATTGGGGTATTTGATTCAGGGGTCGGCGGCCTATCGGTGTTACGTGCCATTCATGCGGCACTACCAACGGAATCTTTGATTTATTGTGCCGACTCCCATCATGCCCCTTATGGCGGGCGTGATAGCGCATTCATTATCGAACGTACACTCGCCATCAGTGCTTGGCTCATTCAACAAGGGGTCAAGGCACTCGTCGTTGCCTGTAATACGGCAACAGCACAGGCCAACCACCTACTGCACCAGCAGTTCAGTATTCCAATCATCGGGGTCGAGCCCGGCATTAAACCTGCTGCACACTACTCAAATTCACGAGTAGCCGGCGTGCTCGCCACAGCGAGTACCTTGCGCAGCGAAAAATTCCAGCGCTTAATCACGGCCTATGCGGCTGATTGCCGTTTTATCTGCCAAGCTGGCTCTGGACTGGTTGAGGCGATTGAGCGTGGCGATACAGATTCAGCTGAAGTGATGGCTCTACTTAAAGCCTACCTCATGCCCATGCTCGCCGCTGGTGCCGATACGCTGGTGCTTGGCTCAACCCATTTTCCCTTTCTTGAGACAGCCATCCGGCGGATTGCTGGCAACCAACTCAGATTGGTCGAAACAGGTGAGGCGATTGCCCGGCAACTCGCTCGGCGGCTAGCGGCACAGCAGTTGTGCGCACCGGCTGATGCGCCAGCAACGCTGCGTTTGTGTTCGACTGCAAATGGCATCCATTTACAGACTCTCGCCAGCCAATTCCTGAAAACTGACCAAATCGCCGAACACGTTAGCATTCCGTCGGACTCACTCAATGCTGCGGTAAAGCGCTAACCGCCCCGCCCCCCACCCTTAGGATTACCCACAAATTTGGCAGAAAAAGCCTTAGAAGTTGTAAAGATTAGTTGAGTGTGGCTAAGCTCGCATAATGCCGTTTGTCATCCGCTTAGTTGATCGGCCCAAGGCTCAGCGTCAACCCACTTGCGGCCCAAACAGTTTTTGCTTGAGCGCGGTAGAAAATCCTTGCTTTATGAATGGAAAGGTGTCAGAGTAGAAAAAATATTAAAAATAAAAATAATGACAAATATAATTCATGAGGAGGAGTGCAATGAATATCAAAGGGATTTGCGCGCCGGTACGGGTGATCAATTTTTTAACTGTTTCGCGCAGCGAAGGTCGTGGCAAGCGCAAAGCCTTAGGACAGCAGATCGTCGTAGCCTTTGAGGAGATTGAGGCAATCTACGTAGCCCAAGCAAAGGCACGCTTAGCTGGGACCGCGCTGTGAGTTTATTTGACTCAACCCTCGCTCCGGAGCAACACCACCTCGACCAACTGCCACCGCTGAATGACGTAACTCTGGATGCATTTCTGTCCGATGTCTACCGGCGAGGCTGTTGATGACACCCATCGACCCCATCTCGGATACGGTTGTCAACCGTATTGCCGAAGCGTGTACCCGCATTCCGGACCACCCCGCGATTGTGGACAAGGGCGGTGCGGTCAAACTTAGCCAGTTGTGGGAAACAGCCGCAGCCCTCGCCGGCCAACTGTCCGGGCTGCCCGGCTTTGCTCGGGAGGATCGGATCGGCCTACTGCTGCCACGCGACCGCTCTATGCCCACCGCCATGCTAGCCTCCATGCTGGCGGGTGGGGCGTTTCTCCCACTTGATCCTTCCTGGCCAACCGAACGGCTAAATCTTATCCTGGAGGATGCCGGCTGTCGGGTGTTGCTGGAAAACGGATTGATTCGTACAGCACCGTGGCTGCGCCGCATCGTTATCGGCGGAGAGGCGCTGCCGCTACCATTGGCCCGGCTTCTTTTTGCCCAGCCCGCGTTCATCCATCTGGAGCTTGTCAATATGTACGGGCCGGCGGAGAACTGTGTGAATTCCACCTGCTTCGTCATCAACGCCGATAAGATTGCAACGCTCGAGTGGATCCCACTCGGTAGCGCCTTGCCCGGCACCGAGATCTTGATCCTCGGCGACGGAGAAGATATCCTGCCACCGGGTGCCACCGGCGAGATCTGCCTCACCGGCATAGCCCTTGCCCGCGGCTATCTGAACCGGCCAGAAGCCACTGCCCGCGCTTTCTTGTCCAGCCCCCATACGGGGGCAGGCGATCTGGGCTGCATCGGCGCCGACGGCTGCCTGGAATTTCGCGGCCGTCAGGACAATCAGGTCAAGATTGCAGGCCAGCGGGTGGAACTCGAAGAGATCGAAGAGCAGCTAAAGTGCATCGGCAGCCTTCGCGATATCGCCGTTGTTTATCAGCGGCGCGAGCATGGCGGCCGACTGGTCGCCTTTGTTGCTGCCGACGCGCCACCCGACCTCGCGCACTTGCGTGCCCAAGCGATCGAGCTACTGCCCGCTTACATGGTTCCAGGTACCTTCGTCCATCTGGGCCCTGCCTTACCACTCACCCACAACGGCAAGGTGGACCGAGAAACACTCGCCTCCTTTTTAGCTAGCAACGCGAAACAGGCGGTTCGGGAAGATACTACTTCCGGGACGGTCGCCCATCTCTGGCGGGAAATTCTGAGCGAGACTGGATCGGACCCGCATATCGGTTTCCTAGCACTAGGCGGAGACAGCATCGCAGCGATACGGCTGGTTGCAGCAATCCGCAGCCGCTTCCAGTCTAAGGTCTCGCTCGAGGCCATCCTATCCAACATCACCCTGGCCGAGCTAGAACAGCTCGTGGAACAGAGCACAAGCAGTACCGGGCTCGCTTGCGCCCCACAGGGGAACGACCATTTCTCTTTTGGCCAGGCAAAATTCGACCTATTGTTAAGCGCCTACCCCAACCGCGAGGCGTTGGAATTAGTGCTTGAATACAGCACTGCTACTGTCGTTCCGGCCCAGGCACAAAGCTGGCTCCGCGCCTTCCTCGAGTTGATCGAACGGCTTACCGCACATGAACACTAAGAGAGCGATGCATGAAGTTATCCAACATTTCACTGTTCGAATCACCGAGTCTTGAGACGGATGCCAATCACACCAATCGTCCCATCCCCGACACCACCGTCGATTGGTTGATCGCGCAGCAGACCCAGGCCGCGCCGGATGCCATCGCTCTGATCGACCAGGGGCGGCAATACAGTTACCGCGAACTGGATCGCGAATCGAATCGGATTGCCGCCTTCCTGCTGGAGCGTAAAGTCGGGGCCACCCCGGTCGCGGTGCTGGCGGAACGTTCTTTCGCATTGGTGACAGCGCTGCTGGGTATCATGCGCGCAGGCGCGATTTATACACCACTCAACCCAGCCTTTCCATTCCGTCGGCAACAGGTGATGCTGCGTCAAACCGCGGCGCCCATCTTGTTGTGCAGCCGCCAGCAAGCCCATCTGGCGCAAGCGCATCTGTGGGAATGCCCTGAACTCACCGCCATCCTCTGCCTGGACAGTGACGACCTTGACAGCGAGGTGGAACCGCGCAAGCTTCGCATGGCCGAGGGGCTGTGGGACCATATCGCCGAGGCTGCCGACGACGCCATCAGTGGCGGCGGCTGGCGCAGTGCCATCACCGGCGAATGGCTCTCTGAGTGGGTGATGCAGGACTATGCCAACAATGTCCGGGCAAAACTCGCACCTCATCTCATGCCGGGCTCCAGGGTGCTGGAGATCGGTTGCGGCTCAGGGTTAACGTTGTTCGCCCTAGCCCCTTTGACGGGCAGCTATTTTGCCACCGACCTGTCTGCCGCGATGATCGGCACGGCCGCAGCAGGTGCGCAGCAGCGCGGCCTAGACCAGGTTCGCTTTCGCCACCTTGCTGCTCACGAGTTGAAAAACCTTGGCGAGACCGAATTCAACACGGTTATCCTCAACAGCGTGGTGCAAAGCTTCAACGGCTACGGTTACCTGCGGCAGGTGATTGCCGAGGCGTTGGCGCTGTGCGCCAACGAAGCAGTGGTTTTCCTAGGCCACCTTTGGGACGCTAGTAAGCGTGATGCCTACGCCGCTACTGGGGCGAACGCCGAAGGTGAGGATGCACTGTTTGTGGCGCGCGAATTCCTGCTTGACCTCGCGCACGAGTTCCCGGAAATTGCCGAGGTCGAGATCACGCCCATGACGGCGCGCGCTGAGAACGAATTGACGGCCTACAGCTTCGACTGTGTGCTACATGTGCGACGACAGCAACGTGCGGCGCAACCGCTTGGACCCCGCCGCCGGCTGCGCTTGGACCGGCGCGCGCTGGAGCCATACGCTAACGCCCCTGCAATACATACCGCTCGCCCGCAGGGCACGGCTTATATCATCTTTACCTCGGGCAGCACCGGCACCCCGAAGGGGGTCGTCAACTCCATGCGCTCCCTGGTCAACCTCTGCAACTGGTATATAGAGTTCTGCGCTCTAGCACCGGGCGAGCGGGTCTATCAGGTGATAGCCAGCAGCTTCGACGCCTCGATCAAGAACTACCTAGCACCGCTCGTCGCAGGGGCCACCATCGTCATGTACCCAGAGGCCATTTACGACCCAGCACTGATGCTAGACATCCTGCACCGGGAAAAGGTAAGTGTCCTCAACCCCGGCGTGCCCAGCCAGTTCTATCCCTTAGTCGAGCGAGCGGCAGCCGGCGGGTATGAACAGCTGTCCAGCCTGCGAGTGTTGGCGCTCGGTGGTGAAAAGCCGGACCTTGGCCGGCTACGCACCTGGCTCTGTTCGCCAGCCTGCCGGCTCTCGAGCTTCGCCAATATCTACGGCCCGACCGAATGTGCGGACATTTCTACCGCCGGCGCATGGCGACCAGAGGAACTGCTTAATGCCGCAACGCTACCGATCGGGCGGCCGATCTACAACGCCCACTGTTATATTCTCGACAGCACTGGACGACCGCTGCCAGCCGGGGCCGTGGGCGAACTATGCATCGCGGGCGCAGGGGTCGGTATCGGCTATATCGGCAACGAGATGCTAAGTGCGCAACAGTTCGTTGCCGATCCTTTTATTCCAGACGGACGCATGTACCACACTGGCGACCTTGCCTGGCGGCGCGAAGACGGCCAGATCGAGTTAATGGGCCGCCAGGATGATGAGGTGAAGATCCGAGGCCACCGCATGACCCTCGGCGAGATTGAGACCCACCTGCGTGCCTTACCCGGTGTGCATGACGCCGCGGCCGTCTGCCGCACCGTGGCCGCAGAGCAGCAGTTGCTCGCCTTTGTCACAGGCGACAATATCCCAAACGACCGCCGCCTGACTGCCCTGCTCGCGAAAGAGTTGCCAGCAGCGATGGTGCCCAGTCGCTTCGTTCGCGTCGGCGAATTGCCGCGCAATGCCCACGGCAAGCTCGACCGCACCGCACTGCCCGCGCCAGATAAAGAGGCCTTCTCCGATCAGGCCTATGAAGCGCCACAAGGCGAGGTCGAGACTACGCTCGCTGCGATTTGGACCGAGTTGCTCGGTGTCGAGCACATCAGCCGTCACGATAGCTTCTTCGCACTCGGTGGCCACTCGCTGCTGGCCGTGCGCCTGATGAACCGCGTCGCAACGCTGGGCGCTGAACTGCCATTGACAACACTGTTTGCCTCGCCCTCCCTCTCAGCGTTCGCTGCAGCAGTAAACGAGCGCTTGACCCACGGCGACTGTGTGTTGCCCGCCATTACGCTGGTCTCTCGAGACGGCACCTTACCGCTATCCTTCGCCCAGCAACGCCTGTGGTTCCTGGCTCAACTCGATGGGGTCAGCCATACCTATCATATGCCAATGGCTATACGCTTGCGCGGAACCCTGGACCGAGCCGCCTGGCAGTGCGCATTGAATTCCCTGTTCGCCCGCCACGAAGCACTACGCTCAGTATTTGTCACCGTCGACGGACAGCCTCAAGTCCAGCTACTGGCGGCTGAGTCTGGCTTTCCGATGCGCCTGCATGACCTGCGGGGAGACCCAAACGCCAATGCAAAGCTGGCCAGTTTGAGCGCTGAAGAAACGCATACGCCGTTTGATCTAGCACACGGTCCGATGGTTCGCGCGTGCTTGATTCAACTCTCTGATGAAGAATATGTGTTCCTGCTGACGCATCATCATATCGTCTCGGATGGTTGGTCTTTCGGTGTGCTCTTGCAAGAATTAAACACGCTATATACTGCCTATCGCGCCGGGAAACCCGATCCGATGCCACCGCTTGCCATCCAATATCCCGACTATGCTGCCTGGCAACGGCAATGGTTCTCAGGTGAACAACTCCAGGCGCACAGCGATTACTGGCGCTCAACACTGGTTAATGCACCCGTGCTACTTGAACTGCCCACCGACCGGCCTCGTCCATCTCAGCAATCCTTCATCGGCGCGCAGGTACCGGTGCACCTCGATGCACAGATGACACACGCGCTCAAACGCCTAAGTCAAGAGCACAGCATCACCCTATTTATGATCATATTGGCCGCCTGGAGCACAGTCCTATCTCGACTTTCCGGCCAAGACGATCTTATCATTGGCACGCCAAGCGCCAATCGCAACCATCCTGAGATCGAGCCTTTGATCGGTTTTTTCGTTAATACGCTGGCGTTGCGCATCGATTTGTCCGGTGCGCCGAATACATCGCAACTGCTCGAGCGCGTGCGACACAACATACTGGACGCACAAATCCATCAGGATCTGCCCTTCGAGCAAGTTGTCGAAATTGTGCGGCCACCGCGCAAGCTGGACCATACGCCACTCTTCCAGGCCATGCTCATCTGGCAAAACGACAAAGTTGGCGAGTGGCGCCTGCCCGCTCTGGAGGTAACGCCAGTCGTATTGAGCGATGACACTATCGCGTTTGATCTCGAACTGGATTTACAAGAGATGGGCGACGAGATCACCGGGAAATTGCGCTATGCAACCGCCTTGTTCGATCAACAGACAATTGAGCGGCAGGTTGGCTATCTCCATGCCATCTTGCGGGCAATGGTGGACGATGCGAACCAATCTGTTAGCACTGTTAATCTTCTTGCACAGGCTGAGCGAACACTCTTGCTTCAGACGTGGAACGAGACGGCGGCGCCTTATCCAAAACACCTATGCCTCCACCAATTATTCGAAGAACAGGTCGAGCGCACACCAGAAACCCCTGCGCTCGTATACGAAGATCAAGTATTGAGTTATGCCGATCTGAATGCGCGCGCTAACCGTCTCGCGCATCAGCTCATTGAGTTGGGCGTTCAACCGGATACGCGCGTGGCGATCTGTATGGAACGCTCACCGGCAATGGTGGTGGGATTGTTGGCGATTCTGAAGGCGGGTGGCGCCTATGTACCGCTTGATCCAGCATATCCAAGCGAGCGCCTTGCGTACATTCTCACCGATGCAGCGCCAGCAATCTTGCTGGCCGATGCAACTGGCCGCAACGCACTAGGCAAGACGGCCCTCGCGTTACTGACTATGCTTGATCCGAATGTGCTGTTGTCAGCACAGCGAAAAACCAACCCGCATGTGCCTGAACTCACCTCTAATCACCTTGCCTATGTGATCTATACATCCGGTTCAACCGGTATGCCCAAGGGCGTCATGGTTGAGCACCGCAATGTGGTGAACCTGTTAATTGCCATGTCGTTGTCCCCCGGTATTTCGAACCATGACCGTTTGCTCACTGTGACCAGTATTTCTTTTGATATTGCTGGCTTGGAGTTATATCTACCGATGCACCACGGCGCGACAATCGTCATCGCCAGCCGTCGTGATGTTGCTGATCCGGCCAGGCTCCAAAATATCATTATTGAGCAAAAAATTAGCCTGATGCAAGCCACACCATCTGTTTGGCGGGCTCTCCTAGACCTACCTGAACCGACGCTCGATCTGACGGCTCTCTGTGGCGGAGAGGCGTTACAGCCTAGTCTGTCGGTGCGACTTCGTCATGCTACCCGGGGTCTGTGGAATATGTACGGACCTACTGAGACAACTATCTGGTCTTCTATCTCACAGGTTTCCGATCATCAAGACTCAAATTTGTCTAGTATATCCATTGGTCGACCGATTGCTAACACGCAGATATATTTGTTGGACGCACATAGCCAGCCGGTGCCGTTGGGCGCAGTCGGCGAACTGTACATTGGCGGAACTGGGGTCGCACGAGGCTATTTAAACCGTCCTGAATTAACCGCTGAACGTTTCTTGCGCGATCCATTTAGCGATCTTAAAGACGCCCGCATGTATAAGACCGGTGACTTGGCCCGCTACCTGCCCAACGGCAATCTGCTGTTCCTTGGCCGCAATGATCATCAGCTCAAGATCCGCGGCTTTCGAATCGAGCCTGGCGAGATTGAGGCACGCCTGGTTGAACATCCACAAGTGCGCGAAGCTACCGTGCTCGCACTGGGCCAGGATAGCGCCAAGCGACTCATCGCCTATATCGTGGCAAAACCCGATGAACAACTCGTTCACACCCTACGCTCGCATCTCTCGACCAGGTTGCCCGAGTATATGATGCCGGCCGCCTTCGTACGCTTGGATGCGCTACCGTTGACCCCCAATGGCAAGCTTGACCGCCGTGCCTTGCCAGCGCCGGATGATGAGGCCTTTGCCCGTCAGACATATGAAGCGCCACAAGGCGAGGACGAGGCTGCACTCGCCGCAATTTGGACCGAGTTGCTCGGTGTCGAACACATCGGTCGCCACGACAGCTTCTTCGCACTCGGTGGCCATTCGCTGCTCGCCGTGCAGATGATCAGCTGTATTCGCACCACGTTAGGCGTCGAGATTGCTCTGCGCACGCTGTTTAACGCACCTACCATCGCGGGCTTAGCGCAATCTTTACTTAAGCTAGAGAGCATCCAAGACGATTCATTTGACGTTTTGCTTCCCATTCAGCCAAAAGGCACACGACCGCCACTTTTCTGCGTCCACCCCGCTGCTGGCCTGAGTTGGAGTTATATCGGTTTAGTTAAACATTTAGACATGAATCAACCCATCTATGGCCTGCAAGCTCGGGGGCTCAATGGCGTTGGGGCGCTTGCAGAAACCATTGATGCCATGGCGTCAGACTATATCAGGCAAATTCGTCGCATTCAGCCTAACGGGCCTTACTATCTGCTCGGATGGTCCTTTGGTGGCCACCTCGCTCACAGCATCGCAACCCGATTCGAGCAACAAGGCGAAAAAGTGGCGCTGCTTGCTTTGCTAGATAGTTATCCAGATTGTTCTCAGCTAGCCAATGAGCCGGCGATGAATCTAGAGAACGACTACATCGATTTTTTTGCTCACTACAGTGATAAAAATATTCCAAATGCAGGAGAATATTTATGGGAGAAAACCCGAGATGCCATCAAAAATAACGTTCACCTTTTAAAAAGTTTTTCCCCACTCATTTATTGCGGCGATGTGCTCTTCTTTCGAGCAACGATAAGGAGTGATGAATTCACCCCTGTCCCCTGTCCTGATTCATGGAAGCCTTACGTTCTCGGCAATATAGAGAATCACGATGTTCATTGCAAACACAAAGGCATGGATAGGCCCGCGCCGATCGCTGAAATCGGTCGCATTCTGGCTCAGAAACTAGGTGAATTAATGAAGCATCGACCTCCCCAAAGCAAGGAGAAATTTTTAGCATGACCCGTCCATTCAATAATCACCATACCTTGAATGGACCGATATGCATCAAATGAGCGACGTGCTTGACCCGTTCATGCCTAATGGCCTTGTCTGTGACCGGTTTAAGAGATTTCTAACTGGAATGCATGGTGAGGCATATTATCTAGTCTACCGAAGCATAAATTAAGCAAAATAAGGAGCGGTTATATCATGGAGAATTTCAGTGCATTAAACGGTAGGATAAAGGATTTTATCCATATACCTGGAGTTAATCTTCTTAGTAGGACTGATGATGGACATTTATTCGAAGGTGTTAATTTTGCATCTCAGGATTACTTAAACCTGCCCACTCATCCAGACGTGCTGAACGCGGCCATAGAAACAATACAACGCTTTGGCGTTCATGCGCTGGTTCGCCTGCCCTCGTTGGCAATACATCACTATCACTTCAAAGAGGGAATGTATGTCTGAAAAGTCTATGTTTGTTCACTCGCGCGATGCGACGCCCTTTAACATTGAGGACGCCGAGAAGAACTTTCCGTCGGTCCGTAATTTCACTCCGCTCAAGGCAAAGACCCACTGCATCTACTCAGCTGGCTCACGGCTCTGGGGTAGTCCGCCGCTCGACGAAACCTTGTCCTTCAAGAACAATATGCGTATGGTCGCGCAGCATATGGCTCACTTCATTAACCTGTCGCAAGCATTCAAGGTTGACGGTTACGTCATTGATCTGGTTGATCCGAAGTATGGCTACAGTATCGAGGCATTGGCTAGATCCATGCACGCAGCTCTGCGCTATCTCAGCGATTTCGATCCGGCGTGCCAACGCAGCATGGACCAGACGATTGAGGATCCGGCATGGTGCTTCGCTTTTGGTGGTGAGAAGATTTTCATCAACACCTTTGCTCCATGCTACCCGGAGAACCATTCGCGCTATGGCTTCGGCTCGCAATCAACCATGATTGTTATGCAGCCGCGTCATAGCTTTGCCCATGTGATCCGGCCTGACGAATCGACACTGTCGCCTACTATTTGCCAGAGAATCCGGCGGGTCTTCAATGAGAACGACCGGGGCTACAGCGGTGATCTTGGCCTGGTGCCGTATGAGGCGTATCGATGCATCCGGCCGATGCATCCAGACGCGCCGCCGGTGCGCTGGTGGGAAACCTCGCTCGACGGGCTCTGACCCGACGTCCTCCCTATGCTCCTGAGACCAAATCATGACCTCTAATCCCTCTTCGAAAAACCCGTTGGCAGTGGCCAAAATATTTCGCCTCAACATCGAATCTAAGGCGGAAGCCGACATTCTTTGCCTTAACCAGCTTGTTGCCCCGGCGGTTAGTTTTGACGCCTGGCTACGGCCACTCGCCCGGCTGACCGTAGCCGAGGTTCTATCCTACCGTTCAGCTTGGGGCCGCTACGGACTGCATCTGGACCCCATCGGCAGCCTCGCCTTTGCGCCGGGTAAGCCACACAAATGGGTTATGGTGCAGAAATTCAAGGCCTTTCCTACGGAAGAATTTACCTTAGAAGCTGTGCTGTGTCCCTACCGCGTTAATTCCTGCAGCACTATCCTGTCCTACGCTGGTGCGCGCACAAGCACTGCCTGTAATGTTTTGCTTCAATACCGGGGAACTGAGGGGCTGGTATTGTCGATCAATGGCCGAAAAATCGTCACGGGCCTGCATCTCGACTTTCATCGGTGGCAGCACATCGCACTGACATGGCGCTCCTCGGATGGCCGAGTTTGTCTATATAAAGAAGATGGGACTGCCGCCATTGAAGCTATGGCCGAGGGACGCACGGTCGATTACGGGCCGCCGGTCTTCACCGGCTCGCTGGCGGCAGGCGAGCGTCTGGTAGATGGTGGCTCTTTGGTCATTGGACAGGAGCAGGGAACTCCCGGCGTGCTGGCCAATTTCGTCCCTGATGCCGAGTTCATTGGTGGGTTGCGCATGGTGAGATTGTGGAACAGGGCGCACGACCTCGACGTATTAAATCGTCACAAGTCCGGCTGGCTGAGCGGCGATGAGCCGGGACTGATCGGCTGCTGGTACTTCACCCGGCGCGCTCTGGAGATCGGTGAGTGCCTAAATGCATGTTCTAGCACTGACAACATCGGATTGCTTGGCGGACTGACGGTGGCGGCGCTACGCGACGTGCAGCTTTACCGTCCGCTGGTCATCGCGGCTGGCCAGACCGTAGCCGGCCGCGTGCCGCTGGCCGCGCAGCGATGGCAGCATGTGACCGTGACTTGCCGAGGCCAAATGGTCGGACCGCCCGTTGAATCGAGCCTGGAGATCGATGGCATACCGGTGCCGGTGTGGCCGGTGACGGCGGCGGATGCACCACCACCACAGCCTCCTCATTTCCGTATTGGGCCTATGACCAAAAGCCTGATGGCGGAGTTGCGCCTCCGGCAATCGGACAACGGCGCTCTGCTGGCCCATTACACTGGTGACCTGACGCCGGACGGCCGGCTGCAAGATCAGTCTGGCCATGGCTTTGACTTGGCCATCACAGGTGAATTCAAGCTTGAACCAACTGACCGAAGCCACATATCATAAGCCAACGCCGTGAAATCCAGCCGCTTGGCAGTTTCTTCTCGCAGGCTAAGGACGGCTACGTTATATTAGGGCACGCAGGCTTTGGCCTGCTTCTCAAGGCCGGATATAAGCCTGCAACCCTTCCTTGTATCTGGCCATGACAGCCACTTGCAAATTATTAAAACCTGAATGATAATGATTACTATTACGGATACCTACTGTATCCCTACCCATCGGATTTTATTGGGGCGATATCATGATCATCTGCGTGTGCAAGTCCGTTTCAGACCGCTCAATCCACTCCGCCATCCATGCGGGCGCGGATTCGTTAGAAGCATTGCAGTTTGAGTGCGGGGTGGCATTATGTTGCGGTAAATGCGAAAATGCTGTCTTTGATATTTTGGCCACCCACAATAGTGCAGGTGATACGGCTATACCGATCCGTTTTCATGAACGTGCAGCAGCATAAATTGAGAACATCATGGAATTGTGGATTGGCATGGCAACCGCGCTCTGTATCTCTTGGCTGATTTTCCATAAATGATACGCTCTAAAAGCGTGAACAGATCATCACTCGTGCAGGATTTGCTTGGTCAATTTGCGTCTCACTGCCGCCCTCTTCTGGGTTGTGCTCACCCTCCATATAGGGGTATTTTTCTTCTTCCTAAACACAGCTGGCCCGACACCCTCTCAATTAGTGTTAGCGAGTACAATGGCGGTCGAATTACTCAGCCCCGCACCTATGCCAGTCACGCGTCCTGCCAAAGTCATTGCAGCAACACGCACAACCGTCAAACCAGCACCACCATCTGTCGCACCTAGTGCCAACGCCCTGGTTGCTGACACACGCTCGCCAGCCGTCTTGACTACACGCACAACCGACCAAGGCGCTCCCCAAAGCATCTCTCAGCCTAACTGCTTGATTAGCCCGCCAGCGTATCCCCCTCTATCTAGGCAACGCGAAGAAACCGGCACTGTATTAATTAGCATTATTATTGATACTCGTGGCAAAATTGAAAACGCCGTCATCAAGCAAAGCAGCCGCTTTAAGCGTCTTGACCAGGCGGCTCGCGAGGCGGCCTTAGATAGTTTGTGCCACCCATGGCTCGAAAACGGCCGGCCGATACGTACAATGAGCGATATCCCCTTTATCTTTAAGCTCGAGGGTTAGTCTCTCAATATCTTGCTTGTCCCAAGTTGGGCAAGCATCCAATCCTAAAAGGAATCCGATGGAACACTATGGTTTAGCCCACATATGGAATCAGGGCGGTCTGGTCACACAAGCGCTCATCTTAACGCTGGTTCTCATGTCCGCACTTTCGTGGACCGTGATCATTGCCAAAATCTGGCAACTCATTTGTTTGCGACAACTGACAAAAAATGCGGAGCAGACATTCTGGCATGCAGATAATATTGAGCACGGCATCAAAAAACTAGGTAAACGAGCCAGCAATCCATTTCTTGCGCTAGTGCTAGCAGGCCAAGAAGCTGCCAGCCACCATCAACAAAACCCGCCCTCTCTCCATCAGCGTATGGATATTAGCGATTGGATCACGCGCTGCTTAAAAAGCACTTTAGAGGAAAACCTGATACGCATGCAAAGCGGTCTTGCATTACTCGCATCCATTGGTTCAACTGCGCCTTTTGTTGGACTATTTGGCACCGTATGGGGTATTTATCATGCGTTATTGGCCATTAGCGAGAACGGGCAGGCTTCAATCAATCAGGTTGCGGGACCTGTCGGTGAAGCGTTGATCATGACCGCCTTCGGCCTTTTTGTCGCGATTCCTGCAACGCTTGCTTACAATGCCTTCACGCGCAGCAATAAAAGGATTGTGAGTAAACTCAATCGTTTCTGCCATGGCCTACATGCTTATTTTGTCACTGGCACGCGTCTGCGCTCAAATAGACGCAGCGAGTTGAAAACCGCTACCGCTAAAAGCGTGTCTTAGCCCTCTCATTTGCCAACATAAAATACTTTTTTAGCCAAGCTTTTCAAGCTTACACATAATAGACAAGAATGGCCGACAATCCTTTTATCAACGACAACGAAGATACACTGATGAGCGAAATTAACATGACGCCATTGGTTGACGTGATGCTGGTCTTGTTGATTATTTTTTTGGTTACGCTACCGGTGATGCACCATGCTATCAAGCTCGATTTGCCACATGCCAGCAGCCAAACAACAGAGGTTAAGCCAACGCAGATTAAATTAACGTTACAAGCGGATGGCAGCATGCTTTTGGATCAACAAGCCGTCGATAACGCTACGCTACGGGCACACTTTTTAGCCGCCGCAAAAATCGAGCCGCAGGCAGAAGTTCATTTGTATGCGGACCGTGCCGTACGCTATGAGCATATTGCTCAGGTTATGTCAGCTGCGCAGTCAAGTGGTTTGGCAAAGATTGGTTTTATTACGCAACCGGAAGTGAGCCGCTGAGTGTTTTGTCAGATTAGGTATTAACTAATACGCTTCAGCGTATTTAATATGCCAAAAAGCTAGATGGTGCCCAAGAGAGGACTCGAACCTCCACGGAGTTACCCGCTAGTACCTGAAACTAGTGCGTCTACCAATTCCGCCACCTGGGCCATGCTTAGCTTCCAGCAAGGCCGCTATTATAGCCAATTATTTTGTGTTTCGCCTAGCATATTGTGCTTGCTTTATCGCTCAGCTGGCCAATAGTGCATCCTGATAAAAAGTTTGTTGCCGACTAAACGGCAAGAGCATTTCAATTTTATGCCCAAGGGCAGGTTAAAATACGCGGTTTCCGGCAGAATCCGCTTAAGTAGTCTTTTTATCGCCCGTCATCTATGTCAAATAAAAAAACTTCGTGCTTTGAACTGCGTAGTAGCTCTTTTGATACGCTACTTTTTACTGTTAAAACAGTTGATCTTGACGTTTTACACCAAGCATTAAAACGCCGTTTCGAAGTCGCGCCAGAGTTTTTTGCGAATGATATTGTGGTGATCGATGTGCGCCCTCTGCAGGCGGGCGAAACAATAGACCTTGGTGCTCTGGCTGCGATGTTGCGTGAAGTACGCATGTATCCCGTTGGCATTGCGGCTCATGAGGGGCAGCGTGCTTGGGCGCAAGGCAGTGGTCTGCCATTCGTTGAAGTAGGCATTGACCGGATTGCGCCACAACCCACGGCGCCTGTCACGAGCCCTGTAGCGCCACCGCCAATAGCCCGGATAGAGCCGCATATTGAAGACCATAAATCGGCACTAGTCATCGACAAACCACTACGCTCCGGCCAGCAAGTCTATGCAAAAGGGGATTTGATTGTGCTTGGTGTCGTGAGCTATGGTGCTGAAGTTATTGCCGAGGGCCATATTCATATTTATGCCCCGCTGCGCGGACGAGCGCTTGCTGGCGCACAGGGTAATCTGAATGCGCGTATTTTTTGTACCTGTCTTGAGCCTGAGTTACTTTCAATTGCGGGTATTTATCGTACAACCGAGACCCCCCTACCGGCGCAGGTGCAAGGCAAACCTGTGCAAGTCAGCCTCTTAAATGAAAAATTAGTGATCGAACCCCTCAAATTAACTTAATAAATTGATTTAATCCAGGTAACATAATCATTTTTTAAATTACTTTGATTTTTAAATCAATTGACGTACCCAAGGACTTAGCCAGATGGCGAAAATTATTGTAATTACTTCAGGCAAAGGCGGCGTGGGCAAGACCACCACCAGCGCAAGTTTTGCCGCAGGTCTAGCTTTGCACGGTCACAAAACAGCGGTGATTGATTTTGATGTTGGTTTACGCAACCTTGATTTAATCATGGGCTGTGAGCGGCGCGTCGTCTATGATTTAATTAATGTGATTCAAGGCGAAGCTAAGCTTAACCAAGCTTTGATCAAAGACAAGAAATGCAGTAATCTTTTTATTATGCCTGCGTCGCAAACACGGGACAAAGATGCATTGACCCTAGAAGGGGTTGGCAAAGTCATCCAAGAACTGGTGGATATGGGCTTTACCTATATTGTTTGCGATTCGCCTGCGGGGATTGAGTCAGGCGCGCTGATGGCGATGTATTATGCAGATGAGGCGGTGATTGTCACTAACCCAGAAGTCTCATCGGTGCGGGATTCAGATCGTATTCTTGGTATTTTAGCTTCAAAAACGAAACGCGCAATTGAAGGCAAAGAGCCGATTAAAGAACATCTGTTAATTACCCGCTACAATCCAAAGCGTGTCGATGAAGGTGAAATGTTATCTATCACTGATATCCAAGAAATCTTACGGATTGAATTGATCGGCGTGGTACCCGAATCAGATGCCGTATTGCATGCGTCAAATCAAGGCCTGCCGGCAATTCACTTAGACGCCACCGATGTCGCTGAAGCCTATAAAGATGTGATCTCGCGCTTTCTTGGCGAAACCAAACCGATGCGGTTTACTGAGTATCAAAAACCCGGCTTACTACAACGCCTTTTCGGCAATAAATAAGGTAAGGATATGTCAATACTTTCTTTTTTGCTTGGCGAGAATAAAAAAACTGCAACGCTTGCCAAAGAGCGCCTGCAATTGATTATTGCGCACGAACGCTCAAACAATACCCCCGCCAATTATCTGCCAGCGCTACAGCGTGAACTGCTTGCGGTGATTTCAAAGTATGTGAAAATCGCTCACGAGGACATCAAGGTTAAGCTTGAACAACAAGATAACCTAGAGGTCCTGGAAGTCAAAATCGAAATCCCGCAAACCTAAGACACCAGCATTTCCTTGGATTAAAGGAAGTGCTGGCCAAGCCACCAAGCTAGCGCCGCCATGGTGGCGGAAGCTGGAATGGTCAAGATCCAAGCCCAAACAATATTGCCAGCAATCCCCCAACGCACAGCCGCCAGCTTTTGTGTCGCGCCAACGCCAACGATAGCACCGGTAATGGTATGCGTGGTTGACACAGGAATGCCTAGCCAAGAAGCTAAAAAGAGCGACACCGCGCCGCCAAATTCAGCGCAAAAGCCACCAACTGGTTTTAATTTGGTAATTTTTTGCCCCATTGTGCGCACGATCCGCCAGCCGCCAAACAGCGTACCCAGGCCAATCGCCAAATAGCAGGCGGCAATCACCCAGATTGGGGGGGCATCGATAGTCGCTGAAGTATAGCCGGTTGCCAGCAAGAGCATCCAGATAATGCCGATAGTCTTTTGCGCATCATTACCACCATGCCCAAGGCTATATAGGCCCGCCGAGATTAATTGATAACGCCGGAAACGTCGATCAACCTTGCTAGGTGTCGTGCGCAAGTAAAGCCAAGAAACCCCCAGCATCAACAGCGACCCTAGAAAGAAGCCGAGCAGTGGTGAAATAAAAATAAACGCGATGGTTTTACATAAACCGTCGATATTTAACGAGCCAGGACCTGCTTTAGCTAACGCTGAGCCAACCAAACCGCCAATCAGGGCATGCGATGAACTGGACGGAATACCATAATACCAAGTGATAATATTCCAGCCGATGGCACCGATGAGCGCACCAAAGACGACATAATGGTCAATAATCGCTGGATCGATCGTGCCACGGCCGACCGTTGACGCCACCTTTAGATGAAAAATAAAATACGCAATGACATTAAATGAAGCGGCAAATATAACCGCATGCTGCGGCTTAAGGACGCCCGTAGAAACGACCGTGGCAATCGAATTGGCTGCGTCGTGAAAGCCATTCATGAAGTCGAAGATTAATGCAATCGCCACTAAAAAGATGACGGCCCATAATCCCAAGTGAATCGATGACATTAAGGTTTCCTGAAATAAGCCGGTGCTAAGCGTTTTCTAGCACGATGCCTTCGATAATGTTGGCAACGTCTTCACATTTATCGGTGACTTCCTCTAGCAACTCGAGAATCGCTTTGTGCTTGATCAACGACTTAACGTCGTCTTCTTCTCGAAATAGCTTA
Organism: Mycoavidus cysteinexigens; assembly: GCA_031963465.1. Taxonomy (GTDB): domain Bacteria; phylum Pseudomonadota; class Gammaproteobacteria; order Burkholderiales; family Burkholderiaceae; genus Mycoavidus; species Mycoavidus cysteinexigens_B. The sequence continues at coordinate 420,400 of JASSUG010000001.1, read as the reverse complement.
GAAATGGCTGAGCGCAATAAGCTGTCAGCCTCAGTTTCTAAGCGGTCAATGGCGGTGCAAATGGTTAAAATTGCGCTCGCGCTTTTCATGTCTTTGAGTAAAGCAACCGCTTGCGCCACTTGTTCGCAACTGCTTGCGCAAATCTGGGCCAGTTGGCCTGCCTCAGGCGTCAGGGACTGTACATCATAGAGCCAGACTGCCGTCGCGACATCCTCCATTAAATCAAGGATGTCATCCATGGTGGTGATGAGTTTGTGGATTTCATCACGGTCAAATGGCGTAATGAAGGTCTTATGCAATAAGTCAATGGTTTCGTGCGTCAGTTTATCGGCCTGATTTTCTTTGAGCTGCACATTTTTTTTGTGAATTTCAGCTTCATCCAGCTTACTCACCAACAGCACTAGATCATGGCTGGCGTCTACCAGGCATTTTGCATGTGCATTAAAAATTTCAAAGAACTTACCCTCTTTGGGCATAAAGCGACTGAACATGTCAATCCTTGAACAATGGTCTATTGGCTATTGATGCGAGAGCCATACAAATATACAGCGGCTCTAACTTATAAAGTGCGCTATTGTACCTGTGCCAGCCGATTTATCGTGCATAGCAACAAATTATTTAGCTAATGGTATGAGGGATGATTAGTCTTTATACATTGGCTGGCCCGCGAAGTTGTCGAATTTTGTGTATTGACCCAAAAAGGTCAGCCTTACCACACCGATTGGCCCATTACGCTGCTTACCGATAATAATTTCGGCCGTGCCTTTATCTTGGCTATCAGGGTTATAAACTTCATCACGGTAGATAAAGAAAATAACATCGGCATCTTGTTCAATCGCGCCGGATTCACGCAGATCAGACATCACTGGGCGCTTATTGGGCCGCTGTTCAAGCCCGCGGTTAAGCTGCGAGAGGGCGATGACCGGGACATTAAGTTCTTTGGCCAAGCTCTTGAGCGAGCGTGAAATTTCGGAAATTTCAGTGGCGCGATTTTCACCGGAAGAAGCCGATGACATCAATTGTAAATAATCGATAATAATTAAACCTAGCTGTCCGCATTGACGCGATAGGCGCCGCGCGCGAGCGCGTAATTCAAGCGGATTCAGTGCGCTTTGCTCGTCAACAAAAATCTGCGCATCACTCATTTTTTGCATCGCATGAGTCAGTTTCGGCCAGTCTTCATCCGACAGCTTGCCGGTGCGTAGCCGATGCGCATCAAGCCGCCCGACTGAGCCCAGCATCCGCATTGCTAGTTGCGTGCCGGGCATTTCCATTGAAAATACGGCAATCGGCAAGCCATATTCAACCGCCACATATTCGCCGATATTCATCGCCAACGAGGTCTTACCCATGGACGGGCGCCCCGCAATGATGACTAGCTCGCCCCCATGTAAGCCGGAAGTCATTCGATCAAGGTCAACAAAACCGGTGGGCGTACCCGTGACATCGGTTGAATTTTCTTGATGGTATAGCGTATCGATACGCTCAACCACTTGCGACAGCAAAGGCTTAATTTCAATAAACCCTTGCACGCCACGCGCGCCTTCTTCGGCAATCGCAAATACTTTTGACTCAGCCTCGTCGAGCAGCTGGCGCACCTCTTTGCCTTGCGGATTAAAGGCATCCCCTGAAATCTCATCGGCCACGGTCACCAGCTTACGCAGCACCGCGCGATCCCGCACAATTTCTGCGTAGCGACGGATATTAGCAGCGCTAGGCGTATTTTGGGCCAGGGCATTCAAATAGGCCAGGCCGCCGACTTCTTCCGCCTTACCGGATGAAGTCAGTGACTCAAACACCGTAATCACATCGGCTGGACGCACCGCCGTGATCAATTTAACGATATGCTGGAAAATCAGCCGGTGATCATAGCGATAAAAATTGCTTTCTTGTAGAAAATCGGCAATTCTATCCCATGCGCTATTGTCGAGCAAAAGCCCGCCCAATACCGATTGTTCGGCCTCGATTGAATGAGGTGGGACTTTGAGAGCAGTGAGTTGCGGATCTGTATTAACGATATTCATGGCGCTTGAGATGAGCGTCTATTATAAGTAATTCAGACCATCCCACCTAATTTTTAAATATTTTTTTATAATTTAAAAAAAAAACGGAAGCTAGGTCAACTGGCTTCCGTTTTTTTATCCTAGCGCTACTGCGCGGATTGGCTTACCGTTTAGACGTGCTCGCCAAGAACCGATACAGTGACCGTTACCAGCACATCCGTATGGAGTGAAACCTGCACCGCATGATCTCCGACCGTTTTGAGTGGTCCTTCGGGCAAGCGTAGTTGAACTTTTTCAATGCCAAAGCCCTGTGCTTTCAGCGCATTAGCAATATCGTTGTTCGTGACAGAACCAAACAAACGCCCATCCACACCCGATTTTTGCGAGATTTGCACGGTCGAACCAGCAAGCTTTTCGCCTATCTGTTGCGCCACCAGCAATTTTTCCGCAGCTGCTTTTTCAAGCTCAGCACGGCGTGCTTCAAACTCTTGTATGGCCTCATCTGTCGCGCGGCGTGCTTTTTTTTGCGGCAGCAAAAAATTACGCGCATAGCCTTTAGCGACTTTAACGATGTCTCCAAGGTTGCCAAGCTTGTTGACTTTTTCCAATAAAATGACTTGCATTTTCATTTTGGCTTGCATGTGTATGCTCCTTATAACTTTTCTAGATCAGGCGTTATGCAAATCAGTGTAAGGCAGCAACGCTAGAAAGCGTGCGCGCTTAATCGCCTGATCAAGTTGGCGCTGATAACGGGCTTGAGTGCCGGTCAAGCGGGCGGGTGTGATTTTGCCGTTTTCGCCAATAAAATCCTTGAGTACTTCAAGGTCTTTGTAATCGATTTTTTCCACTCCTGCCACCGTAAAGCGGCAGAACTTCTTACGCTTAAAAAGCGGGTTCTGTTGTGGACGGCGCTCAAATTTCTTCTTGCCAGTGAAACGTGCCATGTTAAATCCTTTGAATATCCTGCAATTCTGTAATATGAAATATCAATGTGCGAGCCTGCCGGCGGCGCAGCGCCAAAAAGCCTGTGAAACGAAAAACTTGCCCCAGTGCGCAAGCGGCAATCGCACCGCTTACTTCACCTGCGCCAACGGCTGATAGGGTTAAATCAACCTGGCGTGGCGTCCCCGCTTCAGTTACTTGCGAACAATGCTGTAAAAGGCAATTCACCATCGGCACACCGGCCGGGGTATAGCGTACAACCTCACGCTCAATCACAGACGCCTCAAGCACCAGTTGGTTCACTCCTGAGTCCCTGCCTTACCGCACAGCCTCAACTGATATTTACGCTTCTTGTGCAACTTCTGCGGACGGTGCCGGTGCGGAAGAATGAGCTGTTGTCTTCTTCGCCTCTTCGCGCTGCACTTCTTTCATCATTGGCGAAGGGGTGGTTTCAGCTTTCTTCGTTTTGATGGTCAAATGGCGCAGCACAGCATCGTTAAATTTAAATGCATGTTCCAGTTCAGCCAAAGTTTCGCCATCACATTCGATATTCATGCAAATGTAATGCGCTTTAGCGAGCTTGTTGATCATGTAAGCCAACTGACGCCGGCCCCAATCTTCAAGACGGTGGATCTGGCCACCGCGCGCGGTAATCGTGGCCTTGTAGCGCTCGATCATAGCGGGGACTTGCTCGCTTTGATCAGGATGTACAATAAAAATAATTTCGTAATGTCGCATAGACATGCTTCCTTATGGTTAATAGCCGCCCAGATAGAAAACCGGTGCGGCAAGGTAAAGCCCAGCATTTTAGCCGGAAATCGCTGGTTGAGCAAATTTCCCTATTCAGGCCAGGCGCTAACAGCGCTGGCCCAAACTTGAGCTAAAGCTTAATGAATTCCCTGGCTGTTTAAATACTCTTCATAGCTACCTTGATAATCATGAATTGTCCCATCGCTACGCACTTCAATAATCCGGGTGGCTAGACCGCTGACAAACTCACGGTCATGCGAGACAAACACCAGCGTGCCGGCAAACCGCTCAAGTGCAATTTGGAGGGATTCAATCGACTCCATATCCATATGATTGGTTGGCTCGTCCATCAAAAGCACATTGTGTTTACCAAGCATCAGGCTGCCCCAAATCAAGCGGCCTTTTTCTCCGCCGGAGAGCACGGTGACGGATTTTTTGACATCATCCCCAGAAAAAAGCAAGCGGCCCAGCGTACTACGGATCACTTGATCGTCATCCCCTTCTTGCCCATAGCGCGACAGCCAGTCGGTGAGCGTTACCTGCGTCGGAAAGGCCGCCGCTGCATCTTGCGGCATATAGCCTACATTCGCATGTTCAGCCCATTTAACGGTGCCTGCATCCAACTCTAAATCACCTAGCAAGGCGCGCAGCAAAGTCGTCTTACCGGCACCGTTTTCACCAATGATGGCAATTTTTTCGCCCGCTTGTACCGTAATGTTAAAGCGCTCAAAAATCGTGCGCTCGTACACTTTTTTCATCCCTTCGCCCGTTACCGCAAGGTTATGCAGTTTCTTATCGAACTCAAAACGAATAAACGGATTTTGCCGGGATGATGGCTTAATATCTTCAACCTTAATTTTCTCGATCTGCTTCATACGGCTGGTGGCTTGCCGTGCTTTCGATTTGTTCGCGGCAAAACGGCGCACAAAATCTTGCAACTCACCCACTCGCTCTTTCGCTTTTGCATTGGCCGCCAACTGCCGCTCACGTGCTTGCGTAGAAGCGAGCATATAGTCATCATAAGTGCCAGGATAGACTTTGAGCATGCCATAATCCATGTCAGCCAGATGAGTGCAAACGGCATTTAAGAAATGGCGGTCGTGCGAGATAATGACCATGGTTGAATCACGTTGATTCAAGGTATCTTCAAGCCAGCGAATCGTATTAATGTCGAGGTTGTTGGTCGGCTCATCAAGCAGCAAGACATCTGGATCTGAGAACAGTGCTTGCGCCAGTAGCACGCGCAGCTTCCAGCCTGGCGCCACAGCGCTCATTGGGCCTTCATGCTGGTCTACTGGAATGCCCACGCCAAGCAGCAACTCACCGGCGCGCGCGCTGGCGGTGTAGCCATCATATTCGGCAAACTTAGCTTCCAGTTCAGCCGCGCGCATGTAATCATCATCGCTCGCTTCGGGATTAGCATAAATCTCATCGCGCTCGGTCAAAGCTTGCCACATTTGGACATGACCCATCATCACGACATCGAGTACCCGCATCGATTCATAGCCAAACTGATCTTGCTTAAGTTTACCCAGCCGGGTGTTGGCGTCTAAGATAACATTGCCAGCCGAAGGCTCAAGATCGCCACCTAAGATTTTCATAAAGGTGGATTTGCCGCAACCGTTGGCGCCAATTAAACCATAACGATTGCCTTCGCCGAATTTAACGGAAATGTTTTCAAATAGGGGCTTTGCCCCGAACTGCATGGTGATATTAGCGGTCGACAGCACTGTACATGCCTTTTGTTAAAGAAAGTGCCTATTCTAACAGCCAACAGATAGACGGAAAACCGCTTTCACAATAGATTGCCGACGCGCTGGCCGATTTGCGGCCAGGCTCGTTTCATGTAATAAAACATCGACCATAAGGTCAGCGCCGAAGCCAAATAGATCAACCACATACCCCAACTCCGAGTATCGATCACAATTTGATAGGCTGGCTCAGACCCCCACCCTATATTGAGCGGGCCATAAAACAATAACATTGGAATCGCGATCATTTGGCACGCCGTTTTAACTTTGCCAAGCGAATTCACCGCAATGTGCTTTGATGCGCCGAGCTGTGCCATCCATTCGCGCAATGCTGAAATCGTAATTTCACGGCCCACAATCACCAGCGCAATCGCCGCGTTAAGCCGTGATAGCTGGACTAATACCAACAACGCAGCGGTCACCATCAACTTATCTGCAACCGGATCGAGAAACGCGCCAAAGGCAGAGGTTTGATTTAGTTTGCGCGCTAAAAAGCCGTCAAACCAGTCTGTAAGCGCCGCCAACACAAAAATCGTCGCCGCCACCCAATCTTTCTCTCTAGGCACAAGCATATGATCCGGTAAATAGAAAACCCCGACAATCAACGGAATGAGCACAATACGCAGCCAAGTTAGGCAAAGCGGTACATTAAATAGCATAAGGCGCCTGCAACATTGAGAAATAAAGTGGGATTGTGCCGCCTTGTAGCGCGCGGGACAAGTGTAATTGTATCGAGATACCGTTATAAGCAGGATCTAATCTCTGGCTAACCTCCAAATACTCATTACTTTAATCGCGGCATTTCAATGCAACTGCCGGTAAATCTGCTCCGCCAACGCGCGCGAAAGCCCCTCAACACTCGCCAACTCATCAATGCTCGCGTCACTCACTCCACGCATACTACCAAAGCGCGCGAGCAAGCGCTGACGGCGTTTCGCACCCACCCCTTCAAGCATTTCAAGTTGCGAGCTTTGGCGCGCCTTCGCGCGTTTAGCGCGCATCCCCGTGATCGCAAAACGGTGTGCTTCATCACGAATCTGCGCAATCAACATCAATGCAGCACTGTCTTTACCCAAGGCAACAGGAGAACGGCCATCAGCAAAAACCAATGTTTCAAGCCCAACCTTGCGCCCCTCTCCTTTCGCTACACCCACTAAAATCCCAATATCGAGCCCCAGTTCAACTAACACTTGGCGCGCCACCTCGATTTGCCCTTTACCGCCATCCACTAATATCAGATCGGGCAAGATACTGGCCGGTGCGGATTGAGCGACCTCGTCATGGCTTGCAGTTGCCTCTTTGGCTGCAGCCAATTCGTCACGCGCCCGTGCCGCTTGTGTCATACGTTTCTCATAGCGACGCATCAATATTTGACGCATCGCCGCATAGTCGTCACCCGGCGTAATATCGGTAATGTTATAGCGTCGATATTGGGCAGGCTGCATCTTATGCTGGCAATACACCACGCAAGAGGCCTGTGTCGCTTCGCCCATGGTATGGCTAATATCAAAGCATTCGATACGGAGTGACGCTAAGTCTGCACATTCGGGTAAAAGCGTTTGCGCGAGGGCGCGCGTACGCGCTTGTTGCGAACCTTGTTCTGCTAACAATTGGGCCAGCGCCAAGCGAGCATTATGTTCCGCCATTGACAGCCAGATCCGCTTTTGGCTACGCGGTTGATACACCACGCTCACCCGGTAACCGGCCTGTTGCGCAAAGAGGTCTATCAATTGACGGCTGACGTTTCCCCCTCCCACGATTAAAGTAGGCGGCATGGTATGGTTTAAATAATACTGCCCAATAAACGCTTCGAGTATTTCCCTGGCGAAAGTGGCCGCAGCCGACTCAGCACCGGCCAGTTCGCTTTCGGCTGGTGGCATGTCCGCATCAGCCGCCGGCAAATCCCGCAACGCTAATGCGTTCTCAGTGTGCGCAGGAAAATAAGCTTTGTCGCCCAAATGCCGGCCACCGCGCACCATCGCGAGATTGACGCAAACCCGTCCACCCTGCATCGCGATGGCCAGAATATCAGCGTTATTATCACTGTCCGTCTCAACGGCCTGTTGCTGTAGCACACTCGCCAACGCACTAATTTGGTTGCGCACCGCAGCCGCTTGTTCAAATTTGAGCTCAACCGCGAAATCCTGCATTTTTTGCTCGAGTTCGCCCATGATCTCGCTTTGCTGACCCTGTAAAAAGCGCACAGCGTTTTGCGTATTGCGCCCATACTCGGCTTCACTAATTGCGCCTACGCAAGGCGCTGTGCAGCGGCCAATTTGGTGCAATAAACAGGGGCGCGTGCGATTGCTAAAGACGGAATCTTCACAGGTACGCAACTGAAACACGCGCTGCAAAATCTGCATACTTTCGCGCACCGCGCCGACATTAGGAAATGGCCCAAAATATTGATGCTTTTTATCGATTGCGCCACGGTAATAGACCATACGCGGATAACGGTGCCCGCTTAGTTTTAGATAAGGATAGGATTTGTCGTCGCGAAATAAAATGTTGTAGCGTGGTGCGAGTGTTTTAATTAAGTTGTTTTCAAGCAGTAAGGCTTCTGCTTCGGAACGCGTCACGGTTGTCTCAAGACGTGCGATGCGCGCTACCATCAACTCAATGCGTGGCGACCGACGTGCTTTAGTAAAGTAGCTTGACACGCGTTTTTTAAGGTCGCGCGCTTTGCCAACATAGAGAACTTCACCTTGTGCATCGTAATAGCGATAAACACCGGGTAGATGCGGTAATTGCGCAAGTTGTTCAGTAAAATCAAGAATGGGAGCAATCGACATTTGATAAAATCAAAATATTTATTTCAATTATTTTATATAGCTATTTGTAGCATATTCAATACAATCATTTTACTTAATCCTCAGCCTTAAGTCTCACTCAGCCTTAATCGGCTTTATATATCAAAAATTTTAAACAAAGCATTAGAGAAAATTATAAATAAAATTTTGATCTAGCGGTGTTACACTCAGAAGACCCGTTTTAGAACAAACTTTCCTTTTTGATTAACCTGCAGGCCTTGCAAAATTCTTTAGTAGTGAAATACCCAAGAGTCAATATCATGAAGCTTTTTAAATTTGCCAGTATCATTGCATTTCAAACACTCGCTGCATGTGGCGGTGGCAATGAGAGTAACACGGAAAATGTTGTGATGCCTGCGCTCAGTGTTGTGACGCCTGCGTTCAGAGTAAATCCTGAAAACTCCGCAGCACCGGCAGAACCTGTTGACATCACTAAGCAGGATGCCAGCCATACTTCCCCCACTCCTATCATCACTCCTACGAGGTCGAATACTCCGACACCCATCACTCCTCAGGGCTTTAAATCAGAAAAAAGCCTGATTCTCAAAACTAAACAGGAAGACCTTGCTAGCCCAGCTTTTTCCATGAGGCTAGATACTACACTGCCAACAGCACCTTTTAACGATCAGCCAATAGAATCTACCTCTGATATGGTTAAGCAAAGTAGCATTAGCAACTTAGGTTTATCCTCTGTCTCTATCACCACTCTTATGACGCCTCCGAGTTCTGAGCCAGACCAAACTCGCGCTTTCATGGATGAGCAAGAAAATGCAACTTCATTGGACAGCGCGGCCTCTTCTAGCAGTGCTTCTACGACGTCAACTCCTACCTCGCCAACAACGCCGATTAGTGAGCAATCAGAATCTAGCCCCACTTTCCTAGCCAAACAACTAAACATTGAGCCATTGACTCATTCGCATAATTTATCCGGTACCAATACACCGCCAACGCCTACTCAGCCAATTGAACTTTCGCAAGTCAGTGAAAAGAATGATCTCTACCAACATTCGACTCTCTTTCACAGCGATGAGAGTATAGAAACGAAGCCCTCTAATTTATCTTTAGAGCACCCGACAACAGATAAAGTTGAATCTGAAACTAAATGGGTAGAAGATTTTGTAGAACTGCTTAAAATTCACCCGATATTAGGACAGACAAGAGTCTCCTCTCTGAAAAAAGCAATAAATGATGCAGAGAATGAACAAAAGATTACGGCAGGTACATCTAAATTTTTATCCCAACTTTTGGTCCTTCCCAAGAGGCCTGTATTTTCAGAACCTGCTAGCGAGTTTGAAGAGTATTGGTCTTGTGTATATTCTCTGCCAGAAAAAATTTCAGAAACCCTGCGGAGTGAAGAAGTACCCCAAAACATAGATATAAACCCCGCGATCTATAGAGTAATACGTGATAGTTATCGGGCAGATGACGAGGCAGATGACGAGGCGGATGACAAGGCGGGTGACAAGGCAGATGACAATCTAGAAGAGTTCAGCACAAACGATGAAAAACTGAAAACTTCAGAGCTTAAATGGGTAAATAAATCTTTAAGGGGCGTAATCTCCTTGGAGAAGGTTCTGAATAGTTGCGATCTCTACGGTATGGTGGAGATTGTGAGTAATGCTCATAAAAAGAAAGTTATTGGGCAAGATCTACATAATTTCCTATTTTTGTTTTTTGAAGAGTTGCAGGGCTGCGTGAAAATTGCAAGAGAAAAACATGCCTGCGCGGCCCTTAAAAAGCAACCACCTATGTTAACGCCAGAGATTCACGAAGCACTCAATGCGCTTGGCAGAGAAGACTTCGAGAATGTCATATCTCAATTTCAGGAAGGGCAGGAGCAATAGCAAGAATATAATGAGCTTAGTGCTCACCCTTTGATTAACTCATGCCCAACTGCGACATCTTCTGCACCGTCATCGATAATTTCGGTGACATCGGTACAAGTTGGCGCCTAGCGCGCCAGCTTGCAGCCGAACACGGCTGGCACATGCGATTATGGGTCGATAAGCTTGAAGCTTTTGCCCATTTATGTCCAACCATCGATCCTCATGTCCGCAAACAACAGATTGGCGATATCATCGTCGAACAATGGTCAACGGACAGCGATATAAAGATCAATATCGAAGCTGCCGATGTTGTGATCGAGGCATTCGGCTGCAATCCGCCACCCGCTTACATTGCCGCTATGGCTAAACGTGCTACCTATCAGCACGCCCCCGTTTGGATTAATCTTGAATATTTAAGTAACGAACCATGGGTTGCAGATTTCCATTTAAAATCCTCGCTCCATCCCCGTTACCCGTTACTTAAAACGTTCTTCTTTCCTGGTCTGATTGCAGGTTCAGGGGGCGTCTTGCAAGAACGCACTCTACTGACCTCACAACGGGCTTTTTTGTCAGCGCCTAACGCACGCATGGCACACTGTGCTGCGCTGGGAATCCCTCCTGCGGCGGCGCAAGCGACGTTAATTTCACTTTTTTCTTATGAAAATGCGAATTTGCAGGCATTACTGAGTGCCTGGTGCAATAGTGCTACTCCGATCACCTGTATTGTGCCGGTAGGGATTATCTCAACCGCCGTTGCAGGCTTTTTCGGCATGCCAAAGCTGACAGCAGGCATGGTAGCCACACGCGGGCATTTAACCGTATACGGGATTCCTTTTGTTGAACAAGATCGCTATGACCTTCTACTGTGGATATGCGATCTTAATTTTGTGCGCGGCGAAGATTCATTTGTACGCGCCCAATTGGCACAAAAACCCTTTGTATGGCAGATCTATCCGCAGCAAGTTAACGCACATTACGTTAAGCTTGAGGCAACCCTTGATGCCTACGCATTAGGTTTGCCCGATGATGCGCGGATAGCATTGACGCGCTTTTGGCGTAACTGGAATAACATTTCTACCGCGCCTTTAGCGCTTGACTGGAATCATTTCTGGCAACATCGCAACAGATTCGCAAGCCATGCCATTAACTGGACGCAAACACTTGCCAAACAGGGCGACCTTGCCGGTAACCTAACGCAATTTTGCGAATCTCAGTTAAAATAGGTAGATTACTTTTTACAACTCATAAATATATATAACGTATCTTGCCTGGCCGCGCTTTTTGCGCGCCACAGTGATATGTGATTTATTTGCATAGGACCTTTATGAAACTCGCCCAAGAACTCCGCGCCGGCAATGTTGTGATGATCGGCACCGATCCAATGGTGGTGCAAAAAGCTGAATACAATAAATCCGGCCGGAGTTCAGCTGTGGTTAAAATGAAATTGCGCAACTTACTGACAGGCGCAGGCATGGAATCTGTCTATAAAGCAGACGATAAATTTGAAGATATTGTGCTTGACCGCAAGGAAGTGACGTATTCGTATTTCGCTGATCCGATGTACGTTTTTATGGATGCTGACTATAATCAATATGAAGTCGAGCAAGAAAATTTAGGCGATGCGTTGCATTACCTTGAAGCGGAGATGAATTGCGAGGTGGTTTTCTATAATGGCAAAGCGCTGTCAGTGGCATTGCCAACGATCTTGGTGCGCGAAATTACCTATACTGAACCTGCAATTAAAGGCGATACGTCATCGGGTAAGGTTATGAAAAATGCCAAGCTGTCCACGGGCATGGAGCTTCAAGTACCACTTTTCTGCAATATTGGGGATAAAATTGAAATAGACACGCGCACACATGAGTATCGTAGCCGTGCTTAAGGGTGGTTTATTTTTCTAAAAGCAAACTAAACGTTAGGGGTTCATATGAAAAAGCAATTTGTTTTCTTGTCTTACGCCTTATTAACCGCTACGACTTTATTTAGCTTTACCGGAAAAAGTAGTGCCGCCGATCCTACCCCGATTGCGCTGCCGAAGAATTTGCCCGCTGATTTGAAACTGCCCGATGACGAAATTGTCTTTTTGAAATTGCATGCCGAAGGGATGCAAAACTATATCTGCCGAGAAGGTCAGGGGTGGATTTTCACTGAGCCGGTCGCTACTTTATATGATGATAAAAAAGTCGCCGTCGGCCGTCATTCTATAGGCCCAAGCTGGGTTAGCACCGTGGATGACAGTTGGGCGATTGGTCAGGCAGTGAAATCCTTCGAGCCGAAGAATAAAAATAATATTCCATGGCGTTTGTTCACGGCCAAAGATCATCGCGGAACCGGCGTTTTTTCAGATGTAACCAGCATCTTGCAAGTTAAAACGCAAGGCGGCAAGGTCCCCTCTTCTAAGCCATGCAGCACGGTGTATCATTTCAATCGAACATTTCCTGCGCCATACAAAGCAACCTATTATTTCTCAAAGCGCAAGCTCGACTAATAATGCTTTTGCCGCAAGATATTGCGGGTGGTGTTCAAGTTCATGCCAAGATATTGGCTCGCCACGAGCGGCAAGGCGCTTAATCCGGCTCGCTGAGGTGGCAGAAGGCGTGTAGCGCAATTCAGCCAGAACGCGCTCCGCCTCCTGCGGCCGGTTGCAAACAAGCACCATATCGCAACCTGCATCCAGTGCGGCTTGGGCGCTTTCGACAAAGTTGCCGATTACCCGCGCGCCTTCCATGGATAAATCATCACTCAAAATGGCGCCAGTAAAACCGAGTTGCTCACGTAGGATGTTCTGTAGCCAGATTTTTGAGAAGCCGGCAGGCAGCGCATCGACTGCCGGGTAAACAACATGCGCCGGCATAACAGCCGCCAGCGACACGTCTAACCAGCGGTAAGGCTGCGCATCTTGCAAGAGAGCGTCAAGCGTGCGACTATCCACTGCCATTGCATAATGTGAATCGGCCTCAACAAAGCCGTGACCCGGAAAATGTTTGCCACAATTTGCTAGGCCTGCAAGCGCTAGGCCATGGCTTAAGCTTTTGACCAGTAAAGTGACGACGCGCGGATCATGATGAAAAGCGCGATTGCCAATCACCTCCGACCGCCCATAATCGAGATCCAGGATCGGCGTGAAGCTGAAATCAATCTGACTTGCCCACAACTCTAACGCCAATATATAGCCGACCGCAGTCGCCGCGCGGGTAGCGAGTAATACGTCTTGCTCCCATAGTTCGCCCAAACCGCGCATTGCAGGTAAGTGCGTAAAGCCATCGGTTTTGAAACGTTGGACTCGCCCGCCTTCATGGTCAACCGTGATCAGTAAATCGCTACGCACCTCGCGAATCTGCGCAGTCAATGCGAGCAACTGCGCTCGACTTTGAAAATTGCGAGCAAATAGGATAATGCCCCCGGTTAACGGATGTCTGAGCCGGCGGATTTCTTCTTCAGTTAGCTCAGTACCCGCAACATCCAGCAGCACCGGCCCGAGCGTATAAGCAGATAGATTAGGCATTGGTTTTAGCTTGTTCGGCAACCACGAAGGCGAGCGCATAATCGCGCTCGTCGCTTAGGGTCACATGGGCATGAATGCGCTGTGTAGTCAGCCAATCAGCCAGCGCCCCGAGTGCCACCACCGCCGGCCGGCCACTGGGTTCATTTAGGGTTTGCAGCGCACGCCAAGTCATCGGCCAATGCATGCCAAGTCCGATGGCTTTTGAGAAGGCTTCTTTAGCCGCAAAGCGTGTGGCCAAAAAAGCCAAGCCGCGCGCGGCAGAACGTGCGGCGCGGGCATGATATTTTGCCAGTTCATCGGGACCGAGTACTTTGGCTGCAAAACGGCCGCCCGTGCGCTCCATCACACCTGCGACTCGGTCTATACTAATCATGTCAGTGCCAATCCCATAGATCATCTCTACACTCCCCGCAAAGGTGTTGATGCAGCGAGCCGAGCAGCCACCATCAGTGCTTTCATTTCACGTACGGCGTTTTCCCAGCCAACAAATAACGCATGGGCCACAATCGCATGGCCAATATTCAGTTCTGTGATGTCTTGCAGAGCTGCGATCGACTGCACATTTGAATAATGTAGACCGTGTCCAGCATTGACTTTGAGTCCTAGCGATGCGCCCAGTTCCGCAGCGCGCGCAATGCGCTCGAGTTCTGCCTGGCGTTCCGCCTCATTGCATGCTGAAGCATAGCGGCCGGTATGCAGTTCAATCACCGGCGCCAGCGTTTCACGCGCGGCGTGGATTTGGGCTGGGTCGGGATCAATAAAAAGTGACACACGTATTCCTGCGCCCGCGAGCTGGCTACAGGCTGTTTTGACTTGATTTAACTGACCGGCCACCTCAAGGCCGCCTTCGGTGGTTAACTCTTGCCGTTTTTCTGGCACCAAGCATACGTCTTGTGGACGTACAGTGCACGCAATCGCCAGCATTTCTGGCGTCAGAGCGCACTCCAGATTCATTCTGGTGTGCAGCAATGGGCGTAAGGCATGCACGTCCGCGTCGCGGATATGACGGCGATCTTCGCGCAAGTGGAGGGTAATGGCATCGGCGCCTGCCGCTTCAGCGGCTAACGCTGCCTGCAACGGATCAGGATAGGCGACACCTCGCGCATTGCGTAAGGTTGCAACATGGTCAATATTGACCCCGAGGTCAAGATTGCCCGCAGGTGGCGACAAGAAACTCATAAAGTGTGTAAATCAATGAGGATTTGGCGCGTATTGAGCGTGACTCCGCCAAGGTGGTGATGCAGTAAAAAACGCATCAGTTGCTTACTCTGGGTAAGGGTTAAGGCGCGTTCATATTCGTCACGCTCCATATCGATTAAAGTTTGTCCGGCAATCATCGGCCAATGCGAAGGCTCCATGCCATTTGCCGCACGCACACCACGTTCTGGATCAAAGACATAAATCCCGTCTGCCGCCACCGGCTTACGGGTATGGGCAATAGAGTCAAAAGCACTGGCATGGCCCGTTTCGCGCAACAGGATACGCTCAAAAGAACGCAGTGCTTGCACTGGTGGCGCGCCAGCGCCAAGCCGAGTCAGCGTCAAGACGTAATGGTCGAAAAGCCTTTCACACGGGTCTTCACGCGCACAGAATTTAAGCAGGAGTTCATTGGCATAAAAACCACATACCAAGGCGTGGCCAGTTAACGGCGGCATCCCTCCAACCCATTCAGCGCCAGTGAGCGTGCGCAACTCGGATTTGCCGGCCCAGGCTAGAGATAAAGGTTGAAATGTTTGCAACACGCCGCGCAGAGCTGAATAGGGACGTTTAGCACCTTTGGCAACTAGTGCCAGCCGGCCGTAATCACGGCTAAAGACATCGAGCACTAGGCTCGTTTCGCGATGGGGGTAGCTATGCAGGACAAAACCGGGTTGCTCCGCAACCCGGCGTTCAGGGCGCATTGCAGCGCGCCCAGCCGGCTTACTTGAAATAGTACGTGCTAGCGTTGCCGGCAGAATTTCATCAACCGGAAATTCATTCATACCCATATGATTTTAGGCCCGCGGCATTGTCTGCCCAGCCACTTTTGACTTTAATCCAGACTTCAAGATAGACCGGTGCATCAAAGCATTTTTCAATATCCATCCGGGCTTCACTGCTGATGCGTTTTAGTTTTTCTCCTTTGTGTCCGATCAGCATTGCCTTATGGCTATCGCGTTCAACTAAGATGGTCGCAAAAATGCGCCGCAAGCGGCCTTCTTGCTCAAATTTTTCAATCACCACCGTGCTGGTGTAAGGTAGTTCGTCTCCGGTCCAGCGAAAGACTTTTTCTCGCAAAATCTCAGCTGCCAGAAAACGCTCGCTACGGTCGGTGAGATCATCTTCACCGTAAATGGGCTCGCCTTGCGGCAAATAGGGTCGCAAGATGGTGAGTAATCTATCCAGATCGTCAGCACGCTTAGCGGATAGAGGCACGATCTCGCAAAAATTACGTAATGCCCCCATTTTTTGCAGGAATGGGAAGAGCGTCGCTTTGTCCGTGATCCGGTCAAGCTTATTGGTAATCAGTAGCGCCGGGGCGGAAGGCGGAATCATCTCAAGCACTTTTTGATCTTCGGCGCCAAAGTGACCGGCTTCAACCACAAAAAGTATAAGATCAACCGAACTCATGGTGGCGGTCACGGTACGATTCAATGAGCGGTTGAGCATACCGCCGTGTTGAGTCTGAAAACCGGGTGTATCGACAAAAATATATTGCGCCTCAGGCAGGGTCCGAATTCCCGTAATTCGATGACGGGTGGTTTGAGCCTTGCGCGAGGTGATGCTGATTTTGTGACCCACCAGGGCATTCAGTAGAGTTGATTTGCCTACATTGGGCCGACCGATAATCGCAATCGTGCCACAACGGAAATCAGCGGAAACATTCATGATTACTTCTCAAGTTGAATAACAGCTTTGTTTTTTGTTTTTGCGGGTGCGTTTGGTTTTGGCTTGCGCGCATGAGTGGCGCGCTTCGATTTAGCTGGCAATGCGGCAGGCAAAGCTTGGATCGCTTCTAACGCGCATTTTGCAGCAGCTTGTTCAGCAGCACGACGGCTTGCACCAAAACCAAATTCTTTAATTTCATATATGGGCACCGCGCACTCAACTTCAAATTGCTGGCTATGGGCGGCACCATGGGTCGCCACCACGGTATAGTGTGGCAACGGGATTTGGCAGCCTTGCAAGCACTCTTGCAATAAGGTTTTTGCATCTTTACCTAGCGTACCAGGGTCAATATGCTCAAGGATCGGCAGATAGAGACCTTCAATCACCGCTTGCGCGGCTTCAAAGCCTCCATCCAAATAGATAGCACCTAAAATAGCCTCAAGCGTATCGGCCAAAATTGATGGCCGCCGGCTGCCGCCGCTTTTTATTTCCCCCTCACCCAAGCGTAACGATTCGGCAAGATTGAGCGATTGCGCGATTTCATAAAGCGATTGTTGCTTCACTAAGTTTGCGCGCACCCGCGACAGATCCCCCTCGTTTAATGTCGAGAAGCGTTTAAATAGCAGCGCCGCTACGGTGCAATTCAAAATCGAATCGCCGAGAAACTCCAGCCGCTCGTTATGGCTCGAGCTATGGCTACGGTGGGTCATTGCCTGCCGCAAGTATTCTGTATTACGGAATACATAGTGCAACCGGCTTTCTAGTGAGGATAAAGGCATAGCGCTAAGTATAACGCGTAACGCATAGGCCCCGCTAAAACACGTCGCGACCCGTTTCTAGGTTAGGGACTAAGCGCTACGCAAATAGGCCGATCACACCATTAACTAAAACGGCCGATGCGTTTGAAATGACCGAAATTAAGCCAAATAAAGAAAGCTCTGCCGACTAGGTTACGGTCCGGCACAAATCCCCAAAAACGACTATCTGCACTATTGTCTCGATTGTCGCCCATCACGAAATAGTGACCCGCCGGCACTTTGCAGACAACGCCATCACTACTATACGTGCAGTTATCCCGAAATGGAAAGTCATCTGCGCCAATAATAAACGACGGTGCACCGGGGCTATTTAGAATGTCGTTGGTTTTGCTGCCAACGGTTTGCTGGTATTGCTTAGCATATCCTATTCGCTCTTCATCAAAATAATCCGGCAGCGGGCTTTGTGGCACGGCCTGGCCGTTGATGGTCAAATGCTTGTCTAGATACGCGACCGTATCACCCGGCACGCCGATCACCCGTTTGATGTAATCGATGGCTTCATCTTTCGGGTAACGAAACACCACGACATCACCCCGCTCTGGATTGCGGTTGGCAATCACTTTTTTATTCAACACCGGCAAACGAATACCGTAATCAAATTTATTCACCAGAATAAAGTCGCCCGCTAACAACGTAGGCAACATTGAACTCGACGGAATCTTAAACGGCTCAACGATAAAGGAGCGGAGTAAAAATACTAACAAAATGACCGGAAAAAAGTTAGCTGAATACTCCAGCCACCATGGCTGCTGCAAAGCTTCTTTACTGAGCCGCGCCCGCGTGGCCAGCATGCTATCTGTGACTGCGTCAAATTGCTCGAGCTGACGGTCATATTCACCGAGTATCTGTTTAGCCTCGTTGCGGCGGCGCGACAGGAAGATCAGTTTCTCAGCCAGCCAAGCTAGCCCCGTGACCAGCACTAAAGTAAAAAGAATCAGCGCAAAATTCATGAAAAATCCACTTTTATAGATACTTTATTTATCTGATACACGAAGAATCGCAAGAAAAGCTTCTTGCGGAATTTCAACGCTACCCACTTGCTTCATTCGCTTTTTACCTTCTTTTTGCTTCTCTAGCAATTTCTTTTTGCGGGAAATATCGCCGCCATAGCATTTCGCCAATACATTTTTGCGTAGCGCTTTAATATTCTCGCGCGCGATAATATTAGAGCTAATGGCCGCTTGAATCGCCACGTCATACATCTGACGCGGAATAATTTCGCGCATTTTTGCGGCCACTTGCCGGCCGCGAAACATGCTTTGAGAACGATGCACGATGATCGACAAAGCATCGACTTTGTCGCCGTTGATCAGCATATCCACTTTCACCACGTCTGCGGGACGATATTCTTTGAATTCATAATCCATTGAAGCATAGCCGCGCGAGACAGATTTAAGTTGGTCGAAAAAATCCAAGACGATTTCGGCCATGGGCATTTCATAAACCAGCTGAACTTGACGACCACGATAGACCATATCGAGTTGCACACCGCGCTTTTGCGTGCACAGCGTGATGACCGAGCCGACATATTCTTGCGGCATATAGAGATTGACGGTGACGATGGGCTCACGGATTTCTTCGATTTTTGAGGCCTCAGGCAGTTTAGCTGGATTTTCAACAATCGCCAGTAAGCCGTTATTTTGCCTGACCTCGTAGACCACCGTCGGGGCCGTGGTGATCAAATCCATATTGAATTCGCGCTCTAGCCGCTCTTGCACAATTTCCATATGGAGCAAGCCGAGAAAGCCACATCTAAAACCAAAGCCAAGGGCCTGAGAAACTTCAGGCTCGTACTGCAAGGATGCGTCGTTGAGCTTGAGCTTTTCAAGTGATTCACGCAGCGCTTCATATTGGTTGGCTTCAACCGGATATAACCCGGCAAAAACCTGTGGTTTAACTTCCTTAAAACCAGCTAGCGGTGTCAGCGCAGGTTTATTCGCATGACTGACCGTATCCCCTACTTTAGCTACGGTGAGCGTTTTAATGCCGGCAATAATGAAACCCACTTGCCCAGCGGATAAAGATTCTCTAGCTTGCGCTTTGGGTGTGAACACACCAATTTGTTCAACCGGAAATTGAGCGTCGCTGGCCATTAATACAATCCGGTCTTTCGGCCGCAACGTACCATTCATAATGCGCACCAGGATGACCACCCCAACATAATTGTCAAACCAAGAGTCGATAATCAGCGCTTGCAAGGGCGCTTGGGGGTCCCCTACTGGCGGCGGCACCTTGGCTATCAACGCCTCCAGCACATCGATCACGCCTTCACCTGTTTTGGCGCTGCAGCGCACCGCATCGGTCGCATCAATGCCAATCACCTCTTCAATTTCTGCCATGGCGTTGGCGCAATTGGCCGCCGGCAAATCAATCTTATTCAGCACCGGTACGACTTCGACCCCAAGCTCAATTGCGGTATAGCAATTCGCCACTGTCTGCGCTTCTACCCCTTGGCTTGCATCCACTACCAATAAGGCGCCTTCACAGGCCGATAGGGAACGGCTGACTTCATATGAAAAATCAACGTGCCCTGGGGTATCGATTAGATTCAGGTTATATATTTGGCCATCCCGCGCGCGATACGTCAGGGCCGCAGTTTGCGCTTTAATAGTAATGCCGCGCTCGCGCTCAAGCGCCATTGAATCAAGTACCTGCGCTTCCATTTCACGCGAGGAAAGCCCCCCACACAACTGGATAATACGGTCAGCTAGGGTAGATTTGCCGTGATCAATATGGGCGATGACGGAGAAATTACGAATATGGTCCATGTAGCTTATTTCGCCCGTGGTCGTAATGGGATAAATTGTGTGTTTTCACCACGGCGTATCAAAATTGCTACCATTTTTTTAGAATCCAGTGTACGTACTACGCTATCGAACTGCTGCGCATTCATGATATCTGCATCGCCAATCCGCAGCACAATATCGCCTCTGCGGATGCCGGCCTGTGCTGCCGGGCCTTGCACCGCGTCAACGCGCACGCCATAGCCTAGCTTGAGGGCCTTCAATTGTGCTTCGGCCAAGCTACTGACCGTGAGGCCGATTGAGTTTGCCGTATGCATGCGTGGGTCTGCTTTGGGCTGCATCGCACGGGCGGGTTGATCCGCTTGCATGGCTGCAATCGTGACGCCTAGGTCATGTTTTTTGCCTTTACGCCACAAGGTCATCGGCACGCGTGCGCCAGGTTTTGTGCTGCCGACTAGACGAGGCAAATCGCTTGCTTCATCAATGGTTTTACCATTGAAGCTTAGGATAATGTCGCCGGCTTGCACGCCCGCCTTGTCAGCCGGCCCACCCACTTCAACACTGCTGACAAATGCGCCTTGCGCACGAGGCAGGCCCAACGAATGAGCGACATCTTTAGTCACTTGACCTATCGCCACCGCGATACGTCCGCGAGCTACTTTACCCGTTGCCTTAAGTTGCTCAGCAACCCGTGTGGCCTCATCAATTGGAATCGCGAACGAAATCCCCATAAAGCCGCCAGTACGGCTGTAAATTTGCGAATTGATGCCAATCACTTCGCCGCGCAGATTCATCAACGGGCCGCCTGAGTTACCTGGATTGACGGCCACATCCGTTTGAATAAAAGGTAAATAGTCGCCGGTATTGCGCCCTTTTGCACTTACGATACCTGCCGTCAACGTATTATCAAAACCAAATGGCGAGCCAATGGCGACGACCCACTCACCAACGCGCAGTGTATTTGAATCCCCTAGTGTCACAACCGGCAGATCTTTAGCATCGATTTTCAGCAAGGCGACGTCAGTGCGCTTATCAGCGCCGATGAGCTTAGCTTTAAATTCACGCTTATCAAGCAATGTCACATAAATAGTGTCGGCGTCATACACGACATGCGCATTTGTCATGACATAACCGTCCGCTGAGATCACAAAACCTGAACCCACCCCATGGTTACGTTCAATCCCTGCATCCGGCGCGACATCCTCCTCTGGCACGTCTTGCTCAGAGCGCGGCGCGGGCCGCTGCTGCGGCAGCGGGAAACCAAAAAAACGCTGGAAAAATTCCAACATTTCATGACTATTCATTCCTGGCGGCAATTCGAGGTTGCTATTGCTAAACGGGATACGCCCGGTGGTGCGTATATTCACCACTGCCGGCCCTACTTTATCAACCAGTCCAGTAAAATCTGGCAGGCTGACGACCGGCGCAGGGGCCGGAGGTGGATTTGCTACTGCCAAGGTAAACGGCAAAAAAACAGCCGCCATCACTACCCATAACGGGCTAAATAAACGCAACAAATTGCGTGTCGAAAAATTGCTCATGGTAAATAAGCCGCGGGTTCAAAAGGCAGTTGTAAGTTTACCGTATTAATGCATACTGCGTGAGCTTACCAGCGTTTATTTTGCGGCGTATCGAGTAACGGGCGTAATTAGCAGCGGTCGCTTTACAGTCATTTGTGAATGCTGTTACGAGCGTTACAAAGATTACAATTGACGGTTACAATTTTTGCTGAGTTGCCGGCAGCGCACGACTAACTCGCGCAGCATAGGAGCAGGTAAGGCATCGGCCAGGATGAGTATTTTACGGCGGCGGCCATCGCTCGCGCGCACGGTGATGCTTAACATCAGGCCACCCCAATAGGCCATATCCGATATGTGCGAGCAACGCACGGGGCTGCCTGCACGATGCCAGGTGGTGATTGCCTGCGCGCTAATTTCTAGCTTAAAAGGTTGCTGCGTATCGACGCGGTAAGCTAAATAGCTGAGGACAAGTAGCACGACACAGGCGGCTAATAGGGCACCAAGAACGCTGACACGCGGTGCAGCAACACGCCACACCGCGTAAGTACAGCACAAGATAAAGGCTAGTGTTAGCCACCTTAGAACAGTAGAAGGTTTGAGTTCAAATTGAACCGACGCCTGCATCATTCAGTCTGACCCTAACCATTACTGTGTTTTAGCTTGGACTGCTTAGATCCGCTTAAAAACTAGGGAGCCATTGGTGCCCCCAAAGCCAAATGAATTCGACAGCGCAATGTCTATGTTCATCTCGCGCGCGACATTGGCACAGATATCTAAATCGCACTGCGGGTCTTGATTAAAAACATTGATCGTCGGTGGCGCCATCTGATGCTTAAGTGCGAGCACCGTAAAGACGGCTTCAATCCCCCCTGCAGCACCGAGCAAATGACCGGTCATGGATTTGGTCGAACTGACCACGACTTTTTTTGCATGGTCAGTCAAGGCGCGTTTAATGGCAATCGTCTCGCTTAGATCACCGAGCGGCGTTGAAGTGCCATGCGCATTAATATAATCGATTTGGTCAACGTTAATTTCAGCATTTTTCAAGGCGTTGAGCATACAGCGATATGCGCCATCACCATCTGAGCAGGGTGCCGTCATATGGTAAGCATCTGCACTACGACCATAGCCGATCATTTCACAGTAAATCTTCGCGCCTCGCGCTTTGGCATGTTCATATTCTTCGAGGACCAGCACACCCGCCCCTTCGCCCAGCACAAAACCATCACGATCTTGATCCCAAGGGCGGCTGGCCGTGGCTGGATCGTCATTGCGTTGTGACAGCGCACGCGCAGCAGCAAACCCCCCCACCCCAAGCGGCGAAACCGTGGCTTCAGCTCCCCCCGCGATCATCACATCGGCATCACCATATTCGATCATACGCATGGCTTCACCGATCGAATGCGTACCTGTGGTACAGGCGGTAGAGATCGCCAGGTTAGGGCCTTTCAGGCCGAAGTGAATCGATAAATGCCCGGAGATCATATTGATAATCGAGGCGGGCACAAAAAATGGCGAAATCCGGCGTGGGCCACGATTGAGTAATTCGGTTTGCGTTTGCTCAATCGACGGCAAACCGCCGATGCCTGAGCCAACGATTACGCCGATACGCTCGGCATTAGCCTGGTTGACTTCAAGACCGCTGTCTTGCATGGCTTGGATGCCGGCGGCTAGCCCGTAATGGATAAAGGTATCCATATGACGCGCTTCTTTACTCGAAATATAGTGCTCAATTTCGAAGTCTTTCACCTCACCGGCAAATCGAGTCGATAGATTAGAGGCATCGAATTTGGTCACAGTAGCAATACCGGACTGACCCGCCACTAAATTAGCCCAGCCTGCGGCAACTGTATTACCGACTGGCGAGATGTGTCCTAGACCTGTTACAACAATACGGCGACTCACGTTACCCTCTTTCATCACATAACAACAAAAAAGCCACAAAGGTCACAGAGAAAACCTCTGCGAGCTCTGTGGCCCACTTAAACCAATGTAAGGTGATTAAGCCTTAACGTTGGCGCTTGCGTAATCAACTGCTTGCTGCACCGTAGTAATCGATTCAGCTTCCTTGTCAGGAATTTCCATACCGAATTCATCTTCAAGGGCCATGACGAGCTCGACTGTATCTAGCGAATCGGCCCCAAGATCATCAACAAATGAGGCTTCATTTTTGATTTCAGCTTCGGCAACACCAAGTTGTTCGGCTACAATTTTCTTGACACGTTGTTCAATATTGTCCATTCAGACCCCTCCGGGATAAGTTTATAAGGTTTCGAGTGCGCGCATTCTATCAGGTTTAAACAACAAATTATCACTTTGACAATATGGGTTGAATAACGCGCGGAATCAGGTTATATGAAATACAAAGGTAAATTAAGCCATAAACATCCCACCATTTACATGCAAAGTGGTTCCAGTAATATAAGCCGCCCGCGCAGAAGCCAGGAAAGCGACCGCATGAGCGATATCTTCCGGACGGCCAAAGCGCCCAAGCGGAATCTGCGATTTGATGGCGGTTTGCTGTTCGGCAGGCAGAACGTTGGTCATATCGGTCTCGATAAATCCAGGCGCGATACAATTCACGGTGATGCCACGGCTGCCAACCTCACGGGCCAGTGCTCGTGTCATGCCCGCAACGCCGGCTTTGGCCGCTGCATAGTTTACTTGCCCTGCGCTGCCCATCGACCCCACCACGGAGGTGATGTTGATAATGCGCCCGCTACGAGCTTTGATCATCGGCCGCAGGACTGCACGCGATAGGCGGAAGACAGCTTTTAAGTTGGTATTGAGCACATCATCCCACTCTTCCTCTTTCATCCGCAAGATCAGTTGATCTCGTGTGATGCCTGCGTTATTGACTAGAATCTGCGGTGCGCCGAATTCTTTAGTCAAGTCTTCGATCCGCTGATCTAGCGCTGGGTCATTCACGTCCAGCGCAATACCGCAGCCAGCAAACCCAGACTCTGCTAAAGCTGCAGTAATCGAAGCCGCGCCCTCGGCGCTGGTTGCACTACCAATCACCGTGGCGCCAGCACGCGCCAATTCAAGCGCTAGCGCACGGCCAATGCCACGAGAGGCACCTGTCACCAGCGCGATTTGTTGATCCAGTATTTTTTCCATTGAGTCTCTATTTTTCAGCACAATAAAGCTGCTAACGCAATAATAGCAAAGCCTCATCAAGCGATGCAGTATCCCCTAAAGCTGCGCTCACGAGCGTACTATCAATGCGTTTTGTTAAACCAGTTAGAACTTTGCCAGGGCCACATTCTACGATATGCGTCATGCCGGCATGCGCAATCGCTTGAATTGACTCAACCCAACGTACCGGCCCAGCGGCTTGTCGAGCTAGCGCATGTTTAATCTCCGCTGGCTCAGACACCATTGCAACATCAATATTATTGACCACCGGAATCTGCGGCGGGCGCACTTCAACCTGTGACAAATAGTCACGCAATTGATCCGCCGCGGGCTGCAGTAAAGATGAGTGAAACGGCGCAGATACCGGCAACAGCAACGCACGCTTCGCCCCTTTAGCTTTGGCTAATTCGCAAGCAGCTTCAACCGCCGCCAGATGTCCTGCAATCACGATTTGCGCCGGCGCGTTGAAATTGACCGGCTCTACCACGCCAGCCGCACTGGCTGCAACGCAGACTGCGCTCACCGCAGCAGCGTCCAGGCCGAGGATAGCGGCCATGCCGCCCACCCCTACCGGTACCGCGGCTTGCATGACTTGCGCGCGAAAGCGCACCAACGACACAGCGTCGCTAAAGGTCAAGGCGCCGGCTACCACCAACGCCGTATACTCGCCCAGGCTATGGCCTGCGACCATAGCTGGCACAGGCCCGCCTACGCTAGACCAGGCGCGATAAACGGCATAAGCCGCGGTCAACATAGCTGGCTGCGTGTGGGTGGTGAGATTTAACGTATCAACCGGACCCTCAGCAATCAATTTGCCGATATCCTGATTCAATGCCTCGGACGCTTCTTGCAACGTCTCACGCACCACTGGCCAATCGGCAAAAGTCCCAAGCATGCCCACTGACTGCGAGCCTTGGCCGGGAAATACAAAGGCAAATTTCATCTTATTTTAAATCCTGACTCAATCAAAAGCGAATAACCGAAGCGCCCCAAGTAAAACCGCCGCCCACGCCTTCGATCAAAATGTGATGGCCTCGTTGGATACGGCCATCCTGCACCGCTTGATCCAAGGCAAGCGGAATTGAAGCCGCTGAAGTATTGCCATGCTGATCGACCGTGACCACCATGCGCTCAAAGGGTAAGCCAAGCTTACGGCAGGTACCTTGCATAATGCGGATATTGGCTTGATGAGGAATCAACCAGTCAAGCTCCGCCGGCGACAACTGCGCCTTAGCAAGGGCCTCAAGGGCAACTTTTTCAAGCACATTGACCGCCAACTTAAGAACCGCTCTCCCATCCATATGTAAAAACGCATTACCCGCAATCACGCCGGCATTCACCCGACCTGGCACACAGAGAATATCCGCATGACCGCCATCTGCATGGAGCGCGCTGGCCAAAATACCTGGCTCTTCAGAAGCGCGCAGGACAACGGCGCCAGCGCCATCGCCAAAGAGCACACAGGTTGAACGGTCATTAAAATCCAGTAAGCGCGAAAAAGTTTCTGCCCCGACCACCAATACCGTACGATATGTGCCGCTGCGGATAAACTGATCAGCTACCGTTAATGCATAGGCAAAGCCAGAGCACACTGCTTGCACATCAAATGCGGCACAATGATTGCGAATACCGAGCTTGTTTTGCAACAAACAAGCCGTGCTTGGAAAAATGCAATCTGGTGTTGAGGTCGCAACCAGAATTAAATCGACTGTTTGTGGATCAACCCCAGCAGCTTCCAGCGCCTGTTGAGAGGCGGTCAACGCCAGATCACTGGTATTTTGCTCAGCATTCACAAAATGCCGGGCACGGATGCCGGTGCGCGTAAAGATCCATTCATCGCTGGTTTCAATGCCACGCGCCGCTAGTTGGCTAGCTAGCTCTTCGTTAGTGACACGCATTGGCGGCAAACAACTGCCTGTGCCAATAATGCGGGAATAAAGATTTGTATGTGTCATGATGATTTGGATGCAACTTTTTCTAGCTGCATTCTGTCTCCATTATGAACTCCAGTTGGGCTCGCTTCATAGCCTACTGCAGCAGATAGATCCGTGCCATCAGTCAATCGATCGCTTGCACCCGTCTGATCGGCCTGATGATCCGTTGGCGCGATGCGCTCGTCGCGGCCAAGAGTGTTTTCCTCGATGGCGCGCTCAAGGCGCTCTTGCAGATTATTTTTAATCGCATCATAACCGCGTTTAATCGCCCATTTAAAAGCATAGGCGTCCGCTGAACCATGACTTTTGATGACTAAACCACGCAGACCAAGCAGCGCGGCCCCATTATAGCGCCGATGGTCAACTCGGCGCTTAAGGCGTGAGAGCACAGGCCAAGCCAAGCACGCCATCAATTTACTTAACCATGAGCGTGAAAACTCTTCTTTAATGATGCTATTGAGCATCTGCGCCAGCCCTTCGGAGGTTTTCAGCGCGACATTACCGGCAAAACCATCGCAGACAATCACATCCGTGGTACCTTTATAGATATCATTGCCTTCTACATTTCCATAAAAATTGAGGGTGCTGGCGCGCAATAATTCGCCCGCGCGCTTAATCGCCCCATTGCCTTTAATTGTTTCTTCGCCAATATTCAGTAAGCCAATCGTAGGCCGTTCTTTGCCTTCAACGGCCGCGACTAGGGCATGGCCCATTTCAGCAAAGCTCAACAAATGATGGGGCTCGCAATCGACATTCGCCCCTAAGTCCAGCATCGTCGTATAGCCATACTGATTCGGCATGACCGCGGCAATTGCCGGGCGCTCTATGCCGGCAAGCGTTTTAAGCATATAGCGCGAAACCGCCATTAAAGCCCCGGTATTGCCGGCTGAGACACAGGCTTGCGCGTGGCCCTCTTTAATGAGACTGAGCGCCACTCGCATCGATGAGTTTTTTTTCTTACGCAACGCGACTTCGATCGAATCATCCATAGCCACGACTTCAGTCGCAGCATATACGGATAACCTAGGCTCGTTCAGAGCCTTACATTTTTTGAGCTGAGCACGAATCGAATCTTCCAAACCGACCAGCAGCAACTCAAGATCGTCATGCGCGCGCAGAAAGCTGATCGCGGCAGGAACAGTCACGGACGGGCCATAGTCACCGCCCATACAATCAATGGTGATTTTAATCGTCATACTATTTGACGGTTTTTAATACAAAAGAGCGGCACACGAATGCCGCTCTTGCGCTGAACCGAAAACACTTGTAAGGCTAAAAATCTATCTTCACTGCAGACCAGCAAGCACGCAATAGAACCGCCGGCAACTTTATGCAATGAACCGTTCTTAATCGTTATTAGACTTAACCACTTGCTTACCACGATAATAGCCGTTTGGGCTTACATGGTGGCGTCGGTGAACCTCACCTGACGTAGGCTCAATCGCCAGCGCCACGCCGCTCAAGAAATCGTGTGAACGATGCATACCGCGTTTTGACGGCGATTTTTTGTTTTGCTGAACTGCCATGATTCACTCCGTAACTTTGAAAATTTTTCGGATTTTAACATAAGCTAACCGGGTTAGCTTCAATTAGATGTTTGTCCCCCATGTTCTGCGAGAGATTCATGTAGGAATGGACACACCGCATGCTTGGGTACAAGCGGTAAAGAGAGCAGCAGTTCTTCATCAATCAGATCGATCAAATCAAAGCGACGCGACCCAACGATCACATCAACCTGCTCATCATTCACCGGCACTGCATCAGCCTGCGCATTGCTTTCTACAACGCGATACCAGATATCAATGGCTAGCTGCTCCTCATAGGGTTCAAGGCAGCGCTGGCATACAAGCCATAGTTGGCCTTGCAAGGTCAGCCTTAAATAAGATACCGCAACTGTTTTGCCGCCGGCAGCCAGCTCCTGGCGTATTTCGCCGGTCACCGTCCAGCGCAACGCCGAATGATGGGCTAGCGTATCTGGCGTAACTTCGTTTAAGATTCGTGGCAGATCCTGCACTAAAACTTCACCGCATGCCTGCTGTTGATTGCGTACAAACGCAAACACATCAAATTCACGCGGGTTGTCAAGCACAGCCGAACTGCTTGGAGATTGATTCATGGATGCGACTCACCAACCATCAGCAGCCTCATGGCGGACACTACCGCTTAAGAAAAGCTAATGAAACTATGAAAAGCTCATCAGCTTATCGATTTTTAATTTTCAAGTCAAACTCCGAATATTTCTTTTTATATTAACCAACGAATCATGTCCTCTTCGCCAACTCATCACACGCGCTTAATTCTCGCTTCAAGCTCGCCCTACCGCCGCGCCCTGCTTGACCGATTACGGCTCCCATTTGAAATTATTCTACCCAATCTGGACGAAACGCCTCTGCCCAACGAAACGCCAGCTGCAACTGCCTTACGGCTGGCTGAAGCAAAAGCGCGCACGGTTGCAAGTCATGCGCCAAACGCGCTGATCATCGGTGCCGACCAAGTGGCCCTTTGTGAGGGCCAACAGCTTGGCAAGGCCGGCACTCATGACAAGGCGCTGATCCAACTACAATCTATGCGTGGCCGCATGGTTGAATTTCATAGCGCCTTGTGCGTTTATGATGCACCGCGAGAGATCATGCAAAGCGCCGACATTATCACGCGTGTGCAAGTTCGCAATTTGCCTGATGATGAACTGGACGCTTATTTGCGCTTAGAACAGCCCTATGATGTTGCCGGTAGCGCAAAAGCGGAAGGACTTGGCATAGCTCTACTTGAATCGGTTGAGAGCAATGACCCGACCGCCTTGATCGGTTTACCGTTGATTGAATTAACCCGCATGCTGCGCGTCGCGGGTCTTAAACTCTTTGGAATGCAATGACAGGTATACTTTATTTAGTCCCCAATATGCTCGGCACTGGGGATGCCGACTCGCTCGCGGCGGTACTGCCACAAGGAGTTTGCGCACACGCCGCTCAGCTCACCTATTACATCGGTGAAAATGCAAAGGCAACCCGCGCATTTTTGAAAAGAATCGGTACCGAACACGCGATTCAAAATATTGAAATCCGTGAATTGAACGTGCATACCCCCGCCGCCCAAATCCATGCATTGCTAGCGCCGATTATCGCCGGCACAGATGGTGGTTTAGTCTCTGACGCCGGGTGCCCAGCCGTGGCTGACCCTGGTGCGTTACTGGTGCGCTATGCTCATCAATGTGGTGTACGCGTTGTGCCATTGGTCGGGCCTAGCTCGATTTTGCTTGCCTTAATGGCATCTGGCTTGAATGGGCAAAGCTTTGCTTTTCATGGATATTTGCCAGTCAATGCCAATGAGCGCGTGCGCGCTTTGCAGACCCTTGAGAAGCACTCGTGCGAAACCCAGCAAACCCAAATTTTTATTGAAACGCCTTATCGTAATCAGGCTTTATTGGATGCGCTGCTGACGCATTGTGCAGCATCAACACAATTATGCGTTGCAGTGGATTTGACCTTGCCCGGTGAATGTATCGTAAGCCGCACCGTGAGCCAGTGGAAAACAGAGTTGATTGATGTGTGTAAACGACCGGCGATTTTTTTGATGCTGGCAGCTGAAAACAAATCAACTGCGCGCAAATAACCCACCTGGTGCAAAACTGAGCCTTAACGCGGCTTGGCTGCGATCACTGCATCCTATGCTAACGTCAAGTCGAGATAAGCGATTCTGGGTAGAAGCGCTGCAAAGCTAATTTAGGCTTATTGGGCATGAGGCAATAAGCGATGATTCCGCTGAGTAAATTAACAGCAAAGTTAGCGTTAGTTTCTTTGAGATATCGCCTTTGTCAGCATAAAGCGTGCCAAACAGTCCATGCGCTAGCTCAGGTAAAGACCTACTCAAACAAATATCATCGATCTGAACGCCACTCTTTCAGCCGATGCATTAAACAATCAATTCAAAAAACTTCGTCAAGCGTTTGAGCGGTGAGAATACGTTTGCCCCATTGGCATAAAGTATTCATATTCGCTTTATCAAGGCGCTGCTGATAGGGTTTGGTTAAAGTACCAAACTTACTTTCTAACAGAGTTTTCAATAAAGTGGATTGGCCTTGCTGCTTACCTTTCAGTAAGCCTTCTTCAAGACCCTGCTGTATACCTTCTTCAAGGCCCTGTTCCCTGCCGATACGCTCTACACTCGTTATATATCGCATGTTATATTCTCCTTCCAGTTGTTTGATTGAACTATTGTAGCGAATTTCAAACTCTTTGGGTAAAGTTAATACCCCATCAATAAAACTGAATAAATTTAAAATGGCTTCTCGCGCTAATCCCTTTCTATATAGCTGGCGCATTAATGCAAATTTATGCTGGTAACGCGCATTAGGATCTGTGCGTGTGTCTAACGCTGCCAGATGAGCTTCCACGATTGTGGCAAATGGGTTGGCATGCTCTATTAAATTCGCTTTTTGATCGCGATAGTCTATTAGTTTTCTTGTTAAAAACCGGAAATGGTTGACCTTATGGCCACACACTTGCATAGGGGTAGCTTTTAGGGCACCAGTTAGGACAGTTATCTTTTAGTACTACCATCGTTAGGACCGGCTGTCGATAACGATCATATAACCTGTAAAAATACTCAAAAAGTCTTTGCGCAAAGTTCATTTCGTACTGTCCCTGTACCTCAATATGCAGTAACACGAAGCAAGTTGCTCCACTTTTTAGGCGCACTTTAATGAGTTTATCTACCAGCCTTTTACCTACTTTGCTTTTATTGCTCAGGCCTTGCAGCTCCTTGTCCAGCATTTCATATTTTGCTTCCCATGCAATTTGGGCAGCAATTTCCTTATAGAAAAATTGCATGAACTCTGGCAGGAACACATCTAATGCATTTTTCCATGCCTCATCAGCATAAGAGGGGGGCAGAGTAACTAAATTTGTCATCGGAATCTTTTGGAAACAGGATGAAGGAATAATCCCTATACTGTATTCGCTCCGCCTTTGTTTTGATATAGACCAAAAGTCATAAGATATGGTCGTGTGCTTGGACCGGTGATGAATATTTTAATTCTATGCGCACCGTTAATCCCTATCTTGGCCTATCTCGCCTCCATTTTTTGGAGAGTTCCAAATTTTGTCTTTGTGGCAGCTGGATTTAAGCCGGCAGATGTAGAGCGTATTACACGGCTTATCAAGCTAAAAATGCTTAGCGCTCGCTTTCAAGCAAATAGCTTTCTCTTCGCTCTGCCTTTTTTATCACGAACTGGGGTTATGCTAGGCCATGCCTGGAGGCGCCACAGCGCCTAGCGCTCAATGCAACGACAGCTGTTCTTGTATCGTCAACGCGCGCACGGCCGAGGCTCCTGCTGACAGCCCAAATTTGCGGGCAAAGCGGTCGAACGCCCCTTCTTTCACTGTGTAATCAACCAGTTTTTTCGCTTTTAGGACGTCACGGGCAACCGAGCGCGTATCGCCCAAACCATCTACTAGCCCAAGCTCAATGCTGCGTTGACCGGTCCACACTAGACCCGAGAAAATTTCTGGCATTTCCTTTAAGCGCTTACCGCGGCCCTGGCGGACCACATCAATAAACTGCTGATGAACCTCATTCAGCAAGCTTTGCATGTATTTCTTTTGCGTCCTGTCTTCTGGTAAAAAAGGATCATTTAGCGCTTTATTACGGCCAGCGGTTAACAAACGGCGCTCAACGCCGAGCTTGCTCATTAAGTCGGTAAAGCCAAAACTATCCATGCGCACCCCGATTGAGCCAACAATACTTGCCTTATCAACGAAGATTTTGTCAGCCGCAACGGCAATGTAATATGCGCCCGATGCGCAGATATCATCCACCACAACATAGAGTGGCTTATGCGGATAGCGAGCCCGTAGCCGGCGGATTTCGTCATTGACCATGCCAGCTTGGACTGGACTACCCCCTGGGCTATTCATTTGCAACACCACGCCCGCTGCTTGCTCAGCGGAAAATGCCCGCTCGAGCGCAGCATTCAGGTTGGCTGCATTGCTTTGCTTATCCGCCGCAATTTCGCCTTCAAGCGTAACCAGCGCCGTATGCTTGCCCCCCGCTCCGCCAGCTTTGCCGCTTGAAATAGACACAGTGCGCCATGACATGACGACAAAAATAATTAAAAATGCTAAGCGGAAAAATATCTTCCAGCGCCGTGCCGCCCGTTGTTCATGCACGGCAGCCAGCACGGTTTTTTCGAGTAACTCGCGTTCCCAGGGTAGCGCCACTGGCGCTGCCGGGTCAGTTCCTGCCTTGCCAGAACTAGAGTTGGTAATCGAATTATCGTCAGACATGATAGAAGTGATCGGTTGCAGTTAAAGTCAGAATACGATAGCACACAACATGCCGCACATTTTTAATTTCAGCTTTTACTTCGTCGCACAGCCCCTTTAAATCCAACACATGCGCCATTTTTACCCGACCAATTACCTTGTTTAAGTTAAATATCAACCAAAACTCAAGGAAGTACAAGTGATTTTTTGTCGCTCATGTGTTTTTTTCTACAGCGCGCTCAATTGCTCAAGAAAGCGCTCGCACTCTTTCGGCAAAGGCGCTTCGAGCGCCAGCACGGCGCCGCTGACGGGGTGTACAAAACTAACCTTATACGCATGCAAAAACATCCGTTTAAGCCCTGGCTTAGCTCCGGCGCGGGCGAGCTGCCGATTCAATGCAAAGTCGCCATATTTGTCATCCCCCACAATCGGCGCGGCCAAATGAGCCAGGTGCACACGGATCTGATGCGTACGCCCGGTTTTTAACTCGGCTTCTAGTAATGCATACCCGGCAAAACGCTGAATCAAATTAAATACCGTATGAGCCAATTGACCTTGTTCGTGGATGCACACCCGCCGCTCACCTTCAGGCGTCAGATATTTATGCAGCCGTTCTTTTACAATTTGCCGCGGCACCTGCCAATCGGCGTGGACACAGGCTAAATAACGTTTATCAACTTTATTGTCGCGTAATTGAGCGTGCAATGCAGTCAATGCCGAACGTTTTTTAGCCAATAACAAAATACCCGATGTTTCGCGATCAAGTCGATGCACCAATTCGAGAAATTTGAGTTTGGAGTAGGTCTGCCGTAATTGTTCGATAACCCCGAAGGCAATGCCACTGCCACCATGTACCGCCACTCCGGCTGGCTTGTTAATCACCAGGAGACAATCGTCCTCATACAGCACTGGAAAGTTCGCCGCAGGCGCAGTGCTGCCTAAGTGCTGAGTCCCCTGATTATCTTTGTGCGCGATACGCATCGGTGGTAAGCGTATAATATCTCCTATTGCCAATCGATACGCGGTATCTACCCGGCCTTTATTGACACGCACTTCACCGCTGCGCACAATGCGGTAAATATGACTTTTGGGTACGCCCTTGCAGATGCGTAGTAGAAAATTGTCGATGCGTTGTCCAGCAGAAGCGTCGTCAATTGTGAGCAGTTTGACCGAGTCGGATAATGGGCGCTGCACAGATATTTTGCCTAAGTTATTCATTCTGCATATAATTTGCCTTCAGCAAGTCCGCGTAGAGAGTAAAAGTGCCCTCTACCCGTAGATTGCACCCGGCATGAGCATTCAACAGCCCGCCATTTTACTTGGATAACCGGAGGCTGTCGCTTATTTAAGCCGGGCAATATGTTGCACGCACGGATTTTATTTTAGCAAGAACACCCTTATAGGCAAGTTCAGCTAAGAAAAAGTACCGAAAGGCAACGAAGATGTGGTTGAAAAGAATTTTTATTGATTAGCCTTTAGCTTAGCTAGTCAATTGCGGAAATCGATACGACGCTTGGCGCGGAACAGATAAAAACTCAGCGCCAGCAAATTCGCATACGCCTTTGCGCCGCTCAAAATAAGAGCCGCCAGGAAGGCAATTCTTTACCAAATCTTCGGCCCTAGCGTGTTTTTAGACACTAAAAGTGCAGCGTGCCATGCTTTGCCACCTAGCGCAAAAATTGGCCCAGCTGCTCCGGAGCCGTTCCATGAAACGCATACTTTTTAACGCCACGCAACGAGAAGAACTTCGTGTGGCCATCGTCGTTGGACAAAAGCTCATCGATATTGATATTGAAACGATTGGCCAAGAACAACGCAAAGGCAATATTTACAAAGGGGTAGTCACTCGGATTGAACCTTCGCTCGAGGCTTGCTTTGTCAACTACGGCGAAGAACGCCACGGCTTTTTACCCTTTAAAGAAGTCGCGCGCCAGTACATGAAAGAAGGGATCGATATGCGCTCGGCGCGGATCCAAGATGTACTGCGTGAGGGGCAAGAACTGATCGTTCAGGTCGAGAAAGAAGAGCGCGGTAATAAAGGCGCCGCCCTGACAACCTTTATTTCGCTTGCCGGCCGTTATTTGGTGCTCATGCCAAATAACCCACGTGGCGGTGGCGTCTCACGTCGCATTGAAGGCGATGAACGCCAAGAGTTGCGCGACATCATGGCGCAACTACAACTGCCAGATGGCATGAGTATGATCGCCCGCACGGCAGGCATTGGCCGTAATATTGAAGAATTGCAATGGGATCTCAATTATCTGATGCAATTGTGGCGCGCCATTGAGGAAGCGGCCAACGGCATGCAAGGCCCGCTCCTGATTTATCTTGAATCCAGCTTAGTGATCCGGGCAATCCGCGACTACTTCCAGCCAGATATTGGCGAAATTTTGATTGATACAGCAGAGATTGAAGAACAGGCACGCGCCTTCATGGGCATCGTAATGCCCGACAATCTGCATAAGGTCAAGCGTTACCACGACGATGTCCCGCTTTTTTCCCGCTTTCAGATCGAGCACCAAATTGAGACGGCTTATGCACGTACCGTCTCTTTACCTTCTGGCGGCGCAGTTGTCATCGACCATACTGAAGCATTGGTTTCAATTGACGTCAATTCCGCCCGCTCAACGAAAGGCGCTGACATTGAAGAAACGGCGTTGCGCACCAACTTGGAGGCCGCCGATGAGGTTGCACGTCAACTCAGACTACGAGACCTAGGCGGGTTGATCGTTATCGATTTTATCGATATGGAGTCAACCAAAAATCAGCGTGAAGTCGAGCAGCGCCTAAAAGACGCGCTCAAACATGACCGGGCGCGCGTGCAGATGAGCAAGATCTCGCGCTTTGGGCTAATGGAACTCTCCCGCCAGCGACTACGCCCGGCCTTGTCTGAAGGCAGCCACGTCACATGTCCGCGCTGCAATGGTACTGGCCATATTCGTAATGCTGAATCTTCAGCGTTGCAGATATTGCGTATCATTCAAGAAGAAGCGATGAAAGAAAACACCGCGGCCATTCATTGCCAGGTACCCGTCGAAGTAGCAGCCTTCTTACTCAATGAAAAGCGGCAGGAAATCAATAAAATTGAAAGCCGCTTTAAAGTTGGGATCATTTTAATCCCTAACAAATATCTCGAAACTCCGCACTATAAGCTGGAAAGATTGCGTCACGACGACCCTCAAATGGATGAGGTGCATGTCAGCCATCGGATGGCCGAAAAAGCAGCTCGTGAGATGGAACTGGAAATGGGCTACAGCAAGCGCACTGAAGAGACCCGCCCCAAACAGGAGGCAGCCGTTAAGGGGATTTCGCCTGAGCGGCCGGCACCTCGCAGCAAACCCGGCCGTACAGCTGGAGCACGCGCACTAGAGATAAAAGACACAGGTTTATTCAATTGGTTTAAGCGCTGGTTTAGTTTTACCTCAGCAGACTTGCCAACTGCCGCCGACAAACCCACATCGCAACAAGCACGCACCGCAAATGCTGCCGCTGAGAGCGCTGCGAATCAAGATAGCAGGCACGAACGTAATCATAGTGGCCGCTCGCGCCGCGGTAGCAACTCTAACCGTACCGGCGAGCATAGCAGCGGCCGTACGCCGCGTAGCAGCTCACGTACTGCGCAAGCGGAAACTCCCGAAGCTACAGCCCAGGAGCATAGCGAACGTCAAGAGCGCGGTGAACGCCAAGAGCGCGGTGGACGTCAAGAGCGCGGCCAACGTCAAGAACGTGGTGAACGTCAAGAACGCGGTGAGCGTCAAGAACGCGGCGAGCGTCAAGAGCGTGGTGAGCGTCAAGAACGCGGCGAACGTCAAGAGCTTAGTGAGCGTCAAGAACACGGTGAACGTCAAGAACGCGACGAACGTCAAGAGCGTGGTGAGCGTCAAGAACACGGCGAACGTCAGGAACGTGGTGAACGTCAAGAGCGCGGCGAACGTCAAGAACGCGGCAGACGTCAAGGACGGACCGGACGCCAGGATCCTAAACGAGCACAAACCGCTGCTACCGCTAATCAGGTTGTCGGCTCGCCGCTACTTGATGCACCAACAGACCATTCCCAAGCAAATAGTACTCATGAATTTGCCGAATCCTCAACGGCACAGCCAAGTCACACGCCGGCGTTCGTGCCACACACTACGGTGGCCCCCGAAGGCGAAGAACGCCGTCGCCGCCGGCGTGGACGCCGCGGTGGGCGCCGTGAACGCGATGACACACATGTTCGCACCTCAGATGCAGGCTCTACTGAAGTTGCCAGCACCGTGTCTGTGGAGCAAGCGACAGACTATGCGCCCTCCGCGCAGACTCAACCGCAGCAATCGGTGCAACCACAGTTAGAGAGTACGCAGCCAAGCAATCAATCGAGTAAGCCGGCCGTCGCCCCCTTACCTGAAATCGCCGTGGCTTCTAGTCAACCGGCTTTTCAGGATGCTGATCCGGTGCAAGCTATCAGCCGCCCTGCTGCAGCTAGACCCGCACCTGAGGTGGTGTCAACCTCGAAAATGCTTGAGTCCACAGGCCTTGTCCTAGTCAATACAGATAGCAACAAACTGCGTAGCGCCGATGAAGCAAGCGCCTCAATCACTAAGTCCCAGCATGTCGGGCGCGAACGCAAGCGCTTGCCGTCAACAGTCGCGGCCCCGATACAACAAGTTGAGACCGCAAAAACGGCAGATAAGAGTCAGGAATGAGAGGGTCGAAATAAGTAGTGAATCCCAGTCTGGTGCACAATACGGCTAGGCTGGGTTTTTTTACATTCTATGATCCCTCATAAAAGCGCATAAAATACTTAATCTTGTGTTTAAAAATCTTCCATACGCCCGCCAATGACCAAACGCCTTTCTCCGGATGCCGAAAAACTCGTCGGCTTATGCCTTGCATCTTATGCGTCAGGCAGCCGCACTGAAGACCTTTTTTGGGAAGCTCAAACCGATATCCTCTTGTCAAAAATTCTGCGTAATGGGAATCAAGTTGTCCTCGATACCGTGCTTGATCATCTGCAGCAGAATCATCCAGGTGCGTACGGTGTTTTAGCCGATATTGCCGATGCCCACAGCGAATCGTTCACGCTCTCTCATCAGGATCACAACTGGGACGCCGTGCTCATCGCAGCGCCCGTGCTGGCCTGGACGCGCTACACGATACCCTCTGGCCCGCTCAAACCCGATGCAGTCAATGCGCTCCATACTCATTTGCAAGCCCATGTACTAGCCAGTGGCGCCCGGCTAGCAATGGCCCCTTATTTATACAGTATCGATCAGTTGCCACAGCAACATATTGAGACCTATCGCCTTACCCAACAATTGGCTCAAGCCGCGATTGACCAGCGCCCAGTTCAACTGCAGCCTAATCTCCGAGAGTTGCCGGAAACTTCTGCCGTCCTGGCGGACCCCCGCTTTCTATTAGCAGTTGCCGTGGCCCCCAAAACTCATGCCCTCTTTCGCTGGCAAGAAGAAGAAAACGGCATCCGCATCGAGCGTCATGATTGTCTTAAGCAGTGGGCCGTCCAAGGGGGGGCGAATTTCACCCAGGTATTACCTGGCTGTGAATTAGAATGCCTCTTGCCTGATGCTTACCATTCAGCCTGCCGCAATGCCGACGAGCAAATTCGGCCGCACGCTTTACGCACCGCGATACGCTATCTGAACGATACCCTCGCGCCCAATGCCAACGGGCTGCGCGCCGTTATCGCCGGCTTTGGTGAACACCGCGTTGATGAATACCGCATTGGTTTTACCCAGCGCGGCGATAATACTGTGTTGTATGGCATTGTCTGGCCGCTTTACGGTCACGAAGATATTGCCGCGCTGGCGGCCGAACAAGATGAAACGGCAAATAGCCCACTTGAAGATATTGTCGCGCTCTTAAAAGCGGAGAATATCCTGGATATCCGCCGCCATGCGGGCCGCTTTGAACCTGAGTACTGCGAAGA
The DNA here is from genome assembly GCA_031963465.1 of Mycoavidus cysteinexigens. Taxonomy (GTDB): domain Bacteria; phylum Pseudomonadota; class Gammaproteobacteria; order Burkholderiales; family Burkholderiaceae; genus Mycoavidus; species Mycoavidus cysteinexigens_B. The sequence goes on along the minus strand of JASSUG010000001.1, from coordinate 381,605 downwards.
TTGTAACGGCCCGCTTTATGCCAACCCCCTTGGCGAAATCGTTCATGCAGAAATGCCTGCAGATATTGAACTCACGCAGCCACATTTTCATTAAATTTTAGGTGTCGCCCACGGCTGGCTGGCCGCGATACAAAATTATGCCTTTTGGATAGGAGGCAAACATCCAGAAAATTTGTCAAGATACGCCCTAGGTTGCAGTCTATTTATTGCCACCATCTTGACACTTGAAAACCGGGCTTTTACAGCACAATCACCGTTAGCAATATTAAATTGGAGGGGGCATTCCAATGAAATTCTTTGTTTTAAACGACCAACCCGAACGGCGCGAGGGCCTCAAAGCACTGCTGCGTCAAATTGATCGCCGCGCTAACTTTTCCGAAGCAAAAGACTGGCGACAGGCAAGCTATCGATTAAAACGTGATTTACATGATTTATTTGTGATTGATTGGCAACTGCGTTGGATGCGAGTGGCTGATTTATTATGTTTATTACGCGAGCATCCAGCGCTACCCGTGGCGATTTTAACCGACGACACCACGCGCGCCACGGTCAATGCACTACTGCATGTGGGGGTGCTCGGGATTATTCCACGTAGTCTGAATCCACACCTGATTTTACGTGTCTTTGAACTGGTTCTGCTAGGCGGACATTACGTCCCCGTATGCGCGTTGAACCCTACTTTATCCAGCGCCTTCCGAGTACCTGCCAGTTGCAGCGAGTTGCCAGTTGCACCTAAACCTCTACCGCGCAATACGCCGCTAAAGCTTTCGCCGCGCCAGCATCAAATTATGCGTCTGTTAATTATGGGCAATACCAATAAAGTGATTGCGCGGGCTCTCAATATCAGCGAAGGCACGGTCAAAATTCATTTAACTAGCATCTTTAAAATGCTAGGCGCCACCAATCGAGCCGCAGCGGTAGCCATTTATAATGGTTGGCAATTCCAAACCCTAGAGGTGCTGCATAATACTACGCAGACGATCGAGCCTAACGCTATCCACGATCTACGCTCGCCGATTCCACTGAGGCAGTCTAAGCTAGCCCCAGCCGCGACATCAGAAAATGGGCCGGCGCTACTGATTGCAGCGCAAACACCCGCCCCTTACAATGCGCTAGAGACGCAATCCGGGTCGCCACAAAACGCGCCAACCCCGGCTCATGACAACGAGTGAAATCAACCCTAGCGCGCACCCATTTTAGGAACTGCCGTTTAACTCAAGCGGGCAAGTACGCGCCTTTAGCCATGCTCGTGCAGCCCCGCTAACGTGGGGCGCAAGCCGTGCATGCACCATTCTATGGTAGTCATTAAGCCAAGTTATGTCGCTAGCATTTAATAGGCTTGGCTCAATGCAGCGGGTGTCAATCGGACACAACGTCAGGGTTTCAAATTCAAGAAACTCACCAAATTCAGTAGGGGGCGCAGAGCGTGTTAACACCAGGTTTTCAATCCGTATGCCCCATTGCTCTGGCCGATAAATCCCCGGCTCAATTGAGGTGATCATGCCGGCTTCCATGGCGGTAGTAGGCTCAGCGGCCGCATAATGGGAAATAGCGTGCGGTCCTTCATGCACATTTAAAAAATACCCCACGCCATGGCCAGTACCGTGTCCATAGTCCACTCCTGCCGCCCAAATCGGCGCGCGCGCCAGCGCATCTAACATGGGCGCGCGAATAAAACGCGGAAAACGTGCAGCAGACAGCGCGATCATGCCTTTTAAGACGAGCGTAAAATCGTGCTTTTGTGCCGCGCTCGGGATGCCCACAGGCACCACACGCGTAATATCGGTGGTTCCTCCCCAATACTGTCCGCCTGAATCGATCAACAATAGCCCCTGACCCGCGATGGTGGCATGCGCCGCCGTTGACGCGCAATAATGCGGCATCGCTCCATTCGCGTTAAAACCTGCAATCGTACTAAAACTGAGCGTCACAAAGCCCGGCCGGCGCGCACGCGCAGCACTCAGTTGCTTGTCAATGGTTAGCTCGGTGATCTCCTCATGACCGAGCGCTTGCTCAAACCAGGCAAAAAATTCACACAAAGCAGCACCATCTTGCTCCATCGTCGCCCGAATATGCGCCACCTCAATTTCGCTTTTACGAGATTTAAGTAAGGTGGATGGATTAATCGTTTCGATCAAGCTCACCTGAGCCGGAACATATTTGAGCATCTGATAATTGCTCCGGCGCGGATCGGCCAGTAACTTTGCACCCGCTGGCAGGCACGCCAATGCTGCGGCAGCCTGCTCATACGGGGCCAGAGTCACGCCATCGGCGAGCAGGACGCGCTTGAGTGCCGCCGGCACTTTGCCGGGGGCAATAAATAAGGTTGCAGAGCTTGGACCGATCAGGGCATAGGCTACAAACACCGGGTTATAGCTCACATCAGCCCCCCGCAGATTAAAAATCCAGGCGATGTCATCAAGGGTTGATAGCCAATGCCAATCTGCTCCCTGCGCACGGCTTTGGGTCCGTATGCAGGCCAGTTTAGCCGCGCGCGTCATGGCGATATACGGCGCCGGATGCTCAAACACCTCTGCTGCCGGTAAGGCTGGACGATCTCGCCAAATCTCAGCGAATAGATCAAGGTCTGTGCGTAATGTAATCTTGCGAGCACTCAGTGCGCTTTGCAACGTCGACGCGGCCAAGACGCTGAGTACCAAGCCATCGACGCCCACCACGCCACCCGCTGGCAGTTGCGTGGCGAGCCAAGCAAAATGTGCGTGCGCTTGACCTGGGACGATTTTCATTAATCTGATGCCACTGCCTGCGAGTTGCGTATCGGCTTGGCTCCAGTAACGGCTATCCACCCATAAACCAGCGAAGTCTGCAGTCACGACTAAAGTGCCCGCCGAGCCTGTAAAACCGGATAACCAGGCGCGGCTTTGCCAGTGCATTGGCGGATATTCCGAAAGATGCGGATCAGCCGATGGCACCAGATAGGCATCAAGGCCTGCCCGCTGCATCCCGGCGCGCAATTGCGCAATCCGCTCAACCACAGGGATGGTGGCATGCTTGGTTAAATTCATTAAAATTAGCTCCTGTTTGACACGCGCTCGATGAATCAATAAAAAGAATACTGCAGACGAAGAACATAAACATCAAGCAAAAGTTAGAAAAAGTTATAATTGCGTGGTTCTTTTTAAAATACTTTCTAATGCAACTGCTGGCCATTGGAGTTAATCATCACACCGCGCCTATCGCCTTGCGCGAGCGGCTGGCTTTTTCGGTCGAGCAGATCAAGCCGGCACTGCAGCTGCTGAAATCCGCGTGGCTTAAGCGTGAGCATGCGCAAATTAAGCATAGCGTCTCGCCCTCACTACTGGAAGCGACGCTCCTCTCGACGTGCAATCGCACCGAAATTTACTGCGTCACAAACGGCCAGACGGCACGTGAGCACGCCATTTCTTGGCTAGCAGAATATCATCAATTTCCGGCTGACAAACTCGCTTCTCATATTTACACCTTGCCGCAATCCGCGGCGGTCCGCCATGCATTTAGGGTTGCCTCAGGGCTGGATTCGATGGTGTTGGGCGAAACCCAGATTCTTGGGCAATTAAAAGAGGCGGTGCGCACCGCCTCTGAGGCCGGGGTGCTTGGCACTTACTTAAATCAGTTATTCCAGCGCACCTTCGCCGTGGCTAAAGAAGTTCGCGGTCAGACCGAAATTGGTGCTCACTCCATCTCCATGGCGGCGGCTGCCGTGCGGCTTGCGCAGCGCATTTTTGAAGATATCGCCAACCAACGTGTACTGTTCATCGGCGCAGGTGAAATGATCGAGCTCTGCGCCACCCACTTCGCCGCTCATCAGCCGCGTGCGCTGGTGATCGCGAATCGCACTCTCGAGCGCGGCAGAAAATTGGCCAACCGCTTAAACGGCCAAGCGATCAATCTGTCAGAACTGCCTGCTCGGTTGCATGAATTTGACATCATTGTTTCTTGCACGGCCAGCACCCTGCCGATTATTGGCCTCGGCGCAGTCGAGAGCGCGTTGCGGGCGCGGCGGCGGCGGCCGATCTTTATGGTTGACCTGGCGGTACCACGCGACATTGAACCTGAAGTGATGCAACTACAGGATGTCTTTTTATATACCGTTGACGACCTCGGCGCCATCGTGCGCGAAGGCCATGTCTTACGACAAGCTGCCGTCACCCAAGCAGAAGCGATTATTGAAAGCCGGGTGCAGCATTTTATGCAATGGTTAGAAGCGCGTAGTGTCGTACCTGTGATTCGCGCGCTACAAAACCAAGCCGATACCTTCAAGCGCATTGAACTCGAACGCGCGCAAAAAATGCTGGCGCGCGGCAGCGACCCCGCTACCGTACTTGCCACACTCGCTCAAGCCCTGACGAATAAATTCATGCACGGCCCGATGCAAGCGTTAAACCAGGCGCAAGGCGATAAACGCGAGCAGATTACAGAGGTGCTAACGCAATTAATTCAGCAAACCAAGACGAGTGATAGACATTGAGACGACTTGCTCACACCGATAACTTGCTCACATATATACCCTAGCAGATTCAGCTCTGCTTGCTTTAGCTTCAACTCTGCTTGCTTTAGCTTCAACTCTACTTAATCTGCGCAGTCATTTCTGCAAGATCAAAGCGCTAGGCAACGATTGCAAATAGGCCGCAATATCGTGCAAATCCCGCTGAGATAGGCCCTGCATTTGCGCAATCATAATTGGATTGTTGCGCCCAAAAAGCGGATTATTGCTGCCGACTTGATATGAGCGCATCGCAAAATAGGCATAATCAGCATGCTGACCGGCAAGCTTAGGGTATTCAGGAGTGATCGGATGATTCATGCTTAGGCCATGACAAGCGGCGCAATTGTTACGTTCTACTAGCAACTTGCCATTGGCAATATCGGCAGCATCCGCGCGTACGCTCAGGTGCATTGCACCGATTGCCGCCAGCGCCAACAAAAACTTTTTCATCGTTCTTATCCCGTGTACTTTAAAAGGCACCAAAATTATTGATTTGGATGGTTTGGGCTCACTCGCTTTTGCGCCGCATAATACTCAGCAATGTCAGCGATATCCTGGTCACTCAGTGAAGCCGCAATCGCATACATGGTTGAATATTTACGGTCACCATTCTTGTAACCGTGCAGCGCCATTTCAATGTATTTCGCATTCTGTCCACCGAGTATTGGCACCCGATAGACTTCAGGAAAAGCCGTGCGATAGCCGGCAATCCCGTGACAACCAATACACATTGCCACTTTGTTTTGGCCAGCCTTTGCATTGCCAGTTATTTCGGTCGCAACAGCGCTAGCTGTGGCTGAGGAAAGCAGCACCAACGCAGCCATGGTAAGAGTTTTTTTCATAGGGCCCCAAGCGCAAACTAAAAACCGGGCTATTGTAGCTTGCTTGGTACTTAACCGTCCATATACAGACGCTCTGCATACCTTAACCGCGACAGCTAGCCGTCGAGCGCGTCTATTTCTCGATGTCGCACCAAGACCTCCGCTGCACCCAGCAAACGCTGGCTCAAGACTTGCGCAATATGGACTGAGCGATGCTGGCCGCCGGTACAGCCCACCGCCACGGTTAGATAACTGCGATGATCCGCACGAAAGCGCGGTAGCCAGGTCAGTAGAAAACGCTCAATGTCATCAATAAACATTTGGACCTCAGGCAGCGCGTCCAAAAAATCGGCTACCGGCCGATCCAGGCCCGTCAGTAGACGGAGGCGCTGGTCATAATAGGGATTGGGTAGCGCGCGCGCGTCAAACACAAAGTCGGCATCAAGCGGCAAGCCCCGTTTAAAGCCAAAAGATTCAAACATGAGCGTCATGTCCACATGCTCATGCTCGATAAATTGCCTAACCCAAGCGCGCAGGGTATGCGCCCGCAGATTACTGGTGTCAATCTGATGACCAAACGAAGCCAAACCAGAAACCAACTCGCGTTCAGACTCTATGGCATCCGCCAACGAAGTTTGTCCACCAGCAGTATGGTCACTTGAATTTAACGAGAGTGGATGACGCCGCCGAGTTTCCGAAAAACGCTGAATCAGCGCTTGTGTGCTGGCATTTAAAAACAACACATGGACTTCGTGGCGACCTTGCAAGACATCGACGATAGCTGGCAACTCGGCCAAAGAACTGCCAGAACGCGCATCGATCGCCACCGCGAGTTGCGTATAGCCATCGCGAGCTAAAAAATCGCTTAACTCCAATAGAAAACGGGGCGGTAAATTATCCACACAATAATATCCCGCGTCTTCCAGCGCATTGAGCGCCACCGACTTGCCAGAGCCGGAAATGCCCGTAATCAGAATAATCCGCATAGCAGAAAGCCGCCTACCGGTTTTCATTCATCGCCGCCCGTTGCTGCTCCATAAAATCCTGCAATGTATTAATCCCGCGCAACTGCAAAATGGTATTACGCACAGCCGCTTCAACCAGTACTGCCAAGTTCCGGCCTGCCGCGACTTGCAAAGTCACTTGGTTAATCGGCAACCCTAAAACATCTATCGACTGCTTTTCCAGCGGCAGTCGCTGAAACTCTCCATCGGGCCGGCGCACCAGCCGGACTGCGAGCTTTAGTTTCATTTTACGGCGCACCGCTGTTTCACCAAAAATGGTCTTGATGTCGAGCAGACCCAAGCCTCGCACTTCAAGCAAATTTTGCAACAGCGGAGGACAGCGCCCCTCGATAAAATCTAAACCCAAACGCGTAAAATCCACCGCATCATCTGCGACCAAACCATGGCCGCGGCTAATTAATTCTAGCCCAAGTTCGCTTTTGCCTAAGCCTGAGTCACCGGTGAGTAGTACCCCCATGCCTAGGATGTCGAGAAACACGCCATGCATCGTAATAGAGGGCGCCAGAATACGTGACATATAAAGTCGCAGGCTATCAATCACCGCCGCCGCAGATATCGGCGTGGTAAACAGCGGCGTAGATGAGCGTGTGCAGCGCAGCACCAAATCATCCGAGGCGTCAATGCCCCCCGCCACGACCAGAAACGGCGGCACCAAGGCAATTAATTCAGCCATTTGGCGTTGGCGCTCTTCATCGGATTGACGCGTGTAATACAACATCTCCGCTTCGCCTAGTACTTGAATCCTATTTGGATGAATCAAGTTAAGGTGGCCCACTAAATCCGCGCTTGACGTTGCATGAGCTACGGTTTCGCTTGAGAAACCACGTTCCCAGCCTTCATGGCCGGCGAGCCAACTCAGTTTAAGCGATGCTGCGTTATCATCGAAAATACTTTGCGCATTAATGCCGTCTGACGAGTTCATAGAGTAGTCGGATCGCTATCAGGGGTCCATTTAGTCAGAAAACGACGAATAGCGACTCTATCTTGCTCATGGGTCAAGCTGGCACGAGCTTTTTGATCAGAGAGCAACTGCGCAATCTCAGACAGAATATCAAGATGGTGCTGAGTCGCTTGTTCCGGCACCAGTAAAAAAATCAAAAGTCCTACCGGCAACTCATCCGGTGCTTCAAATGGAATCGGCTCAGCGAGTCGAATAAAAGCGGCTAGTGGGTGCTTAAGCCCTTCGATACGCCCATGTGGAATAGCCACCCCCTGGCCCAAGCCGGTCGAGCCTAGCTGCTCGCGGGCAAATAAATTATCGGTAACCACGCTACGCGCGATCCCATGACGATTTTCAAAAATTAAACCGGCTTGCTCAAATACCCGCTTCTTGCTGGTTACAGCCAAATTCAAAACAACATTTTCAAGTGGTAATAGTTTGCTAAGGCGGTTCATTCTATTTGGTGTTTAATGGCTTCATGATGATGATTTTGGATCTTTCCTTTGTAGCGAATCACTTGACGGTCAAGTTTATCGATCAGCAAATCAATCGCCGTATAAAGATCGACCTCTGTGGTTTCAGCAAAAATCTCTTTACCCTTTAAGCGCAGTTTAATTTCTGCTTTTTGACGTTTATTTTTTTCTTTATGATTATCGAGCGCTAACACCACTGCGCCATCAATCACATGATCAAAATGACGTGTCACTTTTTCCAATTTATTGATCACGTATTCACGTAATGCAGGCGTAACGTCAAGGTGGTGTCCACTGATTTGCAGATCCATAAAACCTCCGTGTTGAAAATTGAATGCAATTCAATACTGTTGGCTTACTTAACTCCAGCGTATCAGCAATTGTGGATAAAACCAAGAACTGTATTACAATTTCACCAAATTATGAGAAATTTCACTTAAAAACGTTACAGAGGTCTATTTCTTACATACGAAAATGTTCGCCCAAATAGACGCGCCGCACGGATTCGTTTTCGATAATTTCTTCAGGTAGACCCGCCGCTAATACACTGCCATCGCTAATGATATAAGCATGGTCACAAATACCCAGGGTTTCACGCACATTATGGTCGGTAATCAAGACACCAATCTCGCGCTGTTTTAGGAAACGCACAATTTTCTGAATTTCCAAAACAGCAATTGGATCGACACCCGCAAAAGGCTCGTCCAATAAAATAAAGCCCGGATTGGTCGCTAACGCCCGCGCAATTTCCACGCGGCGTCGCTCACCGCCAGAAAGCGATAGGGCTGGATTATCGCTTAAGTGCGTAATCTGCAACTCCTCCATCAAAGCCTGGGTGCGCTCGCTGATAATATCGTCTGGTAAGCGCCTGCCATCCTCACCAAGCTGCAACTCAAGCACCGCACGAATGTTTTGCTCGACCGATAACTTACGAAAAACCGACGCTTCTTGTGGCAAATAAGACAGTCCAAGCCGCGCTCGCTGATGAATCGGCAATAAGCTAATCAGCTTGCCATTCAGGGTAATTTCACCGCGATCAAGCGGCACCAACCCAACAATCATATAAAAAGAGGTGGTTTTGCCCGCACCATTGGGGCCTAGCAGCCCCACCACTTCGCCGCTTTTTACTTCCAGCGAGACATCCTTGACGACGGTGCGTTTACCATAACGTTTTTGCAAATTGCGGGCGGCGAGAATACTGTCTCTACCGACTGGGTAGCGGCTAGAAAAAGCGCTGACGTTCACTGCGAGATCTTCCTTTCGAGGGGGCTTGAAGTACCTAATGATAGATTGGAGCCCGCGGGCGACAAGGCCTTATGACCCGCGGCGTAGTGAGGAGACAACATTGCCCGCACACGAGCAGTCGCGTGGCCCGCGCTGGCCCAATAACGTTCTTTCTGTCCGTCATAACTGATGACACTGCCGCTCACCTCATCTAGCACTTGTTCACTAGGGAGCAGTCGCCGCCGCACCATGGCGCGGTGCGTTAAAGTCGTGACCTCGTTTTGACTATTGTAATCGATTTGTTTGCCATAGCCCTCAATATAGCCTTGAGCGCCATTCAGTTCCTGCCGAAAATAAGCCAGGTTTTCTCGACCTTCGGCATAACTGGTCATCGATTGATAGCCCTGTGCATCTTGTTTTACGATGACTCGATCGCCTTTGATCGTCAGTTTGCCCTTAGTGATGATCACGCGCCCGGTCAGGACATTCACTTGTTTTAAATCATCATAAGTCCAACGATCTGCTTGCACATAAACGGGTTGCTCACTATCTGGGCGCACAGCATAGGCAGATTGGCCAAATACTCCCGAAGACAAGACTAGACAGAGCGCGAATATGGCTTCAGGCATGAAGCGTTGCGCAGCACAATAGGGGAACACACGGCTCATAAATTGACCCTAGCGCTTAGGGCTGGCGCTATTAGATATAAACGTATCCGCAGCAATCACGCCACGCACCTGCCCCACCAACTTGACCACCCGGGTGAGGTTGTTATAAGACATACCACTCGCGGTCACTATTGACGCTCCTCGCTTCAATTTAACAGATTGTTCAGTTTGCACGATATCATCGTTGATCAAAAAGCGGAAATGTTGTGAATCTGCTTCCAGCGCAGGATCCTGATCGCCTTGTGCGCGCCGCACATGAGCGTCGTCATACAGATCGAGAATGGAGCCATCGCCATTGATTTTGCCACGCTTTGCAAAACTGGTCACATCCGGCTGGCCGGCTACGAACGCGCGCACCGCAGGCAGCACGACATCCGTATTATCATTATCCTCGTAATGCACCATCTTTGCCGCGTTAATTCGATATTGGGTAGCGCCAGTTTGGTCAAGCAACGTAATCGAGAAATGCTCCGCAAAGTAATCGGGACGATGCATCTTGACCTGCGGCGCAGAAGACCTAGACGGAGGCAGATGCAATTGCAGTAGCCAATAGCTGGCGCCAGCTAAAAGCGCGATCAGCAACAGCGGCAACCATTGTACCCGTGTGCGCGCCATCATCAGGCCCGACCACACGCCGCCGAGAGTAGCGTGTCATAGCTGTGCTGTGCTCGCAGTATCAGATCACACACTTCACGGGCAGCACCATACCCCCCACGAGCATGCGCGACCCAATGGGCCCGAGCCAATACCTCCGCATGCGCATTTGCCGGCGCGGCGGCAAATGCGACCTTCATCATGACCGGCAGATCGGGCCAATCGTCGCCCATATAACCGCATTGTTCAGCCGTGCAACGCGCGCGTGACAACAACTCGGCAAAAGCCACCGCCTTATCATGTACCCCCTGATACACCCATTCAATGCCAAGCTCTTGCGCACGCGCAGTCACCATCTGAGAAGCTCGCCCGGTAATCAAGGCAATCTGCACGCCAACTGCTGCCAGCAGCTTGATCCCTTGCCCATCGAGGGTATCAAACGATTTGCTGGATTCTCCCGCGGCACTAAAATACAAACGACCATCGGTCAACACGCCATCTACATCAAAAATCATCAGCCGGACCCGCGCTGCGCGTTCATTCACCGCAGCACTAACAGATGCCCTCTCCATCAAATCACCTTGGCACTAAAAAGATCGTGCAGATTGAGCGCACCAATCAATTTATTCGCCTCGTCCACCACCAGCATTTGATTAATGCAGTAGCGCTCCATTAACTCAACCGCCTCAATCGCCAGCCGATCGGGGCTAATAGTGTAGGGCTGGGCGGTCATTGCCTCAGCGATGTTCAGCGTAGATATATCATTGCGTTTTGCAAGCAGGCGCCTTAAATCACCATCAGTGAAGATCCCTCTGACAGACCCAGCATGATCGACTACGGCAGTCATGCCCAAGCGCTTTTCGGTAATTTCAAAGAGCGCATCATGCACGGTCGCGCTTAACTCGACACACGGTAATTGCACATCGGCCCGCATCACATCGCGCACATAAGTCAGCAGCCGGCGCCCCAGCGTACCCCCTGGATGAGACCGCGCAAAATCCTCCGGCCCAAAACCACGGGCATCTAACACCGCCATGGCAAGAGCGTCACTCAGCGCCAACGCAGCCGTGGTGCTCGCCGTTGGCGCAAGGTTGAGCGGACACGCTTCTTTCTCAACCCGCGCATTCAAGTGGACATCAGCGAGTTTAGCTAGGCTGGACGCTGGGTTGCCGGTCATCGCAATCAAGCGCGCACCAGTGCGTTTGATTGACGGTAAAATATCAACCAACTCTTCGGTTTCGCCGGAGTTAGAGAGGACGATCACCACATCCCCCACCATGATCATGCCAAGATCCCCGTGACTTGCCTCGGCGGGATGCACAAAGAAAGCGGGCGTGCCGGTACTCGCGAGAGTCGCCGCGAGCTTACGCGCGATATGGCCGGATTTGCCAATGCCTGACACCACAACCCGGCCGGTGCAAGCTAGCAGCAGTTCGACTGCCGCGATGAAATTCTGGTCAAGTCGACTGGCCAGCGATAAAATCGCTGTAGCTTCAGTCTCGAGCACGTCACGCGCGAGGGATAATACCCGATTAGTGTGGTTTTTTATCATACAGCGAGTATAGCAAAAACCCAGCCACCTCAATGAGTTAGAATGCTTGTCTTTGATTTGCGCTTCTTAAGCATAGACACTCTAAAACATGAGTACCACCAGCCACAGCCCGACCAATTTTATCCGCGCCATCATCGACCATGATCAGCGCTCAAGCAAACAACAAGGCCGCGTGACCACGCGCTTTCCGCCTGAACCCAACGGTTATCTCCATATCGGTCACGCCAAAAGCATTTGCTTAAACTTCGGCGTTGCGCGCGATTATGATGGGGTTTGTCATTTGCGCTTTGATGATACAAATCCAGAGAAGGAAAGCGTTGAATACGCCCAATCCATCATTGATGCCGTACGCTGGCTCGGCTTCTCTTGGCAAAAAGATAATGTTGAGCACGTGTATTACGCCAGTGACTATTACGACACACTGTACCATTTTGCAGAAATTCTGATTGAGCATGGCGATGCTTACGTAGATAGCCAATCCTCAGAAGCAATCCGCGCAATGCGCGGCACGCTCACCGCACCCGGCACGGCATCCCCTTATCGTGAACGCTCCACGGCTGAAAACCTCGATCTTTTCCGGCGCATGCGCGCCGGGGAATTTAACGAAGGCGAGCACGTGCTGCGCGCAAAAATCGAGATGGCTTCGCCCAATCTCAATCTACGCGATCCGGTGTTGTATCGGATTCGCTATGCGCATCATTACCGTACCGGCGATACATGGTGCATCTACCCGATGTACGACTACACGCATTGTATTTCGGACGCGCTTGAAAATATTACGCACTCTCTCTGTACACTTGAATTTGAAGATCATCGGCCGCTCTATGATTGGATCTTGTCGCGACTCGCTAAGGCCGGTGTATTCAAACAGCCGTTACCGCAACAAATTGAATTTGCGCGGCTTAACTTAAATTATGTTGTAACCAGCAAACGCAAGCTTTTGCAACTCGTTCAGGAGCACCATGTAGAGGGCTGGGACGATCCGCGTTTACCTACCCTTGCTGGCTTGCGCCGGCGCGGTTTTACGCCGACGAGCATTCGCTTGTTTTGTGAACGCATTGGCGTTGCAAAAGCAGACTCATGGATCGAGATGAGCGTACTTGAACAGGCGCTACGCGATGATCTAGAGCCGCAGGCGCCACGCGCGATCGCCGTGCTTGATCCGCTTAAATTGATTATTGATAATTATCCGGCGGGCCAATCCGAGCTATGCAGCGCGCCGATTCATCCGCATCATCCAGAACGCGGCACACGCTCCTTCCCATTTAGCCAGGAACTATGGATCGAGCGCGAAGATTTCAGCGAACAGCCCGCCAAAGGCTATTTCCGGCTCTTTCCAGGTAACCGTGTACGGCTGCGCTATGGTTTCGTGGTTGAGTGCACGAGCGCAGAAAAAGATGCAGAGGGCAAGATCATTGCGGTGCATTGCAATTATTTCCCAGATAGCAAATCAGGCACTGAAGGCTCGAATAATTACAAGGTTAAAGGTAATATTCACTGGGTCAGTGCAGCACATGCCTATGCGGCTGATGTGCGACTGTATGACCGTCTCTTTATCGAGGCACAGCCTGATGCAAATGGACGAGATTTTTTGCGTGCGCTCAATCCGAATGCAAAACAACTGGTACGCGCTTATCTTGAACCCGGGGTGCAAACCATGCAGCCTGAAGAGCGTGTACAGTTTGAGCGGCACGGTTATTTTGTTGTGGACTATGTCGATTCAAAGCCACAACAACCGGTGTTTAATCGGATTGTCAGCCTCAAAGACAGCTGGGGTAAATAAGCCATTTGGTGTGCATGACCTTTTAAAATTTAGCATGACTGAATCTGACCTTGCCCATCTTCGTACAGACTATGCTAGCCACTCATTGAGTGAAGCTGAACTCGAGGCCGACCCGATCCGCCAATTTGAGCGCTGGTTTAAGCAGGCACTCGCAGCTCAAGTACCAGAAGCCAATGCAATGACGTTGGCTACGGCAGGCGCCGATCTCCGCCCGTCAGCACGCATCGTGTTGTTAAAGGATTTTGACCCGTGCGGTTTTGTTTTTTTCACCAATTACGACAGTCGTAAAGGTCAGGAACTGGCCGAAAACCCTTATGCGAGCTTGCTTTTTCATTGGATTGCATTAGAACGCCAAGTACGCATTGACGGCATTGTCGAAAAAACGGATTCAGCACAAAGCGATGCCTATTTTGCCGTTCGCCCATTGGCCTCAAAAATTGGCGCTTGGGCGTCTGAACAAAGTGCGGTGATCCCAAACCGGGCGACGCTTGAAGCACGCATGATGCAATTCACCGAACAGTTTAAAGATAATGCACCGCGCCCGCCCTACTGGGGCGGCTATCGGCTGCGGCCTCATAGAATCGAATTCTGGCAAGGCCGACCCTCACGGCTGCATGATCGCATTCAATATCAACGTAACACTGATGATGACTGGCGCGTGGTGCGGCTGGCGCCCTGACCGCCCCCTTAATGCGTTTGCTTAAGGAGCGCGGCGATTTCTTCCTCACTCAGCCCAGTGGCTTTTTGAATGAAAGCACTGTCCATTTTCATCGCTCTCAAATTCTGAACAAAGGTTCGGTGACCTCGTTGAATACCTTGTTCTATACCTTCTTTCAGACCTTCCTGTCTGCCTTGACGTTCAATGCTAGTTACGTATCGCATATTGCGCTCCTGCTCTAATTCCTTGATAGATGAATTATAACGAATTTCTAAATTCTCTGGTAAAGTCAAGACCCCATTGATGTCGGGTAGCAGCAGTACATTACTGCACCACCGCCCCCTAAGAACGCAGCATGCGACGTTAACCGCACTACGCTCAAGCATAACAAAAGCCCCATGCTGGGGCCGGTTTCACTACTTTCAAACCAAGGCTATGAACCTGTGCATGGCAGGTTGGGTGGAGAAGTACCCGATTTCTAAGGGCATCGGAGCCGCCATTCATACGATATTCAATATGGTGGTCATGCCAACCGGTGTCCATATCCATCTCACCCTCACACAATCCACACAGGCCCTTTTGATCCGTGTACAGTTTCGCCCACTGGGCTCGATACCCCATGTTTTTCAACATGCGTTCTTGCCGGAGGGTTTCACCGTATAACTCCCATTCGGGATCATAGGGATGGTAGTTTTTCTTAACTTTCCTGTGCCTCTTGATAGGGGTGCCAGACAGGTGATACAATTCTATAAGCCCCTTACTGTCATCCTTCCGCTCCACTTGTGCCGCAAACACCCAATGACGATTGCCGACGTTGTGCCAATACTTCTGACGTATCCATCTGGCGCCCTTGTTTGGATGCCTGCGGCGCGCCCAGTGCCAAAGGCGTTCAAACAGCAATGACTCCATTCGGGAGAACGCTTTTTTGGCACACACCGGGCTATGGTATTGACACCAGCCCCGCAGTATTGGATTAAGCAGTCGGATTAGGCTTTCTTGCTTAACCCCTAGATTGTCGTTGATAACTATCCTGAGCTTTTCATAGAACGCTTGCACATTTTTCTTACTAGGCTTGATCAGCAGCTTTTCCGAATATTTGCGGAAGTGCCACCCAAGGAAGTCGAAACCTTCGTTGATATGTACAATACGCGTTTTGGCTGTAGACAGTCGCAACCCTCGCTCAGCGAGGAATGTTTCGATCCACGGCTTGATCTCTGTTTCCAGCAGTTCTTTTGAAGCGCTGGTTACGACAAAATCATCGCAAAATCGTACCACACCCACTTTTAGTTTCTTGGTTTGGGCTACACCCCATTTCGTTTCTAGATGCGCGATGAGTTGTGTTTCCAAACCATTCAACGTCCAATTTGCCGCCGCAGGGGAAATAATTCCCCCTTGCGGAACGCCTGCGGTTGTATTTTGCAATTGCCCTCGGTCGACGACCCCAGATCTCAACCACTTCCGTAGCATCGACTTATCCGTGCAGACGTTGTCTACCATCCAGTCTCTTGAGATTTGGTCAAAGAAGCTTTCGATGTCTGCATCAAGCACCCATTGGGCCGAATTCTTTTGGGCCAGCCGAGTGAATATCTGCTCCATCGCATCAGCGGTACAACGGTTTTTCCTAAATCCGTATGAATTCGGATCACTCACCGATTCCAAAACTGGATCAAGGGCCAGCAAGTATAGGGCTTGCATGGCTCTGTCCCGCATGGTCAGTATGCCAAGAGGCCGTTCTTTTCCATTCGATTTTGGAATATAAACCCTTCGCACAGGCGAAGGTCTATACCGTTGCTTCTTTAATTCGGCAATTGCTGTGAACTTCTTCTGTGGTGTATCCCACAGTTTGTTGTCCACACCGGCGGTTCGTTTGCCTTGATTTTCAGTCACTCGTTTGACTGCTAGTGCTTTTGCACTAAACGAGCGAGTGAGCAGCCGTTGCAAAGCTTTTACTCTGCGCCAGTTGCTCTCTTGTGTTGCCTTCGCTAAGCGGTGCTGCACGACCCTCACATTCCTTTGGACTCGCTTCCAATCAATCGAAACCCAATCTTCAGGACTGTGCGAGGACGCAGAACCGGCTTGTTTTCTGCCAGTTACTCTCATGCTTTCCTCGGGTAATCTTTTGTCAATTTGATGGCTTGATCTCCGGCAGGAGATTACGCCTCCTTAAGACCTTAAATACAGACTACATGGGCCGTTCCAGTTGCTTACGACTGTTACACCTTGTGGAAGTGGGCACCCTTTCAGGTCAGGACAAAGTTCGAATCCCTATCCGTAGCATTACACTTCGGCTTTCGCTTACTCCACAATCCTATACCCGCTTCACCCACAGCTTCCTTTATAGGTTGCCTGCCGCCTTCTGAATCTAAGGGTGGGCGATGAATCGGGCTTACCGCGTTCCACGTAAATGACACAAGTAGTTTAGGTTCTGCCTATTTGCCGACGATTGTGTGGGTCCGTGTATTCCTAATTATTAGAGAAATAACCAATCGTGTGCCTGTTGGCTCAAGCCTGTCAGCGCCTTTGGCTTGTCATTATTAACGACATTTAACAGCAGTTTGCTTACACTAACCATGCTACTTAGCCTGGCACCTTATCCGCCCTTGCGCTGGCAGAAAGCATCTTACTCTCACGAGTTTTATGCCGCTCTTACGAGCAGGTTACGTTGTCCCGGTGGCTTCACACAGTGCCGTTACCAACTCTGCATGCACCAGTAGGCTACAACTGACGGAACAGTTGGTTTCTCTACTTTTATACCAAAAAGCGAAACAATCATTTACGCAGCTTCGCGTCGCACAAAAATGTATAAATTACTAATCGCTTCTCGATCTAAACCCTTGTCGTAAAGCTTGCGGGTCAAAGCAAGCTTTACAGCATAGCGCGCCTCTGGCCTAGAACGGGTTTCCAATCCAGCTAGATGAACCGCTACGATAGTGCCAAATGGATTGGCTGTTTCAAGTAACCGTGCTTCCTGGCCGCGATAATCAAGCAATTTGTTTGTCAAAAATTGAAAGTTGCAAACGGGATAGCCCCAAACCTCCTCTAAATAATTGCTCGGCCGCCAGTGAGCGTTTTTGTCTGACAAAATGGCTAACGTCAGGGTAGGTAGGCAGTGCAGGTCATGCAGTCTATAGAAATATTGAAATAACCGTTTTTCAAAGTGCGGGTCTTTTGTGCCTTGAACTTCAACGTGCAGTAAAACCAGGCAATTTTGCCCATCTAAAGATTGAACCTTCATCAGCTTATCAACCCGTCGTGGGCCGATGATGGAATCCGAGGTGATTTTGAGAAGCTCTTGATCGAGCATCTCATAACCCGCAGTCCAATCGATTTTTTCGGCAAGGTCAGGGTAAAAGAAAAGCATAAATTTTTTGAAATAAACGCTCAAAACATGTTTCCATGCTTCATCGGCATGGGCGGGTGGATTAGTTCGAAGGAGAGGCATTATCGACAATCGCCAACAGGTTAAGAATGCTAAATATTCTGTCACGACACCCCTATAATGAATATTAGGCTGAATGGCTAATCAATGCAGTTTTGTAGAAAACGCCGAAGCGACTTGATTCGACCCGATGCCAGGTTCTGCGCCGCAGGAATCTCCGACCTTGGATCGGTGAGAACGCCACGGCACGCATAAACTATAGACTACTCGATGTCCTTAATTTGAAAAGGAGCACGTATGGTGTGGGAGAAAAAGCTAGCACAGTGGGCTACCGAGATCCAACAGAGGGCCAATATCAGCGCGCGCCTAGTCTTATGGAATGGGCAACACTATGATTTTGGGCGCTTTGCAACGCCCCAAATCATCTTTTATATCAATAGCGCTGCCGCTTTACCTGATTTAATTAAGCCAAATCTAAGCACCCTTGGCGAGGCTTATATAAAGGGCAAAATCGACGTCGCAGGAAAGCTGACGGATCTGATTGAGATCGCTTATTCACTGGTAGAAAACACCACCAAATCAAGCGCCAAACTCAGCCACATATACCGTCGTTTCGCGCACTTATTTGCGCACACCCGCACCGCGGATCAACAAGCGATCCAGTATCACTACGATCTTTCCAATCAGTTCTACCAGTTGTGGCTTGACCAAAATATGGTGTACTCATGCGCTTATTTCGAGAACGGCGACGAAGACCTGGACACCGCCCAACTCAAAAAGATCGATCATATCCTCACCAAAATTCAACTCAAGCCGGGTCACACCCTGCTGGATATTGGTTGTGGCTGGGGCGCATTAGTGATGCGTGCGGCGCAAAAATTTGGCGCAAAATGTGTCGGCGTCACGCTCTCTCAAAAACAGTTTGAGTTGGCCACTGAACGCATCAAAAAAGCCGGCCTGACCAAGCAAATTGACCTACGCTTACAGGATTACCGCGACATTACCCCAGGCTTGAATGGGCAGTTTGACCGTATTACCAGCGTTGGTATGTTTGAGCATGTCGGTCGTAAAAACCTACCCTCGTATTTCTCTAAAATCAGCGCGCTATTAAAAGAGGGCGGCATCATGATGAATCATGGCATCACCTCAACGGCGCTTAAGCCTGGAGAAAATTCATTGGGAGGAGATGAATTTATTGATCACTACGTCTTTCCAAATGGCGAATTGCCCCATTTAAGTCTTGTGCTTGCCGCCATGCAGCAAGGCGGGCTTGAAACATTTGATATCGAAAATCTGCGGCGCCATTACGCGCGCACACTCACTTTTTGGAGCGAGAGATTTGAACAGCAAGCACCCCAAATTAAAGCCTGTGTCAATGAAGAGAAATTCCGTATTTGGCGTGTTTATCTGGCGGGCAGCGTCTACGCTTTTGAACATGATGATGTTGCCATTTATCAAATTGTATGCGGCAAAGCAGGCAGCAGCGCAAACTCACTGCCATGGTCGCGCCGCTATATGTATAGCTAATGCGGCGGGATCAAACGGTTTGCAAATTTTTTACGGAATTGCGCCAACTTAGGCGCCACCACCAATGCACAATAGCCTTGTTGCGGATATTTTGCAAAATACTGCTGATGATCCGCTTCAGCGGGCCAATAATTGGCGCTAGATGGGACCACTTCAGTCACAATTGGATTAGGATAAATGTGTTCTTCAGTGAATCGATTGATCACCGCATAGGCACTCTCATGCTGCGCCCGCGAATGGGTAAAAATCACTGACCGATACTGCGTTCCCAGATCATGGCCTTGCCCGTTCAATTGCGTCGGATCATGAATCGCAAAAAAGATTTCAAGTAACTCTGTATACGATATTTGCGTTGGATCAAATTGCACCTGCACCACTTCCGCATGGCCTGTGTTGCCGGTACAAACTTGCGCGTAAGTGGGGTTAGGTACACGGCCGCCGGCATACCCTGCGGCAACTGAGTGTACGCCGCCCACTTCACGAAAGACTGCCTCTAAACACCAAAAGCAGCCGCCCCCTAAGGTTGCCGTTTCAAGTTGTGCCTTCATCGCCGTTTTCTGCAGGTACAAAACCACCCCGTTGCATACGCCATAATTCAGTGTAGCAGCCTTCATTCGCCAGTAAGCTTTCATGTGAACCATCTTCCACAATCATGCCATTTTGAAAAACTAAAATTCGATCCATTTCAACCAATGTAGATAAACGATGGGCAATCACAATCGTAGTACGCCCAGGCATTAATTGCGCTAGGCCATCTTGGACATATTTTTCTGTAATTGAATCCAACGCAGAAGTGGCTTCGTCCAAAATTAAAATCGGCGCGCCTTTTAATAAAGCACGGGCAATGGCAATCCGTTGACGTTGCCCACCCGATAATTTAGTTCCTCGTTCTCCCACCAACGTTTGATAGCCGTCCGAAAGTTGCTGAATAAATTCATCGCAATGAGCCAACCGAGCCGCTTCATACACGTCCTTATCGCTGGCTTGTGGCTTGCCATAGCGGATATTTTCCAGCACATCACGATGGAACATCACAGGCTCTTGCGGGATAAAGCTAATTTGTTCGTATAAAGAGGCTTGTGTCACCTGACGTATATCCTGCCCATCAATTAAAATACGGCCTGCGTCCAGATCGTAGTAACGCAGAATAAGCTGAACAAATGAGGTTTTACCGCTGCCTGATAAACCCACCAAACCCACCTTTTGTCCTGCCGGCACCACGATTGATTTATCTTGGAACAGATTACGCTTAGCGTGATAGCTAAAAGTTGCACGTTCAAAGACAACTTCCCCGCGCGTGACCTTTAAAGGGACTGCATCTGGCGCATCTTGCACCTCCGGCTCAGCCTGGATAAAAGTCAAAGCTTGACGACAAACACCAATTTCCTTGAATAAATTAGGCAATTGCGCACCTGCCATCCAAGCCATACCCATGATGCTAAATGTAGCGTTTATAATGAGCAAAGTCTCGCCAATCGACAAATGCCCTTCACGCCAAGCATAGATGATCCCGCCCATCTGCACGATGCCAATACATACAAAGGCGGCAACACCCAGTGCGAGCTTCATTCTTTCAATATAAAACAACGATTTGGTTTGTTTAGATTGCTCATGTTGTTGGTAAGGCAACAGGTTTTGATATTCAAACCGTTGTCGCGCGAAGATACGCACACTCACCACATTGCTAATCACATCAACAATTCTGCCTTGTAAGGTGCTGCGTGCTTGCGCATGCTCTTCCGAGCGCTGATTGCAACCCTCCGCAAAATACATACAAATGCCGATGTGAATCACAATCCAAACCGCAAAAGTAATCACAAAAAATGGTTTGAACGCGGCGAACACCGCCAATACCACTAACGTAGAGACGATGGTGGGGATAAACAGAGCCATCACCATTTCAAAGATACGGACTGGACTTTGCGTAATATCCGTAATCTTATTAGACAGGCTACCGGCTAAGTTATTCGCGAAAAAACGATGCGAGTGCTGCAGCAAGTAATCGAAAACCGTCAGGCGCACCTTGGCCTCAAAGCGAGGGAAAAGCCAGGCAAAACAAAACCCTTGCAAACGGTACATCCCTTCAATCAACAGCCAGCCGCCCACTAGCATAATAAATAGTGGCAAAAAGGTTTTGTCAAACGACATGAGCGCGGGTTGATAGCTTTCCATCGCATCAACCAGCAACTTGACCAAATAAGGCCAAAGAATCGCATCGCCAGTCCAGGCTAACGCGCACAATTGACTACCGACGAACTGCCAACGGTAGGGTCGAATGAAATACCAGAGAAAAGCGGAGAGTTTTTTGGGGAGTATTAGCATAAACTAAAAAGGTTTGATCTATCAAACTAAGGAATTTTTATTTAAAAACACTCGCTATTAGCAGGCAACTTCGCTAAGATAAAGACTGTAACTTGTATCAAATTTTAATCAAAAAGGAACTTATACCATGTTAAAAGTTGATAAGGAAAAACTCATGACCGATATCAAAACTATTTTGCTCGATGCTGAGGACCTCCTAAAGCAAGCGTCCACCGCTACTGGCCAACAAGCTACTGAACTGCGCGAAAAAGCCCTTGCACAACTTGCACAGGCGAAAGAAAAAGCAGCCGATATACAGGTTGTCGTCGTCGAAAAAGGCCGAATGGCTGCTCGTGCCACAGATGATTATGTACACAACCATCCGTGGCAAGCGACTGGAATCGCGGCAGGTATTGGTATTCTAATTGGCTTGTTGATTAACCGCAAATAAGCAGAGTGGCGGCCGATATGCAAGATAAACAACCACAACCCGGCGCACTCAACCGTCTCCTCAGTTCGATTTTAGCGCTCTTCCAAACACGCCTTGAGTTAGCAGGAATCGAGTTGGCTGAAGAAAAAGCACGGTTATGTTCCCTGCTCTTTCTCAGTTTCATCACCTTATTATTTGGCACGATCGCGCTCACTACGTTGACAGCCTTAATTGTAACGGTGCTGTGGGACACACATCGATGGCAAACGCTGGCCGCGCTGGCTTCTGTATACTCGGTCGCCGCCTTATTTTGCCTGTGCGCTATCCGCGCCAAATTGCGCAAAGCAGCAGCGCCTTTCGAGGCCACCCTTGCAGAATTTAGGAAAGATCATGAAGCTTTCGGGAAAACATCTTGAGCGCGTAATGCGTAAAGAGTTGCTGCTCATTCGCGCTGATCTTGAACGCGCTGAGCTGACTCAAGCAAGAGCGGAATTAGATAATAAATTCAGGTATTTCGGTTGGCTCAAGGGCTTATTGCCCCAGCCAGCCGCCGCTAGCGCGCTAGGCAAGAGTCCTTTGCGCTGGCGCGATTACCCCATGCTGAGTTCAGCCTTATCGTTATTGCTGCTTGTTCGCCCAAGCTGGCTAGGCGCATTCCGTACAGTTAAACCACTCGCAAAATGGACCGCCTTCGGAGTGACTGTCTGGAAGGGGATTCGTCTTTGGCGTCGCATTGTCCCCCATCGGCGTTGACTCTAATATGAGGCAAACACACCCTTATTTTGCTCAACACAAATAAGTTGCATCGCTTGCTTCAGTATACGGAAAAGATCGTGACAGACACGACCCCACAGCTTGCGCATGAGCCACCGCTTTAGGCGACCCGATTAGCGCCCCTGCCAACAATACGTCACAATGTCAGCGCTTGTTTGAGTGGCTCCACCTGCTACCTCATTCGAGCGCCGTCCATTCGCATCAAGCAAATATTTGCCGCAAACATCGTCACTCATCGGCCCCGGCCTGACCGGCTCAGCTTCTATTGTATAGCCCCCGTTCACCTCGTTTTGGGTGCGCAGGCGTAAACGATATACCGCCGCTGCGTCTGGCGGCGCTTGCTCAAAGCCGGCAGGCAATGCTCTCGCTTTACTGCTGGCGCTTCTATTAGAATCTGCAACGCTAGATTCAATCATCTGTGCCGCCCGATAGAGAGCGGTACAAGCCGCCAAACGATGTCCGCGCCGGATATAATTTTGATAGCTAGGAATCACATAAAAATTGACTAGCGCAATAATCGCCAGCGCCACCATCAATTCAAGCAGACTCATACCAGACACATCATAAGATTGGCAGTATTTCTTTTTTATCACTGGATTCCTACCCGTGCTAAAGCACAGCAACCCACGCTGCGGCCCACATATGGGCTGCGTCGTAGCATTATGAAAATTAATCAGGCCGCGCCACGATCGAACGCCATCTATGGTGTAGGGCTCCCCTGTCCAATACGATGATGGATTGCAGCCATGCCTGTGCTTCAAGCGTTGCGCCAAAGCCACGAACGGTTATCAAATACATAGCGTGTTTAGCTGGCGTCGGCCCCAATGATGGGGGTGATGGCAATGAGGACCGCTGCGGTGGCTTGGTCTCAATCAAACATTGCGGCGGTTTGACCGTATCTGGCCATGAGATGGCGAGGCTAAACGCCGCCGGCTGTAAACCATTAAATGCAGCAGGCGTACGCCAATAAGCTGGCTCACCCTCACCTAACCAGTTGCATACTGGCGCATGTCCGTTGACCAGCCTGCGCAGGCATAAGATCAAACCTGCATCCGCTGCGTGCAGGGCTCGCACATTGTCCTCTCGATTCACCGCAGTGCGCGTATCCAATATCACTCTATGCAGAGTCGAGATGGCAAGTAATTGCAAAATAGCCACTAACGTAAGGACTAACAACAAGACTGTACCCTGCTGGCGAGAAGGCCAATCGTGACCGGCCACTACCATGCTAGGCCGCGCTGATTACGCAAGGCAACCCAAGCCGTCAAAGCCTCACGCGGCAGGCCATCAGAAGCCACCATGCGCACCCCATCACAATCAATATACGAGGTTGCCAAACTCCGTTGCGCCCCGCGTACAACTACGCACAGCTCAACCGCGACCACCTGCGGCCACCCGGCAGGAGGCACTTCACTCGCCGCCACCAGCCGGCTCGCGCCTATCAGCCAATAGCGTACGCGTAAGCGCTCGATGCCTTCAGCCACCGGCTGGGCAACGCCATAGCGGCCACTTCCCTCACAATATAATTCTGGCTCGCCGGTCGATCGACTAACCCGCACAAAAAATCGATTGACCGCAAGCGCCGGCATACCTGCTCTGTGTTCACCCTTAATCGCGATGGCTTGCCCCAAACAATCCGTAGCGTGCCCCTCCGCACTGGCCCAAGTGCTGACCTCATCAGCCATATAGCGCACTTCAATGCTATCTGAGCGACCTGCTGCAGTTGGCTCACAGACCGTTGCATGAGGCGTTGAACCTAGCGTATTGCGTGAATGCCCCAAGCCACACCCTAAAATAGCTGCGCCCGGAATGGCATTGCCTGGCCTGGCAAAACCCGCTAGGCGCAGATGCGCGCTGATTAGCTGCAAAGCGGCCAAGCCCGCATCAATACGGCGCGCGCGTTGTGTAATATGCTCAAATAGCTCGCGCTGCCCACGATAGAGAGTCAAAGCTGCCAAGGTAATCAAACTCCCTAGAGCAACGGCGATAATCAACTCCAATAGAGTGTGTCCATAGATCCCGCGAGGTTCTGCGAGATTTGCCCGGCGCCCTTGATTAAACCAATTCATATTTATTTGGCAACGGCCAGCACGACACATTGCTCTACTGCCTCTGCTGCGTTAGATGGACACTCATCGGCAGCACTCCGCTCCGGTTCAAAATGACTCAACCATTGGGCGGGTCTTTGCCAATGCAACACAATCAATCGAGTCTCGGGCGCTTGGTCAATAATGCGTATGCCACCAGACGGCAGTAATTGAGCGGCACGTGTTTGCCACTCCGTGGCCACACGAGTGGCCGGATAACCAGCGCGCAGCGCTTCAGCCGCAGCATCGGCTAAGTTCAGGGCATAAGTCCGCCAAAGTATCGACTGCTGGGAACGCACGGCCCATAGCTGAATACGCATTGTGCCAAGCGCCGTCAGCCCAATTAGCCATAGGGCGAGCATCACTTCAAGCAAAGAATCGCCCAGCATAAAGCGCACCCAATGCTTTAGCTGGCGTAATTTGCAGCGACACATGAGCCATTCATGATGCGGCTGCGGCCGCCTGCCGCAACCCGCACACAGCGGCACACTCTAACGTGGCAAGAGCCAGCGGCGGCCGTACGAGCAGCGATTTCAAAACTGCGAAAACCACCTATCACCTGCCCAGCAGGCGGCGTGAATGAGAGGGGCGCAGACGCGCCTTGAATCGTAATCGCCTGAATCGGTGCTTGTATTCGCAAAACCTGCATGCCTCTATGCTGTTCAAAATGAGCGGGCAATTCAGCTAGTACTAAATAGCCGCGGGCCCAGTTGTTGAGTTCCGTTGCCGCCTGCGGTTTATGATTGACGGAGCAGCACCCCTGACCGTCATCACGGCAGACGGTAATGCGCATGGCACGCCGGATTGCTTCACTGCGCGCATAGGTCAAGGTCGCCAGCAACGCCTGCGCTTGCATCTCTACCTGATCACGCACCAGCCAATCCCTAACCGATGGCGTTGCTGCCACTGCCATCGCTGCTAACACGCTCAGCACCAGCAAAAGCTCAAGCAGCATAAAACCCGCCTTGACCGGCCAGCTCACATAACGATACCGCATCAAAATGCCCCCTTCAGCACAGCAGCAACTCTGCGCGCCCCAAAATACCTTAGCGCCACCCTTTTACCTGCGCATGTATGGCTCACTGTACGCAACTGAACACACTCGCGCAATCGACCAAAAGATAGAGTTAAAGTAGTCATTCCAGTAGCGAGGCGTTATCTGGTATATCATCTGGCCTGCTCAAGCTTTTTCTTTTCCGGTTGCCTCATGTCTATTTCGATTCAGCGCATGTCCGCTTGTATTGCCCGTTTTTTATTGTCGCTAAGCTTATTTGCCGTTAGTGCATTTGCACTAGCACAGAGCACGTCGCAACCCGCTGCAGTCTCCGCCGACGCGCCACCACGCCTGTTGCTGGTTGCCGCGGAGAATTTTTATGGCGATGTCCTGGCCCAGCTAGGCGGTAAACATGTCACCGTCACCAGTCTCATCACTCAGCCCAATCAAGATCCACACCTCTTCGAGGCCAGTCCATCCACTGCACGCCAGCTGGCTAACGCTCGCCTGGTGGTATATAACGGCGCTGATTATGATCCATGGCTACCCAAGCTGTTAGCTGCATCAAAAGCGCCGCAGCGCGAACAGATTGTGGTGGCTTCACTGGTCGGCAAAGAAGCCGGGGATAACCCCCATCTTTGGTATTTACCGGAAACAATGCCCGCGCTGGGTGCAGCGGTGACCGCCTTTTTAATTCGCGCTGATAAAACTCACCAGGATGATTACAACGCACGTCTTACAGCATTTCTTGCTTCATTAAAGCCGATTGAGACAAAAATTGCCGCGTTACGAGAAAAATATCGCGGCACACCAGTTACTGCAACCGAGCCTATCCTGGGTTATCTCATGGAAGCGCTTGAACTCAAAGTCAGCAATGCGCGCTTTCAACAGGCCATCATGAACGACACTGAGCCAAGCGCTGCCGATATCGCCGCCTTTGAAACAGATCTCCGACAACGGCGAGTAAACGTTTTGATCTACAATGCGCAGACCTCGGATGAAATGACCCGGCATATGCTCAAACTCGCTCGTGCGGCGCGGATTGCCGTGGTGAATGTCAGTGAAACCAAACCTGCTGATATCTCGTATCAAGCATGGATACTGTCACAGTTAAACGCGCTCGAACAAGCTCTCGCGGGACCACCAAAATGAAGCCCAATAGGATGGCCGATCAGGGCGCCAACCACGGTAAAAATGCGATTGAACTAGCACACGTCACGCTTGAACTTGGCAAGCACACCGTTTTGCGTGACATTACCCTGTCCATTCAACAAGGTGAATTTATCGGCTTGCTGGGTCCAAATGGCGCAGGTAAAACAACGCTATTGCGCGCCCTGCTGGGCCTGATTACACCACGGACAGGCACCCTGCGGGTACTCGGCGCTAACGTCATGCGCGGCAATCCCATGATTGGCTATATGCCGCAAGCGCGCAGTGCCAGCGCTTATCCGCACCTATCTGGCTTTGATTTCATTGCCTGCGCAGCCAACGGCCATCGCTGGGGCTTGCCTTGGATGGATCGCGCGGCGCGGCGTTCAGTTGAGCATGCGCTAGAACTTGTCGACGCTCAAGATTTAGCAAAAAGAGCCCTCTCCGATATGTCTGGCGGCGAACGACAGCGGCTTTTGCTGGCACAATGCTTGCTTGGCCAACCACGCTTGTTATTGCTTGACGAACCTTTAATCAGCCTTGACCCCTCGCATCAACACAGTATCGTTGAATTAATCCGCCGTATCCAGCAGCAACTTGAGATTACGGTATTATTTAGCGCCCATGAACTCAATCCACTGTTGCATGTACTTGACCGCGTGCTATACCTGGGTCGCGGCAGTGCGGCTTTAGGTGAGATTGATGAGGTCATTACCCGTCCTGTACTGTCCCGGCTATATGGTTCAGCCATTGAAGTATTACGTATGAATGGCCGCATCTTTGTGATGTCCGGCACCAGCGAAATTGAAAAAGACGAGCACCGCCACCACCATGACCATGTTTGAATATGATTTTATGATTAATGCCTTCGCCGCCTCTGGGATGGTTGCGATAGTCGCAGGCATGGTTGGCTTTTTTCTTGTGTTGCGGCAGCAAAGCTTTGCTGGACATGCGCTCTCGCATGTCGGCTTCACGGGCGCTACGGGCGCAGCATTATTTGGCATTGCGCCACTATGGGGCTTACTGGGTTTTACGTTAGCCGCCGGTATGGCAATGGGCGCTCTCGGTGAAAAACTCAGCGGTCGAGATGTTGCAATCGGCATGATTTTATCGTTATCGCTTGGCTTTGGTTTGCTCTTTTTGCATTTTTTTACGGCCTATGCAACCCAAGTGAGTGCGCTTTTATTTGGCAATGTCCTGGGCGTCAGCACTTCGATGCTAGGCCTTCTGGCAACCCTTAGCTTTTTCTGCTTAGCGGCACTCACACTGATTATGCGACCGTTAATCTTTGCCACTCTGCAGCCTGAACTCGCCCAAGCCAAAGGCCTCTCTTTACGGCTTGTATCCGTGCTGTTCTTGGCTTTAGTTGCGCTAGCCGTAGTAGCGTGTACACAAATCGTTGGCGTGCTACTCGTCTTCACCTTAATGGTGGGGCCAGCCGCGGCCGCACAAAATTTGACCACCCGACTCGGCAGGGGTATCGCGGTCTCGGCACTTTTTGCCCTGCTCCAATCATGGGTAGGCATTACTCTCGCCTACTACACGGATTGGCCAACCAGTTTCTGGATCACCGCATTAAGCGCATTAGTCTACGGCTTAAGCCTCGTTAGTAAGTGGCGCAGCTGAGATAGTCAGCCTCTCTCTAAATCATCACAACTATTCTGTTCTTAATGGCTGTGTAACACTCTTGCCTCATCCATACCTGTAGTGACCCGATTACATCTGAGCTCGGACCCGATAACATAGGTCGTTTTGGGACCGAATTAATTGAGACTATCCGCTTGCGCCGGATCAAATTAAATGAGAACAGGCCCACATTGTTTAAAAACGGCCCGATTACATCGGCCAAGAACACATTCACTGAAAACGTCCTCGACGGCACATTGTGCCGTGTTTGTTCTCACGAATCAGGATATTCAATCATGCGTGGACTTCACCGCAGCAGGTTTCGCAGCGCCCCTGGAGCATGGGCCGTTCGGCCGACGCACTACTGACGCGCGCGTAGCCGATATTCATGCCCATCCACCGTTGCTTGTTTCGTTCACTATAGTCAATGATACGAAGTAAATCGAACGCAGATTTGCTAAACGAGTATTCTGCACAGGCAGTAGCCTGCGGCGTGGCGCACCGTGGCTATGAACCGATTATTCAGATAGCGTTCGCCAAAACGAACGTTTTATCGAACCGATTTTTCGTGATATAAATACAATCTCATAATATGAAATATCAGAACTTTCTTACTCAAATTAGACCTTTCCCACTACAATTCAGCCCATGTGTTCTCGAGGACGGCGCTGTTTTTTAGCACCGTTCATCGCCTTCTAAATAGTCCCAGAATGGGTAGGAGAAAAAATTGTTTAGTTTCAACGTCGGAGTGCGCCCGTCATCGCCTGCCATATCCTCGCAGCATTTAGCCATCTCTTCGCAGCATTTGTTAGGCCAGGCGCGAGCGCATCAAGCGATGGGGAATCTAGAAGAAGCCAAAAAATCGTACTCAGAGGCGGTCAACAAGGCTAAAACTGAACATGAAAAAAAACCGGGTGATCTGCAAGCAAAAAAAGCTTTCGATGCGATACGCAACGAATTCTTCACTTTTCTAAGTGGGCTTCAAGAGCCAGCTGCAGCGACTAACGTTGGAGAGCACAGTCCTACTTCTCCTACCCCCAATCCATTGCATCCGATCAGCCGGAATGATACAGCCACACAGAGGCCGCTATCGGCGCAAAGAGCGCAGGATGCCTCTCTCGCTTTATCGAATGGGATCAAGCCCGATTTTTTTGAGAAGCGATCCTCACTGAGTGAATTAGTTTTAGTTCAGACAGCCACGCCTGCTGAGGACAAAAGCAGATTGGTGGATCGTCTGTTTGAAAAAGCGCTATCAACGTTGGGCTCCTTAAAAGTATCGAATAAACCCAGCCTGTTTCTGGTATACGCTCACGACAATCCAGATCCAAAGTACGGAAAGGCCGAGGCCTATACGTCTAAATATTTAATCGAGAAGTTATCTAACATACGAGGCGTCAACCTATATTCGGATCAAACGCCGATGGGGCAACCGTACTCAAGCTCCCAGGAAGAATTGAAAGAGGACGGCAAGCTAGAAGATATCTTAACCAATCAGCTGTGTTTATTGCCCACTAGCTTAAGAAAAGATGTGAAACCGGTCAATAAGGTCGTGGTGTGTTGTTCGGAGGTGTTAGGACGCTACCTAAAATGGTCGCACTATGAAGATTTTTATCAGGAACTTCGAGCAGCCTACCTCAAAGACTGTGAACAACAAGGTAGTTCGGCCATTCGTGAGGTGGTTAAGAAATTTTCGCAAGAGCAACACTATAAAGCAGGGTTCCATCATGTATTGACGGAAATCGCTTTTTTGCAAATCCGGGCAGAGCACTGGCAAGATCAGCACGGCATTATCCCGGTTTCGTTAACGCCCGATAGCTATGAGCCCTGCTTGGCGCATTTTATTCCAGCGACGGCGGTTCGGATGGAGGATATGCCCAGATTGGATGCGCAAACCAAAGCAGGGGAAGTGTATCCGAATCAAAGTCGGCACGGGATATTGTTTAAGCTGATCGAGCGGGTGTTAGCGAGCAGTGATGAGGCCAAAACGTTTCTGAACAAGTTTTGGCAGGGATACAGCGAGTATATTTCTCGGTTAAAAGATAACTCTTCAACGCTGGGCGGGCTTGAGTTTGTCAATCTTGTAGAGAGCATCTTTGGCGAGATAGATAAAGCGCTGCACAGCGAGCTGGCCCTTACCGTACAGCAACAACACCAACAGCTTAAACATCAGCAAGCAATAGAACTCCGAACAAAGAAAGAGCCGCTAGCGATCTTAGGCGAAAATATCGAAGAAGAATATTTCTCGGCGTGGGAAGAGTCGGGGGAAATTCAAGATGGCCTGGCGATGTATGTTGCCCTGCAGGCGACAACTCCCGCGGATAGAAATACTACTTTTAATTTAGACGAAGCCGTGACGGCTTTTTTGACCCAAAAGAATGATTCTGGGCAGAAAAATCAGGTACTACTGCTGCGAGGCGAAGCGGGGTCAGGCAAATCGACTTTCAACCGACAGTTGGCCCGTCGCTTGTGGCGAGAATACGGTGCAGCGACGGCTTCGGATGAGACGCCGATCGCCCTGTATATTTCGTTGCCGACCCTAGACCAGCCAAACAAAAATCTGCTTGGCCAGTATTTGTCGGCTAAGTGCGGTTTTTCGCCGGAGCAGATCGAAGCGTTACGCCAAAGCCAGCGCTTTATATTGATTTTAGATGGCTATGATGAAATTCCAGCTGAACACCGCAACTTATATGCGGACGGAAAATTAGGCAAATGGCAAGCCAAGATCATTATCAGCAGCCGACCTGAGTATTTAACGCAAGGCTATCAAAACAATTTTCAGCCGCGAGGCTATTCACGCTCTTTGCTGGAATATGAGATTGCGCCGTTTTCAGACCAGGCGATTGAGACCTATATTGATCAGTATGTTAAGCATGCTTGCCTTCCATGGACTGTGCCAGACTATCAAGGCGCGTTAAGCCGTGTGCCGAATGTCAAAGAGTTATTAGGCACGCCCTTCTTGCTCAAAATGGCTTTGATCGTTCTGCCTACCCTGGGGGATGCAACGCTGGGCCTGACTCGAATTAAGTTATATGAGCAGTTTGTGCAGACTTGGTTTGAGCGTTCTCTCGCTCGTCTAGATGGGATTAGCTTGACGGAAGCACAGAAAATAGCGTTTTACCGCTTAAAAGAAGAAGGCTTTATCGAGCATAGCCAAACATTTAATAGCGACTTTGCGCTGGCCATGTCTAAGGCTAAAACAACGGTGGCGGAATATACCCCGATTGCGCGCAAAGGGATGCCCCGGGATACACAGTACGAGCCTTTTCTAAGCAGTCAAGACGAAGCAAAAAATCTACTGCGTTTTAGCGCTTTGCTGACTCGCCAGCAACAACAGTATCGCTTTATTCATAAATCGATTCAGGATTATTTAGTGGCGCGCGCGGTGTGGGAAGAGCTGGAAAACTTCACGGAATTGGCGTCATCGAATCATTCTACGCCGTTAAACTGGGTAGAACAGTTGCGGGTGCTATGGGAAACGCTCAACCCTTCTGTTGAAGTGAAAGCTGCTGCCTTCTTGAATACATTCAATGTGGTGGAGGATTTAGCGATCCAGCGCTTTTTGGTCGAGCGAGTTCAACAAAATGGAGGGCTGCTGAAACCGCTGTTGGCATGGATCAAAGCGTCAACGAGCCAGAATAGCGTGAGCATTGCTGCGGCGAACGCGATCACAATCCTGGTTCAAGCAGGGGTGCAGTTTAATGAACTGGATTTAAAGGGAATCCAGATCCCCGGTGCGGACTTGAGTTTTGGGGTATTCGATTCAGCGCAGTTGCAAGGGGCGGATTTAAGCCAGGTCAATTTTCGTAATAGTTGGCTTCGCCATGCGGATTTAAGCGCAGCCAAGATGGCTGGGGTGCGGTTTGGCGAATGGGCTTATCTCAAAGAAAAGAGCGAAGTGTATTCCTGCGCGTATTCCCCGGATGGGAAAAACTGTGCGGTAGGTCTTGAGAACGGCACGATCCGCATCTATTCGACTTCGGATTGGGAAAAAACCTACACCTTAGAAGGGCATACCGACTCTGTTAGTAGCGTGGTGTATTCGCCGAGCGGAACGCAAATCGCCTCGGGGAGTTATGACGATACGGTGCGTCTGTGGGACGCGCAAAGCGGAGCGGCTGGGCACACCTTAGAAGGACATACCTCCACTGTTTATAGCGTGGTGTATTCGCCGAGCGGAACGCAAATCGCCTCGGGGAGTTTAGACAATACGGTGCGGCTGTGGGACGCGCAAAGCGGAGCGGCTGGGCACACCTTAGAAGGACATACAGGCTATGTTAGTAGCGTGGTGTATTCGCCGAGCGGTTCGCAGATCGCCTCGGGGAGTTATGACAATACGGTGCGTCTGTGGGACGTGCACAGTGGAGCGGCTAGGCACACCTTAGAAGGACATACCGACAGGGTTAATAGCGTGGTGTATTCGCCGAGCGGTTCGCAGATCGCCTCGGGGAGTTATGACAATACGGTGCGTCTGTGGGACGCGCACAGCGGAGTGGCTGGACACACCTTAGAAGGACATACCTCTTGTGTTAATAGCGTGGTGTATTCGCCGAGCGGTTCGCAGATCGCCTCGGGGAGTGATGACAAGACGGTGCGTCTGTGGGACGCGCAAAGCGGAGCGGCTGGGCACACCTTAGAAGGACATACCTACTATGTTAATAGCGTGGTGTATTCGCCGAGCGGTTCGCAGATCGCCTCGGGGAGTGCTGACAAGACGGTGCGGCTGTGGGACGCGCAAAGCGGAGTGGCTGGGCACACCTTACGCGGACATACCTCCTATGTTAATAGCGTGGTGTATTCGCCGAGCGGTTCGCAGCTGGCGTCGGGGAGTGGGGATAAGACGGTGCGGCTGTGGGACGCGCAAAGCGGAGTGGCTGGGCACACCTTACGCGGACATACCTCCTATGTTAATAGCGTGGTGTATTCGCCGAGCGGTTCGCAGCTCGCCTCGGGGAGTGGGGATAAGACGGTGCGTCTGTGGGACGCGCAAAGCGGAGCGGCTGGGCACACCTTAGAAGGACATACCGACTCTGTTAGTAGCGTGGTGTATTCGCCGAGCGGAACGCAGATCGCCTCGGGGAGTTATGACCATACGGTGCGTCTGTGGGACGCGGAAAGTGGAGCGGCTGGGCACATCTTAGAAGGACATACCTCCACTGTTTTTAGCGTGGTGTATTCGCCCAGCGGTTCGCAGATCGCCTCGGGGAGTGGTGACTATACGGTGCGTGTGTGGGACGCTTACAGCGGAGCGGCGGGTCACACCTTAGAAGGACATACCTCCACTGTTTTTAGCGTGGTGTATTCGCCCAGCGGAACGCAGCTCGCCTCGGGCAGTAGGGACAAGACGGTGCGTCTGTGGGACGCGCAAAGCGGAGCGGCTGGTCACACCTTAGAAGGACATACCCAGTCTGTTACTAGCGTGGTGTATTCGCCCAGCGGCGCGCAGATCGCCTCGGGGAGTTGGGACAAGACGGTGCGTCTGTGGGAGGTCGCTTCGGGTGAGTGTCTAAGAGTGATTCGAGATTTTACTGGTGGAGTCAATAGCGTGACCTGGAAAGCGACGCCGGAGGGATCGTATCTGTTGACTGGCAGTAGCGATCAGTTTGTTCGGCAGTGGGAGCTGATAGGAGAGGTGGATGGAGTTCAGGTGCGGCTACGCTGGCGATCCCCGCATGGGCAGTTGAGCGTGAAGGAAACGGTATTGGAGGGGGTTATGGGGTTAAGTGAGGTGAATCGAGCGCTGTTGACACAACGGGGCGCAAATGATGGGGTTGTCTTGTCGAATTTAGCGTGAGAGAGGCTGAGTTGAAAGCGGGGTGTTGACAATACGTAGCGCACGGCCCTTGGAGGGCCTTGTGCTACGGAGTGTCTGTTGGATTTAACATAATAATTCATTATGGCCAATTTATCTCGAATAGAGGATATTTATCTCGTTGAGTGACGTCAACGGCTCCGCAGTCGTCACGAAAAACCCGGTGAGATATGACTCATTGACGTCATCATCCTTACGGTCCCCCGTTCTCAGTGAATGGGGTTCCTGGCCGATGTAATCGAGCTGCTTGCAAAAAAATGTGGGCCCGTTCTCATTTAATGTGGTTCCAAAACAATCTATGTTATCGGGCCAAAGCTCGGATGTTATCGAGCCGCTACACATACCCGTTCAATAATCGAAATCAACGTGATGAACCCAAGATTTTTATCAGAAAGTAAATCAACCCGTGCAGTAACTGTTTTTCCTATTCGTATTCATTAATAGCTGCTTGTTAAAATGGACGGTTGCTCTGCTTGCTGAAAATAATGTGCAACTTGCCAGTGATTTAAATAGCAGATATGGTGTATATTATAGAAATTGGGTTTCCAAATTGCCCAATTATGGTGTGACCCGTACTGGCTAAAAAAGTGGACAATCAATAAGCTAGCCTTGCTAGTTATAATCTTCAATGTTATTCCTGCAAAAAAGAGGAAAAAACACATGATGATGAAGGAGATCAATCAGCGGCGGATGCGATACTTTTACGAAGTATTCATGGCTGGGTCAATCCGCGCTGCAGCAGATAAACTAAATACCGATATGTCAGTGGTGACGCGTCAAATTCGATTATTGGAGCAAGAACTCAATACTCCGCTATTTGAACGCCGTGCGCGGCGCGGAATGACGCCGACCGCAGAAGCTGAGACCGTGCTTGAATACTACCGCAAAGTATGTGCACATCAAGAGCGTCTGGAAGCAGACCTACAAAAGGTGCGCAATAGGCAAAATAATAAGGTTCATATTGCTGTACTCGCGGCCTATATTAACGTAATTGTCGATATAGTAAAGGACTTTGGTGCAACCCATTCTGGCGTTGAAATTTGTGTAGAGGAAATCAGTACATCAAGTCAAATCGTTGCTAAAGTACTTGAAGGTATTGCGCATATAGGAATTATTCATAATTATCCCATTGATGATCGAAATATACGCTGTTATGTAAGTGCACCGCTCCCTATATGCTTGTTAGTGAGAAAAGATTCCCCGCTGGCTACAAATAAAAAAGTGACTTTCTTGGAAATAGCAAACTATCCTATTGTATTGCCAGATACGTCTTCTAGCTTGCGACATATGGTGCAGACAATAGAACGTTCAGAAAAAATCCAACTAAAATTAGCTTTTGTTAGCAATTCAATTTCCGCTTTGAAAAAATTCGCCCTAAGCGGTTGTGGTGGAGCATTGATGTCAACTTTTGCAGCGCGCCAAGAAATTGATGAGGGTCAATTGGTTGCGCTCGAGATTGATTACCCTGCTTTTATGTCTTCGCACTCTTATTTAATTGCTCGACGGGACAGAACTTTGGCGCCGGTGGTAAATCAATTACTGAGAATTTTTACAGCGAAACTCCCCCTTTTTACACATCCGGCGGTCACAACTATATAAGGAAACTGCTTATGAGACAAAATCAGATGTTTGATTTCAGCCGCCGCAGCGCACTTAAGAAAATAGCGGCTGGTGCAGCCATCATGGGGGTTCCTTTAGCTTGGCTATTGTCACGAACCACTACAAAACAAAAAATCATTGTACGCGATGCCGGTGGTATTTTTTCTGAAGCGTATGCAGAAATACTTTATAAGCCATTTACACGACTTAAAGGGATCGAAGTAATCGGCATATCGGAACATGCAAGCCATGTGGCGCAATTTCGCGCTATGTTCGAAACCAAGAAATATCCATGGAATATGGCCGAAATTGGCGGGATGGCTCTTGAGACTTTGACGACAGGTCAGGTTTATTTAGAACGGCATGAACTTGAGAGTGATCCAATTATTTCCAAAATACCCTCACAGTTCATGTCGCCTTACGGTGTCGGAACGAATATGTACAGCATGGTACTGGCATACCGGACCGATGCCTTCAAAGGACGCTTGGCGCCACAATCATGGAAAGATTTTTGGGACGTAGATAAATTTCCGGGGCGGCGTGGGCTATACAAGTCACCATTTTATAGTATTGAACAAGCGCTCTTGGCCACTGGCGTGCCGCCCAATTGCGTCTATCCTTGCGACCTTGATCAAGCATTTCGTAGCTTGGACAAAATTAAGCCGCATATTAGCGTTTGGTATACAAGCGGGCCTCAAAGCGAGCAGTTGCTTAAGTCTGGCGAAGTAGATTTGATGCCCGTTTGGACTGCTCGTGCCCAAACAGCCATCAATGCTGGCGCACCTATTGCGATCTCGTGGGAGCAAAATTTAATGCAAGTAGATAGTTGGGCAATTGCAAAGGGCGCACCTAACGTGCAAATATGCCGTGAATTTATCAAATTTGCTTCGGAACCTAAGCAGCAGGCATTACTTGCAAAGTATGGGATCAGCCCGACTCACCCCGATGCTTTCGAGCATATCGATGCGACGCTGGCTGAGTTTCTTCCGTCTCATTTGCCCAACTTAAAAAAAAGCGTGTTAATCGACACTTCGTACTGGGTTAAGGCTCAGCATGAAGCCCTTGAGCGTTTTAATGCTTGGCTTTTGGCTTGATTGGAGCGCTCAACCCAAGTCAATAATTTCTGCTTTCACTCAGGTTCCTGGTGAATTTTTGCTTTTAGAAAGCCAAATATCGCTGGATCATAAACAAGTATCAATCGCTTAAAAAACTCTTGCTTCTCTACGATCTGATCGAGTTAGCCAGCGTGCTATAGTCTGCGGAGTTGGTGCAAAGCAAAAGCTTATAATTCAAATAGTAGCTAATTCCTACAGAGCTTCCCATGAAGCCCTGAGTAAATAAAAGTCACGCCGAGCACAACACATCATGACAAGTGCATCAAGCTTACCCACATTTTTTGATGCAAGTATCAAATCGTCGCTTACGTATCAATATAAAGTATATTGCAGTCTACTTATATAGAGATAAGGAACAATATAAAATACTTTATTTTACGATCCAACTGGGTATAGCCATACTATGAGGAGATCATTTCGCGTTGAACGCGCTCTGCAAAAATTAGGGGCAGACATTCGAGACGCGCGTAAACGCCGCCGTATCACAGTTGCCCTAATGGCCGAACGAATTGGTGTCACTCGCGTTACATTATCAAAGATCGAAAAAGGTGACCCTAAAGTTAACATGGGCAGCTATGCACTCGCTCTGTACGTACTAGGTAAAATTGACGACCTAGAGAAACTTATTGACCGTACCAATGATCCGTTAGGCCTAGATATGATGGACGAGCGCCTGCCTAAGCGCATTAGGGTAGCAAAATGAAAAGGCAAGGCCCAATTCACGCCTAGAAAGTCCTGGCGCGATTGGACCTTACCTATATTTCTTTATGATGCGATAGGCGCATCCGCTGGCCGCGACGCGTCACCAGTACGCTCAAGCCAGCCTCCGCCTAAATATTGATATAGATTGACCAAATTAACCAGTCGTGCCAAGCGGCTTGAAATCAGCGCTTGCTCGGCTGCGTACAGGCTCGTCTGCGCACTCAACACCCGCAGATAGCTATCAATACCATTGCGATAACGCAAGGTGGACAAATCAAGCCGACGTTGTTGAGCTGCGGTGTAGCGCTTAAGTGATGCAATTTGTTCATCGTAGGTACCGCGCGCAGCAAGTCCATCCGCTACTTCGCGAAAGGCGGTTTGAATCGCTTTTTCATATTGTGCAACAGCGACCCGCTTGCCTGCTTGCGCCGCATCAAGATTGGCAAGATTCGCGCCACCGCTAAAAATAGGCAGTGAAACGTTTGGCATAAAACCCCAAGCAATCGAGCCTGGTTTAAACAGCCCACCCAGATCCGGGCTCGCGCTACCAAACTGTCCGGTTAGCGAAATACTCGGAAAAAATGCAGCCCGAGCCGCGCCAATATTGGCGTTAGCCGCCCGCAATTTTTCTTCAGCGGCGGCAATGTCCGGACGACGCACCAGTAAATCCGATGGTAAGCCCTCTGGAATATCAGCCAGTATCGACTGGTGATCCAGCGGCAATGGCTGCGGCAAATCGGCTGGCAGCGGTTCGCCGACTAAGAGCGTGAGCGCGTTTTCAGACTGGGCCCGTAGACGCAGTTGACTTTGGTGATTGGCCTGGGCTTGCTCAACGGTACTCTCAGCCTCCTGCAAATCAAGCTCAGAGCCAACGCCTGCGTCAAACTGCACCTTGGCAAGCCGGTAAGATTCCTGAGCGGCGCTAAGGGTTGCTTGGGTGACTTTGAGCTGCTCGTCATAGGCACGGGTGGTTAAATATTGATTAGCTAACTGCGCCACTAACGAAATCTCAACCGCCTTGCGGGCCTGAGCCGTCGCTAAATATTGCGCCAAGGCTTGATCTTTTAAGCTCCGTAGCTTGCCAAAAAGATCAATTTCCCACGCCGCAGCCGCGCCCACCTCATACTGGCTAGCCACCACTGCACGGTTAAGCATCGAGAGCTCAGCGGGGGTGCGACCACGATTGCCCATCCCTTGCGCACGCAAATCCGGCACCAAGCCTGCGCGCTGAATCCGATATTGTGCGCGTGCTTGTTGCACATTTAATGCCGCTACGCGCAAATCACGGTTATTGCGTAGCGCCAGCTCAATCAACTTTTGCAAACGCGGGTCTGCAAAGAACTGGCGCCAGCCCAAATCAACCGGCGCTGAGGTTGACTCGGTCAGTAAGGTATACGCATCC
This sequence comes from Mycoavidus cysteinexigens, assembly GCA_031963465.1. Classification (GTDB taxonomy): domain Bacteria; phylum Pseudomonadota; class Gammaproteobacteria; order Burkholderiales; family Burkholderiaceae; genus Mycoavidus; species Mycoavidus cysteinexigens_B. The sequence goes on along the minus strand of JASSUG010000001.1, from coordinate 342,487 downwards.
CCCGTAGGATAGGTGGCGGCAACCGGCGCTACTGGGCGCTCATAACGAGGCGCCAGCGTACAGGCAGCTGAAACTGCTGCGATTGACAATGCAGCTAAAAGAGAAAATTCACGCATTTGCATGTTCCTGAGGTTCAAATTTTCGGCTGAGTATCTGCATCCGAATTGCTCTCATGACTCGAAGTGCTCACCAGCGGGTCAGCGCCAGCTTGCACCTTCTGCTTTGATTTAGATTGACAGAATTTACTACGCACCACCACAAAGAACATTGGGATGATGAAAATGGCGATAAAGGTGGCGCTCAACATCCCGCCGATAACCCCCGTGCCAATCGCATGTTGCCCAGCAGAACCAGCGCCACGGCTAATCGCCAAAGGCAGCACGCCAAGCACAAAAGCTAATGAAGTCATCAAGATTGGCCGCAAACGCAAACGCGCGGCTTCGATGGCTGCTTCCATTGCAGTTCTGCCCTGTGCCTGTAGTTCTTTGGCAAACTCAACAATCAAAATTGCGTTTTTTGCAGACAAACCGACAGTGGTCAACAAACCCACCTGGAAATACACATCATTAGATAGGCCGCGACCTGTTGCCGCCAATAAAGCACCAATGATCCCAAGTGGCACCACCAAGATCACCGAGAATGGAATCGACCAGCTTTCATAAAGCGCAGCTAAGCTTAAAAACACCACCAAGATTGAAATGGCATACAGTAATGGCGCTTGCGAGCCGGATAAAATCTCCTGGAGCGACATACCGGTCCATTCATAGCCAATGCCATGCGGCAATTTTGCTACCAGGTTTTGCATTTCTTGAATCGCATCCCCCGTGCTTTTGCCAGGAGTTGCTAAGCCCTGGATGGCTACCGAGGAGACACCGTTATAACGCTCAAGCTTAGGCGAGCCATAACCCCAATGCGAACTGACAAATGACGAGAACGGCACCATTTCGCCTTGCGCATTGCGGATATACCAACGCTGAATGTCTTCCGGGGTCATGCGAAAAGGGGCGTCCCCTTGGACCAGAACCTTTTTGATGCGGTTATCCCTATCTAGGAAACTGTTAACGTAAGTTCCGCCCCAAGCAATCGAGAAACTCCGATCAATCAAAGACAACGGAATCCCCAGCGCACTGGCTTTCTCACGATTAATATCCACATGAAATTCCGGCGTGTCATTCAGACCGTTCGGGCGCACCTGCATTAAGACTGGGCTTTGCGCCGCCATCCCCAGCAATTGATTGCGCGCTTGCATCAAGGCATCATGGCCAAGACCGGCGCGATCTTGCAGTTGCATATCAAAGCCAGAGGCGGTGCCAAGCTCGATAATCGGCGGTGGATTAATCGGAAACACCATGGCATCTTTAATCTGCGAAAAACGCATAAAAGAGCGCTGCATAAGTGCTTGTACCGATTGATCTGCTTTCGTGCGATGTTTCCAATCTTTTAATCTAACAAAAACCATGCCCGAGTTTTGGCCACTGCCAGCAAAACTAAAGCCATTCACCTCAAAAGCCGATTCAACCAGCTGGCTTTCATCTTGCAACAGGTATTGGCTAACTTCGCTCAGGACTGCTTGGGTCCGCTGTTGGGTTGAGCCTGGCGGGGTTTGCACCAGCACAAATAAAATCCCTTGGTCTTCATCCGGCAAGAAAGCCGTCGGCATGCGCATAAACAGCAAACCAACCACCACGATAATCACCGCATAAATGCCAAACCAACGTCCAGAGCGAGCAATGACACCACGCACGCCTGACTGGTATTTATCGCGACCACGCTCGAAAGTCCGGTTAAACCAGCCGAAAAAACCTTTTTTCTCTTCGTGGTGTCCTTTAGGAATCGGTTTGAGCAAATTCGCGCATAAAGCTGGCGTCAGAATCAGTGCCACTAATACTGAGAGCACCATCGCCGACACAATGGTCAGCGAGAACTGACGATAGATGGCTCCCACTGAACCACTGGAAAACGCCATCGGTACAAATACCGCGGATAAAACAAGCGCCACGCCAACCAGCGCCCCGGTGATCTGCCCCATCGCTTTACGGGTTGCCTCACGGGGTGAAAGCCCTTCTTCCGCCATCACCCGCTCGACGTTTTCAACGACCACAATCGCGTCATCGACTAATAACCCTATCGCCAACACAAGGCCAAACATAGACAAGGTATTAATCGAAAAGCCAAACGCTGCCATCACGCCAAACGTACCCAACAACACAATTGGCACGGCAATGGTGGGGATCAGCGTAGCGCGCCAATTTTGCAGGAATAAGTACATCACCAGAAACACCAGCACAATCCCTTCAAAGAGTGTCTTGACCACTTCTTCGATCGAGATACGTACAAAGGGCGTGGTGTCGTATGGATATTTCACCACTAAACCGGGCGGGAAGTATTTCGATAATTCTTCAATCCGTTCACGTACCAGCCGCGCGGTTTGCAAAGCATTCGCGCCCGTCGCCAGTTTAAGCGCAAAGCCAGCGGTAGGCTGGCCGTTATAGCGGGTATCTACGTTATAGCTTTCACCGCCAAGTTCAATCCGTGCGACATCGCGCAAACGCACTTGTGAACCGTCTGGCAGCACCTTTAATAAGACATTGCTAAATTGTTCCGGTGTCCTTAACAAGGTTGCTTCGGTGATCACTGCATTGAGTTGTTGCTTATCCACGGCCGGTAAGCCGCCTAACTGCCCCCCTGGCACTTGCACATTTTGCTCAGAGAGGGCGTTGGTGACATCGACTGGCGTTAGGCGGTAGCTAGCCAGTTTATCTGGATGCAACCACACGCGCATTGCATACTGGGTACCAAACAGCGTCGTGGTGCCGACCCCGTCAACTCGGCTAATTGGATCTTGCACATTGGCCGCAACGTAATTGGCCAAATCAAACTTATTCATGCTACCGTCGGTAGACACGAAGGCTAATACCATCAAGAAACTACCGGACGACTTAGTGACTTTGATACCTTGTTGCTGCACGGTTTGCGGCAATAGGGGTAAGGCCAGTTGTAGTTTGTTTTGCACCTGCACTTGCGCCACATCCGGGTTGGTGCCCGGCGCGAAGGTCAGCGTAATATTTGCGCCACCCGAGTTTTCGCTGGTGGAGGACATATACAGCAAATGGTCGATCCCATTCATTTGCTGTTCAATCACCTGAGTGACTGTGTTTTCAACGGTTTGGGCCGATGCGCCTGGATAGGCTGCAGTGATTTGCACCGCGGGCGGCGCTACCGATGGATACTGTTCAACAGGCAAGGTGCGAATCGACAACGCTCCGGCCATCATCAAAATAATGGCCAGCACCCAGGCAAAAATCGGTCGATCGATAAAAAACTTAACCATGGAAATGGTTTCCCTTATTTTTAATACGGTTATTCTGCGTTGGCGTTAGCGTCCGCGGCGTCGCTGGCCGCAGGCTGGAGCCCAGCCGCGTCAGCCGTCGGCGATACCTGTGTAGCTACCGGTTTGACGGTCATCCCAGGCTGCACTTTTTGCAATCCTTGCACAATGACTCTGTCGCCGGCTTGCAAACCGCTCGCGACCAACCAATTATCATCAGCCGCTCGCATCGTGGTCAGTACGCGCAAAGCCACTTTATTATCTTGATCGACAATCAGCGCAGTCGGTTGACCTCTGGCATCATGAGTCACGCCAACCTGCGGCACCACCAGCGCACGATGATTCACGCCTTCTTGGATGCGCGCACGAACAAACATACCAGGCAGCAAGGCTTTTTTCGGATTTGGAAAGAGCGCGCGTAAGGTGATCGTGCCTGTACCTGGTTCGACCGCGATATCGGAAAACTGCAACTTTCCTTGGAACGGATAGGCTGAGCCATCTTCTAGCACGAGGTCGACCTTGACTTCGTTACGGCCAGTCATTTGCAATTGGCCGTCTGCCATTTCACGGCGCAAACGCAAAACGTCACTGCTCGATTGCGTCACATCAACATAAATTGGATCGATTTGCTGCACCGTGGCTAACAACGTTGCCTGGCTGGCTTGCACATAAGCGCCTGGAGTGACATAGGATTTGCCAATCCAACCTGCAATCGGCGAGCTCACTTCGGTATAGCCAAGGTTAATACGCGCCACTTCAAGCGCGGCCTTAGCGACACCAACATCTGCCAGCGCTTGGCCATGCGCGGCCAGCGCATTGTCATATTCTTGCTGGCTAATCGCATGCGCTGCAATCAACGGTTTGTAACGTTCGGCCTTAGCCGCAACGGCATTCAAACTAGCATGCGCTTTTGCCAAGGCGGCTTGGCTACTCTCAAACTGAGCTTTATAAGGAGCCGAGTCAATTTTGTAGAGGCGCTGACCCGCTTTTACTTCACTGCCCTCATTAAATTCACGTTTAAGCACAATGCCATTGACACGTGCGCGCACCTCAGCAATCTGCCAAGCAGAGGTGCGTCCAGGTACATCAATTGTCACTGGCACAGTTTGCGGCTCAAGTGTGACAATCCCCACTTCCGTTACCGGCGGTGACGGAGGGGCCTGTTTTTTGCCACAAGCGGCCAGGGCAAGTAGCGCAACAAGACCAATCAAATTGAAAAAGAACCGATTGATATGCATGGAGCGACCTCTTGTATTAATCATTATTGAAAGAATTTTGAACGCCCTATTATATAGACGGATTGCATACCAAGCTAGCGCATGTATGCGACTTGATGCATCCATCAAATCAACCCTATCTCAGAAAGTTTCCCCACCGAGCCAATTGTCCCCGTAGGCAATGACGTCATCCAGTTATACGAAACTCTTGATTAAACCTAAAATATTTTTTCTGGGGAGGGATTAGGAGAAGATGATCGGTTGACTGATGCAACGGTCGGAAAAACCTCTGTCTGTATACCTCGATCCGTCTTAGAAGGCTCCCATAGCGTTTGACTGAGAATCTCTTATGCTTAAGTAGCCAGCAGCCTGCTGGGCTTGTTGAACCGCTTTCCTGAACTCGGCTTCTTGGTTCAGATTGCTAAACAGAACAGTTTGCAGACCTTCAGCGGTAAAAAAATACAGGGCGCCGTCCTGTATATAGAAAGGCGCACTCTGATCAAAGCGTTGTTTAAGTAAGTATTTTTCATAGATGAATTTTATCTTCTGGCTATTGAGCGTTGGCAATAAGCGATAGAGCATCCAGCGGTGTTTGCCTAACGCATCAGCAGCACTGCGCTTCATGTACCAGTCCCCGTCCTTCGCCAGCGCGATCAAGGCCAGCAAGGCCGAATCCGATAACGAAGACTGCTGGCTTAACAAATAAGCAACGTGGCTCACGTCCCTGCTCTTATCCTTCAGCAGCGCGATCACGTGCAGCAGGGGCGAGCCCGATAACGAAGACTGCTTGCTTAACACATCAGCAGCGTGGCTCACGTCCCCGCCCTTAACCCTCAGCAGCGCGATCAGGTCCAGCAGGGGCGAACCCGAAAACGAAGACTGCTTGCTTAACACGTCAGCAGCGTGGCTTCTCGCGTCCTTGCCCTCATCCTTCAGCAGCGCGACCAAGTCCTTCAGAGCCGAATCCGGTAACGAAGAATGCTTGCTTAACACGTCAGCAGCGTGGCTTCTCGCGTCCTTGCCCTCATCCTTCAGCAGCGCGACCAAGTCCTTCAGAGCCGAATCCGGTAACGAAGAATGCTTGCTTAACACGTCAGCAGCGTGGCTCCTCACGTCCCTGCCCTCATCCTTCAGCAGCGCGACCAAGTCCTTCAGAGCCGAATCCGGTAACGAAGAATGCTTGCTTAACACATAAGCAGCGTGGCTCCTCACGCCCCTGCTATCATCTTTCAGCAGCGCGATCAAGACCATCAGCGCTGAATCCGGTAACGAAGAATGCTTGCTTAACACATCAGCAGCGTGGCTCCTCACGCCCCTGCTATCATCTTTCAGCAGCGCGATCAAGTTCATCAGCGCTGAATCCGGTAACGAAGAATGCTTGCTTAACACATCAGCAGCATGGCTCCTCACGTCCCTGCCCTCATCCTTCAGCAGCGCGATCAAGTTCATCAGCGCTGAATCCGGTAACGAAGAATGCTTGCTTAACACATCAGCAGCATGGCTCCTCACGTCCCTGCCCTCATCCTTCAGCAGCGCGATCAAGTCCATCAGGACTGAATCCGGTAACAAAGACTGCTGGCCTAACGCATCAGCAGCACTGCGCCTCATGTCCCAGTCCCCGTCCTTCGCCAGCGCGATCAAGACCTGCAGGGCCGAATCCGATAACGAAGAATGCTTGCCTAACGCATCAACAGCGCTGCGCTTCACCATCCAGTTTTTGTCCTTCGCCAGCGCGATTAAGGTCTGCAGGGCCGAATCCGATAACAAAGATTGCTTGCCTAGAGCATCAGCAGCGCCACACCTCACGTCCTCGTCCTCGTCCTTGGCCAGCGCGATCAAGGCCTGCAAGGCCGAAGCCGGCAACGAAGAATGTTGGCTTAACGCATAAGCTGCGCTGCACTTCACCTCCAGGCTTTTGTCCTTGGCCAGCGCGATCAAGGCCTGCAGGGCTGACTTCGGCAACGATGACTGCTGGCCTAACGCATCAGCAGCGCTGCACTTCACCACCCAGTTTCTGTCCTTCGCCAGCACGATCAAGGCCTGCATGGCCGACTCTGGTAACGAAGAATGCTGGCTTAACGCATAAACAGCGCTGCACTTCACTACCCAGTTTTTGTCCTTCGCCAGCACAATCAAGGCCTGCAGGGGCGAATCCGGCAACGAAGAATGCTGGCTTAACGCATAAGCTGCGCTGCACTTCACCTCCGGGTTTTTGTCCTTTGCTAGCGCGATCAAGGCCTGCAGGGCCGACTCCGGGAACGAAGAGTGCTGGCCTAACGCATCAGCAGCGCTGCGCCTCACGTCTCCGTCCACGTCCTTTAGAAGCACGATCAAGGCCTGCAGGGCTGTCTCCGGGAACGAAGACTGCTTGTTTAACGCATAAGCTGCGCTGTGCCTCACGTCTCCGTCCTTCAGCAGCACGATCAAGGTCAGTAGGGCCGAATCCGGGAGTGAAGATTGCTGGCTTAACGCATCAGCAGCGCTGCGCCTCACGTCTCCGTCCACGTCCTTCAGCAGCGCGATCAAGGCCTGCAAGGCTGAATTCCGTAACGAAGACTGCTGGCCTAACGCTTCAGCAGCGCTGCGCCTCACATCTCCGTCCACGTCCTTCAGCAGCGCGATCAGGGCCAACAGGGCCGGCTCCGGTAACGAAGACTGCTGGCCTAACGCTTCAGCAGCGCTGCGCCTCACGTCTCCGTCCACGTCCTTCAGCAGCGCGATCAGGGCCAACAGGGCCGGCTCCGGTAACAAAGACTGCTTGCCTAACGCTTCAGCAGCGCGACTCCTCACTGCCTTGTACTTGTCCTTTGCCAGCGCGATCAGGGCTAACAGGGCCGGCTCCGGTAACAAAGACTGCTTGCCTAACGCTTCAGCAGCGCGACTTCTCACTTCCTGGTACTTGTCCTTTGCCAGCGCGATCAGGCCCAGCAGGGCCGGCTCCGGTGACGAAGACTGCTGGCCTAACGCCTCAGCAGCACGGCGCCTCACGTCCATGTTCCAGTCCTTCAGCAGCGCGATCAAGGCCTGCAGGACCGAATCCGATAACGAAGACTGCTTGCCTAACGCTTCAGCAGCGCTGCGCCTCACGTTTCCGTCCCCGTCCTTCAGCCACGCGATCAAGGCCTGCAGGACCGAATCCGGTAACGAAGACTGCTTGCCTAACGCTTCAGCAGCGCTGCGCCTCACGTCTCCGTCCACGTCCTTCAGCAGCGCGATCAAGGCCTGCAGGACCGAATCCGGTAACGAAGACTGTTTGTTGCATAACGCTTCAGCAGCACTGCGCCCCAAGTACTTGTCCTTCAGCAGCGCGATCAAGGCCTGCAGGACCGAATCCGGTAACGAAGACTGCTTGCCTAACGCTTCAGCAGCGCTGCGCCTCACGTCTCCGTCCACGTCCTTCAGCAGCGCGATCAAGGCCTGCAGAACCGAATCCGGTGACGAAGACTGCTGGCCTAACGCCTCAGCAGCACAGCGCCTCACGTCCATGTTCCAGTCCTTCAGCAGCGCGATCAAGGCCTGCAGGGCCGAATCCGATAAAGCAGATCGATGTCTGAATGCTGTTGCAACCGCTTGTTTTGTTTGCGCTGATGTCGTCTTCTGAAGGCACTGAAGCAACAAATGCTCGGGGAACGTGGGCTGATACGCTAGTGTGCATTCTCCTCTCTTGTCGATTTCGAATTGCAGCCATTGCGCCAAACCTTGCTCCAGCCGGTTTCGGATTTCGGGCGATAGCCCAACGCCAGGCGTACGTGATGTTTCATGCAGGCAGCTCATGATGACGCGCTGATGATGCGCACCAAGCAAATCACGCGGTTCGGCTTCGAGCAAAATGAAGAACCGGTTCAAGGCTTCTCCGCGCAATAGACCTGCAACAAACCACCACAAAATCTCATAGCGCGGGTTGTATTTGTGTTGACGAACAAACGCTTCGGGTGTCACTTTCGTCCACCTCTTGGTGTCGGCGGACAGCAGGTTGATCTCACGAGCCGCTTCCCAACGTCCAACAAAATGCTTGGCCGCAAAAAATTCCTGAAACGTCAAATGCATAAAGTGGTAGCTGCGTTGCGTCTCCTTTGCATCATCGGTATGCAGAAACGAGAGTTTTTTGAGGTTAGCTTCCAACGTAATGGGGATATTCACTCCTTGTGCTTCAAGCTGCTCAATCAGCCCATGCAGGTCACGATGATTGAATTCAATTTGATTACGCTGTAATCCCCTAAAAGCTAAGATACTCAGAAAATCATGTTCGGTTTTCACCAATTTCTCGATACGCGATGACCTTTCAAGCGCGTTGATCTGGCTCGCGGTTAAACGCTCTCCGTCTTCCCGCTTGCCCAAACGAAGCATATCCTTACGCCATAATTTGTTTATCATGGCTTGATATAAAGCGGTAACGGTCATCGCTCCTGGCACCTCTTTTTGCATGCGCTTGATTTCATCCCAACTGTAACAGAGAGCGTCTAACTGGATTGGCACATTGACCAGTCCTTGGATGAAGGCATTGGCCTGGATGAAGTGCTTTACCTCTTTAGCATCCGAAGCGGTGATCATGTCTCGATGGTCGAGATACGCAGTAACGTTTTCCGGGCTAAAGCCCACTGTCTCCAATTCTAAATCCATCGCTCGAACTTGCTTCAACTCCACATAAGGCCGGGAGGTAATCAGCACCGCAGGCTGATTGAGCAACTGTTTGAGAAACTCGGACATCGGTTCGTGCTCCCCCCATTCCTGGGCGACCTCATCCCAGCCATCGAGCACAAAGAGGGCTCTATCTTTGGCTGGCCCGTTGATGTGTACTTCAAGCGCCTTTGCTAAAGCCTGACCGTTGGGGTAACTCTGAAAATAGGTTTCATGAAACAAAGTGGCCAAATCACAACTTGATTTGCCCTTTAGCGTGCGCAGCGGAATCCACAGTAACCAGTCGAAGCGATCACGCCATTGCGCTTTTTGGGTGTACTCGTAGACAATCTTTTTGGATAAGGTCGTTTTGCCCACGCCAGCCCGGCCTCGAATCAAAATCCGTTGTGGGGTCACGGTCTTGCCATTAGTTAATACTCGGGGATCAAATAACTTCTCGAGTGACACTAATTTCTGTTTATTGGAATCGATCGCTTCGAAACTCGGTAAACGATGAAAGTGGTTTTGCGCTGCCTCCCCCTCTTTAGGCTGGTTCTCTTCCCCCTCTTCAGGCTGATTCTCCTCCACCTTTTTGGGCTGATTCTCCTCCCCCTCTTTAGGCTTATTCCCTTTCCCCTTTTTAGGTTTCTTCTCTTCCTTGCGCACCTTCTCGTGTTCCACTATCGCCAGATTAATATAACAATCTTTCATCGAGAGCGGCGGACCGGATAGCCGCTGAATCGCCAGACGGTCAAGGGAGGCGTAGCGGGTTAAGGCGGTGCGCAGTTCGTGCGCGTCTACCTGCGTCCGCAGCGTTTGCAGCGTGGCCTGGACATTCTGGGAAATCTGCCCCCATACGCGTATATATTCCGCCGCCTTAGGTACCGATGCTTCACTGTTTAGGCGCTTAATCAAGTCGCTATACGCGGTCCAAAATGTGCGCAGCAGCGCTTCTGCGCCGTTTTGCGCCAGCAATCGCTCCAACAGTTTAAAGAAAACCAAATGGCGCCCCTGCTGCTGATACATGGCCTGGCCGCTCGCTTGCTGCGAGGCAAAGCGGGGCATATCTTCAATGCGCACCGTGGTCGCTTTGACGAAGTCCTGAACGCAGAGTGCATATCCATTGGCACATAATGAGACGGGAATGATGCCATGCTGATCCAGATAGTCCGTACGGATTTTTAAAAAGGCCATTTCCGTCAAAACATGATGAAAGTCCGCTTGCTGGGAATATGTATTAACCACCTTCCGTATTTCGGCTTCGGCCTGCGCAGAGTTGTGCTGAGCCACCCCGTAGGCTTTTTTCAGGTCTTTGTAATAGGCTTGGTAGTGTTTACCCGCTTCTCCCCATTGCAGATAGCGCCCTAAGACCTGCGAGCCACAGACAATCACTTTATCGACCGGCTGGGCCCCGCCTATTGCGGTGGGCAACAAACAGAACTGGCTGGTGAGAATATCATCCACCCTGGCCGCTTCTTCTCGAGTGATTAACGCAGCTTGTCCTTGCAGCCCTTTTGGCCGTTGATCGGAATAGAGATTAACACCTAGCTTAACCAGATGATCAATCAGAAATTTCGACGTGCCTGCATCCGCCATTCCGTAATACGGGTTGTCATGGGCGTAGACTAAAAACGCGCTGGGCCATACGCTCGATAAATCCAAGCTCTGAAACGTCCGCAGTGTTTCCGCAAACAACTGGTTAATCAAGTCATTCTTTTCCTGGATGCCTTCGAGTATGCGTGGCGAGAGTGCTGCGTTCTGGGCAGGTTCAGCCAATGTTGATGGGATATCGGCGGGGATGGAAGAGGAAAGGTTGACGGGTGATAGTTGCGCAGGAGCATGCAAGTTCCCGCTGGTCTGCGCAGCGATAAGGGAACGGCTTGTCAGCGCAGCCGGGTGAAGCATTGCATAGGCCGATAGACTGCTCGGCTGAGGGGCTACACCGGGATGGCCCCATTTTTGCGCCTTGTTATAACTCGCTTGCGCCTTGTCAGCCTTTTCCAATTTCTCCAAGAGCTCTGCGCGCTCGAAATACACTTCTGCAATGCGCTGCCGCAAGGCTTCTTCTTCCGATGTCTTGGGCGTGCGTGCTTGGCTCAAAGCGCCTTTCACCTCTGATAACGCCGGGACCAATTGGCGCGCATCTGCAGCATGTCTAAATGTCACTTTCGCCTGATCATATAAGGCTAAAGCCATCTCGAGATGCTGCATGGTCTTTTGTAGACGAGCTTGTTCTAAATAGCTTTGCGCTTGCGCTTGCAGTTGTTTGCCTATTAGGGCTAGGGAAACAGGATGACTTAACATTATTCACATTCATTTATATGGGGTTGTTCTAATCCTGCGCTAAGCCGCTTGAATTCCCTGAGGTACATTATTGTTCAATGGCTTTGCTAACGTTGCACCGCTTTTGCACGCTGTCGCGCCTCAGCTTCACTCACATTCTTTGGGGCCAGTGGACTACGGGGTAATGTTTCAAATAAGCCAAATCCAAGATGTTACTCATTTACGCTGGAATCCTTCTATCATTTTCCCCACTTCTCTTTAGGCGCGCCTGTCTCGGGCCATACTTGGCCACGACATAGAGCATGGTTGCACTAAACTGGAATAGGCTCACGGTATAACACCCCGCAACCCGCCAATGGGATTAGGGCCTACGCTAGATGGTGCAAGCGCGCCCGATACCGGCCCCCTAGGCAACGCACCGCTATCGCCAACAATGCGCTGAGCGCGTTACCACAAATTAGAGCCATCGCCACAATATAAGCAATCAGCAAACCACCATCCAATCAGTCAGTTAAAAATGTCATTTTGATCTGGATAGTGCGTCAATAAAAACCACGGCGCATTGGTTTCAAACGACCATAGGATGTCGCGCTAAATCAATCAAGCCGGCAATGTTTGTTTAAGTGCAATAAACCATGGACTGGCAGACCAATGAAAAGCCCCAACTGCAACGCCCACACATATGGCAGTAGGCATTGCCTCACATAGTGCGCAGCGGCACCAATGGCGTACTATTAATTGGAATCACACGATACCCATACTCGCCCTGCGTATAAGAGCGGCGCCATGCTAGAATATCCAATGCCCAAGGGGGCACATGGGCTATAGAATGCGCCATGATCCATCATGCCGGCCGATTTTTAACTATCAGGCGCTGCTGTGTACGTCTCATTAACCAAGCCACCACAGCCCAATAAATAAGATACGCCAACACATTCATTAACGATGGATACGCACGATAGCCGGTCAATGCCGCCAACAATGTACCCACAGCATTAGAATCATCGAGCAGCGCTGAAGTATTCCACAGTGGGTCGATCAGGGCAGGAAGTATTTCTTTATCAATGAGTTTATCAACGCCTGCTTGGACCAAGCCCGCAGCGAGAAAGAGCAACATCATTTCAGTCACACGGAAAAAAGCGCGCCAAGAAAACAATTTGCCGCCCAGCTGCAATAGGTAAAACGTTAGGAGGGCTAGGCCAAAGCCTATCAATACAGCAGCCAGGTGCATAGGCAAAATATAGCCTGCCTGCCCAAAACCAAGTCCATAGAGAAAGATGACCGTCTCACTTCCTTCGCGCGCAACCGCCAGTGCAGCAAGCAGCGTCACCCCCCACCAATGCGCATTTTGAGTACTTTTTTGTAAGGATGCTTCGATACCTTGTTTCAAGGTGCCGCCGTGGTATCTCATCCACAATACCATCTGTACAATCAGCACAGCCGCAATCCAGACCATTGCGGCCTGGAAATAATCCTGGGTTTCACCGGAGAGGGTTTCACTAAAGTTCACTAATGCCGCGCCAAACGCAACCGCCACTAGCAGACCTATGCCAACCCCTAGCCACAGATAGGGCAGGCCCTGCCGCGCCGTCTTGTCACCATTGCGCAACCACGCATATAAAATGCCGATCACAAGCAATGCTTCAACACTTTCACGCCATACTACAAACAGCACCTGCCCCATCGAGCTCTCCAAAGCTACCTGATTACCGCCTACGGCTATCCCTATCCCTGTTTCTACTTAAACTCAAATTTATCTCGCGACAATCACCCCTTGTGCCGTCGCTTGGTGAAAATCATCGAAAAATTTGTATTCGCCCGGAGCCATTTTTTTAATCACAACAAAAGATTTGGCGCCAGGGCTGAGCACCTTCTCTTTACGCAATTGAATACTTTCAAATTCAACCGCGCTTTTGCCGGTATTTTCAATTTCAAGTTTGATCGCCTGATTAGCCGGCACCTCGATGCGAGAAGGCATCAATTTCCCGTCAGCCATCTCAAGTTTGAAGGTCGGTAATTCTTCCTTGGGTTCTGTGCGCGCGTGCACACCAGTGGACAACGCACAAGTCAGCGTGAAGAGAGTGATTATGAGACTGATTTTCATTTAAACATTCCTTGATTAGAGGAGTTAATATTGAGTGGAACAGCTTGCATGATGGGGGTTTTTAATACCCTCTTTTTTTACCCATTCCAGAAAATACACATTCGTATTCAACCGTGAATGGCTTAAACCAGGGGCCAACACCTGCTTCTTTATCGATAGGACGGCCTTGCGTAAATCTGCGACTTGCCTAGCGCATACTTGACAGCAGCTACAGAACCGGCTGCACTGATCAAAATGCTAGCGATAGCTAACTGAAAAAATGTCGATGCAACCATAGAAAGAGCCCTGTGCAAGTATTAGATATGCATAACAGACAGTACCAAAAAGCAATGGTAGCGCTAATGCGAATCATTCTCAATGAGAAATAAGTATACCACCCTTTTAATTTATCTCACGCTTAGATCTGCATAAAAAAATAGCCGCACAAACTTCGTGCGGCTATTTTTCTAACCTACTGCGACCTCACGTAGCACAGGGCGGCGTTGTTGCTGCAAAAGAGCTTCGTAAGCGACAATATAATCTTCCGCCATCCGTTGCGCGGTAAAGCGTGCTTCAAATTGCTGGCGCACCGTGTCGCGCGACACTGTATGCAAGCGATTCACTGCAGCCACCGCCTCCATTTCATCACTCACTACAAAACCCGTCACGCCGTGGTCGATCACTTCGGGGACTGAGCCACGCTTGAAAGCAATCACCGGCGTGCCGCAGGCCATCGCCTCAATCATGACTAAACCAAATGGCTCAGGCCAGTCAATCGGAAACAGCAGCGCATGGGCGCCGGACAAGAAAGCGGCTTTTTCCGCTTCAGAGATTTCACCGATATATTCGACGTGCGGCTGTGACATCAGCGACTTGATCTGTTCGTCGAAATAGGTCTGATCGACGCGGTCAATTTTGGCTGCAATTTTGATTGGCAAGCCACATTTAGCGGCAATCGAAATCGCCGTATCAACTCGCTTTTCGGGCGAAATCTACTGATGAAGCAATTTGGCAATGGTATGAGCGCCGTCAATTACGATGATGCACGCATTGCTGAACACACGGCTTAATTTCCTGGCACAAACACAACCTGAAGCGGCTCAAGCACGCATTCACTTGAGCCGCTGCAAGCAAAAGTAAATAGCAAGTTTAGCTAGCCTCTCTCTGTGCTTTCAAACGAGCGCATGATCTTGATTCTGAGGTCATTGAGAATTGAGGCTATTTTGTTTCTTTAACGCGCCTTGCGGCTGATAGGCCGACTACTACGCTTGTTTGGTAATGCGCTTTTGCAAGGTCTGAGTTTCCCATTGGTACGTCGCCTCCGAGAAGACGAGCACCAGCGCTATTGGATGCCAGCATAGTTGATATCAAACGAAGTGTGCCGATCAAAAATCAAATTTTTAGATGGGGGGTAGCGGAATGCAGGCTATAAGCGAGTGACGCTTATGGACACTCGAATGTCTGAAATTGTCCAAAAATGTCTGAATCTGGCAAAAAACGATGAAAACATCAAAAAATTATAAGGAGTTCTCTTGAAAAATCCATATTCTTCCCCTTTTTTAGCCCTTTAAATTGACGATACCTATAGTTTGCAAGTGGCCTAAATCTCTTAAAATGGTTCTATGTGTAAGGGCAGGAATATAGTTAGAAACAAGGTAATTTAAAACCTCACCTGTAGTAGCCGTTTTTACCTTTTTAAGAAATTCCGCGATCATCTTCTATCCCAGATTCATCGCTTCAATATTATGATGCTGTTATCTTGGCTGATCGGCGTCTTAAATTTAAAAGTAACCGCCAAGCCTCCTAAGCCTTCTTGAAATATAGGTTCTGGGATGCCTTCCATTTTGCACAGATCGATCATTTTTGGTGCCAATTCCCCATTCTTCGATATAGCCTCGCACATGTATCACAGATGCTGGCGTTATATTTTAAGTATCTCCACCCTCTTGCCCTTGCTGCAGACGAATCAGGCTATCCAATACCAAGCTCTTGCTTGCCTAGACCCGCACATCTGACTCCGATGAACGGAAAAATTTTAGCGGGTCTGTTAAAATAGCGTGCCTAACACGTACGCGCGCGCATACCAGCGCGACTGTCCGCTGTTCAACAAAATCGAGTTAGAAGGCTTTTATCATGCAGCGAGTCATGTCCCAGCAGCGAGCGATACTGTACTGTGCGCTCTTGGCCGGCGTCTTATCAGTGCTCCTTCTTGGTTGTAGCCGACAGCGCGATGAAAATTGGCAATTAACCCAAGTGCGTCACCACCTGCCTGATCTTGAGTTTGCTTTGACTGACGATCAGGGACACAAGGTTAGCGCGCAAACTTACCAAGGCCAAGTCACCCTCGTCTACTTTGGCTATACGCATTGCCCGGATGTTTGCCCCGAAACCATGGCGCGCCTCATGCTGGCGCTGTCGAAACTAGGCGACGATGCACGCGCTGTGCGCATTCTGTTTATCTCGATCGACCCAGCGCGTGATACGCCTACCTCAATGCACCGTTATGTCCGGGCATTTGATGCGGAACATGTCGCAGGCCTGACCGGCACCCTGAGTCAAGTTGAGGCGTTAGCTAAGCGCTACCGCGTCGCGTATCAATCTGAAAAGCCCGATACTGACAACCGCTATGAGGTGATGCACAGCTCAGCGATTTATATCTTCGATCAAAAAGGTCAGGCACAATTGATGGCGACCGCCGCCGATTCGGCGGATAATATTGCGCACGATTTGCGTCTTCTGCTTCAACCATCGTCATAACGAGGAGTATCAACTCATGAAATGGCTTACTTTTCTTTTAGCCAGTCTATGCTTTAGCGCATCTTCTTCAAGCGCCATCGGCGCGGCCTCGACAGAAGTGGTCGCCGAAGCCGGCTGGGTGCGCTGGCTACCTGACGGACGGCCAGCCGCCGGTTATGTGATATTGCGCAACAACAGCGCTCAAGCTATCGATGTCGTCGCCGCCTCCAGCCCTGATTATGGTCATGTAATGCTACATCAGTCCATCTCGGATGGCACACGTAGCAGGATGGTTCACCTCAAAAAATTGACCCTGCCAGCCCACAGCGAGGTCAAGCTCGCCCCCGGTGGTTATCATCTGATGCTTGAAAAAGCGCGCGCGGAACCGCCGATTAAACCAGGCGACACCGTGCAGGTTAAACTCACCTTATCAGATGGCACATTCCTCCAGCTAGCCTTGCCAGTACGTCCGCCCGCGACTTTATAAACTGCTTTAAGCCTATTCAGGGCGTAGGCATAAGCGTAGCGCGTCATGCCAATGAGGCGCAAATAAGTTAAAAGTCCGTGCCAATTTATCGTTAGATAGACGAGAATTGGCTGGGCGCTTGGCCAGTGTCGGATACTCTAGCGCCGAAATCGGCGTCAACTTCGGTGGCCTAGCCGGCGGCGCAAGCGCTAAGATCGCTTGCGCAAATTCATACCAAGAAGTCGAGCCGGCGGCGCTTAAATGATAGATGCCTGATTTTTCTTGCCACCAACTCCTGTCTTGATGGCCTAGCGCGAGGCCTTGCGCCAAGATTTGTGCACTGAGAGCGGCAATCGTCATCGACCAGGTCGGAGCGCCATATTGGTTAGCCACAAGCCGCAACTCAGGCTGCTGTGCCGCCAGCTGCAAGATCGTTAACAGAAAATTCTTGCCCCGCTTGCCGTAGATCCAACTCGTGCGTAGCACGAAATGCGCCGCACCGACTTCAGCCAGCGCCCGTTCACCAGCCAACTTACTGCGACCATAGGCATTTTGCGGCTGCGCGCTATCCTCTTCAGTATAAGCGCCGTCCTTGTCTCCAGCAAATACGTAGTCGGTTGAATAGTGGACTAAAACTGCATTCAGCCGCTTCGCCTCTTCAGCCAGCACGCCCGGCGCTAAAGCATTAATGCGCAGGGTTACAGGCTCTTCAAGCTCAGCTTGATCGACCGCTGTATACGCGGCCGGGTTGACAATTAAAGCCGGCCGCAATTCGCGTACCACACGACGAATTTGATCAAAATCTGCCAAATCCAGGGCTTGCCGATCAAGCGCCACGATCCGGCCAAGACCTTGTAAACTACGCGCCAACTCAAAGCCAAGTTGGCCTTGAGCGCCAGTGATTAAAATCGTTCGAGAAAGCGACATAGTTAAAATCCGCTCAGCGAGCGTTTAAACTCAAATGTTAAGCAAATACTTCGGCCGCCGCTAAGCACACGCCAACGGCATCCCTGGCGCTTAACACTGGCTCCCCATCAAGCGGCCATGCAATGCCCAACGCCGGGTCATGCCAGAATAGGGTACGCTCATGCTCTGGATACCAATAATCGGTTGTTTTATAGAGAAATTCAGCCTCTGCCGAGAGCGTTAAAAAACCATGAGCAAAACCCGGTGGCACCCACAACTGGCGCCGATTATCAGCCGATAAATGGACGCCGACCCATTGCCCAAAGCGAGGCGAGTGCCGGCGCAGATCCACGGCCACATCAAAGACTGCTCCCGCCACCACTCGCACCAGTTTGCCCTGCGGGTGCTGAATTTGATAATGCAAGCCACGCAGCACATTTTTAGTCGAGCGTGAATGATTATCTTGCACGAACTCGAACCCGGCTGCCACTTGCACGGCAAATTCATGCGCATTGAAACTCTCAAAAAAAGAGCCCCGCGCATCATTAGCAACCTTAGGCTCGATGATTTTAACTTCAGGCAATGCAGTGGTGATTACGTTGATGGCCATATCAACTGGTCCGACAAAATGCGTTTTAAATATTTTCCATAGCCGTTTTTTTCAAGCGGCGCGGCCAGCCGGTTAAGTTGCTCGGCGTCAATCCAGCCACGATAGTAGGCAATCTCTTCCGGGCAAGCGACCATCAGGCCTTGCCGCTTTTGTAAGGTCGCGATAAAGCTGGCGGCATCAATCAGTGAGTCATGGGTACCCGTATCAAACCATGCATAGCCGCGGCCCATCATTTCAACCTTGAGCTGCTGGTGTTGCAAATAATGCAGATTAATATCCGTAATCTCAAACTCACCGCGTGCTGAAGGCTTAATTTCGGCCGCAATATCGCAGACTTGCCGGTCGTAGAAGTAAAGCCCAGTCACCGCATAATTGGAACGTGGCTTAAGCGGTTTTTCTTCAATCGACAAGGCATGAAAATCCTCATCAAACTCAACCACGCCGTAACGCTCAGGATCGTGCACATGATAAGCAAATACTGTCGCCCCCTGATCACAGGTGCTAGCGCGTGCAAGCTGCCCGGTTAAACTATGTCCATAAAATATATTGTCGCCGAGAATTAAAGTCGATGGATGATTGCCAATAAATTGCCGGCCAATCATAAATGCTTGCGCTAATCCCTCTGGGGAAGGTTGCACTGCATATTGGAGATTGAGTCCCCACTGGGCGCCATCGCCCAATAGCGTCTGAAAGCGGGGCGTGTCGGCCGGCGTAGAAATCACCAGAATGTCACGTATACCCGCCATCATCAAAGTAGACAGCGGATAATAGATCATTGGTTTATCGTAGATCGGCAGCAGTTGTTTGGAGACTGCATGTGTAATCGGATACAGCCTGGTACCCGAGCCTCCGGCTAGAAGAATCGCTTTACGCATCTTAGGTGTCTCCTGATGCGCATTGCGCATAATGCGTTTCAAGCCATTTAAGATAATCGCCTGAGATAACGTTATGCACCCAATCTGGACGCTCAAGATACCAGCGCAGTGTTTTCTCGAGCCCAGTTTCAAATCTGTGCGCGGGCCGCCAGCCCAAGTCACGCTCGATCTTCGTCGCATCTATTGCATAGCGGCGGTCATGGCCTGGGCGATCTTGCACAAAGGTAATCTGCTCGGCATATGAACCAGACAACTTTGGCTTCATCTGATCCAACAACGCACACAGCATATGCACAACCTCAAGATTGGTTTTCTCATTCCGACCGCCAATATTATAGGTTTGACCAGGGTCGCCACGCGCTAAAACTTCACGTAGCGCCGCACAATGGTCGCCCACATAAAGCCAGTCGCGCACATTACCGCCATCGCCATAAACTGGCAGCGGTTTATCAGCAAGTGCATTGGCGATAAGCAATGGAATCAGCTTTTCTGGAAACTGATAAGGGCCGTAATTGTTTGAGCAATGGGTAGTCAATACCGGCAAACCATAGCTATGATGATAGGCTCGCACCAGATGATCGGAGCCCGCCTTGGTGGCCGAGTACGGACTATTAGGCGCATACGGCGTAGTTTCACAAAATGCTGGATCATGGGGCTCAAGCGAACCATAAACCTCATCGGTGGAAACATGCAGGAAGCGGAAGTTAGCTCGCGCCACGCCGGCTAACTGAGTCCAATAAGCACGAGCGGCCTCAAGCAACGTAAAAGTGCCGACGATATTCGTGCGCACAAAATCAGCCGGTCCATGCAGTGAGCGGTCGACATGACTTTCCGCCGCAAAATGCAGTACCGCGCGTGGCTGATGTTCGTCAAAGAGACTTTTAAGCGCAGCAGCATCGGCAATATCAGCCCTGACAAACAGATGACGGGAATCCGCTTGCAGCGAATCTAAAGTCTGCAGATTGCCGGCATAGGTCAGTTTGTCAACGTTCACCACGGCTTCGTCGTGGCCCGCTAGCCACTCGAGCACAAAATTGGCGCCAATAAAACCAGCGCCACCCGTTACTAAAATCATCAAAAACCCTTGATTGAATTAAATGCGACCTGCTAACGCTAGCGCCTCATCACGTAGGCGCTGCGGCCCAAATAAACCACTCATTGGTGCTGCGGCAACTCTTATATGACAAGCACCGCTCATTGTCTCTTCAACATCTTAGTGCAACTTTTTTTAAGGCCTATATAATAATTATATTCCAGATATCCTCACCATCCAGATGAGCATCAATAAAGCATCCTCCTCCCCTCCTCCTCTTGCCTTCGGCGACCTACAAGGCTGCCATGACGCTTTTCATCATTTGCTCGCCAAAGCAGCGCCCACGCCTGACACACCGCTTTGGTTTGCCGGCGATTTGATTAACCGCGGGCCTAGTTCACTGGCTTGCCTACGTGATGTCATCGAATTTGGTCAGCGAGCCGTGATGGTGCTGGGTAACCATGAATTGCATTTATTGGCGGTGGCAGCCGGCGCACAACGCATGCGCAAAGGCGATACCATCAGTGAAATCCTGGCGGCTCCTGATGCCGCCGATTTAATCGATTGGCTACGCCACCGGCCGCTGGCGCATTACCAAAACGAGATGCTGATGGTGCACGCTGGCGTGCTGCCGCAGTGGGACCTGGCGCTCACCCTCGAGTTGGCGCATGAGGTGGAACAGGCGTTGCGCGGCCCCAATTGGCAAACCTGCATGGCACAGCTGAGTCAGCCTACGCCGGTGCGTTGGCATCATGGCTTGAGCCGTGATGAACGACTATGCATGATTGCTCATACGCTGACGCGGATTCGTTTCTGTAACCCAGAGGGGGAACTAGAAGTCAAGGCTAAAGGCGGCCCCGACGCTGCGCTGCCAGGCTATATGCCATGGTTTGATGTGCCAGGGCGGCGCACCGCCGAGCTGACGGTGGTATTCGGACACTGGGCAGCGCTCGGTCTCTTGCTGCGCGATAAGTTATGCGCACTGGATAGCGGTTGCGTCTGGGGCAAGCAACTCTCAGCCATCACGCTCAACGCTGAGCCAAGCAAACGGACACTCACCCAGGTTGCCTGTTCAATCACGAACGAGCGACTCATTGCCTGACTAATAAAATCAACCCCTAGCCACTGACTTCAGCCTCTACCACCGCCGTGTCAGATAGCACCCTCTGCTGGCGCTGCAAAAGTTGCAGCGCCCCCTGGACTGCCACCTGTGCACGCATAGCCAGTTCCCGCCGCTGGTCACACGCCTCAAGCGGGGCCGTCAGATATACATGAGCGGTGAGCGGAGCGGCGCGCACAATCGATATGAGCGAAGCGAGTAACGAGATGTCGCCGATATAGGCGGGCGCCAGCGACTGCCGGCCTTGCGCATCTTCATACAGCAAACAGATTGGCTGCACCGTCGTCCTCGCTAATACCGGCGCTTGCAGCAAATTAGCGTGAAATGGCAATAGGCTTGTACCATCAGAAGTCGTCCCTTCTGGAAAAATACAAATCGTTTCACCGCTTTTTAAAACATCGGCTAACTGCTGCACAATCCGTCGGGCATCGCTACGCTTGTCACGCCGAATAAAAATCGTACCGATGGTTTTTGCCAACCAACCCAGGATCGGCCATTTTTCAACTTCTGCTTTAGCCACAAAGGGGACCGGCTGCCAAGCATTAATCACATAAATATCTAGCCATGACACATGATTGCCGACCAACATCACACCGCGCTCAAGCGCTTCGCCCGGCTGGTGCACAATCAGCGTAACACCGCACGCCTTAAGTAAACCCTGCGACCAATCACGCACCAGCTGCTGTTGGCGAGCCCGTGCTGCACGCGGAAAAACAAAAGCCGCCAGCGCTATACCACGAACCAGATGGAGTATGAGCCGCACAATGCGTAGGCTGACTTGCAGCATCATCTATTTCCTTTATTGCTAATCCGATCAAATGCAACCACGACAGCATCTAAATAGGGCAATTTTATGTTTTTCTTGCCTGATAAACAAAGTAGCAGCGCTTTATGTTTTACTTTCTTGATAGACAAGCTGGCCGGAGATGATCGTAGAGCGCACCCGCGCTGGCAGCTCATACCCTAAGAAAGGGGTATTGTGGCCCTGACTCTTGAGCCGGTTTGGCGCTACCAGCCAATGCGCATCAGGATCAAATAGCACCAGATCAGCTGGCGCGCCTAACGCCAAACGACCGCTGTTCAAATTCAGTACATCCGCTGGCGCGCAGGTGATTTTTGCTAATGCTTGGGTGAATGGTATTTGCTTTTCTTGCGCCCATTTCACAGTCAGTGATAGCAGCAATTCAAGCCCCGTGGCGCCGGCTGAAGCTTCGCCAAATGGCAAGAGTTTTTCATCGTCGTCAACTGGCGTATGAGCAGAACAAATGGCGTCGATGGTGCCATCTATTAACGCCGTGCTGATGGCCTCCCGGTCACGCTGCGAGCGCAGCGGCGGATCAAAACGGTATTGCGCATCGAAATAACCAATATCCAGATCAATTAGATGCACATGATTGATGGTGACATCACAGCTTAACGGCAAACCTTCCTGTTTTGCCGCGCGCACCAACTCAAGCCCTGCGGCCGAAGAGAGATGTGATAAATGGACCCGCGCACCGGTGATGCGCATCAATTCAATGATGGTATGCAAAGCGATGGTTTCCGATGCTTCCGGCACGCCTCGCAAGCCAAGCCGCGACGCCAATGCCCCGCTTGCGGCGACGCCACCTTGCGCCAAATACGGATCCTGCGCCCGCAGCCAAACCGTATAGCCATAAGTCGTGGCATATTGCAAAGCGTGCAATAACACCTGGGGATTCAACATCGGCGCATCCGCCTGAGAAAAGCCGATACACCCTGCATCAGCCAATTCAGCCATTTCCGTGATGGCCTGCCCTTTGAGTCCAACCGTCAGCGCACCCAACGGATATACACGCGCTTGGTTGAGATTACGGGCGCGGAACTTCAACATTTCAACTAAACCTGGCTCATCCAACGGTGGGTCCGTGTCCGGCGGACACACTAAGCTCGTGACCCCACCCGCAACGGCTGCGGCCATTTCAGATTCAAGCGTTGCTTTATATTCGTAGCCAGGCTCACGCAACCGCGCCAATAAATCAATCAAGCCCGGCAGCACGATCAAACCGCTAGCATCGATTGTTTGATGCACCTCAAAAGCGGTGGGCGCCTTACCAATACTGGCAATTTTGCCTGCTGCAATGAATAAATCGGCCTCGGTGTCCAGCCCTGTCGCAGGGTCAATTAATCGGCCACGCTTGATATGAAGATTCATTGTTTATTTTTTGATCAATTGATATTTGACAAAGAGGCTGACTCAACTCAACAGCGCAGCACTAACCATTATTCCCAGCAATAATCCCCATCACCGCCATCCGCACCGCAATGCCAAAGGTGACTTGATGCAAGATCACGGATTGCGGGCCATCGGCGACCGCTGAACCAATTTCAACCCCACGGTTCATTGGACCTGGGTGCATCACAATTGCATCAGGAGCCGCCAATGCAAGGCGCTCAGGGGTCAGTCCCCAACTTTTGAAATATTCTTGCGCCGAGGGTAAGAGGGTGCTATTCATTCTTTCATTTTGCAAACGCAGCATAATGACGACGTCCACCCCCTTTAAGCCCTCGCATATATTATGAAAAACCCGCACGCCGAATTGCTCAAGCCCATTGGGCAGCAATGTGCGTGGACCAATCACACGCACTTCTGGCACGCCCAGCGTAGTCAGCGCATGAATATCAGAGCGCGCGACGCGGGAATGTAGAATATCACCCACAACCGCCACTTTGAGTTGCGTAAAATCTCGCTTGTAATGGCGGATTGTGTACATGTCTAGCAGGCCTTGCGTCGGATGCGCATGCCAACCATCACCCGCATTAATCACATGCAAATGAGGTGGGCAATGTTGTGCGAGCAAATAAGGCGCACCGCTTTGCGCATGGCGCACGACAAACATATCGGCCTGCATGGCGGATAAATTAGCGGCGGTATCCAGTAACGATTCACCTTTGCTGGTTGATGATGCATTGATATTCAAATTCAGCACATCAGCCGATAAGCGCTTTGCGGCAATTTCAAAAGTCGTACGAGTGCGGGTCGAGTTCTCAAAAAACAGGTTGAATACTGATTTGCCACGCAATAGCGGCACTTTTTTGACCTCACGCTCAGCCACCCCAACGAATTGCTGAGCGGTGTCGAGGATGTGCGTAATGATATCCCTTGGCAAACCATCGATCGTCAATAGATGCTTAAGTTCACCATTTTTTGTGAGTTGCGGATTACCTTTAAAACCAGGGCGCAAGGTTGGCGCAGGTGGCCAAATGTTTGACATCTACTCTCCAGCGAAGAAAGCTAGGCAAGGCTGCACAGCTTTAATGCATGTGTGTTGGTATAGTTTAGGACGCACGCACACAACCCTATCTTTAATCGGTACGTGTTTCACTATGAAACTCAAATAGGCCACTCTCATGACGTCCCAATACCAGGGTACGATCAGCCGGCAGATCGGCAGCGGCACCCACAAAACGGGCAGCGATTGGCAACTCGCGCCCACCTCGATCAACCAATACAGCTAGGTCAACGGCAGCAGGCCGGCCAAAATCATACAACTCGTTTAGCGCAGCTCGAATCGTGCGACCAGTATAGAGCACGTCATCTAGCAACACAATCCGGCGGCCCTCGACTTGAAAGGGCAATGAGGTTGGACGCGCTTGTCCATGCAAGCCTTTTTCTGCGTAATCATCGCGATGCAAAACAACGCTCACAACGCCAAATTCAGCCAGCTTCAAGTCATGTGCAAGCCGCTCGGCAAGCCAAGCGCCGCCACTCCAAATGCCCACCAGCGCAACCCCGTCTGGCTGATACAAACTATCGCCATAGGTGGTATGAATTTGGTCACGTAAAACGTGGTACAGCGACTCAGCATTAGGCAAGTGCATATTCATCAAAAAATTGTTGCAAAATAATCCGGGCAGCTTCGGCATCAAGCTGCGTTAAATCACCACCCAGCGCAGTTGCCGCCGCGACCGACGAATAACGTTCATCGACCCAACTTACGGGCAAGCCGAAACGGCCATGCAGCTGTTGGCCAAAGCGCTTAGCCCACTGGGTCATTTGGTGCGCTGCGCCATCTGGATACATTGGCAAACCCACCACCAATTGTTGTGGTTGCCATTCTTGCAGCAGTGCGCCAATCGCCTTAAAGCGATGCTCACGGTTAAGATTCATGATCACCGTTAAGGCTTGTGCTTGCCGCAGCAGCAGATTGCCTACCGCAACGCCGATTCTTTTCTCGCCATAGTCAAACGCCAGAAGCGTGGCTATGTGGCTCATAGCCACTTGCGGCCTTGCGGCTTGCCCAGGATTAACCCTAACGCAGTTGCGCCACGGACTTGGCCGACACTCGCTTTATGCATGGCCCACTTCGCCAGACAAGGTTGCGGGTGACACGCCTAAGAGCGATAACGCTGCCGTAAAGCGCTGCTCAGCTGGCACGTCAAACACAATGCTTGGATCCGCTTCTACCGTCAGCCAACCATTGCGCAAAATTTCGTCTTCGAGCTGGCCAGCGCCCCAGCCAGCGTGGCCTAGCGTTAGCAAAAATTTCTTTGGTCCTTGACCAAACGCAATCTCCTCCAACACATCTTTCGAGGTGGTCATGGCTAAGCCGCCAGGCACTAACAGGGATGAAGTATAGTGCGTAGCGGTAGGCTCATGTAAGACAAAACCACGCTCCGCTTGAACCGGACCCCCGAAATAAACCGGCAAATGCAGCAAAGGCTCGATTTCGAGCTTGAGATCGATACGGTGAAACAGCGCTTGCAACATGATATCCGTCGGCCGGTTGATCACTAAACCAAGCGCACCGCGTTCACTATGCTCGCAAATATACAGCACCGCGCCAGCAAAAACCGCATCGGCCATGCTCGGCATAGCGATCAAAAACTGGTTCGTCAGATTAATACGATCAGAGGATTTGGACATATTGAATTCTAACCCACGCATTCCGTTAGCAAATAGCCATGTCGTCAAATCAGCCCGCATGTCCCAAGGCTTGGTTTTGCTCACAACTGCTCAAATTTCCACCATTTCAAAATCTTCTTTACGGGCGCCACATTCCGGACAGGTCCAGTTAACTGGGACGTCTTCCCAACGCGTACCCGGTGCGATCCCCTCTTCTGGTAAGCCAGCTTCTTCATTATAAATCCAGCCGCAAATCAGGCACATCCAATTTTTATATTCCATACTATGATTATCGCTACGTCTCACAAATTATGATTCAAGCGTTGCCAGAACGCCTCAAAAAGATGATGGTACCCCGGCTGCAACGCAATTTGCTCATATTTTGAGATAAATCTTGTCAAAAAAGGCACAAAAAACCCGCATCGCTGCGGGCTTCTTGTTCAGACATTCGTGCAGTGTGCCCGAAAGCACACCACCCAAACACAGGCGAACCTGGACGATTACATATCCATGCCCATGCCGCCCATACCACCCATGCCGCCCATACCACCAGGCATGCCACCTGCAGCCGCTTCTTCTTTCGGCGATTCAGTGACGGTACAGTCCGTGGTGAGCAACAAACCAGCAATTGACGCTGCATTTTGCAATGCAGTGCGGGTCACTTTGGTTGGGTCAACCACACCGGCTTGCACCAGATCTCCGTACTCACCCGTAGCCGCGTTATAACCAAAGTTGCCTTTACCATCGGCCACTTTTGCAACCACTACGCTGGCTTCTTCACCACCGTTGGTAACGATCTGACGCAGTGGCTCTTCCATCGCACGCAGTACGATTTTGATACCAGCTTGCTGATCAGCGTTATCGCCTTTCACGTTAGCCACTGCGTGGCGGGCGCGGATCAAGGCAACACCACCGCCTGGCACGATCCCTTCTTCAACCGCTGCGCGGGTAGCATGCAAGGCATCTTCAACCCGCGCTTTCTTTTCTTTCATCTCAATTTCAGTCGCCGCACCCACTTTGATCACGGCTACTCCGCCTGCCAACTTAGCGACACGCTCTTGGAGTTTTTCACGATCATAGTCAGAAGTAGCTTCATCCATTTGCACACGGATTTGCTTAACGCGAGCTTCGATACTTTTCGCATCGCCTGCGCCATCAATAATCGTGGTGTTTTCTTTGGCAACTTCAATGCGCTTAGCTTGTCCCAACTCGGCCAGTGTCGCTTTCTCAAGCGTATGCCCAGTTTCTTCAGCAATCACTTGACCGCCGGTCAAGATCGCAATATCTTCAAGCATGGCTTTGCGACGGTCGCCAAAGCCTGGCGCCTTCACTGCAGCGGACTTCAAGAAACCACGCATATTGTTCAGAATCAGGGTAGCCAATGCCTCACCCTCAATATCTTCAGCAATGATCAACAATGGACGGCCTGACTTTGCAACCTGATCAAGCAAAGGCAACAAATCGCGAATATTGGAGATTTTTTTGTCGTGCAGCAGCACATATGGATTATCAAGAGCAGCCACTTGCCGATCTTGATTATTAATAAAGTAGCCAGACAAGTAACCGCGGTCAAACTGCATACCTTCGACCACATCAAGTTCGTTCTCTAGTGATTTACCATCTTCAACGGTAATCACACCTTCTTTGCCTACTTTATCCATCGCTTCAGCAATCAGCTTGCCGACTAATTCATCGCTGTTCGCCGAGATTGAGCCAACTTGAGCGATTTCTTTAGTGGTCGTGCATGGCTTGCTGATGTTACGCAACTCTTCAACCGCAGCGGCTACCGCTTTGTCGATGCCGCGCTTCAAATCCATTGGGTTCATGCCCGAGGCAACAGATTTCATGCCTTCACGCACAATTGATTGCGCCAGCACGGTTGCTGTTGTAGTGCCATCACCAGCATTGTCGCTGGTTCTTGACGCTACTTCTTTAACCATCTGCGCGCCCATATTTTGCAGCTTGTCTTTGAGTTCAATTTCTTTTGCAACCGAGACACCATCTTTAGTGACGGTTGGGCCACCGAAGCTACGCTCGAGCACAACATTGCGTCCCTTTGGACCCAATGTAACCTTAACTGCATTGGCTAGAATATTGACGCCTTCAACCAGTTTGGCACGGGCCAAATCACCGAATACAACTTCTTTAGCTGCCATCTTTAACTCCTTGAATTCTTTAACTTGATGAACTGAAAACTACGCTTAGCTAACTAGCACAGCCATGATGTCTTCTTCGCGCATCACTAGCAACTCATTACCGTCGATCTTGACCGACTGGCCGGAATATTTGCCGAATAGCACGCGATCGCCCACTTTAACGTCGAGCGCAATCGAAGCACCTTTGTCATCTTTTTTACCTGGCCCAATCGCCATGATTTCACCTTGATCAGGCTTTTCAGCAGCAGTCTCAGGAATAACCAAACCTGAGGCGCTTTTGGTCTCTTGGTCCAAACGCTTGATAATCACACGATCGTGCAAAGGACGCAGCTTTTTCATACAGACTCCTCTCAATAAATACTAGAAATACTAGAGAACAACTAAATTTTTAAGGCTCAAAGGGAAAAGTATCCGCGAGCCCAAAAGGGAAGATTTATTAGCACTCCTTGCTAACGAGTGCTAATTATACTTAATATGGAGATACATTGCACAAATTCAAGGGGGAGGCGCAGCTTTACAGGTTATGGTGATTCAGCGCGGCTCGCCGATTAGCCAATACGCTAGCCTGGCTAGGCGACGCCTTCACTACTTTACCGCAAAGGCGGCCAGATATTCAGGCCAATGCGCGCCAGCTTCAGCGGCTAACGCCTCTTTAACCAACATCACTTCCTGCTCATATTCTTGCGGCGTAAAGCCCCCCCGCATTTGCTGGAAGCGACAGTACATTAAATACGTATTGACCACATCCGTTTCGCAATAACGACGAATTTCATCTATTCGCCCTGCGCTAAAAGCCTGCCAGACCTGGCTCCCATCCATCCCCAGTTTGCCAGGAAAGCCACAGAGCTTAGCCAGTGCATCAAGCGGTGCGTTGGCGCGTGGCTGATAAAGCGCGAGTAAATCCATCAAATCCGTATGGCGAGTATGGTAACGGCTGATGTAATTATTCCATTTAAAATCGCGATCATCTTCGCCCAGGTCCCAGTACTTTGGCGCCGCGACGCCGTTCACCAACGCACGATAGTGCAGTGCCGGCAAATCAAACCCGCCACCATTCCAGGACACCATCTGCGGGCTATATTTTTCGATGATGCGAAAAAATAATTGGATCAGCGTCGCTTCCGAGTCTTTTTCAGTACCGAGCGATTTTACCCGGAAGCCGTCCTGGTCTCTGAAGACACACGCAATCGCAACCACCCGATGCAAATAGTGCGGCAAAAAATCGGAGCCGGTTTTTTCGCGGCGAGCATCAAACGCACGTTGCGCCACTTCTTCGTCAGAGAGCGTTGCGGGCCAGCCTTCCAACTGGCGCACGCCCGCAATATCAGGAATCGTTTCAATATCAAAAACTAAAATAGGGGTCACAGCACTGCATCCTTACGTACGCCATTAGAGAGGAAATAACGCTTTAAGCGCACCATTGCTTCTTGCTGAATCTGCCGCACCCGCTCACGCGTCAATTCCATTTCGTCAGCCACTTCTTCAAGGGTCGCCGGTTCAACATTACCTAAGCCAAAACGGCGCTCAATCACATGCCGATGCTTGTTCGGCAGACGCGCTAGCCAAGCACGCATCAATTGCTCAAGCTCGCGCTGCTGGATCTTAGCCTCAGGCAATTGGCTCTGATCGTCAGATAGAAAATCAAGCAAACTACTGCCCGGATCTAATTCTAGCGGCGCATCGAGCGAAGCCGTGCGTTCGCCTAAGGCGAGAATATCAGACACTTCATCGACCGTCTTGCCCGTCAGATGAGCAATATCATCCACACTCGCGTCACGTTGGTCAGAGGGGCCGTCGGCATTCGCCGCGCTTTTTTCTAAATGACGCTTAGCCCGCAAGAGTTGATTTAACTCGCGAATGACATGGACCGGCAAACGCACAGTGCGCGCTTGATTCATAATCGCGCGCTCAACGCTTTGCCGAATCCACCATGTCGCATAAGTAGAAAAACGAAACCCTCGCTGCGGCTCGAATTTGCTGATTGCGTGCATCAGCCCGAGGTTGCCTTCTTCGATTAAATCAAGCAGCGGGACGCCACGGTTTAAGTACCCTTTAGCAATACTGACGACCAGACGCAAATTACGCTCAATCATGATTTGCCGGGCCTCAAAGTCTCCCTGCTGCGCACAAGTTGCATAGTGCTGTTCTTCGACCACCGTCAGCAAAGGCTTAGCGCTAATTCGATTTAAGTAATGCTGAATCGTGTCAGCGGTTAATTCAGACCGTAACAGCGCTTTAAAATCACTTGAATCTGGCTCATCAACGGCCAACGCATCGGGCTCACGTTGGTGTTCATTTGCGTCGATTGCCTCTTCGTCAAACGCCTCTTCAGCCGCCTCACTGTCTCGCTCAAACCGCAGCTCAATAGCCTCTTCCGAGTTTAATACCTCATCTAGCTGACTCAATAGCGAATCAGCTATCGGGTACGACTGCGGGCGCTTTGAGTTTGGCATATTGACTTGAAAGAGCTAATTTATTGGGGGAGTGGATAAATACTTCATTGGATCTACCGGCTTGCCCTGCTGACGCACTTCAAAATGCAACATCACGCGATTTGCATCGCTATTTCCCATCTCGGCAATTTTTTGCCCCTTGGCTACGGCCTCGCCTTCCTTAACGAAAAGTGCTCTATTATGTGCATAAGCCGTTAAAAATGTAACATCATGCTTGATGATGATCAAATTGCCGTAACCTCTCAAGCCATTGCCAGCATACACAACCCGGCCTTCAGCCGCAGCTGAGATTGGCGCTCCTACAATACCACCAATATCCAAGCCTTTATTTTTTAACTCATCAAAAGTACCCAGGATTGGGCCCCGCACCGGCCAGGCAAACGAAATTGCACTCGCGGCCGGCACCGCTGTCTGCGCGCCTGGCCCAATACTTGCGACCGGCGGAGCGCCGTAAAGGTTGGCGCCGCCATCCAGCGAACGCACCTCAACCGCGCCATCTGCCACCGGCGCCGTCGAGACACCTGGTGTATTCGGCGCGGGTTCCGTACCTGGCGGCACGACGCGCAACAATTGGTCAACTGCGATCTGGGACGAACTTTGCAGATTATTCCACGCCACAACGTCCTGATAATGCTGACCATGTTCAAGGGCAATTCGATAAAGCGTGTCACCTAGCTTCACGCGGTAGTAGCCGGGGGGCGGCGACGATGACGCCAAGGCTAACGGACTAGCCAATGCACTCGCTTCAAAACGGTCGCTGATGGGCGCATTGATCAGCCGCGTCGAACATGCACCAAAGGCCAGCAGCGACACGGCGCAAAGGATGCCCTGAAAAATCGCTGGACCGCGGGATCTACCCAATCTTTGCAACGTAACCATCAATTTCAAATCACTCCGGATTTCAAGGGGACAAAAAAAACGCGATCGAGTCTTGACTCGCGCCATTGGGTGGCTGAGACACGTTCAATCAGCGTCAAAACTTGTGTTTCATTGCTTGTTTCTGGTTCGGCGGAGACCACCACGGGTGCGATCAAACGCCCGCCAACCGCAAGCTGCTCAAGCAACCTATCGGGAACACCGATGCCAGCCGCAGCAATAATAATCGCATCAAACGGCGCCGCCGCCGGCAAGCCTAAGCAACCATCACCATAATGTAGCCGAAGATTCGCTACGCGTAGCGGGCGCAGGTTTTTTTTAGCGCGCTCAAACAACGGCCGCACCCGCTCAATCGAATAGACTTCGCGCGCGACATGGCTCAGCACGGCAGCCTGATAGCCACAGCCGGTGCCAATTTCAAGCACTTTTTCCAGTACCCTGTCGGCAGCGGCCAGTTCAATCATCCGCGCCACCACCGCGGGCTTAGAAATCGTTTGCTGATGACCAATCGGCAACGCGAGTTCTTGATAAGCTTGTGCCGCTAAGCCTGGATCGACAAACAGATGCCGTGGCACGGCGTTCATCGCCGCGAGTACCCCCGCATGGTTCACACCACCTGCCCGTAAGCGCTCAACCATGCGCTCGCGCACCCGTTCTGAGGCCAAGGCTGGATGTAACACGGTGACCCGCTTAGACAGGCTGGGTTGAGAAGCCATCGCCTCCATCCGCGTAAGCGTACTGACCCAACTCTTTGCAGTAGGCGCGGCGCCGACGCCGAGATAATTCCGATTAGTCTGGCTAGCGCGCACTTCAGCCAAGCCAAGCGGAAAACGCTTAGCTTGGGTCATAACTCTGACTCCACCAGCGATACCCAGTCTTGCACTGATGGCAGCAATTGCGTGTGAGTGAGATCCAGTTGCAGCGGAGTAATTGACACGCGACCATGCGCCACGGCATGAAAATCCGTGCCCTCACTGGCATCGCAGACATCACCCGCAGGCCCAATCCAATAAATTGGCTCGCCATCTGGACTCATCTGTTGAATCACAGGTTGCGACGGGTGCCGCTTACCAAGCCGCGTCACATACCACGGCCCTAATTCATGATAAGAGCGGTTAGGGATATTAATATTCAACAAAAGTGGTGCCGATAACGGGTTTTCAAGATAGTGTGCCACGATATCGCCGGCTACGCGAGCCGCTGCCCCTAGATGCTCCCAGCCTTTATCGGCCAGAGAAAAAGCCAATGAGGGAACGCCGAACATAAACCCTTCCGTGGCCGCTGCCACCGTACCTGAATACAACGTGTCTTCGCCCATATTTTGCCCATTATTGATACCCGAGACAACTAGGTCCGGTTTGTAATCAAGTACCCCTGTGAGCGCAATATGCACGCAATCCGTTGGCGTACCATTCAGGTAGCGGAAGCCATTAGGCGCGGTCATCACCGACAACGGCCGCGATAAAGTCAATGAATTAGACGCGCCGCTACAATTACGCTCAGGCGCGAACACGGTGACTTCGGCCAATGGTTTTAAAGCTTCATAGAGCGCGGCTAGGCCAGGAGCCAGGTAACCATCGTCATTACTGAGTAGAATTCGCATATTGTTTACGATTGTAACTGAGGAAACACCAAACATGCTAAGCTACCGCCACGCCTTTCATGCGGGCAATCACGCCGATGTGCTCAAACATAGCATTATCGTGCATATCTTGCGCCATCTCGCCCAGAAAGATAAAGCCTTCTGGTATCTTGACACACACGCTGGCGCAGGTGTCTATGAACTATTTAGCGCATATGCAACAAAAAACGCTGAATACGAAAGCGGCATTGCCCGACTCTGGGCACAACGCGACTTGCCCCCGTTGCTAGCAGAGTATATCGCTCAAATTCGCGCCCTTAATCCAGCTGGAGATTTACGCTTTTATCCAGGCTCACCCTGGCTTGCCTGGCAGCTAACGCGAAGCCAAGACAGGCTGCGGCTGTTTGAGCTCCATCCAACCGAAATTAAAGTGCTACGCGATAATTTTAGCCAGTTGGAAACGGCCCAAAAGCCGCGTGCTCTATTGTCTGCGGGCGATGGCTTTACCGGACTCAAGGCGTTGTTGCCTCCCCCTCCGCGACGGGCGCTGGTGCTCCTTGACCCGTCTTATGAAGATAAACAAGACTATCAGCGCGTACTGGATACACTACAACAAAGTGTATGCCGCTTTGCGACAGGAACCTATGCGATTTGGTACCCGCAGGTGCAACGCCCTGAATCGCGGCGCTTTGCCGAACAGCTAAAAAAAATAGCGGAAAAAAACTGGCTGCACGCCTCGCTGCAAACATGCCAACCCTCGCTAGACGGCTATGGCTTATACGGCAGCGGGATGTTTATCCTGAACCCACCTTACGCATTAGCAGAAAACTTAAAAGTCGCTTTACCTTACCTCGTGCGGACACTCGGGCAGGATGCAGCGGCAACCTTCAAGCTTGAACAGCATACAATATGATGGCGACCCTTAAGGCGTTTAAGACGCTTAAGGTGCTTAAGACGCTTAAATGTAGCTGTATAAAGGTGCCTCAATGGCAAAAAAATTGCTAAACGCCGACTAAGGTAGAATAAACTTATAATTGACTGAACGGCAATAAAACAAATTAGATATGCGCTAATATTTCGTGGGCTGGGGACATGTTTCAAAGCCACTTAATCGTAGCATCTTAAAGGGGGCCTGCGGTGATAGAAATTAATCAACAGCGGCTACGTTACTTCTACGAGGTCTGCATTCGTGGAAAAATTCGTAGCGCCGCCGACAGTTTGAATACAAGCGCATCGGTGATTACGCGCCAGATCAAATTGCTGGAAGACGAAATCGGCTTCAAGCTGTTTGAGCGACGCCCCCGCGGGGTTGTGCCAACAGACGCAGCTGAGTTATTACTCGAATATTACCGCCACAATCGTGATGCGCAAGTCGATTTTGAAATGGGGTTACAAGAGCTACGCGATATGCGGCGAGGCACGATCCGGCTTGCCATGCCCGCTGCTTTTGTCAGTGCGCTGATGAGCGTATTCAATGACTTTCGCCAACAATATCCTAATATTAATCTGCATATCGAAGAAATTTTCGAATCGATTCAAATCGTGAATCAAATTCTCGAGGACATTTCGCATATAGGGGTGGTTCATGTTTGTCCAAACTACGCTGACCTTCACTATTATGCACGCGTGCCTTTGCCCTTATACATGTTAGTGAGTAAAAATTATCCGCTCGCTCATCAGCACAAAATCAGCTTTGCAGAAGCCATCCGCTATCCGCTGTCGTTGCCCGCTTCAGGTGTTTTGCCGCAAATGGTTCAATCGGTCGCACGCGCAGAAAAAATCGAGTTTCCTACGCCAGTGTTTGTGAGTAATTCAACCACCGCTCGCAAAGAATTTGCCTGCGCCGGCTCCGGGGTAATTTTTATGTCAATTTTCTCAGCGCGCAAAGAAATCGAAGCGGGCGAATTGATTGCGTTGGAAATAGACCATCCGGTTTTTAAGTCTACTGATCTGTCTTTAGTCACCAGACGCGGCAAACCGCTTTTGCCAGCCACGGAGGAATTACTCAACTTACTCTCCGCGCACTTATCTATTTTTACCCTTGAGCCCCAACTTAGCGCCCCCCCTAACCACGATGTCAGGAACCTCACATGAGTGATCAAAAGCAACCTCACAACTTTAGCCGCCGCAACAGCATCAAAAAAATGGCGGCTTTGAGTACCGCCGCAATCTGCGCGCCATTTATTATCATCCCCTCCAGAGGACTTGCTAAAGCAAGTAAACAAAAAATCTTCATCCGCACTTCAGGCGGCTATATTCAGCAGGCCTACACAGAAATATTATTCAAACCCTTTTATCAAGCATCTGGGATTGAAGTGATTGGCGTTCCATCCAATGCGGAGCCCACTGCAGAAGTTAAAGCGATGGTCGAAACCAACACTTACAATTGGCATATGGCGAGCCTCAGTCATCGGGCGATCCAGTTTTTGGGTCAGCGTTACCTCGAACCGCATAGACTGGAGCAAGACCCCATCATTGCAACGATTATGCCGCAATTTATGACGCCTTATAGCGTTGGGACGAACGTCTTTACGATCGTGCTGGCGTATCGTACGGATGCCTTCAAAGGACGCCAAGCACCGAAAACATGGCGGGATTTCTGGGATGTGAAAAACTTTGCTGGCCGCCGCGGATTGCGTAAAACCCCCTTCGATACCATCGAGGAAGCATTAATGGCGGATGGCGTATTGCCAAGCGCTGTCTACCCGTGCGACCTCGACCGCGCCTTTCGCAGTCTCGACAGAATCAAGCCGCATATCTCCGTCTGGTATCAAAATGCCCCGGAAACCGAACAACTCCTGAAGTCTGGCGAAGTCGATTTAATCCCGGCTTTTACCGACCGCGTGCTGGCTGCCATCGATGCGGGCGCACCCGTGGCCTATTCTTGGGATCAACATATCTATGGATACGATAATTGGACCATTCTGAAAGGCACGCCCAACGCCGACGCCTGCCGTGAATTCATCAAATTTGCCTCACACCCAAAACAACAAGCACTGCTCGCGCCCTATGGGATTGGTCCAACGCAACCTGAGGTTTTAAAACCGGGCTATATTGATCCAAAGCACGCAAAACTCCTGGCGACCTATCCAGACAATTTCAACAAAGGCCTGGCCAGCAATGGTGTGTATTGGATGAACCACCAAAGCTCAGTGATTGAGCGCTATAACCACTGGCTGCTAGACTAATTTTGATTTTTTTGAGCCGCAGCTTTTTTGATTTTTGAGCCGTAGCTTAATGCTAGCCCGTTGACCACAACTTAATGGTAACCCGCTGACACGACCAGGACTCTCAGATGAATGATAAAAACCAAGCTCATAACCCTAACCGCAGAAGCGTGCTCAAGAAGATCACCGGCTTGGGTACCGTCGCGCTGTGTGCACCCTTCGTGATCACGCCTTCTAAGGGGTTGGCGCAATCCAAACAACCCAGAATTATCATTCGCACCACGGGCGGCCATAGCCATCAAATTTACACCGAAATGCTATTCAAACCTTTTGCAAAAGCATCCGGCATTGAAGTGATCGGCGTGCCCTCAAATGCAGAGCCGACAGCAGAAATTAAGAGTATGGTCAACGCCAAGAATTACAACTGGCATATGGCCTGCCTGAGTCATCGGGCGATCCAGTTTTTGGGCTCAGATTATCTAGAACCCCATCGGCTTGAAAACGACCCTACCGTGGCCACCATCATGCCGCAATTTATCTCGCCTTACGGCGTTGGATACAATGTATATACGGCCGTGCTAGCGTATCGCACAGATGCCTTCAAAGGGCGTCAGCCCCCAAAAACATGGCAGGATTTTTGGGATGTGAAAAACTTTGCTGGCCGCCGTGGACTGCGTAAAGCTCCGTTTGAAACCATCGAACAGGCATTGTTAGCGGATGGCGTACCCCCCAGCCAAGTCTATCCGTGCGACCTCGACCGCGCCTTTCGCAGTCTCGACAAAATCAAGCCACACATCTCAGTCTGGTGGCACAATGCGCCAGAAACTGAACAACTCCTGAAGTCCGGCGAAGTCGATTTAATCCCGGCTTTTAGCAACCGAGTACTGTATGCGATCCATGATGGCGCACCCGTCGACTTTTCATGGGAACAACATATCTATGCATGTGATAGCTGGGCGATTTTGAAAGGTACGCCTAACGCCGACGCCTGCCGTGAATTCATCAAATTTGCCTCGGCCCCGCAACAGCAAGCGCTGCTTGCGCCTTACGGGACTGCGCCGACCCAGCCTGAGGTTTTAAAGCCAGGGCATGTTGATTTAAAGCATGCAAAACTTCTTTCCACCTATCCAAACAATTTAAAAAAAGGGGTGTTCAGCAATGCTGCGTACTGGGCGAGCAATCAAAGTTCAATTATCGAACGCTTTAATCATTGGCTGCTCAATTAGTCGTTGAATGGTGCTCAACGCAACAACCAATGGTTAAATTGTTGGATGATGGCATCTTGCTTAAGCCAATACGACGCATCGATAAATAAACCTTTCTTTAGATTATCTGGGTGCGTCGGAAGGCGCTTGGCATAATTCGGATCTATGCGGTTTGACTTGAAAGCGCCGGGATGGGTCGGCCCAATTCCGTATGGCGCAAGCAGCGCCTGCCGCTCTGGTTGGCAGGCAAATCGAATAAATTTTCGGCACGCATCGGCGTTAGGCGTTCCCCTTAAGATCGCCCAATTGTGGCATCCATAAAGATGCTGTTCCCATGAAATGGCAACCGGCGCACCGGCATCAATTGCAGACTGCGCCCAAATACTAAAAACTGGAACTAAATCAATCTCACGAGTTTTCAACAGGTGCTCGGCGTGAGTCCCACCGCCGCCCCACCAGACCGGGACTTGAGGTTTAATTTTATCGAGACTGCGCAATGCCCTATCCAGATCACATGGATACACGCTGCTTGCCGGCACACCATCTGCCATCAGGGCGATTTCAATGGTATCAAAAGGAAGTTTACGTAGACTACGGCGGCCTGGAAAATTCTGCACATCCCAAAAATCCTGCCATGTTTTCGGCGCTTGACGCCCTTTGAAAGCGTCCGTCCTGTAGGCAAGCACAGTCGCATAGGCATTCGTTCCAACCCCGTAGGCCGATCTAAAATGGGGCGGCAGCGATGAAACAATCGGATCATCTTCAAGCCCATGCTTTTCCAGATAGACCTTGCCAGTGGTCATGAAGTGCACGGCCCGATGACTGATCGCCACCATATCCCATAGATAACTCTGGGACTCGACCATCGTCCGAATCTGCGCAGTAGGCTCTGCATCTGACTGGATACTCACCACGGCGATACCGGTCTCTTGCGTAAACGGTTGATATAAAATTTCGTTATATATTTTGGTGTAAATACCACCAGGATCGCGTAAGACGATGCGCTGTGCAGCCGCCCGCGAGGGCGTAAAGATAAAAGGGGCACTGATTGCAGCGCTAGCCGCAACTATTTTTTTAAGGGCGGTGCGACGAGTTATCAAAGGTTTCTCCACATTTCATCTGGCGATATATTAATGAACGCTCAAATCTTTGGCCGCATGTGCACAAACCAATAACTTGGCTTCAAGCACCCTCAGCAGTTGATTCACCGCTGGCGGAAACGGCTTACTCTGCTTAACGGCCAGGCAGAACTGGAACGATTTAAAACTGGGATGATCCACTTCAAGCGCAACCAGTTGGCCAGCCTTAATTTCCTGACGCGCAGCAAGCGCTGACATAAATGTTCCACCCTCGCCAATACTCGAGAATTTTTTCCGACTAGAAATAGAATCACTGACAAAAACCGGAGCCAACTGGACATTCTCAGAGCGCTCAGCCTCTCGAATCACCGACCATAGGTTAGAGGCCGCGGATGGCAAGGCAAGAGGATAGCGCGCCGCCTCCAAAAAAGTAACCTTTTTCTGGCTCGCCAGCGGGTGATTGCAACTTACCACCAAGCAAATAGGGAGCGGCACCCGCAAACTATATTTAATCTTTGGATCATTGAGAGAATAATGACTCATGATTCCCATATGCGCTTCGTCCGCCACGACTGCAGCCACAATTTGATCCGCGGTACTGGCTTCTTTAATACAAATATTTAAGCCAGAACGCTCCTTACAGAAATCGTGCAGGACATCTTCTACCAGAATCTCACTATACGCTTTGAGCACAATAATATTAATCATGCCCCGCTTCATGCCGCGTAATTCTTGTAAGCCGGTCTCTAAATTCTGCCGTAGCGTATAGCACACTTGGTAATATTTTTGCAGCAACTCAGCAGCCTCAGTGGGCGCCACCCCACGTGGGCGACGCTCAAAGAGCTTAGCCCCGACCTCCTCCTCCAAGAGCCTAATTTGACGCGTGACAACCGACGTGTCCGTATTCAAATTGGCAGCTGCGCCACGAATTTTTCCGCAGGTGTATACCTCATGAAAATAGCGTAGTCTGCGCTGATTAATTTCTTTCATCGCGCATTCCTTTGAAGGTTGGTATGTACAGTTTTAAAAACCATGGGTTTGGTCAATAAAGTGGGAAAGATACATTAGCATATTTATTTTTGTGCAGTTGATAATACTGCACCCTATCTTGTCTCGCAATGCCTGCGCCCAGCACGTTGCTTCTTGGCTAATTGAAAACTAAAAATTTATTGCTTAATATTTTTTGCTCTTTTATAGTAAGCGAACACGTAAGGTAAGCGCCGCGTGTGGTGACGTTTGTATCTTAGTTTTGGCAGTGCTAATTAACATTAGACAATTTTTTAACTAAGGAGATATGATGCATACAAAGAACTTCGCTCATTCAACAGAGACAAAAACGAAAAAAAATCGGGTACTTGCTGGTCTCGCATTAGTGTGCGCCAGTCTTTTCGCCGCACCTTTTTTTGCCACCAACGCGGTGGCAGAAGGGGCAAAAAAAATGAGGGTGGTTAGAGTAGCGCCACACACAGCTTGGATGCGCTGGCTACCTAATGCGCAGCCTGGGGCTGGCTATTTCACACTTCAAAATCCAAGTAAAGCAGTCTTTACAGTGACCTCTGTGACTACCCCAGATTACGAAAAAGCGTCATTCAAACAAAGCGTTAAAAACGATGACGGCACTACAAAACTGGTCGAGGCTGATAAGCTGACTGTCCCTGGACAGGGCCAAATTGCCCTCGAACCGGATAGCTATCATGTCTTTTTTGAGACCCCTAAACGTCTCATTGCACCTGGCGACAATGTGCGCGTGAAATTAATTTTTTCAACAGGTGAAACGCTAGCCATCAGATTACCCGTGCGTACATCGCCTGATCTTTATTGATGCCACGGCTCACCTACCTCTGCCCGCACTAAACCTCTTCCGTATGTATGTAAGCCAGCGCGGGCTTGCTTTCTTTACCTTACCGCAACAGTCTTCCCAAGCGATTTTGCTTTAGTGTGATTGAGTAATGCTGCGCGTACCTACAGGACCTCTGTGTCACAGTATTTTTCATCAAAAGACATTTTGTCCGAGTCTTCTTAAAAAGAATACTGCGCCTCAAACCCCAAGCTCAGTAAGGCGAGTAACTAGATCGGACTCACCAAAAATTTTCTGATGTCGTAACTTTAATTGAACGAGAGCATATCTATGCTAAGCCCTGTCTCAAACTCTGCCATTACGCATGATCCAGCAACACAAAAATCTCTGAGTCCTTCACTGGCTTCCTTACCTGTCTGGCTTCCACCCGAGATTCGAGAAATCATAGAAAAGCAGTTGGAGGTGGCAGACTGGCAGAAGTTTTTTAAAGCATCAGCAATTGTGACGCGCAATGGAGAGCCAATAAATTCACCTGCTTTGAAATGGCATTTGTTGCAGAAAAAGGTTCCAGCAGACTATCAATACGATGTGGCCATATCAGATAAGAGCTTACAAGCCTTTGCATTAAATCAACTAAAAATATTATGGCATTCTCATCAACTGGCTCAAGTTGTAGAGAAACTAGCCTTTTTTGATCTGTTGAAATTGCTTGGTAGCCCAGCATTATTCAGATTTTTGCAAGAACGGATCGAAGAGGATGCTGAGTTGGAGCACAAGCTATTGAGTTGGGTCGAACGGTCAAAAACAGAGGAGGTGCAGACGATAGCGGCGAATGCCTTGATGCTGCTGGCCAAAGCTGATGTAGATATGAGTGGGCACGATTTCAAAGGGATTCGGGTGCCAGGAGCAGATTTAAGCGGTGGTCAATTTGATGGTGCCCAATTTGAAGGAGCTGATTTGAGCCATGTGAATTTTCGTCGTGCACGATTGCGCGGGGCAAATTTACAACGAGCGAATTTGGCAGGCGTTAACTTTGGGGAGCTGCCGGTTATAAATATTGATGGTAAGTCGACAAAAAACTGTTTTTACTCACCGGATGGATGCTGGCTGGCTATTGAAATGCAGGATCACCAAATTAATCTGTATCGCACAGAAAATTCAGAGCTAGTGTGTACGTTTGAAGGCGGCAGCGGTGAATATTCCGATAGTATGGTTTTTTCGCCGGATAGTAAATTTTTGGCAGCGCTAAGGTGGTGGAGTGAACCAGGGCTGTGGAAAGTAGGCAGCAGAGAGGTAGGGCATATCCTGGAAGGGCACGGTGGGCATGTCAGGAGTTTGGCTTTTTCGCCAAACGGGAAGATCTTAGCATCGGGTAGTGTGGATCAGACTGTGAGGCTATGGGGGGTAGACAGCGGAAAGGAAAGGCATGTCCTTATAGGACATACCGATAAAGTAACTAGTGTCAGATTTTCGCCAAACGGCGAACTCCTAGCTTCGGGGAGTAAGGATGGGACGGTGAAACTATGGAGAGTGGAAAGCGGAGACGTATTTCATACGCTTCATCAAAATCCTCCTGATTCTCCCAGTTATGTTCGTTCTAGAATAGTAAGCGTGAGATTTTCGCCAAACGGTGAATTCGTGGCTGCAGGTAATCGGGATACGAAGATTAAGCTATGGAAAGTCGAAAGTGGAGAAAATTTGCATACTTTCAATGCTTACGGTTATCTGGTTAATTTTTCGCCGAATAATGAATTTCTAGCAATTTTTGAAGCCTGGGGTGGAAATTGGAAGGGCGCGTTATTTAGTGTGGAAAGCGGCAAATTATGGAAAACGCTTGAAGGTCATAGTAGCGAAGTGCGTCGCTGGAAATTCTCGCCGGATAGTAGCATGAAATTTTCGCCGGATAGCAAGCTTTTAGCATCGAATGGTCGAGACGGAACGGTAAAGCTATCGAGCGTGGAAAGCGGGCAACTGCTGCGTACGTTTAAGGAAAGAGATGGCAGAAAGATAACATGGGTGGATTTCTCGCCCGAGGGCAGGGTTTTGATGTGGAAAGCGGGCAATATCGTGAGGCAACAGAAAGTGGATAGTCTCAAAGTAGGCACCTACTGGGGCCCATCTCAAAAAAAACTAAAGGTAACCAATATGTCTATTCAGGGTGCTTTGGGTTTAAGCCGGGTGAATCAAGTCTTGCTTAAGCAAAAGGGGGCAAATGGGGAACCTGCACTAGTGTAGGGAGTTACAAATAACGATGAATTGTACTAGTCGCGATTTGATCTGACAGTTGCCCTCTTGTGTTGCCTTCGCTAAGCGGTGCTGCACGATCCTCACATTCCTTTGGGCTCTTTTCCAATCAATCGAAGCCCAATCAATCGAAGCCCAATCTGCAGAACTGAGGGATGGTAGCTACTGCTTCAGGCTGAGAGAGATATGACCGCCAAACTCATCCGAGAAGAGGCAGACTACGATTCGTAAAAAGTCATTTGCGTGACTATTACGGCGGACGACTACACCTCATTTACGGATACCTACAAGGTCTCTGTGTACTTGGATCAGATTGCGTTGTTTTTGATTGGAGCTTGAGGGGATAAATCCCCCGTTAATCCTTTATTTTACAAAGCTTCTCGGTTAATTTTAAGAGGACTTTATTGACTGCTGCTGAAGGTAAGTGGCGGAGGATGGTAGGATTCGAACCCATTACATAGGGGAATATAGGGGGTGGTAGGGATTGAATGCCTTGATTTTGCAAGGCTCCACGCCCTTATATCTCCCTGTTTTCCCCTCATTTGTCCCAAGCTATGACGCTTGTTCATGCTCACTGACAATCTAGGTTTCTGGTCGTACTGTGCACACGTAGCATGGAGCGCGGAGAGTGCCTTACTATGCTTGACGGACACCCGATTGATTCATCTAAAGGCCGCAAAGCCTTCCCAAATAAAGCTAAGTGGACTTGTGTATAACGAGATGCCCATAGGCGAGAAATTGATAGATTTAGAGTAATACAGAGCTTCGTAGGCAGTGTACTGATTGATTTAATGTCATGCCGTCTAAAAGATATATTTAACTAAATGAATCTATAAGTTCTTTCAATAATTTTTTAGCTTTCACCAAAGCTAAATCATATCGAAGTTTTTTTGCTCGCGCACAAGGTTGACGTTATCTCTATAAATTTGCAAATTACGCTGAGTAAGATAGGCATTACTTTTAAGAAGTCTATTTCGATTTTTAATAAAATCTACTTTTACTTTATAAAGGCTTTCTGCATTATTTATAATACCATCAGCAGTTATGCTCATTCTATTTAGGAAATTTAGAATGTTTACCTCAATCTTTGGCGTTACCGATATTGCTTGATTTATTTCTATTTTGAGTTGGTGCGCATCATCAAATATTTTATCCACAATATTTTCATCGTCTTTTGTATGCAAGCCACGCTTAACGACCATTATTAAAAATTTATCCAGAAGAACAGCTCTACTTGCAAATTCCCCAAGCGGTTTTATAAGTGATTTTTCAAAATCAAGCGCAATATTTCC
The DNA here is from genome assembly GCA_031963465.1 of Mycoavidus cysteinexigens. Taxonomy (GTDB): domain Bacteria; phylum Pseudomonadota; class Gammaproteobacteria; order Burkholderiales; family Burkholderiaceae; genus Mycoavidus; species Mycoavidus cysteinexigens_B. The sequence continues at coordinate 298,497 of JASSUG010000001.1, read as the reverse complement.
TAAAGAATCTGTCTCATCGCACACAGCATCCCAACAATCAACTCTTACTTTAGCTAGGTCATTTCTAATATCTTCTAAAGATTTTACCGATCCTTTATTTATTTCAATCGCCAGCGGCTGCCTTGGAAAATTAGGGTTATCAATCTCCTGAGTATCACTCCCACAACCTACAAAAGGAGAAATAAATAGTATTATTGAAATTAAAATAGGCCGCATTGCTATTTAAATTGAAATTTATTATTTACAAAATCACTTTATTTATTTTAAAAAATAAATTGATTTAGGGAAAATATTCCGGAGGAACGAAATCATTATCATCCTCATCCTCATAAATAACGTCTGTCTGACCAGTATTATTTCCATCTACTAAAGCATCCCGAAGTCTAGCTTGCGTAAGGTTTAACTGGTCTCTAAGATTCTGATTTTCGGATGCAAGCTCTTCGTTGGTTTGAACAAGTCCCGAGTTAACTTGAAAAAGTTCTGCGTTAGTTTGAGCAAGTGCTACGTTATTTTGCAGTCGCCCGATGTTATGCCCAATCTGGCTATTTACTCTGCCACATTCACCGAAAACCCTTAAACGATCTTCGTCAGTCGCGGGCGTTGCTAATACGGCCTCGTTTACCTCTCGCTCTACTTGCACTATGTCTTCTGCCATTCTGTTTAAATTTTCTCGCCTGGCGTGCAGATCTGTGTTCGGCTCCATAGATGATTCTTGTTCGACTATCTCTATCAGCCGTTCCAATAGCAACACAGTTTTACTTGCAATGCTCCCTAAAGGTCTGGCTAATGATTTTTCCAATTCATGCGCAATTGCCCCTAAGGGTCGTATCGTCACTTTCTCTATGCCACGTGTGGCCTCCCCTAGAGGTCTTATTGTCACTTTCTCCAGTTCACGGGCAATTTCTCCTAAAGGTCTTATTGTCACTTTCTCGACACCCCGCGCGACTTCTCCTAAGGGCCTTATTGTCACCTTCTCAACGCCCCGTGCAACTTCCCCTATAGGCCTTATCGTCACTTTCTCTACTTCACGAAGAACGCTTTCGACTGCACCCATTATTGGCTCCTTGAACTAAAAGATTAGAACAAATCCTCAATTTAAATGACTTAACGAATGGCTATTAGCTAATTAAAATTAGTTATTTATAACTTTAAAAAAATAAAATATAAACAATATAAGATAATTATTTTTCTTCCAAGGTAGCCATAAATTTATGCTAGGTGAAGGGGGGAGCAAAATCAAGGAATTTGAGCATAGATAAGCTGGCCATCGGTCTCTACGAAAGCAGCCCAAGCAAGAGAATAGCGGCAGTAATAGTGATTGCTCCCCCTTGGCGAGTTGCTATTTGCGCAAACGGCATCAGTTCCAAACGGTGGGCGGAAGTCAGAATTGCAATATCACCAACACCGCCCATGCCACTGTGACAAGTATTAATAAGAGCGCTTTCAATTGGGTATAAACCTATCCATTTGCCTACAAAAAAACCAACTGTAGTAAGCGTAAAGACCGTTACTAAAATTGTAATGATGTTAGCTAAGTTGAAAGCTGCCATTAAATCAGTCCAAGAAGTGGTCGTTATCCCGATAGCAAATAGCAAGGGATACGTTACGGCTTTAGCGAAGAAGCTATAAACAGTACGAGCACCATTTTCTAATACTGAGGTGGGTCGTCCCTGAACACGGTGCGCCTTAGAAGAGTGAGCAAGTCTTCCGGCGTAACTACTGGATACCCTGCCTTGAGCGCCTGGGCACCCGCTATCGACGCCCTTACAACATGCAACATACCTACGCCACGATGATGCTTATGGCCGGCATGACTCCCGCTTTTTGCGCGCGACAGCTTGGGCACAGTATCGAAATGTTCCTGCGCACTTATGCGAAGTGGCTAGACAGCGCGCAAAACGACTTAGAAATGGCACGACTTGAATCAAGCCTTGAAACGAATTTGCCCCAGATTTGTCCCAAAAGAAGCAATCTAGAGTGATAAGTTGTTGTAATATAAGGAAATTTTTGGCGGAGATGGTAGGATTCGAACCCACGGTACGGTCGCCCGTACGGCTGATTTCAAGTCAGCTGCCTTCAACCACTCGGCCACATCTCCAAAGAGGACGCTATTGTAACGCATGGGCTCATAAAAACAAACTCTGTAAATCATTTAAAAAACGCCGACCAAGTGGCGTTGGTGCAATCGTTTCATGGTCACGCAGCAGTAGCCCGCGTGCTTCGGCCTCACGCAATGGCGCCTCGATGGTGCTGAGCGGCAAGCCCGTACGCTCAATAAAACGATAGACTGGAAAGCCTTCCGGCAAGCGCAATGCGTTCAACATAAATTCAAATGGCAGGTCATGAGTACGCACCTCATGTTCTTCCTGTACGGGAAGCGCTTGCTTGCATTGCGTAAGATAGGTCGCTGGATGCTTATACCTTACTTGCCGGATGATTCGCTCTGGAAAAGATAATTTGCTATGCGCGCCGGCGCCAATGCCCAGATAATCACCAAAACGCCAATAATTCAGATTGTGTCGACAGAATTGGCCTGGCTTCGCATAGGCGGAGACTTCGTACTGAAGATAGCCCGCCTCACGCATCCTCATTTGAATCCACTCCTGCATATCCGCGCAGAGGTCATCATTAGGTAAGCTGGGCGGGTATTTGGCAAAGCGTGTGTTAGGTTCAAGCGTTAGCTGATACAGAGAAAGATGGAGCGGGCTATAAGAGAGCGCTGTTTCTAGATCTGCGCGGCACTCCTCTAGGGTTTGGTCTGGCAGCGCAAACATTAAATCAAGGTTAAAGTTACCAAATACACGTTGCGCAATTTCGATGGCCCGCCGTGCTTGCTGCGCATCATGAATGCGGCCAAGCGCAGTCAGGTGGGCGCCATTGAAACTTTGGATCCCAATCGATAAACGGTTGACGCCACTGGCGCGAAATTGGCTAAATTTCTCAGCCTCAAATGTGCCAGGATTCGCTTCTAATGTAATTTCCGCATCTGGCACCAGCGGCAAGCGCGCACGTACATCTGCTAACAAGCGATCAAGGCCTGCTGCCGACAAGAGGCTGGGCGTGCCGCCGCCAATAAATATCGAATGAACCGGCCGCCCCCAGATCAGTGGCAACGCATGCTCGAGATCCGCACAGAGCGCATCAAGATAGGCCTCCTCTGGAAACTCGCCCGTCCCCTTCCATTCATGCGAATTAAAATCGCAGTAGGGACATTTTTTAACGCACCATGGAAAATGGACATAGAGCGAGAGCGGTGGCAAGGCAGCCAGTTGAATCCGCCCCGGCGCGAACAGCGGAGCGACGACACTACGCTGCGCGGTTGGCAAGCTTATAACAACGGGCTTGACCGAGCTTAAATCTAAGCTCATAGCGCGCTCTCAATGCCTTCATTTTTGAGACGCAGCAATAAGCGCGCACTCGCGAGGGCACGATGACTGATGGTGTTTTTAATCGTTGGGTCTAATTCAGCTGCGGTTTGTCCGAGTTCTGGCAGATAAAAAAGTGGATCATATCCAAAACCATGTGTGCCGCGCGCGGCGGTTGCAATTTCACCGTACCAGCGTGCTTCAACGATGATGGGCTCAGGGTCATGCTCGTGTGCGACATAGACTAAGACACACGTGTAATGCGCACGCCGGTCGCGATACGACTCAAGCTCGCTGAGTAACAATGCGTTATTGGCCGCATCCGTTTTAGCGCCACCCGCGCGTTGCGCAAATCGAGCTGAATGCACGCCAGGCGCACCCTGCAGTGCATGCACACATAAACCGGAATCATCCGCTAACGCAGCCAGGCCGCTTGCACGCGCAGCATGGCGTGCTTTAGCCAGCGCATTTTCAACAAAGGTTAGGTAGGGTTCTGCCGCTTCTGTTACACCAAGCTCATTTTGCGGCACTAATTTAAGTCCCGCTTGCGCCAACAGCGCGGTAAATTCACGCAGCTTATTGGCATTGTTTGACGCTAACACCACCTGGGCAGCTTTATGCAACATCGAGTCCCAACGCTTCTCTTTGTTTTGTGATGAGACTTGCGATACCGGTTTGCGCCAGATCAAGCAATTGATTCATTTCTACTCGCGAGAAAGCAATGCCCTCGGCGGTGCCTTGGACTTCGACGAAATGACCTTGGCCGTTCATCACGACGTTCATATCGGTGCCACATTGCGCGTCTTCATCATAGTTCAGATCGAGCACAGGCACGCCATTGACAATCCCAACTGACACCGCAGCTACCCAATCCGTGATGGGCGACAGCGCAATCCGCCGGCTTGTCAGTAGCTGGGTTATCGCATCGTGCGCAGCTACAAAAGCACCAGTAATACTCGCCGTGCGGGTGCCCCCATCCGCCTGAATCACATCGCAATCGATATGCAGCGTACGCGCACCCAGCTTTTTAAGGTCAAATGCTGCACGTAACGCACGGCCAATTAAGCGCTGGATTTCCTGGGTGCGGCCGGTCTGTTTGCCGCGTGCTGCCTCGCGCTCGCTACGTGTATGGGTCGCGCGCGGCAACATGCCGTATTCAGCGGTGAGCCAACCTTGATCTTGTCCGCGCAAAAATTCTGGCACTCGCTCAGCGACGCTCGCCGTACAAATCACTTTGGTATGACCAAATTCAACCAATACCGAACCTTCGGCATGTTTTGTGTAATCGCGGGTGATGCGTACTTCACGCATTTGACCAGGGGAGCGGCCATCCGGCCGTAGTGATAATCCATTCATAGAGCGCCAACATTATATACTGCTACGCGGCCTAAGCGCGTTGATACCAAGGATAAAGGAAACGTATATCCTTTAGAATACGGTACTCTACCCTTGACCTAGTTAAAATGAATTTTCTCGCCGTTATTTAGATGGCGTTGCAATATCTAGCGAGCACAATGATGATTTATAGCATGACCGGCTATGCCAACGCTACACATGAAGTTCCTATTGTAGCGGACAGTGGTGATCCACCAACGAGTGTATCGGTTGAGTTGCGCACCGTTAACTCGCGGTTTCTGGATCTCAATTTCCGCATCCCCGATGATGTGCGCGCCAGTGAACCCATTTTGCGCGAAATGCTGACACAAAAATTAGGCCGCGGCAAAGTCGAGATTCGCATCAATCTACAGCGCAGTGAAATACTTCCTACAATCAATGCGCTTAATCATGATGCGCTAGAACAACTCGCTTTACTTGAACCTGAGATATTGCGCCGCTTTCCAGCAGCGGGACGGCTGACAACTAACGAGATTTTGCATTGGCCTGGCGTACTGAGTAAACGGAGCGGTAGTGCTCAAATGGCAGATAGTTTGAGCGCTACTGTGATCAAATGCGCGCAGCAAGCCCTCCACGAATTAATCAGCATGCGCGCACGCGAAGGCGCGCAACTTGCAGCCATGCTGCTTGACAAAGTGGCTGAGATGGAGAGCATTGTCAGTCAAATTACGCCTTGGGTGCCAGAATTAATGGCCAAACACCAACAGAAGATTGTCGAACGTCTACAAGAAGCGCTTGGACTGGCCACCGCAGGCAATGCGCCGGCGCTGGTCTCGCCAGAAGAAACTGCCGAGCGCATACGGCAGGAAATGACCATTTACGGCATTCGCATTGATATCAATGAAGAATTGTCGCGCCTATCCGCTCATTTAAACGAGACCAGACGCATAACCCAGCAAGGTGGCCGCGTGGGCAAGCGGCTTGATTTCATGATGCAAGAGCTCAACCGGGAAGCCAACACACTTGGCTCAAAAGCTGCCGCTAAGGAACTGGCCGATACCGCCATGTCACTGAAGCTTTTAATCGAGCAAATGCGCGAACAGATACAAAATTTGGAGTAAGCTTCAGGCTTATTATTCAGTACCTATTTTCAAGTTATAACCCTTCTCTCGCGGCCCCCAATCATGCGGGAGAGCATTTTTAAACTGGAGCCCGTTTTATCATGAGCCAGGCAACCTCACCTTCCATGCCTCCCTCTGCCACTCCACGCAGCCACTCAGCGGACAATCAGTATCCTGGCCATTTGTTTATGGTCATAGCCCCTTCAGGCGCTGGCAAATCAACGCTGGTCAATGCCTTACTTGAGCAAGATGCAGGCATCAGTTTATCGGTCTCTTATACAACACGCGCGCCTCGGCCTGGTGAGGTAGATGGACACGCTTATCATTTTGTGACGCAGGAAGATTTTTTCGTGCGCCGCGCCAGCGGTGAATTTATCGAGAGCGCCGAGGTGCATGGACATTATTATGGAACTTCACGCCTGTGGATTGAAAAACAGGTCGAAGCTGGCCACGATGTACTGCTTGAAATTGATTGGCAAGGCGCGCGGCAAATACGCCGGCAGTTTGGTCATGCGGTGAGCATTTTCGTTTTACCGCCTTCGCTTGAGGCCCTCGAAGAACGGCTAAAAAAACGCGGGCAGGATGCGCCCAATGTGATTGTCAGGAGGTTACTCGCCGCCGGCAGCGAAATAGCACATGCCGCCGAAGCTGATTACGTCGTCATCAACGATGTGTTTGCACAGGCACTCGCCCAATTGCAAGCGATTGTCACCACGACACGGCTACGCTTTGCGACGCAGTGCGCGCGCCATGCTCATCTTTTTACTGAGTTAGGCATTCATACGCCTAACGCCAATTAAGCAACAAATAACCTTTAAAAACCTCTTTAAACCCTGCTGGGGTAAAATACACATATTCTTATAAAGGAAGAACTCATCATGGCCCGCATTACTATCGAAGACTGCCTGCAACCCGGTACCAATCGTTTTGATCTTACGCTGGCGGCTACTTACCGGGCGCGCCAGCTCATCTTAGGACACGCCACTAAAGTGGGTAACCGTAATAAGCCGCCTGTTGCCGCTTTGCGTGAGATTGCCGACGGCGTTGTAGAAATTAATGAAATGTTAAAAAAAGTGCCGCTGTAAGCACATCCAGCCGCGCTCATCTCAAGCGAGTACGATTAATCTATGGAGGCAAATATGAACGAAAGTCCATCCTCTGCCTCCAAATTAGATACGCCGGTAGCGCGCAAATATATCGATGAAGTGCTTGAGCAGTCGTTTAAGCATTTATTCGGTCCCACTGCCACGCCTGAACAGCCGCGTAAGCATGAAGTCGTTTCAATCGCACAATTAACCACAGCTTTATCCGATTACCTCGAACAATCAGAAATCGAGCAAATCAAAGCTGCTTTCCATTTCAGCGATCAAGCTCATCTTGGCCAGTATCGGCAAAGTGGTGAACCCTACATCACGCATCCGATTGCGGTTGCCGAAATTTGCGCCAGCTGGCGACTCGATGCGCAATCCATCATGGCAGCCTTACTCCATGATGTGATGGAAGACCAAGGGGTCACCAAAGACGCATTGGCGGAGCATTTTGGGCCAAAGGTCGCTGAATTGGTCGATGGTTTATCCAAACTCGACCGCATGGAGTTTCGCAGTCGCGAAGATGCGCAAGCGGAAAATTTCCGCAAAATGATGCTGGCCATGGCGCGCGATGTGCGTGTGATCCTCGTCAAATTAGCCGATCGTTTGCACAATATGCGCACCCTCAGCGCTGTGCCGGCGGAGAAACGCCGCCGCGTCGCGCGTGAAACGAACGATATTTATGCACCGATTGCACACCGACTAGGTTTAAATAATACCTATCGGGAATTGCAGGAAACTAGTTTTGCGAATTTTCATCCGCATCGCTACGCAACGATTGAAAAAGCCGTAAAAGCCGCACGCGGTAATCGCCGTGAAGTGGTTGGCAAAATCCTGGAGGCAGTCCAGTACGCGTTTGCAGATGAGCAGATTGATTGCGAAGTCACGGGCCGCGAAAAAACCATCTATAGCATCTACCGTAAGATGCGCGACAAACAATTGTCGTTTTCGCAAGTTCTTGACGTATATGGTTTTCGCATCGTTGTCGAAAAACCCATTGAATGTTATTTATGTATGGGAGTCTTGCACTCCCTTTACAAACCCGTACCCGGTAAATTTAAAGATTACATCGCGATTCCCAAAATCAACGGCTATCAGTCATTGCATACCACACTGGTGGGTCCGTTTGGCACCCCCGTTGAATTTCAGATCCGTACCGGCAAGATGCACGATATCGCCGAGGCCGGCGTCGCGGCGCACTGGCTCTATAAAAATGGCAGCGCAGATCTGAACGATGTCCAACAACGCGCTCATCAATGGCTCAAATCGTTGCTGGATATTCAATTGGAAGCGGGCGATGCGAGTGAATTCCTGGAACACGTTAAGATCGACCTCTTTCCAGATGCAGTTTATGTGTTTACGCCGAAATCAAGCATCATAACGCTGCCACGTGGCGCCACGGCACTTGATTTCGCTTACGCCATTCATAGCGAACTGGGCAATCAATGCGCCGCAGTAAAAATCAATAATGAAATGCTACCGGTGCGCACTGAGTTGCAAAGCGGCGATATTGTCGAGGTTATCACGGCCCCCTCAGCCAAGCCGAATCCAGCTTGGCTGAGCTTCGTGCGCACTGGTAAAGCGCGCTCTGCCATTCGGCACTACCTTAAAACGATGCGCTTCAATGAATCCATACAATTGGGTCAACGGCTCATAGAACAAGCACTCAAAGGCTATGGCCTCTCATTAGAAAGCATGACGCCGCAGGTTTGGAGCAAACTAGAGCAATGGACGAATCACAGCAGCCAAGAAATCTTCGCTGACGTCGGACTAGGCCGTTGCATTGCCGCTGTCATGGCAAAACGGATTGAGGTCTTGCTAGGAGGTCATGAAGATGAAGCTCATAAAGATACACCGACTAAGCCGCTAGGGTCAGACACCGCCCCGGCCAACAGCACCCATAGTTCAGCCCCGATTATGATTAGCGGCGCGGAGGGCATGTCTGTCCAATTATCGTCCTGCTGTCGCCCGATTCCGGGGGACGCCATCATGGGCTACATTGGACTCGGCCTGGGGATGGCGGTTCACACCACAGAATGCCGCGTAGCCCACCGCATTCACAAGCGCGATCCAGAGCGCTGGATTGATATCGCCTGGGCGCCCCAACCAGGACGTTTGTTCGATGTCGTGATCAAGATCCTAGTGCGTAAAACAAAAGGCGTTTTTGCGCGCATTGCAGCGGATATTACAGCCGCCGATGCCAATATTGCGCATATTGCGATGGACGAAGATTTTGCCCAAGAATCTGCTGTGCTGCGCCTAGTGATTCAGGTGGCTAATCGAGTGCATCTAGCGAATATGATGCGCCGCACGCGCATCAATCCAGATGTTATGCGTATCGCCCGCGAAAAATCTGGCGAAAACCAAGCTAGCCGTCGCAATGGCGGTATGCAGATTGAGCGCGAGCGGCCAGATTATTAATGCTTGCCGAGCTTGTCAGATGATTAATGGTATGACTATCCCAATAATGGTGTGACTATCCCAAAGAACCGTGCTTGGCGCACGCATATAGCAGTCTCACTTAACCCGCATCGGCCCGTTCAGGGTATTGGATCTTAAGCACCTCGATTTGTATCATGCCGGTTGGCGTATGAAGCGGCACCGTGTCACCCAATTTTGCTTTAAGCAAAGCCCGCGCAATCGGTGAGACCCAACTCACATGACCTTGCTCTAGATTAATTTCATCCACCCCGACAATGGTGACAGAATGTTCAACGCCCTCATCTGTCGCATAGGTAACCGTTGCGCCAAAAAACACCTGATCTAGATTTTCTTGGTAACTGCTGTCTACAACCTCCGCATTATCCAGCCGCTTGGTCAAAAATCGAATTTGTTTGTCGATTGCACGTAAGCGCCGCTTGCCGTAAATATAATCTGCATTCTCCGAACGGTCTCCATTGGCAGCCGCCCATGATACGGTGCGAACCACCTCAGGCCGCTCATGATCAAGCAAACTCAATAACTCTGCTTTTAATTTACGATAGCCTGCTGGCGTCATGTAATTCTTCGCCCCAGCGGGTATTTGCACCTGCTCAAGCTCTATTTCATTTGGCTCAGCGGGTTCCGATTCTTTAATCCAAGCTTTACTCACGTCAACCCTTTTCCTCTAAATCCAGTCCCTAATTGGCCTTGCCACCCAATTTTACCCTAGCGATCCCCCCTTCTTTTACATCTAAGTGCAAGTATATTGTAGCAATCGCTTGACACCAAATAAGCACTTATTCATAATCTCGTCTTTGCATTGAGTAAGACGCAAAACGCGCAAGGCAATTTATGCGGGAATAGCTCAGTTGGTAGAGCGCCACCTTGCCAAGGTGGAGGTCGCGAGTTCGAGTCTCGTTTCCCGCTCCAATCTATCGGCTTACTTATAGAGGGTCTTTTCCTTTATTTTGTTTGGCCGGCCATCAAACTGGCAACGTAGAACATTATCGCCCAGTCAAGCTTGATCCCTGGCGGGATGGCAGAGTGGTCATGCAGCGGCCTGCAAAGCCGTCAACGCCGGTTCGATTCCGACTCCCGCCTCCAGTTCTCGAATGCCAACAACACACGCAAAAGCTGGCAGGCTCGCTTTGATGTCTTTCCTTTATCTGCGTTATTCCATCCTATCTTTGCTGTTGGTTTGAGTTCTTAGAGCCACGCGTTACGCAAAACTATTTATTCAGAGCTTACTACTTATTTGCCTTTGTGCGAATAAGCGAACGTTCATTGGACTTAAGCCTTGTGCATCTTGAATCGAGGCATGGGTTAAGGTGAGTTGGTTTTGAGATGAAGCCCAATATAATCCGACCCGCCAATCATTCGCTGTCGGTTCTATTTGCCAAATATGCGCTGCACGGCCTTTGCCACCCGCCAATTTGATGCTATTTGCTGCGGACTCAGGCCAAACGATTGAATCAACCCAATCAAAAAAACAGGGCAGTGTCGCCTTGCATTCTCCGGTCTCTACTGACCACAACCTGACCGCCTCATCTTTGCCACTCGACACCAAAAGCGTGTTATCGGGTGAAAAATTCACGCTCATCACCCAATGATTATGTCCGGCAAGCGTGTGCAACATTTCTCCGCTGTCTACTTGCCATAGATTCACGACCTTATCAGCCCCGCCTGACGCCAGCAGCTTGCCATCTGACGAAAAAGTCACGCTACTGACCCCATACCGGTGCCCTTCAAGCACACACAACATTTCTCCGTTGCTTATGTTCCATAGCTTCACGGTTCCATCTTGACTCGCCGACGCCAGGAGCTTCCCGTCTGGTGAAAAATTCACACTACTCACCCAACTATCATGGGCCTTAAGCGTATATAGCTCTTTTTTGCTATCTACGCTCCATAGTCTCACTGTGTTATCCCAACTCCCTGAGGCCAGGAGTTTGCCATCTGGCGAAAAACTCACGCTACTTACTCTTTCACTATGTCCTGCAAACGTATGCAACTCTTCTGCAGTGTCTGCATTCCACAGCTTCACCGTCTTATCCCAACTCCCTGAGGCCAAAAATTTGCCATCTAGTGAGAAATTGACTTTAAGCACACTGAGTGAATGGCCTTTAAACGTACGTAGTTCTTCACCGCTTTTTACGCTCCATAGTTTTACCGTGTTATCCGCGCTGCCCGAGGCCAGATACTCACCGTTGGGGGAAAATTTCACACTCCTCACGCCATGACTATGCCCGCCGAGCATAGGCCGCTCTTCCCCGTCTTCGACTCGCCATAACTTCACCGTTCCATCGCCACTCCCCGACACCAAAAACTTGCTGTCTGGCGAGAAGCTCAAGCCTTTTACTCTACCGCTATGCCCTTCAAGCGTAGACAATTCCTCGCCGCTTTCTACGTTCCATAGCTTGACCATATTATCTGAACTGCCCGAGGCCAGAAACTTGCCATTGGGCGAAAAATTTACACTGCTCACCCAACCATTATGCCCTTCAAGCGCATGTAATTCTTTGCCACTTGCTACTTCCCACAGCTTCGCTACCCTATAATTGCCGGCCGCCAGCAATTCGCCATTAGGCGAAAAATTCACACTATTGACGGCACTGCCATGGCATTCAAGTGTACGTAACTCTTCTCCGCTTGCTGTGCTCCATAGTTTTACCGTTCCATCCTTACTCCCCGACGCTACGATCTCACCATTTGGCGAGAAACTCACGCTTCTCACCCGGTCACTATGCCCGGCCAACGTATGCAATTCTTCGCCGCTTTCTGCGCGCCACAATTTCGCCGTTTTATCCCGACTCCCCGACACCAGGAATTCACCATTGGGGGAAAAACTCACACTATTCACCGCATCGCTATGGCCTGCAAACACATGCACTACCTCTCCGCTTTCTACTTGCCATAGCGTCACCTTTGTATCCTCTCCTCCTGACGCTAGGAATTCGCTGTTTGGTGAAAAACTCACGCTATTCACCCTCACCGCATCACCCACCCCTGCAAGCGTATGCACCAGCTCTAATGCTTCCGTTCGATACAGGTTTATCTCGCCCTCACTCGTACTCACAGCCAACCAGTGCCCATCAGGGGAATAACCACAATCAGACACCTTACTATTGAGCTCTAAACTAGGTAACTCACCAAAGTTAATGCCTCTCAACTGCGCCGTCTCTAAGTTTGCTCCACGCAACCATGCGCCGCGGAATTTGACTTCCCTTAAATCCGCCCCTTTAAATTGGGTTTGGTCAAAGACCCCATAACTTAAATCCGCTCCCAGCACTTTGATTTGGCTCAAATCTAAGCCATTCAATTGCCGGCCTGCCTTGACTAAAATAGTCAAAGCATTGGCCGCGGCTCTGTCAATGCCATCTCGGGTCTTTGACGCCTTGACCCAAGCTAAGAGGGACTTGATTAAAGTCGGCTCTTGCCTTACTTGCTCGACTAAAAAGCTGAGTACTGCTGGATCTTCCACTACGTTAAGTTGGTTGAACAACGCCGCTGGCTGCAACGCAGAAAAATCTTCCAATTCGTTCCATAACAGACGTAGATGGTTCGCAGCACTAAGTTCCTTAAATAACTCTTGCCTGCTCCCAGCAGAGGTTCTCATTTCTTCCCATAGCGCCCGCGCCACAAAATAATCCTGTAACGACTTATGGATAAAGCGATACTGGTTATCTTGGCGAATTAACGGAGCATTAAAGCGCAGCAATCGCGTCTTTTCAGCATTGCCTAAAAATTCTTCGCGCCAATCCCCATGCTTGGCATCACTTGCCGCTGAATACGTGACGGTGACCGCTCGAGCTAGATGCAACGCCACCGCAAAGCGTTGACTAAACTCTATCTCGTGGGCCACAAATCCCTCTTCATCTAAACGCTCAAACGCCTCCTGTTCCGCTGGTCTTAATTGAATCCGTCCTAAACGTTCTTGCGAGCGCGCAGACCAGTTGTCCACAAAGATGTTATAGAGCGCGACTCGCGTCAGTCGTGACCCCCGGCTCTTGTGCAAATCCAGTGTAGACAATACCTCTAAGGCCATATTGAGCATAAAGGGATTGCGCACCAGATCTTTTAATTCCGGCGCACCTTTAAAAGCCTGTTGATATTTTTGAGCGCTCCATTTTGGCTTGACATATTTCACATACTGATGAATATAGCGTTCTATCGACGCATCCGAAAATGGCGCCAGCCGACACTCCTCGAATAAACGAGGTTTACCTTGTGGCTGGAATTTACTTTGATAGCCGCTGCCTAAATATTCTGGCCGGCTACTCATGATCACATGCGCTTGCCACCGATCCAATCGGTTATCAGCATAAAAAGCACGTGAGCGCTGGGCCAGTTCATCATAACCGTCTAGGATAAAGATAAAGCGACGGGCCTGACGTAACGCCTCTATCTGAGCCTTTGACAAACCCTGTCCTGCCAGATATTGCTCGATCAAATTCTTACTTGAATCATCCAAGGTAGAAAGTGGAATAAATAAGGGGATAGGACGCTCCTGCGATGGCTGAGCTTGATGATAGTCATCCCATAAGCGACGGGCAAGGTGCCGGTTAAAGGTTGATTTGCCCGAGCCGGCCTCGCCCAATAACAAAAATACCTTTTTCTCTGACGCCAGAAATGCGCTCACTTTATGTTCTAGATCGAAGTGCTCAGACGCATCAACGGTCAGCTTGCCCTGTGGCGCGACATACATCGCGAGGGCATCTTTAACCTCATCCACTTCCTCAAGCTCTTTTGCATAGTGCGCCTCCAATGCCAAGATATCTTTCTCTAGACCTAAAAACGCCAGCGGGGCCTTGCTGCTTTGCAACATAACGCTTTGCGACTGGGTTAAAAGACGATCATCTCCCCGCGCCCGCTGCAGTAACTGAGTCCCCACTTGCTGCCAAGCCGGATCCCATACTGGCACAACGTAGTGATCTATATCATGCGCTGTTTTAGCGTGCTCAAGCAGAGGGGGCAACTGCTCTAGCAGTGCTCTGACTTGCGCTTGCATGCGTTCAGATAAAGTTTGGGTCTTTGCCAAGCGGCCTAGGGCGTGGTGGACAGCTTGCTGCACACGGTCATACTGCCCCCACTGGCGGCTCTTGTTTTGCGCCACATCACCTAAAAACTGAAGGGCTGCGGCTTGTGTGGTGTCCTCTGTTTGGATGCGAGCTATTTGCTCTAAGCGTTGGCACAACCCTAATAAGAAGGCTTCGTTGCGGCTATATAGACTATGCCGAGCAAATTGCTCGAATGCTAGCAGTTGGCCCTCTTCTAAGCAGGTATCTAAGAATTGCAGTGCCGCATACCAACGTTGTTGTTTATTTTTTGTTAAGCGATCACGAATTGCCGTGCCGGTTGCCAGCATAGTGGCGCCAAAATCGTTCATTTCATCGGCTAACTCGGCTAAACGCTTGACGGTCTCGCTCGCGCCAGAAAATGCCTCGCTAAAATGATCAAAAGCATGCAGCAATTTTCTCGGGTCAAAAGTCTGCACCACATGAGCTAAATTCGTCGCACCTAAAATGACACTTGAACTCCGGCGCCATGTTTCTTGCCAACGGCTTTCGTCATTCGGAATATGGGCCAAAGCTTGACGCGCATAGTACGCTTGAAAGCGCAACTCGGGCGTTTGGCTTAATTTTGCTAAGACCTTGTCTAGCGGTTCCTGAACCTGGATACGGTTGATCCCGGTCACGCTTGCTTTGGCCATCGCGTCTAAGATCTGTGAGGTGGTGTGCAGCAGCAACTGAAATTGCTGCACATTACCTTCTATATGCTCGCTAGATAAACGCCTCGTCAAGGTTTGCAACAGTTTGACTAAATCTCCTGCACTATTCTTAAAGAGCGCTTCCGGCAAGTTGTGAATCATCATAGCCAAACTCTGAAGAGCCGATAGATCCAAGAGTTTTTCTTGTGTCACCAGTGCATCATGAGCTTTGCCAATCAAATAACGGCATTTCTCTGGATCTGCGGTGGCCGCTAATGGCACAACCTCTCGCCAGAGATCTAAATCTTTGAAATCTCTTTGCGCGAAGGCCTCCAAGATATTACGCGCTAATTCATTTAATTCTTGAGTTGGAGGGGATTGAGTAGCTTGCAGACAGCGGGCTAAGTGGCGAGTATTTTTAATGTCACGCGCCGCCGTTGAATGATCCGTATCCACCACCATAGGCGGTAAATTATGCTTAAAGCAGGTTGCACTGAGCGAAACAGACTGTAGAAGTAAGCGGGTGTCTAACTTGACGGAAGAGGCAATTAGGTTTTGAAATACGAGTTTTTGAGGAAAGTCCGGCGTCTTAATCGCGCTCAATGCTTGCAGTTTTTCATCTGCGGCAGGTTGATCAAACGCTCGGGCAGCTTCGTAACTGGCACGCGCCTCTTTGATAAAACCCATATCTCGCAGCCGATTACCGTGCTCAAGATGAGCTTGCGCTATATTTCTGTTAATTTCTGTATTTTTTTCGGCAGGGGGGATTTGATTAAAGAGGGTTTGCGCTTTGCTGAATAAGCGCCGGGCTTCAATCAGGTTTTGCGTTTGCTGCTGATAAGCCCGATCTAAGTATTTTCTGCCTTCTTTGAGGTAATGAAGCGGGCTATAGCCTAAAGCATTGCGCCTGAAATTCGCAACCCCGGAGATTTTTTGCATTGTGGTACATATGAGCCCTTCCCGGTCCACCAAGCAACACCTTCCATTTCAAGCTGATGAGGCGACTCCCTGTCTTAACCTTGCCGCCTCATCGCCACTTGCTTGAGCCACCTATCACGAACCCACATCCTATTCAAAATGAATGACGCATTCTATACAGGTTTGAAATATGTATAGTCTCTCTAGCTTCTATTTATGGCACGAAATTAGCCATTTAACGCACAATGTACTGATGATCCCAGCTACGCTATGGATACTAATCGGGCTCAGCGTCATTCGTCAACTCTACCGTCTGGCTTTGCCATGAACAACTACACATGCCGGCTTGGGGTTCGCGACCGCAGACTGAGATAAAGTAGGGTCGCATAAAATCATAGAATCACTCTTCATCGGAGCGCCGCTCGCGCATTGAACCCATCACCAGATCAAAGCGGAATAGCCGGCACTCAATTGGGCCATTAAAAAGCGGGGTCCGTTTTGCTGCCCGTAAACGCATTTGGCCGGGCAAACCACGATCAGAAGTTAAAACAAAGGCTTGCCAACCCGTAAAACGTTGTTTAAGAGCATCGCCAAAAGCACGAAAAAATTCGGCGCTAGCCTCGTCTGGCTGCGCATCGCGAAAAAATTCGTTCTGGTCGCGGCGTCCAGTCTGCATCTCATGGTCTTGGCTACGTGCTCGCGGCGCCTGGCCACGCACCTCGACCCGCTCGCCATAAGGCGGATTAGCGACAATGATGCCTGGCGTTTCCGTAGGCGCTACCATGGCACACGCATCAACCTGCTTTAACCACAGCTGGCGAAGCCCAGCCCGCTCTAGATTAGCCTGGGCTTTAACCAGCATATCACCCGAAATATCGCTACCAAATATAGGCAGCTCCCTGTGCTGACTACGCGCTATCTGTTGCGCCTCAAGCGCTGCTGCCTTTAACCTAGGCCATGCGCTCATATCGTAGGATTGGAGTTTTTCAAACGCAAAATGGCGCTCGCCTCCAGCCGCCAAACCGAGCGCCATCTGGGCCGCCTCTATAATAAAGGTACCGCTGCCACACATTGGATCATAGAGCGGTAACGCAGGCGTCCAACCGCTCAAGCGCAAAATACCCGCGGCTAGATTTTCGCGCAGTGGCGCCGCGCCCTTATCAAGCCGCCACCCGCGTTTAAACAGCGCTTCGCCAGTTGTATCTAAGTACAACGTGCACTCTGTGGCACTCAGAAAAACGAATACCCGCACATCCGGTGTGGCGGTATCAATATTAGGTCGTGCGCCGGTTACCGCGCGCAGGCGATCGCAGATCGCATCCTTGACACGCAAAGCCGCGAAACCTACATTGCGCACGGGTGCGGTCTTCATCGCGGTAATATCCACGCGCAAGGTTTGTTGTGCCGAGAACCAATCCTCCCAAGCCTGCTCAGACGCAAACGCAAAGAGATCATTCTCATTGTGATAAGATTGCTGGGCTACTTTCAATAAGACACGGCTGGCAATACGCGAGTGCAAATTCACGGCCATGGCAGCAGCGGGCCCGCCGGTGAAATATACGCCTCCCGGCACCGAAGCGCCGACCTCAAGAGCGGCATGTAAGGCAATCTCATGCAATTCGTCAACGAATACTGCCTCAAGGCCGCGCGGGCAGGGTGAAAAGAACTCGAATGAAGGCATAATTTTTGTTAGACTTGGCGCTTTTTGCGCGAAGTCCTCATTTTAATAGGTTCTTAACTAGAATAGAGGGGAATCTACTGGTTTTTTACGCTTTTTCAGGTAAATATAGATAAGTTAGAGCATTGTATTTTCCAGAACCGAAGGTATCGTTTTGGAAAGCTCTGGTTAATTTAACGTTAGAAAAATAGCTAATGTTCTAACGAGACGTTCAAAATATTGGAGTAGAAATTGAAGAAAGGCATGACCAAACCATTGGGCAGTCGAGTTGCTGCGCCAGCAGTTCGCGGTGTTCTCGATACTGGGCTCAAGGAACGCCACGTTGCAATGCTTTCGATTGGCGGCGTGATTGGCGCCGGCTTATTCGTTGGTTCTGGACATGCGATTGCCGCGGCTGGGCCGGCTGTGATCATTGCGTATCTGCTTTCAGGAATCATCGTTTTATTGGTCATGCGGATGTTAGGCGAAATGGCAGTCGCTTTACCGGATACGGGCTCTTTTTCAACTTATGCCGATCATGCCATTGGCCGTTGGGCAGGTTTTACAATCGGCTGGCTTTATTGGTGGCGCAAAGTTTTAGTCATCCCGCTAGAAGCGACTGCAGCGGCGATTATTTTACATTCATGGTTCCCAGACATTGCCACTTGGGTCTTTGCTCTAACGATTACTGCGGCGCTAACTTCAAGCAATTTAATGAAAGTCGCGTACTACGGCGAGCTTGAATTCTGGTTTGCCCTCACCAAAATTACCGCAATTATTATCTTTATTTGCATTGGCGCGGCCGCGATTATGGGCTTCCTGCCAAATAGCAGCGTCAGCGGCATAGACGCGCTTTCTAATGCAGTGGGTGGCCTGGTGCCCAACGGTCTGGAGGCGGTGATCGGAGCCATGGTCATTGCCATGTTTAGCTTATTTGGCGCGGAAGTCGCGACGATTGCTGCGGTTGAATCCAAAAATCCCGTCCGGCAAATCACCCGCGCGACTAATTCCGCTATCTGGCGTATCAGTATCTTTTATTTAGCCTCACTTTTGATCGTAATTTCGTTAGTGCCATGGGATGATCCGCTATTACCAGAGATGGGTGCGTATCAACGTGTGCTTGAGTTAGTTAATATCCCTTATGCGAAAGCACTGGTGGATATTGTTGTCCTGATCGCGTTAATTAGTTGCTTAAATTCTGCTCTATATACTGCCTCAAGGATGATTTTTTCGCTTAGCCAGCGTGGCGATGCCCCGGCTGCAATTCAACGCACAACGCGCAATGGCGTGCCAGTATTCGCCGTGCTTGCCTCTACCGCCGTCGGTTTTTTAACGGTCATTGCCAACTATATAATGCCCAAGCAAGTATTTACCTTCTTGCTCGCAACTTCAGGCGCGATCGGGTTGTTAGTGTATTTAGTCATTGCTGTCTCTCAGTTGCGTTTACGCAAGCGCCTACTCGCCAACGGTGAGCAACTAAAACTTAAGATGTGGCTCTTCCCATGGCTCACTTGGATTGTCATTGTAGCTATCGTTGGGATCTTACTCGCCATGTTTATCCAGCCTCACCACCGCACGGAAATGCTGATCACCTCAGCGTTAGCAGTGATTGTGGCGGTAACGGGCTTAGTTATCAATCGCCACCGCGAGGAGCCTGAGCTCCCATCTAATCGTTAAACTGAGATTTAAGCGCAATTCTTAAGAAAATCAGACTGAATAGGGGTATATTAAAGTGACTCAAGAGGTTCTCGCTGCACCGAAATTTAAGCCTTATACCCGGCAATCCATCCAGCAAGCGCCGCAGTGGGAAAAAATCCCAACCGAACTGCGCGAAGCGGTACTCGTAGTTTCGCGTGTCCTGCCCTTTCGTACGAATCAATATGTGATGAGCGAGCTGATTGATTGGGATCGCGTGCCAGACGATCCAATGTATCGTCTCACCTTTCCTCATCAGGACATGTTGCCACCCGCAGAATATGCTCATCTGCGGGATTTAGTGCTCATCAAAAAAGATGAGGCGGCGATTGAAATGCAAGTTAAAAAAATCCGCTTGCAAATGAATCCGCACCCCGCCGGCCAAATGACACACAACGTACCTATGCTGGATGGCAGCCCGGTTCAGGGCCTACAGCATAAATATAAAGAGACTGTATTGTTCTTTCCAAGCGCCGGACAAACCTGCCATGCTTATTGCACATTCTGCTTTCGCTGGCCACAGTTTGTGGGCATGGAAGGCCTCAAGTTCGATGCGAGAGAATCAAACGAATTAGTTTCCTATCTCAAGCAACATAAAGAAGTCACGGATGTACTGATTACTGGGGGGGATCCCCTCATTATGAACACCCGCTCGCTGACTGGGTACATTGAGCCACTACTCGATCCAGAACTCGAGCATATTCAAAATATTCGTATTGGGACTAAATCGGTTGCTTACTGGCCACAGCGGTTTGTAACTGATAAAGATGCCGACGATTTATTGCGCCTTTTCGAGAAGGTCGTCAAGGCAGGTAAAAACCTGGCACTCATGGGCCATTACAATCACCCGGTTGAATTGCGCCAAGAGATGGCGCAAAAAGCGCTTAAGCGTATTCTGTCAACCGGCGCTACGGTGCGGATGCAGTCTCCATTAATCCGCCACATCAATGACGACGCTAAAGCATGGGCCGAATTATGGACACTCGGCGTTCGCCTAGGGGCCATTCCGTACTATATGTTTGTTGAGCGCGATACCGGACCCCATGAATATTTTCAAATGCCGCTGGCCAAAGCGTATGAGATTTTTCAGGCAGCTTATCAAACCGTCTCTGGTCTAGCTCGCACCGTGCGCGGCCCGTCAATGAGCGCGTTTCCGGGTAAAGTGGTGGTAGATGGTATCGTGAATATTCGCGACGAAAAGGTATTTGCGCTACAGTTTCTGCAAGCCCGCAACCCAGATTGGGTACGCCGGCCTTTCTATGCGAAATTCGACCCAAAGGCCACGTGGCTAGATGGCTTAGTGCCGGCTTTTGGCGAGAAACGTTTTTTCTTTGAGACAGAAGAAAAGGCTCCTACAAATATTAGATCAAACACAAGCCACCCGACGCATTCGGTGATCAAATTTACCCCGCGCGAACTACGCAAAGCGTCTTAGAGCAATTTAAAATACTACGCAAAATATCTTAGAACAATTTGGAATCATTGATTAAAAATTGCTTTAATCAGCGATGGCATAAGACCTATTCACCCTTTTGAGATAAAGAAGGGTGAATGGGTGTTTTTTTAAAACCCATCAACTCTGTACGTTGCCAGCATAATCCAGAGGCGGCGTTAGTAATAGTGAGTGCACCCTAAGCAAGTTGCTATTTGTGAGAGTGGCATGGGGACAAGCAGGAGCGGAAATGAGTGTCACACCCGTACACAGCCTATTACAATTAACTCAACTTTCTTATAAGCTCATACATTAATTTTGTAGCTGTCAATAAATCAGATTTAAATTTAATTTTTTTCTTTAGGTCTTCTTGTTCAGATACAAGACTTAGATTATATTGAAGTGCTGCATCATGCTCAGTAATTTCTTTCCACTTTTTATCAAGAGATACCGTATTGACTCGGGTTTTTTCAACTGCCCTACTCAATCCTTGTAGAAATTCCAATCTATTATCTTCAGTTCCTGATATTGTCGATACCGTTTCATTAATCTCTAATTTTAATTTTAGTGCATCGTCCAAGATTTGATTGAGAACACTTTCCCGATTGCCCATATACAAGCCACGTTTAAATACCGTTATTAAACGTTTATTCAGCAAGATCAGCTTGCTAGAAAACTCCCCTAAAGGTTTAGGCAGAGATTTTTTTAAGTCGCATGCTATATTTCCCAAAGGGTCTTGGTCGCCATCTACAACATAGGAATCAATGGTCACTTTTTCTAGGTCATCTGTAATTTCTGCTAAGGATCTTATTTCTCCCTTACTAACCCCTGGCGTAGGCGGTTGCTGGGCGAAACTGGCATTATCCCCTCCCTTATTATCACCACCACAGCTTATAAAAGGGATACTAAATAATAGTATTGAAATAAAAATAGGTCGCATCATCATTTTAATAGCAGTTTAAATTTTTCATTATCATAAAAGTGATAATGAAAAAAATGAATTAAGCAAAATTTGCTTGAGGAATATGGCCATCATAACCTTCATTACTATCACTAGTATAAGCATCTGATTGAGTACTATTATTTTCCTCTGTCATAGCCTCAAAAATTCTAGCCTCTAAAAAATTTAACCGCTCCCTAAGATTCTGATTTTCAGCGACAAGTTCCTGGTTATCTCGACGAGCCGCTTCACGGTCTTCAATAAGCTCTGCATTTATTTGAAGAACTTCTTCATTACTTTGCAAAATTTCTTCATTATCTTGAAGTTGCCCTACATTGTTCCCTAGGATACCCGCCAATCTATCTATTTCACCTAAAAACCTTAGATTATCTGTTTCGGCTGGCGGGGTTTCGGTTACTGCTTCATTTATATCTTCTCGCAATTGCCCCACCTCTGCAGCCATTTCATCCAGAGTTTCTTTATAAGCCTGTCTATCGTCTATGTTTGGTCCCATAGATGATTTATGCTCGACTACATGTATCAATCGCTCCATGAGCAAAACGGTTCTACTTGCAATCCCTCCTAAAGGCCTTACTAACGCTCTTTCCAAATCACGGGCAATCTCCCCCAACGGCCTTATCGTCACTTTTTCTATGCCACGCGCGACTTCTCCTAAGGGCCTTATGGTTACTTTCTCTAATTCACGCGCGATCTCGCCTAAAGGTCTAATCGTCACCTTCTCTACGCCACGGGCGACTTCTCCTAAGGGCCTAATCGTCACCTTCTCTACACCGCGTGCGACGTCCCCTAAGGGCCTTACCGTCACTTTCTCAACTTCCCGCGCCACTTCGCCCAAAGGCCTTATGGTTACTTTCTCTACTTCACGAAGAACACTTTCTACGGCACCCATTCCTATCTCCTTGAACTAAAAAATAACTAAAACAAATCCCAATTTGAATGAATTAGCCAATGACTATGAATTAATAGGCTTCCAATGATTTATATCTCAAAAAAAAGAACATATAACTATAGGATAAGGTGATTATTTTTCTTTCAAGACAACTATAAATTTAGCTTAGGTGATGGAAATGACAAAATCAAGTAATTTAAACCTACGTTCCGCAACCTTCCATCTAAAAATTTGATTTTTGATCGGCATACTTCGTTTTTTTAAAAGTGGCACTTGCTTGCCAGTTATTTGTACGGTATATTGCCGTATACGGAATTTAACCGTACTTTAGGAGATTGTTATGTCCGCCATTGCTCGATTTGATTTGAAAATGGATGTAGAAGAAAAGAATGTTGTTTCTCGCGCTGCGGCCTTAGTTGGCACCACGATGGCAGCATTCGTACGCACCGCAGCCAAAGAAAAAGCGCGAGAACTGTTAGATCGGGAGTCCCGCATCACGATGTCAGCTCAGGATTTTCAGGCATTTACGTTGGCGCTTAATGACGCATTTGCGCCTAATGCCGCGTTGCAAAACGCAATGAGTGTTGCGCGAGGGGTTCGGCGTGCTTGAAGAGCAATTGCTCGATCCCCATCGCCATGACCGCCAAGCCTTTACCTCTGGTATTGTCGAGCTTGATAAATACCTTCATCACTTCGCTGTTCAGCAAAGCAAAAAGGGCATTGCTGTGGTGCGGGTGCTGGTCGATACGGACATGCCAAAAACCATACTAGGCTACTACAGTTTAAGCGCCGCTCAAATCGATGCAGTTCAGATGGATGAGCGTACACAACAAAAATTACCGCGTTATCCGGTGCCGTGCTTTCGTCTAGGACGTTTAGCGGCACATTCGGCCCATCGCGGTCGTGGACTGGGACGTCTCCTCGTTGGGTGCGCAGTTGAGCGCTGCTTAGAAGCGAAGAAACATGTGGCCGCGTATGCACTGGTCGTCGATGCAAAGGGGGAGGACGCCAAGTCGTTTTATGAACATTACGGATTTATCCCCTGCCGTGATAACCCAATGACCCTATATCTATCACTTGGAGCATGAATCAAGCATCTGACTTAGCATGAATGGCACGAATGCCCTCGATCAGCTGCGCATTCTCTTGCTCTCGAGAAGTGTCCGCGAAAAGTAGTCAACTCCAGAAAGCTTTGGCACAAATGAACATACAGTTGGCGAATGTGATTTCGGATATTGCAGGGGGAGAGCGTGCGCTTGTTTGGGAATACTACTTATAAAATCTATCAAATTCAAGGGGGATATCTGCGTGCCCCTTACATTCGCCTCACGCAGCCGACTATTACGAAGTTTGACCTCTTAAATCCGTCCCTTACAATTGCGCTGAGGCATTTTCTGCTCTATGCGGCCACTACCTACAGCTTTACTTGAAGACTGGCAACCAACCAAACATATTCATAATTACCGTAAGGTAAACGATAAAGCCGCAGACAATAATCAGGTTGAGCATCAGATTATTGCAGGGCGCAGTATATATTGCCTGCGCGTAACGCTTGCGCGCGCTTTTTACCAAAAACGGCGGTAAGATCACGCTCCAGATAGTGAAAGCGAGCCCGGCATAACCAATCGCATAAATAAAACCATTAGGATAAAAAGAACAGATTACCGCCGGAGGCAAATAGGTGATAACGGCGGTTTTAAATCGTCCGACATGATCATTTTTGAAATTAAATAGGTCGGCGATATAGTCAAACAGCCCTAATGTTGCCGCCAACATTGAACTCGCTACGGCAAAATTCCCAAAAAACGTCAAAATCAAATCCATGTACTTGCTGTTCAAAGCACCGTCGAGCGCTCCGACAAAGGTATCGACGTTGCCGCCTTTGGCGATAATCTGGGGAAACTCGGCGCGGCTAATATTGCCCATGGTGACTAGCAGCCAGAAGATATAAAGCAGAAGCGAAACTGCCATGCCGATAATAATAGAACGCGTGATGTTACGGATGCCGGATTTGCCATACAATCTCAATAAGCTAGGCATGTTACCGTGAAAACCAAACGAAATAATACAGAAGGGCAAGGTCATCAACACATACGGAAAATAGTGAGTGTCTTTGAGCGCGACCGAGGCCGAATCTAAAACTTTAGCTATTTCAATATGACTGACCATACCGGAAAAGGTAGCAAAAAAAGCAATAAACTTACCGAAAGTCAGTACAGTAACAATCCGGCCAACCCACAGCGAGCTATACCAAGCAATCAGACCGACCATAAAACTGACGATCATCACCAACAAACTCACCGGCAGCGATATATCAGCATATTTAATTAGGGTCTGAGAGAGTACTGCCGAAGAGCCGGAAATATAAGCATAGGTCAGAATATACAGCACGAAAATAAAAGAGGCGCCAACGAGCACACTGCATTTTTTACCCAGCAACTCAGTGGTAAAAGTATTAAAACTCGCACCGGGCTTGAAATGAAGATTGACTTCCAGTAACAGCAAGCCAGTCATCAGCATCATTAAGGCAACTAAAATAAGGATAATTGCCCCGTTAACAAACCAGACGCCGGCCATGGCGATCGGCAAGGAAAACATACCGCCGCCTACCACCGTGGCGATCACCAACATCACCCCGCTGGTCAAGCCAGGTGATTTTTTGGGATTAACGCTATACATACCCATAACCCATTCTCCTTTTTAGTTCTGTGCCATATAAATTATTTAGAGTTCATACTCATTTTTGAATTTTTATTGTGGTTATTTCTAGGCACGTAAAATACACAATAGCCTCACCATACGATGATTCCAATTGAATCGAAACGCGATCGGATGGCGGGGCTCTGATCTAGCCTGAGAGAGGATGCTATGATGCAAGAGTCAGAGGCTTGGTGGGGATGACCCAGTGGGAGCGACGCTACAATACACTTTAAAACGGTTTGAAAACCACTAAAAGTACAGCTGCCAGCAAGCCCAACACCGGCAACTCACTAAACCCTCGATACCAGCATTGGCTACGTTGATTACGCCCTTGCTCGAAGACCGCTAGCAACTTGCCACAGGTAATATGATAAGCAATCAGCAGCGCAACAATGCTTAGCTTCGTATGCATCCAGCCATTACCTGGGCCTTCCAGGCCAATCCCAACCACCAGCCATAACCAAAGGCCAAAGCCAAGCGCGGGTACGGCAATAATCGTCATAAAGCGAAACAGCTTACGAGCCATCAGCAGCAAACGTTTGATCGCTGCCGGCTCGGTTTCTTGCGCCAGATTCATATAAATCCGTGGCAGGTAAGCCAGGCCCGCAAACCACGATGCAACAAAAACAACATGTAACGATTTAATCCAAAGCATGAGTATCTTTTAAAAAAGACGCCAGCTGACAGGCCTTGCAGCACACTAAGTTTGTCAGACACCAAACGTCAAAAAATAAATATCGGGGATCACTAGGCCGGATATTATGCCAGACCTGACTAAATATCTCTCTTCTTTTTAGCGCCTGCCTTCGCCGTGACCTAACACAATATATTTCAACGACGTTAAACCCTCTAAGCCAACCGGTCCGCGCGCGTGCAGCTTGTCATTTGAGATGCCGATTTCTGCGCCAAGTCCATATTCAAAACCATCGGCGAACCGGGTTGAAGCATTCACTAGAACGCTGGCCGAGTCCACTTCGCGCAAAAAGCGTTGCGCATGGTCATAATGCTCGGTCACGATGGCATCTGTGTGGGCTGAGCCATAAGTATTAATATGGTCAATGGCAGCCTCTAGATCATCGACAATACGAATTGCCAAAATAGGGGCAAGGTATTCGGCACGCCAATCTGCTTCAGTTGCATCGGCCAGAGAAGTAATCCCGGCTTGCTCAAGCACGGTACGACTGCGCGCACAGACGCGTAAGGCGACGGCTTTATCCTGATACAGCCGGCATAGCGGCGGCAGGACGGTGGCCGCTATACTAGCGGCAACTAATAGCGTCTCCATCGTGTTACAAGTGCCGTAGCGCTGCGTCTTTGCATTGTCGCAAACCGCTAGGGCCTTGGTCAGGTCGGCCGCACTATCGACGTATACATGGCACACACCATCTAGGTGCTTGATCATGGGCACGCGCGCTTCGCGCA
This sequence comes from Mycoavidus cysteinexigens, assembly GCA_031963465.1. Taxonomy (GTDB): domain Bacteria; phylum Pseudomonadota; class Gammaproteobacteria; order Burkholderiales; family Burkholderiaceae; genus Mycoavidus; species Mycoavidus cysteinexigens_B. The sequence continues at coordinate 271,786 of JASSUG010000001.1, read as the reverse complement.
TTAAGCGCTCAATCAAACTCTTGCCGCCACGCGGCACCAGCACGTCGATATAGTCAGTCATCGTCGCCAATTTGCCCACCGCGGCCCGATCAGCCGTCGCGACTACTTGCACGGCATCGGCCGGCAAGCCGGCGGCGGCGAGCCCGCTACTAATTGAACGGGCAAGCGCCAGATTGCTATTGAGCGCCTCCGAGCCGCCCCGCAAAATCACCGCATTACCGGCTTTCAGGCACAGTGCCGCGGCGTCAATGGTGACATTCGGCCGAGCTTCATAAATGATGCCAATCACGCCAAGTGGCACGCGCATCCGGCCAACCTGAATGCCACTTGGGCGGGATTTGAGTTCGCTGATTTCGCCAATCGGGTCTGGCAACGAGAGTACCTGCCGCAGACCAGCAATCATTGTGCGCAGCGCTGCATCGGACAGGGTTAGGCGATCAATAAAGGCTGCATCCAAGGCTTTTTCTTGCGCCTGCGCACAATCGCGTGCATTGGCTTCTTTTAACCCCGTAATGTCTTGCTCAAGCGCCGAGGCAATCGTCGCTAGTGCATTATTCTTGGCCGCCGTTGTGGCTCGCGCCATGGCACGTGAAGCGGTGCGAGCGCGTTGACCGAGATCGGTCATATAGTGATCAATATTCATATTATTCCCGGCTTTGGCCTACCCTTGATTGATTCGGCAGCGCTACCATCATCGCCAACTCAAAGAGGCCATGCCACAGATCCGCAGGTGGCAAAGCCTGCGGCGGTTCATTGGCAAAAAGACGCGTGAGTCCTTTCATTTGACGATCTAGGCGCGCCGCAAAAGCTAAGCCCGCGACCAGCACTTCTTCGCTCACGCGCGCTAACGCAGGACCTATGAGCTTCTCGCGCGGCCCCCATACGCGCTGCTCACGCAGCAAGGTACTGAGCGGCCGACCAGCGGCCACGCCGCGCTTAAGCTGCAGCAGCACCCGCAATTCCTCAACTAATGCCCATAATACCAGCATAGAAGCTTCGCCTTCGCCGCGCAAACCCTCCAGCATGGTGGTGAGCCGCCGCACATCGCCTACGAGCATGGCCTCATTCAGCTTAAAGACATCATAACGAGCCACATTTAATACCGCCTCGCGGATTTGCTCGACGCTAAGCTCGCCTGGAGGATAGAGCAGCCCAAGTTTTTGAATTTCTTGATGAGCCGCCAGCAAATTACCTTCGACTCGCTCCGCAATCAACTGCAATGCCTGCCGCCCGGCTTCACCAGGCGGCATCTGCTGGCCCTGAGCGGTCAGACGCTGGCTGATCCAGTTCGGCAGCAACGCGCGCTCAACACGATCAATGCGGATAGCGACCCCGGCTGCGAGCAAAGCCGTAAACCACGCGGTTTTTTGCGTGGCGGCATCCAGTCTAGGCAAGGTAATCAAGACCACTCTATCAGGATGAGATTCAGCCGCTAGTATTTTTAGCGCTTCGGCGCCCTCCTTGCCTGGCTTGCCGCTTGGAATGCGCACTTCAAGCAATTGGCGCTCACCGAACAGTGACATGGCTTGGCTGGCGCCGAGCAACGCGCTCCAATCAAAGCCACGTTCCACCGTAAAAATCGAGCGATCCGTATGAGCTGCCGCGCGCGCAACGGCGCGAATGGCATCCAGTGTTTCTTGCATGAGAAGATGCTCATCGCCATATACAATGTAAAGCTTTGCAAGCTCCTTGCGTAAATGGCTAGCGAGCGAATCAGCGCGCAGTTGCATGGGTTTCTTGTTGAGTCAAGCAGGTATCGAGCTATTGTGCAGGCTTAAGGGTATGCACCAAGGCCAAACGACGCATTAATTGATCCGTCGCATCATTTTCCATATCGCGATACAACAATTCAGATTCAGCTTGTTTGGCCAACGCATACCGGTCATTATAGGTCATCGCACGATTCAATCGAATCATACTGGTTGGGATCAGAACCGTGCCGTCCGTGCTGGTGAGCGCATAAACCACCGACGTAGCCAGCTCATATTCTTCAACCACCCCTTGAGCCGTCAAGCTTAGAGCGCGCTGATTGCGCGCGGCGGAGACCGACAGGATCGCATCGGCATCATGCGTTGCAGCGACGATAGCCGTATCGCTGCCGGTCTGAATCATCCGCTTCACACGCACGATCATCGACGGACTGGCGGTGCCAGAGGACTCGATATACAGGCGCTTGAAAGCGTAATCCTGCTGGCCTTTAAGCTGAAAGCCACACGCCGCTAGCAAGATCGAGATGAGGAGGATGGGCACAACGGCCACGCGGGTGCTCAACATAAAAAGCCCCTTAAATCACCAGATTAACAAGACGCCCAGGCACCACCACCACTTTCTTTGGCATCTGGCCATTCGCAAAGCGCTTAAACACCTCATGCGCGAGCGCTGCTTGCTCAATCTCATCACGGCAGGCCTCTTTGGCCATGGTGAGCGCGCCTCGTACCTTACCGTTAATCTGCAACACTAACTCGATCTCGCTTTCCTCCAGCGCGCCCTGATCAATCTCAGGCCAAGGCGCATCTAATAGCGCGCAGCCAAATTCAGCGTTAAATCCAAGCGCATCCCACAAGGTGCAAGCAATATGCGGTACCACTGGGTACAATACGCGCAGCAAAATGCCATATCCCTCGCGCACCACTAGACCCCATATTTCGGTGGCCTCACCCGCTTGGGCCTCGGTTGCAGCTTCAAGCGCCTTGAGCATTTTCATGGCAGCCGAGACAACGGTATTGTACTGAACGCGCTGATAGTCAAATTCAGCTTGCGTCAAGATGCGATGAATGTCGCGGCGCAATGCCTTTTGCGCTTCAGTTAAACGAGCCAAATAGGTGCTGGAGGCCACGCTCAACGAGGTGGCGCGCGCCATTGATTCAGCCTGGGCATAACCAAATGTCCACAGCCGGCGTAAAAAGCGACTCGCCCCCTCGACCCCGGCACTCGACCATTCAAGCTGTTGCTCGGGAGGCGCGGCAAACATGATAAATAAACGTGCCGTATCTGCGCCGTACTGGTCAATCAATACTTGTGGGTCAACGCCGTTATGTTTTGATTTGGACATTTTCTCAATGCCCCCCACGACCACCGGTAAGCCATCCGCGTTGAGCACGGCGCCACAAGGCCGGCCTTTACTATCACGGCTTAAGGTTACTTCAGTCGGGTTAAACCAGGTGCGTTTGCCAGCAGCAGTTTCACGATAAAAAGTTTCGTTGAGCACCATGCCCTGTGTCAGTAAATTTTTTATCGGCTCAGAAAACGTCACCAGGCCGAGATCGCGCATCACTTTGGCCCAAAAACGAGAATACAACAAATGCAAAATCGCATGCTCAATACCACCGATATATTGGTCCATCGGCATCCAATACTCGGTGCGCGCATCGACAATCGACGGTTGGCCATTGATTTGCGCAGCCGGACAGGTATAGCGCGAGAAATACCAGGATGAATCGACAAAGGTATCCATCGTGTCGGTTTCGCGACGGGCAGGCGCACCGCATTTAGGGCAGCTGCAATTCACAAAAGCCGCTGATTTGGCCAGCGGATTGCCGCTGCCATCTGGCACTAAATCTTCCGGTAAGACAACGGGCAAATCCGCCTCTGGCACAGGGACTTCACCACATGCAGCGCAATGAATCAGCGGAATCGGCGTGCCCCAATAGCGCTGCCGCGAAATACCCCAATCGCGCAAACGCCATACCACACGTTGCTCACCAAGGCCGAGTGCGGCTAAGTCAGCAACCATCGCCTTGACCGCCTGCTCATAGCCCAAGCCATTGTATTTTCCGCTATTTACGCAGACGCCATTTTCTTTATCTGTATACCAATCGGCCCAGTCGGTATGAGAGTAAGGTTGCTCATTGACCGCAATCACTTGCTTAATCGGCAGACCATATTTAAGCGCAAACGCAAAATCACGCTCATCATGCGCTGGCACCCCCATCACCGCGCCTTCGCCATAGCTCATTAACACGTAATTACCTAGCCATACTTCGATATCTTGCCCGGTCAGTGGATGCTGCACGAAAAAACCTGTGGCGACACCTTTCTTTTCAAGAGTTGCCAGATCGGCTTCGGCACTGCCACCTAATTTGCAGGTATCAATAAAAGCCTGCAATTCTGGCCGGCTTTGCGCTAAGTGCAGCGCCAGCGGATGTTCGGCAGCTATCGCACAAAAGGTCACGCCCATCAGCGTATCGGCGCGCGTGGTAAAAACCCGTAACAGCTTTTGTTCCCCATCGAGTTGATAGGGAAAGCTGATATTCACTCCGCTACTTTTACCTAGCCAATTCTGCTGCATCAGCTTAACCCGCTCTGGCCAGCCCAGATCATCGAGTGCGTCTAATAACTCGCCCGCATAGTGCGTAATCCGCATGTAGTACATTGGGATTTCACGTTTTTCAACGACCGCGCCTGAGCGCCAGCCGCGGCCATCGATAACTTGTTCATTCGCCAATACGGTTTGATCAACCGGATCCCAATTCACGGTACCGGTTTTTTTGTAGACGATGCCCGCCTCAAGCATCTTCAAAAACAGCCACTGATTCCATTTGTAGTAATCCGGCTCGCAGGTTGCAAATTCGCGCGACCAATCTATGGCCAAGCCCATCGCCTGCATTTGCTGTTTCATGTAGGCAATATTGTCATAGGTCCATTGCGCCGGCGCCACGCCATTGGCCATCGCCGCATTTTCTGCGGGCATGCCGAAGGCATCCCAGCCCATCGGCATTAATACATTGAAGCCTTTCATCCGTAGATAGCGGGCCATCACATCATTGATTGTATAGTTGCGCACATGCCCCATATGCAACTTACCAGAAGGATAAGGCAGCATCGACACGCAATAAAATTTCTTATCCCGGGGGGCCGCTTCGCTTGCCTGATATACATTGTGTTGAGCCCAATGACGTTGCATCGCCGCTTCAACTTCGGTAGGAATATATTTTTCTTGCATAACAGGTAAGGTATTCTAATAAAGTAACCGGGAAATTCTATGAAATAGCGTAACCGCTGCGCAGTAGATAATTATACTAGTTGAGCGCTAATCAACGCAAACCAAGCACATCTTGCATATCAAATAGACCATTTGGCTTATCCGCCAAAAAATGCGCCGCCCGTAGCGCACCTTGCGCATAGCTCAGGCGGCTAGATGATTTATGAGTAATTTCAATGCGCTCGCCGAGGCCCGCAAACAGCACCGTATGATCGCCCACAATATCACCGCCGCGCACGGTTGCAAAACCAATCGTCGCGGGGTCGCGCGCTCCGGTAACCCCTTCGCGGCCATACACCGCCACTTCCGCTAAGTCACGGCCCAATGCATGCGCTACGATTTCACCCATCTTCAGGGCAGTGCCTGATGGCGCATCGACTTTATGCCGGTGATGCGCCTCAATAATTTCAATATCATAACCGCTGGCGAAAGAACGCGCAGCCAACTCCAGCAGCTTAAAAGTCACATTTACGCCAACACTCATATTCGGCGCTAGCACCAGCGGCACTCTAGTCGCGGCCGCGGCCAACTCGGCCTGCTGAGCGGGCGTAAACCCGGTCGTGCCAATCACCAACTTTACACCGTACTGACAGGCTAGGTTCAAATTGGCGAGGGTACCTTCTGGACGCGTAAAGTCAATCAAGTATTCAGCCGGCGCTAATACCGCGTCGAGATCATTAGAGACGGCCACCCCTGTAGATTGACCTAAGAAAGCTCCAGCATCTTGCCCTACCAACGCATTATTCGTGCGCTCATACACGCCCACGAGCTGCACACTGGGCGTAGCCAGGATTGTCTCAATCAGCATGCGGCCCATGCGCCCAGAAGCGCCCGTCAAAGCAATTTTAAGCGCGCCCATTAGCTGCCTGCACGGTGTGAGCCAGCCGCCGCGCCTTGTTTGCTACGCGTATTTGCATGTCGATCACCATCGATCTCAGCCAGCAACTCATATTCAGAGGGCAAATCTTCTCCGCCAGTCCAGCGCAACAAGCGATCACCCTCAAAATAAACCACCAAATGGCGTTGTTGCACCACTGTATTGGCGCCACGCTTAAAGTAAAAAATATAATCCCACTGCTCTGAGTGGAACATATCCGTGACAAGTGGCGTACCCAATACTGCGCGCACCTGCTCTCGCCCCATGCCGGCGTGTAGCTTAGCAATTGCCTCGCGAGAAATAAAATTGCCCTGTACAATCGTAATCTGATAGGGTGTAATGCGCTGGACGATGCGTTGAGTTGTGCTGTCATAGGTCGAGCAAGCCGTCAACAACGTAGCGCACGCTATTGCCATCGACCGCCTTATGATATGGGGCAAATCAAATCGGCGTTGGCAAGTGGACGTGAAAAGAAACGATTTCATGTTAAAAACTTTGACTAAATAGAGAGTTGAAACTGATGACCGGCGAAAGGCTATAAGAGACTTATCCCTTTATACATCCTGCAAAAAGAAGCTTCTTTCACTGGTCATAAATTACCTTGCTTGGCCCAAAAATCTATTATTATTAAAGATACGCATTGTACTCTCTACTCCTGACTGATATCCAATAATGACCAATCATTCCGATCTAAAGAGCATCGGCCTCAAAGCGACCTTACCACGCCTGAAGATCCTCGAGATCTTTCAAAACAGTGATATCCGGCATTTGAGCGCTGAAGATGTGTATCGCGCGCTCCTTAATGAGGAGCTTGATATCGGTCTCGCCACCGTTTATCGAGTGCTGACGCAGTTTGAACAAGCCGGGTTGCTGATTCGCAGCAACTTTGAATCAGGTAAATCCGTATTCGAGCTTAATGAAGGCACGCATCATGATCATTTGCTTTGTGTCGACTGTGGTTTAGTCGAGGAATTTTACGATCCTGAAATTGAGCGACGCCAGCAGATGATTGCCCAAAGCCGGGGGTTTGTCCTGCACGAGCATTCGCTTTCCTTATATGGTTCATGCCGTAAAGAAAACTGCCCGCACAAGAAATTTTCATCTGTTTAGTTGGCCGCGATGGGCCAACTTATTGAGGATACTTGAGCTTTAAACGGGTTTACTTCGCCTTTGCAAACGCCACTGCTGTATCTAGCATGCGATTTGAAAAGCCCCATTCATTGTCATACCAACTCGAGACTTTAACCAGCCGGCCTGATACTTTAGTCAGGGTTGCATCAAAAATTGACGACGCTGGATGGTGATTGAAATCTGTCGAAACTAGCGGCAGTGTGTTGTAGGCCAGGATGCCCTTGAGCGGACCATCAGCGGCTTCTTTTAGAATTGCGTTGACCTCATCCACTGTCGTGTCACGCGCTGCCACAAAAGATAAATCCACAATCGATACATTGATCGTCGGCACACGAATGGCAAAGCCATCAAGCTTGCCGTTCAGTTCAGGCAGGACTAAGCCAACCGCTGAGGCAGCGCCAGTTTTAGCTGGAATCATGCTCTGCGTGGCCGAACGCGCGCGCCGCAGGTCTTCATGATACACATCGGTCAGTACCTGGTCATTGGTATAAGAATGGATGGTTGTCATCAAACCGTTGACCACCCCAATTTTGTCATGTAATGGCTTAACCAAAGGGGCCAGACAATTGGTCGTGCACGATGCATTTGAAATCACAGTATGCTCTTTTTTTAGCGTCTGATGGTTCACGCCATACACAATCGTGGCATCCATATCTTTGCCGCCAGGCGCTGAAATAATGACTTTCTTCGCGCCTCCTTGCAAATGGGCGCTGGCCTTTTCTTTGCTGGTAAAAAACCCCGTGCATTCCAGCACCACATCGACCCCAAGCTCGCCCCATGGCAAAGCCGCTGGATTACGATTAGCCAACACTCGAATCCGGTCGCCATTGACGATTAGGTTTTCGCCATCGACTTCTACCGTACCTGGAAATTGACGATGGGTTGTATCGTATTGCGTCAAATGAGCATTGGTCTTGGCATCGCCTAGATCATTAATCGCCACAATCTCGAGATCGTGCTTTTTGCCTGCCTCATAAAATGCGCGTAGCGTATTGCGGCCAATCCGGCCATAGCCATTAATTGCGACGCGAACCGTCATTTTTTCTCTCCTGATTACCTAAGTGAATAACGAGCGCGTACACCATCACCTACTCTATGAATTAACCGACTCGCAAGCGATCTGTTCAGTAAGCGCTGGCATACGCACAAACCATTGTGTCAATGCCGCTAGCTCAACAAAGCGCGCGCCTTTTTGACAATATTGTCTACCGTAAAACCGAAATGCTCAAAGAGGGCCGCCGCCGGTGCTGACTCGCCAAACGTATCAAGGCCAATCACGTCACCTTCCAGGCCAACGTATTTGCGCCAGTAATCGCTTACGCCCGCCTCAATCGCCATACGCATCACCCCTTTGGGTAATACCAATTCGCGCCAATCTGCCGATTGCCGGTCAAACACGGTGGTTGCAGGCATGGATACGATACGCGCCGCAATGCCGACGCGCGCAAGTGGCTCAATGGCCGCTAACGCTAGCTCAACTTCTGAACCAGTAGCCAGCAGAATCAACTTGTGTGCAACGATCTCTTCATTCCAATCACGCAGCACATAGCCACCTTTAGCGATGTTCTCAATCTGCGCATCGCTCCGCGCAATAAAGGGTAAATTCTGACGGCTAAATACCAGACAGCTGGGTCCTTGTCTCTCAATGGCGTGTACCCATGCTACCGCGGTCTCAACGGTATCGGCTGCACGCCACACATCCAACTGCGGAATCAAGCGTAGGCTGGCGAGGTGCTCGACTGGCTGATGCGTTGGGCCATCTTCACCTAAGCCGATTGAGTCATGTGTAAACACGAAGATCGAACGCGCCTTCATTAAGGCCGCGACACGAAGCGCATTGCGACTGTAGTCGGAAAAGGTCAAGAAAGTGCCGCCAAACGGCCGATAACCGCCATGCAATGCAATGCCATTCAAGACTGCGCTCATGCCGAATTCACGCACGCCATAATTGATATGATGGCCGAATTGCACGCCATGTTCAGTCGCACGCACGGGTACTGCCGCTTTCCAGTTGGTCAAATTTGACCCGGTCAAATCTGCTGAGCCGCCGAGCAATTCGGGCAGGATCGCAGCCAGGCCGTCAATAGTCTGCTGTGACGCTTTGCGAGTCGCGATGGTTTCGGCTTTGGCATACGTGCCGGCGATGAAGGCGCGGGTTGCCTCAGGCCAGTTAGCCGGCAGTTCGCCGTTGATGCGGCGCATAAACTCAAGCGCTTGCTGCGGATACTTCGTGCGATAAGCGTCAAAGCGCTCGCGCCAGTTAGCTTCTGCTTCAGCGCCACGGTCACGCGCGCCCCAAGCAGCATAAACTTCAGCAGGTATGGCAAAAGGCTCAAACGGCCAGTCCAGCGCTATCCGAGTGGCCGCGATCTCAACTGCACCTAACGGAGCGCCGTGGACATCATGCCCCCCCGCTTTAGTGGGAGCGCCCTTGCCGATCACGGTGCGGCAACAAATCAAAGTGGGCTTACCGGCTTTTTTCGCGGCAGCAATGGCGGTATCTACCGCCTCGACATCGTGTCCATCGACTTGACGAATAACGTGCCAGCCATAGGCTTCAAAGCGCTGTGGCGTATTATCCGCAAACCAGTGCTCAACGTTCCCGTCAATTGAGATCCCATTGTCGTCATACAATACGATCAATTTGGCGAGCTTCAAGGTGCCGGCCAATGAACAGGCTTCATGCGAAATACCTTCCATCAGGCAACCATCGCCAACGAAAGCATAGGTGTAATGGTCGACGATTTTGATCTCGTCATGATTGAATTCTTGCGCCAGCAGCGCCTCAGCAAGCGCCATCCCAACTGCGTTGGCGAGCCCTTGCCCAAGTGGGCCGGTGGTGGTCTCTACCCCTGACGTAATACCGACTTCGGGGTGTCCAGGGGTCTTGCTATGCAATTGCCTAAAGCGTTTTAACTCTTCGATTGGCAGATTATCATAGCCGGTCAAATGGAGCAGCGCATACAGCAACATTGAACCATGTCCATTTGACAACACAAAGCGGTCACGGTCAGGCCAATGGGGATTCGTTGGATTATGTTTTAAATGACGATGCCAAAGCGCAACGGCAATTTCAGCCATGCCCATTGGCATGCCAGGGTGACCAGAATTCGCTTGCTGCACTGCATCTATAGCTAACACACGGATCGCATTCGCCATCCGTGTGGCCTGAGAAGTTGAAGACATTTTTTAGATTTAAAACAACACTTAGATCGGCATCAGACAGAAAATGAAGAGCCACAACCGCAACTGGTCGATGCATTCGGATTTTTGATCACAAACTGCGCACCACTCAGATCATCTTTATAATCAATTTCAGCCCCTACCAAATATTGATAGCTCATCGCATCAATCAGTAGCTGAACACCGTTTTTATCCATCACGGTATCGTCTTCTCCGATTTCTTCGTCAAAAGTAAAACCGTATTGAAAGCCCGAGCAACCACCACCTTGCACAAAAACGCGCAGCTTGAGTGCTGTATTGCCTTCTTCATCAATTAATTGCTTGACCTTATTCGCCGCACTATCAGTAAAAATTAGTGGCGCTGAAGGGATGTCCGCTGTAGAAACTTCAATTGCCGCGCTCATCATTTTCTCCAAATAAAACAGGGTTCCGACATTATAAAGCCGCGAGGCAGCTCAAGTCGATCACAATGCTGCTGATATTACAATCCGCATATAGTGTAGCTGGCTTCTGTAAGAATAGGTAAAGTCCATTATTTGAAAAAAGCCGCTTATGCGGCTTTTTTCGAGCAATCTCCACCAGCACTTGCGTGCCAACCAATAAATTAACGCTTCGAGAATTGCTTACGACGGCGGGCTTTATGAAAGCCGACCTTCTTACGCTCAACTTCGCGGGCATCTCGGGTCACAAAGCCGGCTTTCGACAAAGCAGGCTTTAACGTCAGATCATAATCGATTAACGCACGAGTAATGCCATGACGCACTGCACCCGCTTGACCGGTTTCACCACCGCCGCTTACGTTGACTTTAACATCAAACGTTTTGCCATGTTGGGTCAGCTCAAGTGGCTGGCGCACAATCATCAGCGATGTTTCACGCGAGAAATAATCCGCAATTGGCTTGTCATTCACAATGATAGCGCCGCTACCTTGCTTAATAAAGACGCGCGCAACCGCACTTTTGCGGCGGCCGGTGCCATAGTTCCAGTTTCCAATCATAACGGTCTCTTTAGATTTCTAGGGCTTGCGGCTGCTGTGCCGTATGCGGGTGGGAATCGTTTGCATAGATCTTAAGTTTCTTGATCATTGCATACCCTAGCGGGCCTTTAGGCAACATCCCTTTAACGGCCTTTTCTAGCGCGCGCCCTGGGAAACGCTCTTGCATCTTGCTGAAAGTTGTTTCATAAATACCACCCGGGTAACCCGAGTGACGAAAATACTTTTTGTCAGTAGCTTTATTGCCAGTGACTTTCAACTGACCAGCGTTGATGATAACGATAAAATCGCCGGTATCGACGTGCGGAGTGAACTCGGGTTTGTGCTTACCGCGCAAACGGCGCGCCACTTCACTGGCGACACGACCGAGAATCTTATCCTTCACGTCAACCACATACCATTTATGCGTAACCTCAGCAGGTTTAGCAGAAAATGTTTTCATGATTGATCCAAAATAAACCACCCCTGGTTTTTCCTGCTTATATTTTTAGCGCAGGCTCTCCCTATCATTTTTCCGCGGAGGCGTAAACGGAAAACCCTAGATTATAAAGGATTTTTGCATTTAAAAGAATTTCCCGAAAGGGGGAGTGGTGAAGGCAACGATCGCAGCTTATTTTCTGGTGCATGAAAACGGTGTGCACAGACGTAGATTTGCATCTGAACACACAGCTACCCCGTCACCTTAATGCGTTTGCTTAAGAATCGTGGCGATTTCTTCCTCACTCAGCCCAGTGGCTTTTTCAATGAAAGCATGGTCTGATCCCATCGCTCTCAAATTCTGAACAATGGTACTCGCTTCTTCTCGGCGACCTTGTTGAATTCCTTGTTCTATACCTTCTTTCAGACCTTCCTGTCTGCCTTGACGTTCAATGCTAGTTACGTATCGCATATTGCGCTCCTGCTCTAATTCCTTGATAGATGAATTATAACGAATTTCTAAATTCTCTGGTAAAGTCAAGACCCCATTGATAAAAATGTATAAATTACTAATCGCTTCTCGATCTAAACCCTTGTCGTAAAGCTTGCGGGTCAAAGCAAGCTTTACAGCATAGCGCACCTCTGGCCTAGAACGGGTTTCCAGTCCAGCTAGATGAACCGCTACGATAGTGCCAAATGGATTGGCTGTTTCAAGTAACCGTGCTTCCTGGCCGCGATAATCAAGCAATTTGTTTGTCAAAAATTGAAAATTGCAAACGGGATAGCCCCAAACCTCCTCTAAATAATTGCTCGGCCGCCAGTGAGCGTTTTTGTCTGACAAAATGGCTAGCGTCAGGGTAGGTAGGCAGTGCAGGTCATGCAGTCTATAGAAATATTGAAATAACCGTTTTTCAAAGTGCGGGTCTTTTGTGCCTTGAACTTCAACGTGCAGTAAAACCAGGCAATTTTGCCCATCTAAAGATCGGATCTTCATCAGCTTATCAACCCGTCGTGGGCCAACGATGGACTCCGAGGTAATTTTGAAAAGCTCTTGATCGAGCATCTCATAACCCGCAGTCCAATCGATTTTTTCGGCAAGGTCAGGGTAAAAGAAAAGCATAAATTTTTTGAAATAAACGCTCAAAACATGTTTCCATGCTTCATCGGCATGGGCGGGTGGATTGGTTTGAAGGAGGGGCATTATCGACAATCGCCAACAGGTTGAGAATACTAAATATTCTGTCACGACACCCCTATAATGAATATTAGGCTGAATGGCTAATTTATTGTCCCTGAAATAGCCCTTTTTAATTCAATGATAGTTTTTTGATCGCGCGTTTTGGCTTGCTGTGCAAACCTGATGTGGGCTCCTACGGCTCCACAAGCAAGAGTTCTTAAAGCCAGCACTTCCCGGGTGTTTGAGCGATCCTAAATGAGGAGTACCAACGAATCGGAGAGAAGATTGTCTACGCGCTGAGTAGACAATTAAGCTGGACTCACTGCGTAGCCTAAAACTGGAACACTTTCTGCATGAGTTGGGTACGGGATTTATACTTTTAAATAGTTCTCTCGCCCCTCTAACCAGCGCTTTAAGTGTTGCATCACGATATCTGGCTGCTTACGCAGCAAATAGTCAGCGGCGCGCTGAGCGGGCTCAATCAGCCAGAGATCTTCCTGCAGATCGGCAAAACGCAGCATCGCTGTACCAGATTGACGCGCGCCCAGAAACTCACCCGGACCGCGGATTTCAAGATCACGCCGCGCAATTTCAAAGCCATCATTCGTTTCGCGCAATGTATTTAAACGCGCTCGCGCGGTATAGGACAATGGCCCAGCATATAACAAAACACAGGCGGAAGCTGCGCTTCCCCGTCCGGTGCGGCCACGCAATTGATGTAGCTGAGACAGCCCAAAACGCTCAGCATGCTCAATCACCATCAGCGATGCGTTCGGTATATCAACACCCACTTCAATAACTGTGGTGGCCACTAACAACTGAACTTCATTCCGGCTGAAGGCGGCCATCACCTCAGCCTTGTCTGCTGGCTTAAGCCGGCCATGGACTAAGCCAATCTGTAGTTCAGGCAGCGCCGCAGATAACATCGCAAAAGTATCCTCTGCCGTTTGCAATTGCAAGGTTTCGCTTTCTTCGATCAATGGGCAAACCCAATATACCTGCCGGCCAGCCAGCGCTGCTTGCCGTACGCGCCCAATCACTTCTTCGCGCCGCGCTTGTGAAACCAACTTCGTCACGATCGGCTGGCGGCCAGGCGGAAGCTCATCTAGCGTAGACACATCAAGATCTGCGTAATAGCTCATGGCAAGCGTACGCGGGATCGGCGTGGCGCTCATCATTAATTGATGGGGCTGCCAGTTTAAACCAGCAACCTCATGCTGCGCCTTGCTCCGCAATGCCAGCCGCTGCTCAACACCAAAACGATGCTGCTCATCGATAATCACCAGTCCAAGCCGGGCAAATTCAACTTTATCTTGAATGATCGCATGCGTGCCCACAATCATCTGCGCATCGCCAACTGCGGCCGCCGTCAATGCGGCGCGTTTTTCTTTGGCTTTTAGGCTTGCGGTCAACCATACGAGATGGATGCCAAGCGGCTCAAACCAACCCCGTAGCTTGCGCACATGTTGCTCAGCCAGCAGTTCTGTGGGAACCATCAGCGCAACTTGATAGCCGGCGTCGATTGCCTGCGCTGCCGCAAGTGCTGCCAGCACCGTTTTGCCGCTGCCGACATCGCCTTGCAAGAGCCGCTGCATTGGATGGGGCAGCGCTAAATCCGCGCTAATTTCTTTTTGCACACGCTGCTGAGCGCAGGTTAGCGCAAACGGCAGCGCAGATAATAAGCGCGCCACCAAGGTGTGCTCTGCCGCTAAAAGACCCGCGACTAACGCCGGCGCTGAACGCGTGCGCCGTTGTATGTGAGCGCGCTTTAATGACAATTGTTGCGCTAAGAGTTCTTCAAATTTGATGCGGATCCAAGCAGGATGCGTACGCTCAAGCAAGGCGGTGGCATCAACCTCAGCAGGCGGATGGTGTAGCGTGCGCACCGCAGCCGCCAGCGGTGGCAATTGCAGCGGCGCGATAATCTCGGCATGCAACTCATCCGGAAACAATTCTGGCAACGGGGTCTCAGCCAGCGCATGATTGATCGCTCGGCGTAGATACGCTTGACTTAAACCCGCGCAGGTTGGATAGATAGGCGTCAGCGCTTGCGGTAATGCTTCATCTTGGGTAACGATCCGATACGCTGGATGCACCATTTCCATCCCCAAAAAACCATCCCGCACCTCACCACGGGCACGCAGTCGCACGCCCACAGCAAGCTGCTTGACTTGCGAGCCGTAAAAATTCAAAAAGCGCAGCAGCAGCGGATCGCCATTTTCATCCGTTAACGTCAGGCACAATTGGCGGCGCCCTCGATACGTAATTTCATGGTGAGTGATCACGCCTTCAACCTGAGCGCTTGCGCCAGGAGGCAGATCGCGAATTGCCGTGAGCGTGGTTTCGTCGTCATAGCGCAACGGTAAATGCAAGACCAGATCAAGCGCGCACCTCAGCCCAAGCTTAATCAGCTTGTCTGCTTGAGGTCCAGAAGAGGACTTAGGAAGACTCGCGGGCGTTGCGGCAGGCGCCGCATCCGCCAGCGGTTCGTTTAACAAGGTTTTAGATGCCGGCATCGCCGCCTTTTCTGTAGAACTTTAACCAGATACAAGTACAATATTGGGCTTCATGCCCGATCCTACCCTGGCCTTTATATGGCTTAGGCCCCTTCATGTATACACTTTCTGACTTCGATTTTAAACTGCCGGCTGAATTAATTGCCCAAACGGCCCTTGCTAACCGAAGCGCCAGCCGTTTGCTTGAGGTCGATAATTCACGCACACCAGCGCACTGTATTGACCGACACTTTACCGAATTACCTGCTTGTATTGCCGCAGGCGATCTGCTTGTATTTAATGACACTAAAGTACTTAAAGCCCGTTTTTTCGGGCACAAGGCAAGTGGCGGTAAGGTCGAAGTACTCATTGAGCGTATTATTGGCACGCATACGGCGCTGGCGCAAGTGCGTGCCAGTAAGCGCCCCGCGATAGGGAGCACACTACACCTGGCCGATGCCTTTGAGGTGACCATCGGCGAGCCGCTTGAAGCTCACGCTGATGAGTCTAATCCGCCATCGCAGTTGGATGCTTATGCGCCTTTTTATACGCTGCACTTTCCTGCCGACTGTCTGAGCCTCATCGAACGCTATGGGCGGTTACCGCTGCCACCTTATATTACGCATGATGCCGATGCAACGGATGCAGTCCGTTACCAGACCGTTTATGCCACCAATCCAGGCGCGGTGGCGGCGCCCACTGCCGGCTTGCATTTTGATGAAGCGCTGCTGGCCCAGCTTGACGCGCGCGGCATACAGCGCGCAACCCTTACGCTGCACGTTGGCGCTGGCACGTTCCAGCCTGTGCGCACGGAAAATCTTGCACAACACCGCATGCATAGCGAGTGGTATCACATACCGCAGTCGCTGGTCGATGCCATTGCGCACACTCGCGCCGCCGGACGGCGGGTGATTGCGGTGGGCACCACCTCACTGCGCGCACTTGAAGCCGCGGCTCATGCTAGCGACCCGGAAGAGGCCCGCCCCCATCTGCTCCGCGCCGGCAGTGGCGAAACAGATATCTTTATCACGCCGGGCTATCGCTTTCGCTTAGTCGATCAACTGGTGACGAATTTTCATTTACCTAAATCGACTTTACTCATGCTAGTGAGTGCCTTTGCCGGCATTGACACCGTGCGCCTGGCCTACCAGCATGCCATCAGCCAACGATATCGTTTCTTCAGCTATGGTGATGCCATGTTTTTAACTCGACTACCATGCTAAATTTTAACTTACTGAATACCGACGGCCATGCGCGCCGCGGCCGCCTACAATTAAATCACGGCACGATTGAGACGCCCATTTTTATGCCGGTGGGCACCTATGGTGCAGTCAAGTCCCTCTCACCGCATGAGCTTGACAACATCGAAGCACAAATTATTCTTGGCAACACGTTTCATTTATGGCTAAGACCAGGGTTGGAGGCAATCGCCGCCCATGGTGGTTTGCACCGCTTTATCGGCTGGCAAAAACCGATTCTTACCGACTCCGGCGGCTTTCAGGTGTTTAGCCTGGGCGCCTTACGCAAAATTACCGAAGAGGGGGTCACCTTTGCCTCGCCGATTAACGGCGATCGCCTTTTTTTATCGCCTGAAGTATCGATGCAAGTGCAGCACAAACTGAATTCAGACATCGCGATGCAATTCGATGAATGTACGCCATATGCAACTGCCGACGTGCTCACGACTCAAGCGGAAGCCGCCAACTCAATGCGCTTGTCGTTGCGTTGGGCGCGCCGTTCAATCAACGAATTTAAGCAACTCAACAGCCCCAATGCATTATTTGGGATTGTCCAAGGCGGCATGCATGAAGCTTTGCGCGACGAATCGCTTGCAGGGTTAACTGAACTGGATTTTGATGGCTATGCGATTGGTGGGCTCTCCGTCGGTGAGCCCAAAGAGGAAATGAAGCGCATCCTGAATCATGTCGGCCCGCGCTTGCCCGCCGATAAACCGCATTACCTGATGGGGGTGGGGACACCGGAAGATTTAGTCGCTGGTGTCGCCGCAGGAATTGATATGTTCGATTGTGTGATGCCAACTCGCAACGCGCGTAATGGCTGGCTCTTCACTCGATTTGGCGACCTAAAAATCAAGAATGCCGCGCACCGCCATGATCCACGTCCGCTCGACGAAAGCTGTGCCTGCTATACCTGTCGCCATTTTTCGCGCGCCTATTTACATCATTTACATCGGGTTGGCGAAATCCTGGGCGCACGGCTCAACACGCTCCATAATTTGCATTATTACCTTGAGTTAATGCATGAAATGCGCACCGCCATTGGCTCACGCACATTTAGCGCGTTTGTGCAAAAATTTCACGCAGAGCGCGCGCGTGGCGTGTTATAAAGCGTTTGCTGAAGACTTTTGCCATCTAATCATAAGCACAGCATGACTGTCACAACAATGCTCGCTTAAAACTAGAGGCAAAGTGATACGCGCATACAACATCGGTGCATTTTATATACAAATGTATATAAAATGCACACTCGATGGTAGAATGCCCAACCATTTTGACCACCCATTTATGGAGATTTAGCATGTTTATTACCCATGCTTTCGCTCAAGGCGCAAGCGCCGGCGCTACCGGCATCGAATCTAGTCTGATGAATTTTTTGCCTCTCATCGCGATGTTTGCTGTCTTGTATTTCATCATGATCCGCCCGCAAATGAAGCGGCAGAAAGAGCATCGTAATTTGCTAGCAGCCATGGCAAAAGGCGATGAAGTCGTCACCAATGGCGGCATTCTCGGCAAAGTTTCCAAAGTCAACGACGCTTATGTTGACATTGAGATTGCTAACGGTGTTGAAATTACAGTACAAAAAAATGCAGTGACGGCGACCTTGCCTAAAGGTACGATCAAGTCGCTATAAAAGCATTCGCTTCAAAAGGCTGCCACAAACTCCTCCTGCCTATGCAGGTGTTTTGTGACAGCCTTGCAATCAAATGCAGCGCTAAGCAGATAGCTGCGTATTGTGTTTTTCCTTATTCTCACCGCGCCCCTCAATGAACCGCTACCCTCTGTGGAAATATATCGTGATGTTGATGGCACTCGCCATCGGCCTGCTATATACACTGCCTAATTTCTTTGGTGAAACGCCTGCAGTGCAGATCTCAAGCGGCAGGGCAACCGTGAAGATCGATCATGACGTCTTAAAAAAAGTAGAAGACACGCTCGTTTTAAATCAAATTGCAGCGATTAACACAACGTTCGATAACAGCGCCAATAACGCCAGCGTACGCATACGGTTGGCGGATACGGATACTCAGTTGCGCGCCAAGGATCTACTTGCCAAAGCCCTCAATCACGATCCCTCTAATCCGGCGTATATTGTTGCTCTAAATTTGCAAAGCGCTTCGCCTAAATGGCTGACAGCGCTACATGCGCTACCCATGTATCTGGGCCTAGATTTGCGTGGCGGCGTGCATTTCTTGTTACAAGTTGACATGGCCGGCGCACTCGCCAAAAAACTCGACACCAGCGCAAGCGATATCCGTACCCTGCTGCGTGAGCGCACGATTCGTAGTGGCGGCATCAGCCGCGTGGAGCACACCGTCCGCATCAATTTTGCCACTGCGGGGCCTGCCGAAGCTACGCGCACCTTGCTCGCAGACAAGTTCAGGGAATTGCAATGGAACGTGCGAACCGCGGCAGACGGCTATCAGGTGATTGGCGTTTTTTCTCCGAGCGCCCTGCGTACCGTTCAAGAAAATGCTCTGAAGCAGAATATCGCAACGCTGCATAATCGTGTCAATGAACTCGGTGTGGCTGAACCCGTGATCCAACAGCAAGGGGTGGATCGCATCATTGTCGAGCTCCCGGGCGTACAAGACACAGCTAAAGCTAAAGACATCATAGGTCGCACGGCAACCCTCGAAGCTCGCTTAGTCGATGCCAATGCGCCGCGCTTCCCCAATCCACGTGATCCGGTGCCGGCGGGCGCTGAACTCTTCACCGAGGGCAACAGCGCTCCTGTGCTCCTCAAAAAACAGATTATCTTTACTGGCGATCGCATCACCGATGCGGCGGCAGGCTTCGATGAGCACCAGCACGCTGCGGTTAAAATTCGCCTAGATGCAGCCGGCGGCCGCGTGTTGCGCAGCGTCTCGCGCGACAACATTGGCAAGCCAATGGCGATTGTGCTATTTGAAAAAGGCAAAGGTGAAGTCCTGACCGTCGCCACGATTCAATCCGAGCTTGGCGAAAATTTTCAGATCACCGGCTCCGCCTCCACTGCGGCAGCCAATGATCTCGCCTTGCTGTTGCGCGCAGGCTCACTGGCCGCGCCGATGGAAATCATTGAAGAGCGCACCATCGGCCCTAGTCTAGGCGCGGATAATATCAAGAAAGGTTTTGATTCCGTACTCTATGGCTTTGCCGCTATCGCCCTCTTTATGTTGGCGTATTACATGCTGTTCGGCTTGGTTTCAGTCCTGGCCCTCTCGCTTAACCTGCTGCTCTTAATCGCCGTGCTATCGATGCTGCAAGCCACGCTGACGCTGCCAGGCATTGCCGCGATTGCCCTCACCCTTGGCATGGCCATCGATGCAAACGTATTAATCAACGAGCGTATCCGTGAAGAACTGCGTCATGGCGCATCACCGCAAACGGCCATTTCTTCTGGCTTTCAGCATGCCTGGTCGACCATTCTCGATTCAAACGTGACCACCTTGATTGCGGGGCTTGCCTTACTAGCCTTCGGCTCCGGGCCAGTACGAGGCTTTGCCGTGGTGCATTGCATCGGTATTTTGACGTCAATGTTCTCGGCCGTATTCTTTGCCCGCGGTTTAGTCAACCTCTGGTACGGTGGCCGGCGCAAGCTGAAATCACTGTCAATTGGTCAGATATGGCGTCCGGCAACGCCCGCCGCCCTCTTCCCGTCTACCGACAATTTGAGTGGCGGCAAAAAGGTCAACCCATCGTCGGCTAACCACACTACGTCACGCTGACTCGGAGAGCAAGATGGAATTTTTTCGCATCCACAAAGACATCCCATTTATGCAGCGTGCGTTGATCTTCAACGCAATCTCATTGCTGACGTTCATCGCTGCGGTGTTTTTTTTACTCAGTCGCGGACTGCATTTGTCGGTTGAATTTACCGGCGGGACGGTGCTTGAAGTTAATTACCCTCAGCAGGTTCAGCTCGAGCCGGTGCGCACCACGCTTGGCAAGCTCGGCTATAACGATGCGCAAGTGCAAACTTTTGGCACCTCACGCGACGTCTTGATCCGCCTGCCCTTGAAAGCCGGGATGTCATCTGCGCAGCAAAGCGAGCACGTCATCAATGCGCTCAGCACGCACACGCCGCAAGCTCGCCTACAACGGGTTGAGTTTGTCGGCCCACAAGTCGGCAAAGAGCTTGCAGCCCATGGGCTACTCGCCCTACTCTGCGTGGTCCTCGGCATTATTGTGTATCTCTCATTTCGCTTCGAGTGGAAATACGCAATCGCAGGCGTTGTTGCCAATTTGCATGATGTGATTATTATTCTTGGCTTCTTTGCCTTTTTTCAGTGGGAGTTTTCGCTCTCAGTCCTAGCCGCGGTGCTTGCTGTGCTAGGCTATTCGGTGAATGAATCTGTCGTGGTCTTTGACCGGATCCGTGAAACCTTTCGTAAAACGCGTAAACTCACCGTCATTGAGGTGATTAACCACGCCATCACCAGCACCATCTCACGCACGATTATTACGCATGGCAGCACCCAGATGATGGTATTAGCGATGCTGTTATTTGGTGGGCCTACGCTGCACTTTTTCTCACTAGCGCTGACGATCGGGATTTTGTTCGGGATTTACTCCTCGGTCTTTGTCGCCGCCGCAATTGCCATGTGGCTTGGCGTGAAACGCGAAGATCTGATTAAACCGGCTAAGCCTAAATATGATCTGAATGATCCGAATGCTGGGGCGCAGGTTTAAGGTTTGTCAGATTCTTATCTATAGAACCTCCAAAAAGATATCTGAACACTGAAGCTCAGATCGATTTTATGTGGAAAATTTAGGGCCATGTTGAAGCGGCAAAGATTTATCAACAGACGATGAACTCGTGGAATGCCTAAGGCTGTACAAAGCAGTCATACACGTTCAGCATAGGCGTGACTTTGTACAAAGTTCTTGATGTTAGGATCGGTTTTTAGGAGGTTGCTGTTCGTATTGCTTTTTAGCATACAGCGCAGCAGAAACAGCAAGAGATAGCATAACTGCCATCGTGGTATATACAATAATCATTTGTCTTCTAAGAAAGCAATAAATATGCAGCCATTATCGAATTTGACTACACGTCCCTTCTTAACCTCTGTATCCCATTCTCCAAGATCATCGCTAGTTTCACTCCCGTTAGAAGTTCGAGAAGAGGTAGAAAATTACCTGCGACCAGTAGACCGGCAGCATCTGCTTAGCGCACTGACGATGGTGACACTCAAGGGCGAGTCGATTGATTCCCCTGCGTTGAAATTACACTTGCTGCAAGAAAGGATTGCTCCGAAAGATCAGTGGACGTTAGCCCATGCGGATGAAAGCTTGCACGCCTTTGCGCTGAATCAATTGCAAAAGCTATCGGAAGCAGGGCAACTTGATCAGGTGGTAGAGAAACCTGCGCTTTGTGCGCTATTGGATCTGGTAGGTAATCCGACGATATATGGATTTTTAAGAGAAAAAATTCAACAAGCGCCGCATGTAAAGCAAAAGCTGTTGAATTGGGTTGAACGCTCGAAAACAGAAGAAGTACAAACTATAGCCGCGAATGCATTGACGATCTTGGTGAAAAGCGGTGTCCAGTTTAATGGCGCCGATTTAAAAGGAATTCGAGTACCCGGAGCAGATCTGAGTGGTGGCATATTCGATTCTGCGCAGTTGCAAGGCGCAGATTTGACAGGAGCTAAGCTTCACGCGAGTTGGTTACGTCAAGCGAATTTAACTGGTGCACAGATGGCTGGCGTACGGTTTGGTGAAGGGCCCTATCTTCAGGGAAGGGATCATGTGCGGTGCCGCGCATATTCCCCGGATGGGAAAACTTGCGTCATAGGGCATGACAGTGAACTCAGCGTGTATGCGACTGCAAATTGGGAAAAAATTCACACCTTAAACGTAAAGTATGACAATAGATCTATTTGGAGCGTCGCGTATTCCCCCAACGGCAATCAGATTGTTTCGGGCAGTTCGCATGGCATAGTGCGCGTGTGGAATGCGCATACGGGAGAAATCGGCCTATTTTTAGATACCCATACTACTGACTATATTACAAACCTCGCATATTCGCCAGATGGTGCTCAGATCGTCTCAGGCGGTAATGGCAAGACAGTACGCGTGTGGGACGCACACACGGGAGTAGCGCTCCATACCTTAAACGGGCATTCCAAAGAGGTTTTGAGCGTTGTATATTCGCCGAGGGGCGATCAGATCGCCTCGGGCAGTAAAGACAATACAGTACGCGTGTGGGACGCATATACGGGAGAAGCCCTCCACACTTTACGTGGTCATAACAGCTTTGTTTTTAGCGTTGTTAATAGCGTTGCGTATTCGCCAAACGGTGATCAGATCGTCTCAGGCGGTAGTGATGAGATGGTGCGCGTGTGGGACACGCGTACGGGGGAAGCTCTCCATACCTTACGTGGCCATAGCAGCTTTGTTTATAGCGTCGCGTATTCGCCAAACGGGACGCAAATTGTCTCGGGCAGTGGGAGCGGTACGGTGCATGTGTGGGATGCACACACGGGAGACCTTCTCCATACCTTACGCGACTATACTCAAGGTCGCCATAGCGTCGCCTATTCGTCTGACGGTGAGCAAATCATCTCAAGCAATGAGGTCGGGACGGTACGCATATTGAACGCAAACACGAATGATGTCCGCTACCTAAGCGGCCATAGTGAATATGTTAGGAGTGCTGCGTATTTGTTGGGTAGTGAGCAAATTTTTTCGGAAATTCATAATCATAAGGGGCGCAACGCTTACATCCCTGACTTAAACGGCCACTTCTGCGTCGCATATTCGCCAAAAGGTGAGCAGATGGTCTCAGGCAGTAGGGACAATACGGTTCTTGTATGGGATGCGCATGCAGGAAACGTTCTTCACACTTTACGTGGCCATACTCAAAATATTAGAAGCCTAGCGTATTCTCCTGAGGGGAAACAAATTGCCTCTGGCAGTGATGACTACACGGTGCGTGTGTGGGACGCATACACGGGAGAGGCTCTTCAAATTTTACACGGCTATAACGCGCCTGATAGCGTCGTGTACTCGCCGAGCGGAGATCAGATCGCCGCAGGCGGTTTCAAAAAGACAGCGCATGTGTGGAACCCACAGACGGGAGAGGCCCTCCACGTTTTAAGCGGTCATACTGAGAATTTTGATCACGTCGTGTATTCGCCAAGCGGCGATTGGATTGCTTCGGGCGGTCATGACGCGACAGTACGTTTGTGGGATGCGCATACGGGAAAGGCTCTTCACATTTTAAAGGGCCATACAAAATTAATTTTGAGCATCGCTTTTTCGCCGGACGGTGATCAAATCGCTTCATGCAGTGAAGACCAGACGGTACGCATATGGGACGTTGCCTCAGGCCAGTGTTTGGTGGTGGTGCGAGATTTTCATAAAAAAATCACGCGTGTTGTCTGGGAGCAGACGCCAGAGGGAGCCTATCTGGTGACCGTTAATACCGACAAGTCGTTAATTCGGCAGTGGCATATAAAAAAAGAAGGAGAAGTATATAAAGCGATTTTACGTTGGAGTTCAGGGCATGAAGCCCTCATTGCAACGGGTACGCTACTCGACGGTGTGCGAGGGTTAGATCAAGTCAACTACGCATTATTAAAGCAGCGCGGGGCGGTAGGTGAACCGTCTGCTAGCTCACACGAAACAAGCCAGCAGAGAATCGCGGAATCTAGATCTACCCAGACTATTCAAGTCCGAGAACTTGGATAAATCAGTAATGGCTAAGAGCCTGCTCACGAGCTTTAAAAATTTTTAGAGCTTGCCACGACATTGAATAGATTCGTAGGTTGGTGGTGACGAAGGAACCCCAACATGCACACCACGAGCTTGTTTTTTTACGTTGAGGCTCTTGCAAAACACCTCGAAGTAAAGATCGCAAACAAGAGCGATCGCTGTTCTGAGCAAATTTTCAGTTAGCTCAATCAACTTTTCTGATTGAGTTAACTGAAATCGTGATTTTCGCCGCATCTGGGCGGCATCTTGCCAACACGGCCGGTTGGCAGCGCCCATTTCCTGCATGCTCTGCCATCCAGCTTGAGCTATGTGAGTAATCGCATCAACTGATCGGCGGCCAGCACCAGTAGTCCAAACATCAGGTGTGCCATCACTTTAGCGTGTCCACGCACCCAAATATTGCGGCCACCAAATTCGTCCTTTAATCGAGCATTGGTCCGTTCAGCCTGTATTCGTTCCTTATACCGTTGCGCTTCATGCGGGGCAAAGAACTTCTTCTGAGCACGACGTGCGTTATGATCAATTAAAGGCACATGTCCCAAGCTGCGACTATGACAACGAATTTCGTCCGAGCAATATGCTGCATCCATCAGATCATAGCAATTTGTCACCCGACTTGCCGTCATAAGAGCTAATGGCACTGCTGTTTGGCTATCATGTACCGAAGCACTCGTGAGCAGAGCGCTGATGGGAACGCCGCAATCTGCTGAATCGATATGCAATTTGTAACCATTCCAACTCGTCTTGTATCCCTGTGCATTACGTTTCGTGCCACGGTCACATTGTTTCGGCAGTTCACTCAGCATCTGCACCAACGTCTGATTGAGTTGTTGACCAATCCGTGTGCTCTTTGTCGGTCGTACTTCGCCTCGTTTGGGCCGACCACGCTTGGGCTTGAGCCTCACGCCAACAGCTTTCGCCTTGACCTTACACATGGGCTTCTCTCGCCCTTCAATCGCCATGCCGTCCCGGCTGATATGCCCAATCAGTTCTTCACCAAGGTATTTCTTCACCAGCGCTTCATGCACTCGCTCTGGCAATTGCGCTTTTGAAAATTCCGCGAACGCTCGAGAGAAGGTCGCTTCATTTGGCACTTGCTTCCACATCGAAAAACCGCAGATGCGTCTCAACGCACGGTCTATCTTCAGGCGCTCTATCAAGCTCGCTGTCGTGCTCAGCCCTAACACCCAGCCCTTTCAGGGTGTTTGAACTATTCTAAATGAGGAGTATCTACGAATCGGAGGGAATATGCTAAGGAAACTGTTCGAGCAAGCGACGGAGAAGATGCCAATAAGCGTAATGACGCGGTTATTGATGGAGTCAATATTTGATACGGAGTGGATAGATGCTTTATTTGAAAAACACCGAGAAAGACAGTACTCGCGGGAATTATTATTTTCGACGGTAGTAGAAATGATGTCGATGGTGACACTGGGCGGTTGTCCTTCACTCCATAGCGCTTCGCAGACATATAAAGAAAAATTGAATGTGTCGCTAAGCTCACTGTATGACAAGATAAATCGGACTGAGCCAAAGCTATTGCAAGCATTGGTACGGGAGAGCGCTATGCGTTTGGCGCCCGTGCTTACGCCGCTGAATTTTCCAGTTACCCTGCCGGGTTACCGGATGCGAGTGGTGGATGGTAACCACTTACCTTCGACCGAAAAGCGTTTAACAGCGCTAAAGACAAAGACAGGAGCGGCGTTACCAGGTCATACTTTAGTGATTTACGACCCAGATCAAAGCCTGGTGACTGATATCGTACCCTGCGAAGATGCCTACACACCAGAGAGCACGATCCTTGAACCTTTGTTAGCCAGGGCTCTGCTTGGTGAAGTATGGATAGCAGATCGGCACTTCTGCCTTAAGAAAGCGTTAATGGGTTGGCAGATCCAAAACGCCTGTTTCATCGTGCGTGAAGCGGCCCAATATCACCCGGGGCTGGCTCAAGAAGGTGAGCTGTATTATGTGGGTCGCTGCGACACAGGTGAGGTTTATGAGCAAACAATTAGCCTGCGCGATGAAGTCCAGACTTGGCGTCGGATTGACGTGCGTTTAGATCATCCTACTAGCTCGGGCGAAACCCGCCTTCGTATTTGGAGCAATCTGCCTGCTGAGGTGGGCGCGCAAAAAATTGCTGATCTTTACCGCCGGCGCTGGCGTATTGAAGGAATGTTCCAGCGCTTGGAAGCCGATCTCAAAAGCGAAATTCGCACTTTGGGTCATCCACGCGCTGCTTTGTTGGGCTTTGCTACAGCAATATTAGCTTACAACATCCTGGCGCTACTCAAACAAGTGATTGAGCAGGCTCATCAAGAACAACAAGTCGAAGTATCCACTTACTATATGGCCAATGAGGTGCGTATGGCCTATTACGGCATGATGAGTTTCTTGCCTCCTGAGGCTTGGAATAGCTAGATCAGACTATATCAAGGCCCTGCCTTAGGGGTGCTGTTGCTGCAGATTGCTCGCTACGTCGATCCACAACGTATTCGAGTTCGACAGCGCGGACCAAAAAAGCCGAAAACTAAATCCTACACGGACTCCGTAACAGCACACAAGCATTTCTCTTCCGCTCGAGCTATTAGGGAGGCTGCTCTTTGAATCAACACCCTGAAAGGGCTGGCCCTAACACCACCTTCGCTACAAAAGCGTTCGCCAGCGAACCTCGATCATGCACCGGACGGCCCACCCCTCCATATTGCCTCTGGACTACATATTCTTCGATTCGCACCCACTCTAAAATGTGGATCAACTTTTCTAATTTCGGCGTCAGTGCACCTATTTCTGCCTTCAATTCCGGCAATAGATCATCCTGAATGACTGACCACCGTTGCATTATCATCTTGCGTTGCGTACTATTCATGTCTTGGGCGTTGATGTTTGTTTTCGTAGACTACATCTTGCCAGCAATGGCCGCCCATTTCTCTGTTTTTTATCTCCAACTCAAAAAATCTCACTCGCCTTCGGCTTTTTGCAAGAGCCTCTTCTTTTAAGCTGAAAAAGGTGGCAGTAGCAATAAGTAGGTTCCACCTCTTAAGAAACAAATTTAAGTGCTTGATAAATAAGAATTATTTTTCGTCTATTTCGGAATCGTAAAAATAAATTGAAGCTATTTTGTTTCTTCCGAACGCCTGGCGTCCGGCTGGCCGCCTACTATGCTCTTAAGAAACAAATTTAAGTGCTTGATAAATAAGAATTATTTTTCGTCTATTTCGGAATCGTAAAAATAAATTGAAGCTATTTTGTTTCTTCCGAACGCCTGGCGTCCGGCTGGCCGCCTACTATGCTCTTAAGAAACAAATTTAAGTGCTTGATAAATAAGAATTATTTTTCGTCTATTTCGGAATCGTAAAAATAAATTGAAGCTATTTTGTTTCTTCCGAACGCCTGGCGTCCGGCTGGCCGCCTACTATGCTTTCAATAAACAAATTTAAGTTGTTGATAAATAAGGATTATTTTCCGTCTATTTCGGAATCGAAAAATAAATTGAGGCTATTTTGTTTTTTCAACACGCCTTGCGGCCGATAGGCCGATTACGACGCTTGTATCTTTCTTTATGTGATGTAGCTAATCATCACATAAAGAAAGATACAAGGTTCAAACACTCCTTCTCCTACTGGACTTACGTCCCCCAAATTACCCAGACCAACAGCTAGAACAGGGTAAATTTCGGCCACTACGAACACTTAATTAGCCTTATCGTACGATTTTTTCCTTTTCGTGAGCAGGCCCCGAATACGCTTCCCTGCTTTCGACTCAGGCTAAATCAGACAATACAACAACCCCATCATTGGCGCCCCGTTGCTTCAACAGAGTTTTGTTCTGCTCGCTTAACCCTTCTACGTTTTCTATGAACGTGTCCTTCACGTTGAGTTCAGCATGTGGTGAGATCCAGCGTAAGACCCCCTTGACGTCATCCCCCTTTGTGATGACTCGCCATTGGCGAAGAACGACCTTATCCTCACTGCCTGTCACCAGATTGTCGCCTTCTTCGGACGCCGCTTTCCAGGCGACGCTGAAAACGCTCCCATCAAAACCTCGAATCACCGCCCGACACTGACCCGAGGCGATATCCCACAGCCGTACGGTATTGTCCTCACTGCCCGAGGCGATCTGCGCGCCGTTCGGCGAATACGCGACGCTCCTAACAGAACCTTCATGGCCTTGCAGCGTGTATTGCAGCGCGCCGCTGCCCGCGTCCCACAGCCTTACGGTATCGTCCTCACTGCCCGAGGCAATCTGTGCGCCGTTCGGCGAATACGCGACGCTACTAACAGAACCTTCATGGCCGTGCAGCGTGTGGCGCAGCATGCCGCTGCCCGCGTCCCACAGCCTTACGGTATCGTCCTCGCCGCCCGAAGCGATCTGCGCGCCGTTCGGTGAATACGCGACGCTCCTAACAAAATTCTCATGGCCTTGCAGCGTGTATTGCAGCACGCCGCTGCCCACGTCCCACAGCCGCACCGTTTTATCATAACTGCCCGAGGCGATCTGCGCCCCGCTCGGCGAATACGCCACGCTACTAACCCAGCCTGTATGTCCGTCTAAGATGTGCCCTGCCGCGCCGCTGTGCGCGTCCCACAGACGAACCGTATGGTCATAACTGCCCGAGGCAATCTGCGCGCCGCTCGGCGAATACACCACACTACTAACACCGGAGGTATGTCCTTCTAAAGTGTGCCCCGCCGCACTGCTGTGCACGTCCCACAGACGAACCGTCTTGTCCATACTACCGAAGGTGATCTGCGCCCCGCTCGGCGAATACACCACGCTACTAACCGCGTGGGTATACCCTTCTAAAGTGTGCTCCGCCGCGCCGCTGTGCGCGTCCCACAGACGAACCGTTTTATCATGACTGCCCGAGGTGATCTGCGCCCCGCTCGGCGAATACACCACGCTACTAACCGCGTAGGTATGTCCTTTTAAGGTGTGCCCCGCCGCGCCGCTGTGCACGTCCCACAGACGAACCGTAGCGTCAAAACTGCCCGAAGCGATTTGCGCGCCGCTCGGCGAATACACCACGCTACTAACCCAGTCGGTATGTCCTTCTAAGGTGTGCCCCGCCGCGCCGCTGCGCGCGTCCCACAGACGAACCGTTTTATCATGACTGCCCGAGGCGATCTGCGACCCGCTCGGCGAATACGCGACGCTCCTAACCCAGCCTGTATGTCCTTCTAAGATGTGCCCTGCCGCGCCGCTGTGCGCGTCCCACAGCCGCACCGTCTTGTCATCACTGCCCGAGGCGATCTGCGACCCGCTCGGCGAATACACCACACTAGTAACATAGGAGATATGTTCTTCTAAGATGTGCCCGACCGCGCCGCTGTGCGTGTCCCACAGCCGCACCGTCTTATCATTACTGCCCGAGGCGAGCTGTGCGCCGCTCGGCGAATACACCACACTATTAACCCAGCCTGTATGTCCTTCTAAGATGTGCCCTGCCGCGCCGCTGTGCGCGTCCCACAGCCGCACCGTCTTGTCATCACTGCCCGAGGCGATCTGCGACCCGCTCGGCGAATACACCACGCTATTAACAGTGGAGGTATGGCCCTCTAAGGTGTAGACTTTGGCCCAGCTTGACGTATCATAGAGGCGGATCTTACCGTTACCAAGACCTATCGCACAGGTTTTCCCAGCCGGTGAATACGCGCAGGAAGAGACCGCGCACTCTTCTTGCACATACGGCCATTCACCAAACTGCATCCCAGCCATCTGCGCGCCGCTTAAATTCGCCTGGCGCAGCCAGCTCGCGCGAAGCGTCACCTTTCTTAAATCCGCGCCTTGCAACTGCGCTGAATCGAATATCCCAAAACTCAGATCCGCTCCCGGTATCCGAATCCCCTTTAAATCCATGCAATTAAACTGCACCCCTGCTCTCACCAATACCGTCATCGCATTCGCCGCTTTGGTTTGCACCTCTTCTTCCTTGGAACGCTCCACCCAGCTCAGTAGTTTTTCTTTTAACTCAGGGTCTGCTTGAATCTTTCTCCGTAAAAATTCCAATATTTCTGGTTTATTTACTAGCCACAACAGTTCAAAAAATGCGCTCTTCTCTACCACCTGGTCGAGTTGGCCCAACTTTGACAATCTTTTTAACTGACTGAATGCAAATTTTTGTAACGCCTCGTCCGAGTTCACCAGGGCCCTTTGGTATTCTGCTTTTATCCTGCTTTTGATCAAGTGTAGCTTCAAAGCAGGCTTTTTTACCGCCTTACCATTCCGAGTCACTGTCGTCAGCGCTTCAAACAACGCCTGGCGACCCGAAAAATCCAGCAGATTTTCTATTTCTTCCTGAATTTCCAGGGGCAGTGAAAAAAATGATAGTGGCGCCGATCCTTGCGGAGCGAAACAGGCTGGAATAGCTGTATTTGAAATAGGGTTTAACATTTATTTCCTTGGGTTGTTTTGTTTGATTACCACCAGATAAATTTTAAATAGCTCTCACCTCGCCCTTTTCAAAAAGGGCTCATTCTCTTTTCCGTTTTATTCAAGTGCAAGGTGGGGTTAATTTCGCGCTTACTGTTTTACTCCATCATAGTCAGTGGAATCTTGCACAGGTTCGGGAACGTCGTCATGCTCAATCTCTTAAACGGGATCGCTGATCGCTCAGCGTCACCAATCTCGCCGACGTCACCCAAGATCATGCTTTCAAGCGGGCCAATACGCACCATTGAACTATCGATCTTCGCCTGTGCAAGCTTCCACTTTATCCTATGCTTGAACTAGCCGCTTGTTTCTTCCGGACGTCTGGCGTCCGACTGGCCGCCTACTATGCTCTTAAGAAACAAATTTAAGTGCTTGATAAATAAGAATTATTTTTCGTCTATTTCGGAATCGTAAAAATAAATTGAAGCTATTTTGTTTCTTCCGAACGCCTGGCGTCCGGCTGGCCGCCTACTATGCTCTTAAGAAACAAATTTAAGTGCTTGATAAATAAGAATTATTTTTCGTCTATTTCGGAATCGAAAAATAAATTGAGGCTATTTTGTTTTTTCAACACGCCTTGCGGCCGATAGGCCGATTACTGCGCTTATAAATCAATGGTTTTCTGATAGCCATTTTTGACGCGTTATGATGACATAGTTTTTTCATTGGCTGAAAAGCAATGGATCATTGGCACCTACATTCCGCTACCCCCCTTTCAAAAATCTTGAATTTCGTTCTGGATCGTGTTGTGATAGCCGTTTGATTTTTCGGAGGTTGAACAATGGGGAAAGGGCCAGCAGAAATCGTCACTCATGTGCTAGATCATCATGGTTTGGTCGCCTCGCAATGTCAGGATTTGCGGCTTGCACAAAGGATAGATAAGCGTTTGAGTAGTCATCCGGAGCGGATTGTCAGCTATGGCACATCATGTGTTGCGATGATTTTGAATGGCCTGGGATTTACGAATCGTCGACTGTATTTGACGCCACAGTTTTTTGAAAGCAAACCCGTGGAAGCCTTGTTGGGGCCTGGGGTTGAAGCCAGGCATTTGAATGATGATGCGCTGGGGGGCGCGCTAGACGCGATTGCACAGTATGGGCCGAGCAAGCTTTTTGGGGAAGTGGCCTTTGAGATTGCTCTGGAACATGACTTGCTCGACGAATTAGTGCATGTGGACACGACAAGTTTTTCGGTGCATGGCGACTATGCCAGCGATGGCGGGTGTAGCGAGCAAGGAGAAGAGGCAGGCGAACCCGTTGAAATCACTGTGACCCATGGGTACTCCAAAGACCGTCGTCCGGATCTAAAGCAAGTCGTGTTGTCGTTGGCGGTAGCAGGCGGCTCAGGCATTCCCTTATGGATGATGCCTTGTAATGGCAACGCTTCGGACAAGACGGTGTTGCCGGAAACGATTGAGCGTATCAATGCATTTCGCAAAGAAATTGATTGCACTCGCGCCCTGCGCTGGATTGCCGATTCGGCGCTCTACACAGCAGAGAACCTCAAGAAAATGGAACACACCGTCTGGGTATCGCGCGTGCCGGAAACGATCCAGGAGGCTAGGCAATTAGTGAGCAGACCGGCACAGGAAATAGCCTGGAGCCCGCAGGAAGACGGCTATCGGCATGCATCGTTCGATATCAACTATGCAGGCATCGAGCAGCGCTGGCTGCTCGTCTTCTCGGAACAGGCGTACAAACGAGAAGCACAGACCCTCCAAAAGCGCATTGCCAGACAAGAAGAAGCGCTGCAAAAAGAGATGAAAGCATTCAGCGCCGAGCTGTTTGCATGTGAGACTGATGCGCACAAAGCATTCAGGCGACACCAGAAGGCGCATCCCCTATTCATACTGACTCCGTCTGTTGTGCCGGTAGAAAAACATGGGAAAATAGGTCGTCCCAGGAAGGGGGAAACAAAACAATGCGTAGGTTATCAAATCCAAGTTCAGATCCAGCGCAATGACGAAGCGATCCAGGGGCAACTGCAAACCAAAGGGCGGTTCATTCTAGCCACCAACGATGGTGACAAACAGGCTTACCCCGACCAGCGCATTCTCGCCGACTACAAAGCCCAGCAAACGGTTGAGAACGGCTTCCGCTTTTTGAAAAATCCAGACTTCTTGGCTGATACGCTTTTTTTGAAGTCGCCACAGCGTATCGCCGCATTGATGATGGTCATGACTTTATGCCTGATGGTCTACAACCTCGCGCAGTTTCAGGTGCGAGCCAAACTCAAGGCCGGCGCCCACACCCTGCCCAATCAACTGGGCAAACCCACCAGCACGCCTACCTTGAGATGGATATTTCAATTGATGGAAGGAATTGCGTTTGTGCGTATCTTCGATCATGAACGGGCATTGATTCACGAAACCGTCTCTAACCTCAATGACCTCAGAATCAGGATCGTGCGGTTGTTTGGCGATACTGCTTGCAAAATCTATCAGATTGAGCACAGAGGTAGCGGAATGTAGGGTTCCAGCCCGAAAATCAAGCTTTTAGAAGTATAGTAAGCGGCTTGCTTGTCAACGTACGATAGCCATTGGCATGAAGCGCTAATATCGCCTGTTGCATCACAGTTTTATACGCTGTATCAAACCGATTTTCCTCGCTTAGCTCTACGAGTTCAGAGTCCGCTAAATTGCGCTTAGCCGCAGCCAATAATTAAGTACTATTGGCCGATTTGGCTCAATGACATCAAACATTCTCCCGACTAAATTTTGCAAAGTCACTGTCATCACCAATCAGAAAAATTTGAGGTTTATTTACGACATCTTGTACGAATGAGTCACCTGCTTCCATTCTGGTTCTCCACTCTTTTACTGTAAATACCTTTGGATTGATCTCCCGCCCTATAGTCGCTTGCACCGGATATAGCAACCGAACAACGTCCGCAAAACCAAGGGCGCCAATTATCATTACATCCACATCACTATTCTCGTTCTCTTGCGCCCTTGCAATGGAATCGAACACAAAAGCAATGGCGATTTGTGCCGCCGCTGGCATCAGCGCTTGTGCAATTACATGCGCGATCCCAGAGGTCTTACGCATAATAGCGGCTAGCTCGCCATAGATAGGGTTAGCCTGATTAGCGCTATAGACAAGTTGATTGCCACGCTGCTGACGCAGCAAAATACCTGCACTTGCCAATTTGTTCAGTTCTTTGTGAAGCGTACCCGCCACAGTCCCCGTAAGACGCGCAATTTCCCTAACATGATAAGACTGGTCCGGATGCAGTAAAAGCAAGCCTAAAACACGGCGACGATATTCACCAAAAAGAGTTTGAGATATAAGTTGAAGCATAATTAGCTTCAAATGCAGCCTAATTGACTACGATATGCAATACTAAAAATCCATTATTAGTACCTCATAGCTTAATCGGCATGACGTTGCCAATTTTTGGCATATTCACGCGCAAGCGCTGGATGAGTCGCTAATTAAATTGCTATGAAATGAGCGCGCACGGCCATTTTTTTAGCATTGAAAAGGCTGTACAAAGCAGGCTTATGCGTTCGGCATAGGCGTGACTTTATACTGAGTTTAAATGTTAGGATCGGTTTTTAGGATCTTGCTGGTCGTATTGCTTTTTAGCGTACAGCGCAACAGAAACAGCAAGAGATAGCATAACTGCCATCGTGGCATATACAATAATCATCTGTCCTCTCCTTTTAAGCTGAGCCACTTTAAACTTCCAATGTAAATCATTGTAAGCCCATATATAGCCAAGATAAGCGTAAGTATTCCTTTATGGTCCAGGAAATATCCGAATACAGAACCTGAGGTCATCGCCACACCATGATTACGTATGGACTGTGCTACATCGGGTAGGCTAAGTTGCCAAAAATTTTGATTCTTCAACAGGCCGGTAGCCTGCTGTAAAGGAGTTAGAAATTTTAGTGCCATTTCAATGA
This sequence comes from Mycoavidus cysteinexigens, assembly GCA_031963465.1. Lineage (GTDB taxonomy): Bacteria > Pseudomonadota > Gammaproteobacteria > Burkholderiales > Burkholderiaceae > Mycoavidus > Mycoavidus cysteinexigens_B. The sequence goes on along the minus strand of JASSUG010000001.1, from coordinate 237,256 downwards.
GCTCTTAAGAAACAAATTTAAGTGCTTGATAAATAAGAATTATTTTTCGTCTATTTCGGAATCGTAAAAATAAATTGAAGCTATTTTGTTTCTTCCGAACGCCTGGCGTCCGGCTGGCCGCCTACTATGCTTTCAATAAGGAAATTTTTCCGATCTTTGTGAAGCGTACCCGCCGCAGTACCTGTAAGACACGAAATTTCCCGAACATGATAGGACTGCTCCGAACGCAGTAAAAGCAAGCCTAAAACATGGCGACGATATTCACCAAAAAGAGTTTGAGATATAAGTTGAAGCATAATTAGCTTTCAAATGCAGCCTAATTGACTACGATATGCAATACTGAGAATCCTTGGTTATTGCCCATTGGCAAAATCAGCGCTCTGAATAGCAAGGTTCTGAGTAACTACCAGTGCAATGGTAATCAGAGTTCAATCCTTAAATTAAATCAATTGGATGAAATATAAACTAATTGCAAAGGATGCGCAAGTGCTTTCAGCCATACCTGTGGGAGTGAATGAATTGTCCGGTCCTTAGCACGTAAATTGTCCGGTTTTTGGGTGGGTTATGGATACTGAACCAATGGTGGCATTCACTAAATCGCGCAGCATAAGCTTTGCTGCGTCTGCTTCGCCATTTAAAAATAATGTTGCCGCCTCATCAAAAAGGGCTTTGGTGAAATCGGGGTCTCGCTGGAGACGGGCTACAACCGTCTCTTTAAAATCTCGTGTAAGTGCCATCATTTCCTCTTTTGCGTTTTCCTCACGGCCATAGCCACCTCTGCTTTTCGGCGCTTATATTCTGCCCGCTTGACCATGCCCATGTGTCTCAAAATTAGTACCGCACAGCCTCATCCGCATGACGTTGCCAATTTTTGGCATATTCACGCGTAAGCGCTGGAAAATCCCGAATAATCAACATATTCTCTGCATTTTTTTGCTGCGCCGTATACGTAAAATTAAAACTACCTGTAATCAGCACCGGATGCGCGCTGTTAGCGTCGATGACAATAACTTTGTTATGAGCATTACGATATTTCACTTCACGACGAACCCAAATACCCGCCTGAGCCAGCGCTGATACACGTGAATCGCGTGCTTCTTCGAGCTTCGCGGCATCCACTAATATGCGCACATCGACGCCGCGCGCATGAGCCTTAAGCAAGGCGTAAATAATGCGTTTATTTGACAGCAAATAAGCCTGTATCAGAACTTGTTTGCGCGCGCCCCGCACAGCCGCCACGATTAATCCCTCAACATTATCGCGCGGCACAAACGCAGCTTGTACCGTGCCTTGCGCCTTCAGCACTACAGGTAGCATGTAGTTAACTGATATGCGAGCATCACTTGCAGTCACTAACGATGCCGTCAAGACAAGCAATGTACTTAAACTAAAAAGAGCCTTCATGATTCGATCACAGGGGTTTATAATCCGGATTGGACGAGCTTTCAATCCGGATTAGACGGGATTATAATCCGAATTGGACGGGAGTTAAATCCATATTAGACGGAGTTTAAATACGAAATGGCCGGGACTCATTTAACCCTTTTTCCGCGGTTTGCCATTGAACGCATCCTCACGGCGCTTAAAGACACCCCAGTGGTGATGGTCAACGGCCCGCGTCAGTGCGGCAAAACCACCTTAGTTCGCCAGTTTGCCAGCACCAGCCATGTCTACATTACGCTGGACGATGACACAGTGCTGGCTGCGGTTCGCAGCGACCCAAGCGGATTTGTGCGCCAGTTGGATTATGCCATCATCGATGAAGTACAGCGGGCTCCCGAGCTGTTACGCGCAATCAAAAAGGCGGTTGATGATGATCGTCGGCCCGGGCGCTTTCTGCTCACTGGCTCAGCCAATATACTCACTCTGCCGGCAGTATCAGAGAGTTTAGCTGGACGCATGGAAATCGTGCAACTATTGCCCCTTTCTCTCGCTGAAATCAACAGTAAAAAGCCAGCATTCCTAGCTCATGCATTTGCCGGCGCCCTGGTGCCGCCAGCAGAAATCATGATCGATCATGCACTTGTGCAAACCGTGTTGACTGGCGGTTATCCAGAAATGTTTGTGCGTCAAGATCCAAAACGGCGCCAAGCATGGCGGCGTGATTACTTGTATGCGCTCTTGCAGCGCGATGTGCGAGACGTCGCAAAGGTTGAGAAATTTGACCTTTTACCGCGTTTGCTACAAATTCTCGCCCACCACTCCGGGCAATTGATTAATTTCACTCAGATTGCCGGCCAACTTGGCCTGGATAGCAAAACGGCAAGTAAATATTTGGCTGTTTTCGAACAATTATTTCTTGTTTATCGCCTCAAACCTTGGTTCCGCAATCAGCTTAAACGAGTTATCAAGACGCCCAAGCTACATTTTTTTGATGCCGGATTACTGGCCAGTATGCTAGGTGCAACACCTGAACGAATTGCAGAAAACCGTACTCTATTCGGTCCGCTCCTTGAGACTTTCATTGTCTCTGAAATAATGAAGCAGATCACATGGGGCGATGAAACATATACGCTCTACCACTATCGAGATAAAGAGCAAGATGAAGTAGATCTGGTGGTTGAAAACGAAGTAGGCGCCGTGCTTGGTATCGAAATTAAGGCATCCGCTTCGATCTCTGCCAGTGATTTCAAAGGGCTGCGCAAGCTAGCTCATATCTGCCAAGATGACTTTAAGCTCGGGATTGTTTTTTATAACGGGGAGAACATCGTTCCGTTTGGGGATCGTCTATTCGCCGCACCTATATCCTGCCTTTGGGGATAAGCACGGCTTTCTCACGCGCTACATCAGTCAACCAGATACAGAAGGCCCCCGATACACAGGGTTCGGGGGAGATCTACCAAGATAAATTTAAGCTCGAGATGACCTTTTATTCAACCCGCCGCTCAAGCACCGCGGCAAAAAAGCCATCGGTCATATGCCGGTGCGGCCACAGCGATAAATAATCCCCGGTATCAAGGTCGATATGCTGTCCGGCAAGCACTCCATTAGCGGGGATTAAGTCAAACCCCGGATGCGCTGCCATAAAAGCTTCAACCACGGCTTCATTTTCTGCCGCAAGTAAGCTGCAGGTTGCATAAATCAAGCGTCCACCCGGCTTAACCAGACGTGCCGCGCTCACCAGAATTGAGGCTTGCTTAAGCGCCAGTTCAGCCACTGACGCAGGCGTGTGTCGCCACTTAAGGTCAGGATTACGGCGTAGCGTGCCTAAACCACTGCATGGCGCATCAATCAAAACCCGATCAATCTTGCCAGCAAGGCGTTTGATCTTGCTATCGTGCTCGCTATCTAGAAGCACAGGGTGGACATTAGATAGACCGCTTTTTGCCAGCCGGGGCTTGAGTTTGGCCAGGCGCCTATCGGCCACATCAAAGGCATACAAACGCCCGGTAGAGCGCATCAGCGCTCCTAGCGCCAGTGTTTTGCCACCCGCTCCCGCACAAAAATCCACCACCATCTCACCTCGTTTAGGCGCGACCAGATGGCACAGTAACTGACTGCCTTCATCTTGCACTTCAAAGTGGCCTTGCTCAAAAGCGAGCAGACGGTTTAACGCGGGTTTACCTGTCACGCGCACGCCAAACGGCGCAAATGGGGTCGCCTGTGCTTCTATGCCAGCTTCAGCCAGCAGAGCAATCACTTCATCACGGCTTGCTTTGAGGGGATTGACCCGCAAATCGAGCGTCGCGGGGTAGTTGAGCACGGTGGCCAATTGTTTGTATTCATCGGCGCTAAAACCTTTGCCGGCAAGTTGCTCACTGAGCGCTGTCTCAAGCCACTCCGGCAAATTCATTTGAATCCGTGGGGGTAAGCTTGCCGGATCAATTTTTGCGACGCGCTCAAGCCACTCTACCTCAGCAGCAGAGACAGAAGGCAGCAGGGTTTGCCGTCCCACGGTTTGCATCAGCCCAAGCAGCGCAAGCCGCCGAGTAGGCCGGTTGCTGCCGCTTTCAGCCAAATGCGCAAATTCAAGCTTGCGGCGCAAGACTGCAAACACCGCTTCAGCAATAAAGCCACGTTCAGCATGGCCCAGCTTTGGCTGGGAGCGGAAAAAACGGCTGGTGACGACATCTGCCGGGCCGGTAAATTTCAATAACTCATTGAGCAATGTTTCGCTTTGATCAATCAGCCAAGGAGGAAGTTTTCTCATATTGAGCCTTCGGGGGCAATCAGCCATTGGGGGTCAGGTGGTATCAATCTCACGCGCGCGCCATCAAGCGTCAGCCGGTCTTCGACAAACCAGCGTACGACGCGCGGATAGAGGATGTGTTCGCTCGCCAAGACGCGTGCGGCGAGGGTTGTCTCGTCATCAGCCGCCATTACAGGTACGGCGGACTGGGCAATAATCGGCCCGCCATCGAGTTCTGAGTTAACGAAATGGACCGTCGCGCCATGGATTTTGACACCGGAATCTAACGCGCGCTGATGCGTGTTTAAGCCACGAAAGCTCGGCAACAATGAGGGATGGACGTTCAGTATGCGGTTTACGTAACGCTCAACGAAAGCGGCTGTTAAGACCCGCATAAAGCCCGCTAATACAATTAAATCTGGCGTAAATGAATCAATTGCTTCAGCCAGCGCTGCTTCAAACAATGCTCGCTCAGGATACGTCTTTGCATCAACGGTCACCGTCGCAATCCCTTGCGAGCGCGCGAAGGTCAGACCTGTTGCATCAGCCCGATTTGCAATCACAGCCGCAACGCGTGCAGGCCAACGCTGCGCTTCACAGGCACGCACAATCGCTTCCATATTGCTGCCGCGCCCGGAAATTAGAATCACAATTTTTTTCATTGACGGATTTTAACACCAGAGACGGCCGATTCATTCCCTCTGAGCGTAATAAGTACCCAGTGCTATACTTGTTATCTTCCTCTTCTGAGCTAGCCGAAAAACAGGATAGCTTGATTAAATGGTTAAACAGCACGAAAAGCAGTGGATAGGCAAAAATTGAGTTTATGGCAACATCGAAGCGGCAATTGTCAGATCATTTGCGCAACCGAAAGTGTCCAATCAACAATGGTTATCATCAATCGGTCACAGCACATAAATAGATGGCACATAATAGAGACTGAATGTGAGAGTGTTTAGAGGCCTTTCTAACGCGCGCAGCAAAATACCATGCGCCTTAACTATTGGCAATTTTGATGGCGTGCACCGCGGCCATCAAATGTTGCTAGCGCATATGCGCGAACAGGCTCAGCAGCGAGGCTTGCCGGTTTGCGTGATGACTTTCGAGCCACATCCACGCGAATTTTTTAATCCGGCCGGCGCACCGCCGCGCATTGCGCTGTTGCGTGACAAGCTTGAAGCCTTGCGCCTATGTGGCGTAAACCAGGTGATTGTTGAGCCATTCAATGCTACTTTCGCAAGTCAAGCGGCGGCGACTTTTATCGAACGCGTCATCGTACAAGGCCTAAATACACGCTGGCTCTTAGTCGGCGATGACTTTCGCTATGGCGCAAAACGGGCCGGCGATTTCGCTACCTTGCAAGCCGCCAGCAAGCAATATGGGTTTGAGGTCGAGCAAATTGCCACGATTACCAATGGTAATCTACGGATCTCTAGCTCTGCTGTACGCGCCGCCTTGCTCACGGGAGATCTGGCCAGCGCCGCCGTTTTGCTAGGTCGTGCCTATATGATTAGCGGTCATGTCATACATGGCAGCAAATTGGGACGCCAGCTTGGTTTTCCGACCTTGAATTTTCGCATAGCGTGCCAACGCCTAGCGCTCTCAGGCATCTTTGCGGTGCGGGTGCATGGACTAGCCCAAAACCCATTGCCAGCCGTCGCCAGCCTTGGCATACGGCCTACCGTGGATGATTCGGGCCGGATGGTGCTCGAAGCGCATGTCCTCGATTGGCAAGGCGACGCTTATGGCAAACTAGTGCGAATTGAATTCCTGAAAAAATTGCGCGGCGAGGAAAAATATGATGACCTTGCCACCTTACGCGCCGCGATTGCGCGCGACGTAGACCATGCGCGTACACTCTTCATCTCCTCTGATCAGACACTATGAGCGATAAAAAAGCGGATGCAAAACCAGTTGCAAAATATCCGGTTAACCTCCTAAACACCTCTTTTCCAATGCGCGCTGAGCTACCCAAACGCGAACCGCAATGGATCAAAGCATGGCAACAAAAAAAGGTGTATCAAAAAATTCGCCAGGTGTGCAAGGGGCGCCCGCAATTTGTCCTGCACGACGGCCCCCCCTATGCCAATGGCGACATTCACCTTGGCCATGCGGTGAATAAAATCTTGAAAGACATGATTGTGAAAGCGCGCACGCTGGCCGGCTTTGATGCCGCCTATGTGCCAGGCTGGGATTGTCATGGCATGCCGATCGAAATTCAAATTGAAAAAAAGTTTGGCAAAGCACTGCCCACTGCCGAAGTGCAGCGCAAAGCGCGCGCTTACGCGAATGAACAGATCGAGCGGCAAAAGGCTGCATTTCAGCGCTTGGGGGTACTCGGCGATTGGGAGTCACCTTATCTCACCATGGCTTTTGCCAATGAGGCCAATGAAATCCGCGCCTTCGCCAAAATTCTCGAAAAAGGCTATATCTTTCGTGGTCTAAAACCTGTGAACTGGTGCTTTGACTGCGGCTCGGCTCTAGCCGAAGCGGAGGTCGAATATCAAGATAAAACCGATCCCACGATTGATGTTGGCTTTGCTTTCGCCCAACCAGAAAAAATCGCACAGGCATTTGGCCTCACCACGTTACCCCAAGCAAACGGTTGGATCGTCATCTGGACCACGACGCCGTGGACCATTCCAGCGAATCAAGCGCTGAATCTCCATCCAGAGTTTAGCTATAGTTTGGTTGACACGCCACGAGGCTTACTGATTCTGGCCACCGAACGCGTTGAAACATGCCTACAAGCATATGGGCTCAGCGGCACGATCATTGCATCTGTGCCAGGTAAAGCGCTAGACGGGCTTCATTTTCATCATCCGCTAGCCACTGTGCACGAAGCCTATCAACGGACTGCGCCCATCCACCTTGGCGATTATGTCACCTTAGAGACGGGCACGGGGGTAGTTCACTCAGCACCGGCCTATGGCGTTGAGGATTTTATTTCGTGTAAAGCGCATCACATCCATGATGAGCAGATCATTAACCCGGTGCTCGGCAATGGCTATTATGCTGAATCGCTGGCCCTTTTTGGCGGCCTGTCGATTTGGCAAGCGAATCCTAAAATTGTCGAAGCCTTAGACCAAGCCGGCGGGTTATTCAAAACCGAAATGTATACGCATAGCTATATGCATTGTTGGCGGCATAAAACACCCATCATTTATCGTGCGACTTCGCAATGGTTTGTGGGTATGGATCTCGTCCCTAAGGAAGGCGGCAAAACTCTGCGCGCCACCGCCTTGGAGGGCATTGAGGCGACACATTTCTACCCGGCCTGGGGCAAACAGCGGCTATTTGGCATGATTGCTAATCGTCCCGATTGGACCGTCTCACGGCAACGTCAATGGGGCGTACCGATCGCTTTTTTTGTGCATAAAGAAACTGGCGAGCTCCATCCTAATATGCTGGCGCTGCTTGAAGCAATCGCCCAACGCGTTGAACAAGGCGGCATTGAAGCATGGCAAGCGCTTGAGCCGCGTGAGTTACTCGGCGATGACGCAGATCATTATGAAAAAAACCGCGATACGCTCGATGTTTGGTTTGATTCTGGCACCACCCATTGGCATGTACTGCGCGGCTCTCATCAGGATCAGCTTGCCTTTCCAGCTGATTTGTATCTAGAAGGATCTGATCAGCATCGTGGCTGGTTCCATTCATCGCTGTTAACCGCGTCTATGCTGGATGGCCAGCCGCCTTACAAAGCCCTGCTCACGCACGGCTTTACCGTCGACGGACAAGGCCGCAAGATGTCAAAGTCGCTCGGCAATGTGATTGCGCCACAGCAAATCACTGACACCCTGGGCGCGGAGATTATTCGGCTCTGGGTCGCCTCGACCGACTATTCAGGCGAGCTATCCATTTCCGATGAAATCTTAAAACGCGTGGTCGAGAGTTATCGGCGCATCCGTAATACGCTACGCTTTTTATTGGCCAATTTGTCTGATTTTGTCTATGCGCAACACGCTCAACCGATGGCTAGCTGGCTTGAAATGGATCGCTATGCGCTGGCAATGTCAGCGGCGTTGCAACGCGAGATTCTTGTGCATTACGATCAATATGAATTCCAGCCAGCGCTAGCAAAGCTCCAGACCTTTTGTTCAGAAGATTTGGGGAGTTTTTACCTGGATATCCTTAAAGATCGCCTCTATACCGCAGCGCCAGATGCGCCCGCACGGCGCGCCGCGCAAACCGTGCTGTATCACATCACGCAAAGTCTGTTGCGGATGATTGCGCCGATTTTATCCTTTACCGCTGAAGAAGCATGGCAAGTCCTAGAGCCGGACGCAGCCACCATTTTTACCGAAACGTATCACACATATCCAGCCGTCGAGCACGCTGAAACACTGATCGCCAAATGGCAACTAGTGCGCACAGTGCGTAGTGAAGTCACTAAAGCACTTGAAGCGGCTCGCACCAGTGGTCAAATCGGTTCATCGTTGCAAGCCGAGGTAGAGTTAAGCATGAGCGGCGTGCGTTATGAGACCCTAGCAAGCTTAGGCGATGACTTAAAATTTATTTTGATTACATCCGCCGCGACCGTCGTCAAAGTTGAGCAGGAAAGCGATGAAGGCATCTATGTGACCCCTTCCGCGCATCACAAATGCGAGCGTTGTTGGCATTATCGTAGCGACGTCGGCGCAGAATCCGCCCATCCCACTCTCTGCATGAGATGTTTTAACAATCTATTTGGCGCCGGCGAACCTACACGGAGGGCAGCATAATGGCAAACCAACACAATCGCGAAACACTCATACGTTGGTTAGGGTTAGCGCTGGCCATCATCTTGTGCGACCAACTCAGCAAGCTTTCAATCATGCACGCTTATGCGTATGGCGAGTCGCATAAGCTGACCTCATTTTTTAATCTAGTCCTGGTCTATAATCCAGGCGCGGCTTTTAGCTTTTTAGCGAAAGCCGGCGGCTGGCAACGCTGGGCTTTTATTGCGTTGGGCATTGCCGCAGCACTTTTTATCACTTACTTACTTAAACGGCACAGCGGCCAAAAGCTTTTTTGCACTGCCCTGTCTCTCATTCTGGGGGGCGCGCTTGGTAATGTCGTCGACCGGCTGTTATATGGCCATGTCATTGATTTCCTCGATTTTCATTTTCGGGGCTGGCACTGGCCAGCCTTCAACGTGGCCGATAGCGCGATTACGTGCGGTGCAATTTTGCTGATTATCGATGAACTGCGGCGCGTTCGGCGCGCACGCTAAAACCATGATTACTTAAAGAATCCAGATGGATCTGCTCAACAAACATCTCGTGCTTGGCCTAACAGGCGGCATTGCCTGCTATAAATCTGCGCAATTAACCCGTCTGCTCACCCAAGCCGGCGCTACGGTACAGGTCGTGATGACCGACGCCGCGACCCAATTCATTACGCCAGTTACGATGCAGGCGCTGTCAGGCCGCCCAGTCTATACCAGCCAGTGGGATGCACGCATGAGCAATAATATGGCTCATATCGACCTCTCACGAGCAGCAGATGCACTCATCATCGCCCCCACTTCAGCGGATTTTATTGCGAAACTGGTCCACGGCTTGGCCGACGATCTTCTCTCCACGCTAGCCATTGGACGCACTTGCCCGCTGCTGGTGGCCCCGGCGATGAACCAGCAGATGTGGCAAAATCCAGCCACCCAGCGCAACCTTGCGCAACTTCATGCAGATAAAATCTTAGTGCTGGGCCCTGATGCCGGGTCGCAAGCATGTGGCGAAACCGGTGCAGGCCGGATGCTTGAGCCAACGGCAATATTAGATGCCATCATTGCATTTTTTCAACCAAAATTACTGGCTGGCAAACGCGTACTCATCACCGCAGGCCCGACCTATGAACCGATTGATCCAGTCCGCGGCCTCACCAACCGTTCAAGCGGCAAAATGGGCTTCGCTCTGGCACGCGCAGCAGCGCACAGTGGCGCGCAGGTTCGCTTAATTGCAGGCCCGACGCCACTTGCCACGCCCGCCGGCGTGATCCGTGACGATATACAAACTGCTCAACAAATGTATGATGCCGTCATGGCCGCAATAGCCGAAACTGATATTTTTATCGCGGTCGCAGCCGTTTCTGACTGGCGCGTTGACCAAGTCAGCATGGAAAAGATTAAGAAAAATGGCGATTCCGTCACCCCTCGCTTCACTTTTGTTGAAAATCCAGATATTTTGCAAAGAGTCACCCATTTGCCTAAGCCCCCCTTTTGCGTAGGGTTTGCAGCAGAAAGTGAAGCGCTTGAGAAGCATGGACAGGAAAAACGTATACGCAAAAACGTACCGCTTTTAGTCGGCAATCTGGGTCCTAAGGCTTTTGGTTACGACGACAACGAAGTCACATTATTCGACGCAACAGGCGCGACCCCGCTGCCGCGCATGGATAAACAAGCGCTAGCCCGCACTTTAATCGCTGAAATTGCCCAGCGTCTAACGGTTAAAGATTAATATGAAAATCGATATCAAAATTCTCGATCCGCGCATGCGTGATCAATTGCCGCACTATGCAAGCACTGGCAGCGCTGGGCTTGATTTGCGTGCGTGCCTTGACGCTCCACTAACGCTTGAGCCTGGCGCTACGGCATTAGTCCCCACTGGGCTCGCCATTCATCTGCATGACCCAGGCTATGCCGCGCTGATTTTGCCACGCTCAGGGCTTGGGCATAAACACGGTATTGTGCTGGGCAATCTAGTGGGGTTGATTGATTCCGACTACCAAGGGCAGTTGATGATTTCGACCTGGAACCGTGGGCAAACTTGCTTTACGCTCGCGCCCTTTGAGCGTTTGGCCCAACTCGTAGTCGTGCCTGTGATGCAAGCTGAATTTAATCTTGTTGATGAGTTTGCGCAAAGTGCGCGTGGTGAAGGCGGGTTTGGGAGTACGGGTAGGGCGTAGATAACCCCCTATTTAATAGGCTAACCGAATGCCATTGCTTTTGGTTAGCCCTGCCAACACCCCGCTTTCAACTCATTCTCTCTCAGACTAAAATGGCTTTAGCTAAAAACCTCTTCCTCCTCTTCCGGCTCTAAGAAGGAATCCTCTCCGATATTGATTTACCATCGTTTTTTGACCCAGCCTCTAGTTCTCCAACCATGTTTAAAAATGAATTTTCTAAACCTAAAGAATTTGATTCGTTTATATCAAATGCATTAGAAATTTCCTCTGGAAGTGCACTAGGAAAAAAGGTATTATCTACTCGATTTGAACCACTTGTGTCTTGAATCGATATAGGGCTTAAATTCATCCGACTTCTAAAGAAATTAGCCAGCTTTATGCCCGTGCTGAACTTATTATAAAGTGAAATTGCTGATTCAAGGGACATGCTGGCATTCTTATTGCTACGCTTTTGCTCAATCAAACGCTTATTATTTAAACTCAAACTCTGCGCACCTTCAATCACTAAATTGCCTACAGAGAGTTCGTATTGATATGAAGTCCAGAGCAAATTAGATTTCCAGTTGTTTCCTTTGCGCTCTAGTTGCAGAATACGAATCGTATTTTCACCTCCTGCCACGACAATTTTAGCTGAATTTTCAGTGTACTCTTGCCAAACAACTGAACTGATATCTCTAATAAAACACTGAATCGTGGCTTTACATTTACCTGTATCTACCGACCATATTTTTACTGTCCTATCAACACTTCCAGACACTAACCACCTGCTGTCTGGAGAGAACGACACGCTAAGAATTTCCCACTTATGGCCTTTAAATGTTTGTCGCAACGACGCTCCAATGTCGCTTAGCTTCCAAAGCTTCACCGTACAATCGAAACTCCCAGACGCCAACCACTTTCCGTCTATTGAAAACGATACACTAAAAGCATCCCTACTATGACCTTCTAGTATTTGGTGCAACAATCTTTCTCCGCTTTCTGGCTTCAGTTTCCAGAGCTCAACTTTCTTGCCAATGCTCTCACTCCCATCATAACTCCCAGATCCAGATGCCAGCCACTTGCCATCCTGTGAGATTGACACACGCCTCTGTTGATCACTGTGACACTCAAATGTTTGACGCAGCGATGCTCCTCTGTCACTTAATTCCCATAGCCTTACCGTTTTGCCACCACTAGATACTAGCCACTTATTATCGAATGAAATCGACACACCAAACACTGCATCACCATGGCGTTCAAGAGTTTGATGCAGCGTAGCTCTTCCTGAGTTTTGCAGTTGCCATAGTTTCACTGTTTTGTCACTACCTCCAGAGGCTAGCCATTTACCATCTTCGGAAATTGTTACATCTAAAACGTTTCCATTGTGCTCCTTTAACGTCTGGCGTAACAATACATCTCCATTTACTACCTCCCATAGCTTCACGGTTTTATCATCACTCCCAGAGGCTAACCATTTGCCATTTTGCGAAACCGACACGCTCCACACTTTGCCATTATGTCCTTCGAATGTCTGACGCGATAACACTCCGTCATTCTTTAACTCCCATAGCTTTAACGTCTTATCGTGACTCACCGACGCTAACCAATTACCATCTGACGAAAAAGATACCCCCCTTACTGGAGCAGTGTGACCTTCGAGCGTATGACGCAAGACCGCTTCCGAGTTTTCTAACTCCCACAGCCTCACTACTTTATCCCCTCCCCCTGAGGCCAACCAATTACTGTCCGGCGAAAACGATAAGCTTCTCATCAAACCAGAATGCCCTTTAAGTATTTGAGGTGACAATGCGCCCCTGCTCTCTAGCTTCCAAAGTATTACTGTACCGCTTTCTCCACCACACGCCAGCCACTTGTTATCTTCTGAAAAAGACACGCTATGAATCTCATCAGTATGCTCTACAAGCGTTTGTCGCAACTTCACTTCTGCGCTTCCCAGCTCTCCTAACTCCCATAGCTTCACTGTTTTATCTAGACTTCCAGACGCTAACCACTTGTTATCTGATGAAATCGACACACTTTTAACCTCTCCATCATGCGCTTCTAGCGTGTACTCGGGTTCCTTTAGCGCGTGCAGTGGTTCGTCTGTTTGTATCTTCCATAATTTGATTGCCTTGTCATCACCACCTGATACTAGCCATTGACCATCTTTAGAAAATGAAACGCTTGAAGCTAACTGTGCACTGTAACTTTGTTTAAACATACGCTCCAGTTTTCCTGTCAATGACCATAGCCTCACAGCTCCATCATAATCAACTGATGCCAAACTTTTACTATCAGGCGAAAATACAACTTCGTATCCTACAAAGTGTTTCATAAATAATGGAGGATTAAGGGTCAACTCATATTTAAGCTCTAGCTTTTGCTGTGTTTTTGTTTTTAGTTTTGTTTCTGTTTTTTCTAGTCGATACAGATGGCATCCTTTAAGAGGTACTCCAACCACCAGCCAGTGGCCATCTGGCGAGTAACTACAAGCATTAGGCCAGCCCCCTAACTTTAGTGCTGGCATTTCTCCAAACTCGATATTGCGTAAATTTGCTGCGCGCATATTGGCACCACATAACCACGCACCACGCAACGTCACTTCACTTAAATCCGCCCCTTCAAACCGCGTATGGTCAAATACTCCATAACTTAAATCTGCGCCCGGAATCCTAGCTCCCTTTAAATCTACTCCATTAAACTGCACTCCTGCTCTGACCAAAATCGTCATTGCATTGGCCGCTGCTTGGTGTACCTCAGTATCGGTTTTGGAGCGCTCGATAATCGATAACAGCTGTTTCTTAAATGCTCTCTCTTGCTGCACGCGCTCCGTCAACCATCGCACAACCCCCAGATCGCCTACCCAATGATTTGGGGCTAACGATACATCTGGCGGTATTTGGGAGGGTAAAGTAGCTCTGTTTCCATAACGATAGACTGAAACATCATTACCACCACGGTGGCCAGTGGCGGCAGGTACTATGCATGCATCAAACGAATCGAAGAGCGAGCGCGCCACAAAATATTCAAGGATTGACTTATGGATAAAGCGGTATTGATTGCCACTTCGGATCAGAGGCCAAGCTTCTCGCAACAATTGCTTCTTGTCTTCAAGCCCAAAAAAGGTTTCCTTCCAATTCTTACTATCTTTGAGCCACGAATACTCGACAACCGGTTTACCCGCATTCTCCGTATAGAGATGAATCGCTAAATTTTTCACAAATTGGAACCCATGCTGGGCGAAGCCATCATCAAACAATGCTCTAAAGATCTCTCTTTTGGTCCCCGTTAAATCATGTGTGTTTAAGCGCTGTTGGTTACGTTCGAACCATTGTTTGACGAACTGGTCATACAGGTCCATGCGTAATTGCACGGCCGTTCGTGCTTTCCCCTCGTTTTCCAGGTATGGCAAAGCTTCTAGGACCACGCACAGCAAAAATGGGTTGCTAACCAAAACTTTTAAGTTAGGTTGTTCAAGGGCTTCTCGATACCGTGACGCCACCCAGCCCTTTGGGTTGTGCTGCACATATTTTTCTAGGTACTGATTGCGCTCTTTTTCTGAAAACGGCTCGATCACCACTTCTTGAAAAGATGGGTCTTCGCCCCACAGATTTGTTTTCGGTTCAAAATAGCGTCGATAGTCCTGACCCAGATATTCGCTGCGACAACTGATGACCATGTGACCCTGCCAGCCATCAGGCTGGTTGATGAGATTGCGCTGATACAAATTCTTAGTCTGCCCAATCTCATCATAGCCATCCAAAATAAAGACGAACTTGTGTTTCTTTAATGTCTGAATTTGAAATTTTGACAGGCCTCTTTTCTTTAGCGCTTTGGCAATCAGATCGTCATCAGGCTTTTCAATACTCGGCAAAGAAATAAACAGCGGAATCGCATCATGTTCTTTTTTATTCTCCCATAAGTGCTTTTCTAAAACGCGATTCAAGGTAGATTTGCCCGCTCCAGAGTCTCCCGTCAATAACACCACTTGTTTCTCTCTCAGAAGTTCTTTAATTTTGGATAAGAGATTAAAAGTGTGGGACTCATGCAGACCCGCTTTGCCACGCGGCTCAACGTAGAGCTGGAGGGTTTCCTTAAACGCCTCATCTTGCCTTAAGTTATCGAAATACTGTTGCTTCAGCACAGCCCTGGGATCGGCATTAAGTACTCGTAGTTGTTGGTGCTGCTGCTGCACGGTAGAAGCCAGTTGACTGTGCAGCGCAGTGCGGATGCCGTCGAAGATACCGTCTAAGAGCTTCGCAAACTCCAGATCGTCAAGCGTGGACTCATTCTTCAATTGGTCAATAAATTTGCTGTACCCTCCCCAAAATTTGTTCAGAAAAATTTTCGCCTCATCGCTGCCCACGAACAGCCGTTCGATCAGTTTAAATAGCACCCAATGCCGACTTTGATTTGGATACACTTCCTGCCCTGCGTTAGCCTTCTCCTGAAAGCGCGAAATATCCTCCATCCGCACTGCAGTCGGGGCAATAAACCGCCCCAAACACTGCTCAGAGCTTTTTGGTGTGAGCGAAATTGGGATAATCCCGTGATCATCTCTAAGCTGCTCAGCACGGATTTGCAAAAAGGCCATTTCCGTCAGCACATGATGAAACCCTCCTTTATAAGGCTCCTCTTGCGAAAATTGTCTGACCACCTCACGAATGGCCAAAGTACTCTCTTGTTCACAGTCCCGGCAATAAGCGATTTGAATGTCCAGACAGAAATCGTCATAGTATTGCCATTTCAGGTAGCTCTCCAATACCTCAGAACAGCATACGACCACCTTATCCACCGGCTCCACGTCTTTTTTTAGGCGGACCGGCAACAGGCAGAGCTGACTAGTCAGAATATCTTCGAGCTTGCCGTGCTCTTTTAAATCTTCTGATGAGCCCGAATACACTTGACCCATCGGCGTTTGATCCGAATACAGGTTAACCCGGATGGCAGATAATTTCTCGATTAAATATCGAGAGGTATCAGCCTCGGCCTTGCCGTGGGCAGAATTGTTGTGCGCATATACCAAAAATAAGCTGGGTTTATTGGACACCTCTAAGGAGCTCAGCGTCGACAGTGCATTTTCAAACAAATAATCAACCCAAGCACTTTTTTTCTGAGCAGAAAGGAAGGCAGGTAGAGCGGTTTGAGCCACCAGCGGCATATCACGCGAAGGAAGCGACACCTTGGATGCATTAGAGGCTAGCTGAGTCCCCTCATAGCCCCAAACTCGCGCTTTATTGTAACTAGCCTGCGCCTTTTCAGATTTCCCCAATTTCTCTAAGAGTTTCCCACGCTCAAAATAGATCTCTGCAATACGCTGTCGCAAAATCTCCTCTTCGTGCGTCTGAGACGTACTACGGGCTTGCCTCAAAACGTTTTTCACCTCCAATAACGAAGGAACTAGCTGACTCGCATCCGCAATCTGCTTAAAGGTTACTTTTGCCTGGTCATATAAGGCTAGGGCCACTTCGAGACGCTGTTCCGTCCGCGCCTGATCTAAATAGATTTGTGCGGTTAGTATCTGGGTTTGGTTGTATTGCGAAACACGATGATCGAACATTATCCACACTCTCCATTTTGATACATTTTAATTTGGTACTAGACCGCTTGAACTCACTGTGGTTACATAACCAGACAACGATTTTGCTGTTGTCGCGCCTCTTCGGCGCTGCGCTGCGTTGCGCTTCAGCCTCACTCTTCGATACCGAAAGCCTTAGGCAACACGTTCTGTTTGTTTCCGGATCACAGCGCAACACCAGCCTCCGTCCGAACCGGTAAGAGATCCTTCATAACCTTTTCGATTTGTTCGGGGGAGAGGTCAATCGACTGTCTTTGACCCGTTACCGTATCAAATTGAAGTTGATTACGTTGAACGATCAGCGCTGTAATTTTTTTGCAACTTTGCGGGAATAAGACTTTGGTGTAAAGAGATTGAACTCGTTCAGTCGATAGACTTGGAAGCAACTTATAAATCTCGTTTAGATGGCAACTCAATACCCAAGCGGCTAATGATCTAATTTTTTCATCGCCATCTTGTAATAACTGAATTAGAACATGAATAGATTTTTGTGGGAGCGTAGCCCTCTCACATAATGTGCTGGCAATAGCATCCTTAACACCCCACTCTTTTTCTTTTTCCAATGCATTGTTCAAAACATCGGTGATCTTATCTGATAGCTCTTTTTGATTGCTTAATACTTTGGCTGCTTCGGTTCTATTAAACGCATCATCATTTTTCTCTAGCACTATACTTAAAGCAGCAGTGGCATCACCTGATAATTTCTCTTGTTTACCTAATGCTTTAACGGCCCCATATACGACATCTTTGTGTTTTTCTTGTAGCGCATTGATCAACACTGAAATAACAGTCTCTGGCAGTGTTTCTTGCTTTTCTAGTGCTAATACAGCTCCATACTTAGTTTCATCGTTGCCATGCTGTAATAAGTCAGCTAACTCGGAAATAGCAGTTTCTGATAGTTTATTTTGCTTTCTTAATACCCCTCGAGCTACATTTCTTATAGATTCATTTTCATCTTTTAGCATCTGAATCCAGACGGAAATAGCATTTTCTGGCTGCATTTCTTCTTTTCTTAATCGATCAAGTGCTGCCGTCCTCAAATTGCCATCGTTATTCTTTACAAAATCCGCCAATGCAGAAATAACAGATTCAGGTAAAATTTTCTGCTTATTTAATCCTAAGACCGCCTGACTCCTGATGAGCATATTTTCGTCCTGTAGCAAGCGACTCAAGGCAAAAGCATCAGTCTCTGGCAACTGGCTATTAATTAATGCCCCGGTAACCATTAATCTCGTATTCTCATTATCATCTTGTAATTTATCGCACAAGATTGGAATAACAGTTTCCGGCAACTTGCCATGTTTACCTAATATCCATGCGGATTTAACTCTAACATACTCATCTTCAGCTTGTAATGTCTTAAGCGCAAGGGAAACTACAGCTTCCGGTATTGTTTCTCTATATACAAATACCTCGCCGGCCATGAACCCCATATCGTTGTCCCCACCAAATATCACACTGTCAAACGTAGAAATGATGGCCTCTGATAAAGTTTTCTGCAGATATAGGGCTTTAACAGCTTCAACTCTGACTTTCTTGCTTGGATCTTTAAGCGTATCAATCAACACTGAAATGACCGGCTGTGGCAGATTTTTTTGTTCGCTTAATTTGGCAACTGTATCAGCTCTGACTGACTCGCTTTTATCCCGCAGCTTGGTGCTCAAATTAAGAATAGAAGCGGTTGGTAGCGTGTTATGGCTTTTTAATGCCCAGTCCGCCATATTTTTGATCATCTCATCCTTACCCTGTAGTAGTGGGCATAAAGCAGAGATAGCAGTGTCGGATAACGTGTTTTGTTGACCCAGTACTTGGATTGCGTACATTCTTATCTCCCCCTCGTCTTTTAACATATCAACGAGGGCTGAAATAATGCTTTGCGGTAGCTTTTCGCGCATTTGGTGATCGCGTAATCCAATAAAAACAAACATTTTATTTAAATTGTCTTGAGATCGCAGTACCTTAGTTAAAGCTGAAATGACGGTCTCGGACAACGGATTTTGTTTACACAATGCAAGGATTGAATTTTGTTTAGTCAGTCCATCCTCGTCTTGCAGCATGTCACACAAGGCAGAAATGGCAGCTTCTGTTTGTTTTTCCTGTTCACCTAGTAAATCGATTACCTCATAGGTGACTTTTTTACTTTCACTTTTACGCTCGTTTTGCAGCAACTGAATTAAAGTCAAAATAGTAGTTTCTGGCAGGTTTTTCTGACTCCTTAATGCTTTGGTAGCCTCAAATCTAACCTCGAGACTACTATCCTGTAACGCGTCCGTCAACGCAGAAATGGCTTTTTGTGGCAAGGTTTTTTGTTTGGCTAAAGCCTGCGCCGCGGCAACTTTGATTTT
The DNA here is from genome assembly GCA_031963465.1 of Mycoavidus cysteinexigens. Classification (GTDB taxonomy): domain Bacteria; phylum Pseudomonadota; class Gammaproteobacteria; order Burkholderiales; family Burkholderiaceae; genus Mycoavidus; species Mycoavidus cysteinexigens_B. The sequence continues at coordinate 218,340 of JASSUG010000001.1, read as the reverse complement.
TTTATCTTGATCAGACAGCTTATTAATCAGCCTTAAAATAGCCGCATCGGGACGTGTGCTATGAGCGACTAATACTTTGTTGACGGCAGATCTGATTGTCTCATCACTATTGAGTTGATCTTTTTCTAGTTTAGAAATAGCGACCTCTGACAATATTTTTTGCTCGCTTAATGCATTGACTGTTGCATCTCTAATTGCTTTATTTTCATTCTTTAATAAATTGATCAAATCAGAAATAGCCTTCTCAGACAAAATTGAACGTGTACCTAAAATTTGAATGATCTGCTCTTTTTTACTCTCAGATTGATTTAATTCTGCAAGCAGTAAATGTTCCGGAAATAGAAGCTGGCGGCCCAGCTCACTCAAACCATTTTCATTCCATTTCATTTCAAAATGAAGTGATCGTTTAAATGTTTGCTCTAGTTCTAAAATTTTTGCTTGATTTAATTGACTACGCGCCTCATTCAAGCATCCCATCATCACTTGCTGATGCCGCCCTCCAATGAGATCTTGCGGGACTTGATCCAAGATATTAAAGAAATTCTCTAATGCAGTATTCTTGAGCAAACCTGAGACCATCCACCAAACAATCTCATACCGAGGATTGTATTTATGTGTAGCGATAAACGCTTCCAGCTCACCCCAACTCGGTATAGCGCCCAAACCCTTTTGCACAACGGGGGAAAGGACAGAGGCTCGTTCCACTTTTGCATATGCTTTTAGTTGCTTTACTAGGAACTTCGCCGCAAAGAATTCCTGAAACGTCAAATGCAGAAAATGATAGTGACGCTCAGCTTCGGACCGCTTTGCATCGGCTGTATGCAAATAGGAAGTTTTTTTCAGATCGGTAGTAAACCTGAGCGGAAATTCTTTCCCTGGCTGAGCGTTCTCATTCAATTCTTGCCTACGCTGGCCCAGCTCCTGCCGGCTGAATTCAATTTTTCCGCCTTCTAATCCTTTAAACGCTAAATAGCCTAAATAATCAATCTCAGCTGCCATCAGCTCTTCCAGCTCTGCCTCTAACAAATCGTCGATGACATCAGTTCCTAGTACTTTCCCTCCCTCTTCTTTCTCTAAACGTATACTATCTTTACGCCATAATTTATTCACCATCGCTTCATACAGCATCGACATCGTCACTTCCCGTTTCTGCGGAAGCTTATCCCAGCTGTAACACAGCGCATCGAGTTGGATCGGTATATTTACCAATCCCTGAATCAACGGGTTACGGTTGATGAATTGCTGAATTTCTGCCGGCTTCGATTCAGGCGCAAACTTCTGAACATAGACTCGTACATTCTCTGAACTGAACCCAATCGTCTCCAGTTCCAGATCCAGCTTATTGCATTGAGACGCATTCACCCCTGCCGGACGGGACGTGATTAAAACATGAGACTGGTTTAGGAGATGTTTTAAAAAAGGATTTAAACGATGATTCTCGCCGAACATTTCTGTGACTTCATCCAAACCATCCAGGATAAATAAAGTCTTGTCTTGATGGTCGATAAAAGCTTTCCCTAAAGCCTTGGCCTTGACCTTGTCATGACTAAAAAAATAACGCTGGTCTAGTAAATCTTCCAGGTGATGAGGCGAGGCTGTCTTAAGCTGCCGTAAAGGCACCCACAGGATATTGTCAAAAATATCCTGCCATAAACCATTTTGGTAATATTCATACACTAGTTTTTTGCATAGCGTCGTTTTGCCAATTCCTGCCCTACCTTGAATTAAAATTCTTTTGGGGATGCCTTCTGAGCCATCACGCAATTTCTGTTTTTCAAAGAGTTGATCTAACGCGATCAATTTATTCAGATTGGTGGCCTCCAGCCGCTCGTTGCTAGGCAGGCGCTCAAAAGCCATGGCTTGTTTTTTCAGTTCAGCCTGATCTTTTTCTCTTTGCGCCTGACTTTCCACGATCGCCAGATTGATGTAGCAATCAGCTAGCGATAGCTTATCGCCTGATACCCGTTGAATAGAGAGATCCGAGCTTTGATAATATTGATACAGCTCTTTGCGCAGTTCTGAGAGATTGGGTAGACGCAGTTTTTCTACTATATCCTTGTGCTGCTGGGTGGCTAAGACAAGTTGGTCGCGCAACGTTTTCTCTATGCCGCCGAAGATACTATCCACTAGCTTGGTAAACTCAAGCTCGCCAGGCGTTGATGATCCTTTGTTTAACCGGAAAATACATTTGTCATATCCCTGCCAAAACTTGTTCAGAAACGTCTGGGCCTCATCGCTACCCACTAATAGCCTTTCGATCAGCTTGAACAAAACTAGGTGCTGACCTTGATTCAGATACACTTCTCGTCCTGCTTTAGCCTGCTCTTCAAAGCGAGAAATATCTTCCATGCGCACTGCTGTCGAAGCAATAAAACCTCCCAAACACTGCTCATAGCTTTCTGGCGTAAGTGAAACCGGGATAATCCCATGCTGCTCTGTGAGTTGCTCCGCCCGGATTTGCAAAAAAGCCATTTCCGTTAACACATGGTGAAATTCTGCTTTGTATTCTTTTCCTTGTGAAAATGCTTTGACCACTTCCCGTATTGCCGAAGTACCCTTTTGCTCACAGTCCTGGCGATAGGCTTCTCGAAGTTCTCGATAAAAATCTTGATAGTGCGGCCAATCTAAGTATTTTCCTAATACCTCAGAACAACACACTACGACCTTATCGACTGGCTCTACGTCGTCTCTTAATCGAGTGGGCAGTAAACAGAGCTGACTGGTTAAAATATCTTCTAACTTGCCGTCTTCTTTCCAACCTCCTGCTGCGCGCGAAGACGGTTGCCCCATCGGCGTTTGATCCGAATACAGGTTGACCTGAATTTGAGATAACTTCTCGATTAAATATCTAGAAATAGCGACCTCAGCCTTTCCATAAGATGGATTGTCGTGGGCGTATACCAGAAAAAGGCTGGGTTTATTCGGCAGCTCTAAAGAGCCAAGCGTCGATAACGCTTTTTCAAATAGATACTCCACCTGCGCGTTTTTTTCCTGGACAGACAAGCTAATCGGATGCCCATTTAATGGAAGTTCGTTTAACAAAGTCAAGGATCCATCACGTATCTCATCGATGACTCTTTTCGCTTGCGAATTGCCGGGATTTTCTTCAAGTTCAATTTTGGCCTTTTCTATCGCATCTCTGTACGATTTTTGGGCTGCCTCCAGATTTCCCATGGCTTTGTACGCGTGCGCCTGGCCTAACAAATGCTGCGAAGTTATGGCTAGATGCCGCGATGATGGGGCTGGCGATGACGAACGCACTCCGGCGATAAAATTAAACAATTTCTTCTCCTACTTATTCTAGGGTTTTTTCTATTTTGGAAGGCTGTTACTCGGTGTAATAGCTGCTGTACAACCGCCGTCCTCGTGAACAATCTCGCTGAATTGTAGAGGATGAGATCTAATTTTGGCAAAGAATTTTTGATGCCTCTGTGACACACGCCCCTTTGATTTAGTTGGGCCGAGGATGTTTGAGCGGGTGGTCAAGTTTGATAGTCTGTATTAGCGGGCTTACAAATGAGATTTTGATTTTAAAAATGGTTGGACGATAGGAGCCAGATGAATCGAGAGATTCACGCCCTGTTGTGTGAGAGCAATAGATTCATTGGGGAGATTTTGATGTCTAGCGGTACAATTGAAACTCTTTGTAAACGATTCGTAATCGGGCCCAAAACGCCCTTCTTTGGGATTGAAAGGTAGCAAAAGTCCAATAGAAACGTGTCCAGTAAAAACATAATGCCCTCATCCGAAACTATCACTGTCGATACTCTAACCGCACTTGGCGCTGACAGACTTGCAGCTATTCTGTACTCTCTGTCGCAAGAAGATGCTCACATAACGCAAAGGCTGCGCCTTGCCTTGGCTGAGCAAGCTGGGATTGAAACAGTCGCGACCAAAGTGAAAAAACATCTGGCCTCATTGCAGCGTTCGCAGACCGATATCGATTGCGGAGAAATCCACGCACTGGTACAAGATCTTTATTTGCAATACGAAACCATTGTAGAACGCATTGCACCTAAGCGACCTGATCTGGCGCTTGAGTTATTGTGGTTATTCATGGGGCTTGCCCCCTCAATTTATGAACGCAGCCACGACATAAACGATGACCTAAGCGGCATCTTTCATCAGACTCGCGATCTTGGCGAGATTGCGCAACGCGCAAATCCTGAACCGATTGCGTTAGCCAAGCAAATCTTCACTGCCATCACGGCCAATGACTACGGACAATACACGGACATAGTCGAGACACTCTTTCCCGCGCTGGGGCAACAGGGGGTTGCGCACCTTAAAACAAAAATCAACGCAGCTCTCGCGGCCCATCCTAAGTGTCAAGATAATCAATTTGATTACCACGAACGTGTGCTCGTGCGCGCGCTACAAGATTTAGCTGATCAAGAAAAAGATGTCGATGCCTATATTGCACTCACCACGGCAGCCGAGCAGCGCATGCCACATGTTGCAGCTCAGATCGCACAACGCTTGCTCAACGCCGGGCGGGGAGAAGAGGCAATGACTGCTCTGCTCGAAGGCCATCCCGAACTTCATGCTAACCGCTATCACGCGTCCTCGCATGAATGGGATAAGGTCTATCTTGAAACGCTCGACGCGACAAACCGAACCGAAGAAGCGCAAACAATCCGCTTAGAGAAGTTTGATCAATGCCTGAACAGTGAAGCCCTGCGTGACTATCTCAAACGCTTGCCGGCTTTCGATCAAGCCGCGGCCGAAGAAAAAGCACTTGCGTATGCATTGCAGTTTCGCGATGCAAATATGGCGTTAAATTTCTTTTCAAGTTGGCCAAGCCTTTCTTATGCCGCTCAACTCACGCTCACGCGGACCGCTGAAATCAACGGTGATGCATGTTATTCACTTGACCAAACTGCGCAGCAGTTAGCAGGGAACTATCCTTTAGCCGCCGCCTTGCTGCGTCGCGCGATGATCGAAGCTATCTTGCGCAGCGCTAAATCGAAACGTTACCGTCATGCGGTGCGCCATCTGGCTGAGTGTCAGTCATTGGATAACCTTATCTCCTGCTACGAACCTTACGTTTCTCACCAAACGTTCGTCGCGACTCTTCGTACCGCACATTCTCGTAAAAGTGGTTTTTGGGCTCAGATGAAAGAATTTGGCATGGATCAGCAGAGTGCTTAATTTTTCTTAGAATGTGTTCAACCTCCTCCAAAAGAATTTTTATGTCGAGCAAGCAGGCGCAGCAACCTCAACCGCAGAAGATAGACCAGCAAGAGCATTCAAACAGAGAGAATGATCGTCCCCTCCCATCATCTGAGGTTAATGATTCTGCACGGCCCGACACTGGCTCCAAAGAGAGTACTCTGGCTCTCGAAATATCTCCGACGGGGCGAATCCATCTGGCGTCTGTTGCCGGGCATTCAGATTTATCTCCAGCGGCCACCACGCGCATCCGCCAAGCATTCGAGCGCGGCAGCGGCCATGGGCTACTCCACTTGGGCGCAGTAGAACTGGCGATGTGGTTGCCGTCTTCTCTTGCATTCGGTCGCGAGTTGGGCCATCTGTTCATGGCGCGTTTGTGTGCGGTGCCGGATTTAGCCCAGCAGTGGGACAGCGCCGAGATTGCGCCCCCTCTCACCGAGTTGGAAAAGCTGGCAGCGTCAATGCCACCGATGATCGGAGCGCACTATCTGGATCTCGCCAGCTTGAAAAGTCTTTGGGCTGATCTGCACACCGCCGCGCGCACAGAAATCTCGGCCGAACATGGCGACGTGCAGGCATGGCTGCAGCGTAAGCACGCAAGCTGGAACTTGGTTGGCCGCGTTTGTTTTCATCTCGCCGAAAATAAAAATAATGAGCAAGCACCCTTCGCTTTTCTCGCGACGTATGCAGCGAGCGTATCGCAACAATCACACGTGCAGCACCAAGCGCTAGGAAAAGCATTACAAGAGTACGCTGGCGTCGGCGACCGCAATACGTTGCTTGGGCTGCTACTGCCGGTGCACAAGGCAGCCGAGCAGAGTCCATGGTTAAAAGTACTGGTAGACTCCGGCGCCATTTTTCGTCCAATCGCGTGGACGCCTGCCGACGCGCATCAATTCTTGCGTAACATTCCACTCTTCGAAGCATGCGGCATCGTGGTGCGGATTCCGGACTGGTGGCAACCCCATCAACCAGCACGACCACAGGTACAGGTGAATATCGGCAATCACGCGGCTGGGTTAGGGCTGAATACGATGCTCGACTTCAATGTATCGCTTTCACTCGATGGCGAGACGCTTTCGTCTGCTGAATGGGAACAACTGCTCGCGGCCGGCGATGGTTTGGTACGAATCAAAGGGCGTTGGGTCGAGTTGGACCGAGAAAAGCTCGATGGGGTCCTCGCTCATTGGCAAAAAGTACAGCGCGAGGCAGCTGGCGATGGAATTTCTTTTCTTGATGGTTTGCGCTTGTTAGCCGGTGCTGCAGTGGCAGGCAATGACATGGCAGTGCTATCAGACGATACGGCAGATTGGTCTACTGTCGTGGCAGGTGACTGGCTGAAGGATGCGCTGGAAGGGCTACGCAATCCACACAATGTGCGCAGCAAAGCGCACCCTGGAGCGGAACTCAAGGCACAGCTGCGCGCCTACCAACAAGATGGCGTGCAGTGGTTATGGTGGTTGCATCGCCTGGGGTTGGGAGGATGCCTGGCGGACGATATGGGTCTAGGCAAGACGGTGCAAGTCATCGCCCTGCTCTTGCTCGCCAAACAGGAAGCCGATCCCGGTCCGCATTTGCTGGTGTTGCCCGCATCGTTGATCGGCAATTGGCAAGCCGAAATGGCCCGCTTCGCGCCTACCCTACGCATATTTGTGGCGCACTCCTCTGCGCAACCAAGCAAAACGCTGGCTACACTGCCGGCCGGACAGCTCGCCGAGTGGGATGTTGTCATCACCAGTTACGGTAATTTGATCCGGCTACCCTGGCTGTTGGAGATACGCTGGTCGCTGGTGGTGCTGGATGAAGCCCAGGCCATCAAAAATCCGGGAGCGCGGCAGACGCAAGCGGCCAAGGCATTGAAGAGCCGAGTGCGGTTTGCGTTGACCGGGACACCCGTGGAAAACCGGCTGGGCGATTTATGGTCACTGTTTGATTTTATCTGTCCCGGTCTACTGGGCTCTGACAAGACATTCAGTCGTTTCGCCCGCCTTCTAGAGCAAGACGAGCGGCTTGGTTACGCGCCGTTGCGCAAGCTGGTTCAGCCTTACATTCTGCGCCGCCTGAAAAGCGATAAGCGGGTTATTTCCGATCTGCCGGACAAAACCGAGGTCAAGGCTTATTGCGTACTCAGCCGACTGCAAGCCAGTTTGTACCAACAAGCGGTCGATGCCCTGGCCCAGCAGATCGAGTCCCTGGATGGCATCGCCAGGCGGGGTGCGGTGCTGGCTTTCCTAATGCGCTTCAAGCAGATTTGCAATCATCCGTCCCAATGGTTAGGCGATGGTGCTTATGCACCGGATGACAGCGGAAAATTTGCCCGGTTGCGCGAACTGGCTGAGGCGATTGCGGCGCGCCAAGAAAAAGTTCTAATCTTTACCCAATTCCAGGAAATGACCGGGCCGTTAGTTGAATTTTTACAAGAGGTGTTTGGGCGACCTGGATTGCTGTTGCATGGCGCAACCCCGGTCAAAACGCGCAAGTCGCTGGTTGATCAGTTTCAACAGGAACAAGGACCGCCGTTTTTTGTGCTCTCCATCAAAGCAGGGGGCACGGGTCTTAATCTGACGGCCGCGTCGCACGTGATTCATTTCGATCGCTGGTGGAATCCTGCGGTGGAAAATCAGGCAACCGATCGTGCCTACCGCATCGGCCAGAAAAAAAATGTGCTGGTCCATAAATTTATTTGTCGCGGTACTGTCGAAGAAAAAATCGATGCGCTGATCGACACCAAACTCGGACTATCCAATGATATTCTTGCAAACGGTGGTGAAATGTTGCTGACCGAAATGGATAATAAGGCATTACTGAAGCTCGTGTCGCTTGATATTAATAGCGCCATGGATGATAAATGAACTCGCTGTGCAGCTCTGTCATGTGGAATGAAAGATGGATTTTTATTATGGTGGTTGGGCGCCTTATGTCTCGGTCGCGGAACGGCGCGACAAAGCGCAACGAAAATTAAAATCCCTTGAAAAAAAAGGGCGAGTCTGTCAGCCAGTCACCATTGAGGGACGCACTATCGCGCGTACTTTTTGGGGCAAAAAATGGTGCGACAATCTTGAAACCTATAGCGACTATGCTAGCCGATTACCGCGTGGACGCACCTACGTGCGGCATGGTTCGGTGCTTGACCTGACCATCAAAGCAGGCAAAATTACGGCGCTGGTTTGTGGCTCAGAAATGTACAAGGTTAGCATCAGCGTAGACGCACTGAAGGCAGAGCGCTGGCAATCGATTTTGCGTGAATGCGCCGGTCAAGTTGCATCGCTGGTGGAGTTGTTGCAAGGGCGTTTGTCGAACTCCGTCATGGAAGTGGTCACGCGTCACGGCGCCGGCTTGTTTCCGGTCCCGCAGCAGATTGATTTTCGTTGCAGCTGCCCCGATTCAGCGTCGATGTGCAAACATATTGCCGCGGCATTATATGGTGTGGGGACTCGCCTAGATAGTCAGCCGGAATTATTGTTTGAGTTGCGCCATGTCGACCCGCTGGAATTGATTCGGCAAGCGGCTAACCTATCGGTAGCCGACGCACAGTCGGAACCGCACCAGCAACTGGATACGTCAGATCTATCTGCATTATTTGGGATTGAATTAAATGAGTCACCAGTTGCGATAGCATCGGCGGCCACTCGTCAAGTAGCGCAGGTTCAGCCTGCGCCGGTCAAGAAAAAAAGGGTAAAGCTGCGGCAACCGTCCCAGAAACCAGCAAAGACTGTCACCGCACGTGATCTGTTTGAGCGCGACATACCTCGCCATATGCAGCAAAGCTGGCTCAAATCTGGCATCCTGCTACGTACTGACAAGCGCGGCGTATATCACGCAACGAAGCAAACCGAAAGACGAATCGAAGATTACCTAAGGCGGGTCACGATGACTTGAGTTGGCCACCACCTGGATTGGGGTAAACCGCAGCAGAGCGACCCAAACGCATGAGGTTGGCCGCCCCGCCTGCATCTAGCCGGGCGGGACGATACTCTCTTAACTCCCGCGTGAGTTTGAAGACAGCTCGCCTACCGCCCCACGCTGCCTCACAAGCCTCTCATTCAGCTTGCTCAACCCTTGCACCCCTTCGAATAACGTATCTTTCACCTTCAAGGCTTCATGCGTGGAACCCCAGCAAAAAATAACTTTAGTCTCTTCGCCTTCTTCTTTCACCTGCCACCGGCGCACGGATTTATCGGCACTTCCAGTCACCAGATAGCTGCCGTCACAGGTTATTGTCCAAGCAACGCTACAGAGATGGTCGTTAAAATCGTTAATCACCGCCCGGCACTGACCCGAGACAACATCCCACAGACGCACCGTCTTGTCCTTACTACCCGAGGCGATCAGCTCACCGCTTGGCGCATACGCCACGCTAACAACCCAGCTGCCATGCCCCTCTAAGGTGTGCCCAGGGGCTCCGCTGTGCGCGTCCCACAGACGCACCGTCTTGTCCCAAGCCCCCGCCGAGGCGATTTGCGACCCACTCGGCGCATACGCAACACTATAAATAGAGCCTGTATGTCCGAGTAAAGTATGCTTCAGGATTCCGCTGTGTGCGTCCCACAGACAAACTGTCTTGTCCCAACTGCCCGAGGCAATCTGTGACCCGCTCGGCGAATACACCACGCTACTCACCCTGGAGGTATGTCCATCTAAGGTGCGCCCAAGGGCTCCACTATGCGTGTCCCACAGCCGAATCGTCCCGTCAGCAGTGCCCGAGGCGATCTGCGAACCACTTGGCGAATACGCTACGCTTAAAACAGTCGAGGTATGTTCTTCTAAAGTGCGCTCAAAGACTCCACTGTGCGCATCCCACAGATGAACCGTCTTGTCACCACCGGTCGAAGCGAGCTGCGCACCGCTCGGCGAATACACCACGCTATCAATATACCAAGTATGTCCTTCTAAGGTGTGCATAAGGGCTCCGCTGTGCGCGTCCCACAGACGGACCGTCTTGTCCCAACTGCCCGAGGCGATCTGCGCACCGCTCGGCGAATACACCACGCTACTAGCCCAATTGGTATGTCCTTCTAAGGTGTACCCAAGGGCTCCTCTGTGCGCGTCCCACAGACGGACCGTCTTGTCCCAACTGCCCGAGGCAATCTGCGACCCGCTCGGCGAATACACCACACTACTCACAGGTTTTGTATGTCCGAGTAAGGTATGCCCAAGCACTCCGTTGTGCGCGTCCCACAGACGAACTGTCTCGTCATCACCGCTCGAAGCGATCTGCGCACCGCTCGGCGCATACGCCACACTAGTCACATAGCCCGTATGTCCTTCTAAGGTGTGCCTGAGGGCTCCGCTGTGCGCGTCCCACAGCCGCACCGTCTTGTCCTTACTGCTCGAGGCAATCTGCTCACCACTCGGCGAATACACCACGCTCCAAACAGCGTCTGCATGTCCTTTTAACGTGCGCACGTGGACTCCGCTGTGCGCGTCCCACAGACGCACCGTATTGTCATCACTAACCGAGGCGATTTGCTTGCCGCTCGGCGCGTACACCACGCTATTAACAGACTTTGTATGTCCTTCTAAGGTATGACTAAGGGTTCGGCTGTGCACGTCCCACACGCGCACCTTCTCGTCCTTACTGCTCGAGGCAATCTGCGCACCGCTCGGCGAATACGCCACACTTTTAACCTCGTCTGGATGTTCTAAGGTATGCACCAGGGCGCCGCTGTGCGCGTCCCACAGACGCACCGTCTTGTCATAACTGGCCGAAGCAATCTGCGCGCCGCTCGGCGAATACACCACGCTATCAATACCACGTATATGTCCTTCTAAGATATGTCCTTCTAAGGTGTGAATTTTCTGCCAATCCGCAGTCGAATACACGTTGATCTTACCGTTTTCAAGACCTACCGCACAGTGTTTCCCATCCGGTGAGTACGCACAAGAATTCACATCGCTCTGTTCTTGCAGATAAGGCCATTCGCCAAACTGCACCCCGGACATCTGCGCGCCACTTAAATTTGCCTGGCGCAGCCAGCTATTACAAAGCTTGACCTGGCTTAAATCCGCTCCTTGCAACTGCGCGGAATCAAATACTCCAAAACTCAGATCCGCCCCAGGGATCCGGACGCCCCTTAAATCCGCGCCACTAAACCGGGCACCACTTTTCACCAATAGGGTCAGCGCATTGGCCGCCATCGGCTGCACTTCTTCTGTTTTTGAGCGTTCGACCCAACTCAGTAGCTTAGCCTTTAACTCCGGCGCTTGTTGGATTTTTTCCCTTATATATTCAAATACCTTTGGATCATCAACAAGACACACCAACGCAAACAATCCTGGCCTCTCTACCACTTGATCGAGTTGCCCTGATTCCCATAGCCTTTGCACTTGATTCAACGCAAAGGCTCGTAAGCTCCCATCTACACTCGCCAAACTCTGATGATATTGCGCCGCTATCCTTTGCTGCAACAAATGTAATTTCAGTACAGGTGAGTCCACAGGCTCGCCCTCTCGGGTCACTGTTGTCAGGGCGTTAAAGAAACGCTGCTGCTCCCATACTGGCAGATGAGTGGCGACTTCTTCTTGAACTTCGACGGGCAGCGACTGTAATGACACCGTTGCAGATTTTTGCACGACGCCATAGGAAGCGGTAGCTGAGCTTGAAATAGGGTTTAACATGATCTTTTTCTTCAAAAGTAAGAGGTATACAGAAGGCGCGATGGTGACTCGCCAATGGGACTCAACCAAAAGACCCGCATTTTACAGAAATCGACTCCCCCTTTCCACGTAAAGCAGGATCAATTTGGCTTTAGGCAGCAATCATCATACGGTCAAAATATATGGCCTCACAGCGCCCGGCAAGCTTGAGCTTTTGAAGGTACTTGAAGGCCATGCGAAAAGCGTGGAGAGCGTCGTATTTTCGTCAGATGGCAAGTGGCTAGCGTCATGTAGCCAGGATCGCACGGTTAAGCGAGGACAAGCGACGGTTACTCCCTCAGCTCAGAGAAATCGGCGCTGATAGCTTAGAGAAATCGGCGCTGATCATAAAACTTAATTTATACAAAAGCCGTTTGTACATCAAAGGCAAAACCACGGGGCGCTTTGTGTAAATCATCAAAGGTCACAATCTCATACGCGTCTTCGTGCGCAAACAACTCACGCAATAATGCATTGTTAAGCTTATGGCCCGATTTATAAGCTTCATAAGAAGCCAACAGCGGGTGACCCGCCACATATAAATCGCCAATCGCATCCAGCATTTTGTGCTTCACGAATTCATCTTCATAGCGTAAGCCATCGTTATTTAAGATGCGATATTCATCGAGCACAATCGCGTTATCCATACTGCCGCCGCGCGCTAAACCCAACTCGCGCATTGCTTCCACTTCATGCGCAAAGCCAAAAGTCCGCGCGCGCGCGATTTCCCGCACATAGGAGGTATCCGCAAAATCAACCACTAGCTTCTGACCTGTTTTGTCAACGGCAGGATGGTGAAAGTCAATCGTAAATTTGAGCTTAAACCCAAAGTATGGATCGAAGCAGGCAAATTTATCGCCATCGCGTACCTCAATTCGCCGTTTAATTTTGATGAATTTTTTGGCCGCGTTTTGCTCTGCAATGCCGGCTGACTGCAATAAAAAGATAAAAGAAGCGGCGCTGCCATCCATAATTGGAATCTCTTCAGCGGTCACATCGACGTAAAGGTTATCAATCCCAAGCCCGGCACAAGCCGACATCAAATGCTCAATGGTTGAGATGCGCGCCCCTTCTTTCTGCAGCACGGAGGCTAGCCTAGTATCCCCGATGCTAGAGGCAGAGGCTGGAATTTCAACTGGCGGCGTCAGATCAATACGCGTAAACACGATACCCGTATGAACTCCAGCAGGACGTAGCGTAAGCTCGACCTTGCGACCAGAATGCAATCCGATGCCAATGGTTTTGACAATGGATTTGATTGTGCGCTGCTTTAGCATATTTAATAGTTATAATCGAAAACCTTGGACCAATAGGCTGAATTATACTCAATTCAGCCTATTGGCTTGTATCAAACTGTTGCCCACTGTGACCAAAAGCAAACGAGCGCAGCCCCACTCCCGTTTGCCATCGTAGCGCTGAAGGGGAGTGGCGTGCTCAGCCTCTGCGCCGTGCGTCAATCTGCCTGATTACGCAAAAAGGCTGGAATATCATAACGATCCACGCCTTTTTTCTCTAGTGCGCTAACATGAGCGGACGCCGTCTCACGCGAACTGCGCCAAACGGCCGGGGTGTCCAGCGCACCATAGTCGGTTGCATTCGATAATGGGGCGTGAGCCACGTTTACCGGTACATTGTCCGTTCCCGTTCTTAATAGGGTCATCGGCACGGCTTGGGCTTTTTTGGCGGTGCGGCCTAAACCTGTCGCCACTACGGTGACCCGCAGCGCCTCGCCCATGGCATCATCATAAACCGTGCCAAAGATCACCGTTGCATCTTCAGCAGCGTAGCTTTTGATGGTATTCATCACTTCACGTGTTTCAGATAGGCGCAATGAACGGCTGGCGGTGATATTCACCAGCACACCACGCGCACCCGACAAATCAACCCCTTCCAGCAATGGGCTGGCCACCGCTTGTTCTGCCGCGAGGCGTGCGCGGTCAATGCCGGCGATGGTGGCCGTCCCCATCATCGCTTTGCCTTGTTCGCCCATGACCGTTTTCACGTCTTCAAAGTCAACGTTGACTAGACCTTCGACATTGATGATTTCTGCAATCCCAGCGACAGCATTATGCAGTACGTCATCTGCACACTGAAAACATTTGTCCATTTCAGCATCATCGCCCATGACGTCAAAGAGCTTATCGTTGAGCACGACAATCAATGAATCCACTTGCGCTTCAAGCGCTTGCGAGCCGGCCTCAGCGATACGCATCCGCTTGCCCCCTTCAAATTCAAAGGGCTTGGAGACGACACCGACGGTCAGAATACCCATTTCCTTGGCGATTTGCGCCACCACGGGGGCCGCTCCGGTGCCGGTGCCTCCGCCCATGCCGGCGGTGATAAAGACCATATGCGCACCGCGCAAACAATCGGCGATGCGCTCACGCGCTTCTTCGGCAGCAGCTTGCCCCATTTCAGGTTTAGCGCCAGCGCCCAAACCCGTCTTGCCCAGTTGAATCACATGCGCGGCTTGTGAGCGCATCAAGGCTTGCGCATCGGTATTCATGCACAAAAAATCCACCCCTTGCACGCCGCGGTTAATCATGTGCTGCACTGCATTGCCGCCTGCTCCGCCAACGCCTACCACCTTAATGATGGTACCGCTGGTTTCCGTTTCCAGCATTTCAAATTCCATTATGATTCTCCATCAAAATTAAATTAACTTAAACTTTTCAAACTCTAACTGGCCTTTTCGATGTTTAAAAAAGCGTGCACCAGGCACTCGCTGTTCACATCTAAGGCCCACTTTTCCCTGTTGATTTTTTTAAAAACTGCGCAAAAACCATTCCTTCATCCGCGTCCAAATCTGTGCTGCCGAACCCGCGCGTACGGCAACTTTGCGGCCCCTTATCCGTTGCGCATGCCCTTCGAGTAAAAGCCCCATCGCCGTTGCATAACGCGGGCTACGCACGACATCAGCCAAACCGCCGAGATAATGAGGAACGCCAATGCGCACAGGTTTCAAGAAAATATCCTCACCCAACTCGATCATGCCGGCCATGAGCGCTGCGCCGCCGGTTAAAACGACACCGGAAGACAATATTTCTTCGTAGCCGGATTCGCGCACAACTTGTTGCACCAGTGAAAAAAGCTCTTCAATCCGTGGTTCAATCACTGCTGCCAGCGCCTGCCGAGACAGCATGCGCGGACCACGCTCGCCAAGACCTGGGACTTCGATCATTTCATGTGGATCAGCCAATACCTGCTTAGCAATGCCATGACGCACCTTAATGTCTTCTGCATCTGGCGTCGGGGTGCGTAACGCCATCGCGATATCGCTGGTGATTTGATCGCCAGCAATTGGAATCACGGCAGTGTGCCGAATTGCGCCTTCAGCAAAAATAGCGATATCCGTCGTGCCACCACCAATGTCAACTAACACCACGCCTAGCTCTTTCTCATCCTCGGTGAGCACCGCCAGACTTGAGGCTAAGGGCTGTAAAATCAGATCATTCACTTCCAGTCCGCACCGCCGCACGCATTTGACGATGTTTTGCGCCGCCGAGACCGCGCCTGTCACGATATGCACTTTCACCTCAAGCCGAATGCCACTCATGCCAATCGGTTCGCGCACATCCTCTTGCCCATCGATAATAAATTCCTGGGTGAGGATATGCAGCACTTGCTGATCGGTCGGAATATTGATGGCTTTGGCCGTTTCGATGACACGAGAAACATCGGCTGGCATCACTTCTTTGTCTTTGATCGCCACCATGCCGCTCGAATTAAAGCTGCGGATATGACTACCCGCAATGCCGGTGAAAACATTCGCGATTTTGCAATCCGCCATGAGTTCAGCTTCTTCGAGCGCGCGCTGAATCGACTGTACCGTGGCCTCAATGTTGACCACCACCCCTTTTTTGAGCCCTTTCGAGTCGCTTTGGCCAAGACCGATCACTTCGTAGCGGCCCTCGCCCTTTTGTTCAGCCACCACCGCGACCACTTTCGAGGTGCCGATGTCAAGTGCGACTAATAGGTCTTGATAATCTTTCATAGAATCAATTAAAGCAGTAGTAAAGTGTCCAGCCTATTTAAGCGGATCAGCGCTATTTTGGGCGGTCGATAAATTTCATCCCAGCGGCACGAATGGCAAAACCATTTGGATAGCGCAAGTCGGCATACTCAATCTGTGTGCCCCATTGCTTGCTTATATATTGCCAGGCTGCAACTAAGCGGCTGCAACGTTTAGCTAACGTATCCAGATTTAAGTCTTCACTCTGCTCACGGCCAAGCTCAATGCGCATGCCATTGGCAAGCTCAACGCTCCACGCATAGCGAGACGATAAAGTGACCTCTTGCACAGGTACGCCCAGTGGGGCGAACCAGCGTTTAAAATCGTGATAGCGCGCCACCACCTGCTGCTCGCTGCCCGCTGGCCCGTTAAACGCGAGCAAATCATCGCCGGCTTCCGCCGGATTGGCGGTAAAGCGCTCGCCTTGGGTACTGACTAGCCAATCACTGCCCCATGTGCCAAGCGGCTTATATTCCTCGAGCGCTACGCTGAGCCGATTAGGCCAAATGCGCCGTACGCTCGCGTGACGCACCCATGGCATGGCCTCAAAAGCGGTGCGGGCGGCATCCAAATCCACGGTAAAAAAATTACCCCGCAGTTGACTCATCGCGGCTCGCGCGCCTTGCATATTGAAGTAACTCGTATCCCCTTCAATACGCAACGCTCGCAGCACAAACACCGGTTGCCGATTTAACCAGTACGCCAAACCCACCAGCAATAGCAACGCGCCACACGCGCTCAGCAGATTAGCGAGTAAGTTGAGTTGGCGAAGGTTGTGCCACATTTTGCGCGGATCTCTTTAGACCAAGGTGAGAGACAGCGCATGCAGCACCAACTCGTCATAACTGATGCCAATGGCAGCTGCCGCTTTGGGGATCAGCGAGTGACTGGTCATGCCTGGCACTGTGTTGCCCTCTAAAAACCAAGCCTTACCATTGGCGTCAAGCATAAAATCTATCCGTCCCCAACCGTTGCCGCCGAGTACTTTGAAGGCATGGCGGGCCAGTTCCAGCAGACGTTTTTCCTCGGCGCTCGCCAGCCCGCAAGGAACCATATATTGGGTATCTTCAGCAATATATTTGGCGTGATAATCGTAAAATTCACTGGCGGGTATGATTTTTATGATCGGCAGGTCAAGCCCTTCGACCAGCGATAGCGTATATTCACCCCCGCCGTCGATGCCTTTTTCAACCAGTACAACAGGCTCATGATGAGCAATCTCGGCCAGTGCCGCGGCTAATCGATCCGCTGTTTTCACTTTACTAATGGCAATACTTGACCCTTCGTTGGCGGCCTTCACAAAAAGGGGCAAGCCAAGCTGGCTGGCGATCTCTTGCGCGCGGGCTTCGTAGTTTTCACCTCGCAGCACCACCTCAAACGGCGGCGTGGGTATGCCGTTTTGCTGCCAGATCCATTTGCTGCGTACTTTATCCATCATCAAGGCGCAACCCAGCACCCCGGAACCGGTACCAGGAATACCGAGAAATTTAAGCGCACCTTGGACCGTGCCATTCTCGCCATCGCCGCCATGCAGCACGTTAAAAATGCGTGCAAACCCCTCTTCCTTTAGCAAGAAAAGTGAGCGCTCGCTAGGATCGAATAGCCAAGCGTCCACACCGCGCCCGCGCAACGCAGCTAATACCGCCTGCCCAGAATTCAACGACACGTCACGCTCGGCGGACTCGCCACCGCACAGCACCGCAACTTTGCCAAATATTTTCGGATCCATTTTTAATCTATCCTCTGTCTCTCATTTTAAATATGCGACTGCGTTAGCCACACCGGGACATGGCCCATCGAGCCTGCCCCCATCGTAATCACAACGTCACCGGTTCGCGCCTGCTGGGTAATCGTCTCGGGCATCGCCTCGATGGTCTTAGCAAAGACAGCGTCTACCTTACCCAGCGCACGAAGTGCGCGCACCAACGCCTGCCCATCGGCCGCGGTGATAGGCGCCTCACCGGCTGAATACACTTCAGTGAGGATCACTGCATCCGCACTAGAAAGCACTTTAACGAAATCCTCAAAGCAATCGCGGGTACGCGTAAAACGGTGCGGTTGAAAAGCCAGCACTAGCCGCCGCCCAACAAAAGCGCCACGTGCAGCCGCTATCGTGGCCGCCATTTCGACCGGATGATGGCCATAGTCATCAACCAAGGTATAACTGCCACCAGCGCTTAGCGGGATTTCTCCATAGCGCTGAAAGCGGCGGTCTACGCCCGTAAACTCTGCCAGCGCTTGGCAAATAGCCTCATCGGCCACCTCCAGTTCAGTGGCAATCGCAATCGCCGCTAAAGCATTACGGACATTGTGCAGGCCCGGCAGATTTAACTCGATGGCCAAGGGCGCAGCATCTGCGCGCAGAACCGTAAAGTGCATACGGCCGGCCTCGGCGCGAATCTCCACGGCGCGTACCTGAGCCTGCTCCGACAGTCCATAACGCACAATCGGCTTAGTCACGGCAGGCAAAATCTCGCACACATGCGGGTCGTCAACGCATAACACCGCAATACCATAAAACGGCAAGCGTTGCGTAAATTCGATAAAGGCTTGCTTCAGTTTCGTAAAATCATGTCCATACGTCTCCATATGGTCCATATCAATATTGGTGATGACTTCGATCACCGGGAACAGATTCAAAAAAGAAGCATCTGATTCGTCTGCCTCGGCCACAATAAAATCACCGGTGCCAAGCCGAGCATTCGCACCGGCACTATTTAATCGTCCGCCAATCACAAAAGTTGGGTCGAACCCGCCTCGCGCCAGGATACTTGCCACTAAGCTGGTGGTCGTGGTTTTGCCGTGCGTGCCGGCAATCGCAATGCCCTGCTTTAAACGCATCAATTCGGCTAGCATCGCGGCGCGCGGCACCAGCGGAATGCCACGTTGACGGGCTGCCAGCACTTCCGGGTTATCGGCGTGGATCGCGCTAGACACTACCACCGCGTTGGCCTCTCCAATATGCTCAGCCTGATGACCCAAGGCGATGCGCGCACCTAATGCTGCCAAGCGATTCGTGACGGCGGTTCGATTTAAGTCGGAACCGCTGACGCAATACCCTAGATTTAGCAGCACTTCGGCAATGCCGCTCATGCCCGAGCCACCAATGCCAACAAAATGAATATTTTTGACGACATGCTTCATAGCGGTCCCTTATTGCGCTCAGCCACCGCTAAACAAATTTTGCTCACTTGCTCGGCTGCATCCGGTTTAGCCAGCAGGCGCGCACGCTCGGCCATTTGGCTTAAGGCCTCACGGGTTTGTGTCTGTAGCCAAGCCGCCAGCTTGTCTGCAGACAACTCGCGCTGCTGAATCATGACGGCAGCTCCATGCGTAGATAAGAACGCCGCATTGGTTGTTTGGTGATCATCTACCGCATGTGGAAACGGCACCAATAGGGCCGCGACCCCTACTGCAGCAATTTCTGCAATCGTCATCGCGCCTGCGCGGCAGATCACCAAATCAGCATCGGCATACGCCTGCGCCATATCTTCAATAAACGGCGTCAATTCAATTTGTTCATGATCGTGCAAACCGGCGGCGGCATAATTTGCCCGCAAAGCATCAATCTGCCGCACGCCCGCTTGATGCACGACATGCGGCCGCTCATCGACCGCTAAAGCGCTGAGCGCGCGCGGCACCACCTCATTGAGCGCCGCCGCGCCTAAACTGCCACCGACCACCAGTAAGCGCAGTCGACCCGTGCGCTGGCGATAGCGTTGCGCTGGCTCAGGCAAGACCATCAGCGCATCGCGTAGTGGATTACCGGTCCATTCGGCACGAGGCAAGACATCTGGAAACGCAACCAACACCCGACGCGCAATTTTGGCAAGCATTCGGTTCGCCAACCCAGCAATTGAGTTTTGTTCATGCAAAATAAATGGGCGGCCGCTGAGTACCGCCATCACGCCGGCCGGGAAACTAATATAGCCACCCATCCCGAGCACCACCGTCGGTTTAATTTTTGTCAGCACACGCAGGCTTTGCCAAGCCGCGCGTAGTAAATTAATCGGTAGCATTAACTTGGTGCGCAAACTCTTACCGCGCAGCCCGCTAAAGCGCACAAATTCAATTGGAATACCGTGCTTGGGCACTAGCGCCGCCTCCATGCCCGCGGGATTGCCAAGCCAGACCACATGCCAGCCATGACGGCGCATCCGATGGGCGACTGCTAGCCCCGGAAACACATGCCCTCCCGTGCCTCCTGCCACAATCAGCAAAGTGCGCGCATTACTCATACTTTTCCTCCGCGCATTAAGAGGCGATTTTCATAATCGACCCGCATTAATAGCGCAAGCGCAATACAATTAAGCAAAATACCTGAGCCGCCATAGCTCACGAGCGGTAGGGTTAACCCTTTGGTCGGCAACAAGCCCAGGTTGACCCCCATATTGATAAAGGCTTGGGCCCCTAGCCACAAGCCAATACCTTTGGCGGCAAGGCCCGCAAATACACGATCTAGCACCAGAGCTTGACGGCCAATTTCAAAGGCCCGCCGCACCATCCAGTAAAACAGCACAATCACGGCCAATACACCGAAAAAACCCAGCTCTTCGCCAATCACCGCCAGAATGAAATCGGTATGGGCCTCTGGCAAGTAATTGAGTTTTTCAACGCTGCCGCCTAAACCCACGCCAAACCATTCACCGCGGCCGAAGGCGATCAACGAATGCGTCAACTGGTAGGCTTTACCTTGGGCATACCGTTCATCCCACGGATTTAGGTAAGCAAAAATGCGTTCGCGCCGCCATGGCGATAGCCAAATTAACAACGTAAAAGTACCGGCTACCGTCAGAGCAATGCCACCGAACCATTTGCCATTCACTCCGCCCAGAAAAAGCACCCCCATCGCAATCACCGCAATCACCATAAAGGCGCCCATATCGGGTTCAAGCAGCAACAACGCACCGATACACCCTACAGCCAACGCCATGGGCAAAAATCCCTGGCCTAAGCTATGCATTAATTCTTGTTTACGCACGGTGTAATTCGCGGCATAGACGGTGACCGCGAGTTTCATAATTTCGGAGGGCTGGAGATTGAGTAAACCCAGCGAAATCCAACGATGTGCACCGTTAACCCCTTTGCCAAATGGAGGAATCAAGACCATCACCAGCAACACCAAGGCGAACAGAAAAAGCTTAGAAGCAAACCGATCCCAAAGTTTAAGCGGCACCCAAAACACACAAAATGCTGCCACCATCCCCAGCGACAGCGACACCATATGCCGCAACAAGAAATGATGCGCCTGATAAGAGGCATATTTCGGCGCATCCGGCATCACAATCGATGCCGAATACACCATCACCAACCCTAGCCCCAGCAGCGTAATGACAGCCCACATCAACGGCGCATCATATTCAAGCAGCTTCATACAACCACTCCGCAAGCACTTGCTAGCTCGGCGACTGTCTGCCTGAACACTTGCGCCCGGTGGCGGTAATCACGAAACATATCAAAGCTCGCACAAGCTGGCGACAGCAGAACTGTGTCGCCCTTTTGGGCCAGGGTGGCGGCCGCGCGGGTCGCATCTATCAAGCTGGCATATTCGTTTAACGGCACGCCCGTATGCGCCAATGCCTGCCGTAAAATCGGCGCATCGCGACCAATCAACATCACGGCCCGGCACCAATTGGCAACAGGCACTGCGAGTGGCGCAAAATCTTGCCCTTTACCGTCACCGCCCAGAATTAATACAGTACGCCGCGCCAAGCCATTTAGGGCAGCAACCGTTGCCCCGACATTGGTGCCCTTACTGTCATCAACAAATTCGACACCGTTTAAAGAGAGAATCGTCTCAACCCGGTGCGGCTCGCCATGGTATTCACGCAGGCCATGCATTAGACTGGCTAGCGGCAGGTCGATCGCGCGACATAAGGCTAGCGCGGCCAGCGCATTCGCCGCGTTATGCAAACCACGAATGCGCAATGCTTCAACCGGCATCAGCCGTTTCAGGGCAATCTCATCCGCGACTTTTGCCCGCGGGCGCGCACGCGGGGAGAGCGGCAGCGTGCTGTCGGCAACAGATTCAGCCAGCGCCAACCAGGCCATGCCGTTTTCTTGCGCTAAACCGTAATCCCCATTGATCTGCGGAGCGTCAAGTCCGAAGCTCATCACCCGCGCCGCTTTTTGTGTCGAGCTGCGTAGGTTTTTTTCGCTCGCTGCGCTGACCCAGTCAGAATTTTGCACGAGCGCCATGGTATGCGCATCATCACGATTCAAAATACGCACGGTATGAGCGCCAAAAATACGGTTTTTAGAGGCAATATAGTGCGCCAAGTTCTGATGCCAATCGAGATGATCTTGCGTGATATTAAGTATCACAGCAGCGTCAGGCGCAAACGTGTAAGCACTTGCCAACTGAAAACTCGATAGCTCAAGCACCCAAATGTCGGGCAGCTGATGAGCGTTGAGGGCTTCGGCTAAGCGCTCAAGCAGCGGCGGACCAATATTGCCGGCGATGCCCACGCGCCGGCCGGCGCGCTCGCACAATACACCGGTGAGCGCCGTGGTTGTGGTTTTGCCGTTAGTGCCGGTAATCGCCAGCAGTTTCGGCTGATACGCCTCCATCCTCAGTGCTCGCAACGCCTGTGCAAAAAATTCAAGCTCTCCCCACAACGGCACACCTCGGCCACGCGCAACCTCAAGCAATGGTGCAAATTCAGGATGCCACGGCGAAATCCCCGGGCTTATGGCAACTAACTCAATGCCATCAAGTAATGCTGGCGTTAACTCACCATGGATAAATTCCGCGGCGATCTGTTCTGCTTTAAGCGCTGCCAGTTTAGGCGGCTCTGCTCGCGTATCGGCAATCCGCACGGCACAACCATAGTGTGCACACCAACGCGCTAAGGCCAGGCCCGAAGCACCTAGGCCTAGCACTAACACAGCGGGTTGTTGCAGTTCACCAAACATTGACATAGTTTTTTTTACCGCAATTTGAGCGTAGATAGACCGATCAAAACCAGCATCAGCGTAATAATCCAAAAACGCACGACCACCTGAGTTTCTCTCCAGCCGGATAACTCAAAATGATGATGCAGCGGCGCCATCTTGAATAAACGGCGTCCAGCGCCGTAATACCGTTTGGTATATTTAAACCAAACGACTTGGATCATCACCGACAAGGTTTCGACAACAAATACGCCGCCCATAATAAACAGGACGATTTCCTGCCGCACAATCACCGCCACCGTACCCAGCGCGCCACCCAGCGCGAGCGCACCTACATCGCCCATAAAGACCTGTGCGGGATAGGTGTTATACCAAAGAAAGGCAAGGCCTGCGCCGCCCATCGCCGCGCAAAAAATCAGCAACTCGCCAGCACCGGGAACATGGGGAAACAACAGATATTTTGAATAGACAGCACTGCCCATCACATAGGCAAAAGCCCCCAATGCGCCGCCGACTAACACCACCGGCATAATCACTAGACCATCCAAGCCATCGGTTAAATTCACCGCATTGCTAGTCCCCACAATCACAAAATAAGTGAGCGTAATAAAACCATATAAACCTAATGGATAGCTGATCGACTTGATAAACGGCAGCAGTAAATCTGCCCGCGCCGGCAAATCAGTCGACAAGCCACTACGCACCCATGCCATAAAAAAATCAAACACGGGAACATTGCTGGCCTCCGATACGCTACACGCAAGATACACCGCAGCAAAAAGGCCAATCAGCGATTGCCAGCCGTATTTCTCGCGTGACGACATGCCACGCGGATTTTTATGTACCACTTTGCGATAATCGTCAACCCAACCAATCAGGCCAAAGCCAAACGTAACCAGCATCACAATCCAGACAAAACGATTGGTCAAATCGGCCCACAATAAAGTCGACACGGCGATACCAATTAAAATCAGCACTCCGCCCATGGTTGGGGTCCCGGCTTTGACCAAGTGCGTACTCGGACCATCTTGGCGTACAGCCTGGCCCATTTTGAGTTTGGTCAGCTTACGAATCACCCATGGACCGCACACTAAGCCGATCACTAGGGCCGTAATCGCGGCCATCACTGCTCGCAAAGTCAGATAGTTAATCACGCGTAAAAAACTGACGTCATGTTGTAGCCAGTGCGCAAGCCAAAGTAGCATTACCTTTATTTCCTATTAATGTAAAAGGGGCGCTTGGCCCTCAATCGATTCAGCACCAAGCGCTGTCACAATGCGTTCCATTTGCATAAAACGCGAACCTTTAACCAGCAGCGTAGCGCTGGCATCAAAACCCGCCCCTAACAGCTGTTTAATTAATGCTTCAGCGCTGCTGAAATATTGAGCCTGCGCACCAAATGCACGACAGACATCGCGCGTCGCCTCGCCTAATGCATATACCGCATCAATGCCACACTCACGGGCATAGCTTCCCACTTCACGGTGAAAAGCGGGGCCTTGCTGTCCAACTTCGCCCATTGCGCCTATCACCAATATCCGCGGCGCCGCGCGCATTGCCAACACGTCAATTGCCGCGCGCATTGAATCGGGATTCGCGTTGTAACTATCATCAATCACCATGGCCCCGGCAAATGGCCCGATGCGTGCTACTTTAGCCACCAGCCGGCCACTCGCCGGTTGGAATTTCTCAAGCCCTAAGCGGATCGCAGTCAACGTCACGCCTGCGGCCAGCGCCACTGCCGTTGCCGCCAGAGCATTGCGTGCATTGTGGACGCCCAGCACCGGCAAAGTGAGTTCGAACCGACCGATATCCGTTTGCACCGCCAACCGGCCCGCGGCGCATACTGTGCCGCTGACCGCCGCGGCGCTCGCCAGGGCAAAATCGATGATGCGACGTCCACTCGCCACATCGCGCCAAAGCGACGTATACACATCGTCTGCTGGCAGCACCGCGATACCCTCCACGGGTAAGGCGCGCAGTACATCCGCATGTTCGTGCGCCACGGCTTCTACGTTGACCATGAATTCTTGATGCTCGCGCTGCGCATTGTTAATTAGCGCGATGGTGGGTTCGGCAATCTCGGCCAGCTGCGCCGTTTCACCTGGATGGTTGATGCCAAGCTCAACCACAGCAAGCCGATGCGCCGCATTTAAGCGCAACAAAGTGAGTGGTACGCCTACCCCATTATTTGAGTTACCGCGGGTAGCAAGCTGCGCCCTCTCGCCCACTGCCACGGTGAAAATCGACGCCAGCATTTCTTTGACTGTGGTTTTGCCATTGCTACCCGTCACCGCGACCAAGGGTAGTTTGAATTTGCGGCGCCAGCCACGCGCCAGCGCAGCGAGCGCTTGGCGTGTATCAGAGACGCATAAAGTTGGCAAAGAAACCTGACTAGGAGGGCGTGACACCAAGATCGCAGCCACGCCACGCGCCACTACGTCGGGTAAAAAATCATGCGCATCAAAGGAATTTCCTTGCAGCGCGATGAACAGGTCGCCCGGGCCGGCGGTGCGACTGTCAGTAGAAATTCGCTCAAAACAGGTGTCTGGCTCCCCCAGAATCTGAGCACCCGCGATCAGCATCGCGGCCTCACGCAATGACAGTAGGCTCATCCATGGTCTCCTACCGCTTGCGTTGCACGCGCGGCCAAGGCAAGACGCACATGGTCTTGATCAGAAAATTGATACTTTTGGCCCTGTATTTCTTGTGTCGTCTCATGGCCTTTGCCGGCCAGCAAAATCACGTCCTCACAGGCGGCCGCACGAATCGTACGCAAAATTGCACGCGCGCGATCTTCAATGCACTCGGCGCGGGTCGGATCGGACATGCCGTGCAGAATCTCGTCGATGATCGCAGCAGGCTGCTCGTGACGCGGATTATCGCTGGTTAATACGACGGCATCGGCAAGCCGTTCAGCGCTATGCCCCATGAGCGCGCGCTTAGTGGTATCGCGGTTACCGCCACAGCCAAAAACACAGACCAACTTACCCCCGCGGGCCTGAGCAATTGGGCGCAGCGCAACCAAAGCGTGCTCCAGCGCATCAGGGGTATGGGCAAAATCAACCACCACCAGCGGCTCGCGCAAGGCCATATTGCCGCCCAATTGTTGCATCCGGCCAAGCACTGGCTCTAAGCGCGCAAGTTGCGCCAAGGCAACCTCGAATGGCACCTCTGCCGTTAACAACACAGCCAGCACGGCAAGTAAATTACTCACATTAAACGTACCTAACATCGGCACGGTAATTTCACCCTCGCCCCAACTAGAACTCACTTTGAATGCTGTACCCGCAGTCGTCGAGCGAATGTCCTGCGCGCGCAACACACCGTCTGCGTTGCTTCGCTGAGATGCCACGGTCGCTTCATGAAGCCCGTAAGCAATCGTCCGCACTTTGCCATGCAGGCGCGCCAGCAAACGCGCGCCGGCGGCATCGTCACAATTAATAATGGCGTAGCGCAAGGTCGGCCAGTCAAATAAACGCGCCTTCACGCTTTCATAGTTCTCTAATGTGCCGTGATAATCCAGGTGGTCATGCGATAGATTAGTAAAAATCGCCGTGTCAAAAGCAATGCCATTGACACGCTCTTGCTGCAAGCCATGCGATGACACTTCGATGGCAACCGCTTGCGCACCCGCGCGACGCACCTGCGCTAAACTGCGCTGCAGTTGAGTCGCATCGGGAGTTGTGAAGCCCGTGGCCACCAATTTACCAGGCAAGCCCGCCCCCAAAGTACCCATAATCGCGCACGGTTTATCAAGCGCGGACAAGGCTTGTGCCACCCAATGGCTACAAGAAGTTTTACCATTCGTGCCAGTCACGCCGATGACCAATAGCGCCTGACTGGGCGCACCGTACCATTCACTGGCAATCGGCCCCGCCAACTCAGTGAGGTGAGGGATGGCTAAGGTTGGCACCGCAAAATTTTCTGCCTCTACCAAGCTGGTCGGCGCAGACCCCGATTGCCCAGGCTGCCACAGAATTGCGCCCGCGCCCTGCTTGATTGCATCGCTAAAATAACGGCGCTGCTCCTCGTCCGTGACGGCATAACTCAAATAAATATCGCCTGGCTGCACAGCCCGGCTATCGGCGTGCACATTCGCGCTGGCCGGAACACGCGCCCGCAGCCAGTTAAGCGTGTATGCCAGCACGTCCACCACCTTGTTATCCGCTAACTCACATACGCCGCTCATCTATTCGCCTCCAAGCAATTTTGTTGCACACTATTCGCTACCGCCATCAGTTGTACCGGTTTATCAGGAGTCACATTTAATGCCCGCAACGTATCATTGGCGATTGCCGCAAACACTGGCGCGGCGACTTGACCACCAAAATGTTTACCGGCGCTTGGCTCATCGATGGAAATTGCAACAATAATGCGCGGCGCCGACATGGGCGCAATGCCAACAAACGAGGCGCGATATTTTGCTTTATCGTACTGACCCTTAGCATGCTTATACGCAGTACCCGTCTTGCCGCCAGCCCGGTAATCGGCCAACTGCGCAGCGGGCGCCGTGCCGCCAGGCGCAATCACCGCTTCGAGCATCTGCCGCACCTGCCGAGCCGTCTGCGGCGAAATCACCTGCACGCCAGCAATCCGTTCACTCGCCTGATGGCCATGGTCAGAATTTTTGAACAAGGTCAGCGGCAGCAACTGCCCATCATGCGCTAACGCAGTATAGGCACGCGCTATCTGAAACAACGAAACTGAAATGCCATAGCCATAAGCCATCGTCGCTTGCTCAATCCGCCGCCAACGCTGCCAAGGCCGCAAGCGGCCTGCAACCGCCCCCGGAAAACTAATCTCCGGAGCCTGCCCAAAACCAACGCTGGTAAACATGTCCCACATTTCTTCTGGCTTGAGTTGCAAGGCAATTTTGGTGGTCCCAATATTGCTTGATTTTTGCAGCACATTAGCCACCGTCAGGACACCAAAATCACGGCTATCACTAATCGTTGCATTATCCAGTTTATAGCGGCCAGGCGAAGTATTAATCAGTGTCGTGGGCGCGACCCGCTTCAAGTCGAGCGCCCGGGCCAAGGTCAGCGGCTTCATAATCGAGCCCGGTTCAAAGGTATCGGTCAGCACGCGATTGCGCAGCTGAGCACCGGTCAACTGGGTTCGACGATTCGGGTTATAGGCCGGATAATTCACTAAGGCCAACACTTCGCCAGTATGCGCATCAAGCACAATCGCGGCCCCCGCTTTGGCTTTATTGAGCAGCACCGCGGCTTTCAAATCGGTATAGGCGATATACTGCAGTTTGCTATCAATCGACAAGGTTAAATCACGCCCATCGCGTGGCGACACTAATTCATCGACATCTTCGACCACCCGCCCCATCCGATCTTTAATCACACGGCGGCTGCCTGGCATACCGATCAGTTGCTTTTGCATACTGAGTTCAATCCCTTCTTGACCCTCATCCTCAATATTGGTAAAGCCCACTAAGTGGGCGGTGATTTCCCCTTCTGGATAAAAGCGTTGATATTCCTTACGCTGATAAATCCCAGGGATATCCAGCGCCGCAACCTGCTTAGCTAGGTCAAGCGGCACTTGACGTTTGATATACACAAAACTTTTATCTTCGGCCAACTTGCGACGCAGCGCCTGACGACTTAAACCTAGCAGTTTGCCCAATGCTTCAAGCTTAGGGTCAGCTAGGTCACTCGGTGCATCTTCTGGAATCGCCCAAATGGCGCGCACCGGCAAACTGGTCGCCAGCACCACGCCATTACGATCAAAAATTTTGCCGCGGGTTGCCGGTAGCGCAAGCGTGCGCTGATAACGGCTCTCACCTTGTTTTTGATAAAAATCGTTACCCGGCCCCTGGATCCATAAGGCACGCACAGCCAGTGCAGCAAAACCCAGAAAGAGCAAAAAGACCACGCATTTTGAACGCCATAACGGCAAGCGCAGCGATAACACTGGACTTGCCGAAAACGGAATGGCGCGGTGTGAGACCTGTTTCATCCCCCACCCTTTTCAGAAAAAACCGGCGCTTGAGGAGCTTGATCCGTTAAATAATGGGTCAAACCGGAACTCACCGGCCGCATTTTAAGCACGCGCTGCGCGACGCTTTCGATACGCGATATTTTTGACAACGCACCTTGCTGATATTGCAATTGCGACCATTCCTGCCGCAACTGGCGCTCTTGCGTCTGTGCACGATCAAGCTCGATAAAAATGCGACGCTGCTGATCCGTTGCGTTAATCACGGATAACGCACACATCACCAGCGCACCTAACAACAAAAAATGCAGGCGGCTCATGACGCCACCTTTTCGGCGCACCGCAGCAACGCCGAGCGCGCACGCGGATTAAGCGCAATCTCAGTGGCGCTCGCGCGAATGCGCCCATGCAATTTAAGTAATGGCATGGGCAGATCAGCAGCCCGAATCGGCAAGCGGCGGTCAAGCCTAGGCGGCATCGCATGTTTCTTTAAAAACTGCTTAACGATCCTATCTTCAAGCGAATGAAAGCTGATCACCACCAAACGCCCTCCTGGTTCTAATAAAGTGAGTGCCGCGGCCAGCGCTATTTCCAATTCTTCAAGTTCTTGATTAAGGTAAATCCGTATAGCTTGAAAGGTGCGCGTAGCCGGGTTTTTCCCCGCCTCACGAGTTTTGACGGCGCTGGCCACGATCTCGGCCAACTCGCGGGTGCGCGTGATCGGTCCCAAGCGTTCAGCTTGCGCCCGGCGAGCAATAATCGCTTTTGCAATCTGATGAGCAAACCGCTCTTCCCCATAATCCCGTATGACCTCGGTTAATTGCTGTTGTGGCACATGCGCTAGCCACTGCGCCGCCGACTCGCCACGGCTTGAGTCCATCCTCATATCCAGTGGTCCATCCGCTTGGAAGCTAAAGCCACGCTCAGGATCGTCAAGCTGCGGCGAGGACACGCCCAAATCCAATAAAATGCCCGCGACCCGCTCTACGCCACGCTGCGCCATTTCGTCCTGCAAGTTAGCAAAGCTGCTATGCACGATCTCAAAACGCCGATCGGTTATCTGCTGGGCTGCCAGCAACGCCTGCGGATCTTTATCAAAAGCCACCAAACGCGCATCCGCACCCAGCCGCTCAAGCACCAACTGGCTGTGTCCGCCGCGCCCAAAAGTGCCATCAATATAGACGCCATCGGGCCGCCAAATCAGGGCGTTCACCGCCTCCTCAAGCAGCACCGTACAATGTCGCAAACCCTGCATAGCGACAGCCACCTTAGAAGGTAAAATTTTTCAGTGCAGCAGGCATTTCTTGAGCCATCACCGCTTGTTCTTTAGCTGCATAAGTCTGCGCGTTCCAAATTTCAAAACAGCCGCCCATACCCAATAACATGACTTCTTTATCGAGCGCTGCGGCGCTGCGCAATTCAGGTGAAATTAACACTCGGCTGGTACCATCCAACTCGACCTCAGAGGCATTGCCTAAGAAAATCCGGCGCCACCAATGAGCATCCATCGGCAAAGCGGCAATTTTTGTGCGAAAGTTTTCCCATTCAGCGCATGGAAAAAGCAGCAAACACCCATCCGGGTGCTTCGTCATCGTCACCCGACCAGCTGCTTGCCCTTGCAACGCCCCCCGATAGCGAGACGGAATCGACATCCGTCCTTTCGCATCGAGCGTCAGCGCTGACGCTCCTTGGAACACTCGCTTCTCCTAACCTGGAGCGCCTCACGGCGCCCACTCAACCCGTTTAACCCTCATTAGAGCTACCCCCAATGAGAAATTTACACAAAAATGCACTTTGTTACACTTTTCCCCACTTTAGATGAAGGTTGCACAATGGTCAAGCAACACAATGGCTTTTTATTTGATTTTTATTAGAAAAAACAACAACTTAGCGATGACACCTTAGGACCCAAAAGGGAATTCCCTTTGAAATAAGGTAGATACTGAGATTTGTGAAAGTAACTTATGAAGTTTGAGGGAAACCGGGAGGCGAAAAAAAGACCCGCTAGGCGCACGCTCTGCTTAGCGCAGCGAAGGTCCGGCTCACTCACTGGCGATTGCGATAATGGCCGGGATGCATCACTTGCTTGCTCGAGGGAAAAAGCCGCTCATTACATCTATTTAATAATAAACTCCATCTATATGTAATAAGCGGTACGGGTCATCACCCGTGAACTCATGCGCATTAAATCACGCACCGGCGACGGTAACTCTACCCCCCCGGCATCGGAGGCGGCGCGTCCATGCGCAATTTCATCAGTACGCATTTGTTCGATAATGGCACGCGATGCATGGTCATTTGCCGGCAATTTCTCTAAATGGGTATCAAGATGCTGCTCAACTTGCCGCTCTGTCTCGGCCATAAAACCAAGGCTGATGCGATCGCCCATTTTTCCGGCGATAAAACCAATCGCAAAAGCACCCACATACCATAGCGGATTCAGTAAACTTGGACGCGCGTCTAACGTATTTAAACGCTCCGCCAACCAACTCAGATGGTCCTCTTCCTCACGTGCTGCATGCTCGAAGCTGGCTTTCAGGCGGGCTGACTGAGTCGCAAGTTTCTGCGCTTGGTACAGCGCTTGCGCACAAATTTCGCCAGTGTGATTCACGCGCATTAACGCCCCTGCCTGCTTTTTCTCTGGTGCCAGCAACTCGGCCGCCATTCCTTCATCCAGCGCCTGGGGTAGAGGCCGCGCGGCCCGGACAACACCTGTTATCGCCCGCAAACTTCGGTCAAACTCGCCAATTAAACCATCAATCATCCTCTTTACCCCATTGCTGAAAACACTTGCCACCATGCAGCAGTTGCTCGCGCTTAGCTATACACACCCAGCCTGTTGTTGTGTAAATGTGACAGAAATTTAGAATACATGGCGGGTAAAAGAGCTTTTTCTTTAACCTCGCGACTGAATTTGTTACAGTACATTAACTTCTTGTGAAGTTGTAGCAGTAAATTCGATGGTTGTAGCAGTAAGTTCGATGTCTGGCTCCGTATTTTTTATGGGTGGGTTTTCCTAGTGTTTTAGGGGGCCGCTGGAGCGCAACACTATATTGCTTGCAGGTTATTTGGGCCTCAAGCTGTAAGTTGTGCGAGGGCCAGATCGTATATTTTGCCAAATAAATTCCCAATCTTCTTGGAGATACTCAATGAAAAAGTCACTTCTTGCTCTCGCGGCACTGGGTGCATTCGCTGGTGCGGCTCAGGCCCAAAGCAGCGTGACGCTGTACGGTGTGATTGACGCAGGTGTTAACTATGTTAGCAGCGTGCACGCTAAACCCAAAGCTAAAGGCGGCAGACAATTTAGCCTAACTAGCGGTGTCATGCAAGGCAGCCGTTGGGGTGTGCGCGGTACGGAAAACCTCGGTGGTGGCTTGAAAGCTATTTTCAACTTGGAAAACGGATTTGAATTGAACAATGGCCGTTTGGGTCAAGGCGGTAGCGAGTTTGGCCGTCAAGCTTTTGTTGGCTTGTCAGGTGACTTCGGTACAGTAACCGTTGGTCGTCAATATGACTCGATTGCTGATTTTGTCGGCGGCTTTGCTGCAAGCAGCCAGTGGGGTGCATATGCGGCTCACCCAAGTGACCTCGATAACTTCAATAACGGCGCTCGGATCAACAACTCGATCAAATACACCAGCCCAAATAACGGCGGCTTCACGTACAGCGCGTTGTACAGCCTGGGCGGCGTAGCAGGTGAATTCCAGAAAAACCGCACCTGGTCAGTTGGTGCAGGTTATGCAAATGGCCCGTTGGCTTTTGGTGCTGCCTACTTGAACGCGATGAATCCTAATCTCTCGTTCTACGGTAACACTTCGGCAGACGGCGGCGTTGCACAAAGCTTCACCAACAACTCGGTCTTACATGGCTTTGCCTCGGCTAGCACATTGGAAATCGTTGGTGTGGGCGGTGCCTATACATTTGGTCCAGCTACGGTTGGTCTGACTTATAGCAATGTCAAACTCAAAGACTTGAATGACCACCGCTCAGATGCAGCATTGCACTCTACCTTTACTGGTTCGCCTAAGTTCAACAACGGTGAAGTTAACCTCTCGTATCAGTTGACACCTGCTCTTAAAGTGGGAACAGCTTACTCCTACACAGAAAGCAACTCTGTCGGCTATAGCGCTAGTGATGAAAAAACTTCTAAAGCGAAGTATCATCAAGTTAACCTCGGCGCTGATTACTCCCTGTCAAAACGCACCGATGTTTATGCCCTCGGCGCTTACCAGAAAGTCTGTGGTGGTACTGATGTAGTTGCTGCACAAATCAATGGTCTTGAGCCTTCACGGAACAAGCGCCAAGCTGTTGTGCGCGTAGGTCTTCGCCACAAGTTCTAAATTGAGAAATCAAATTTAATTGAAAAATTAAATTAAGTTCTTATTAAAAAGGCGCCTTCGGGCGCCTTTTTTTATGTGTGCCGAGCATGCTCAACAGCTCGGGGGTGAAAGTCCCCTACCCAACCTGATGGTGGTGAAGGGTTAGCGAAGCGCAAGGGCGTCGTTGCGAGGCGGGGTCTGAAAGAAGTGTGGAGCCAAGCCACGACCTGACGGACAGAAACCAGATATGAGGCCTACCCGGCCGGACGAGCAAGCATATGATTGCGAAGTCCATAGCCATCAAGGGCTGGGGTGGTAAATCTGGCAGGTGTGTGGTGAAGGCGGTTGAGCTTACCTCGGGAGGCCTGCCGGACGTCCTGGACTCAGGACTGAGCGACCCGCAAGGGTCGCTGACCGCCCGGCAGGAGTCAGCAGAGGGCATATTAGGGCGGCGACGCCTGAAGGCCCAAACGGAAAGGAGCGGCGAGTAAGCCGGAGAACTCGACATGGAAGCGCAGCAGAAAACGTATTACGTCCTTGACAGCGGAGGTAGGGGTGAAGCCCCGAGGGCTGCCGATCGAGGGGCTGAATCTATGGCGGCGAACCCCGAAACCGAAAGCCCGTCGGCTTGCGACCGACTGATGGAAAAGATATGTGAACGGGAGAACTTGAAGCAGGCGTTGAAACGTGTGAAATCTAACAAGGGTGCACCGGGCGTGGACGGCATGACGGTCCACGCACTACCGGCGTACCTGCGTGAGCACTGGCCGTCGATACGGGCCACATTGCTGAGCGGCACGTACAAGCCACAACCTGTCAGACGGGTCGAGATACCCAAGCCGGATGGAGGTGGCGTGCGCAAGCTCGGCATCCCGTGTGCGCTTGATCGGCTCATCCAGCAGGCGGTGCTGCAGGTGTTGCAAAGGCAGTGGGACCCGACGTTCTCGGATTCCAGCTACGGCTTCCGTCCGGGGCGCTCGGCGCATCAGGCTGTGGAACGCGCGCAAGGTTACATCCAGGCGGGGTATCGCTGGGTTGTAGACCTCGACCTCGAAAAGTTCTTCGATCGCGTGAACCACGATATTCTTATGAGCCGGGTGGCAAAGCGGATTGGCGACAGGCGCGTTCTGAAGCTAGTCCGTTCCTTCCTGACGGCAGGTGTGATGGAGAACGGGCTGGTTAGTGCAACGGACGAAGGGTCGCCGCAAGGTGGCCCGCTTACGCCCCTCACAATGTTGCAAACATTCGTAACCATCCCCTTGTGGCACGTCCAGCAAGTCAGGAGGTGATATGCGAAAGACCACATTCACATCCTGTTGGTTAATCTCAATCCGCTTGACTAAGGCCCTGATGAGCTCGCGTTTGGCGGACCAATCGGCGTGCTCAAGCTTGGATTGTACCCTCAAAGCAAACTGTTCTAAACAAGTCATAATCAACGTCAATTCATTCTTCACTCGTTTTTTATCAAATATTTTTTGTTTTTGCTCCTCATAATTACTTAAGTGTTGTTTCATGGTTTTAATTCTAGGTTCAAATTCTTCTTTATTGATATATCCTTGAGTATATCCATCAATGAGTCGTGAAATACCTTGCTGTAATTTAGAAATTTGTTTTTCAAGTGTAATACTTTTCTGCTCTAAAGGTATATTTTCTATTTCTGCAAGTCTACGTTGATATTCTTGCGCCAGTCGATCTGGATTTTGTAATAAATATTTGATTTCTTCCCATACTGCCATTTCTAAAGTGTCAGTTCGGATTTGTTTATTATCGCAGATTCTATTTCCACCAAAACGATATGCATCCGTTCCAATGCACCGATAATATGCATAATGATCAATTTTTTCTCCTCGTTTGTTTCGAACGGGTTTCCCATAATAAGCATACTTGCAACACTGACATACCACTAACCCTTGAAGTAAATAACTAGCTCCTCGTTGTCTCGTCCGTGCTAATTTCTTATTTTCGTTGAGTTGTTCTTGCGCGATTTCGAACAAAGCCTCATTAACTAATGCAGGAACCGGAATATAAATCCAATTCTCTTTGTCGACTGTAGAAACAGAATAATTTCTTCTGGGCTGATCACACGAATGTTTTTGTGGCCTGATTCTCGGTAACATAGCTGTCGTTTTAGTTTTTCCAAATGCGGCCAGACCTTTATAAGCTGGATTTTTTAGTAGCGTCCAAATGACGCTTCTATCCCAATAAAGCTTGCCTGTGGGAGAACAGGTATTCTCTGCCTTAAGTCTGCGACATACTTCTCCTATCGAGAGACGCTCTTGTCCTATCCAAGAAAATATACGTTGCACCACAATAGACTCCGCTTCATGTATTTCATAAAGGGCTTGTCCTGCACCAGTATATTTGTCTATATATCGATAACCATAAGGCGCACCGCCCAAAACATTTATATGGCCTTTTTTAGCCGCATGAATTTTCCCTCTACGATGTCGTTCCATAATCTTTGCCCTTTCATACTCAGCTATCATGCCTTGCATTTGTAATAATAAATGCGATTCAGGACTATCCGTTATTTGGCAGTTTAAAAATATAATTTCTGCTCCACCTTTTTCAAATTCTTCAAGCAATATCATTTGATATGCATATCGACGAGATAAACGATCTGGTGAATGAAGATAAATTTTATCAATTTCTCCTCCTGCGACTTCATCACGTAACTGCTCTAAAGCAGGACGATTTAAATTCGACCCACTGTAGCCATTATCAATAAATCTAAATGCATCAGCTAGCACATAGCCTTCTGAGTGAATATGAGCTTCCAATGCTGCGATTTGACTCGCAATCGTATCAGCTTTAGCCTGTTTCTCTGATGAAACTCTTGCATAGAGTGCAACTACGGTCATGCCACTTCTCCTTTCACTTGCTTTAATAACATATCGTGTTCCGTAGGGTTGCTGCTTATGACATCTATTTCCAATGAAGATTTAATCTTTGGAATTAATACTTCATAAGCCGCTGTTAAATTACCCTTTGATAACCGATTCGGTTCATAGGTGATGCGTATTGA
This sequence comes from Mycoavidus cysteinexigens, assembly GCA_031963465.1. Taxonomy (GTDB): domain Bacteria; phylum Pseudomonadota; class Gammaproteobacteria; order Burkholderiales; family Burkholderiaceae; genus Mycoavidus; species Mycoavidus cysteinexigens_B. The sequence continues at coordinate 182,330 of JASSUG010000001.1, read as the reverse complement.
TATACGCCTCTTTTTTATAGGCATAAGTGCTCTTCACGATTTATGGCTGGTCATTCGCCATAAGTACTTGTAGCGCACTGCATAGTGAAAGGGGATTGGTAACCTGGTAGCTAAACGCTATACCGTATGGGGGACGTAGCACTGCGCGGGGAATGCGCAGGCTAAATTCTAGAATGTTTGCAATTTTGTTGGAGGCGTACTATCGCCATTGTTATCAAATCTGATGCTTGACGATCTCGATCGTGAACTTGAGCGACGAGGGTTGCGCTTCGTGAGGTACGCCGACGACAGTAATGTCTACGTACGCAGCGAACGCGCGGGCCAGCGGGTGATGGCGGGCCTCAAGGCCTTCCTTACCGGCAAGCTGAAGTTGAAGGTCAATGAGGCGAAGAGCGCGGTTGCGCGGCCACACACGCGAAAATTCCTTGGATTCACCTTCTCGGGGCAGGTGCAGGTCAAACGGCGCGTGGCGCCCAAGGCGCTGGCTCGCTTCAAGGATCGAATCCGGGAGTTGACTCAACGCACGCGAGGGGTCAGCGTAGACCAGTTGATCGGCGCGCTGAAACGATACCTGACCGGATGGCGTGGCTACTTCGGTTTCTGCGAAACGCCCAGCATACTTCGGAAACTGGACGAATGGGTTCGTCGCCGCGTTCGCTGTTTCCTCTGGAAGCAGTGGAAACTGAGCCGGACCCGCTTCCGGGAGCTGACCGCTCGCGGCGTCAGCCGAAACCTTGCCGCCCAGACGGTAGGCTCGCCGCATGGTGCTTGGCGTTTGAGCTGCAGTCCGGCGCTGAACATTGGGCTGTCTAACAGTTACTTCCGATCGCTTGGACTTCCATCGGTCGGCCCTTAGCCGGGCAACTGATCCGAACCGCCGTGTACGGACCCGTACGCACGGTGGTGTGGGAGGGGTCGGGCCGCGAGGCCTGCCCCTATCCCGATTGGTGCGCCACATGAGCACATGCCTGCTGAAAGGGATACCGTTTTTCAACGTATCGACGCCGAGCTTACGCCGGCCACTCTTAAAGCATCAGCCCAAAAAACTTTTACTCTGCTCATGGCGCATGCAACGGCAGAAAGCAAAACATTAATCGAAAGGAGTATTGAGCCGTTTGATTTGCAGATCAGAAAATTGAAAAAATGTTTTTTAAATATACAAATAATAAAAAATTGCTAATCTAAAAAAAACCTGCTAAAACTTAATTTCATCAAGAATAAACTTGCCAGATAAATATTGCAGTAATTCTCAAAGATCTATTTTGATCTTAGAAGACTTCATAGCCTGATTGTTATTTAAGCCTCTCTCTTTCACAGGAGCTAATAATGCAGATCCTCTCCTCTCAGTTTTCTTCGATACATCAATCATCATCTGCTTCACTCTCTAATTCTGAGGGTATGAAAGAAACCGAAGATGAGCAAATATTAGAACCGCAGATAAGAACTCCCAGGGGTGAAACCTCACAATCTCAGGATCATCAAAATATTAATTTGGCCATAAAAAAAACTCGTGACCCTGAAGAGCTACCGAACCCTTTACAGATAGACCAAGCTTCCCAGCAGCCGGAGAAAATAGAAAGTAGTGTGATTAATCGTCTAAATTCGATGGCGACAAACCTGAATCGAATGTATGGACAGCTCGATCAAATGGAGTCTAAATTTTTGCATCTAGTGCTTCCCGCGAGCGTTCTTTCTCTATTCTTTTGCATTTATGCAGATAATATTTTTCAGAGAAAGCCTAATAATCAATATATGCAAATGCTAGGTAACCTATTGGGGCAGATCGAGCAAATTCCTGTGCAGCCGGAGCACATAGACGACAGTATGCTTAACCGACTAACCTTAATGGAAACAGAGCTTAATCGGATTTCTGGATGGCTCAATCAAACACAGTCGAAAGGTTTGCATCTGGCTTTTTCCGTAGGTGCTTTTTCTTTATTTCTTTCCCTTTGTGTAATTGGCATTTTAATCAAAAAATCTAACAACCAACTCATACAAAGTAAAGATCAATCCTCAAAAATTAAGGGTTTACGAAAAGAGCTTACAGAGCTGAAAACTGAGCAGACGTTGGCAAAAATCGCGACTACAGAATTTGTGGCAAAAGCAGTTGTAACTGCAGCGCCATCTGGAACAGTCATATTTTTTGCTGCACAAGTTGCGCCAGAGGGTTGGCTTAAGGCAAATGGCTCCGCAGTAGACAACATAACCTATAAAGCACTCGATGCAGCTATCTATGTAGGCGATACAGAAAATGAGACGGCTGCATTTGGTTATCGCTGTACTGACGAAAATAGCCCAGATAGCACGCGTTCTACTGATGGAAGATTTATCGTGGTGCCTGATTTACGTGGTGAATTTCTGCGTGGGTGGGATGATGGCCGTGGAGTTGATCAGAATCGTTATTTAGGAGCATGGCAGGAGGGCACTTTCCGCGCACATACACATTCTGGTTTAACTGACACAGCGGGGGAACATTTACATTCTGCACAAACTGATGAACAGGGTATGCATCAGCATACGGGCACTACTACATGGAATGGTGAACACACCCATGGGATTGTATATGTCTCAAGCGAGCCCTACCATTATAATCAGGAGAGTACGTATCCCAGCAAGGGTTTCCGTGAGCCGCAGGTTGAAGAATATTCATATGAAATGGTCGCACATATGGCTAGCGCGGGTGGACATAAACACACCTTTCATACTACGTCGGACGGCAAACACAATCATAAGGTCGATATCGGCAACGCTGGCGAGCACACACATCGTTTTAACACATCGTCAGCCGGGGATATTGAAACACGCCCACGCAATGTAGCGCTCCTAGCCTGCATTAAGTACTAAACGGCAATGAAATGAACCACATACGTTATCTGGCGAACCCTGGTTGTTAAATATCTTCCAAAAATGGTGGCGGTTCCTGAGTCGCCACCAAGATATTGATTTATATTTAGTTCAGATAAAACCATCCCCATTGCTAAGGAGGGACCTGCCCCTCCCGCAAAGCCCTACGCAAAATCTTCCCCACATTCGTCTTAGGCAATTCAGCGCGAAACTCTATAAACTTCGGACGCTTATACCCGGTTAACCGTTCTTTGCAAAAAGCCATCACCTCCGCTTCGATCAAAGCTGGATCTTTTTTAACCACAAAAATCTTCACCACCTCTCCTGAATGCTCATTGGGCACGCCAATCGCCGCCGCTTCAAAAATACCTGGATGCTGCGCGAGGACTTCTTCGATTTCAGTCGGGTAGACATTAAATCCTGACACAATCATCCTGTCGTTTTTACGATCGACGATTTTGATGAAGCCGTCTTCATCCATCACGCCAATATCGCCCGATTTAAAAAACCCATCCTCGGTCATTGCTTTAGCGGTTTCTTCCGGCCGATTCCAGTAGCCCGCCATCAATTGCGGCCCACGGATACAAATTTCACCTTTTTGACCTGGCGCTACTTCGACGCCGTCTTCATCTCGAATCGAGACCTCGGTGGAAGGAATGGGTACTCCAATCGTGCCTGAATACGTCGCGGCAACCACCGAATTACACGTCACGCACGGCGAAGTCTCAGACAGCCCATAGCCCTCAACAATCGGGGCACGCGTGAGCTCAAACCAGCGCCGTGCCACCGCTTCTTGCACCTCCATGCCTCCGCTATGCGCCACTAACAATTTTGAAAAATTGAGTTGCTCAAAGTTAGGATGATTGAGTAACGCTTTATATAAGGTATTCACCGCCGGAAAAGCATTAAATGGATACGGTTTTAAGGTTTTAATCAAACCTGCAATATCGCGCGGGTTCGGAATTAAAATGCCCAGTCCGCCCGTGCGAATGCTCAGCAGCGCACATACGGTAAGCCCATACACATGGTAAAGTGGCAAAGCAACCACCGTGACCAGTTGCTTAATCTCTGGCCGATTGCGATGCACAGGCGCAAGCCAAGCTTCTGATTGCAAAACATTCGCCAAAATATTGCGATGCAATAAGACAGCGCCTTTAGCTAAGCCCGTCGTACCGCCGGTATATTGCAAAAATGCAATCTGATCGGCGCTTGGCCGGGTGAATTTGAAGGCTAAGCGCGCACCACTTGCCAGCATCTGATTAAAGCGGACGTACTGTTTAAGTTGCCAAGCAGGCACCTTTTTTTTCAAATAACGCACAGCCGCATTAATCAACGGCCCTTTAACGCCCATTAAATCGCCCATTGACGCGACGATCACCTGCTTAATCGCCGTACGGCCAATAATCCTGGCTAAGGTCGCTGCAAAATTTTCCAGTACGACAATCACCTCAGCGCCGCTGTCGCTCAATTGATACTCAAGCTCATGGTCCGTATAGAGTGGATTCACATTAACCACCACATAACCCGCCCGCAACACCGCCATCATCGCCACTGGATATTGCAAAATATTCGGCATCATCAAGGCAACGCGCGCGCCTGGCTGCAAATTTCTTGCCTGCAACCAAGCCGCCATCTGGCGCGAGAGCCGGTCCAACTGAGCATATGTCATGCTTTTGCCCAGGCAAACAAAGGCTTTCCGTTGGGCGTATTGGCTTAAGCTTTCTTCAAATAACTCAACCAATGAGGCATAAGCCGATAGATCAACTTCGGCAGGAACTCCGGATGGATAGGATTTGAGCCAGATTTTTTCCATTTTTAATACTCCCTTTTAATCTCTTTACTCTTATTTTTATAACCAAATGAAGTATTTTTCTAATTGAGTACCTCACGCTCAAGCTGGTCAGGCGGTACATGGCATATATCCGTGCCTTTCACGACATCGGTAATCAATGCGGCGAGATGGGTGGCATGGTCGCCAATGCGCTCAAAGAACGCCATCCACATATCTAACGATGAGATATTACATTTCGCTAAAATTTTATCGTCAGGATGTAGGGGAAAATTTGAAATGTCGTATGGCATGCTTGCGTTCCTTAATATGGAGCGTAGTATGGCAGACCAGGTACGATAACAATGACAATGCCAGGAGCCCCTCTTATGTGTTGCAACACATAATCGACAATTCACACTCTTCTGCGATGGCCTCAACTAACTCCATTTTATTCATCCTCGTTACGTAATGTCTTAAAATTTTATGTCTCAGCACCTCTCTAGAGGTTTTACACTCCCATTGTCGTGTGGACTACTGATACTGGCCATACCAGGGGTACCAGGCTTTACATCAAGGAGCCCCGGCATCATAAATGACAGTTGAATTTTGCCCAGATACGACATTACAATTTTGCTCTAACAATCAAATTGGCCATAATGAACCATTATGTAAAATTTAATACTCACTTCCGTAGCGGCTGCCCCCTCCTGGGGGCGGCCGCTACGCCATGTTAACACCCGACTCTCAACTCTATTCTCACTCTTCTTCATCAAATTCACCATCCTTCCCACGTTGCTCCAACAGCGCTCGATTCATTTCGCTTAACCCTACGACTTCTTCTATTAATGTTTCCTTCACATTCAGCTCCGCATGCGGGGACATCCAACTCAGGCGAACCCGCACTTCATCCACCTCTCCTATCAGCTCCCACTGCCGAACCAACTTATCGCGACTGCCAGTCAACAGATAGGAACCCTCCGGCGTCGCTTTCCAGGCTACGCTATTGATTTCCCTAGTAAAACCTCGAATCACTCTTAGACACTCTCCCGAAGCGACCTCCCACAGATGCACCGTCTTGTCCCAACTTCCCGAAGCGATCTGCAAACCGCTCGGCGAATACACCACGCTATAAACATAGTCGGTATGTCCTTCTAAGGTGTGCCCAGCCGCTCCGCTTTGCGCGTCCCACAGACGCACCGTCTTGTCCCAACTCCCCGAAGCGATCTGCGAACCGCTCGGCGAATACACCACGCTATTAACAATGGAGGTATGTCCTTCTAAGGTGTGCCCAGCCGCTCCGCTTTCCGCGTCCCACAGACGCACCGTCTTGTCAGAACTGCCCGAGGCGATCTGCAAACCGCTCGGCGAATACACCACGCTATTAACAATGGAGGTATGTCCTTCTAAGGTGTGCCCAGCCGCTCCGCTTTGCGCGTCCCACACACGCACCGTAGTGTCATAACTCCCCGAGGCGATCTGCGCGCCGCTCGGCGAATACACCACGCTACGAACCAAGGAGGTATGACCAGTCAAGGTGAGGCCGGGCGCGCCGCTGTTCGCGTCCCACAGACGCACCGTAGTGTCACCACCAGAAGCGATCTGCGCGCCGCTCGGCGAATACACCACGCTACTAACAGACCATGTATGTCCTTCTAAGGTGTGCCCAGCTGCTCCGCTTTGCGCGTCCCACACACGCACCGTATGGTTACCACTCCCCGAGGCGATCTGCGAACCGCTCGGCGAATACACCACGCTCCTAACAGAGACGGTATGTCCTTCTAAGGTGTGCCCAGCCGCTCCGCTTTGCGCGTCCCACAGACGCACCGTCTTGTCAAAACTCCCCGAGGCGATCTGCGCGCCGCTCGGCGAATACACCACGCTATTAACGCTGTAGGTATGTCCTTCTAGGGTGTGCCCAAGAGCTCCGCTTTGCGCGTCCCACAGACGCACCGTAGTGTCACCACCAGAAGCGATCTGCGCGCCGCTCGGCGAATACACCACGCTCCAAACAGCGGAGGTATGTCCTTTTAAGGTGTGCCCAGCCGCTCCGCTTTGCGCGTCCCACAGACGCACCGTCTTGTCAGAACTGCCCGAGGCGATCTGCAAACCGCTCGGCGAATACACCACGCTATTAACCCTGTCGGTATGTCCTTCTAGGGTGTGCCCAAGAGCTCCGCTTTGCGCGTCCCACAGACGCACCGTCTTGTCAACACTGCCCGAGGCGATCTGCGACCCGCTCGGCGAATACACCACGCTCCAAACAGAGTAGGTATGTCCTTCTAAGGTGTGCCCAGCCGCTCCGCTTTGCGCGTCCCACACACGCACCGTCTTGTCCTCACTCCCCGAGGCGATCTGCGAACCGCTCGGCGAATACACCACGCTATAAACAGATTTGGTATGGCCCCTCAAGGTGAGGCCGGGTGCGCCGCTGTTCGCGTCCCACAGACGCACCGTCCAGTCATAACTCCCCGAGGCGATCTGCGCGCCGCTCGGCGAATACACCACGCTACTAACATAGGAGGTATGTCCTTCTAAGGTGTAGGTTTTTTCCCAACTCGAAGTCGAATAGATGCTGATCTGACAGTTCCCAAGACCTACCGCACAGTTTTTCCCATCCGGTGAATACGCGCAGGAATACACGTCGTCCTCCTCTTGGAGATAAGCCCATTCGCCAAACCGCACCCCAGCCATCTTGGCTTCGCTTAAATCCGCATGGCGAAGCCAACTATTACGAAAATTGACCTGGCTTAAATCCGCCCCTTGCAACTGCGCTGAATCGAATACCCCAAAACTCAAGTCCGCACCGGGGATCTGGATTCCCTTTAAATCCAGTTCATTAAACTGCACCCCTGCTTGAACCAGGATTGTGATCGCGTTCGCCGCAGCAATGCTCACGCTATTCTGGCTCGTTGACGCTTTGATCCACGCCAACAGCGGTTTCAACAGCCCTCCATTTTGTTGAACTCGCTCGACCAAAAAGCGCTGAATCGCTAAATCCTCCACAACATTGAATGTATTCAATAAGGCGGCAGCATTCACTTGAACAGAAGGGCTGAGCGCTTCCCATAACACCCGCACCTGTTCTACCCAGTTTAACTGCGTAGAATGATTCGATGACGCCAATTCCGTGAAGTTCTCCAACTCTTCCCACACCGCGCGCGCCACTAAATAATCCTGAATCGATTTATGAATAAAGCGATATTGATCTTTTTGACGAGATAGCGGTGCATTAAACCGCAACAACCGCGTCTTTTCTTCTACATCCCCTAAATAAGAAGTCCGCCAATCCGGTTTCTTCCCATCCTTCGCTTCTGAATACGTCACCGATACCAACTGCCTTGCATACATCGCGAGCGCCAGATTCTGACTAAAATCCCAGCCATGACTTGTAAATTCCTCATCCAGCGCTTCAAACGCTTCCTGCTCCTTGGGTTTGAGTTTGATGCGCCCCAACCTTTCCTGTGATCGGTTCAGCCAATTCTCCACGAACTTCTCATATAACCCGATGCGCGTTAGTTTCGATTGAGCTCCTTCCACTTTCAGTGTCGGTAGTACCTCTAACGTCATTTTTAACATAAAAGGTGTGCGTACTAATTCTTTCAACTCTCCTACTTCATTAATAACCTTTTTGTATTCTTCAGCTTCCCACTGAGATTTTCTATACTCAACGTACTTGTCAATATAACGATCCATCAATTCATTCGAAAACGCTACCAAGCGGCACTCTTGCAATGAATTCGGCTTGCCTACCGGATAAAATTTATTTTGATAATTCGTCCCTAAATATTCCGGGCGGCTACTTATTATCACTTTCGCTTGCCAACGCTCCAGTTTATTATCCGCATAGAAGGCGCGTGAACGTTGCGCTATTTCGTCATACCCATCCAGAATAAAAATAAATCGCCCGCCTTTACGTAAATCTTCTATCTGGGATTTCGATAAACCTTGCTCTTCCAGGTATTGTTCGATCAAATTCTCGCCCGGGTTCTTTAGCGTAGCCAGTGATATAAATAATGGCATCGGTTTTTCTTGAGAGTTTTTTGTATGCGTATAATCTTTCCATAGGCGGCGCGCCAGGTAACGGTTAAATGTTGACTTTCCGCTTCCGCCCTCACCTAACAGCAACAAGACTTTTTGATCCGAATCCAAAAACTCATTGACCTTCCCTTCTAAATCAAAATGTTCCGTCGCCTCCGCTGTGAGCTTACCTTGCAGTGCAATATACATCGCCAAACCATCCTGGATTTCTCCAAGCTCTTCCCAGTCCTTGAAATATGCTGCCTGGATACTTTCACCTAAAATCGCAAGCGGCTCTTTCTTCAATTTCAGTTCTTTTTCTTGCTGAATCTTCAATTGTTGATGTAATTGCTGCACAGTAAGGGCAAGCTCGTTGTGTAACGCTTTCCGTATGTCATCGAAAATACTGTCTACGAGCTGGGTAAACTCAAGTCCATCGAACTTTGAATCGTTCTTCAAATGCGAAATACAATCGCTGTACCCCTGCCAAAACTTATTCAGAAACATTTGGGCTTCGTCACTACCCGCTAACAGCCGCTCGATCAGCTTAAATAGCACCTCATGCCGACTTTGATTCGCATACACTTCTCGTCCTGCTTGCGCTTGCTCTTCAAAGCGCGGGATGTCTTCCATCCGAACCGCTGTCGCTGAAACAAAATCTGACAAGCACTCATCGTAGCTATTCCAGGTTAACGCAACCGGAATAATCCCATGCTTATCTTTAAGCTCTTCTGCTCGGATTTGCAAAAATGCCATTTCTGTCAATACATGATGGAACCCGGCTTTATAGCTTTCCTCTTGCGAGAATTCTCTGACCACCTCACGTATAGCCACAGCGCTATCTTGCTCACTATCTTTCAGATACGCTTCTCGATCTTTGCGATACGCCTCTCGCAGTTTCTGATAAAAATGGCCATAATCCGACCACTTCAGATAGCTTCCCAATACCTCAGAACAACACACCGTGACCTTATCGACCGGGGCCACATCGCCTCGCAACCGCCCCGGTAATAGACACAGCTGATTAGTTAAAATATCTTCTAGCTTGCCGTCCTTTTTCAGATCTCTTGAAACACTTGAATACGGTTGCCCCATCGGCGTTTGATCCGAATACAGGATCACTTGAATTTGCGAGAGCTTTTCAATTAAATATTTAGATGTCGAGGCTTCAGCCTTTCCGTGGGCTGGATTGTCATGCGCATACACCAAAAACAGGCTGGGTTTATTCGCGACCTTTAAGGCACCCAGCGTCGACAGCGCCTTTCCAAACAGGTAATCCATCCGCTTGCTTTTTTTCTCAGCAGGTGCGGCCGTCTGAACTAAACCTAATTCACTCAGTGAGGAGCGCTTCTCCAAAAAATCAGGCTTGATCCCATTCGATAAAGCGAGAGAGGCATCCAGCGCCCTTTGCGCCGATAGCGGCCTCTGAGTGGCGACTTCATTTTGGCTGATCGGCAGCAATTGATTTGGGGTAGGAGAAGTCGGACTGTGTTCCCCAACGTTAGCCGCTGCAGCGGGCTCTTGAAGTTCGCTTAAAAAAGTGACGAATTCGTTACCTATCTCATCGAGAGTTTTTTTGGCTTGCCGATCACCAGGCTTTTTTTCATGTTCAATTTTGGCCTTCTCTATCGCATCTCTATACGATTTTTTGGCTTCTTCTAGATTTCCCATCGCTTGATGCGCGCGCGCCTGGCCTAACAAATTCTGTGAAGATATAGCTAGATGCTGTGAGGATATAGCTGGCGATGACGGGCGCACTCCGGCGATGAAACTAAACAATTTTTTCTCCTACCCATTCTGGGGCTATCTAGAAGGCGATGAACAGCGCTAAAAGAACGGCGCCGTCCTCGTGAACACATCAGCTGAATTGTAGGGGGAAAGGTCTAATTTGGGTAAAGAAGTTCTAATATTTCGTACTATCGGACCTGCAGAAGAAGGTCGCAGCGATTAGATCAACATCATCGTTAGGCGACGCTACGCACCGTGTTTGCAATGGCTTCGGCATAGTGTACTGCTGCGCTTGCTTGCGCCGCCTCAACCATCACGCGCAAGACTGGCTCAGTGCCAGAAGCTCTGATGAGCACCCGACCGGTAGCGCCAAGGGCGTGCTCAGCATGCGCAATCGCGGCTTTAATTTCATGGTTACTCTGCCAATCACTCCCTGGGCGCAGTTGAATGTTAATTAATTTCTGCGGGAAAAGCTGCACGTCGCGCAATATCGCAGCCAGCGTCTGGCCACTACGTTTTAATGCGGCCAGCACCAGTAACCCAGAAACAATACCATCGCCAGTGGTATGCCGATCAAGCGATAGAATGTGGCCCGAGCCTTCTGCACCCAGTTGCCAGCCATGCGCCCGTAAACGCTCAAGCACATAGCGGTCACCCACCGCGGCCCGCTCAAAGGCCACACCTAACCGTTGCAAAGCGATTTCTACCGCTAAATTGGTCATCTGCGTCCCGACCACGCCAGCCACTTTGCCATCGGTGGCAATGCGGTCAACAACCAGCACATAAAGCAACTCATCGCCGTTATAGAGGCGCCCAGCAGCATCGACAATTTGTAGCCTATCGGCGTCCCCATCCAGCGCAATCCCCAAATCTGCATGGTTTTCTCGTACGGCTTGGATTAATGCATTGGGTGCAGTGGCGCCACACTCTTGATTAATATTGAAGCCATTTGGCTGCGTGCCCAGTGCGACGACATCGGCGCCCAATTCATGAAATACATGGGGCGCAATATCATATGCTGCACCATGCGCACAATCGACCACCAATTTCATGCCACGCAAATCAAATTGTGCGGGAAAAGTACTTTTGCAAAACTCGATATAACGCCCTGCTGCATCATCCAAGCGGCGCGCCTTGCCAAGTTGCTCAGAGGGCGCGCACACTAGCGCCCGATCCAGATTTGCTTCAATCTCACGCTCAATCTCATCAGGTAGTTTATTGCCATCGCCTGAAAAAAATTTAATCCCATTATCGTAGTAAGGGTTATGCGATGCGCTAATCACCACCCCCGCGGCTAAGCGTAAGGTACGGGTCAGATAAGCCACGCCTGGCGTTGGCATCGGACCTGCCAACATGACATCGACCCCAGCCGCCGAAAGCCCCGCCTCTAAGGCCGCTTCCAGCATATAGCCAGATACCCGCGTGTCTTTTCCGATTAGGACCGTTGGCCGGTTACCTGTTTGTAGTCCATGATCCGCACCGGCCAAAACTTTACCGGCGACATAACCCAAGCGTAATACGAAATCAGGGGTGATCGGCAATTCACCGACTTTGCCGCGAATACCATCTGTACCAAAATAATGGCGATTCATTGTTGGGGGTTTCCTTTATCTAGCAGACTCTGCGGTTCGTACCGCACTCCATATTTTTAATGCATCGACTGTTGGCGCCACATCATGCACGCGAATGATGCGCGCGCCACGCTCAGCGGCACAAATTGCACCCGCAATGCTTGCTGCCGCGCGCTCGCTAGCTGGCCGGTTAATGACCGCCCCCAACATCGATTTGCGCGATAGGCCAATGAGTAGCGGCACATCAGCGGGCGCTAACTGCGCCAAATGAGCCAGCAAAGTATAATTATGTTCAAGCGTTTTGCCAAAACCAAAGCCCGGGTCTACGCTAATGCGCGAGCGCGCAATCCCTGCTGCTTCCAATTCTGCAATCCGTGCGTGCAAAAAAGCCGCGACTTCGACCACCACGTCTTGATAGGATGGCGCTCTTTGCATCGTCTGCGGCGTGCCGCTCATATGCATCACGCATAGGCCACAACCGCTTTGCTTAACGAGTTCAAGTGCGCCAGGCTGGCGCAAGCCCCAAATATCGTTAATCAGATCTACCCCTTCAGCCAGGGCGGCACGCATGACCTCCAGCTTATGCGTATCGATAGACAGCGGCACACCGACATCGCGCAAGGCTTTAATGATTGGTAGCACACGCTCGAGTTCTTCGTTAAGCGGTACCGCGGGTGCGCCCGGACGCGTCGATTCGCCACCGATATCGATCAAATCCACGCCTTCATCCACCATTTGCATAGCACGCGTCAGGGCAGCATCATGGGTCAGAAAATGCGCGCCATCATAAAATGAATCGGGCGTAATATTCAGAATGCCCATGACCAGCGGGCGCGTCAGCGCAAGCCGAAAGCGCCCGCATTGAAATTCACTTGGACCCGAGATATTCACGCGTTGCACACAGGACGTTTAAGTTAAGAGCAAGAAAAAATGAGCGGACGCTCCCACCCCCGCTCATTCACCTCACCACCGATCAGCGCGCTTCAGCGGGCTGTGCTGTAGTGGCCGGCTTAACTTCGGAATAACCGTCGTTGTCACCGCCCGCAGCCGAACTCCCGTCTGATGAATCACTCTTTGGTGAACGAGGGGTATTGCCAGCCATAATGTCGTTGACTTGATCGGCATCGATGGTTTCCCATTCAAGCAAAGCTTTAGCCATCGCTTCAACCTTATCACGGTTATTTTCGAGCAAATCGCGAGCCCTCTGATACTCTTGATCTAGCAGCCGGCGAATTTCTGCGTCGACCTTCTGTTGGGTGGCTTCGGAAACTGATTTTGAGGCTACTTTACCAAACATTGATTCTTGCTCGGTGTCTACGTAAACCATCGTTCCCAGCACATCCGACATACCATAGCGAGTGACCATATCACGGGCTATTTTAGTCGCGCGCTCAAAATCGTTTGAGGCCCCCGTAGACATCGAGTCGAGAAATACTTCTTCGGCTACTCGGCCGCCGAACAGAATGGCGATCTCTTCTAGCATTTTGTCACGATATAAATTGACCCGATCGTGCTCAGGCAGTTGCCAGGTAATCCCTAGCGCCATGCCGCGCGGCATAATCGAAACCTTATGCACGGGATCTGCGTGCGGCAAGAGTTTAGCGACCACGGCATGACCAGATTCATGGTAGGCCGTATTACGGCGCTCCTCTTCCCGCATGACCGCCGACTTGCGTTCTGGCCCCATAAAGATCTTGTCTTTGGCATCTTCAAAATCTTTCATTTCGACAATACGCTTATTGCGCCGTGCGGCAAACAACGCAGCTTCGTTGATGAGGTTGGCCAGGTCAGCGCCAGAAAAACCCGGTGTGCCACGCGCGATAATCGATGCATCAACATCATTTGAAATCGGCACTTTGCGCAAATGTACCTTCAAAATATGCTCACGCCCGCGGATATCAGGCAAACCAACATAGACTTGGCGATCAAACCGGCCTGGGCGCAAGAGTGCTTTGTCCAGCACATCAGAGCGGTTGGTGGCGGCAATCACAATGACGCCTGAATTGGCTTCAAAGCCGTCCATTTCAACCAACATTTGATTTAAGGTTTGTTCGCGCTCATCATTGCCGCCGCCCATACCCGCGCCACGGTGACGCCCGACGGCGTCGATTTCATCAATGAAGACGATGCATGGTGAATGTTTTTTTGCCTGTTCGAACATATCACGTACGCGCGCAGCACCTACGCCAACAAACATTTCAACGAAATCTGAGCCAGAGATACTAAAGAAAGGGACCTTCGCTTCGCCAGCAATAGCGCGGGCCAACAACGTTTTACCTGTACCTGGCGGGCCAATCAGCAGCACGCCACGCGGAATACGGCCGCCAAGTTTTTGAAATTTCTGCGGATCGCGCAAAAAATCAACCAACTCTTGTACTTCTTCTTTGGCTTCGTCGCAACCCGCGACATCGTTAAAATTGATCGCATTATTATTCTCGTCGATCAGCCGCGCACGCGATTTGCCAAACGAGAAAGCGCCGCCTTTACCACCGCCTTGCATCTGCCGCATCATATAAAACCAGAAGCCGATAATCAAAAGCGTTGGCCCGAGGTAGGTCAGTGCAGAGATCAGCATATTGGTTTCTTCGTCAGGTTTACCACTCACCTGGACGTTGTATTTCATTAAATCGCCAACCATCCACATATCGCCAGGCGACGCAACTTGATACTTATTACCCTCAACTGGCGTCACCGCCAAATTGCGCCCGTGCACTAGAACATCCTTGATTTTGCCATTCTTTGCATCCTCCATAAACTGGGAGTACGCAATCGTATGCTCGGGTGGGCGGGGCTTATCGAACTGCTTAAACACAGTAAACAATACCAGTGCAATCACCAGCCATACTAATGTCTTCGAAAGCATATTGTTATTCAAAGCGTCACTCCTTGGTCCATCGTGTGGAATTCACGATGCATAATATTAATTCAGTCCGCCTGCTGTCTTCATCGCAAAAACTAAGCAGCTCATAGAAAATGCTGCAATGACTCACATATTATTGCGCCACTTTTAAACATTTTCCTAAAATAAAAACCTCGGCAGACTTGTCGCGCGAAGCCTTAGGCTTACGTGCTGCGACTGATTTGAAGCTCTGCTTAAACTTCTTAATAATTTGGCTATAGCCACTGCCATGAAAACATTTAACCAGCAATGCACCCTCTTGATGCAAGCACTGCTGCGCAAATTCTAACGCTAGATCGCAGACATCTTCAATCCGTGCTGCGTCCGCTGCCGCTACCCCTGATAAATTGGGCGACATATCAGAAAGAATCAGATCTATTTTACGCGTTCCAACCATTTCGGTTAATTGCGCCAACACAGCATCCTCACGAAAATCGCCCTGAATAAAATGGACATCTGCAATAGGCTCCATCGGTAGTATATCAAGTGCAATGATCGTGCCCGAGAGATTATTTGTCTCAGAACGTGAATTTTGTGCAAGTTTGTGGCGGACATATTGGCTCCAGCTACCCGGAGCCGCCCCCAAATCAACAATAATTTGGCCCGGACGAATGAGCTTATCTTGTTCATCGATTTCTTTCAATTTGTAGGCCGCCCGGGCCCGATACCCTTCACGCTGGGCAAGTTTTACATAAGGGTCATTGATATGATCATGCAACCAAGACTGGTTAAACCGGTTTTTTGCCATCTAATAAAAGTTATATCTATGTTTTTACTGAAATTTTAGCGGATAATATGGTTTTATATTTACTATAGCTGACTCTTTGTCTAACGTCAGCGCGTAAAAACTACTATTCTTAAATCATGCCTGCTTTATCCATTACGCCCGCCAAACGGGCGACTTTACGCGCACAAGCCCATGCCCTCAAGCCCGTCGTTATGATTGGCGCTGATGGCTTAACCAAAGCCGTGCTTGCTGAAATTGAAATCCATCTCAGCGTGCATGAGTTGATCAAAATTCGTGTCTTGGGCGACGATCGGGACGCGCGCGCCGCCGTCTACCAAGATATTTGCGAGCAACTTAACGCCGCGCCGGTGCAACATATTGGCAAATTATTGCTGATTTGGCGCGCCACGCCTGCGCCTCAGGCATACCCAACCACTTTAGCGCGCCCGACCAAAGGCCAAGCAACCAAGCCCGCTAAAGGACGCGGCTCACGCCTGGTGACGATTGTCAAACCGAACCCAAATCCAAGCCGGCGCCCTCAAACTAAAAGCGTCCTCGTGCGCGGCAATGAACGCGTCACAGCAGGCGGCTCAATCAAGAAAGCAAAAAACCGGCAGGCCAGCACAAAACGCCAGTATCAGTCTGACAAATAGCGCTATCGCTAGACCTGTTTCAGCGCCGTGCAGGTCGATTAAATATAGCGAATTGCAATAATTTCATATTCGCGCACGCCGCTTGGTGCTTGCACGGTCGCAACATCGCTTTCATATTTGCCAATCAGCGCTCGCGCAACAGGCGAACTGATTGAAAGCAAGCCGTGTTCAAGGTTGGCTTCATCATCGCCAACAATTTGATAGGTCACTCTTTCGCCCGAGGCCAGGTCCTCAAGATCAACCGTGGCGCCAAATACGGCGCGGCCGTCCGCATCAACCAGCGCCGGCTCGATAATTTGCGCGGTAGATAATTTTGCTTCTAACTCTAAAATCCGGCCTTCGATAAAAGCTTGCTTCTCTTTTGCCGCATCATATTCGGCATTTTCCGAAAGATCACCCTGAGCACGGGCTTCAGAGATTGAACGAATCACCGACGGCCGCTCGATGGTTTTTAGCCGATGCAGTTCGTCTTTTAATAGGCTTGCGCCACGTTTGGTTAACGGAATAGAAGTCATGAGAAAATTATACGGTACCTAAATACATTGAAGGGTTAGTTTAGACTAGCATGTAGCCCTTGTATATCATATACCTCTAGATTTTTTAAATAACGCAATCCCTCAACCGCTGCGCGCGCGCCTGATATCGTTGTGTAATACGTGACTTTATTAGCCAGAGCGCTGATCCGAATCGAACGAGAATCGGCAACCGCTGCGCGCGTTTCATCAACCGTTGTAAAAACTAACGCAATCTCACCATTTTTAAGCATATCGACAATGTGTGGGCGGCCGTCTTTCACTTTATTGACCACCTTGACCGGCACGCCAGCCGCACTAATCGCCGCGGCCGTGCCTTTGGTTGCAACCAAGCAATACCCGAGTTCGTGCAATAAGCGCGCCAACTCAACTGCAGTGGGCTTATCGCTGTCTTTTACGGTCATCAAGACCGTACCAGAATCCGGCAAGCGCGAGCCAGCTGCAAGTTGCGACTTAAATAGCGCCTCGCCAAAAGTACGGCCAATACCCATCACCTCGCCAGTTGAGCGCATTTCAGGACCGAGTACGGGGTCAACGCTTGGAAATTTAGCAAACGGAAAGACCGCCTCTTTAACGCTAAACCAAGACGGTTCAACTTCCTCACCGATATGCTGCGCATCAAGGCTTTGCCCAACCATGCAACGCGCGGCAATTTTTGCGAGTTGCCTGCCGGTTGCCTTCGAAATATAAGGGACTGTGCGTGAAGCGCGTGGATTAACTTCAAGCACATACACAATATCTTCAAGCTGCTGGGTCGATCCAGTGCCCGTAGCTTGACGCTGAATCGCAAACTGCACGTTCATCAGCCCAACCACGTTTAAAGCCTGCGCCATGGCGGCCGTTTGCCGCTTCAACTCGGCAATCGTGGCAGCCGAGAGCGAATAGGGCGGCAGTGAACACGCCGAGTCACCCGAATGCACCCCAGCTTGCTCAATATGCTCCATCACGCCGCCAATAAAGACCCTTTGCCCATCTGCTATGCAATCCACATCACATTCAATCGCATCGTTCAGAAAACGGTCAAGTAACACCGGCGAATCGTGGGAAACCTTAACGGCCTCTCGCATATATCGCTCAAGCTCGCGCGGCTCATGCACAATTTCCATCGCGCGCCCACCAAGCACATAAGAAGGCCGCACCACCAGCGGATAACCAATTTCCTCGGCCAGCGCCAGCGCTTTTTCTTCGGTTCGAGCGGTACGATTGGGTGGCTGGCGCAAGCCAAGTTTAGATAACAATTGCTGAAACCGCTCGCGGTCCTCAGCCATATCGATCATATCCGGCGTGGTGCCGATGATCGGCACGCCATTGGCCTCAAGATCAAGCGCCAGTTTGAGCGGAGTCTGCCCGCCATATTGCACAATCACGCCTAAAGGTTGTTCTTTATCGACAATTTCAAGCACATCCTCTAACGTCAGCGGCTCGAAATATAGGCGATCCGACGTGTCATAATCAGTCGATACCGTTTCTGGATTGCAATTGACCATAATCGTCTCATAGCCATCTTCACCCAGCGCAAGCGCCGCATGCACGCAACAATAATCAAATTCAATCCCTTGCCCAATCCGATTCGGGCCGCCCCCTAACACCACAATTTTTTTGCGCTGAGTCGGCTGGGCTTCGCATTCTTCTTCATACGTTGAATACAAATAGGCCGTGTTTGTTGCGAATTCAGCCGCGCAACTATCCACGCGCTTATAGACTGGGCGCACATTGAGCGCCAAACGAAGGGTGCGCACGGCAGCGGGCTCCACCTCCAGCAGTTTAGCCAAGCGCCGATCGGAAAAACCACTCCGCTTTAACTCACGCAATTCGTCGGCTGACAGACTCTCTAATGAACGTGTCCTCAAGGCCTGCTCTTTCAGCACGATTTGCTCAATCTGCGCTAAAAACCAAGGGTCGATATGGGTTTCTTGGTAAATTTCAGCTAGACTTAAACCGATCCGAAACGCATCGGCCACATACCAGATACGATCAGGGCCAGGATCACTAATTTCTTCACCAATTTCGTCGCGATCGGTCGATTTTTCATCCAGCCCATCCACGCCCACTTCAAGCCCGCGCAACGCCTTTTGAAAAGACTCCTGAAAGGTGCGGCCAATTGCCATGACCTCCCCGACCGATTTCATTTGGGTGGTCAAATGCGGATCAGCCGCGGGGAATTTCTCAAAAGCAAACCGTGGGATCTTGGTCACTACATAGTCAAGCGTAGGCTCAAACGAAGCCGGCGTGCCGGCGCCCGTTTCATTGCTGGTAATTTCATTTTTTAATTCATCGAGGGTGTACCCTACCGCAAGCTTAGCGGCGATCTTCGCAATTGGAAAACCGGTTGCCTTTGAGGCCAGCGCTGATGAACGCGATACCCGTGGGTTCATTTCAATGACCACCATCCGGCCATCGGCCGGATTAATCGCAAACTGTACATTTGAGCCCCCCGTATCCACGCCAATTTCGCGCAAGACGGCTAACGAGGCGTTGCGCAAGAGCTGATATTCTTTATCCGTGAGCGTTTGCGCAGGTGCGACGGTAATTGAATCCCCGGTATGGATCCCCATTGGGTCTAGGTTTTCAATTGAGCAAACAATGATGCAGTTATCATGCCGGTCGCGCACCACTTCCATCTCAAATTCTTTCCAGCCCAAGAGAGACTCTTCAATCAATAACTCATGGGTCGGCGAAAGGTCAAGGCCGCGTTTGCAAATTTCCTCAAACTCTTCACGGTTGTAGGCAATCCCACCGCCTGAGCCACCCATGGTAAATGAGGGCCGGATAATCATTGGATAACCTATACCGCCGGTTTGCATTGAAATCTCGGCCTGCACTCTTAGCGCGTCCTCAAACGAATGAGCAATGCCAGATTTTGCCGAAGCCAGGCCGATCTTGGTCATGGCTTCTTTAAATTTCTGCCGGTCTTCTGCTTTATCAATCGCAGCCGGCGAAGCGCCAATTAATTCAACGTTGTATTTGGCCAGCACGCCATGATGATGTAGATCAAGCGCACAATTAAGGGCCGTCTGCCCACCCATGGTTGGCAAGATGGCGTCAGGACGCTCTTTGGCGATAATCCGCTCAAGCACTTCCCAAGTAATCGGCTCGATATAGGTCACATCCGCCATTTCCGGGTCAGTCATAATCGTGGCCGGATTACTATTGACCAAGATCACCGTGTAACCTTCATCACGCAATGCCTTGCACGCTTGCGCGCCTGAATAGTCGAACTCGCATGCTTGGCCGATGATAATCGGACCCGCTCCGATGATTAGGATTTTATTAATATCTGTGCGCTTAGGCATAAAATTCTCTAAATAGTTTTCTTATACGGCCGCTTTGTTGTCGGCACGTTCACGCGCCATGAGCGTGATGAATCGATCGAATAGATAGCCTAGATCATGCGGCCCCGGCGATGCCTCCGGGTGGCCTTGGAAGCAAAATGCCGGCGAATCCTTCAAAGCAAAGCCTTGCAAGGTACCGTCAAAGAGCGAAACATGCGTGATCCGGGCGTGTGCCGGTAGGCTCTGCGCATCCACCGCAAAACCGTGATTTTGCGAGGTAATTACCACGCGGCCATCCTCCAGGTCTTTCACCGGATGATTCGCGCCATGATGGCCGGTTTTCATTTTGACGGTCTGCGCGCCAATCGCTAGCGCCATAATCTGATGCCCAAGGCAAATGCCGAACGTCGGCAATTTTTGTTCGATCAACTCACGCACAGCACGAATTGCATAATCGCATGGCTGAGGATCGCCCGGACCATTGGATAAGAAGATGCCATCTGGTTTAAGCGCCAGCGCCTCAGCTGCGCTCGCTTGAGCCGGCAACACAGTGACCCGGCAGCCACGCTGCGCTAACATGCGCAAAATATTAAATTTGACGCCATAGTCAAAAGCCACGACGTGGTAGCTTGGTTGCGTCAACGTGCCGTAGCCAGTACCCAACTGCCATTCGGTTTGCGTCCAGGCATAGGGTTTAGGCGTTGAAACAACTTGAGCCAAATCCTTCCCTGACAATCCTGCAAAAGCTCTGGCCAAGGCCAGCGCTTTCTCAGCATCCGTGTCGTCAGCCAAAATACAGCCGTTTTGAGCGCCACGCTCGCGCAAAATCCGGGTCAAGCGACGCGTATCAATCCCGGCAATCGCAACCATCTGCTGCTCGCGCAGATAATCAGCAAGCGGCTGATGCTGACGGAAATTAGACGACAATACGGGAAGATCACGAATAATAAGGCCAGCCGCTTGTATTTTTGCAGCATCAATATCTTCGTGATTAACCCCCGTATTACCAATATGAGGATACGTAAATGTCACCAGCTGATGAGCGTAGCTCGGATCTGTCAGGATTTCCTGATAGCCCGTCATTGCAGTGTTAAAGACTACCTCACCCACAGTATGACCGGCAGCGCCAATCGAAACGCCACGAAAAATCGTGCCATCAGCAAGCGCAAGCAAAGCAGGTTGAAAAGACGGCAACACGGCTAACTCCTAAAGGCAACACGCCTACTGTCAACCTGCCGCCGGTCACTAAAAATTGCCCGCGTGCTCGCCAGCGAACTCCACATCAGCATTAAGGCTTGGCTGCATGCAGTTGCGCTACTTGACTATGCGGGACCAGAACGGAGGATACGGGTAGGCGCTAAGATAAATTTAACTCAGCTAAACCTTCTAATTATAACTTGAAAGCGTTGTATTTTTTGTATTTTTTGAAGATAAAACCTTACCCCTTATCCGCTTAGCCGCTATTTGCCTGGTCTTTCTGTGCCTCAATCAGGCCACGATTAGCCAACGCATCAGCCCGCTCATTCTCCGGGTGACCCGCGTGTCCCTTAACCCAGCACCATTCAATTTCATGCTGGTTAGCTAGCCGATCTAAGCGCTGCCATAAGTCGACATTTTTCACCGGTGTTTTCGCGGAGGTTATCCAGTTTTTTTGCTTCCAACCGTGAATCCATTGACTAATGCCCTGTTGCACGTATTTTGAATCCGTATATATAGCAATTTTGGCACGACGCTTTAGTGCTTCAAGCGCCGCAATCACCGCCATCAACTCCATCCGATTATTGGTGGTAGCCGGTTCACCGCCTGACAATTCTTTTTCTTGCATACGATAGCGCAATAACGCGCCCCACCCGCCTGGACCTGGATTGCCTTTACAAGCCCCGTCGGTGTAAATTTCGATCGTTTCGGAATGCATCATTTACGCCGTTGAGTTTGGGGCGTGGCCACCGGCGGCAAAGCTGGCGCCAGGGCGGCAGAACTGCGCGGCGCGGCGCCGACTAAACGCACGCCACGCACGCGCTTAATCGCCGTAATCATGTACACTGCGCCAAAAATAGGCCACCAGCGATCCCCGGCTTGTTCTATGCACGCAAATCGCGTCAGCCACTGTTCACTCGTAAAGGGTGGCTGATAACAACCAAAGCGCCCGCGATTTAATTCAAAACCCAGTAACTTAAGCCAGTCCTTGAGCCGCGAAAACGCAATCAACTTACGGTGAGCCGGGACAAACGAGCGCTTAGTTAACCCCTTAAGCGCTTGTCGAGCTCCCCATAGACTCAATGTATTAAAGCCAAAAATCACCAATTGTCCTTCGGGCAACAACACGCGTTCAACTTCTCGTAACAGCCGATGTGGCTCGCACGTTAATTCAAGCGTGTGTGGCAAAATAAGTAAGTCGACACTTTGTGAGGCAAAAGGCAGTTCAGGCAAATCGCACCTAATGCAGCTATATTCGGCAAACTCAGCTAACATCTTTAAATCAGACTCTGCATTCAACACCACCGCGCGCGATGGCATGCGATTTTCACGCAGCGCGTCAAGTTGAGGCAGGCCAAGTTGTAACGCATAATAGCCGAAGATATCGCTCACCAGGCGATCAAGTTGTGCCTGCTCCCAGGCAAGCACATAGCGCCCAGGAGCAGAAGCCGCCCAAGCGGACCACTCTATAATAGATTGATTAGACATGATGCTCCAATGAATACGTCATTTACCGCTCGCAAATTACTTGAGTACATAGCAGTCCCCGCGTTTCAAGACAACTATATTTGGTTGGTATCGGATGGCCAAGCTGCATTCGTGGTCGACCCAGGCGATGCAACGCCGGTCATCGCTCAATTGCGCGAGCGTGGCTGGCATTTAAGCGCTATTTTACTCACCCATCATCATTATGATCATACCGCTGGCGTCGCGAGCCTACTTAGCAGGTGGAACGTCCCTGTATATGGCCCAGCGCAGCAGACCATCGACACCGTCACGCACCCGCTCAAACATAATGATACGGTATGTCTGTTAGCACCGCAGTTAGAATTTGCCGTGCTTGAAATACCCGGCCATACAAATGACCATCTGGCTTATTTCATCAAAGGCGCACAGCAGACAGCGCCTCGCGTATTCTGCGGCGATACGCTTTTTGCTAGCGGCTGTGGCCGTCTATTTGAAGGTACGCCGCAGCAGATGCTCGCCTCACTCGATGCGTTAGCCGCGTTGCCCAGCGCCACGCGCGTACACTGCGGACACGAATATACGCTAGCGAATATCCGCTTTGCGTTAGCGTGCGAGCCGAATAATTTAGACTTATCCACCTGGCAGCGCCAAGCCCACGCCCTGCGCGCACAGGGTAAGCCAACCGTACCCACGACTTTGGCTCACGAAAAACGCGTTAATCCCTTCTTACGAGTTGACCAAGCAGAGATACAGCAGCGGCTTGCTGTGCCAGCAGGCGATCGGCTCGCTACATTTATCGCACTGCGTGAATGGAAAGACCACTTTAGTTAAAATACGGTTGAAAACAAGTTAAGCTTCCCTGCTATGCTTGTACTTTTCACGGCTTTACCTGGAATTCTTGCCCTAATGAGATTCATCTTTAGTGTGCTATGGGTCGCATCGGCCATATTATTAGCCTCCTGCGCCAGTAGGCTGCCCGCTAATCCTGAGAACACGCTGTCCACCGCAGATGAGCGCGCTTCTTTTTTCTCTTCTTTCGCAGTTCGTTTTAAACCCGCCAATGTTGATCAAACGATTGACCTTGACCATGATTCCGTCGATGCCCATAGCGGGCATTCGGCTGATCTATGGAGCCGTATCCGGCGCGGTTTTCAGATGCCAGATCTGAAAACTGACCTAGCGCAAACACAACTGTCTTGGTATGCTGCGCGGCCTGAATATGTCCAGCGCATGACCGAGCGTTCCAAACTGTATCTTTATCATATTGTAGAAGCGCTGGAAGCACGCAATATGCCCACTGAGCTTGCGTTGCTGCCGTTTATTGAATCCGCCTATAACCCACAAGCCCTGTCAGTCGCTAAAGCGGCAGGGATGTGGCAATTTATCCCGGGGACCGGACGCAGTTATAATCTCAAACAAAATATTTTCTTAGATGAACGCCGCGATGTACTCGCTTCAACCAATGCCGCGCTCGATTACTTAGCTAAGCTACACAGTATGTTTGGCGATTGGCGCCTCGCCCTAGCCGCGTATAATTGGGGAGAAGGCAATATCTTGCGCGCCATCGCGCGTAATCGCAAAGCAGGTTTGCCAACCGATTACCTCAGCCTAAAAATACCTAAAGAAACGCGTCATTACGTACCCAAATTACAAGCGGTTAAAGATATCGTTGCGCAACCACAAAAGTATGGCTTAACGCTGCCGTCAATTCCAGACCATCCCTACTTTGTCACCGTGACGACGGCGCGCGATATCGACGTTGCGATAGCCGCACAGCTTGCCGGCTTATCGGTTGATGCCTTTCACGCACTCAATCCATCGTTTTCAAAACCGATTATTTTAGGGGCGACGCAGCCACAAATTTTGTTGCCATTTGAAAATGCACAAATGTTTGAGCAAGGCCTAAATAACTATCAAGGTCTACTCTCAAGCTGGACTACCTATACCGTTACCAAACGCGAACGCACAACGGCGCTGGCAGCAAAAATCGGCGTTGATCCAGCAACCTTATCTGCGATCAATAAAATTCCGGTTGGCATGCGCCTCAAGCCAGGCTCTACGGTACTGATACCCAAAGTCAAAGCCGCAGACGATGAAGATATCAGCGCCTATATCGCAGAAAATGCGGTCTTCGCACTTGAGCCGGATGTGCCAGACACCCGCAAAATGTTGATTCGGGTACGCCGGCATGAAACCATGGCCGCCTTTGCTAAGCGCTATCGTATCCCGGTTGCCCAAATTCAAGCCTGGAACCATACCAAACGCACCAAGCTCGCGCCTGGGCAGATTGTGATGCTGCACGTTCCGACCAGCCAAAAACCTACGTTGGTTAAAGCTAAGCTGCGCGTGCGACCACTGCCGCCGACAGCCAAGGCACGAACTGTTAAACTCAACGCGAAAAAAACCGTAGTCAAGCACAAAGCAAAAGTTGGGCCAATCAAACCCCCTAAGACCAAAGCCCAAAGCTCGCTGCCGGCGCGAAAAATAGCCTCAAATTAACCCGCTCTATTCACCCAAAACAGAACCGAGATAATCCATCTCAGTGGAAACATTTATGCGCCAACTTGTACTCGATACTGAAACGACCGGCCTGAAAGCCCGTGGCGGCGATCGTATTATTGAAATTGGCTGTATTGAGCTCATCAACCGCCAACTCACCGGCAACCATCTACATTTTTATATCAACCCAGAGCGTGACAGCGACCCAGGTGCGCTGGCGGTACACGGGCTAACCACTGAATTTTTAAGCGATAAACCCAAATTCGCTCAAATCGCCAGCGAACTATGCGATTTTGTCAAAGGCGCACAAATTATTATTCATAATGCGCCCTTCGACGTCGGATTTCTGGATGCCGAATTAGCCTTACTCGGCCTGGCGCCATTTAATCAACAGTGCGGCACAGAAGTGATCGATACGCTCGTCCATGCAAGGCAGATCTTTCCCGGCAAACGCAACTCGCTTGATGCGTTATGCGAACGCTTTAGCATTAGTAACGCGCACCGGACCTTGCATGGCGCGCTCCTTGATGCTGAGCTACTCGCTTTAGTTTACCTGGCCATGACACGTGGCCAGGAGAACCTATTGCTGGATACGCTGAACGAGCCCTCCGCCGATACCCGTCACCATGCGTCGATCGCACTTGAGCAACTCATATTGCCGGTACTGCGTGCGACACCAGATGAAATCGCGGCCCATAGCACTGTATTAGACGAATTAGAAAAAACCGCAAAAATCCAAAGTGTATGGCGTAGCAGCATTGAATAAGTAGGAGCCGTATACGTTAATTGCGCTTGTACAAATCTGTGCGGGGGCACTCGGTAACGAGTGTCCCTACCGCGACCCCTACCCCTAGTACGCCCGCGCTCAAAAAGTGGCGCAGTTTCTATAACCGCGCCACTTTTATGGCACGATTATAGAAACTGCGCCATAATTGCTTCATATTTAGAGGTAAAGAGCGTTAAATGAAGTCATCTGCTAAACAATTATTGCCCTCCTGCTAAACAGCATAAGGATGCTTCGAATTAAAATGCCTCAACGGCCACACTCTTTACTCGCTTGTCTGTTTCGGCTAAGCGTGAAGCCCCGGCTTCCCCACGGCCCCGCGTTGCTTTAATAGCTGCTCATCGAGAGGGCTTAATCCCTGTACGCCCTCGATTAAGGTCTCTGTCGTTGTCAAAACGTCATGCGTCGAACTCCAGCAAAGAACTACCTTATATTTTTCTCCCTCCTTTATCACTTGCCACCTGCGCACGGATTTATCGTCACAACCCGTCACCAAGTAGTTGCCATCAGGGGTCGTTTTCCAGGCAAGGCTAGCGACTGGTCCGCTAAAACCTTGAATCACCGCATCACATTGACCCGAGGTGATATGCCACAGCCGCACGGTCCAATCCCAACTGCAGGAGGCGATCTGCTGTCCGTTGGACGAGTAAGCCACGCTATTAACCCAATCGGTATGTCCATGTAAGGTGTGGCTAAGTTGGCCCGTTTGCGCATCCCATAGCCGCACGGTCTGGTCACGACTGCAGGAGGCAACCTGCTGTCCGTTGGGCGAATACACCACGCTTTCAACAAAATCGGTATGCCCGTTTAAGGCATGGCTGAGTTGACCGGTTTGTGTGTCCCATAGCCGTACAGTCCGATCATAACTGCTAGAGGCAATCTGCTGGCTATTGGGTGAATACATTACGCTACTAACACCAGAGGTATGTCCGCTTAAGGTGTGGCTGAGTTGACCCGTTTGCGCGTTCCACAGCCGCACGGTCCGATCATTACTGCCGGAAGCAATCTGCTGTCCGTTAGACGAATACACTACTCTCGAAAGTTCAGCAGTATGCCCAATTAAGATGTGGCTAAGTTGTCCAGATTGCGGGTTCCACAATCGCACGGTCTGGTCACGACTACCGGAAGCAATCTGCTCTCCGTTGGGCGAATACACCACGCTTCCAACATAAGCGGTATGCCCGTTTAAAGCATGGCTGAGTTGGCCGGATTGCGCATCCCACAGCCGCACGGTCTGGTCACGACTGCCGGAAGCAATCTGCTGTCCCTTAGGCGAATACACCACGCTCCCAACAGAATCGGTATGTCCACTTAACGATGGCTGAGTTGACCGGACTGAGCGTCCCACAGCCGCACGGTAGTGTCTTCGCTACCGGAGGCGACCTGTTGTCCGTTGGGCGAATGCACCACTTCCCCAACATAAGTAGTATGACCGCTTAAAGCTTGGCTAAGTTGAGCAGTGTGCGCGTTCCACAACCGTACGGTCTGGTCCTTGCTGCAGGAAGCGATCTGCTGTCCATCGGGCGAATATGCGACGCTATTAATACCACTGGTATGCCCGCTTAAGGTATGGCTAAGTTGACCCGTTTGCGTATCCCACAGTCGCACGCTCGTGTCATAACTGCTGGAGGCGATCTGCCGTCCATTGGGCGCATACACCATGCTAGTAGCAAAAGGAGTATGCCCGCTTAAGGTATGGCTAAGTTGACCCGTTTGCGTGTCCCATAGCCGCACGCTCTTGTCATAACTGCTGGAGGCGATCTGCCGTCCATTGGGCGCATACACCAAACTCTTAATCCAATTGGTATGCCCGCTTAGGCTGTGGCTGAGTTCACCTGTTTGCGCGTCCCACAGTCGCACAGTTTGGTCATGGCCGCCGGAAGCGATCTGCTGTCCGTTGGGCGAATACACCACGCTCCTAATCTCCTGGGTATGTCCGCTTAAGCTGTGGCTGAGTTGACCCGTTTGTGCGTCCCACAGCCGTACGGTCTGGTCATCACCGCCGGAGGCAACCTGCCGTCCGTTGGGCGAATACGCCACGCTAGAAACACTAGAAGTATGTCCGTGTAAGGTGTAGCTGAGTTGACCCGTTTGCGTATCCCACAGTCGCACTGTCTTGTCACTACTGCCGGAGACAATCTGCTGTCCGTTGGGCGAATACATCAAGCTATTCACCCAATCGGTATGTCCGTTTAATGTGTGGCTGAGTTGTCCGGTTTGTATGTCCCACAGTTGTACAGCCCAGACAGTATTGGTGGAGGCAATCTGCTGGCTGCTGGGTGAATACACCAGGCGAAGAGCAGAACTGAAACGCCCGCTTAAGGTATGCGCTTTTTTCCAGTTTGACGTGTCATACACACTGATAAAACCATGCTGAAGACCTATGGCACAAGTTTTACCATCGGGTGAATACACGCAGATGTCCACCGCACTGTTTTCTTGTAGAAAAGGCAATTCCCCAAAGCGCACGCCTGCCATTTGCGCACCGCTCAAATTTGCCTGACGCAACCAGCTCATGTGAAGATTAACCTTCCGTAAATCCGCCCCTTGCAATTGCGCAGAATCAAATACCCCCCTACTCAGATCCGCCCCAGGAACGCGTATCCCACGTAAATCTCGCCCACTTAAACTTACGCCAGCCTTGACTAATAGTGTTAACGCATTTGCCGCCATGGGTTGCACGTCTTCCGTTTTGGATCTTTCGACCCAATTCAGTAGCTTTTGCTTTAATGAGACGTCCTGTTGGACCTTTACTTGTAAAAATCTCAGTATCTCTGGGTCATTAACAAGACAGACCAGCTCAAAAAGTTGAGATTTCTCTAAAATTTGATCGAGTGGACACAGGTCTGATAATTTTTGCAATTGACTGAATGAAAATCTTTTTAACTCTTCATCTGAGCTGATTAAAGTCCCCCGATATTTCGCCTGAATCTTCTTGTTAATTAGGTGTAGCTTTAGCGCAGGCGAATCAATAATTTCACCACCGTGAGTGACTGTAGTCAACGCTTTAAATAAAGCCTGCTGACTCGAAAAATCTAGCAGATCTTCTATTTTTTCTCGAATTTCTAACGGCAGTAAGGACAGTGAGGATGCTGTAAGTTTTTGTGCCGCCGGATAGTGCGTCATCGCAGCATGCGAAATAGGAGTCAGCATAAATTTTCTTTTGTTTAATTGAATTGATATCTCTTTGCAATTCATCAAGACTGTTTCAATCTTATGAGCTGCAAAATAACGTAATCTGACATTGTGTCATTTTTACGAATAGTTAAAAATTTCCATTGTAACAAGGGAGAGTGCCAGGCTGGCAAGCTTAAAAATATAATGAATATGGCATTGAGTTGAGCAAACCTACCCCGACCCCAATAGTGCAAAAAACGGCCGTTTTCTACACTCAATCACGCTGACCACTTGGTGCGGCTGTGGCCTTTATTCTAAGGATACGATGAGGGGGCAATGTAAGCTGGACAACAAAAAGTGGTAGTCCCTGCCCTTTATCTGATAAGATTATCGTTTTTGCTACGCATGCATGCGTAGCTATATCAAACAGTCAATTAGGGCGATTAACTCAGCGGTAGAGTGCCACCTTCACACGGTGGAAGCCAGTGGTTCGATCCCACTATCGCCCACCAAACCCTTCCCGCCATCGACAAAGTCTGCACAGTCCTCAAAACTGGTTCATTTTTTCAATTCAGGCAAAACCACTTTTGCCCACACCCTAATCGAATAAGTGCCAACCAGCAAGCGCATTGCCACTCTAAAAACCAAGTATGTAAGAAGTACCCGACAAATGTAACAGACATCGGCATAGGGGACAGCCCTAAGGCTGCGCCCCTGCCACACCACCCGGCATGCGGGTCCGCACCGGGCGGTTCGAGAAGTTGAGGTCATGAGAGTCGGGGCAGGCCGAGTTGGTCGAAGTAAGCAATGGTCAGCACCCGATTGATGGCACGATCGCTATTGCGCCACCAGCAGCGGGCATTCGCCGCCACTTGTCGCGCTATCTCGGAGGAGGCGCCCAACGCACGCAGTTCCCGGTAGATAGTGGGGCCACGGCGCCAATGTTTAAGCTGGATGGCACGCAGCCGATGACGCAACCATTCGTCCAGTTTTAACCACACACCGGGCGTTTGCGCCAGTTGGAAGTATGCCTTCCATCCCAACAAATAGGGCCGTAGTCGCTCTACTACCTCCTTCATACTGCGCCCGCCGGAGCGACGGGTCATCCTACGGATGCGATATTTAAACGCCTGCAGCGGTTTAGCCGCCACCTTGCGCTTCACTACTCCGCCAGTTGCCACCCACAGGCTATAGCCTAAGAACTTGCGGCCAAACACACTCGCCACTGCACTCTTGGCCTCGTTAACCTTCAGACGCAACCGACCATACAAGCGTCGCAGCAGCGCCATCACTCGCTCACCAGCGCGGCGGCTACGAACGTATACGTTCGCGTCGTCAGCATAGCGCACGAAACAATGGCCTCGCCTTTCCAATTCTTGGTCCACTTCGTCGAGCAGTACGTTGGCCAGCAATGGGGATAGCGGACCGCCTTGGGGCGTCCCCTGATGCCTTTGCTGGACCACCCCGCCGTCCATGATGCCACTGTTCAAATACGCTCGGATCAGCCGAATTACTCTGGCGTCGCCAATACGTTTCTGCAAGCGACCAATCAAGATGTCGTGATTGACTCGATCGAAGAATTTCTCCAAATCAACGTCTACCACAATCCGCCGACCTGACTGCACGTACGACTGCGCGGCTAACACCGCGTCGTGTGCACGCCGTCCAGGCCGAAAGCCATAGCTGTGCTCGCTGAATTGAGGGTCTAAAATTGGCTGCAACACCTGCAACAGGGCTTGCTGGATTAGCCGATCCGTCACCGTCGGGATGCCGAGCTCGCGCTCACCTAGGCCGTCTGGTTTTGGGATAGCTACCCGCCGTACCGGACTGGGCCGGTACGTCCCCTGTAACAGTTGCTCGCGAATCATCGGCCACGCTGTCACCAAATGGCGAGTAGTCTGATCTATGTCCAGACCGTCTACACCAGCGGCTCCTTTGTTGGACCGCACACGCCTGAGCGCCTGCTTCAGGTTTTCTCTCGCCAGCACTGCTTCCAGCAGTGCTGGCCCTGTGTTCCCGGATTCATGTCGCGGACGGCGAGCTTCGTCGCTCACAGGTACACGCGCGGCTTCACCGCACGCTACTCCCACTCGCCCCATTTGCACGGGCATCTGACGCATTGCTTGCCGCATCGACATGACGTTAAACACTCCTTCTCGTTTGACCCTTCGTCACTGGCCTCAGCCTCACCGGCATATCCTGTGACTACTACGATCTCTGCTGACTTCTCGCTCCGGCTCGACACCGTTGCCCTTTCAGGCATGAGGCGAGATCTCCCCAGGTAAGAACGCACTCCTTCTCTGCACAACCGCCAGATATACGACACCTTGTCTTGACCATGAGAGCTTCGCGGTTTTTTGCCCGCTCGCCCTACTCGGCACCGCCTCCTATCTGGTTCTTGTTCATCGGCTCGCAGATTACGATCCACGCTTCCTCCCCACAATCGGTCGCCCTCATGCAGTTGCGCTTCACTTCACTCGTTATGGTCTACTTGTGGGGGGACTTACACCCCCAGGAGTGCGCCCATGCTGGGCGCACAAAAAAAAGCCCAAACCGGAGTTTGGGCTGAATCCACCAAAGGAGGAGGGTGGAGGAGACACTGCTTGGTTACCAAGTTGGCAACCGATAAACAAATTATAGCAATGACTCTTGTGCAATGCAAGGAACTTTATAATATAAAATCATTTTTTATATTGTGAAAAATTAGAGGATTTTGCCAGAAAAATAAAAATCCTTATTATTCAATAGCTTAGGCTACAACACCCCAAGCTTGGTCGTCACCTCACAAAAAATTAGAGAACTATTCAGTCGCTATTTTAGGTTATTTAACCTGAGTTCGGGTTAAGGAAGTGCGGAGATAAGAGCAAAAAATGTGGGAGAAAATGAGGCGGGTGCTAAGTATTTCGAAGAGAATGTAAGTCTTGCAAACCGAACTCTCTAAGAAAGGCCAGAGCACCCATGGATCATATTACCGAACTTTATTGTCTGATGGACGATTTTTGCAAAGAATTTGAGCCAGAGCTCAACAAAAAGTTGTTATCTAGCGGAAAACGCAAACGCTTGCGTGCTACAAACCTATCCTTAGCAGAATTGATGACGCTAGTCGTGCTTTTTCATCAGATTCGCTATCGACAATTCAAATCATTTTATCTGAATCATGTATGCCAGCATCTGCGCTCAGAGTTCCCGAGGTTACCCTCATACAATCGTTGCATTGAACTATTACCGCGCTGCAACCTTGCACTAGCTGCTCTGTTTGAAACCCTCAAAGGCCAATGCACAGGGATCTCTATTGTGGATTCCACGCCTATTGCAGTCTGTGACAATCTACGTATTAGCCGTCACCGTGTATTTGATGGCTTAGCCGCTCGAGGTAAAAGTTCCACAGGGTGGTTCTTTGGCTTCAAGCTGCATGCAGTGATTAATCACCAAGGTGAACTGCTTGGGCTGAGGTTAACGCCGGGTAATATCGATGACCGTAAGCCCGTACCTGATCTCGTGCACTCGTTGTTTGGCAAGCTTTATGCCGACAAAGGCTATATCTCAGGGAAACTGGCACAATCCTTGAGGGATCTTGGCGTTGAGCTTGTTACCAAGGTTCGACGCAACATGAAGCCTATTGTTCATTCCCCTTTTGATCAGGCTTTATTGCGCCTACGGTCGCTTGTTGAAACCGTCTTCGATGAATTGAAAAACCTATGCCAGGTCGAGCATACTCGCCATCGCTCTCCTATTAACTTTGCTGTTAATCTACTCAGCGGAATCATCGCTTATTGCCTTATGCCCAATAAGCCTAAATTGCCTTTGCAGCGCTTCTACCAGGAATCGCTTAACCCGAACTGACGTTATTTACCCTAAAAATTAATTTGCTGCACAGCACCAATTATTTTGGATAATCTATCTGCCGCGAGCTTGAAATGGTATCCGTTTGCCGCGCACACGCACACGCACACGCACAGTCGCAGCGTAAGTAATACTCAGATGAAGAGGAAAAATACTGAAGAGGTTCGCAGCCCCAATACACAACGAGGCCTAACTATAAAGAAAAGGCAAAGCAGACCGATAAGCCGGATTCTGTGCACGCAACCAGAGTTGCGCGTGACAGCCATTCCTCTAGGCGCGTCATTACTGACGCGCTCAAGCTTCCTACCCGCGAACTAGCAAGGGGCCTGCTTGCATCCTATAGATGCATGCTCGCCTATTTGGAATTGCTCCGGGTGGAGGTTACCGTGCCAGCTGCGTCACTGCAGCCGCGGTGCGCTCTTACCGCACCGTTTCACCCTTACCTGAGCCATCAAACTTAACGCTTGAGGCCATCGGCGGTTTGCTTTCTGTTGCCCTATTCCGCGTGTCGCCACGGATGGCCGTTAGCCATCACCCTGCCCTTTGGAGTCCGGACTTTCCTCCCCCTTCTAACGAAGGCGGCGGCTGTCTGGCCTGCTTTGCCAGCTTAAGTTTAGCACGCTTACTCAATTAACCCGAGTTCTGGTTAAGGAAATGCCGAGATAGGAGAAGAAAATTTGCTCGTTTAGCGCTAAAAATTTAAAACACTGTATTCAAGTACAGAAAAATACCCATTATAATAGGCAAAGAATCGTTTAGAGCCTAATATAATGAACAAATTTACATTTCCCGCACAGGCTTTAGAGCATATAACCCAACTAGGACAGCGTATTCGTTTAGCACGAATACGTCGCAACTTATCCGCCGTTGACTTAGCAAAAAAAGCGGGCATTAATCGAAATACGCTTAATGCCCTGGAGCTCGGTAAGCCTGGAACCAGTATCAGCGCAATTGTTGCCACACTGTGGGCGCTCGGATTAGATAAAACGCTAGATACTATCGCTGATCCCGATATGGATACGCATGGCAAGGCATTGGAAGCTTCACGTCGGCCAAAGCGAGCAAGCAAACTAAAAACCGTAGGCAATGAATATGATTTCTGAACGCCAAGTCTATATTTATATTCAGCTTCCCGGCTCATTAGAAAGCATTCCTGCAGCTGTCAATTAAGCAAGTCGCCAGGCGATTGTTTCACCTGCACCTAATGGCACAAGCGTGTGTTCACCTGCGGGTAATTCAAGTGGCAGCTGCCATGACTCGCGCTGCAGCGTAACCGTTCCCGAGCTGCGCGCCAAACCATAAAACGCCGCGCCGTGAAAGCTTGCAAACCCCTCAAGCTGCGCCAATGCACCGACCTGATCAAAAGCCTGCGCGTAGAGTTCAAGCGCATGCAAAGCCGTGTAACAGCCAGCGCACCCACACGCATGCTCCTTCAAGCCTTTAGGGTGTGGCGCACTATCCGTGCCCAAAAAAAAGCGTGAGTTACCCGAGGTTGCCGCTTTGACTAATGCCATCCGGTGCCGCTCGCGCTTTAAAACTGGCAAGCAATAATAGTGTGGCCGCAGCCCTTTTTGGAACAGCGCATTGCGGTTATACAATAGATGATGCGCGGTAATCGTCGCGCCAAGCGTGCCAGGCGCGGCCTCTGCGTCGCGCACATAGTCGGCCGCTTCTTGCGTGGTGATATGCTCAAAGACAATCTTCAAAGCCGGAAACGCACGCCGCAC
The DNA here is from genome assembly GCA_031963465.1 of Mycoavidus cysteinexigens. Taxonomy (GTDB): domain Bacteria; phylum Pseudomonadota; class Gammaproteobacteria; order Burkholderiales; family Burkholderiaceae; genus Mycoavidus; species Mycoavidus cysteinexigens_B. The sequence goes on along the minus strand of JASSUG010000001.1, from coordinate 147,681 downwards.
AGGCACCAGTACTTGATCGATAAATATCTTTTCACGATCGAATACATCAATTGACGGATCCGTCACTTCACCGTGCACCAGCAGCGGCAAACCAAGCTCTTGCATCACTTCAAGCGTTTTTGCGCAGTGTTTAAGATCCGTTACGCCAGCATCTGAATGCGTCGTGGCCCCTGCCGGATAGAGCTTAATCGCGTGTACAACGCCTGTTTCATATGCCCGACGAATTTCATCGGCCGGCGTGTTATCAGTAAGATACAGTGCCATCAATGGTTCAAAATCCGCAGATTCTGGCAACGCAGCCAGAATGCGGCGGCGGTAAGCCAGGGCTTGCGCTGTGGTCGTTACCGGTGGATTCAGATTGGGCATGATTAGCGCACGCCCGAACTGGCGCGCGGTATGCGGCAACACAGCCGCCAACATTTCACCATCGCGCACATGCAGATGCAGGTCATCGGGACGCGTTATGGTGAGTGAGTTAATCTGTGCTGCTTGGGGTTGAGCGCAAGCTTGCTTAAAGTGGTTTTCCATGAATTTGAGCCTAGCTCAGAAGATATATAATTCAATTGATTATAATCTGCAAGCGCATCTAATGGGATAGTTAGAGATTCGAGTTGCCCGCTTTTCACAGATAATCTAAACTACCCGAAACTTAGCCGTACACCTTAGCGTGGCATGACCCTCTCTATGCAACGCTGAGCTAGCAGCACAATGATAAAACAATGAGTGTAGTCAAGCGATGCGCGGGTGACGATTGAACAGGAGGCATGTGTGCTGAAAAACGGAGGCTCAGCCCATCTCAAAGACCTGATCGCTACGGGTATCTAGCGCCTTAACTCAGCATTAAATTTGCCAGCTTTTATGGTTCATAGGAACCGGTGCAGTAATTAGCAGACTGTGACTTAGAGAGCGTCCGCATAGACACATCATGCGGCTCGAAATTGGAGAATTGAGCACCAACTCAACTGAATTTATTATATAAAAAGCTCAGGGGGATTATTTTATGATGAATTGTGTAGACTCTGTTGTGGCTATGTCAGATGTGCAAAGCAGCACTGATCACCGCGAAATCCCGATTCAGCGCGTTGGCATCAAAGCGATCCGTCATCCACTGACAGTACTGAGCGCCACTGGCGCGAGCCAGCCAACAATCGGCCATTGCGAGCTTGATGTTTACTTACCGGCCGAGCAAAAGGGCACGCATATGTCTCGCTTTATTGCCCTATTGCAAGAAAGCACGGTAGACCCTAAGACAGGACACGCGATCCCGCTCGATCTCTCGAGTTTTCAGAAGATGGCGCTCAAGATGCTCAACAAATTGGAGAGCTCAGCAGGCCGCATTGCCATCACTTTTCCTTATTTCATCAATAAAACAGCGCCAGTATCGGGAGTTCAAAGCTTGCTTGATTATGAGATCAGCTTTATTGCCGAAGCGCATGGCGATACAAGTCGGATTTTTTTGAAAGTTTTGGTACCGGTGATGAGTTTATGTCCATGCTCCAAAGAAATCTCGTTCTATGGCGCGCATAATCAACGCTCACATGTGACCATTAAGGCAGAATTAAATAGCCTTGAGATATCGATTGAGACATTGATACGCATCGCTGAGGAATCGGCATCTTGTGAACTGTGGGGACTCTTAAAACGGCCAGATGAAAAGTTTGTGACCGAGCGCTCTTATGATAATCCAAAATTTGTCGAGGATTTAGTGCGTGATACGGCTAGCCGGCTTAATCAAGATGATCGGATTATCGCTTACGTGCTTGAAGCCGAGAATTTTGAGTCGATCCATAATCACAGCGCGTATGCATTAATCGAATATGATAAGCGGAAAAGAAACTTGAAGGCGGTTTAAATTTGTCCGGCTCAATCCACCATCATAGGTCATGCGAAAACAAGCGGGCGATTGTACTGCACACTTAGACGCCCGTTTAACTTTCCTGGCTGGTGAAGAGCTGACTCATGAATCATTGAACACTGAAAAAGGAGAGCAGGAGATGAGCCGTTTTATGCCATCAGGCAAAAGCCTAACGTTGCACGCCGTAGCTGGCATCCCCCTGATCCAGACTGGGGATGACCTTAGCCAAATCATTCTCAAGGCGCTGCATGAGAACGATATCACCTTAGCAGAGGGCGATGTCTTGGTGCTGGCTCAGAAGATCGTTTCCAAGTCTGAAGGGCGATGGGTTGCGTTATCCTCAGTCACGCCTTCTAAGCAAGCCATTGATTTGGCGCAGAAGGTCGATAAAGACGCACGACTGGTTGAGCTCATTCTCTCGGAATCGGTGGAAGTGATCGCACACCGGGAAGACGGTGTGCTCATCGTTATGCATCGTCACGGCTTCGTGATGGCGAACGCCGGTATTGATCATTCGAATGTTGGCGGTGGGGATACCGTACTGTTACTGCCCAAGGACGCTGATCACAGTGCCCAAAAACTAAAAGAACAGATTCATCAGCTGTGCGGGGTCAACGTCAACCTTATCATTAATGACAGCTTCGGCAGAGCATGGCGCCACGGTACGGCGGGATGCGCAATTGGCGTGGCCGGCTTCTCGCCACTTAAAAACTATATTGGCAAGCCAGATTTATTTGGCTGCCTCTTACAGACAACGCAAGTGGCAGTGGCTGACGAACTCGCCGCGGCGGCCTCCTTTCTAATGGGGCAAGCGGACGAGAGCGCGCCTGTTGTACTGATCCGCGGCGCGAATCTGCCCCCAGCCGATGGCACGATTCAGCAGCTGATTCGGGCCAAACCAGAAGATATGTTTCTTGAGACTTCGTCTACGTTTTCGCTAACAGCTGCTTGAACGCTGGCTTAAAACCAGACATCGCAAAAAGAAAAATTGGCTTGCCAGCCGATGAGAGTTTGTCAAGCAGAAATGATTAGACAGATCAGCGATTATATGGCAGCATCGTGTTCAAATATAAAAATATTGAATGAAGAACCCATTGAAGTGACGAGCCTTTACAAGGCGCGTCACCTTAATTTTTCAGGAAAATAATAAAAAGGAGACTGCACTATGCATTCTGCTTCTGCGCGTCAGCGCAGCGACGGTATTTGGGGAGTAGTGCCATTAAAAGCGCCTGAATGCGCTAAGACACGCCTGGCTGGCGTTCTCAGCCACGCCTCCCGCCGCTCATTGTTTTTCTCAATGGCTAATCACGTCATTAGTACGTTGAAGGCATCCTCCCAAATCGCTCGTCTGCTGGTGGTGACGCCCTCTGAAGTCAGTGCAGAGATGGCGCGGGCAGCGGGTGCCGAGATCTTGTGGGGACCACCCGATGAAGGCATGGCCAACGCCTGCGCGCGGGCAACTGCCCATGTTGCCGCTGCGGGCGGACAACGGGTGATGTTCGTCCCCGGTGATTTGCCGCTGCTAGATGTAGCCGCGGTCGACATGTTGAGCCGCGCCCCAGTCGATGCAATTGGCATGGCGCCAAACCGCGAAGGCTATGGCACCAATGGGCTGATTTGCCGACCTGGCGCGATTCCGATGCATTTTAGCGGGCACAGCCTGTCCGCTCATAAAGACGCCGCGCGGCGCGCAGGCATTAAGGTTTGCATCGTCCGCGCACGAGGCTGGGCGCTCGATGTTGATGTACCGGCCGATCTTGACGAACTCAAGTCTTCTATCAAAGATGTCCAATGGAGGGGGTTATGATGAAAGCAGCAATGAGGATTCCGGTGAGTCGAATGCTCAAGAAAATTGAGCGCTCCGCTGATACCGGTCAGCCAAGACTAAATCAAAAGGAGCTAGCGTATGAACTTGAGGCAGTGCAGGATTGGCGGGCGCTGGCTGATCTTGCCGCGGCATGGCGAGATATCGGTTGGGGCAACAACGTAAGCTATTCGCGCAAAGTTTTCATTCCGCTCACCCATCTGTGCCGGGATGTTTGCCACTATTGCACATTTGCCAAAGCACCGCGGGTGGTCGGCCCAGCCTTTCTGACGGTGGAGCAAGCGCTAGAGATTGCTCGGGCGGGCGCTGCAGCAGGCTGCCGCGAGGCCTTATTTACGCTGGGTGACCGGCCTGAAGCGCGCTACGCAGCCGCACGCGAAGCCCTCCAGCAACTCGGGCATGCGAGCACAGCCAGCTATGTCGCCGAGGTCGCGCAACGCGTACGGGCCGAAACAGGGCTGCTACCGCACTTCAATATGGGCGTGCTCAGCGCTGCCGAGTACCAGGCGTTGCGGCCGCATGCGCCTTCTTTCGGCATCATGTTGGAAACGGCCTCCGAACGGCTTTCCGAGCGTGGCGGGCCACATTACGGCTCACCCGATAAACATCCGGCAGTGCGGCTTGAAACCATGCGCCTAGCTGGCGAAGCCCATATACCGATCACTTCGGGTATCTTGATTGGCATCGGCGAGACCCGCCGTGAGCGGCTGGAATCGCTCTTTGCGCTACGCGATTTACATGATCGCTATGGCCACCTGCAAGAAGTCATTGTGCAAAATTTTCGCGCCAAAGCCGGCACCAAGATGGTGAATGCTCCTGAGCCATCGATGGACGAGCTGTGTTGGACCACAGCGGTTGCGCGTTTAATCCTCGGCTCGGCCATGAGTATTCAGGTGCCACCCAATCTTTTCGAAGGCGACCTTACCGACTTGATCCGCGCCGGCATTAACGATTGGGGCGGTGTATCGCCCATCACGCCCGATCACGTCAATCCCGAAGCGCCTTGGCCGCACCTCGAACGGCTCAGCGAAGTCACCGCCCGTGGCGGCAAAGTATTGGTCGAGCGGCTGACGGTCTATCCGCAGTATATCGATGAGCGCGAGCAATGGGTCGACCCAGGTTTGCACCGCGATCTGCTACGCCATTCAGACTGTGGTGGACTGGCCAGAACCGATAACTGGATCGCCGGCTCGAATACGGCAACCGACATCTCCGGCTTGCAGGTGCATGCTGCGGCACCCAATTCTGATAGCATTTCGCCGCAGACCATCGACATCGTCAACAAATGCTTGTCTGGCGATCGCCTTGAAGAAGCTGATCTCGTGCATTTATTCAAGGTCCGCGGCAACGATTTCGCGTATGTCACGCAAACGGCTGATCGTCTGCGCAAAGAGACCAATGGAGACAATATTACTTATGTGGTCAATCGAAATATCAACTACACCAATGTCTGCCAATATCATTGCAACTTCTGCGCCTTCTCGAAAGGGCGAGTAGAAGAAAGCTTGCGCGAAAAGCCCTATATCGTCGAGCTTGACGAAATCCGCCGCCGTGTCCGGGAGGCTTGGGATCGTGGCGCCACCGAAGTTTGCCTGCAGGGTGGCATTCATCCAGACTACACGGGACACACTTATCTCGACATTTGCTCAGCGGCCAAAACGGAATGCCCGGACATCCATATCCATGCCTTTTCACCCCTTGAGATCATGCATGGCGCACAGAGTCTGGGCAGAACCGTCAAAGCGTTTTTGGCTGATTTGAAAAAAGCTGGCTTAAGTACCTTGCCTGGCACTGCGGCCGAGATTTTAGATGACGAAGTGCGGCGTCAGATTTGTCCAGACAAATTAAATACGCAGGAATGGCTGACGGTGATTCGAACGGCTCACGAGCTAGGCTTGCGCACCACCGCCACGATCATGTTTGGCCATGTCGAATCTTACCGGCACTGGGCGCAGCATATCCTCAAGCTGGTCGAACTGCAGCGTAACACAAGAGGGCTGACTGAGTTTGTCCCTCTGCCCTTCGTCCACGAAGAAGCCCCCCTGTTTAGAAAAAATCGCTCTCATCAAGGGCCAACGTTACGCGAAGCCATTTTGATGCATACCGTAGGACGCCTAGCGTTTCATGGCCTGATTGACAATATCCAGACGTCTTGGGTGAAGATGGGTGAGCAAGGCTCACAACTTTGCTTGCAGGCCGGCGTTAACGATTTGGGGGGCAGCTTGATGAACGAATCGATCAGCCGGGCTGCCGGCGCAGCCCACGGACAAGAACTGGCACCCGCGGCAATGGAAGCGCTTGCTGCCAAATTGGGACGAACCGCCGTACAGCGCACGACGCTTTATGGACGGGTGAATGCCGAGCGGCAGCAAGCAGCCCAGGCCGCCCCTCCGCTAACCCCGGTCAAGTATGTAAAAGCCGGGCGTCTTGTGCGCGGAGAGGGACACCAAGTCTTAAGCAAGGTGGCGTCATGATCTACATGTTCGAGAACGGTGATCCACGCAGCGCAAAACGCTGAAGTGGCGTGTACACCGGCGTGGTTGTTATGGCCACGCCGGCTGCGCGCTAAGAGAGGAAGCCCCTCGTAGCAATTAAAATGGCCTCGGCTAGCGAGGTTCTAAATTACCAACGCTCTCATGCCGGTACCCGTAAGGAGGATAGGATGGCAAAGTTTGTTGCATTATGCGGCGGCGTTGGCGGCGCTAAATTGGCGTTTGGCTTAGCCCATGCCCTGCCACCGGGCGAATTAACGATTGCTGTCAATACAGGTGACGATTTCGAGCATTTTGGCTTGCTCATCTGCCCCGATCTAGACACGGTTGTCTATACGCTGGCAGGCGTCGCTGATGCAGGCAAGGGATGGGGACGTGCTCGCGAGAGTTGGTTAGTGCAGGAAGAACTGGCTCGTCTAGGCGGGCCCACCTGGTTTCAGCTCGGTGATAAGGACTTAGCCCTTCACCTTTATCGGCGCAGTCTGCTTGACCAAGGACACAGCCTATGCAGCGTGACCACGACACTCGCTAACACTTTGGGTATCCAGCATACGATCGTGCCGATGTCCAACGACCCAGTGAGAACTATCGTTGAGACGAGCGAAGGCGCTTTGGCTTTTCAGAATTATTTCGTCGCCCGGCGATGTGAGCCACGCGTTTCGGGCTTTCGCTATGAAGGCGCTGCTACAGCAAGCTTATCACCAGCGCTTGAGGCCGCGCTTAACGCCCCCGATCTCACGGGCATCATCTTATGCCCTTCGAACCCATTTGTCAGCATTGGGCCGATTCTGGCATTGCCAGGGATGCGCGATCAGTTGCGCACCAGCAAGGTCCCGATCTTAGCAGTGGCACCGCTGGTCGGCGGCGAAGCAGTCAAAGGCCCATTAACCAAAATGATGCATGAGCTAGGACTAAAGGCTTCAGTTGAGGGGATCGCAGCGCTTTACGCTGATTTTCTTGACATCCTGGTGATTGATCCACAGGATGAGTGTGACACCAGTGCCTTGTGCACTGATTCGACAGAGATAGAGATCGATATCATCAAAACCCTCATGACCACGCCTGATGAACGTATCACTCTCGCGCAGCACGTCCTGGCTCGTCTTCAAAACCCATCCTCAGATGGCCGCGAGCGGCTGCTATCAGATAGAAAAAGGCCTATGTACGCTGTGCCTTAGCAGCACCCACGCCATCGCTTCAATCGGCGGCTAGGGGCAGTCTGTCATCTTCACGCGTTGGCGCATGCTGCTGATGTTGCAGCGCCCACATCTGAGCATAGACACTGCCCGCAGCCAGCAATTCGCGATGGGTGCCGCGTTCAATGATGCGGCCTTGATCCATCACCAGAATCTGCTGTGCATGGATGATGGTTGACAGGCGATGTGCAATAATCAGCGTTGTGCGGTTGTGCGCGATCTGCTCCAGTGCTTGCTGAATCGAGCGCTCTGCGCGTGAATCGAGCGCTGACGTCGCTTCATCGAAAATCAGAATATGCGGATCTTTCAACAGTGCGCGAGCAATCGCAACGCGCTGCTTTTCACCGCCGGATAATTTCAGGCCACGCTCCCCCACGAGGGTGTCATAACCCGCTGGCAGACTTTCGATGAAAGCATGAATATGCGCATGGCGCGCAGCCGCAATGACTTCATCTCGCGCTGCGGAGGGCCGGCCATAGGAGATATTGTGATAGATCGTGTCATTGAAGAGCACGGTATCTTGCGGTACGATAGCCATTGCTGCGCGCAGCGAAGCCTGCGTAACCGCGCGAATATCCTGGCCGTCGATCACAATCCGCCCCCCACCCGCCTTATCGAGGTCGTAAAAACGCAGCAACAGTCGCACCAGCGTTGATTTACCTGAGCCGCTATGGCCGACCACCGCAGTGGTTGTGCCGGCTGCAATCGTAAACGTCAGATCACGCAAAATCTGCCGCTGCGGTTCATACGAGAAGCTAACATGCTCGAAGCGCACCTCAGCGCGACGCGCGGTAAGCGGGGATGCCCCCTGGATATCCTTAATTTCAGAGTCGACTTCCAACAGCGAAAACATCCGATCCATATCGGTTATGCTTTGCTTCAAAACACGATACATATTGCCCAAGAAACTGAGCGGAATATACAGTTGCAGCATGAAAGTATTAATTAACACGAAATCGCCCAAGGTTAATTGCTTGTCCAGCACCCCCTGCGTCGCTCGCCACAAGACCGCAATCAGACAGAGCGCGATAATGAACTGCTGACCAAAATTCAACAATGACAGTGATCTTTGTGAGCGAATCGCGGCCTTTCGGTAAAGCTTCAGGTGCTCATCGTAGCGTTGCGCTTCGTATTGCTCATTACCAAAATACTTGACGGTTTCGTAATTGAGCAGCGAATCGACCGCCCGCGTACTGGCGGATGAATCGAGTTCGTTCATCGTGCGCCTTAAACGGGTGCGCCATTCAGTCATTTTCACGGTAAACGTGATATACGCGATAAGTACAGAAAAGGTGACAATCGCATAGTATGCTTCGTAGTGGAGCGCGAAAAAAATCAGTACCAGCACGACTTCAACAGCAATCGGCAAAATGCTGTAAAGCGAATATGAAACCAGGGTTTGAACACCCCGTGTGCCCCGCTCGATATCGCGCGATACACCGCCAGTTTGGCGCTGCAGATGAAAGCGCAAAGACAATGTATGCAGATGCCGGAAGACCGCCAGCGCTACCTGCCGCGCCGCGCTAAAAGCCACTTTTGCAAAGAGAATTTCACGCAGCTCAGCAAAAAGCGAGCTTGATAAGCGCACAACCGCATACGCCACAACCAGCAGACCCACGCCGCTGAGCAGGTTAAACGCCGTCTCATACGCTGGCGCCGGCAGCCGATCAGTTGCCGCCAGTTGATCGACAATCGCTTTCATCACAATCGGCACACCCAAATTCGCGATTTTCGCGCTAATCAAGCAGGCCAACGCGAGCGCGACACGCACTTTATAGGCCATTAGATAGGGCAAGAGCGTCATGACTGTCTGCCAGTCGCTGCGCTGATTTGAAGACGGAGGCAAAGAAGTGGGGAACGGGGGCATAGTGAGTGAGTATCGTTATCTTGCTTAAGCGGTACGGTAAGCCTTTTTGATTATTCGCATCGTCGACTTCGGGCAAAAAGCGCACTTGCGAGTATACGGATATGCACTAAGCAGGTAAACGGCAGCTTTTCTTATGGTTTACCGCTCGCACCACTTACATCACCAACTCGCTTGCCGTAGAGGACACCAATAATATACAGCCTCCACGGCGAAGGCAATCAAAGCGCGCTTTTATGATTGGTGATGCCCCAGTAAAACTTTTTCCAAATCCTGCAATTTCCCTGCTCAGGTGACAAGTCTATGGCATGACCTCTCCTCTCTCAAGTCAGCTTGATTTTGTCCGAAAATTGTATATAATCTTCGGACATGAGGCAAAATACACTTAACCCATCTCCAAACATTAGGTCGTTGATCGCACAGCGTATTGATCAAGCCCCGGTAGACACCGTATGGACAGCGGTGGATTTTCTTAACCTAGGCGGTCGCGATGCGGTCGATAAAACCTTGCAACGCATGGTCGCCAGCGGTGACTTGCATCGTTTCGACCGCGGGCTCTACGGCCGACTTCAGTTAAATGCATTGACCGGACAGCTTACTGTTCCTGATTACCGTAATGTAATTAACGCTGTAGGTCGGCGTGACCAAATTCGAATGTTGATCGACGGTATGACTGCCGCTAATGATTTGGGACTAACCAATGCTGTACCTGGGCAAGTTATCATGCATACCGATGGTCGGCTGCGTCCTATCCAGTTGGGAAATCTAACGATCCAATTCAAATTGACCGCACCCAGCAAACTTTACTGGGTAGGTCACCCAGCTATGCGTATCGTGCAAGCTTTGTACTGGTTGCATGACAGCATCAAAAATAGTGCTCAATTGGAAATTGATGTAGTCAAAGCCAAATTGATTCGACTACTGTGCGATTCAAATCAATCGGCTAAGATTCGTGATGATCTGCAAACTGGCTTGCACACTGTACCCGCATGGATGCAGCAGTGGATAAGAGAATTACTGGCATCGATGCCCCAGGAAATGGGAGGACAAACATGAATCCAGGCTTCCTTTCCGTCATTGCTGCTACACCTAAAGATCGCCTTGGCTTATTTTTGGCAACGGCCAACCAACTTGGTACCTCTTTGCAAAACGTTGAAAAAGATTTTTGGGTGTGTTGGGTACTGGATTTACTATTTAATGGAAGAGAAATTACCGAACCACGATTGTTATTCAAGGGGGGGACGTCGCTCTCCAAGGCTCATGGATTGATCTCACGTTTTTCGGAAGATATAGACATTACGGTTTTCCGTGAAGATATCGGCCAAGACATTGAAATCAGTGACCTAGAGAGATTGTCTGGCAAGCAACAACGCATACGTCTAGGTGCTATCAAACAGGCTTGTCAGACCTACATTCAAGGAGCCCTCAAAGAACGGTTAAATCTGCAGATCGAAACTGCATTTCGTGAAGCAGGCATCTCAGCGATCCAAGAAACAGTGGTTTCAGATGTCGATGACCCTGACCAGCAAACACTGTTGATACGTTATCCAGCAACAACTATCGAAGTCGAAGATTATGTTAGGCCAACCGTCAAGATAGAAGCTGGTGCTAAATCTGCTTTGGATCCACATCGCCAGACCATCATCAAACCTTATATAGCTGACGAAATAACTGGGGTCAATTTGGCTGTAGAAAATATTGTCACTATTGATGCCGAACGCACGTTTTGGGATAAGGTAGTCATTTTGCATGGTTTGCGTCGTTGGCATGACAAGCGCGGCCAGCTACGTCAGCAAGGGCATCGGATATCGCGGCATTACTACGATATCTACAAGCTGATTCAATCCGAGATGGGGCAACGCGCCAAAAGAAACCGTATGCTTGCTATCGATTGCGCGCGTCATGCACAAATGTTCTTCAACAGCGCAGACTTGGACTTAAAAAGTGCTCGCCCAGGATCGTTTGCACTTGCTACAACACCAGAGATGACCGATGCGCTTAGACGAGACTATCAGGCGATGTCTGGAATGATTTTTGGTGAAGTACCGGATTTCACAATGGTGATAAATGAGATTGGGGAGCTGGAACAGCAGATCAATCAACTTTGAGATCAAAGTTTTCTTCATTTAAAGTAAACACAGTGTAACCGATAGTAGGAGCACGCAGATTGAAAGTGGACTTAAGCAACTGCGATATACTTTTGGGCACACCAGTATCAATAAAGGAAAGAATCATGATGCCAACGTTCAGTGAACGGCAGAAACTTGCCAAACAATTCGCCACCGACATTACTCGTATGCAGCATTGTCTACATACGGCCGGTCGCCATGTCTCTGACGACAACGTAGTCTATGCGTGGGCGGAATATTCCGATCATGCCTGCGCAAGTTGGCTCACTCTACCGGACGATGAGGCAGCATTACTAGAAACCTTACTGAAATATTTGCCGTCCGGAGCAGGTACACAGGCCATTATGTGGCGCACCACTTGCCTATATGCAGGTGATGGTAGCGGTGACAGCATCGTCGAGTTGCCCGACGAACTGCTGGCTCAATTGGGCTGGAAGGTGGGAGACACACTGACCATCAGCAAGACGGATTCAGGCGAATTGATACTGCGGCGTGCGGATTGAGCATACCCGAACCAATCATTCCCCTAAATAAGCCGCCCTCACTTGCGGATCTCCGAGCATCTGTTTGGCGTCTCCAGACATCGAGATCAGCCCAGATTCCATCACATAAGCGCGATTCGCCGCATGGAGCGCCAGCCGCGCGTTTTGCTCGACCAATAAGATGGTTAAGCCTTGCGCTGAAATGTCACGCACGACTTCAAAAATGCGCTCAACCATCAATGGCGAGAGGCCCATTGATGGCTCATCAAGGAGCAGTAGCTTGGGCCGACTCAGGAGCGCACGCGCCATGGCCAGCATCTGCTGCTCCCCGCCCGAGAGCGTGCCGGCAAGCTGCGAGGTACGTTCTTGCAACCGCGGAAAATACGCGAACATGCGCTCAATATCTTGCTTAATGCCGCGGGTATCATGACGCAAATAGGCGCCCATGCGCATGTTTTCGAGAATCGTCATGCGCGCAAAAATGCCGCGACCTTCAGGAACCATAGCCAGCCCACGTTTAAGCAACTCGTGCGCAGGGACGTTTCTGAGCGATTCGCCACGGTACTCGATGTCACCAGCCGCGCAGCTTTTTAAACCGCAAATTGCCTTCATGGTGGTTGTTTTACCGGCTCCGTTAGCACCGATAAGCGTAACCAACTCGCCCTCAAAAATTTCTAAGTCAATCCCCTTAACTGCTTGAATGCCGCCATAAGCCAGTTGCAGGCCTTTGATTTTTAAGATTGCTGACATTAGCTGCCTCCTGCGCCCAGATAGGCTTCGATAACTTTAGGGTCTTTCTGGACCTCCTGTGCTAGCCCAGTGGCAATGACTTTACCGTAATCCAGCACGGTCATTCGGTCACATAACCCCATCACAAGCTTCACATCGTGCTCGATCAACAAAATGGTTTTGCCATCGTTGCGAATTTTTTCGAGTAACTGACGCAAATCTACTTTTTCAGTGGCATTCATGCCCGCGGCAGGCTCATCGAGGGCCAGCAGTTTCGGCTCGGTGGCCAATGCACGCGCGATCTCAAGCCGGCGTTGGTGACCGTACGATAAGTTACGCGCCGTGTAACCGGCATACTGTCCAATCTCAACATAATCGAGTAAAGCACGGGCATATTCTTTAATTTCTTTTTCTTCGCGACGTTCGGCACGCGTGCGTAAGACCGCGCCTAATAGCCCTTGCCGCGTACGCACATGGCGTCCTACCATGACATTCTCAAGCGCGGTCATGCCACCGAATAGACGAATATTTTGGAAGGTGCGGGCAATTCCGGCGCGCGCTACTTGATGCACCGCGGTGGGCTGATAAGGCTCGCCATCAAGCATAAAGGTACCGGCATCGGGCTTACATAAGCCTGTTAACACATTAAAAAGGGTGGTTTTGCCTGCCCCGTTTGGGCCGATTAAGCCATAAATATGTCCGCTGACAATCTCTAAGCTCACGTCATGCAGTGCCTGCAAGCCACCAAAACTTTTATTGACGCCTTTAACCGACAAACGAATGGGTTGCGTGGGTACTCTCGTATCAAGGTTCATATACGCCCAATGCAATTTCGTGTGGCTTTTTTAGCCATGCGGTCTTCATGCTTAGCGGCCGGCCATAAGCCAGCAGGACGGTAAAGCATGATAATAATCATGGTCAAACCATAAAATAGTTGACGCATGGCCTCGACGTCGACAATTTCACGAGCAAATAGCGCATGCTGTAGAGGCCCCATTGTCGAGCGCAAAAACTCTGGAAAGAGCGAGAGCAGCAAGGCCCCCAAAATCACACCTGGAATATGCCCCATGCCACCCAGCACAACGCAAGATAGCACCACAATGGATTCCCAAAAAGTGAACGATTCAGGTGAGACAAAACCTTGGAAAGCCGCGAACATGGCTCCCGACACACCGCCAAATGAAGCGCCCATTGCAAAGGCGAGCAGCTTCATATTACGCGTATTAATGCCCATCGCTTGGGCCGCCGTTTCATCTTCGCGGATGGCGGCCCATGCCCGGCCGATACGAGAATGCTGCAGCCGGATAGAAACAAAAACCACCAACACAGCAAGCGCGGCAAATAGATAATAATATAAATAGACGGAGGGGAGGTTCAGGCCAAAAAAAGCCTGCGTCTTCGATAAATCAATGCCAAATAGAGTAACCGGGGCAATATTGGCGATCCCTTTTGGGCCGTTGGTAATATTGAACGGGCGGTCAAGGTTGTTCAGAAAAATCCGCACAATCTCGCCAAAGCCAAGCGTCACGATAGCCAAATAATCGCCACGCAAACGCAGCGTCGGCGCGCCCAACAAAACGCCAAAGAGGGCTGCCATAACAAGTGCAATGGGCACAATCAACCAAATTGAGAACTGTGGTCCAGCTGGCAGTAATTGGGCAATCCAATCAAATTGCATCAATAGATGCGGGGACGATAAAAAAGCTGCGGTATATGCGCCCACCGCATAGAATGCGATGTACCCTAAATCAAGCAAACCAGCAAAGCCAACCACCACATTCAGGCCCAATGCCAGCATCACATAGAGCATGGCAAAATCCAGCACCCGCACCCAATAATTGCCCCCCACCGCACCAATTAAAAGCGGCGCTAAAAGCAGCGTGAGCGCAAGCAAGATCATGCCGACATAGGCCGTCACTGGCTTTTTTGTAGTGAACGCTATCATGTGTTTAAGCAAAACTTAATCTAGGAGTTAATCTCAAGCCAAGGCTAATCTCGGCGCTTTTTATAAAACGCCGGCTACCTCAGAGTTATGCGCTGCTTTATGCCCGGTCAGCAACCCGCTCGCCTAACAAACCAGATGGCCGGAGCACCAACACGACAATTAACACCATAAAGGCAAATACATCTTGATAATTGCTGCCAAAGACACCGCCGGTCAAATCTCCAATATAACCCGCGCCCAGTTGCTCGATAATCCCGAGCAAGATGCCACCTACCACCGCACCGCCTAGATTACCGATACCTCCTAGAACCGCCGCAGTAAAGGCTTTAATCCCTGGGATAAAGCCCATATTGAAATGGGCATTGCCATATTCGGAAGCAAGCATCACGCCGGCCAAGGCCGCCAGGGCCGCCCCAATCATAAACGTGGCGCAAATCACAAGATTGGGATTCACGCCCATTAAGCTTGCCACTGCTCGGTTTTCCGCGGTGGCACGCATCGCGCGGCCAAGGCGCGTTTTATGCACCAACAGCAGTAAACCGCCCATGGTGATAAAAGCCACCACAATAATAATGATCTCAGTCATTGAAATCACTGCCCCCGGCTGATCGCCTTTGGGTGTAATCACATTAATTGGATCTGTCGGCAGCAATTGCGGAAACATCAATGGATCGCGCGACCAGATCATCATCGCCAGTGTTTGCAGCAAAATCGAGACACCAATCGCCGTGATTAATGGCGCCAGCCGCGGTGCATTACGTAGTGGCCGGTAGGCCACCCGCTCGATCACATAGGCCAGAGCCGCACAAGCAAATGCAGCGACTGCCAGGGCCATCAATAACGTCAGTATAGGGCCAAGCTGTGGCCAGTACGCTTGGATAAGCTTAATCACCGAGAGCGCGATGAGCGCGCCGGCCATCAGCACGTCACCATGAGCAAAATTGATAATGCCCAGAATGCCATATACCATGGTGTAGCCAAGTGCAATCAGCGCATAGACACTACCCAGCACTAAACCATTCAGAATTTGCTGGATAAAAATATCCACTTACCCTCCTTAATTGGGCTTATTTGAATTTTCCGGGCCACCGGCTAATGCACTCAGTTCACGCGGCAGCGGGAAAGACACATTTTCAGCAACGCCCTCTAAGGTGCGCACCTTCGCCGCGCCAAGTTTACGCAAGCGTTCAATCACCGCTTGCGCGAGCGCTTCAGGCGCTGATGCGCCTGCCGTGACGCCAACCCGACGTTTACCCACAAGCCAGGCCGGATCAATTTGCGCTGGCTCATCCACCATATAAGATGGAACGCCAAGCTTGTGCGCCACTTCGCGCAGACGATTTGAATTTGAACTATTCGGACTGCCCACTACAATCACCAGGTCGCATTGGGGCGCCATAAATTTGACGGCATCTTGCCGATTCTGCGTGGCATAGCAAATGTCTTGCTTCTTTGGTCCGAGAATCGCCGGGAAACGTTTCTTTAACGCCGCGATCACCTGCGCTGCGTCGTCAACCGATAAAGTTGTTTGCGTCACATACGCCAGCTTGTGTGGATCAGTCACTTGCAACTGCTCAACATCGGCTAGCTCTTCCACCAGATGCATTCTATCGCGCACTTGTCCCATCGTGCCTTCAACTTCGGGATGGCCTTTGTGGCCAATCATGATGATCTCATAGCCATTGGCCCACATTTTAGCCACTTCGACATGCACCTTTGTCACTAATGGGCAGGTTGCATCGAAAATATGTAAACCGCGGCTTTGAGCTTGCTCATGCACTTCCTTGGGCACGCCATGCGCACTAAAAATAACCGTGCTGCCGGCAGGCACTTGCTCAAGCGATTCAATAAAAACTGCCCCTTTGCGGCGCAAATCGCTCACTACATAGGCGTTATGAACAATTTCGTGGCGCACATAAACCGGCGCGCCAAAACGCGCTAGCGCACGCTCAACAATTTCAATCGCGCGATCAACCCCCGCACAAAATCCGCGCGGCTGTGCCAGCAGAATCTCTGCCTCGGTATCAGTTAAAGCAGGGTGCGTCATGATAGGCCTCTACAAAATACCAATAATCTGCACTTCAAAAACAAGCGCCTGACCCGCTAACGGGTGATTAAAATCAAACAGCGCTCCACTTGCATCTATTTCTTTTAACACCCCCGCATAACGTCCGCCGCTGGGGGCATTGAATTCAACTAAATCTCCTGGCACAAATTCATCACTACCCACCCCATGTTCGTGCAAAGTCGTTAAAGTGATTTTTTGAATCAACTCCGGGTTACGAACCCCAAAAGCCTGCTCCGGTGTTAGCCGAAAGGTAGAGTGGCTTCCTACTTCCATTCCGAGCAAAATAGCCTCAAGCGGCGGTGCGATTTGACCGGCTCCTAATAACAAAGTAGCCGGCCGATCATCGAAAGTATTCACGATATCAGCACCCTCTGCTAACGAGAGGCGGTAGTGCAGCGTAATGTGCGAGCCTTGCTTCACTACATTAATATGAGTCAGGGTCATGCGATGCTTAATCAATATTTATCAAACCGGTTGCAAAAAAACTGCACCGTAAAACACAAAAAAACGATATTGTAAGCGACTTAACCCAGATGAGACAGTTAACCAACGGAAGCCGCCATCCCATTCACGCTTGGCCAAATAGCGAACGCCCGCGCGAAAAATTAGCCAATGCCGGCTCCGCGGCCTTATCAGATGCCGAGCTGCTGGCCATTTTTTTACGCGTTGGGGTCGCCGGACAAAGCGCGGTTGACCTTGGGCGCACTTTAATCAATCATTTTGGTTCGCTACGCGCTTTATTGAACGCTTCACATGCGGATCTGAACGCCGTGCATGGCATGGGACCCGCCAAAATTGCTCAACTCCATGCAATCAGCGAACTTATTCAACGCGCGCTAGCCGAAGAATTACGAAATAACACCTACCTAGAGTCGCCCACGGCGGTCCGAGACTATTTAAAACTGCTGATCGGCACGCGCCCTTATGAAGTTTTTGTTTGCCTATACCTTGATGCGCGCCATCGGCTGATTCGGGCGGAAGAGTCATCACGCGGAACGTTAACCCAAACCACCGTTTATCCGCGAGAAATCTCTCGACAAGCGTTACTATTAAACGCGGCGTCTCTTATCGTGGCCCATAACCACCCCTCTGGCACTGTCGCCGCAAGCCCGGCCGACCAACATTTAACTAAGCAGCTGAAAACCGTCCTGGCGTTATTTGAGATTAAGCTGTTGGATCATTTTATCGTTGCCTCTAATGCCATTTTGTCGTTCTCTGAAAAGGGCTGGCTTTGAGGCAAACGGTCAAGCGCAGATGGCAACATGATTTGCCGCAGATACCGCATAGGTGCTATGCATTAGTTCATATAGTCCGCCAGTGGCTTCCGGCGTGAAATTAAAAAAGGGACAAAACGCAAACGTCACCAACCGAACACAAATGCACCAAGCGAACATAAATGCACCAAGCGAACGCAAATGCACCAAGCGAACGCAAATGCACCAAGCGAAAGTTTTTATGCTAGAATCTCGCTCCTGTTTTTATAATCTTTTTTGCAACGCGCAGTGGTCATACTACTGCAGCTAGAATTTAGCGTACCAGGAGTGCTCAATGGCACGAAAATGTAAGGTAACCGGGAAAGGGCCAATGGTTGGCAACAATGTTTCCCATGCCAATAACAGAACAAAACGCCGCTATTTACCGAATTTGCAGTATCGTCGCATCTGGGTAGAAAGCGAAAATCGTGACGTGCGACTGCGCATCTCGAGTGCCGCATTACGCCTGATCGATAAGAAAGGAATTGATGCCGTGCTCGCCGATCTGCGCGCACGTGGCGAAATTTAAGGGGTATGAATCATGGCTAAAGGCGGACGTGAAAAAATCAAGCTAGCATCATCAGCTGGCACTGGTCATTTTTATACCACGACAAAAAATAAACGCACTAAACCAGAAAAGATCGAGCTTATGAAGTTCGATCCGGTTGTGCGCAAGCATGTTTCTTATACAGAAACAAAGCTCAAGTAAGCGGTTTTAGATCACCGAATAAACAAAAACCCCGCCAGCAGTTGCTCATCGTTGTGATGCAGCTGTTTTGTGCGGGGTTTTTGCTGCACCTGGCTTGTAGATGCCAAACCTTGAAGACTCTTCCAAACACTTAAATTTCGACGTTGTCATCGTAGGCAGTGGCCTAGCTGGCTTAAGTGCCGCCTTAAAACTCGCCCCTACGTTGCGCGTAGCGGTAATTGCTAAGCGCTCAATACAAGACAGCGCGAGCGACTGGGCGCAAGGCGGTATTGCCGCTGCGTTAGACTCAGCAGACAGTATTGAAAACCATGTACAAGATACGCTGATTGCTGGCGGTGGGCTGTGTCATGAACGCATGACCCGCTTTATCCTTGAACGGGGCCAGCAGGCGATCGAATGGCTGATCAAGCAAGGTGTGCCTTTTACACGCGATGATGCCAGCGAGTTTGGCTTTCATTTAACCCGCGAGGGTGGCCATAGCCACCGGCGGATTATTCACGCAGCAGACGCCACTGGCCATGCGGTGGTGACCACGTTAGCCCAGCGCGTACGCGCACACCCTAATATCACGCTGCTTGAAGAGCATTTTGCAATTGACCTGATCACAACCGCCCTGCCAGACTCGTCCGGGCGGCGTTGCAATGGCTTATACGTACTAGATTCAAGCAACGGCCGCACCCTCACCCTACAAGCCCAGCATACGATACTCGCCACTGGCGGCGCAGGTAAAGTCTATCTCTATACAACCAACCCCGATACCGCAACCGGCGACGGCATTGCGATCGCTTGGCGGGCAGGCTGCCAGATTGCGAATATGGAGTTTATCCAATTCCATCCCACCTGCCTTTACCACCCCTATGCAAAGTCATTTTTAATCAGCGAGGCGGTGCGTGGTGAAGGCGGCCTACTCAAGCTCCCGACTAGCGACGGCAATGGCATACGCTTTATGCCCACGCACGATGCACGCGCTGAGCTTGCGCCACGCGATATTGTGGCGCGCGCCATCGATTTTGAAATCAAAAAGCACGGCATCGACTATGTTCATCTCGATATTAGTCACCTGCCGGCGGAGTTTTTGCACGCCCATTTTCCAACCATTCTCTCGCGCTGCCTAGAATTTGGTATCGATATTACGCGCCAGCCGATTCCGGTTGTGCCGGCGGCACATTACACCTGCGGCGGAGTTGTCACCGATGTATCTGGCCGCACTGATCTTGTCGGGCTCTTTGCAATTGGAGAGACGGCTTACACTGGCTTACATGGCGCTAACCGGCTAGCCAGCAATTCTCTGCTCGAATGCGTCGTCATGGCGCACTCAAGTGCGCTCGCGATTCAAGCTGATCTCGCCAACAATCCATATCGTCCGAGTGCACCGCTGCCCGTCTGGGATGAAAGCCGCGTGACAGACCCGGACGAAGAAGTAGTGATTACCCATAACTGGGACGAACTACGCCGACTGATGTGGAACTATGTTGGCATTGTCCGCACCGATAAACGTTTGTCGCGCGCCAAACATAGAATTGCACTCTTGCGCAGTGAAATCGATGAATATTATGCAAACTTCCGCATTAGCCGGGATTTGCTCGAGTTACGTAACCTAGTCGATGTCGCAGCGCTGATTGTCGACAGCGCATGCTCACGGCGTGAAAGCCGCGGCCTACATTTCAGCCGAGATTGGCCTGACCAGCTTGCTAAAGCGCGGCCTACTGTGCTGGCGCGGCAGCGTTAAATATTAATCGGTCTGTAACAAAAAACCCACTAAGAGTGCCCCACAACTCTAGGTTAGAGCGCGTCATTTTTCCAATGGCCCTATACCTCGATCCACTATTTCTATATACCTTGCATAACTGAACAGGCGGTTTCGCTTCTGAGCGGTGAGTGCTTGTACGATACCTAGTTTTTCCATGTGAGCCAATGTCTTATTGACAGTGGCGGGTGCTAGACCCGTTTTCTTTACTAACCAGCCCGAGGTGGTAATGGGGCGCTCTATAAGTATTTGGTGGATTTGCAAAGCAGAAGGTGCCGCTCTGCCCAGCTTATTCATTTTTTCTCGATCCTGAGCGAGCAATTCGAGAAGTTGTTGCGCCGTTTCCACTGCCTGAGTAGCGGTGACAGTAATGGCTTCAGTAAAAAAATCGAGCCAAGCCTCCCATTCACCAGTCAAACGGACATTATTAAGCAACTCATAATAGTATTGGCGATGGGTTTTGAAATAGAGGCTCAGATAGAGCATGGGTTCTCGTAACACCTTCTGTTCACATAGGAGCAACGTGATCAGGAGGCGGCCCAAGCGACCATTACCCTCGAGAAATGGGTGAATCGTTTCAAACTGCACATGCGCTAGCGCTACTTTAAGCAAGACTGGCGTTGGCTCTGGCTGGTCATGAAGAAATAGCTCGAGCTTGCTCATACACGCGAGCACTTCCTCAGTGGGAGGTGGAACGAAAGCCGCATTGCCTGGCCGTGTGCCCCCAATCCAGTTTTGGCTGCGTCGAAATTCCCCTGGGGTTAGCCTACAACCACGACCCTCTGCTAACAGAACGCTGTGCACTTCTCGAATCAACCGCAACGACAATGGCAGCCCTTCTTTGAGCAGGCGCAAACCATGTTCGAGTGCTACGACATAGTTGTAACGGCTCGCTTTTGAAACCGGCCATGCTCGCAATCAGCGCACTTTCTGGCTCAGATTAATTGCAACTAGCGGAGCGTCCAAGCTCAAATTATCTGCAAATGAGCTTGCATTTATCATCATCAACTCGCATTCCATCGCCACGTGCTCACATTAATTGCAAACTAAATTCCTCCAGACACTCTCTTATCTCACAGTCAGCAGCGCCTAAAATTAGCCTTTAGAGGTTAAACAATATCGTGCCGAAAACCTAAAACAAGGCCCTCTTAAGAAACAAATTTAAGTGCTTGATAAATAAGAATTATTTTTCGTCTATTTCGGAATCGTAAAAATAAATTGAAGCTATTTTGTTTCTTCCGAACGCCTGGCGTCCGGCTGGCCGCCTACTATGCTCTTAAGAAACAAATTTAAGTGCTTGATAAATAAGAATTATTTTTCGTCTATTTCGGAATCGTAAAAATAAATTGAAGCTATTTTGTTTCTTCCGAACGCCTGGCGTCCGGCTGGCCGCCTACTATGCTCTTAAGAAACAAATTTAAGTGCTTGATAAATAAGAATTATTTTTCGTCTATTTCGGAATCGTAAAAATAAATTGAAGCTATTTTGTTTCTTCCGAACGCCTGGCGTCCGGCTGGCCGCCTACTATGCTTTCAAGAAACAAATTTAAGTTGTTGATAAATAAGGATTATTTTTCGTCCATTTCGGAATCAAAAAAAACTGAGGCTATTTTGTTTCTTCAGCGCGCCTTGCGACCGACAGGTCGATTACGACGCTATTGAGACACAAAAAATGTCTCGTTGGCATGACCCATTGGAGTTTTGTTCAACCGGACATTGCTTCCCTCTTTTGAACACTTAAGTTGCGCGTTCAACCGGTGACAGAACCGGCATAGTAGAGAGTAGAGATATACTCGCCGTCCGTGCCGGAACAACTGATCAAGGAGCGCGAGTATCATTCGATACCATCATGCTCTTAGCGCACTTGATCCTAGCAAAAAATAACAAAGGGGAAGTGATATGTTGGGCAGCATCTTTTCGTCATCACGCAGCGCGCTCTCTGCAGAGCAAATGCTTGGCCTTGCTAACGGTTATTTAAATATCGCTCGACAAACCCAGGATCGCCATCTCGCTGCAATCTTCTTTGACGATGCGGAAATTTCGTTGTCCCAAGCAAAGCGTGCCTTCAAAAAGGCGCTCTCCCCTGAGACACTGGCCGATCAAACGCTGCGCAATAAAATCGGCACTACTTACTTTGAGCGCGGCCAAGTGCTAGAGCAGTTAGGGCAACCCAATAGGGCACAGGCAAGCTATAAAAAAGCGCAAAAGTGGGGCCATCCTGGCCTAGCCCCTCAGTCAAGTATTTTCTCAGCTGGTGCAGTACTGCCCCCAACTGCGCTGACGAACCGGTCTCTCATCGCCGCGCAGACCAGCGAGACCTTGCATACTCCTGCGCTATCCTCCGCCGTCAACTCCTCCTCCATTTCCGCCGATATTCCATCAACATTGGCTGAACCTGCCCAGAATGCAGCACTCTCGCCACGCATACTCGAAGGCATCGAGGAAAAGAATGACTTGGTTAACCAGTTGTTTACGGAAACGCTGAAGACGTTTCAGAGTTTGGATTTATCGAGCGTATGGCCCAGTGTCTTTTTAGTCTACGCCCATGACAACCCGCATTACGGCATGGCGGATGCAGGTACGTCGAAATTCCTGATTGATCACCTGGTCAAGGTGGGCGTTAATCTCTATTCCGATCAACGGCCAAAGGGGCTGCAAGCGCCCTCTGCGTTAAGCACCCGAGAAGACGCGGCCAGGGTGGACGATATTCTCACTAGCCAGTTCTGTTTGTTACCCACCGCCATAGGCGGGATCCAACCAGTCGATAAAGTGATTGTCTGTGGTTCGCAGGTCTTAGGGCACTATCTGCAATGGGGAGAAGCGGGAAAACTCTATCAAGCCTATTGTGCAGACTTGAAAAAAGCCTACGGACTGGCTCAGCAAAATCCCGCGCAGGCAGAAACCGAAATACGGACGGTGGTCAATACATATTCCCAACAAGCGGATTTTCATCATGTTTTGACGGAAATGGCTTTTTTAAAAATCCGTACTGACTATCTGGATCAGCACGGCATCATTCCCGTCTCGTTATGTGCCAATGGGTATGAACTCTGCGTTCAGGATTTTGTTAAAGCAACGACGGTGCGTATTGAAGATATGCCCCGCTTTGCCTCACAGCAGGCGAGCGGTCAGGCCGTGTATCAGCAGCAGGGCCGCCATCTGGTTTTCTTTAAGTTATTGGAGCGGCTGCTGGCGCAAAATGGTGCAGAAGCGCTGCTGCGCACATTTTGGACAGCTTATGCCGACTTGATTAAGCGCTTAAACAGCGAAGCATCGGCGCCTAAGGCTGCGGAATATGTACGCGTATGGGGGCAAATCTCCCAGAGTGTCCAGGACACGCTGCAAGCGCTGCGAACACAAGTAGATATGCACGCACTGCAAACGGCTTTAACCCGCTATGCTTCTCTTGACCGTCTAGCGATTCAGCGGCTATCCGGTCCGCCACTCTCGATGAAACACTGCTATGTCAATCTAGCGATCGTGGAACACAACAAAGCGCGCAAGGAAGAGGAGAAGCCTAAAGAGGGCGAAGCCGCGCAAAATCACTTTCATCGCTTGCCGAGTTTCGAGGCAATCGATTCCAATCAACAGAAATTAGTGCCACTCGAGACGCTGTTTGATTCTCGAGAATTAAGCGATGGCAAGACCGCGATCCCACAACGGATTCTGATTCGAGGTCGGGCTGGCGTGGGGAAAACGACCTTATCCAAAAAGATCGTCTACGACTACATCCAGAAAGCACAATGGCGGGATCGCTTTGACTACGTGCTCTGGATTCCGCTGCGTACGCTTAAGGGTACATCCAATTGTGATCTTGTGACTTTGTTTCATGAAACCTATTTCCCGAATCATCCCAAAGGGTTGGCGTTAGCCAAGACACTTGCCGCGCAAATTAATGGGCCAGCGAAAGAGAAAATCCTGTTTATCCTCGATGGCTGGGATGAAGTGGCGCAAGAATGGAATGATCACGAGCCGATGGCCGAGTTTCTGAAGCAATTGCTCAGTCAGCCTGCGGTGCTGATTACCTCGCGGCCTTATGTTGATTTGAAACAAGCGCCGCCGATGGATTTAGAGTTAGAGATAGTTGGATTTAGTCCGAAAAATGTTATGGCCTATCTCGATAATCGGGCCATGATGCCTGCTTCGCAAGCTCAAGAGATGAAGCAATTTATCCAGGCCACCCCCTTCATTCAAGGATTGGTCAACGTGCCGATTCAGTTGGATGCGCTGTGCTACAGCTGGGATGAAATTAAGCGCGTGCAGCAAGAAGCGCAAGGCTCGGTGACGGTCAGCTCGCTATATCAAGCGATGATGAATAAATTATGGCGTAAAGATATGCTGCGCTTGGGCAAGCTGGAAGACGGGAAATTATTAGCCGCCGAAGCGGTTCATGCGCTGAGAAGTCCATTACGTATCGAGCAGGCAATCAAAGTAGAAAATGATTTTCTCAACGCGTTGGCCTTTAAAGGATTGCAAGAGAATCGCATCGAATTTAATCCCGCTTATATGGATAGTCTGATTGAACAACTGATGCGTGAAGGTGTTTCGCTTCCTCTTACGTTTGAGGACAACCTCAAAAAGCTTTCGTTTCTCCATACTGATGATGCACAGGAGAGCCAACGCAGCTACCACTTCATGCATTTGACGTTTCAGGAGTTCTTTGCGGCCAAGCATTTTGTTCAGCATTGGGAAGCGTGGCAGGAGATAAGCTTGCTGTCTGCCGACAGCAAGCGGTGGACACAAGCGCCACCCGAAGCGTTTGTTTGTCAACATAAATACAACCCGCGCTATGAGATTCTGTGGTGGTTTGTTGCAGGTCTGTTGCGCGGAGAAGCCCTGAACCGGTTTTTCGTTTTGCTCGAAGCCGAACCGCGTGACTTGTTTGGTGCGCATCATCAGCGCCTCATCATGAACTGCCTGCATGAAACGTCTAGCGCCACAGACGTTGGGCTGTCGCCCGAAATCCGAGAATGGCTGGAGCAAGGTTTGGCGCAATGGCTACAATTGGAAATCGATAAGAGAAAAGAATGCACACTCGCGTATCAGCCCACGTTTCCCGAGCACTTGTTGCTCCAGTGCCTTCAGAAGGCGACATCAGTGCGAACAAAAGAAGCGGTTGCAATGGCATTCAAACATCGGTCTACTACTTTATCAGAACCGGCCCTGCTGGCCTTGATCGCGCTGACGAAGGACGAGAACGTGTACGTGAGGGGCAGCGCTGCTGAAGCGTTAGGTCAGCCGTCTTCGTTACCGGAGTCGGCCCTGCTGGCCTTGATCGCGCTGATGAAGGACGAGGACGTGTACGTGAGGAACAGCGCTGCTTATGCGTTAGGGAAGCGGTCTTCGTTACCGGAGTCGGCCCTGCTGGCCTTGATCGCGCTGCTGAAGCACGAGAAAGAGGACGTGAGGAACCGCGCTGCTGAAGCGTTAGGGAAGCGGTCTTCGTTACCGGAGTCGGCCCTGCTGGCCTTGATCGCGCTGCTGAAGGACGAGAACGAGGACGTGAGGCATAGCGCTACTGAAGTGTTAGGGAAGCGGTCTTCGTTACCGGAGTCGGCCCTGCTGGCCTTGATCGCGCTGACGAAGGACGAGAACGAGGACGTGAGGCACAGCGCTACTGAAGTGTTAGGGAAGCGGTCTTCGTTACCGGAGTCGGCCCTGCTGGCCTTGATCGCGCTGACGAAGGACGAGAACGAGGACGTGAGGTGCCACGCTGCTGAAGCGTTAGGGAGGCGGTCTTCGTTACCGGAGTCGGCCCTGCTGGCCTTGATCGCGCTGACGAAGGACGAGAAATGGGACGTGAGGTGCCACGCTGCTGAAGCGTTAGGGGCGCAGTCTTCGTTACCGGAGTCGGCCCTGCTGGCCTTGATCGCGCTGACGAAGGACGAGGAAGGGTACGTGAGGGGCAGCGCTGCTGGAGCGTTAGGTCAGCAGTCTTCGTTACCGGAGTCGGCTCTGCTGGCCTTGATCGCGCTGACGAAGGACGAGAAATGGGACGTGAGGGGCAGCGCTGCTGATGCGTTAGGGAAGCAGTCTTCGTTACCGAAGTCGGCCCTGCTGGCCTTGATCGCGCTGACGAAGGACGAGAAATGGGACGTGAGGTGCCACGCTGCTGAAGCGTTAGGGAAGCGGTCTTCGTTACCGGAGTCGGCCCTGCTGGCCTTGATCGCGCTGACGAAGGACGAGAACGGGTACGTGAGGGGCAGCGCTGCTGAAGCGTTAGGGAAGCCGTCTTCGTTACCGGAGTCGGTGCTGGCCTTGATCGCCCTGCTGGCCTTGATCGCGCTGCTGAAGGACGAGTACCGGGAGGTGAGGCGCCACGCTGCTGAAGCGTTAGGGAAGCGGTCTTCGTTACCGGAGTCGGTCCTGCTGGCCTTGATCCCGCTGACGATGGACGGGGACTGGGACGTGAAGAACAGCGCTGCTTATGCGTTAGGGAAGCAGTCTTCGTTACCGGAGTCGGCCCTGCTGGCCTTGATCCCGCTGACGAAGGACGAGAACGAGTACGTGAGGCGCAGCGCTGCTGGAGCGTTAGGTCAGCCGTCTTCGTTACCGGAGTCGGCCCTGCTGGCCTTGATCGCGCTGACGAAGGACGAGAACGGGTACGTGAGGAACCGCGCTGCTGAAGCGTTAGGGAAGCGGTCTTCGTTACCGGAGTCGGCCCTGCTGGCCTTGATCGCGCTGACGAAGGACGAGAAAGAGGACGTGAGGCGCAGCGCTGCTGAAGCGTTAGGCAAGCACCGTTCGACGTTCTATCGCTTATTGCCAACGTTTAATAGACAAAAGATAGAATTGGTCTATAAAGAATACTTACTTGCACAACGCTTTGATCAGAGTGCGCCTTTCTATATACAGGACGGTGCCCTGTATTTTTATACTGCTGAAGGTCTGCAAACTGTTCCCTTTAGCAATCCAGACCAGGAAATTAAATTCAGGCAAGCAGTTCAAAATGCCCAGCAGGCTGCGGGTATTCCTTTCGTTCCTTACCTAAGCCAGACAAAGGTTTTTCCGACCTCTACATCAGTCAACCCATCATCTCCTCCTCTTTCCACCAGAAAAAAGATTTTAGGGTTAATCAAGGGTTTCGCATAATAACGGATGAACTCGCTTGCTCTGCCTATCTCTCAAAAATAGGCAAAAAACAGTGTCGTAATCAGCCACTATACGGAAACTCAATCTTAATGGTGATCTGCTTATTATGAATGCTAGGTTGGCATTGCTGTGATCGAAATGGCGGCTGGTGACACAACTGATTGTTCCAGGCCCATTTCATTTGGATTTGCCTCGGATCATGCGTCATAATCTGATTGTATCGTATAGGTACCCTCCAATGGGTCATGCCAACGAGACATTTTTTGTGTCTCAATAGTGTCGTAATCGACCTGTCGGTCGCAAGGCGCGCTGAAGAAACAAAATAGCCTCAGTTTTTTTTGATTCCGAAATGGACGAAAAATAATCCTTATTTATCAACAACTTAAATTTGTTTCTTAAGAGAGTGTCTGGAGGAATTTAGTTTGCAATTAATGTGAGCACGTGGCGATGGAATGCGAGTTGATGATGATAAATGCAAGCTCATTTGCAGATAATTTGAGCTTGGACGCTCCGCTAGTTGCAATTAATCTGAGCCAGAAAGTGCGCTGATTGCGAGCATGACCAGTTTCAAACGCGAGCCTCTACACATAGTGGCTCACTTCACGTACATCATCTAATGGGACACCCGGCATTTCATCTAGCTCGAATAACAACAAATCGGAGAGTGAAGATTGCGTCCCTTCAATCATGGACGAAAGCACCGCCTCCTTACGAACATACATATAGAGAAAAAGCGAGGTGTCAGGTAGCAGCGTTGATACGCTATCTAACTGTCCTAGCGCGAGTAACGCTTGGTCGAAGTTTCGGCGCAATTTAGCAGTCCAAGCGATAGGTGGGCAAGGCGGAAGCGGTGCGGGTACGAAGGCTCGCGCTTTTTCGCCCGTTGTCGATATCGTGACATAGCGGCCTTGGAGCGTTCATTTCATCGGGCGTAACCTAAAATAAGAAAGGCTCTTATTTTACGATATCAAGCGAAACTAAAATATGTTTTTGTCAAGGAAAAGAGTTTGTCTTATGTTAAATTTGATGCTCATAACGTAGGAGTATATCGGTACTTTTCGGATGCCATGATTCATTTTTT
The DNA here is from genome assembly GCA_031963465.1 of Mycoavidus cysteinexigens. GTDB lineage: Bacteria > Pseudomonadota > Gammaproteobacteria > Burkholderiales > Burkholderiaceae > Mycoavidus > Mycoavidus cysteinexigens_B. The sequence continues at coordinate 119,215 of JASSUG010000001.1, read as the reverse complement.
GTTGTGATCGAAATGGCGGCGGGTGACAACGCCAAGGGAGGCGAGCGTTGTGTAGCCAGTACCCTCTCTGAGCGCTGGCATACCACGAGCGGCCGGTTTGACCCCGATGTGAATGCCAGGCTGGCATTGCTATGCAAGAACACGAGTGTTGGGTCTACCCCTTCAAAAAGGGCGTGCAGTGGATCACCGTTAGAGGCGTACCCTCATCCACCCCACTCAGGCCACGCCTTTATGATGTTTATTTACCACGTCAAGCGCAAATGCTTAAGTCTCATGACCCGGCGTACTTTGAGAAAATACTACGTGCTCATATAATAGCGCCAGCTTTGCATCCACTTTAATTTATAGGAATTTTCCACCCCTGTATATGCATATTAATAAACTCCCCGCCAAAGCAGGTTATACATGGTTTAAAAAAGGGCTCTGGCTGTTTGGGCAAAACCCTTTTATTTTCCTGATCGGTTCTTTGTGCAGTTTGTTTTTAATCCTACCCCTTTTAATTGTAGGAGAATGGCTTTTAAGTCCATTCATACGAGTCGGCTTTATGGCAGTATGCCGCAAAAAACTCAATCAAAAATCAACCTTACTTGCCACCCAGTCAACTCTACGCAGCACGTATAATAAAAAAACTGTTGGGCGACTGCTATTGCTCGGTTTATATGAAGTGATCGCCCTTTTTATCTCAGCTGTTTTGGCGCTTTTGATAGTCTTAATATGGGTCGCTCCCAATCAATTTATTAAAGACATAGCAGCAGGAAATTATGCGTCATTTTATGTGCTAGGCGCCATGATGATAAGGATAATAATTTACAGAATATTTCGTATGTTGACCCGATTTACGCCAGCTTTAATCGCTTGGCATCGGATGCCGCTACATAAAGCGCTAGGTCTTAGTGTGCTTGCATGTTGGCGTAATTTTAGCGCGATTATGCTGAACTCACTGCTGTGGCTACTATGTTTAAGCGCTGCCTATATCTTGGCGTTTAGCATACTCTTTATGTTAAACGTTGATACGCTGGTGTTTGCAGTATTAGCACTGACCATTCCCATCCTCTCGATACCGATTCTTTTGTGTATGAATTATGCGAGCTACGTTGACTGTTTTCCACACGGTATTGAGTCTTTAAGCGATAAGCTAGATTCTGAAATTAACCTCCTCTCACGAACAGTTAATGGCTGATATTTTTTAATGTGGCAGTGAGTGTAACAATATTTTCCAAGATGAGACTGTTGGCAGAGTAGGTAGAGTCTGCCGCTCTGGCACGGCAGCGCTACTCAATCACCCGTAACGAGTAATCCGTTGCCTGCAGATGCTTAGTCAATGCACCGATTGAAATTCGATCCACACCCACCTCAGCAATTGCGCGTACGGTCTCTAGATTCACACCTCCCGAGACCTCGAGTACCGCGCGTCCAGCATTGATGCGCACAGCTTCGCGCAGCTGCTTAAGGGTAAAGTTATCCAGCAGAATTAACCGTGCCTGTGCGCTCAGCGCCTCTTCAAGCTGAGCCAATGTCTCAACTTCTATTTGGACTGGCACCTGCGCCTTCAGCGAACTGGCGGCAGCAAGCGCCTTAGCGACGCCACCTGCTGCGGCAATATGATTTTCTTTAATTAAAATACCATCATATAACGCCAGCCGCTGATTCTCGCCGCCGCCAACACGGACCGCATATTTTTGCGCAAGCCGTAAGCCGGGTAAGGTTTTGCGCGTATCAAAGATATGCGCTTGCGTGCCCGCTATAGCGTTAACATAATGCTGTGTCGCAGTCGCTACTCCTGATAACAATTGCAAGAAATTGAGCGCAGTTCGTTCACCGGTCAAGATCATACGGAGCGGTCCACGTACGATGCAAACCACATCGCCAGCCCGCATCAGTTCACCTTCCTGACAAAGCCATTCAAGCGTAATCGTTGGCTCAAGCTGACGCATGACCTCAGTCACCCACGGGATGCCGCACAACACTGCTGCTTCACGCACGATAATGCGTGCCGCGCCGATCTGACTCGCATTGAGCAAGCGGCCGGTTTGATCTTGTGAACCAAGATCCTCACTCAGCGCATTCGCTACAGTGCGGATCAGCGCCTGCTCAAATAGTTCGCCATATTCACTACGGATTGTTTCAGAGGAGGCCATTTTGTGAAAAAGAGAGTGCGTTGGGTATTGCGTCAGATGCTTCCCGCGTCAAATCACTCAAGCGGGTCCAACATGAGCGAATAATGCGCCATCGCGTGCGAGATCGCCGCTGGCACGCACGGGACTACGCTGACGCGCAGCAAAATCCAGCATGCGATCAATCGGCACGCGCGCGCGCCCAGCAATCTCTGCATCAATCTGAATTTCGTTATGTCCACGCTCCAGTACATCAGCGAGGTTGGCCAGCCCATTCATCGCCATCCAAGGACAATAGGCACAACTTTTACAGGTTGCGCTATTGCCCGCTGTTGGCGCTGCAATGAACTGCTTAGTGGGCGCTGCTGCGCGCATTTTGTACAAAATTCCTAAATCGGTCGCAACGATAAATTCAGTCGCATCGAGTTTTTGGGCGGCAGCAATCAATTGCGTGGTTGAGCCAACCACATCCGCTTGCGCCACCACGGCAGCGGGCGACTCTGGATGCACCAGTACTTTAGCGTGCGGATGCTCAGCGCGCAGGAGTTCTAATTCAACCCCTTTAAATTCGTCATGCACCACGCACGAGCCCTGCCAGAGCAGCATATCCGCGCCGGTCTTTTGCTGAATATATTGGCCGAGATGGCGATCTGGCGCCCATAGGATCTTTTCTCCCTGAGCATGCAATTGGGTGATGATCTCGAGCCCAATCGATGACGTCACCATCCAGTCCGCACGCGCTTTGACGGCAGCGCTGGTGTTAGCGTACACCACTACTGTGCGCTCTGGATGAGCATCGCAAAAAGCCGAGAATTCATCTGCCGGGCAACCTAAATCCAGTGAGCAAGTCGCATCAAGATCGGGCATCAACACGCGCTTGTCTGGGCTTAGAATTTTGGCGGTTTCACCCATAAAGCGCACCCCGGCCACCACTAAAGTGCGAGCAGGGTGATCGCGGCCAAAACGCGCCATTTCTAGTGAATCCGCCACACAGCCGCCGGTTTCATCCGCCAGTTCCTGCAATTGAGCATCCACATAATAATGCGCCACCAACACGGCTTGATTGCGGATGAGCAAAGCACGAATACGCTCTTTTAACGCGAGTTGCTCAGTTGGGCTCGGCACGTCTGGCACGCGCGCCCAACCATGCCCTACGCCGCAGACGGCGCCGTGCGTTTGCGGATGGTCAAAATCAACTGCCTTAATAGTTTGCAACGACGAAGAGTGCTTCATTGTCATGAATAACAGCGTAGGCGTAGCGAAAAGTCTTGTAAAGCTTTAATGCCACTTTCTTCGGCCCGGTGACACCAAGTTTGTAGCTGATGTAACAGTTGCTCGCGTGTCGCATTTGAGCGCTCCCAGATAGCGGCTAGTTCGCCCTGCAGCTCATGAAAGGTACGCAATGCATTGCTATGCGCCAAAATTTGCGGCAACTGCTCTTTTTGAAATTTCTCGAGGCGAGTGCTTTCGTTATGAAACCATTCACGCGCGCTTTTAACCAACAGATATTTTTCTTGGCCGCCGAGTTCTTTAAGGTGCACCAATTCCTGCCGATACGCACGCTTTGCCGTCTTGGCGTAACGCGCCATCACCTCATAACGATTTGCCAAGACCGCCTGCAAAGTCTCAAGATCCAGTACTGGCTTGCCTTGTGTCAGTTTGGGCACCGGTGCAACTTTTTTGACGGTAGCCAGGCGTAGCGCAGACAAAATCCGAATATACATCCAGCCAATATCGAACTCATACCATTTATTCGATAGCTTAGCTGAGGTCGCAAAAGTGTGGTGATTGTTATGTAATTCTTCGCCGCCAATTAATATCCCCAATGGGAAAATATTGGTGCTGGCGTCGGCACAATTATAATTGCGATAACCCCAATAGTGCGCAAGCCCATTCACCACGCCGGCAGCCCAAAACGGCACCCAGATCATCTGCACCGCCCACACTGACACCCCCACTACACCAAACAGCGCAATATTGATGATCATCATCAGGGAGACGCCAAGCACCGAATGCTTGCCATATACATTGCGTTCAAGCCAATCATCGGGCGTGCCACGGCCATATTTGCTCAGTGTTTCTTGATTTTTTGCTTCCGCCCGGTACAACTCTGCGCCTTCTAGCAATACTTTCCAGATGCCGCGCCGCTGCGGGCTGTGCGGATCTTCATCGGTTTCGCATTTGGCATGGTGTTTACGATGAATGGCGGCCCACTGACCCGTCACCATCCCCGTGGTTAGCCATAACCAAAGTCGGAAAAAATGACTGACGATTGGATGTAACTCAAGCGCACGGTGTGCTTGGCAACGATGCAGATAAACTGTCACCCCAATAATCGTGATATGGGTTACAGCAAGCGTATAGATGGCGATTTGCCAATATGACAAATTCAATAAGCCATGAGAGAAAAATTCAAGCAAAGCGTGCAACAAAATAGCCGCCTCCTGTTAGAAAGGTCAAAAATAATACCGCTAAGCGCTCTCAAAATTTCGGCTGCATAAGATTTCACTGAGACGGCAGAATACGCGTATTTTATCCTATACAGCAGATGCGCCGTTCACCTAAGCTAGAGATTGCCCAAAAGCGCGCGCTAGTCGGCTCTACAGAAATAGCATACGCCTCAGTCTAGAAGGGGGATGCGCGGTATTTCGGAGCCGTTCGCGAGAACCAACTATTCGGCCGTAGCGGGCAATTTGCCATTGATTACTCTCCCTTTTGCACCACCAGTTTATGATATTTCTGCAGTAACTGGACACGTGTTTCAGTATATTCAGGATTAAGCGGAATGCACTCAACTGGACAGACTTGCTGGCATTGCGGTTCATCAAAATGTCCGACGCATTCAGTACATTTACTCGGGTCAATGACGTAAATCTCAGTCCCCATTGAGATCGCGTCATTTGGGCACTCCGGTTCACAAACGTCGCAATTAATGCACTCATCGGTAATCATCAGCGCCATAGCTTATCCCTGCACCTGTTGCGGCAAGCTATGGCGATCGGCCGCGAGCGCCGCGACTTTTTCCTTGATCCATTTTTCGACCGATGGAAAGACAAATTTGCTAATATCGCCGCCCAGTTGCGCGATTTCTCGCACAATCGTACCGGAAATAAATTGGTACTGGTCAGCCGGAGTCATAAACATCATTTCAATATCCGGCATCAGATAACGATTCATGCCGGCCATTTGAAATTCATATTCAAAATCTGACACGGCGCGCAGGCCACGCACAATGACGCGGGCTTCATGGCTACGTACAAAATCTTTTAGTAAGCCCTTAAAACTCTCGATTTGAACATTAGGGTAATGTCCAAGAACTTCGCGCGCAATCGCCAGCCGTTCATCGAGGGTAAAAAAAGGCCGTTTATTACGGCTATCGGCAACCCCGATAATCAGTTTGTCGAAAATGCTGGCAGCCCGGCGCACAATATCCTCGTGGCCGCGCGTGAACGGATCAAAGGTCCCCGGATACACTGCAACAATCATGCCGTTTCCCCATCAGAAGGCAAAATATCGCCAGCCTGGCTAGCCAGACGGCGAAGTAAATGATAATGCACAGCCCCTGCCCGACCGTGCCGTACGACGCTCCACTCCATCTGCTCACCCATCAACGCTAGCCCAGATGGGTCGCCAGTCGACGTAGCAGCCGTTGGCAAGTCCCGTTGCTTGAGCGACTTGCAGGACTCAATATAAATCACGCCCCCTCGGCGCACAAGCGGCATACACAGCTTTAATGCAGGTTCAAGCAAGTTCGTAGCAAACGGCGGATCAAGGAAGATCAGATCAAAGCTCCCCGCGGCCAGTCCGCTGGCAAATTTTAGTGCCTCCGCGTGGACAATTTCTATGGTCTGAGCCGCGAGCTTTTCTTGGTTGTGCCGTAGTTGCTGCACAATCCGCACTTGTCGCTCCACCATCAGCACGCGCGCCGCGCCGCGCGAGGCTGCCTCGAAACCTAAGGCGCCGCTACCGGCAAATAAATCCAGGCAAACCAAGCCATCAAGCCTTTGGCCCAACCAATTAAATAGTGTTTCACGAACCCGATCAGGGGTTGGCCGCAATTCGCCCATATCCAGCACCGGCAAATGCGTGCGCTTCCAGGCCCCGCCAATGATACGAACCGAATGTGCAGCGCCGCGCGTACGCGCTGCTGCAGTAGAAAATTCAGATGAAATAGCCATAAACTTAAAATGCTGATTGCAACGCTAGCGCACAACTGGCGCGCCGACTAATACGGTCACCATCTTGTCTGCCTTTACATGTTTTGCAAATGCGGCGTGCGCTTCTGCACGCGTCACGGCATTGACACGCGCTGTCCAGGTTTCTAGATAATCCAGCGGCAGCCCATAAAAACCTATGGTTGCCACGATCCTCAGCCGCTTGCCATTACCGTCAAGTTGCAATGGAAAACTGTTCACCAGATAATTCTTGGCCGCCTCCAATTCTGCTTGGGTAGGCCCTTGGGCAATAAAGCTCGCGAGGGTTTCACGCACCACCAGCAAGGCCTCAGAGGCCTGGTCTTTGCGGGTTTGCAGGCTAATTTGGAAACTACCCGGCTGCGCGGCAGGGATAAAAGCGCTATATACGCCATAGGATAAACCACGCTGCTCCCGTACCTCATGCCCGAGTCGAGAGATCAGTGTGCCGCCCCCTAGTACTTGATTCGCCACTAATAACGGAAAATAATCCGGGTCACCTCGTGCGATGGCGGGCGCGCCAATCAGAATGTGCGCTTGCGAGGCCGGATGCAGCAGCTTAATCTCAGATGAACCAGAGAGCGGTGCCACCGAGGGCAGCGCTACGTCTGGCGCGCGCTCAGGCAACCCGCGCATCAGTTGCTCAGCAATGCGCTCCGCTTGCGCCCGGTCACAGTCGCCGACGATGCTGAGGACCGCATGCTGGGCAGTATAGTGCGCCTGATAGAACGACATCAGGTCGGCTTGCGTCAACGCTGCGATGCTTTTGGGGTCAGGCGATGCGCCATATGGATGCGCGCCAAATACTGCTGCCTTGAAGGCCTTTTCAGCCTGCGCCTGTGGCTGGTTTTCCGACACATTGAGAGCTGTGATAACACGTTGCTTTTCACGGACTAACTTTTTTTCCGGCAAAGCCGGACACTGCAAAATGCCCGCAAAAACCGCCAGCGCCGCATCGCGCTTGGGCGCGGCTGACAATGTACGCAAGCGCAAAGCCGCGCTATCGTCATCCACGGTATCCGATATCACGCCGCCAATCTCGGCCAAGCGATCTTCAATCTGCGCTTCTGTCAAGCCCAAACAGCCTTTGGCCTTACGCGTGCCCGTACTCAACATGTGCGCCGTCATGGCGGCCAAGCCGCTACGGTTAGGTGGATCATAGCGGCTACCCGCAGCAAAATTGACCTGAATATCGAGCATTGGAATCGCGTGATCTTCAACCAACAGTACTTTTGCCCCCGACGGTGCGGTCCATTGCTGAATCAACGGCCCAGCCAATAAGGGCGCCGGCCATCCCAGCACGACTGCGGCAAGCAGCGTCGTTAAAGGTAAAAATTTAATCCCAATCGGCATCCTGACTCGTTCCATTACTTTCCTTGCGATCTTTTTCTCAAGCGCGGCGTTGACTGCATTTGTTCTGGCATCAACGTAGCCACGGTCAACTGGTCATCGGTGAAATAACGCGCCGCCACCGCTTGCACATCTTGCGCCGTCACCGCATTGAGGGCTTGATCCATGGGCTCGATAGCGCGCCATGAATGCCCCGCCATTTCAGCTAAACCGATTTCCATCACTTGGCTAAATACAGAATCTCGTCCATAGATCCGCGCTGAGTACAATTGCGTTTTGACACGCTGTAACTCCTGAGCACTGACCCCGTTTTGCGCAATGCGCCGTAGCTCACTGCGTAAAGCGGCTTCTAGCTCAATTAACGAGCGGCCCTGCGCCGGGATCGCGCTTAGCGTAAATAGCTGGGGCCCACGCGCCACCATACTATAAGAGGCATCGACCCAGTCAGCTAGGCGTTGTTCGCGCACGAGATGTTTTTCCAGTCGGGCGTTTGGATAGCCATCCAGCACCGTGGCCAGCACACTCAGGGCATAAGCCTCTTGCTTCGCCGCGGAGTTTGCCGCTAACGGCATGGCTTTGAATGCCAATACAACGCGCGGCACCTCGGCAGGCGCCTTGATCGTCACGCGTTTCAAGCCGCGCTGAAGCGGTTCATTTTGCGGTTTGCGCACCAGCAATGGCCGCGCTGGAATCGCGCCAAACCAACGCTCAGCTTGGCTACGCACATACGCAGGAGTAACATCTCCGGCCACCACCAACAATGCATTATTCGGTGCGTACCATCGTTCATACCACGCCCGGGCATCAAGCCACGTCATCTGTTGTAAATCATCCTGCCAGCCAATCACCGGCCAGCGCGCCGGCGACGCATTATATGCTGTTGCCCGCAAGGCTTCATCCAGCAGCGCTTCAGGTTTATCTTCAAGGGATAAACGCCGCTCTTCCATCACCACGCGAATTTCTCGATCGAAGGTTTCGCGAGTGATGGCCAGATTTTGCATCCGCTCCGCTTCTAACGCCATGATTGCAGATAGATGGGATTTCTCTATCCGCGTGAAATACGCTGTACAGTCTTGCATCGTAAACGCATTCTCGCTGCCACCGAGAGCCGCCACGCGTTGCGAAAATTCTCCCGGCCCAAGCTGCTGAGTGCCGCGAAACATCATGTGCTCGAGCACATGCGCCACCCCAGTGGTACCGTTTAGCTCATCTAGCGAGCCGGCTTTATAAAAAAGCATCTGCAGCACAGTCGGCGCCCGGTGATCTTCACGCACGATGACGCGTAAGCCGTTCGCTAAAGTAAATTCTGTCGTAGGCAGCGCGTGCTGGAGGTCGGGTGCAGTGGGCGCGCCGCTAGCCCTTAAGGTAGCGGCCGATACGCTGCCTACGCCGATCAGCGCCAACAGACAGGCGCCGCTGCGTAAGAAATGGCCTGGCCTATAAGCGCGCGCCATAACGCGTAGTGACATCACTGCTTTAAGCAGTTTCTGCAATATATTCTTATTCAGCAACATAAATTAATTGAGCTCAATGCTGATTGATCAACAGTTCTAGACACCGTGATTTTCGACTAGGCAAGTTTTGCTTACACTAAAAATACCCAGTCATGATGAAAGCACTGATCCATGCTCTGCTAGAATAAACGCTTCTTTTGCATCCACACAGAGCGCTTTCCAAGCCAAGTGTTCGAAACTATAAACCATGTTTAGCTTCTTCAAAAATCTTCATAAGGGCTCAACATCGGCCCCAGCACCTTCTGAGCCAGAGAATAAATCAAAAGCCAGCACTCCGGCTAAAAATCTGCCGAACACAGAGCCTACTGCCAGCCGTTCAACTTCTTGGGCAAGCCGACTAAAATCAGGTTTAGCGAAGACGCGGAACAGTTTTACCAGCATTTTTGCTGGCGCAAAAGTCGATGAGGCCCTTTTTGAAGAGCTAGAAGCTGCGCTATTAATGGCCGACACAGGCATTGAAGCGAGCGATTTTCTGCTCAGTGCCCTACGTCAGAAAGTCAGCGCTGAGCGGCTAAATGAAGGTGAAGCCGTCAAATCTGCCTTGCGCGCGCTCTTGATTGATTTATTAAAACCACTTGAGCACACATTAGTACTGGGCCGCGCGCAACCCTTGGTGATGATGATCACGGGCGTCAACGGCGCAGGCAAAACCACCAGCATTGGCAAACTGGCTCAACATTTACAGCAACACGGACAATCTGTGTTGCTGGCTGCGGGTGACACTTTTCGCGCCGCCGCGCACGAACAGCTGGCACTGTGGGGTGAACGTAATCAGATCAATGTGATTTCACAGCAAAGCGGTGACCCCGCCGCGGTTATTTTCGATGCCCTCAACGCCGCGCGCGCGCGTAAGCTCGATATACTCATGGCGGACACCGCTGGGCGCCTGCCGACACAATTGCATTTAATGGAGGAGTTAAAAAAGATCAAACGCGTCATCGGTAAAGCGATGGACGGGGCCCCGCACGAAGTGCTGCTGGTGATTGACGCCAACACCGGGCAAAATGCCCTGGCGCAGGTGAAGGCATTTGATGATGCCCTTGGTCTCACCGGATTGATTGTGACCAAGCTTGATGGCACGGCTAAAGGCGGCATCCTCGCCGCAATTGCGCGACAACGGCCGATCCCCGTGTACTTCATTGGCGTGGGAGAGCAAATTGATGATCTACAGCCGTTTTGCGCCGCAGAGTTCGCCAGCGCGCTGCTGGATTAAATCCTCACTCAGTTTGAGTTCAAGTGACTTTGACGGCAAATTCACCCAACCCCTCAATGCCGCCTATCATCAAGTCACCCTTCACAATCGGCCCCACCCCACCTGGGGTTCCGGTATAAATTAAATCTCCCGGCACAAGCTCGGATAAGCTTGATAAATAAGAGATGGTCTGCGCCACCGGCCAAATTAACTGCGACACATCAGCACGCTGCTTCTCAACGCCATTCACGGTGAGCCAAATCGCCCCCTGCTGGTAATGCCCAACCTCGTCTACTCGGTGAATCGGCCCCAGCGGCGCAGCATGGTCAAACGCTTTGCCGATTTCCCATGGATAACCTTGTCGTTTCATCTCCGCTTGCAAATCACGACGCGTCATATCGAGGCCCAGAGCATAGCCAAACACATACTCAAGCGCCTGCTCAACTGGGATATCGCGACCGCGCTTACCTAGCGCAACCACCAACTCCATCTCATAATGCACATTGTTTGAACCGGGTGGATAAGGAAATTGGCCAACCATACCAGGCGCTACATACAGAACAGCGTCAGTCGGTTTATTGAAAAATACTAAGGACTGACGATCCGGCTCAGCACCCATTTCACGGGCATGCTCGACATAATTGCGGCCAATGCAGTAAATGCGGCGCACCGCAAAGCAGTCGTTTGACTGCGCAATTGGCACCGTGACTGGGGCTGCTGCGGCAAATAGTTCACTCATAATGATTTTCCTAGCCTAATTCAGGGAGTTTGCTCGGCATGGGCAAACTCATCTTATGATTATAATTCCCTGACGTCTTTCGTTAGACATCCTGCTTGAATTTAGAACCCTCGATGGTCTCTTGACTCCCGCGTTGACATGCGGCAATTTTATTTATCGTATAAAGATCATCTCGATCTCCAACAGCTTGTTGGAGAAATTAGATTGGGACAAAATCTCCTCATCATTAGCAAAATCAAAGACATCAATGCACGCCGTTACTACCTAAAATCTACTCGAAATAGAAGGCGGACACGAAATACTCTAGAGTTACAAATCCAATCAGGTACATATGAGTGCCATCTGATCGAAACCAAACAGCATAATTTTAACGATACTTTAGAGGGTTCTTAACTCCCGCGTAGGCTTAAAGACGGCTCACCTAACGCGCCACGTTGCTGCACAAGCCTCTGATTCATCTCACTTAACCCTCGCACCCCTTCGAATAACGTATCCGTCACTCTCAGGGCTCTATGCCCTGAACTCCAGCATAAAATCGCTTTAGTCTCTTCTCCCTCTTGTTTCACCTGCCACCGGCGGACTAATTTATCGCCGCTCCCAGTCAACAGATAGCTGCCGTCGTGGGTCGTTTTCCAAGCAACGCTAAAAACGCCCCCATCAAAACCGTCAATCACCGTCCGACACTGACCCGAGGCAACATGCCACAGACGCACTGTATTGTCATGACTGCCCGAGGCGATCTGCGCACCGCTCGATGAATACACAACGCTATGAACATAGGAGGTATGTCCTTCTAAGATGTGCCCAAGGGCGCCGCTGTACGCGTCCCACAGCCGCACCGTCTTGTCATGACTGCCCGAGGCGATCTGCAACCCGCTCGGCGAATACATTACACTATTAACAGCACCGTTATGTCCTTCCAAGGTGTGCTCAAGGACACCGCTGCGCGTGTCCCACAGACATACCGTCTGGTCATAACTACCCGAGGCAAGCTGCGCGCCGCTCGGCGAATACGCCACGCTATTAACAGCACCGCTATGTCCTTCTAAGGTGTGCCCAAGGGCGCCGCTTTGCACGTGCCACAAACGAACCGTTTTGTCAGAACTCGCCGAGGCGATTTGCTCGCCGCTCGGCGAATACACCACGTCCCAGACAGAGTACGTATGTCCTTCTAAGGTGCGCTCAAGGACTCCGCTTTGTGCGCCCCACAGGCGCACCGTCTTGTCTGAACTGCCCGAAGCGATCTGCGATCCGCTCGGCGAATACACAACGCTATGAACAGAGTACGTATGTCCTTTTAAGGTGTGCTCAAGGGCTCCGCTTTGTGCGCCCCACAGGCGCACCGTTTTATCTGAACTGCCCGAGGCGATCTGCGAACCACTCGGTGAATACGCCACGCTATTAATAACCTCTGTATGCCCTTCTAAGGTGTAGCCGGGAACTCCACTTTGCGCGTCCCACAGACGTACCGTCTTGTCATCACTGCCCGAGGCGATCTGCGAACCGCTCGGCGAATACACTATGCTCAAAAGCTGGTTCTTATGTCCCTCTAAGGTGCGCCGAAAGACGCCGCTTTGCACGTCCCACAGATGTACCATTCTGTCACGACCGCCCAAGGCGATCTGCGCACCGCTCGGCGCATACACCACGCTATAAACATCGTCGGTATGCCCTTCTAAGATGTGCAAAAGAGCACCACTGTGCGCGTCCCACAGGCGTACCGTTTTATCCCTACTACCCGAGGCGATTTGCAATCCGCTCGGCGCATACACCACGCTGCTAATAGAGGAGGTATGTCCTTTTAAGGTATGCTCAAGAGCGCCACTGTGCGCATTCCACAGACGTACCGTCCCGTCTAAACTGCCCGAGGCAATCTGCGAACCACTCGGTGCATACACCACACTATTAACAGTGTCGGCATGTCCCCTCAAAGTCTGCCCAAGGGCTCCGCTGTACGCATCCCATAGACGAACCGTCTGGTCCACACTGCCCGAGGCGATTTGCAATCCGCTCGGCGAATATGCCACGCTCCTAATCGCACCGGTATGTCCCCTCAAAGTCCGCCCAAGGGCTCCTCTGTGCGTGTCCCACAGACGTACCGTGTTGTCATAGCTGCCCGAGGCGATCTGCCGCCCACTTGGCGAATACATCAAGCTCCAAACAAAGTCTGTATGTCCCTCTAAGGAATGAAGTTTTTCCCAATTCGAGGTCGAATACACACTGATCTTACCGTTTGAAAGACCTACCGCACAGTTTTTACCATCCGGGGAATACGCGCAAGCATGTACTCTGCTCTCTTCTTGGAGATAAGGCCATTCGCCAAACCGCACCCCGGCCATCTGCGCACCACTTAAATTCGCCCGACGCAGCCAGCTTGCGCAAAGTTTGGCCTGGCTTAAATCCGCCCCTTGCAACTGCGCTGAATCGAATACCCCAAAACTCAGATCCGCTCCAGGCACGCGAATTCCCCTTAAATCCGCTCCATTAAACTGGACACCACTTTTCACCAATAGGGTCAGCGCATTCGCCGCCATGGACTGCACTTCTTCTGTTTTTGAGCGTTCGACCCAACTCAGTAGCTTTGCCTTTAACGCCGGCTCTTGTTGGATTTTTTTCTTTATATATCCAAATACTTCTGGACCATCAACAAGCCGCACCAATTCAAACAATACTGACTTCTCTACCACTTGAGCAAGTTGACCTGATTCCCATAGTCTTTGCACTTGATTCAACACAAAAGCTCGCAAGCTCACATCCGAACTCGCCAAATGCTGATGATATTTCGCAGCTATCCTTTCCTGCAACAGGTGTAATTTCAGTACAGGCGAGTCCACCGGAGCGCCATCTCGAGTCACCGCTGTCAGTGCCTTAAAAAAATTCTGCCGCTCCCATACTGACAGATAATTTTCTACCTCTTCTCGAACTTCGACAGGTAACGACAGTAATGACGCCGCTGGAGACTTTTGCACGGCTCCATAGGAGACGGTAGCCGAGCTTGAAACAGGATTTAACATGATATTTTTCTTCGAAAGTGAGGGGGGGTGTACAGAAGGCACGATCGTGACACGCCAATGCTGCTCAACCAAAATTTGCCAACCGGATTCTAACAGAAGGTCTTTTGCATATAAGGGGGGCGTTTGGCGAAATGGGGAGCGACCCTATCAGAACAAATTAGCACTCTATCCAGAAGAGTGCTAATATTATTAAAAACGTCCTCTCCAAGGAGTGCAAAGTGAGCGCGAATCATCTCAATAAACTCAATCAAGGCGGAGCATTGACCCTGGCTCCAGCCATGCCGGTACTCGGCCATTTAGGGGATCTTAACGCCTATATCCAAGCGGTTAACCGGATTCCAATGCTAGAAGCGCACGAGGAGCAGCAGTTGGCTGCCGACTACCGTGAACACAGCACGCTTGAATCCGCTCGCAAGCTGGTTTTATCCCATCTGCGTTTGGTCGTCTCAATTGCCCGTAACTACCTGGGTTATGGGCTGCCGCATGCAGATCTCATTCAAGAAGGCAATATTGGTCTGATGAAAGCCGTGAAACGCTTTGATCCAGAGCAAAATGTACGGCTCGTGTCATACGCCATTCATTGGATCAAGGCTGAGATTCATGAATATATCCTACGCAATTGGCGGATTGTGAAAGTCGCCACGACCAAGGCTCAACGCAAGCTTTTTTTCAATTTGCGCCGCCATAAACAAACGATGCAAGCGTTTACCTCGAGTGAAATCGATGCCTTAGCTAAAGAATTGAATGTCAAACGTGAAGATGTCAGCGAAATGGAAACGCGCATGACGAGTGGGGATATTGCGCTAGAAGGACAAATGGAGGATGGTGAAGAATCATTTGCTCCAATCGCCTATTTAACCGATACTCAGCACGAGCCAACCGAAGTGCTGGCAAATCGCCAGTTGGATCGGTTACAAAGCGACGGTTTAACAAGCGCACTGGATACCTTAGATGCCCGTAGTCGTCGCATTGTTGAAGCGCGCTGGTTACAGGTCGACGATAATGGTACTGGCGGCGCCACACTGCATCATCTAGCGGCTGAATTTGGCGTATCCGCCGAGCGGATTCGCCAGATCGAAGTCAGCGCAATGAAAAAGATGCGCAATACACTGGCTTCTTATGCCGCATAAAGAGGCAATCGGGGTTTGAGCTGTCAGTCAATCTCCGCCGTTTCGGGGTTTGTATTCTGTGATGCGCCGTTTTCATCAAAGACGAGTTGCACGTTGTTTTGATCGTCTACATCAACCGTGACGCGGCCCCCGTTTGACAGCTTGCCAAACAGCAGTTCGTCGGCCAACGCACGCCGGATGGTGCTTTGAATTAGGCGTTGCATAGGCCGCGCTCCCATTAACGGATCAAAACCGCCTTTCGCAAGATATTTGCGCAGTTTATCCGTAAAGACAACGTCCACCTTCTTTTCATGTAACTGTTCTTCCAGTTGAATTAAGAACTTATCAACGACGCGCAGAATAATCTCTTCGTTGAGCGAATGGAAGTTAATGATGGCGTCCAGCCGATTACGAAATTCAGGGGTGAAGATCCGTTTAATTTCGGCCATTTCATCACCCGCTTCGTTGCGTACGGTAAAACCCATTTTGGTTTTTTGCAGCGCTTCTGCGCCGGCGTTAGTGGTCATGATGATAATCACATTGCGAAAATCCGCTTTACGGCCATTGTTATCTGTCAATGTGCCATGATCCATCACTTGCAGCAAAATATTATAGATATCGGGATGCGCTTTTTCGATTTCATCCAGCAGCAACACGCAGTGAGGCTTTTTCGTAATCGCCTCCGTCAACAAGCCACCTTGATCAAAACCGACGTAGCCGGGCGGCGCACCGATTAAACGGCTGACCGCATGACGCTCCATATATTCAGACATATCGAAACGTGTCAGCTCAATCCCTAAAGTGAATGCCAACTGACGTGCGACTTCAGTTTTGCCAACGCCGGTTGGGCCTGAAAATAAAAACGCGCCGATTGGCTTGCCAATTTGACCTAGCCCGGCACGGGCCATTTTAATTGCCGCTGCCAATGCTTCAATAGCGGGGGCTTGTCCAAAGACCACACTTTTAAGGTCACGCTCAAGCGTTTGCAATTTGCCACGATCATCCAGTGAAACGCTTTGCGTAGGCACGCGGGCAATTTTTGCGATAATTTCTTCGATGTCGACTTTACCGATAATCTTTTTTTGTTTCGATTTAGGTAATACACGTTGCGCGGCGCCGGCTTCATCAATTACGTCAATCGCCTTATCAGGCAAATGACGATCCGCAATAAAACGAGCGGATAATTCAGCCGCAGCGGATAACGCGGCGAGAGAATATTTAACATTGTGATGTTCTTCAAAGCGCGACTTGAGACCACGCAAAATCGCAATGGTTTGGGCTACAGTTGGCTCAGATACATCGATTTTTTGAAACCGCCGTGACAGCGCTGCATCTTTATCAAAAATACCGCGATATTCAGTAAAAGTCGTGGCGCCAATACATTTTATTTGCCCTGACGAAAGCGCTGGCTTTAATAAATTGGATGCGTCTAGGGTCCCGCCTGAGGCAGCGCCGGCACCAATCAAAGTATGAATTTCATCGATAAAAAGTATTGCATTGGGGCGATCTTTTAATTCCTTAAGCACCATTTTTAAACGCTGCTCAAAATCCCCACGATATTTGGTGCCGGCCAGCAAGGCGCCCATATCCAATGAATACACAATTGCATTGGCCAAGATATCGGGTACTTCGCCACGCGTGAGCCGCCAGGCGAGCCCTTCAGCGATCGCCGTTTTGCCTACACCGGCCTCACCAACTAGCAACGGATTGTTTTTGCGACGGCGGCACAAAATTTGCACCACCCGTTCAACTTCAGGCTCGCGGCCAATTAACGGGTCAATGCGACCCTCTTTTGCCAGTTGATTTAGATTTTGCGTAAATTGCGCCAATGGCGTTTCTTTCTGCCCGGCCGACCCTTCGCTCTCGGCGCCCACATCAGTCGATTTTACAGTTTCGCTCTCGCCTGTTTTAGTCAGGCCATGCGAAATAAAATTGACCACATCTAAGCGCGTGATACCTTGTTGTTGCAAGGCATACACAGCATGCGACTCTTTTTCTCCAAAAATGGCAATCAGCACATTGGCGCCGGTGACTTCTTTTTTGCCATTGGCAGCAGATTGCACATGCATAATTGCGCGCTGAATCACCCGCTGAAAACCTAATGTAGGCTGGGTATCAGCATCTATCGAACCCGGCACAACGGGGGTATTGTCATGAATAAAATGATGCAAGCTATGTCGCAAGTCATCAATGTTGGCCGCACAGGCACGCAAAACTTCAACCGCGGTTGGATTATCCAACAGTGCCAATAGCAAGTGCTCTACCGTAATGAACTCATGCCGGGCTTGGCGCGCTTCCATAAACGCCATATGCAAGCTGACTTCTAGTTCTTGGGCGATCATATTCTCTCCATAACACACTGTAGCGGATGGCCTTCTTGTCTGGCATGGGTTGTAACCTGCTTGACTTTAGTCATCGCCACATCGCGCGTATAAACCCCACAAATTGCTCTACCTTCGCAATGTACTTTCAGCATAATCTGAATTGAGGCCTTTGGGTCTTTCCTAAAGTATTTTTGAAGGATCATGACAACAAACCCCATCGGCGTAAAGTCGTCATTTAACAACACTACTTGATACATGGACGGCGGCTTTATTTTTTGCTTTTGCCGCTCAACCACAGCGTTGTCTTCTATATCTGAAAAAATAGCCATAGTCTTTATTCTAAACAAGTTGCGCGTACTTGCACGCTGGCTGAACTCATTAGAGTAAAGTAACTAGCGTGGATTTAACATCTTTTCTACAACACTGTCGAAGCAAAATGCGCTTCGACCTGGCTTAAATCTCTTGCCCTTCGACATAGGTCGCCTGTACCCTCAGTTGGCGGTCAAGCACGACTAAATCTCCCCACGCACCGACACCAAGCCGGCCATGTTGGGTTAAGCCAAGGTAGTCCGCCGCATGGCGCGATAAGCGATGTGAGGCTTCGGCTAAAGGCAAACCGAGCGAAACTAGATTACGCAACGCTTGATCCATCGTCAAGGTGCTTCCCGCCAACGTGCCATCGGCAAGGCGTACGCCGTTTACGCATTTAGTCACTGTCTGGCTACCCAGCGGGTAAGCGCCATCCGGCATGCCTGCTGCCGCTGTGCTATCGGTGACGCAATAGAGCTTAGGAATCGCGCGCAGCGCGGTGTGAATCGCACCTGGATGCACATGCAACAAATCTGGGATAAGTTCTGCATATTCGGCATGCGCCAGGGCCGCCCCGACCATGCCTGGCGCTCGATGATGCAAGCCCGTCATAGCGTTAAATAGATGGGTGAAACCGGCGGCTCCATGCTTGAGCGCAGTGACGCCATCTTCATAACTCCCGAGCGTGTGGCCAAGCTGTACGCGTACACCACGCGCGGCAAGGTGGGTGATGATATTTAAATGACCGGCCAACTCCGGCGCCAACGTCACGACCCGAATCGGGGCCAGCGTTAAATAATAGAGTATTTCATCCAATGCAGCGAGCGCCGTTGCATCAGGTTGCGCCCCCAGTTTGCCAGGATTGATATAGGGTCCTTCAAGATGCACCCCAAGGATACGCGCGCTGCCAGGCGCGCGCTGCCGCACCTCTGGCGCAAGCCTAGCCAAGACGGCGGCCAACTCAGCCGGCGGCGCCGTCATCGTGGTGGCCAATAAACTTGTCGTGCCATACTGAGCGTGCATCCGCGCCATGATTTGAGCCGCTGAGCCGCCTTCCATCACGTCAGCCCCGCCCCCGCCATGCACATGCAAGTCAATAAAGCCGGGCAAAATATAGGATTCATGATTGAGCGCCGGCTCGATGGCTGCGCCACTCAGGGCAGTAATCCGTCCGCCCTCAAGCGTTAAATGACCGAGCCTCCACCCCTTAGGCGTTAAGATATTTCCGTACAGCTTTAGGCTCTTCACAGATTACTCTTGAAAGCAAAACATCTTTGGGATCCTCGTCAGCCGAAAGAGTTTACCGCGCACCTGATCAATTAAGCAGTATTTTAAGATCGTGCACCCACGGCTTTGATCCTTGCCCATCGCGGGCAAAAAGGCGTAGCTTGCCGGTTGCGTCAAACACATAGCCGGCTGCCGTATGGTCCATCGTATAGGCATTGGAAATTTCATCTAACACAGAGGATTTTGCCGGGGTGTCGACGTTTGCCTGCTCTCGCGCATAGTGCACGCGAAAATCTTGTGCCACCTTTTTGAGTTGCGCTTCATTTGCCGGCCGCAAACCGATAAAACTCGGATCAAAGGCGGGCACATAGTGCGCCAGCGCAGACGAGGTATCCCGCTCTGGATCGACAGTCACGAACAACACCTGCACCCGTTTTGCCTCTGGACCCAATTGTTTAAGTGTTTGCGCAAGCGTTGCCAGCGTCATTGGACAAATGTCTGGGCAATGCGTATAGCCGAACAACAACACCACGACTTTTCCCTTGAAGTCCGCTAAAGTGCGCACCTTGCCAGCCGTATCCGGTAGCGTAAAATCGCTGCCAAAACTTGTGTTGCCCGTCAAATCGGTATTTTTAAATACGGGCGCACGCGTACAGCCCGCCGCCCATAGCAGGGCGCACAGGAGGCACACGATCAGTTTAGATGCCGCGGCAGTAGAGTTGCACATAGTGATCAGCCAGGAGCGCTGCGAACAGCAACGATAAATAAATAATTGAATAGCGGAAAAGCCGGCGCGCCAGACGATCCGAATACTCTCGCCATATTTGCCAAGCGTACACTAAGAAAATCATCCCCAGCGCAATCGCGGCAACCAAATAGACTACCCCACTCATGCGTGAGGCAAATGGCAGCAACGACACCCCAAATAAAATGGTGGTATAAAGCAAAATATGCAGGCGCGTGAATTGCTCACCATGGGTAATCGGCAGCATCGGCAAACCCGCTTGCGCGTAATCTTGCCGGCGATATAACGCCAGCGCCCAAAAATGGGGCGGCGTCCAGACAAAAATAATCAACACCAGCAACCAAGCATCAGCCGGCACCGTTCCCGTCACAGCGGCCCAGCCAAGGGCCGGCGGCATGGCGCCGGCGGCGCCGCCAATCACAATATTTTGCGGCGTTGCAGGCTTTAGCAACACCGTGTAAATCAGCGCATAGCCAATAAAGGTGGCCAGCGTGAGCCACATGGTCAAGGCGTTGGTGAAAGCATACAGCGTCCACATGCCAAGCCCACCCAGTATGGCTGAAAAGAAAAGAATTTGGCCCGAGGTTAATTCGCCGCGCGCCGACGGACGCCATGCGGTACGGCGCATTAGCCGATCCACTTTGCGCTCAAGTAAACAATTCACCGCAAACGCGGCGCTGGCTAATAGCCAAATCCCCACCGCGCCACCTAACAAGATGGACCACGGCACACTGCCAGGCGTTGACAGTAGCATCCCAATCACGGCGCAAAATACCGCGAGCTGGGTCACCCGAGGCTTAGTCAGTGCACAGTATTGGGAAATTCGGTTGCCAAGAGATGGGCAAATAGAGGTACTTTCCATGGATTCAGACCTGTGTTGCGGCTTACCGCATACCTTGTCTGCTAATTACGATACGATAGTTTAGCATGATGAGCAGCAACAATAATACCGCCGCGCCGCCATTATGCACGAGCGCAATTAGCAAAGGCCACTGCAACACGATATTCGCTAAACCGGTTAAACACTGCAGCACAACCAACGCGATCAAGCCATAGGCTAAGGCGCGCAGCGCAGCAAACTGGCGCAACTGCAGGCCGAGCCCCAGCAACCATGCACTCACTCCGAGCGCAAAAGTGCGATGCGTCCAATGGATCGCCACCAGCGCGTCTGGCGTAATAAAATCCCCGGCTTTGGTTTGGCCCAGCGAGCGCCATAGCTGAAAACCTTGCGCAAAATCCATTGGCGGCAGCCAAGCGCCATGGCAGGTCGGGAAATCTGGACAGGCGAGCACCGCGTAGTTCGCACTCACCCACCCCCCTAAAGCAATTTGCACGACCAACAGCACCAACCCCACCCATACCGCCCACTGCCAACGTGCCGCAGCGGGCGCCGGCATGGGTGCGGGCGCACAACTCATGGCCAGCCGAGCCAAGCCACCCAGTAGGGTCAGCCCTAGCAATAAGTGGATCGTCACAATCAACGGCTGCAATTTTAAGGTCACGGTCCAAGCGCCAAACGCGCCTTGCACACAAACTAACGCCAGTAAGGCAACCGGCCACCACGGTGAGACCCTTAACGATTTACGTTTGCACCACGCCATCACAACCTGCGCAATCATCAGCACCCCCAAGGCCAAAGCGAGATAGCGGTGGATCATTTCAATCCACGCCTTGGTCATCGTGACCGGGCCACTGGGCAATAAGGCTTGCGCTGCCCGAATCGCTTCGTGCGCGATAAATGGCGATGCGGTACCATAACAACCAGGCCAATCAGGGCAGCCTAGGCCTGAATCTGTCAGGCGCGTAAAGCTGCCAAACAGCACCAGATCAAAGGTGAGCATAGTGCTGACCCAGACCAATTTACCAAATTGATCGGCGCCACTACGCAGCCACACCCAACTTAGCGGAATGAGTGCAAGGCAAATACCTATTAAGCTAAGTTGCAGAATAAACACGAAGAGATCCTGGGAACGATTTTAGCCAATGTCCGACCACTTCTTTAGCCAATGCCTGACCACTTCAACAATTTGCTCAGGTCTTTTTTGATTTTGCCTGGGTCTGGCTGGGCGGGAAAGCGCATCATTAGATTACCGTTTGGATCCACTAGATAAATATGGTCGGCCAACTGCCGGCCCTCATCAAGCGGCAACCATTGAACCAGGGTAGCCGGATCGACACTCAGAAAATGCGTCTCAGCGTAGGCGCGTTGCACGGCAGCAGGCACCGGAGCACGGTCAGGGCGCAACCAAACCGTTACCACCCGCTCACGTTCAATCCCCTGCGCAGCACGTACTTGCCTCATAAAATAGAGTTTTTTGGCACAGTTTTCATCGCATGCGCTCGCATCAACCGCCAACAATAACCATTTGCCTTGTAAAGTTTGCAAGGGCGTGATGGTGCCATTTTCTGTGCGCACCATTAAACTGGGCGGGATCGGCCGCTGCGGCTCAATCAACTGACCATAATTTGCCGATCCGCCGACTGGCTTAAAAACATAATAAAATAAGTAAGACGCAATCACTGGCGCCAGACACACCGCTACCACTAGCCACAACACCCACCCGTTCGAGTCTTGGCTACCTGACTTTACGTCAGATACAACCGATATCTTTGGCTCTAGATCATGATTTTTCATTGGCTGTTCTAAAATAAATCCTACTTAGAGACGCTAAGCGCTGCGCGGCGCGCAGCGTACAAGCCCGACAATACGATAGCAACCGCGATTCCCCACCATTGGACCATATAACCATAGTTACGCGCCACACCCGTTAAAGGGCTTGGCCAAACACGCACCAGTTGGTCGTTTAGATGATTGGTTTGCCAAAGGATAAATGGTTGCAGCGGCAACCCTGTTTCTGCTTGGTATGCCGCAATCTCCAAATTTTGCCGAATCCGCAAACGCGCCGCTGAACCACCAGAGCCAAGCTCAAAGGCACGGCCCGCATCAGCGCGGGCAATCCCTTCTATGTCGACGATACTCGTCGGCGTGCAATAGGGCGCAAACGCCGTGCGATCTTTTATATTACGGGGTATCCAACCCCGTTTGACCAAGACATAGCCCCCCTCTTCTAAGGCCAGCGGCATCAGCACATGAAAACCAGGCTGGTCGTTATAGGGCCGGTTATCAAGATAGACGGCGTGCTCCGGCATAAAACGCCCACGCGCTCGGAGCCGATGGTATTCGATTTCTTTAAGTGGCAGTAACGATGAGCCCACAGATATCGGCGCGCTATGCTGATGGCGCGTGATTTGAGCTGCCAACGCTTCTTTCTGATGCGCACGATCCCGCTGCCAAAAGCCTAAGCGTACGGCAAGCGCCACCGCTATAAAGACCACCAAGGCTGGCCAGAAACGAATTTTTAGCATAGTGGTTCGCGCGCACATGATAGAAGCGTTAATGCGATAATAGTACGGCTTACGCTGTTCTTTTGAAACTTTGCTGAATTATTTCTACCCATATGGCTGCTTTAGTTGCATTTGCTTTTATCCTAATTGGCGCTAGCCTAGTGTGCGCACTGTATTTCATGATGCACGACCGAGGTACCACTAAGCGGATGGTTTATTCATTAATGACCCGCGTGGGGCTTTCAATTGGGCTTTTTTTATTTATTTTATTCGCGTATTGGATGGGATGGATTCAAAGTACCGGCATTCCGTATAGCGATTAAAGAGAATGCAAGCGTTTAGGATGCTGTCGGCATTCTAAACGCCTCAGATGGCGGTATCTGGCCCGCCGAAAAAACCCAAAACCCCAGCCAAGCTAAAACCCTCTCACAGCGCAACGCTAAAACCCGATCAAAGCCAATACACCACAACATATAAGCCAAGCCATACGACGTCGACAAAATGCCAATACCAGGCCGCACCCTCAAACGCAAAGTGGTGCTCCGCGCTAAAGTGTCCACGCATTAAGCGCACCAAAACGACAGCCAGCATCAAGGTCCCCAGCATCACATGGAAGCCATGAAAACCCGTTAGCAGGAAGAAGGTTGAGCCATACATGCCAGAGGTGAGCTTAAGATTAAGCTCATGGTAAGCATGCACATACTCATAGCCTTGCATAAATAAGAAGATGGCGCCAAGCACCACCGTGGCAACGAGCCAAATAATCGCTTGTTTGCGATGATCATCCCGTAGCGCATGGTGCGCCACCGTCAAGGTAGCACCAGAAGTTAACAATAAAGCGGTGTTGATGGTCGGGATCGGCCAGGCCGTCATGGCCTTAAAATGTGAGACCAAACCGGAGGGCCCGACATTCGGCCAGGCCGCCATAAAATCTGGCCACAGCAACCTGTTCTCAAGGTCGCCAAGCAGCGGGCTGGCAAACGAACGAGCATAAAATAGCGCGCCAAAAAACGCGCTAAAAAACATGACTTCAGAAAAGATGAACCAGCTCATGCTCCAACGGTAAGATGCATCAATCCGTTTGCCGTATTGCCCACCCTCGGATTCAGCAATGGCATCGCCAAACCAGCGCCACAGGATAAAAAATAACCAAGCAAGACTCACTGCAAAGGTAAACGGCGCCCAGCCCTGATCATTCAGCCACCCCGTTAGCGAAAGCATCATGCCCAGTAAACTGAGCGCTGCCAAAATCGGGTGCTGCGAAGGATTTGGCACGAAATAATAAGGGCTCTGGTTTTGGCTACTCATCGTTGCAGTTCCATGTCAATCTCAATTTCAATCTGTGGTTTCGATATTACCGTTGTATCTGCGGTTGTCTCAGACTCATCCATTACATGGGATAAATCATGCGCTTATTCAACCACGGGGGGTTTCTCGAAAGTATGAAAAGGGGCTGGGCTTGGGATTGTCCATTCAAGCCCCTGCGCACCGTCCCAGGGCTTATCTGCCGCCGGTAAATGCCGTTTGCCACGATACGTTGGCAACGCCACCCAAAACAAAAAGTACACCTGCATTAAACCAAAAACGAAGGCGCCAATCGTCGCGATCTGGTTAAAATCCGTGAACTGCGCCGGATAGTCGGCATAACGGCGAGGCATGCCCGCTAAGCCCAGAAAATGCATCGGGAAAAACGTGATATTGAACGAAATCAACGAGCCCCAAAAGTGAATCCGGCCGCGTACTTCGTTATACATATAGCCAGTCCATTTGGGCGACCAATAGTACCAGCCTGAAAAAAGCGCAAACAATGAACCTGCCACCAAGACATAATGGAAATGCGCGACGACATAATAAGTCCCATGCATGGCCACATCAAGCGGCGCCACCGACAGAATTAAACCGGTAAAACCGCCCATCGTAAATACAAATAAAAAGCCTATGGCAAATAACATCGGCGTCTCAAAGGTGAGCGCGCCACGCCACATGGTGGCCACCCAATTGAAGACTTTGACACCCGTTGGGACCGCAATCAGCATCGTTGAATACATGAAAAAAAGCTGACCGGTAACCGGCATACCGGTAACAAACATATGGTGCGCCCACACCATAAATGACAGGATAGCAATTGACGCCGTGGCATACACCATCGAATGATAACCAAACAAAGGTTTGCGCGAGAAAGCTGGAATCACCTGTGAGATGATGCCAAACGCGGGCAAAATCATGATGTACACTTCCGGATGCCCGAAAAACCAGAAAATATGCTGATAGAGCACTGGGTCACCGCCGCCTGCAGCATTAAAAAACGAAGTGCCAAAATGACGATCAAACAGCAACATGGTAATAGCGCCCGCCAATACTGGCATGACCGCAATTAACAAATAAGCGGTGATGAGCCAAGTCCAGGCAAACATCGGCATTTTCATCAGCGACATGCCAGGGGCGCGCATATTCAAAACGGTGACCACAATATTGATCGCGCCCATGATCGAAGAGGCACCCATAATATGCAGTGCAAAGATCGCCAGATCCATGCCTGGCCCCATTTGCACTGAAAGCGGCGCATACAGTGTCCAGCCGGCAGCGGTCGCACCACCTGGCACAAAAAATGATACCGTTAATAACAACGCAGCTGGGGGCAACAGCCAGAAGCTGAAGTTATTCATGCGCGCAAAGGCCATATCCGATGCGCCAATTTGTAATGGCAGCATCCAATTCGCAAAACCAACAAACGCCGGCATGATCGCGCCAAACACCATCACCACACCGTGCATGGTAGTGAGCTGATTAAAAAATTCGGGACGCATAATTTGCATGCCAGGCTGGAATAACTCGACCCGAATCAACAGCGCCATCACGCCACCAGCCAAAAACATGATGAATGAAAAGATCAAATACAACGTCCCAATATCTTTATGGTTCGTCGCGTATAGCCAGCGCCGCCATCCAACTGGATGCTGATGCGCATGATCGTGCTGCGCGCCCTGGTCGTGTCCGATCGTGGTCATAGAAACGTTCCTTATTTGAATGGTTTCACGGTGCAGATTATGCGGCTGAACCGGATGTCCGCGCTTGGCCCAGCATTGGCGCTTTGCCGGCCTTAGCTGAGGCGGCCTGCGGGGTTACCGGGTGCGGTTTAGAAACGGCCGGCAGTTGGCTAGCTTCGTTGAGGCGTGCTGCGCTCACTTGCCGCGGTTGGATTAAATCGCCAGTATGATTGCTCCACGCATTACGCTGGTACGTCACCACCGCAGCCAAATCAATATCATTGAGGGTTGAAGCCCACGGCGGCATTTGGGCTTTGCCATGGAGCACAAGATTCAGGTGGCTGCTAAGCGGTCCATTGGTCACCAGACCGCCATCAAGCGCTGGAAATGGGCCAATGCCTTTGCCGTTAGCATGGTGACAGACGGCGCAATGGCTGGTATAAATTTGCTCGCCACGCACTTTAAGTTGGCTCATGGTCCAAGTTTTACTGAGCTCAGCATGCACTGACGTGGTTTTTATCCGCTCGTCTACCCAGTGCGCATAGTCCGCTTCAGACAAAACCTTGACGACGACTGGCATATAGGCATGATCTTTACCGCATAGCTCAGTGCAAAAACCATGATAAGTGCCTATTTTTTCAGCTTTAAACCAAGTGTCCCGGACAAAACCGGGAATCGCATCCTGTTTTACGCCAAGGGCTGGCACCGACCAAGAATGCACCACATCATTAGCAGTTGTCAGCACACGAATCTTTTTATTCACCGGCACCACCAGCGGGTGATCCACTTCCTGCAAATACGTATCGGAAACCGGCTGCCGGCCCTCTATTTGATCGCGAGGCGTTGAGATGGTTGATAAAAACCCAATGCCGGCACCTGGGCCATTGATATAGTCATAACCCCATTTCCATTGATAACCCGTGACTTTTACCGTGATATCTGCATTGCTGGTGTCTTTCATCGCGATCACCATCTTTGTCGCCGGCCAGGCCATCAAAATCACGATCAAAAATGGTACGACGGTCCAGATAATCTCAACGGTGGTGCTTTCATGAAAATGCGCCGGCTGATGTCCTTTGGACTTACGGTGAGCCACGATCGAATAAAACATCACCCCAAACACGCCGACAAAAATCACTAGGCAGATGATCAGCATCAGGGTGTGCAGTCCGTAGAGACCTTCGGCGATCTTGGTCACCGGCGTTTGAAAATTGAGCGCGTTAACCGCCGGGCCGCCCGGAAGGTCATTGACCGCATGAGCAACATTTGCCAGCAGCAAGCCACTACCTGCTAGCGCCTCTATTAGAATTCGTTTGATTGTTTTCATCGGCATCTTTAATCTGAGTACAGTCTACGAATGAGGCGTAATACTTCCGCTCGCTTCATTTTTTTAATCCAATCAAACGACGCATTATAATTGTGTTTCACGACTTTTGCTTTGCAGCTTTGGTAATTTCATCAAGACGCACAATCGCATGGCCTTCTGCAGTGGTTCTCGCAGCCGCCTTCCAGGCATGCCCATAAATGATTTCAAAGGTCAGCGAAAGCATGCCATCGGCTCGCCGCTGCGCCTCTAGCGCGGTCATTAGCGCCTGGTGCCAACCACGGCCAGTCAGTCCCGCTGGACGCTGCACCAGATTAAACGGATAGGCGCCCCAGCGACGTACATCACTGAGCAAGGCAGCCGGCGAGGCATACGTAATGGTCAGCTTTTCCATCTCCATCACCGGGATCTCAAAGCCGCTCGCCGCCAACATATCACCCAGATCATGCATATCCGTGAAATCAAGCAGCCGCGAAGAGGGCATCGGGGCGCCTGCACGCTGCCCTGCCGCCCGCAATTCACAGAGTGAATCAGGCCCCAATAAACTAAACATCAGCAGGCCGCCGGTTTTTAAGACGCGCTGCCATTCCGGCAAAACAAGCTCGGGTCGGGGATGCCAATGTAACGCCAGATTTGACCAACATAAATCGAATGTACTCGCGGCAAAAGGCAGCGTTGCAAAATCAGCTTGCACGGTCTGCCGCGGGCGCGGCTGCAAAATCTGCGCTAATTTTTTGGCCCATGGGCTGTTAAATTGTATTTTTCGATATAGGGTATCCGCTAGACATCCTCGCCAACCTAGCCGCGGCGCACCGGTGGCGACTAAGGCTCGCGCCAGCATCTGATGCGAGACATCGAGTCCATAGATGTGCGCCGAGTCAAAATACGCTTGCAGGGCTAATAAATCATCGCCCAAGCCACAGCCGGCGTCCAGTATGCGGGTAGGCATTAGGTTCACGCAATCCAGGCGCTCGCGCATGCGGTGCGCGACTTCGCGCGGCAAGAAACTCACCGCATCAAAAGTCTGTGCACGTCGATCAAAAATTTGCTGCAAACGCCGAATATCGACGGCGGGTCGAGAAGAGTCCACGGATGAAAGAGGCATGGGTATGAATAAGCTAAGAGTTATGAGTATACTTGCCTACTGCAGGAGTAAGATTTAAAGATTAAAAAATTTAACCGAGCGCCTTGACGTTTTTGCCCATGCCGCAACCGTTTCTTGCTGTTACCGCATTTGCCCAGCATACGTTCAATTTATGCAAAGCAGGCACTCGTCTCGCGTTACCATGCCGGTGCGCATTGTGCGGTAATTTGTCACCAACTGCCATCTGCGACGGCTGTGACAGCGCTTATTGGCAGACCAAGCATAGCCGCTGCACACGTTGCGCCTTACCGCTGGAGCGCCCCCCTAGCCATCCCAACCACACGCCCCCTCTTTTATGCCACCACTGTATCGCCACGCCGCCTGCATTTGATGCAACCCTCACGCTGGCTCACTATGCCGCGCCGCTTGATCAACTGGTCCTCGCCTTAAAGTTTAATGCCCAACTCACGATTGCCGCCATTTTTGCTGAGCGTCTCGCGAGCTTAGTGCAACAAACCTATGCCAACGGCATGCTGGCCTGGCCCGGCCTGATTGTGCCCGTGCCGCTTTCGGCTGGCCGGCTGGCCACGCGTGGTTATAATCAAGCCTGGGAAATTGCTCGGCCCTTGGCTCAGCTCCTGCGCATCCCAAAGCAAGCCACCTGGGTTAAGCGCGTGATTGATACGCCACCTCAGGCACAACTTAGCCACCTCCAAGAAAGACGACGCAATCTGCGTTGCGCATTCGTTGCGGCAATGAATCAGCGGCAGTTAGCCAGCATACGCGGACAGCATATTGCCGTGGTCGACGATGTGATGACTTCCGGCACAACGCTTGAGGCAGTGGCTCGTATATTAAAGAACGCCGGCGCCGCGCGGGTCACCAATTTGGTCGCGCTGCGCACGCCATAAGTCCGGCATGACCGTGCAACTGGGCGCTATCCCAGGCTATAATCCCGGCGCTATGCACACAGCTGGGCCAGCTTTCTTATGTTTAACGTTGTTCTTGTCGAACCTGAAATTCCATCCAATACGGGCAATATCATTCGTCTGTGCGCCAATGCAGGCGCCCAATTGCATCTGATTGAGCCGCTTGGCTTTAAGCTCGACGATGCAAAAATGCGCCGTGCCGGGCTTGATTATCATGAATTTGTCTCGATGCGAGTGCATCCGAGCTGGCAAGCTTTTATGTCTAGTGAAAGCATCTCTGACACGCGTATGTTCGCGTTTACGACCCGAGGCGCCAGCCACTTGCACCAGCACACCTTCGCCAAAGGGGATTGGTTTGTGTTTGGTCCAGAAACGCGTGGGCTCAGCACCGAGCTACTCACGCAGTTCCCAGCGGAGCAACGCGTACGGCTGCCGATGAGGCCCGGCAATCGCAGTCTTAATTTGTCAAATGCCGTCGCCATTACTGTCTTCGAAGCGTGGCGGCAACAAGGCTTTGCCGGCGGCGCATAACCCTCCCAATGAAAGGAGTTCCTAGGCGCTAGACGCCAGCTAAGCTCGTTTCTACCTTCGCTTCTCGCTGCAACAACGCATAGGCCGCAGCGCGCGGCGCACAACCATCAAATAGCACGGAACAGACCGCTTGCGTAACCGGCATTTCAATCGCCTGCGCTTGCGCCAAGGCTAATACCTCTGGCGCGCAGCGTACCCCTTCTGCGATATGACCAAGCGTCGCCAGAATGTCGGCCAACGGCCGCCCTGTTGCCAACTGTAAGCCAACGGTACGATTGCGCGATAAGTCACCGGTTGCCGTTAGGATCAAATCACCCAGACCGGCCAACCCCATAAAAGTCTCGGCCCGAGCGCCTAGCGCCACACCTAACCGGGTCATTTCGGCCAAACCACGGGTGATCAAGGCGGCACGCGCATTTAGGCCAAGCTCAAGCCCATCGGCAATGCCCGCCGCAATCGCCAAGACATTTTTGACCGCGCCCCCCACTTCGACGCCGATCACATCGTCAGCCGTATAGATACGCATTGCGGCATGATGAAGTGCGCGCACGGCCGCATCGCGGCAAGCAACGGATTGGCTCGCGATGGTTAGCGCCACCGGCAAACCTTGCGCCACTTCACGCGCAAAGCTCGGCCCGGATAAAGCCCCGCAACTACGATGCGCGCCCAGTTCAGCGGCCACGACTTGGTGGGGCAAGCAGCGGCTAGCCACCTCAAATCCTTTACATAACCAAATCAGGTGAGCTGGGATACAGTTCACCTCGCGCATGGTTTTGCATAGCGCGCGTAGGCCTGCGACTGGCGTTGCAATAATACAAAGCGCATCCTCTGCCGCCGCATGCTCCAGGCTCGCCAGCAAATCCGCTTCATAGCGCAAACGGCTAGCCAACGGCACACCGGGCAGATAAGTCTGATTATGCTTATCATGCGTCAGTTGCTCAACTAAGGCCGGATTGCGCGCCCATAGCAAAGTAGAGTGACGATCCGCCAGATGATGGGCAAGCGCGGTCCCCCAGGCACCCGCGCCTAGAACAGTAATATTCATCAAGTCACTGCCAAAGATATGGCCTGATTCTCTGCAAAATAATGAATGTATCGCAGTCTAAAGAGAAACCGTGCAGCACACGACAATGCATCGATCATGCTCGCGGTAGAGGTGGCCGCTTAAGATGATTCGCGAAAGTCAGGTTCGCACTATTGCTGTCTACTGCTTTTGGTTTTTGCGCGGGCGCTTCTTTTTTGGCTTCTGCCTGCTGTGCCAAACGGTGCTCATACAATGACTGGAAATTAATTTCAGCAAGATGAATTGGCGGAAAACCAGCACGTGTGACTGCATCAGCCAAATTTGCACGCAAATAAGGGAAAACAATCGACGGACAAGCAATATGTAGCAGCGGATCCATTTGTTCTTCTTTGATATTGCGGACCTCAAATAGGCCGGCTTGTTTTGCTTCGATCAAAAGCACAACTTTATCTTTTAGTTTTGCTGTCACCACAGTCGAAACCACGCTCTCATAGATTTCTTCTGAAATCTTTTCCGCTTTCAGGCTAACCTCGATTTCAATCGTCGGGGCTTGTTTTTCAAGCTCACTCAGAATGGCCGGTGAGTTAGGCTGTTCAAGCGACAAATCCTTAAGATAGAGGCGCTGAATATTAAATACAGGCTGCGTATTTTGTGGGGTACTTTCGGTTGCCATCATATTCCTTACAGTTACAGTTTAAGTCGAACGATTCTAGTTGTTAAGTCAAACAATTCAAAATGGATTACGCGCTCACTGCGAGCAGAGAGACTAACTCACCATTACGATCCAGCGCGGCCAATTTGTCATAGCCGCCTATATGGGTGCCGTCGATGAAAATTTGTGGCACCGTGCGCAGACCCGTACGCTGAATCATTTCATCGCGCTGGGCTGGGTCCTTATCGATCGCGATTTTTTCGATATGCTCGACACCACGCGCCTTCAGCAAGCGCTCGGCCATATCGCAATATGGACATGTTTGCTTACTATACATGAGCACTTTTTTCATCATGATCCTTATTTTATGACTGGCATGCCTGCTTGCTGCCACGCGGCTAAGCCGCCTTGCAAGACAAATACTTCGGTATATCCGGCTTGTTTCAAAACTGCGAGCGCCTTATGCGAACGCCGGCCAGTCTGACACGTTAACAGCACTGGATGCGCCTTGTTTTTAGCAATTTGCAGCACTTTTGCAGAAAGCCCATCCCACGCCACATGGCGAGCTTGGGGCAAATGGCCTTGGCCATACTCAGCAGCGGTTCTGAGATCGATCACCGTTGCATTGCGATGGTTAATGAATTGCGTTGCCCGTTGCACCGACAAATCGCGGCCACGGCGCATCAAGCTTGGCCAGAGTAACAACCCGCCCGCAATCAGGGCGGCAACAAGCAGAGCAAGATTAGTGTAGTCAGTGAAAAATTTCACGGGAATTCCGATAATTAAGAAAAGTTATCCTCACATTATATAAAATAAATGCTTGACGGTTAGTAAATCTGGCTCGATTATTCAAAATTATGCTGATGAAGCGTTTGTTTTCGCTTATTTTCTGTACTTTTTTACGACTACTTTTATTTTACATGTATAAACTTGTCCTCATCCGTCACGGCGAATCGACGTGGAACAAAGAGAACCGCTTCACTGGCTGGGCTGACGTTGATCTCACCGAGCAAGGCATCAATGAAGCTCGCCAAGCCGGGCAGCTGTTACAAAACGCCGGCTATACCTTCGATCTTGCGTACACCTCAGTCTTAAAGCGCGCCATTCGCACACTTTGGCACATTCAAGACGAAATGGATCTTTTGTATCTACCCGTGACCCACTCATGGCGCCTCAATGAACGCCACTACGGTGCCTTGACCGGTTTAAACAAAGCCGAAACAACCGCACAATATGGCGAGGAACAAGTTTTACAATGGCGCCGCAGCTATGAAACGCCGCCGCCAGCGCTGGACCCCTCAGATCCGCGCACGTCCTACAGTGATCAGCGTTATGTAAAAATCCCTCAGAGCGAGTTGCCACTAGCCGAGTGCTTAAAAGATACGGTGGCCCGGGTCTTGCCTTTATGGAATGACTCGATAGCGCCTGCCATCAAAGCGGGCCAACGCATTATCATCGCCGCGCATGGCAATTCACTGCGAGCCTTGATCAAATACCTTGAAGGCATTTCCGATCAAGATATTCTGAGCATGAACATTCCAAATGGCGTGCCCCTGGTGTATGAACTCGACGCAACACTCAAGCCAGTCTGGCGTGCCTATTTAAGCGAACACGAAGATCTTAAGAACGCGCAAAAAACCCCTGCTGGTCACGGTCAGGCGGCTTAAGCTAATGCACGCACAGTGGCATTTTGCTTAAAAAATGTGCCACAATTGAACTCACTTTGACAGCTCTTAGCCCTATATTCCATGCGTAAACACCTCAAATACATCAGCTTCATCGCCCTTGGTCTGGTGACGGGCGTACTGGCTACGTTGCAATTTTCTGCCGCGGCGCAAAACCATCATGATGCGCCGCTGCCACTTGATCAATTGCGACTTTTAGCAGAGGTATTTGGACAGGTCAAACACGACTATGTCGAAACAGTTGACGATAAAAAACTGCTCACCGCCGCGATCAAAGGCATGGTTTCAAGCTTAGATCCGCACTCGTCTTATCTCGATCAAAAAGAGTATAAAGAACTCCAGGAGCAAACACGGGGGCGCTTTGCTGGCCTGGGCATCGAGATTTCGCAAGAAGACGGGCTGATCAAAATTATTTCACCGATTGAAGACACCCCCGCATTTCGGGCGGGCATTCAACCTGGCGATTTAATCTCGCGCATTGATGACAAACCTGTGCGCGGCATGACGCTTGACCAAGCGGTTAAACTGATGCGGGGCAAAGCGGGGACTCCTGTGACGCTGACCATTTATCGAAAAAGCGCCAATCGGATGTATCCGATGACCATTACACGTGCTGAAATCCATGTGCAGAGCGTCAAAACAAAAATGATCGAAGCGGGCTATGCGTGGGTCCGCATCACCAGTTTTCAGGAACGCACGGTAGCTGATCTCGCCACAAAACTCGAAGAACTTGTCAAAAAACAGCCGCACACTCAACCTCTAAAAGGCTTGGTGCTGGATTTGCGCAGTAACGGCGGCGGCTTATTGCAAAGCGCAGTCGGTGTTTCCAGCGCTTTCTTGCCACTCAATGCAACCATTGTTTCAACCAACGGCCAAGAAACCCATGCTAAAGAAACCTATCGCGGCACCTTTGCGCATTACCGCTTGCCCTCACTCAGCACAGACCCTTTAAAAGATTTGCCGGTTATTTTTAAAACCGTGCCCATCATTGTCTTAACCAATGCATATTCGGCATCGGCCTCTGAAATTGTTGCAGGCGCACTACAAGGCCACCAACGCGCACTGATTATGGGCCAAGCGACCTTTGGCAAAGGCTCCGTACAAACCGTGCGCCCCCTCACCACGGATACCGCCCTACGCTTAACCACGGCCTACTATTACACGCCAAACGGCCTGTCAATCCAAAACAAGGGCATCCTTCCGGATATGCCGGTTGATCAATATTCAGAGGGCGACCCAAACGACGTTTTCATCACACGCGAGGTTGATTATTCAAATCACCTAGCCAATATACAAGACCCGAACGAGCAAAAACAACAAGAACTCCGCGAGCAACAGCGCATTAAGCAATTGCGTGAACTTGAAACAGAAAACGCCAAAAAAACACCTGAGCAACGTGACAAAGACCGCGAACGCGCTCCGGCTATTTTTGGCAGCAAAGAAGACTTTATGCTGCAACAAGCCCTGCGTCAGCTAAAAGGTGAACCAGTACAATTATCAAAATCGAAAATCGAGCGCGCAATCGCGGCAAATAAATCTGCTCGCCCAACCGTTGCGCCAGCAAATTAGGCGGGTTGCGACAATGAATGACGAACAACTTCTACGCTATTCCCGGCATATCTTTCTGGATGAGCTGGGGATTGAGGCGCAGCAACTTTTCCTGGATGCCCACGTCCTGATTATTGGCGCTGGCGGGCTCGGCTCGCCAGCCGCACTCTACCTTGCTGCCGCAGGCATTGGCACCTTGACGTTGATGGATGGGGACACGGTCGATCTGGCCAATTTGCAACGGCAAATTATTTACACCACCGAAGCAGTTGGCCAAGCCAAAGTATCCGCCGCACGCGCGGCGCTAGCGCGTCTTAACCCAGAAGTTCAGGTCAATGCATTGGCGTTATACGCTGATGCGGCGGTGCTGGATGAATGGGTTGCGCGCGCTAGCGTAGTCCTTGACTGTACCGATAATTTCGCCACCCGCCACCTGATTAATCAGGCGTGTATTACGCATCGTAAACCGCTCGTATCAGGCGCCGCGTTGCGTTTTGATGGGCAAATTAGCACCTTTGATCTACGTTTAGCGAATTCCCCTTGTTATGCGTGCCTTTTCCCGCCAGCGCCGGCATCGGCAGAAATGAGTTGCTCTAGAACCGGGGTATTTGCGCCATTGGTTGGCATTATCGGCTCGATGCAGGCCGCGGAAGCCCTCCGCCTGATCGCACAAATAGGCACCTCCCTAACCGGCCGGCTGTTATTACTGGA
Organism: Mycoavidus cysteinexigens; assembly: GCA_031963465.1. Classification (GTDB taxonomy): domain Bacteria; phylum Pseudomonadota; class Gammaproteobacteria; order Burkholderiales; family Burkholderiaceae; genus Mycoavidus; species Mycoavidus cysteinexigens_B. Next base: position 83,565 of record JASSUG010000001.1, on the reverse strand, counting down.
TGCGTTGCAGATGAATTGGCGTTCATTGCAGATCGCCCGACAGCCTGATTGCAGCGCTTGCAGCGCAACTATTTAGAATAAAAAATGTATAATAATTCAAAAAAAGCTTGACACAGAACCCCAGAGACCCAACAATCAGGTTGGCGCGTTTTTTATAAAAGAAGCGCCGGGGTGAGCTTAAGTGAGGAGGGAGTGGCGCAAGTCGTCTAGCTTTTCGAACCGCGCTCGTGGTTGAAGTAACAAGAGTAGAAGGAAAGTTGTATATGTCAATTGATCAGAACGCAGACCGCTGCCTAGGCACAGTCAAGTGGTTTAACGACGGTAAAGGTTTTGGGTTTATCACATCTGATACAGGCGGTGAAGATCTCTTCGCCCATTTTTCAGCAATTCAATCCAATGGTTTCAAATCATTGGCTGAAGGTGATAGGGTCAGCTTTACCATCGTAGATGGTCCTAAAGGCAAACAGGCTTCAAATATCCAAAAGGTATAAAGTCGGTTAAAAACCCTTTGTTTTAAAGAACGGCCGCATTTAATAATGCGGCCGTTTCTTTTATGACCGCCCTACTTTCCCATATTTTCGATTAGAACCCTGCCAAAACCCGAGCACGAGACTTGCGTTGCCCCTTCAAGCGAGCGCGCAAAATCATAGGTCACGCGCTTTTGTAAGATCGACTTCTCCATTGCCGCAATAATGATATCGGCAGCTTCAAACCAGCCCAGATGGCGCAGCATCATCTCCGCAGAAAGAATCTCTGAACCTGGATTCACATAGTCTTTACCGGCGTATTTAGGCGCCGTGCCATGCGTTGCCTCAAACATCGCAATCGAATCAGACAAATTCGCACCGGGTGCAATGCCGATCCCGCCCACTTGAGCCGCTAGCGCATCCGAGACATAATCCCCATTCAAATTAAGCGTCGCAATCACATCATATTCAGCTGGGCGCAGCAAAATTTGTTGCAAAAAGGCATCCGCAATCACATCTTTAACAATCATCTCGCGACCTGTTTTTGGGTTTTTAAATTTCGCCCATGGGCCACCATCGATCAACTGTGTGCCGAATTCTCTCTGCGCCAACGCATAGCCCCAATCACGAAATGCCCCTTCCGTATATTTCATGATATTGCCTTTGTGCACCAGCGTCACCGATTGGCGATCGTTATCAATGGCATACTGGATCGCCTTGCGCACTAACCGCTCAGTCCCCTCGCGTGATACTGGCTTGATGCCAATCCCTGAGGTGTGCGGAAAGCGGATTTTCGTCACGCCCATTTCTTCTTGCAAAAAACGGATGACTTTTTTCGCTTGCGCGGAATCAGCGGCCCATTCAATGCCCGCATAAATATCTTCTGAGTTCTCTCGAAAAATCACCATATCGGTCTTTTCCGGCTCGCGCAACGGTGAAGGCACGCCCTTGAAATAACGGACTGGACGCAGACAGACATACAAATCAAGTGCTTGGCGTAACGCCACGTTCAAAGAACGAATACCGCCCCCCACCGGGGTCGTCAATGGCCCTTTGATCGACACACTGTATTCTTTGACCGCGGCCAATGTTTCATCAGGCAACCAGACATCAGCGCCATAAACCTGGGTCGACTTCTCACCGGCATAGACTTCCATCCAGTTGAGCTTTTTTTTACCGCCATACGCTTTGCGAACCGCCGCATCAACCACCTCGATCATCACCGGCGTGATGTCGACGCCAATACCATCTCCCTCAATATAAGGAATAATGGGCTGGTCAGGAACATTGATTGAAAAATCCGCGTTGACGGTAATTTTTTCACCAGCTGGAACTTTGATATGCTGATAGGCCATGTCGAATTCTCCAATAGGGGACGTGCTTAGATACACATAAAGGGCTTAAGAAATTTAGCCAACTCTTATATAAGACACAAGAATTATACACCGATTAAGCATGAGTATTTTTACCTGACTGCTGCTGAGAAAAATATTTACTTTGATTGGCGATAAACGAACACAATACGCAGATATAGACCGAGCCTGCGCGTATTGGAAAGATTAGCAAAGGAGAAAGACGATGAGAGATAAACTGCACAATGAAGCAATGGTTGAGCTATATCGAGATGATCCAGCCTATGTTCTTCAATTACTCAATAGTATTCTTGAAGACGGTGATCAAAGGGAACTCTTGACTGCCTTACGCCAGATAGCAAAAGCTTTTGGTGGGGTGCAAACAATCGCTGAGAAAGCGCATCTGAGTCCAACGCAGCTTTACCGAACCTTATCGCTGAATGGTAACCCTGTGCTGAGCAGTTTATCGGCTGTTCTTAAAGCCATGGGGTTATGCCTTGCGATTCAGCCTGTGCGACCGACGACAGCGCATGCCTGATTAACCGGGGCGTTGGAAAAATTCTGAGAATTAGATTTTTCTTTATACTATGTGTTTGTAAGCTTAAGTTATTACAGCGTTTCTTGCTGTGCGGTTGTTGCAACTTCATGAAATCCAGGAAGCGCCGGATAATCAGTCAGCCGGAAAGTGCGACGAAGTACTAAGCGAAGACGAATGGAAAATCTTGTGACGATCTACCGAGCATAGTTCACCGCCACCCTTTCCTCCTCCTGCTCGCTGGGCCTATTTGGCATTGGCCAAACTGGGGGGATTTACCGATACTAAGCGTACTGGCCGATCAAGCTGGAGCACCATGTGGCATGGCTGGTTTCGTTTGCAGGAGCGTGTCCAGGGCTACCAAATCAGTCAGCAATTGGCGGTTGACTTGTGATCAAGAGACAGATTAAAAATGGGGAGATTACAGTACAATCCTGGCCAATGTAGAATTTTTTCTACTGATACCCACATCATTAAATAAAGATATCCATGTTAAGCCCTATTACGAGCGCTGTCATTCCATCCTATCCCGTAGTACAAAAATCTCTAGCGCCGTCATTACTCTCGCTACCCGTCGAAGTTCGAGCAGAAATAGAAAATCATCTACAACCATGGGATCAGGAGAGTTTCTTTGAAGCACTGACTACGGTGACTCGTAATGGTGATGCGGTGGATTCACCCGTGCTGAAATTACACTTGCTGCAGCAAAGGATCCGATCGAAAGATCAGCAGACTCTAGCCAGCTCGGATGCGAGTTTACGAGCCTTTGCATTGAATCAATTGCAGAGGCTATGGGAAGCGGGGCAACTTGATCAGGTGGTAGAGAAGCCGGCATTATTTGAGCTACTGCGTCTTGTTAATGATCCAGCGATATTTGGATTTTTAAATCAACGAATCGAACTAGAGCCTGAGTTAAAACAAAAGCTACTGCATTGGGTCGAAAGATCTAAAACCGATGAGGTACAAGTCACAGCAGCTAATGCCTTGACGCTCTTAGTCAAAGCTGGCGTACCTTTAACCAGACAGAATTTCGAAGGCATTCGAGTCCCCGGGGCAGATTTAAGCCATGGGGTGTTTGACCATACGGAATTTAAAAATGCAGACTTAAGAGAGGTGAATTGGAGCCGCGCTTGGCTACGGGAGGCGAATTTAGATGGGGCAGACTTAGCTGGAGTGGCCTTGGGTGAAAGGCCAGTTTTAAAAATGAAACAGCCTGCTCTGGCGTGTTGTTATTCGCCGGATGGTCGTTGGCTTGCGGTAGTGGAGGGCAATGATATTCAGCTCTATGAGGCCAAAGCTTTGCAATGGGAGCATACCTATGCCGGGCATGAAGATCAGGTAAAGAGTATCGCATTTTCGTCCGATGGTCAGTGGCTAGCGTCTGGTGGTCAGGATCAGGCAGTAAAACTGTGGTTTGCCGCTGGCGATCGATCTCTCGCGCATACCTATGCCGGGCATGAGAGTACTGTAAATAGCGTGGCGTTTTCGTTCGATGGCCAGTGGCTAGCTTCTGGAAGTCAGGATAAGACAGTGAAGCTGTGGTTTGTCGCTAGTGATCGATCTCTTGCCCATACCTATGCTGGACATGAGGAGGGGGTGAATAGTGTTGCCCTTTCGTCCGATGGTCAGTGGTTAGCCTCTGGCGCTGAGGATAAGACGATGAAGCTGTGGCGCGTCTCCGGTGATCGATCTCTTGTGCATACCTATACCGGGTATCTGGGAGGTGTGACGAGTGTCGCGTTTTCGCCTGATGGGCAGTGGTTGGCCTCTGGAGGTATTAGTGCACAGGCAACGGTGTGGCTTGTCTGCGGCGATCGCTCTCTTGTGCGCACCTATATGAAGGGTCCGCAAAGGGCAAAAAATCTTGTGTTTTCGCCTGATGGCCAGTGGTTGGCGTTTAGTGGTAGTAGTCGAATGGTGAAGTTGTGGTCTGTTTCCAGTTATCGAACTATCACGCGTCAATATACTAGTAATACTGGCGGAGCAAGAAGTCTTGCGTTCTCACCTGATGGCCAGTGGTTAGCGTCTGGAGATGAAGATAAGAGGGTGGAGCAACGACCCATATCCAATAATCAGTCTTTCACCCTCATGTACCCCCATGGCGGGCCTAACCCTTGGGTGAGGAGTGTCGCGTTTTCACCCGATGGTCAGTGGTTAGCCTCTGCCGGTGGGCATAATGAGAAAGTGAAGCTATGGTCCGTCTCCGGCGTTCGATCTCTTGCGCACACCTATACTGAACGTGAGAGTGGTGTGAATAGTATCGCGTTTTCGCCCGATGGCCAGTGGTTAGCCTCTGGCGATGGTTATGGGAAGAAGCTAAAGTTGTGGCTTGTCGCTGGCGATCGATCTCTCGTGCATACCTATGCAGAGCGTCCGTATTATTTGACTAGTCTTGCGTTCTCGCCTGACGGCCAGTGGCTAGCGTCTGCTGGGAATAGTGCGGTGGAGCTGTGGTTCGTCTCTGGCGATCGATCTCTTGCTCACACCTATACTGTAAATGAGATTGGTGTGAATAGTATCGCGTTTTCGCCCGATAGTCAGTGGCTCGCGTCTGGAGATTTTGATAGGACGGTGAAACTATGGTCCGTCTCCGGCAATCGATCTCTTGCCCATACCTATGCTGGACATGAGGAGGAGGTGAATAGTGTTGCTTTTTCGTCCGATGGTCAGTGGTTAGCCTCTGGCGCTGAGGATAAGACGATGAAGCTGTGGCGCGTCTCCGGTGATCGATCTCTTATGCATACCTATACTGGGCATCTGGGAGGTGTGAGGAGCGTCGCGTTTTCGCCCGATAGTCAGTGGCTCGCGTCGTCTAGTGAGGATTGTACGGTGAAGCTATGGTCTGTCCACACGGGCGCTTGTCAGGCGACGCTACGAAGCTTTGTTAGAGTTGTCAATACAGCTGTGTGGCAAACCTTGCCTGATGGAGCTACCATGCTTGCTACCGGGGGACAGGACGAAGCCGTTCGCCTGTGGCGAGTCTCTAGCAAAGATTTAGGCCAAATTGGTCAAATCACGTTAGAGTGGACTTCAGCACAGACCACACTGACTGCGACAGATGCACGGATCGAAAATGCTCGCAATTTAAGCCTTCAAAATAGGGTGCTGCTGAGGCAGCTGGGCGCAAGTTCTGCATAGAACAAGGTAAGTTGTCGGTGAGCGACCTACATCGGCAACGTGAATTCGTGCCTCTTTACATATCTACTCAACGAACCCCGTTTGATTTGGATCCGAGCAATTATGAATTCTTCTCTTCTTTCCTTAACCTCGTTTGCACTTATATCTGGTTACTATGATTGTTAACAGGCCCTAGTGTTTTTAACGAACTTGCGCAGCGCATACAGCGCATTTGTCACTTTCTGCTGCGGTTCTCTCAGGAGTCATTCCATGCACTTTCTGTCACGCCTTTTATTTCCGGCCTCGCTCATTACATTGGCGCTAAGCATCAGCGGCATAGCATTACTTGCCACTTCCGCTCAAGCTCAGTCGGTCCCGTTTAAACACCACAAAAAACTGCCCGTGATGACACTCGCCATCGGCATATATTCAGTACGAGCTGAAGTCGCGGCGAATGAAGCTGACCGCCAACAAGGCTTAATGCATCGCACCAATCTCGGGCCCAATGAAGGCATGTTATTTGTCTTTGATGAAAGTGCTCAGCATTGCTTCTGGATGAAAAACACCAAGCTCCCGCTTGCGATCGCTTTTATTGACGACAGCGGCACCATCACCGACATCGCTGAAATGAACCCTGAGACAATGGCGAATCACTGCCCTACGCGGGCTGGCCGCTATGCCCTAGAAATGAACCGTGGCTGGTTTGCTGCAAAAGGCATCCAGCCTGGCATGACGATCAGTGGATTGCCCGCATGGCAAGAAACCTCCCGCTAAATCTGAGCCTAGCGTCAGTTTCTTGCCGCACGATATGAAGCGCTTAAGCGCCGAAGTTGTGCGCCGCAAACTCCCAATTCACCATATGCCAAAACGCCTCTACAAAATTCAAACGCACATTGCGATAATCAATGTAATAGGCATGCTCCCAAACATCCAATGTCAGCAACGGTTTTGCATCCGTCGTAAGCGGGGTTGCCGCATTACTGGTTGAAACAAGATCGAGTGAACCATCGGTTTTTTTGACCAGCCAAGCCCAACCAGAGCCAAAAGTGCCAATCGCAACTTTAGTGAAGGCTTCTTTAAATTGATCATATGACCCCCATTGGCGGTTGATCGCCTCAGCCAGCGCCCCCGTTGGCTGCCCGCCTCCTTGTGGCGATAAGCTATGCCAGAAGAAAGTGTGATTCCAGGTTTGGGCAGCATTGTTAAAAATCGGGCCAGAGGCTTTTTTAATGATGGCTTCAAGCGACAAATTCTCGAATTCTGTCCCTACAACTAATTTATTCAGGGTCGTAACGTACGTTTGATGATGCTTGCCATAGTGAAACTCAAGCGTTTCTTCTGACATATGGGGCGCGAGTGCATTTTTTGCGTATGGCAAAGGAGGCAGAATATGTTCCATGGGTAAAGTTCCTTTTTTCTACTGGCTAAATAAATAGGTAAGAATTAATCTATCATTCTAGGCGACTTAGTCTATACGAGCAAATTAGAACTCGACTTCCGAGCGTGGCTGTACCCGAGTCAGCTCAACATCCGCGCTGCCCTGCGCTAAATGAACTACGATCTGAGACATCTTTGCCAAAGTGGCCGGCGAGCGTATCGCGTGTTGGCTGCGGGGGTCTAGTAAAGCAGCATAACCTCGCTCTAAGGTGCGTCGTGGGCTTAAAAGCTCGAGCTTCGCCGTCGCTTCACGCAGCGTTGCACGCCGTTGTGCATGCGGCTGCGCAAAAGCCATAGCTAAACGTGTCGCTTGCTGCTGCAGTTGATTTTGTTGCCGCCGCAGTCGCTCAGCCGGGTTCAGCAAGCCACGTGCCAGCCAATCCAACTGCTGTGCACGATCTTCAACTAAACGCGCACAAGCACGCATCAGCTGTCGCCGAGATTGCTCAAGCTCGCGCAATAACATCTCACGGGCCGGACTGACCAGTTCAGCCGCGCCAGTTGGCGTGGGTGCGCGTTGATCAGCCACAAAATCCGCAATCGTAAAATCCGTTTCATGGCCAACGCCACTGACAATAGGTAAGTGACTGGCGGCAATCGCACGCGCTAAAGTTTCTTCGTTGAAGGCCCACAAATCTTCCAGTGAGCCACCTCCGCGGCAAATAATCAGCAGCTCAACTTCAGCCCGCTGATTGGCACATTCGATCATGTTGGCTAGTTTAACCGCCGCCTCTACCCCTTGTACTGGAGATGGATACACAATCACAGACAGCTGCGGTGCGCGACGCCTAAGGGTGGTTAAAACATCGTGTAGCGCAGCCGCTTGCAACGATGTAACAATACCGATCGTGCGAGGATAAGGGGGCAGCTCTCGTTTCCTTGATACGGCAAACAATCCTTCGCTTTCAAGTTTTTGCTTAAGCTGTAAAAAAGCTTCATAAAGCTGGCCTTGCCCGGTACGACGAATGGCTTCAATCTTAAGTTGAACCTCACCTCTTGGTTCATAGACTGTGACCAATGCCCGTACTTCAATCCGATCCCCATTCGCCGGCACAAACGACATTGACTGCGCACGCATACGGAACATGACACAACGAATCTGAGCCGCGCTATCTTTCAAAGAAAAATACCAATGGCCGCTTGCTGCACAGGTAAAGTTCGAGACTTCACCCGCCACCCAGATGAGCGGAAATGTCCGTTCAAGGGTCGTGCTGATTGCACCATTTAATGCCGACACAGAAAGAACCGTCTCGCCGCCGTTTGACACTGGCCAACTGCTTTTAATTTCCATATATCTTTTGGTCGATTGAGATCACCTGCTATATCGCATATTTTATAGTGACATACGTGAAGCCACCTATTTATCGGCAACAAACATTACATAAAATACACATTTTACGTATAATTTTTTACGTCAACGTATCTATTGCGGTATTGACCAACACTGTTAGCGATTTTAAAAAAAATCCTGGACTTACCGTCGATAAACCTTGCTCAATCTAAGGTATTTAAGCGTTATCGTACTTAAGCGCTATCTCGATCGGCGCACTGAAATTAGGATGGTTCAGCATAGATATGCTAAAAAACTGGAAGCTGCATCTCGAACACTATGTATGGCGTGAATGGCAGCGTAGGGGCTTATTTTCTTGGGCGCTACGGCCATGGTCTTACCTGTTCGGTATCACTGCTGCGTTACGGCGAGCAAGTTTTACCTTTGGCTTACGCCGGGTTGAACATATGTCTGTGCCAGTCATCATTGTCGGTAATGTCACCGTTGGCGGTACCGGCAAAACGCCTGCCGTGATTGCGCTGATCGACGGATTGCGCCGGGCAGGGTTTAATCCAGGCGTTATTTCACGGGGCTATGGTGCGCAGGTTAAAGCACCACGTGCAGTCAGCGCGCAATCCGACGCGACTGAAGTCGGCGATGAGCCACTTTTAATTGCCCAACGCACAGGTGCGCCAGTATGGGTCTGCCCTGATAGAGTCGCTGCCGCGCGCGCATTATGCACGACCCATCCAGCAGTGGATTTGCTCATCAGCGATGACGGCTTACAGCACTATCGGCTCGCCCGTGCAGTCGAATTGGTGGTCTTCGATCAGCGGCTCGGTGGCAACGGTTTACTCTTGCCTGCTGGCCCATTGCGCGAACCGATGTCCCGCCGGCGCGATGCAACCTTGATTAACGGCTCCGCTCCTAATGCATTGCCGAGTTGGCCAAACACTTTTGCATTAAACTTGACCACAGGAGCCGCCTGGCATTTAGATAACCCTTCTTTGCGCCGGCCGCTGAATCAATTTGTTAACCAACGCATCCTGGCCGCCGCCGGGATTGGTGAGCCCGAACGTTTTTTTGCAACTTTGCGCACGCAGGGTCTCACCTTAACCGCGACCCGCGCGCTCCCCGATCATTTTGCTTATAGCGCTAATCCGTTTAGCGATACATCCGCTGAAATCATTCTAATTACCGAAAAGGATGCAGTAAAATGCCAAGGTTGGCGTGATGCGCGGCTGTGGGTTGTTCCAGTTGATGCTACGCTTGATTCACGCCTACTGACCCTTATTACAGAGAAAGTCCGTGGATCCTCGTTTACTTGAAATTCTGGTGTGCCCATTGTGCAAAGGCACACTCACTCATGATCGTGCAGCGCACGAATTGATTTGCCATGTCGATAAGCTCGCTTATCCGATTCGCGACGGCATTCCCGTGATGATTGTTGAACAAGCTCGCCAAACCGTCGAAGGCAAGCTGCTTGAACCGGTAGCCACCAGCAAACCTGAGTAATCAATATATTTATCCAATGCGTGATTTTGTTGGCTCCAGCGCAGTTAATGCGCTCGCCTCTCAGCCCTTTATCGCTGTCATCCCAGCTCGACTAGCGTCTTCCCGCTTGCCTGGCAAAGCGCTGCTTGAGATTGACGGGCAACCGATGGTCGTGCACGTGGCCAAGCGCGCGCGTGCAGCCGGCGCGCAACAGGTGATTATCGCCACCGATACGCAAGCCATTATCGAGGTTGCACAGCAATACGGCTTTCAAGCTGTACTCACGCGCCAAACTCATCTGTCTGGCACGGATCGATTAGCTGAAGTGGCTGAGCATTTTGGGTGGAGCGACGAGACGATTGTGCTGAATGCGCAAGGTGACGAGCCACTGTTAGAACCGGCACTGATACAAAGTGTCGTCGCCCATCTAGCCAGTCAACAAGACTGCGCGATCGCCACCGCGGCCCACCCGATCACGGATCCCTCAGAGATATTTGATCCTAATGTGGTTAAAACCGTGCTGGACATAGGGGGTCGCGCGCTTTATTTTTCACGCGCACCGATTCCCTGGGCGCGCGATGCGTACCAGGCCCACTGGCCCAATCTGCAAGCGATGCCAAGCCCACCCTGTGCGGTCTATCGGCACATCGGTTTATATGCCTACCGTGCGGCTTTTTTGCGCCGTTTCCCACATTTAACCGCGGCGCCGTTTGAACAAGCTGAGGCCCTCGAACAACTACGCGCACTCTGGCATGGCGAGCGTATTGCGGTGCTCATCACAGACCAAGTACCCAGCGCGGGGGTTGATACGCCAGCTGATCTTGCTCGTGTGCGCAAGCACTTTCAAGCTATCGCAAAATGCGCGCCCTAATTCAAGTCAGAAAACTTAAGCCAAGCAACCATGGCATAATCAACTGTTTTCACATATTGCGTAGCGCAATAAACCACACTATTCGGAGAATGACATCATGCGTTTGATCCTGCTCGGCCCCCCTGGCGCAGGCAAGGGTACCCAGGCAAACTTGATCCGAGAAAAATTTGGCATCCCGCAAATTTCGACCGGTGATATGCTCCGCTCCGCGATCAATGCCGGAGCACCGCTTGGCCTCAAAGCTCGCGGCTTTATGGATGCTGGCGAGTTGGTGCCAGATGAACTCATCATTAGTTTGGTCCAAGAACGCTTACAGCAACCCGACTGTGCCAACGGCTATCTTTTTGACGGTTTCCCACGCACCTTGCCCCAAGCTGAAGCCATGAGACACGCAGGCGTAGCGCTTGACTACGTGGTTGAGATCGACGTGCCATTTGATGAAATTATTGTGCGCATGAGCGGGCGCCGCGTGCATCCCGCCTCGGGCCGCAGCTACCATATAAAATTTCATCCGCCCAAGATTGTAGACCAAGACGATGTCACAGGTGAGGCGCTGATTCAGCGCAAAGATGACGAGGAAGAGACGGTCCGCAAACGACTGTCTGTCTATCTCGAGCAAACAAAACCATTAGTCGATTACTACGCTAATTGGGCGAACCGCGTTGAAAACAACAATAGCCCAATTGCAGCGCCCCACTACCGGCGCATCAGCGGGCAAGGCAGCGTTGACGAAATTCGCCAGCGGATTTTTGATGCACTGCAATAAAAACCAAATCAAGCAATGACGTGCAGATGCGGAACCCGTCACCGCATCTGTCGTTTGAACCAAGTGTAGTTGAATCCCAACAGCCGCAATATCGCAAAATAAATCGCTGCCACACTCATCAAACTGGCCGCCAGCAAAGCCATCCTTAGGATCGGCGATGCCCCTAGTTCAAGCCAATCGAAATGTTGGCGGAACCACCACAGGACACCCGCCAAGGCAGAACAAGCAAAAGCCAGTTGTGCAAAAAAGCGCCCCCAACCCGGCGATGGCGTATAAATGCCCTTTTTACATAAGCCAACAAAAAGCAGTAAGGCATTAATACACGCGCCAATTGCGATCGACAATGACAATCCCGTATGCGCAAAAAACGGCACGAAGAAATAATTACACAGTTGTGTCATGGCGAGCACAAACAAGGCGATTTTGACGGGTGTTTTGATATCTTGCTTGGCGTAAAAGCCTGGCGCGAGAATTTTAACCAAAATTAAACCAACCAGCCCAATTCCATAAGCACTTAAAGCACGGCTCACCATCGCGACATCAACTGCACTAAAACGGCCATAGTGATACAGCGTTGCAATCAGCGGCTCAGCATAAATAAACAGCGCAATCGCGCTTGGCGCCGCTAGCAAGAACGTCAACCTTAGACCCCAATCAAGCAACGCTGAATATTCAACGGCATCCGCTTCAGTATGCGCCTGCGCCAAACTTGGCAGCAAAATGGTGCCCAGCGCCACGCCTAATAAAGCACTTGGGAACTCCATTAAGCGATCTGCGTACGACAACCATGAGACACTGCCTGATGCCAGTCTCGATGCAATATTGGTATTGATCATCAGACTAAGGTGTGCGACCGATACGGCAAAAGTAGCCGGCAGCATCTTCGCCAGGATTCTCTTAACGCCAGGGTGCGTCAATGCCTTCAATGGATGAAGGTTAATTTTTGGCAGCATGCCAAGTTTTGCCAGCGCCGGCAATTGCACGGCCAACTGCAAAACACCCCCAACCATCACCGCAAAAGCAAGCGCATAAATGGGCGTGTCCAAATAAGGCGCGACCAGCAGCGAGGCCACAATAAAACTCAGATTAAGCAAAACCGGAGCCACTGCCGGCAGTGAAAAATGCCGATATGTATTCAATATGCCAGAAGCCAGCGAAGCCAGCGAAACCAATGCAATGTAAGGAAACATGACGCGTGTCATAAACACGGCGGCAGAAAACGCATGCGCATCTGCTTGCAGCCCGATTGCCACCCCCCAAATAATCCATGCAGCCCCGCTCACCCCCAGTATTGATAGCAGCACAAGAGTCCATAGTAATACCGTCGCACTCGCGTCGACTAACGCTTTAGTCGCTGCCTGACCTTGCTGATTCTTAAATTCGGCGAGGATTGGCACAAAGGCCTGCGAAAAGGCCCCTTCGGCCCACAAGCGGCGAAGTAAATTCGGAATTCTGAAGGCGATATTAAACGCGTCGGTATATAGACTGGTTCCAAATGCGCGAGCGAACAGCGTTTCACGAACTAAGCCAGTGATCCTCGAGATCAGGGTAAATCCGCTCACCGTGAAAAGCGTTTTAAGTAGATTCATGTGGCAATATTATACGTAGCCTAGAAAGCAGATTTCGCTAAATTTGCTAATTTTATGCAGGCCTTGTTATAATCGCCGGTTCTAGAAACTCCCGTCATTTTCCGATTCCGTTTGTTTGCGTCGGAAATCCTACGGTTGAACAGACACAAAAGGAATTGTCATGGCTAACTCTGCACAAGCTCGCAAGCGCGCTCGCCAAGCCGCTAAAGCTAATTCTCATAACTCTGCTTTGCGCTCAAAACTGCGCACGGCAATTAAAGCTGTTCGCAAGGCTATTGCAGCCGGCGACGCAAGCAAAGCGAATGAGGTATTTAAACAATCGTCGAAAACGCTCGATATTATTGCTGACAAAAAGCTCGTGCATAAAAACAAAGCGGCTCGTCACAAAAGCCGTCTTGCTGCGGCAGTGAAGAGTTTGTCTGTGCCAGCAGCCGTTGCTGCTGAATAGCAAAAAGAGAAACAGCGGTTACTCTCAATCAGAAAGTACCGCAATTCCTTATTTGGCATTAGGTGAGAGTCGCAACCCTCACCTTCTTTTGCATGGCTTTTCGCTTTAGCTAGGTAGCGCAACCTGTCATGAGAAAGACAAAAGCCCGTATCCAGCATATCCATACCCGCATCGGCTAGGCCCGCCGCGGTTAGCTGCGACAGGTCAAAGCAGCAACGTAGACTACTTCCACTTCAAGCAATAAACGTAGTAATCGGCCTATCGGCCGAAAGAGAGACTATACGGCAGGATCAGGCAGCGAACACGCTTGGGTCACGACCAGTTGATTATCCTTCGCAAAATTCATCACGAAATCAAACGCCATCGGTTCAATGGTACGTAGCTGTTCATCGACAACCACGCATTTTAGATCGCCCACCATCACTGGCCGCACATAGAAGGAATATTTAAGCCGCGCGTTCGGGCCACTGGCGCCAGGCCCAAATGACGACATCACACCGCATAATCGCTCCGGCCAATCACTTGGCCGAAATCTCAGCCCGTCTTCAGTCACGCCCTGGATAAAATATTCACTTGGTAACGCTTTGATCATGGAAAAAGCTGGCAAATTTCGGTGTAAAGCAGTTGCGATTATAGCGTAGAAGCAAGCTACATCGATCATTGTCTTAAGCAACCAAGACTCGTCAAACGCGCGCAAATCCTTTATGCTTTAATATACTCATTCAAAAAAGCAGCGATGCCGAACGCGCGCTAGCAGCTAATAAGGTTGTTGTATTTGCTCTATGAACTCAAAAAAAATTCGCCATTACCTTCAGTTTAAAGATTTTTCGCTTGACGAATACACATACGTGTTTGAACGCGCACGCTATTTGAAGCAAAAATTCAAAAACTATGAAACCTATCATCCACTGCATGACTGCACGCTGGCGATGATTTTTGAAAAAAGTTCGACGCGTACCCGACTGTCGTTTGAAGCCGGTATCCATCAGCTCGGCGGCCATGCGGTCTTCATGAGCACGAAAGACACGCAACTGGGCCGTGGCGAACCGATTGAAGATGCCGCGCAGGTCATTTCGCGGATGGTCGATATCATCATGATCCGCACTTTTGGCCAAGATATTTTGCAGCGGTTTGCCGATCATTCACGGGTACCCGTGATAAATGGATTGACCAATGAATATCATCCCTGTCAAGTTCTGGCTGATATTTTTACCTATTGCGAACGGCGCGAATCGATCTCTGGTAAAACCGTGGCATGGATTGGTGATGCCAATAATATGGCCTACACATGGGCTGAAGCGGCTCAAATTCTCGGTTTTAAACTGCGTATTTCAGCCCCGCCTGGTTACCAGCTTGAACGCGCACGCCTGAGCGCAGAAAATTTGCCTTGGATCGAAGAATACGATGACCCGTTTGCTGCCTGCGAAGGGGCTGATCTGGTGACCACGGATGTTTGGACCAGTATGGGGTTTGAGGCAGAAAACGAAGCGCGTCGACAGGCCTTTGCACAGTGGTGCGTAAACGCCGCGATGATGGCGCAAGCGCACCCAGAAGCACTTTTTATGCACTGCCTGCCTGCGCATCGCGGCGAAGAAGTCACGGCTGAAGTGATTGACGGGCCGCAAAGCGTGGTTTGGGAGGAAGCAGAAAACCGCCTGCATGTGCAAAAGGCTTTAATGGAATTCCTTTTACTGGGCCGTATCGGCCATTAAATATTAAATATATCTTTAGATAAACTATGAGTACTCACCCCAAAGTTGTACTCGCCTATTCAGGCGGGCTTGACACATCCGTTATCCTTAAATGGCTGCAGGATAACTATGATGCCGAAGTCATTACCTTTACCGCCGATATTGGTCAAGGTGAAGAGCTAGAGCCCGCTCGTAAGAAAGCCATACAGCTTGGCATTCAGCCCGAAAATATTTTTATCGACGATCTGCGCGAGGAATTCGTCCGCGACTTTGTATTTCCGATGTTCCGTTGCAACACCGTGTATGAAGGCGAGTACCTGCTAGGGACTTCAATTGCACGCCCACTGATTGCCAAACGGCAAATTGAAATCGCTCGCCAAACGGGGGCGCAAGCCGTCTCCCATGGCGCGACCGGCAAAGGCAATGATCAGGTGCGCTTTGAGCTTGGCTATTATGCGCTTGAGCCGAATATTAAAGTCATCGCGCCTTGGCGCGAATGGGATCTGCTGTCACGCGAAAAACTTCTCGCCTATGCGCAGCAGGCGGGTATTCCAATTGAAATGAAGCACAAGCAAGGCGGTGCACCGTATTCAATGGACGCCAATTTGCTGCACATTTCTTATGAGGGCCGTCACCTTGAAGACCCCAAAGCCCAGGCCGAAGCCGATATGTGGCGTTGGACGGTAGCACCTGAGCAGGCGCCTGAGCAACCCTGCTATCTGGAGCTTGAATATGCACAGGGCGACCCAATCGCCTTGAATGGTCAGCGCTTGACGCCGGCCCAAATGCTGGCCGAACTGAACCGGATAGGCGGCGAGCATGGTGTTGGCCGTTTGGATCTAGTCGAGAATCGCTACGTTGGCATGAAATCACGCGGCTGCTATGAAACGCCGGGCGGCACTATTTTGTTAAAAGGACACCGCGGCATTGAATCCATCACGCTTGATCGTGAAGTCGCGCACCTAAAAGATGACCTGATGGCCCGTTATGCGGCCCTAATTTATAACGGTTATTGGTGGAGTCCTGAGCGCCAAGCATTGCAAGTGCTGATCAATCACACCCAGCAAAACGTGAATGGCTGGGTGCGCATTAAGCTCTATAAAGGAAGTGCCAGCGTGGTGGCGCGTGACTCCAAGCAAACCCTGTTCGATCAGACGATTGCCACCTTTGACGATGACGGCGGCGCCTATGATCAGGCCGATGCGGGCGGCTTTATTAAACTCAATGCACTACGCATGAGAATTGCCGAAAACGCACGGCGCCGGCGCTCGTCATAGACCTTATATTACGGTGGGTTCCAATTCAAGCTGCACGCCAAACCGTGCATCTACATCATGCTGAATTGCGCCCGCCAACTCAAGTATGTCTTGACCCTGTGCGCCCCCCTTATTGATCAGCACTAACGCATGCTGCGCATGAACCGCTGCCGGCCCCAGCCCACGCCCTTTCCAACCGCACTGTTCAATCAGCCAGCCGGCGGCAAGCTTGACACGCCGGTCGGGCTGACGATAGGCAACAATATCTGCTTCGCGCGCCAGTAATAAATCAAAATCCTCAGCACTGACCGCTGGATTTTTAAAAAAGCTGCCCACATTGCCAATCTCAGCCGGGTTAGGGAGCTTAGCGCGGCGAATCGCTACCACTGCCTCAAAAATATCGCGCGGCGTCGGTTGGGCATCAGTCATACCCGCGACAGAGAATTGTCGAGCAAGATCAGCATAATCACAGCGTGGCCGCCATTTTTTCGGCAAACGGAAGGTCACCGAGGCAATCACAAAACGGCCGCGCCCCTGTTGTTTGAAAAAACTATCGCGATAAGCAAACCCGCAATCAGCCTTATCAAACACAACGGTTTTGCCCGTCGACAGCTCAATCGCACTCAAGGTAGCAAAATGCTCAGCTATTTCCAGACCATATGCGCCAATATTTTGGACCGGCGCAGCCCCCACTAGACCAGGAATCAGCGCAAGATTTTCTAGGCCAGGGCAACCTTGTTCGAGCGTCCAAGCCACAAATTCATGCCAATTCTCACCGGCGCCTGCTTCCACAAACCAAGCCTGTTCATCCTCGTGCACTAAACGCCGGCCCTTCATGCTGATTAACCACACAATCCCATCAAAATCACCGGTTAGCACGATATTGCTGCCGCCACCTAGCACCAAACGCGGCAAATCAGCGATACGGGGATCCACCAACGCGGCTCTAAGCATGGCCTCATTTTCGATGCGTAGCGCATAGCGCGCGTGCACCTTAAAGCCGAACGTGTTGTGCGCCTGCAAAGCGTAATCGGTCATCAATTCAGACATAATTATTCAATCTACAGAAAAGCGATTTGAGCAAAATAGCCCGCCTCGGTAAAATAGTGAGTTATTCTAGGTTAGATTTTTTCATCGTTACCGCGCGTTTGCGAAGCGGTGATTATAAGAGCTTATCTATCTGTCGTGGCTAACGCCACAACCCCTGTGTATTTTTCCGGAGAAATTCATGCCAACATTCGATATCGTTAGCGAAGCAAACCTAACTGAAGTCAAAAATGCAGTTGATCAAACCAACAAAGAAACCTCTACCCGTTTCGATTTTAAAGGATCTGATGCGCGGATTGAACAAAAAGAGGGTGAACTCACCGCTTATGCAGACGACGATTTTAAACTCGGCCAACTCAAAGATATCTTAATTTCCAAAATGGCAAAACGCCAAGTCGATGTGCGCTTTTTAGAGTACGGCAAGATCGAGAAAATCGGTGGCGACAAAATCAAGCAACTGATCACGGTAAAAAAAGGCGTGTCAGGTGAGCTGGCTAAAAAAATTGTCAAACTCGTAAAAGACAGTAAACTCAAAACACAAGCGAGCATTCAAGGCGACGCCGTACGCATCTCCGGCAATAAACGAGACGACTTACAGGCCGTCATGGCGATGTTGCGCGACGAAATCAAAGATACTCCCCTCGACTTTAATAATTTCCGGGATTAAACCCGCCCTTTAGACGCTCTGCTGGCTTAAAGCCGCTTTTCGTTAGAGTTATTTTTGATCAATCCGGCCTTCTTTACCGGCTAATAGATTTTTTATATTTGAGCGATGGCGGTAAATTAACAGCAGGCTCATTGCCAACACGGCCACTGACCTGGCGTCAAAGCCAAACATAAAGACTTCATACAGCGGGGCAAAGACGGCGGCGACTAGCGCGGCGAGCGACGAATAGCGGAAGAAAAACGCCATGATCAACCAACTCGCAGCCGTTGCCAGGCCGAGAATAGGATGGATAGCCAATAACACGCCGGCCGCCGTGGCGACCCCTTTGCCCCCTTTAAAGCGGAAAAATATCGGTAGCACATGACCCATAAAGACGGCTATGGCGGCTAAGCCAATCGCCTCATTACCCACACCGTATTGGCCACCGAAATAATCGACAAACCTCACCGTCAGCCAGACTGCCAACCAACCTTTAAAGGCATCGCCAATTAAAGTGAGCACCGCGGCCAGTGTACTGCCACTGCGCAGTACATTGGTCGCCCCAGGGTTTTTCGAGCCATAGCTGCGTGGATCTTGCAACTTCATGGCCGCACTCACGACCACGGCAAAAGAGATTGAACCGATCAAATAAGCCAAAACCGCAATAAGTAGATAAATCATAGATCTGCTCTTAAAAAAAGGGAAATCAACCGGAATTAACTTCGGCTAGAATTGGACACTATTGTACCGAAGCCATCCGCACCGATTTGCTAAACTATTAGGAATACCTCATTAGAGGTTGATCCAGCCAACTTATGTTCCAATTTTTACACATCTCATGCAGCGCGCGCATAGTTCTATCATAAATGTTTCGCCAAGCGACTTTGCTGAGACTGAGTCGGTCCAAGCTCTGCTCGCCAGTTTGCCTGAGCGGATTGATGAGTTGCCTGAGCGTATCGCACAACATCATCCGGCAGCGCCGGCACTCATCGAAAATACTCGCCGCCTAAGCTATGCGGACTTGCGTGACGCCATCAATGCAATGGCGCAACAACTTCGCCTAGCGGGCGTGCAGGCAAACGATCGGGTGATGATCATCAATGAAAACTGTATCGCGTTGATTGTACTGATATTCGCGACCACCCGACTCAACGCCTGGCCACTGCTCATTAATGCCAGGCTAAGCAGCGCTGAGATTGAGCAGATCCGTGCTCACGCCAAGCCGTGTCTGACGGTATACACGACTGAGGCCTCTCCCGCGGCACAACAGCATGCTCAACGCGACCACGCGTGGCACGCCTCCTGCGTCGCGTTTGACATTGGCGCACTGGCTTTTTCCAAGGCCGCGGCCAGCCCTCTGGGCCTGAACCCTTCGCTCACACCGCATGACCCGGCACCTAGTGCAGCCCCCCCCACTACAGATCGTTCGCAACAGTGCGCCGCCCTCCTCTACACCACCGGCACAACAGGTACCCCGAAAGGTGTGATGCTGTCGCACCACAACTTACTTTTTATTGCGGCAGTCTCTAGCACGCTCCGTCACGTTACGGCTAACGACATCGTCTATGCTGTGCTACCTGTCTCGCATGTGTATGGACTTGCCTCTGTCTGTCTCGGCACATTATTCGCCGGCGCAGCATTGCGGCTCGCCCCCCGCTTCTCGCCTGAAGCCGTTTGCCATGCGCTAGCGCATGAGGGCATCACGATTTTGCAAGGGGTACCCACCATGCACGCCAAACTCATCGAATATGCACAGGCGCACCCCGAGCGCTGGCATGCGCCGCAGTTACGCTTTGTTTATTCAGGCGGCTCGCCACTTGATGCCACTCTTAAGAGGCGCGCTGAAGCACTCTACGCTATGCCGCTACATAACGGCTATGGCATGACCGAAAGCAGTCCAACGATTGCCCAAACTAGACTGAATGTTTCTCCGGCCGACACTTCAGTTGGCCCACCCATTCCAGGCATTCAAGTGCGGATCGTCGCGGCCGATGGGGCCATCCTCAAACCGGGTAAAGTCGGTGAATTATGGGTACGAGGCCCCAATGTCATGCTTGGCTATTACCGTGATGCGATTGCCACCCAGGCTGCGGTGGTTGACGGTTGGCTCAAAACCGGCGATCTAGCCCGCCAGGATGCCAGCAACGCATTACATATCATTGGCCGCTGTAAAGAATTAATCATCCGTTCTGGCTTTAATATTTATCCGGCTGAGATTGAACAGGTTTTAAATAGTCACCCAGATGTCATGCATTCAGCCGTGATTGGACGCCCGCGATCAGGCGATGAAGCAATCATCGCCTTTGTTGAGCTTAAACCAGGTATCTGCGCAACGCCGCAAACCTTCATCAGTTGGTGCGCTGCGCGCCTGGCGCCGTATAAGCAACCGGCTGAAATCCGCCTGCTTAAAGCATTACCCACGGCCGCCACAGGGAAGATCTTGAAGCGTAGATTGCATCAGCTATTTACTGACGATAGTTCGCCACCCCTTCGCTAATTTCCCGGTGCGCTGCATCCAAGCCTTGCCAGCCTTCCACTTTGACCCATTTGCCTTTTTCCAGCGCTTTATAGTGCTCGAAAAAATGCTTAATTTGATCTTTTAAATAAGCCGGAACATCTTCAATGGTTTTAAGGTCTGCGGTCATTGGACAAACCTTATCGGCCGGGACCGCAATTAATTTTGCATCCACCCCCGACTCGTCCGTCATTCTTAACATGCCAAGCGCACGGGCGCGGACCAGCGAACCCGCCAACAAAGGAAAAGGCGTCAGCACCAACACATCAACCGGGTCGCCATCACCTGAGAGCGTTTGCGGAATAAAGCCATAATTCGCTGGATAACGCATCCCCGTGCCGATAAAACGGTCAACCACCAGCAGACCAAACTCTTTGTCGGCCTCATATTTCACCGGCTCGCTTTGCGCCGGAATTTCGATAATGACATTGAAATCAGTGGGTAAGTCTTTACCAGCGGGAATGTGATTGAAGCTCATGAATTTTCCTTTTTAATATTGAAGAGAATGCAGCCAGAACTGACCACTGCAATGCGTTTAACTATTGGCTCGCGAAAAACTGAATTATAGCCATTAACCCGTCACCCAGACATAGCTTAGCCACGCGGATGATGCGATGCATGCAGCACACTCAACCGTTCACGTGCAACATGCGTGTAAATCTGCGTGGTTGAAATATCAGTGTGACCCAGCAACAGTTGCACAACCCGCAAATCCGCACCATGATTGAGCAAATGCGTCGCAAAAGCGTGTCGCAATGTATGCGGAGACAAAGGCGCATGAATCCCGGATAGACGCGTATAGTGTTTAATGATGTACCAAAACTGCTGACGCGTCATACCCGCGCCGCGCACCGTAATAAACAGCGCATCAGCAGCAGCTCGGGCCTGCAATAGCACGGGCCGCGCCGCGCGCAGATAGTGCTCAATCCAGCCTTGCGCTTCTGCGCCAAACGGCACCAACCGCTCTTTCGAGCCTTTGCCTAAGACCCGCACCACCCCATCGTTCAGGCTAACGTCTACCGTTTTGAGCCCCACCAGTTCAGAGACGCGCAAACCGCTTGCATACATCAACTCAAGCATGGTTCTATCGCGTAAACCCAACGGCGTGGTCAAATCCGGCGCCGCCAGCAGGGCTTCAACTTGAGCCTCAGATAAAGTCGCGGGAAAACGCAGGGGCTGTTTGGCCATGCGGATTTTCAAGGTAGGATCAAGCGTCAGCCGGCGCTCGCGCAAAGCCCAAGCACAATAGCGTCGAAAGACCGAGAGCCGCCGATTGGCGGAACTCGCTTTATCTGCCCTGCGCGCAGCGATATAAGCACTTAATTGCGCCTCGCTCGTCTGATCAAGCGTGGTCTCGTGCTCAGCCAGCCACTCCGCCAGCAGCCGTAAGTCACGCCGATACGCCTCCAGCGTATTCTTCGCCAGCCCATATTCAAGCCATAAAACGTCGCAAAACGTATCGATTGCGGCCAAACTAGCGCGCAAAATCATTGCGTCGGCTGGCAGCGGTTTGACCTCTGAGTTCATCACTATTTTATCGTCATCACGGGCGATTCATCCTTGCCATAAATAGGCGGTTTGCCGCCCATTTAGGTCACTCACTAAGTCATATACGGTCATAAAATAAAGCTATTTAGAATCGGCTCGGTTGGATCAATAATCAACACCTTCATGCGCTAGCAGCCAACGTTTCACGGTACGGAAATAGCCATCGCCACCATGATGCGCAAAGCCACCAATGCCAGTTGAGCCAACCACCCGGTGGCAAGGAATCACTAACGGAAAGTAATTGGAGCCACAAGCCTGGCCGACCGCGCGCGGCGCACTACCAATGGCGCGCGCGAGCTGCCCATAAGTCATCACGGTCCCCGGCGCAATCGCACTAATTGCTTGCCATACACGGCGCTGGAAAACGCTGCCCACTTGGGCCAGCGGCAACTCAAAGGCAGCGCTAGGCTGCTTAAGGTAACGTTCGATTTGGCGTACTGCTCGCCGCGCAAGCGCATTATTGGGCGGTATTTCCTCGGCCGTGATGGGCAAATACACAATTTCACATAGCGCATTTGCGTCTGTGCGGATACCCACTTTGCCAAATGGCGTAGCAAACACGGCATTAAATGTAGAGATTGCATGCATGACTTTAACCACTCCTTTTAATGCACCAACTGCGTCACCCAACGCACCGATAAGACGTAAAGCGCACTTCTATATAAAGAAGCTTAGCAAAACTCATCGCACCGTGGCAGATAATCTAACGTAAATCTACTGATCAGGCATTTTCCCAAGGAGAGGACGGCAGATGTTGCAAGGCGTTTATCGTTATCGACCGGCGGATTCAACCGGTCGTCGCAACGAACTTACGGCACGTTCATTTCCTGGCTATCTTCTGCATCGACGGTGTTGTGTGGCGCCAAGCCAATTCCCATACCTTGCATATAGACATTAAATAATTCAGCATCCAATTGAGGTATATGGATACCTGCGTTTCTCAACTCGGAGTGCGTGTGAGAACAGTTAAAGGAAAGGTTTGCAGGGTTCGCTTCAGTCTTTTGTTGCGGTGGGCTTTGTCGATTGCGGATCAGTGTATCCTGAACGTAGGATGTAATCGGTAGAATCTGCCCTTGCTCGTATCTTTTGAGCAATTTTCCGATCCATTCGTGAGATGAGATTAAATCTATTCCGACGTTAGATACAGTGTTGTACAAGGTGAACATTTCACTGAGAGGCACTACCTTGGTTGAGGCGAGGTGAAAAACCCCTCCGCCACGTGCGTAACGGCTCGATAAATAAGCGATTGATTTGCACACATAGTCAACTGGAATGGCACTAATAGTCAAGGGCATATCATTAAATCCGGCGCCCATCATTTCCCAACTTTTAAACAACTGATGTAGCCATTGTGACTCGTCGTGCCGACCTTGCTGCGAATCAGCTATGACGAGTCCAGGGCGGAAAATATTGCATGGGACGCCCCGCGCATGAGCCAGATGAGTTAATTGTTCAGCAACCCATTTTGAGCTATTGTACCCGTCGATATGCAGATGTTTTTCTTCTGTAATCGATGAAAATTCATCAATGACACATTCGCCGGAACGGTCATGCGGAGTGAATACGCCGAGTGTGGAAACATAATTAAATGTTTTGAGCTTATGGCTTGTGGCGATGCGTAATAGTGCTTTGACGCCGTCAACATTGGTGGTGCGTGCCATCTCAAATGATTCCCGATGATTCATGCTCGTGCCGCTATGGTAAATGGCATCAATCTCTCGGCAAAGCTGGCTATAGTGGTGCCTATTTATGCCCAATTTTGGCAAGCTAAGATCGCCTGGAATGACTTCGATCCGCCTCTCATCGGAGGTTTTCCACAAGCGCCAACGTCGCAGCGTATTGATAATTCTTTGCTTGCCATGATCGGCATGATGAGTACGCACCAAACAAAAAATCTGAGCTTGAGTATCGTCTAACAGTTGCCTTAAAAGAAAGCGCCCAACAAACCCTGTGGCGCCCGTGAGCAAAATAGCGCGAGGTTGATCTTCTGGTTGGCTATTGCCAGGGGGGAAAATATCCTCATCAAGTTGTGCTGCTTGGTTCAAATCAATATATTGATGATCGACAACGTGATGATGCTCGATCTCCTTGCTATGCTTTACAGCAGGGGCGCTATTAGGCGCCAAGCCAACTCCCATACCTTGCATATAGATATTAAATAATTCAGCATCCAATTGAGGGAAGTTGATACCCGCGCGGCTTAACTCGGAATGCGTGTAAGAACAATCAAACAAAATTTTTGCCGGGCTTGGTTCGGTGTTTTGTTTCTGATGACTTGGTTTGCCCTGAATCAAATCATGTTGAATATAGGGCGTAATTGGCAGAATGTGCCCTTGCTCGTACATTTCGGATAATTTTTCAAGCCATTCTTGATACGATACTAAATGTATGCCAACGTTAGATACAGAGTTGTATAAGGTGAATATTTCACTAAGGGGCACAGTCTGCATCGAAGCGAGGTGAAAAACACCGCCACCCTGCACGCGACAGTTCGCTAGATGAACGATCGATTTGCACACATAGTCGACTGGAACGATATCAAAAGCGGAGTGAACATCATTAAATCCGACGCCCATCATTTCACAGCTTTTCAGCAGCCGATGTAGCCATTGTGACTCATCGTATCGACCTTGCTGTGAATCACCCGTAACAAGTCCAAGACGGAAAATATTGCATGGAACTCCCCGTGCATGAGCAAGATGAGTTAATTGCTCTCCAGCCCATTTTGAGCCGTTATACCCGTCAGTATAAAAATGTTTTTCTCCTGTAATCGATGAAAATTCATCGATTACAGATTCGCCAGAACGGTCATTCGAGGTGAATACGCCGAGTGTGGAAATATAATTAAATGTTTTGAGCGTGTGGGTTGTCGCAATGCGTAGCAACGCTTTAACACCCTCAACATTGGCGGCGCGTGCCATTTCAAATGATTCTAGGTGGTTCATGCTGGTGCCGTTATGATAAATAACCTCCACTTCTTGGCAAAGCCTAGAATAGTCATGACTATTTATTCCCGCTTTGGGCAGACGAAGGTCACCTGGAATGGCTTCGATCCGCCTCTCATCGGAGGTTTTCCACAAACGCCAACGTCGCAGCGTATTGATAATTCTTTGCTTGCCATGATCGGCATGATGAGTACGCACCAAACAAAAAATCTGAGCCTGGGTATCGTCCAACAGTTGCCTTAAAAGAAAGCGCCCTACAAACCCTGTGGCGCCCGTGAGCAAAATAGCGCGAGGTTGATTTTCTGGTTGGCTATTGCGAGGAGGGAAAATATCCTCGTCAAGTTGTGCGACCTCGTGCAGATCAATATATTGATCAACAGCGTGATGGTGTTCGAGCTGGTGAGCGCTGGCGAGTTCAGCAACGCTTGGATATCGGAAGATATCTCGCGGCGTGATCATCAACCCTGCTTTGCGAGCGCGGCTCACTAGTCGGATCGAAAGGATGCTATCGCCGCCCAGTTCAAAAAAGCTATCATCGATGCTCACGCTGGATAAGCCTAGCACTTCGGCGAACAATTCGACCAGCATTGCTTCTTGGGGCGTGCGTGGCGCACGGGCGTTGTGCGTCGCAAACTCTGGCGCAGGCAATGCCTGCTGATCGAGCTTGCCATTGGGCGTGAGCGGTAACGCATGGAGCGGTACGATGGCTGCGGGCACCATATAACTGGGTAACTCGCGCGCGAGATATTGACGTAATTCAGCGGGGTCCAGTTCGCTTTGCGCTTGTATAGTAGGCACAACATAGCCGACCAATTGTTTGTGGCCGGTGAGATCTTCACGGACGCTGACAGCAGCGTGTGCGACAGTCGAGTGACGCTGCAGCACGGCTTCGATCTCGCCCAGTTCAATCCGAAAGCCACGGATTTTGACTTGATGGTCATTGCGACCGAGGAACACCAGATTGCCGTCAGACAGGTAGCGGGCCAGGTCACCCGTCTTATACATCCAAGCATCTTTATGCTGGCTAAACGGATCGGGGAGAAACCGCTCGGCAGTTAATTCAGGACGGTTCAGATAGCCGCGTGCGACGCCCACTCCGCCAATATATAGCTCACCCGCAGCACCTAATGGCACAGGCTGGCCGTGCGTATCTAGCAGGTAGAGCTGGGTATTCACGATCGGGCGGCCAATAGGAACCTCTTGATTGCTGAGAGGACCTGAGCAATGCCATACGGTAGCGCAAACCGTGGTTTCCGTTGGACCGTAGGTATTGAAAACAACAACGCGGTGGTGGCGCAAGCTTTCAAGTAATCTTGTGCTGGGGGCTTCGCCTCCGAGAATCAATGTCAGAGGTGTGCTCAAGTTAGGCAAATCTTCACCGTTCTGAAGCAGTGCAGGAGGTAAGGTGATGTGAGTAATCGCCTGTCTGATTGAATACTCCCACAACGCATGGCGATCACGGCGGGCCGTATCGGGTGACAAATATAAGCCTGCGCCACACCCTAGAGTCATGAAAATTTCCGCAGCGCTTACGTCGAAACTAATGGAAGTGAACTGCAAGACTCGGCTGGAGGGGTGAATGTCGAAATTAGCCGTTTGCGCCTGAGCAAGATTCACCAGGTTTCGATGCTCGACCATCACGCCCTTAGGACTACCAGTGGAACCAGAGGTGTAGATCACGTAGGCGAGATGACGCGAAGTCAACTCAGGTACTTGCGGATTAGTGATGGGCGATGGTGACAGTTGATTCGGATCCAGCACAATCAGCGAGGTGAGGGCTGCTTCGCTCAGCGCAGTGTGACCAGCCACATCAGCCAGCAGGATCGATGGCGCCGCATCGGCGAGAATATGCGCCAGGCGCTCCTCCGGATAGTCCGGATCAAGCGGCACATAAGCGCCACCCGCCTTTAGGATCGCTAGCAACCCGACCAGCATCGCCGGTGAGCGTTCGACACAAATCGCCACGCGCGCATCCGGTTGCACACCTAGCTCGATGAGCTGATGCGCGAGGCGATTGGCACGCGCATTCAATTCGGTATAACTCAATACCTGATCTTCGTACACAAGCGCGGTGGCTTCTGGCGTGCGCTTAACCTGCTCTTCAAACAATTGGTGAATGCACTGGTGTTCCGGATAGGGCGTGGCCGTCATATTCCACGTCTTGAGTAAGCATTCGCGCTCATTGCTCGGTAGCACTTCCAGTTGCCAGAGCGGTCTGTCGGGCGCACATTCAAGTGCCTCAACTAAGCTCTGCAGCGTTTGTTGCATGTAGCCGCAGACTCGAGCGGGATCGAGCGGCTGCACGACCTGAGCGGTCAGACCCAGTGCGGAGCCAAAATCTTCAACCGATAATGTAAAGGGGTAATTGGTGCGCTCCTGCGCGCCCAGGAATTCAATCCCAGGAAGGGTTGGGCTCTCGCCCGACGGCATGGCATTGTGCCGGTAGTTCAGCAATGCGCTAAACAGCGGCGCGCCGGCCGGCACGCCGCTGCAGCGCTGCGCTAGCGCTAATGACGCATGCTCATGCTCGAGCAGAGCGGCTAAGCGTTTATGTGCCTGATACACACTATCTTGAACGCTACAATCATCTAGATCAATGCGCAGCGGTAGGGTGTTGATGAACAGCCCCATCGCACGATCTGTCCCTGCGCCCGCCTGCATTCGCCCGAACAATATGGTGCCGAACACCACCCGCTGTTGGCCGCTGACGCGCGCAAGCACTTGAGCCCAGGCCAGATGGCACAAACTGGCCAGGCTTACGCCTAACCGTTTGGCTTGAGCACGCAGACGGTCGTTTAAATCCTGCGACAGCATCCGGTTCGATTCTAAGACCTGGGATCCGTCACGATGGATCTCGGCTAGCCCAAAAGGTAACGTAGGTTCATCAACCTCGGCGAGCATCTCGGTGAAGAAGCGCTCGTGCACCTCTTGGCTTAGCCCTAAGCGTGCCTGCGCCACCAGGTTGCGGAATGGCTGGGGAGTTGGCAGGGCATCGCCCTGATCTGCGAGGAACGCCTGAATTTCAATTTGCATCTCCTCTAGAGTTGCATGATCGCTGATGAGATGGTGTAGCAACTGAACGAGCAGCCAGCGACCATCGCTATTTTGCGCAATCGCAAAGCGCAGCAATGGAGCTTGAGTCAAATCAATGCGATATCGACGAGGATCAAAGTGTTGGCTCAGTTGCTCGGTGATAAGTCCCTCGATCGGATCCAAGGTGAGTTCGGTGATTGACAGCGACGCCTGACGCCAGACCACTTGTGCAGGCGTTGCCAGGCCATTCCAGACAAAGGCGGTGCGTAGGATGTCATGGCGGTTGACTACCTGCTGGACCGCGTCCAGATAGCGATCGAGCCGTTCCCGATCGGCAAAAGCCATCTGGACAGTCAACAGATAAGGGTCGCCCTCGGTTGTTAGTAAGTGGTGAAACAGGATGCCGTCTTGCAGAGGGGACAAAGCATAGATGTCCTGGATATTGGCAACACCGCCCGGAGTCTGTGCAACGATACAGTCAATCTCAGTTTGGGTAAGGTCGATCAGTGGCAAAAGGTTCGGCGTCAGCGTAGTGGTGCTGGGCGTAATAAGATTAGGAGGTACAACCACCCCTTTGTGTTGGCCAAGAGATTGAGCAAGCCCGTTGAGCGTAGGCGTCTCAAACAGCGCGCGCACGGAGACCGTTAGGCCGAAGCGACGCAGGCGTTCGATCATCTGCACAGCGAGCAGCGAATGGCCACCGAGCGCGAAGAAGCTGTCGTGACGACTGACTTGCTCGACACCGAGTAGTTCAGTCCAGATGCCTGCCAGAGTGGTCTCAATCTCGCCTTGCGGGGCTTCATATACCTGATGGGCGAAGGCTTCCTCATCCGGCGCAGGCAGCGCCCGACGGTCAAGTTTACCGTTGGGTGTCAGCGGCAGCGCATCCAAGCGCACGAAGGCGGCTGGCATCATGTACTCAGGTAACCTGGCTGCTAAGTGAGAGCGTAAGGTATGGGCGAGTTGTGTGTCAGGTTCGGCCACCACATAGGCGACGAGTCGTTTAGCGTGACCTTCGCCCAGGGCGAGTACGACGGCTTCCTGTACCTGTGGGTGCTCGATGAGGCGGGCTTCGATTTCACCAGGTTCGATCCGAAAACCGCGGATTTTGACTTGGTGGTCATTGCGGCCAAGGAATTCCAGATTACCATCGGGCAGATAGCGAGCCAGGTCACCCGTCTTATATATGCGGGCATCCTCACAATCACTAAACGGATCGGAGAGGAAACGCTCGGCAGTCAATTCAGGGCGGTTCAAATAACCGCGTACGACACCGCCTCCGCCAATGTACAGTTCGCCGATTGCACCTAACGGCACAGGCTGACTATTGGCATCCAATAGATAGACTTTAAGATCCGGAATCCGTATCCCAATTGGACTACCGATTTGATCGCTATCATGTGGTTGCAACGGCCGATAGGTCACATGCACGGTGGTTTCTGTGGTGCCATACATATTCACCAATTGGGGAGAGCGCTCGGAGCGGGAGGCGTACCACGCCTGCAAGATGGCCGGTTCAAGCGTCTCGCCGGCAAAGATCACGTAACGTAAACGGTCTCGCAATTCACTTTGCGCCTGGCAAACGATTAATGGCTTAAACGCACTAGGTGTCTGATTCAATACGGTGACGCCTTGTTCGCACACCAAGTGGTAAAACTCTTGCGGCGAGCGGGCGATGTGCTGAGGTACGAGGACCAGCTTGCCGCCATAGCGCAAGGCTCCCCATAGCTCCCAGACAGAGACATCAAAGGCAAAGGAGTGGAATAGGCACCAAGTATCATGCTGATTAAAATGATACCAAGATTCTGTGGCGTCAAATAGTCGGACAATCTGAGCATGCTCGACCATCACACCCTTGGGCCTGCCGGTGGAGCCGGAAGTGTAGATCACATAGGCGAGATGGTGGGAGGTAAGTGCAGACACATGCGGATTGGTCTGCGCCTGTGCCGGTAGCTCGTTGGGATCGAGCACAGTCAGCGAGGCGAGGGCTGCCTCGCCTAGCGCACTGCGACCAGCCGTATCAGCCAGTAGGATCGATGGCGCTGCATCGACAAGAATGTGCGTCAGGCGCTCTCCCGGATAGGCCGGATCAAGCGGCACATAGGCGCCACCTGCCTTTAGAATCGCCAGCAACCCGACCACCATCGCCGGTGAGCGTTCGATACAGATTGCTACGCGCATCTCGGGTTTGACACCCAACTCAATCAACCGATGTGCGAGGCGGTTGGCGCGTGCATTGAGTTCCGCATAGCTTAACGCCTGCTCCTCATATACCAGGGCGGTTGCGTGCGGCGTGCGCTCGACCTGTTCTTCAAACAATTGGTGAATGCATTGGTGCGTCGGATAAGGCGTGACTGTCGAGTTCCACGTTTCAAGTAAGAGCGTGCGCTCGGCCGGTGCGAGGAGATCGACCGTGCTCACGGCTTGCTGCGCATCGTTCGTCATCGCCCGCAACATGGCATGCAGATAGCCGACTTGCCGTTTAATCGTTTGAGGATCAAAGAGAGCGGTTGCATAGCGCAATTCCCCGACGATCTCGTCGTCCACCTCTTGTAGGTTGAGTTCAAGATCGAACTTCACGGTGTTGTAGCTCGATGCGGCTAGCGACCCTTCCAAAGCAGGCAAGTGCCAATCAGCAATCTCATTATTCTGCCAGGAGAACATGACCTGGAACAGCGGCGTATGGCCAAGCTTGCGCGGCGGCTGCGCAATCTCTACGACCTGCTCGAAGGGTAGATCCTGATGAGCGTGAGCGGCCAGCATGCGGTGCTGGACGCGCTCGAGCAATTGCATCGTATTCGGCTCGCCGGACAGGTCAATGCGCAATGCCAGCGTGTTAACGAAAAAACCGATCAAAGGCTCGATCTCACGGTGGCTGCGATTGGCGCTTGGCGTGCCAATAACGATATCGTCTTGGCCAGCAAGCCGGGATAAAACCGCGCTCCAGGCGGCCAGTAAGGTCATAAACAGAGTCACCCCATGCGCTTGGCTGAGGCGCTTGAGCGAGTGCGTCATCTGTGCATCCAGACGAACTGGCACTTGAGCCCCGGCAAAGGATTGCTGAGATGGGCGTGGCCGGTCGGTGGGCAGATCGATCAGTACTGGCGCACCCGCTAGCGTCGTGCGCCAGTAAGCGCTCTGAGTCTGAAGTCGCTCACCGGAGAACCATTGCCTTTGCCAAGCGGCATAGTCTGGATATTGGATAGTAAGCGGCGGCAGCGGATCATGCTCACCGGCTTGGTAGGCCACATATAGCGCGCTCAATTCTCGCCAGAGTACCCCCAAAGACCAACCATCTGAGATGATATGGTGTTGGGTGAGCAGAAACACATGCTCCTCGTTGGCGAGTTGGAGCAGGCGCGCACGAATCAGCGGCCCTTGTGCCAGATCAAAAGGTGCATATGCCTCTTCAGTGATTAAGCTCTCCAGCTTCGCATTGGCGTTTGGGTCTTCTCTTAGGTCATGCCAGCGCATTGGCAAACCTGACCCGGCGGCCAACAATTGGACCTGAGGCTGGCCATCGATAGTAACGAAGACAGAGCGTAATGCCTCGTGGCGGGCGAGCAGAGTATTCAATGCGTGCTGCCAGGCGGTCCGATTCAGGGTTCCGCGTAAACGTATAGCTACCGGAATATGATAAGTGTCGCTGACGCCATCGAGTTGGGCCAAGAACCATAGACGCTGTTGAGCGAACGACAGCGGCAGGACGCCCTCGCGGGACACGGGCGTGATAGCGGGAAGGGCGCTGTCGCTCTGCGTCAGACACTCATTAACCGCCGCAGCGAAGGCTGCAAGGCAGGGCGAGGCGAACAACGCTGCCAAGGGCAGTTCAGCCCCCAGCGCCGCGACGCGGTTCATCAGTCGTACGGCGAGCAGCGAGTGGCCCCCGAGCGCAAAGAAACTGTCGTGACGGCTGATTTTCTCGACCTTGAGCAACTCCGCCCAGATTGCGGCGAGCGCGATCTCGATCTCACTTTGCGGGGCTTCATACGACTGACGGGCAAAGGCCTCGTCATCCGGCGCAGGCAATGCCTGACGGTCAAGTTTACCGTTGGGTGTTAGTGGTAGCGCATCCAAGCGCACGAAGGCAGCTGGCATCATGTACTCAGGCAGCCTGGTTGAGAGATGCGCGCGTAGCGTGTGGACAAGTTGTTCGTCGGGTTCAGCTACGATATAGGCAATGAGACGTTTGTCATGGCCTTCGCCCAGCGCGAACGCAGCGGCTTCCCGTACTTGAGGGTGCTCGACGAGGCACGCTTCAATCTCGCCGAGCTCGATCCGAAAGCCGCGGATTTTGACCTGATGGTCATTGCGGCCCAGAAATTCTAGATTGCCATCAGGCAGATAGCGAGCCAGATCGCCCGTTTTATACATCCGAGCCTCTTCGAGATCGCTGAAAGGATCGGGCAGGAATCGCTCGGCAGTTAACTTGGGCCGATTCAGATAGCCACGCGCCACCCCCTCTCCGCCAATGTACAATTCTCCTACTGCACCTAGTGGCACAGGTTGGCTGTGCGCGTCCAGCAAATAAAGTCGAATATTGGCGATCGGCCGGCCAATGGAGAGCACCCCATGGTTAAGTTCACTCAATGCAGCAGGCCAAACGGTTACCGCATGAGTTTCCGTTGGGCCATAGGCATTGAAGACGATACCCTGGCCGTGCAAAGTTTGTAGCAAAGCTACACTGGGCGCTTCGCCTGTCAGAATCAGCGTCAGCGGCAGATTCAGTCTGGGCAAATCTTCGCCACCTTGAAGCAGCGCCGGAGGCAAGGTAACGTGAGTGATCGCCTGTTGCGCCAGATAATCCCACAAAGCATGGCGATCATGGCGGACTGTATCGGTCGGCAGATATAAGCCTGCGCCGCCCCCTAAGGCCGTGA
Organism: Mycoavidus cysteinexigens; assembly: GCA_031963465.1. Taxonomy (GTDB): domain Bacteria; phylum Pseudomonadota; class Gammaproteobacteria; order Burkholderiales; family Burkholderiaceae; genus Mycoavidus; species Mycoavidus cysteinexigens_B. Next base: position 50,658 of record JASSUG010000001.1, on the reverse strand, counting down.
TGATTTCCCAGATGCTCACGTCGAAACTGATAGAAGCAAACTGCAAGACCCGGCTGGAAGGATGAACGTCAAAACAGGCTATGGATGCCTGAGCGAGATTCACGATACTTCGATGTTCCATCATGACGCCCTTGGGGGTACCCGTGGAGCCAGAGGTATAGATCACGTAGGCGAGATGGCGGGAAGTTAGGCCAGGAACCTGGGGATTAGCGAGGGATGCCTGCGGTAGGTTATTGGCATCAAGTAGTAGGTTATTGGGATCAAGTACATTCAGCGAGGCAAGAGGCACCTCGCCTAGTGCGGCGCGTCCAGTTGCATCGGCCAGCAAGAGTGTTGGTGTTGCATCAGCCAGAATGTGCGTCAGACGTTCGCTGGGATAGGCGGGATCAAGCGGTACATAAGCGCCACCGGCCTTGAGGATCGCCAGCACCCCCACGACCATGGCGGGTGAGCGTTCCACACAGATTGCCACGCGTGCATCGGGTTGCACACCTAATTTGATGAGTTGATGGGCGAGGCGATTGGCGCACGTGTTGAGTTCGGCATAACTGAATACCTGATGTTCATAGATCAGTGCGGTGGCTTCGGGTATGCGTTTGACCTGCTCTTCGAACAACTGGTGAATGCACTGGTGCGCTGGATACGGGGCAGCCGTTGCATTCCACTCGACCAGCAACTGTTGTCGCTCTTCAGCGTTGAGTAGGTCGATGTCACCAATTGGCTGGGTGGGTTCGGTGACAAGAGCATCGAGGAGCTTGCAGAAACGGCGTTGGTGTACACGGAGTTCATCTGCCGTATAGAGCGTGGGGTTAGCATCAAAGTCAAGCCGTAGGGGGTGTAGGCTGTCTTTGGGTAAGGTATATATGGCAACCATCAAATCTTCAACCGGTCCATTGAGAAGATTATGGTTAGTCGATGAATGCTCACCAAAGGACAGGTCATAGTCGAATGGCATCAGATTGATGGTGGTGCCAAACAATGGTTGCCCATGCGTCAATCCGAGTTCTCGCTGTAGCTCTTCAAAGCGATAGCGTTGATGTCGGAAGCCATGTTGAATTTCTTGCGCGGCCTGTTCCATCAGTGAGGATAGATTGGTTTCTGGCTGCACATTGAGACGGATCGGCAAAATATTAGCCACGGTGCCAGGAATACGCCGATCATCGCCAAAACGGGCGGGTACCGGCAAACCCAACACCACATCCTGAGCACCGGTCCAACGATGCAGGTAAGTCGCCATGGCAGCCATCATGAGTTGCGCCAAACGATTGGCATCAGAGGCGTAAGCGAGCACAGCTTGAGAGGAGACATGAGCCGTCTGACGCAAACGGTAATGCAACGCGGGGGCTTGTCGATTTGCCAGCGTCACCGGTTCAGGCCAATTGGTGCAGCGTGCAAGCCAATACGCTCGGTCTTTGGTAAATTGCACAGAGGTACGGTAGCGAGCATCGTTTTCTAACAGCAGCGATACTGGCCCGGAGGGGGGCTCTTGAGTTGCTACGCCGTTGACCAGCATGCTATACACCTGCGCCATACGTTGCGCAATGAGAGCGCCGCCAATCCCATCTATTGTGATATGGTGACACCGCTGGTACCAAAAAAATCGATCTGCGGCAAGTTTTAACAGCGCATAGCTAAACAAAGGGCTGTGCGGAAAGTTGCTGGGTTGTTCGTAGTCTGCTCTCATCCAAGCTTCGGCGGCCACCTGTGGATCCGCCTCTAGGCTGACATCGATGAAGGACAGCGACCAATCTGGTGAGCCAACATATTGGCGAAGGCCATCACCGTTGTCGGTAAACTGAAGACGTAGACTTTCTGTTTCTGCGACCACCTGTTGCATAGCCGCCTCAAACAAGACCGGGTCGACCTTGCCATGGATTTCCATGAATTGGCAAATATTGTAGACCGGGCTGCTGGGTTTGAGGTGCTGCGCAAGCCAAATCTCCATTTGTGCGGAAGATAAGGGAAAGGTTACCGGATTGACACAAGCAGTCATAAGCCACCCAAAGCAAAAGTTAAAAGTCGACCCTAAAATGAAGAGCCGCGCGATAAAACTTAAAACTGCAGAATTTGGACTACAGAAACTTGAACGGCAGAATCTAAATAAATGCTGGTAAGCGATTTGAATCGAGCACCGTCAACAAAGCAAGCGCCTTCTTATTTTCCGGGGTAGCCTGGGTCGAGGGTACATCGCCGCCGCCCGCTTTGAGAACCGCCAGCCATTCCACCAGCCTAGCGGGTGAGCGTTCCATACACATTGCCCCACGCATTCAACTTAGCATAACTCAGTGCTTGATCTTCGTATAGGAGTGCAATAAAAAATTACAAAAATCTTGACTTTTATTAAAAATTAGAATCTTATTCAACATAATTAATTTTTATAAAAAATGTCATTCTCAGGTCGCTTCTTTAGTAATTCAAAGATGCGTAAGGCTCAGCTTGAGATCGTTGGCGCCAAACATGGAGATTACGTATGGAAACACTGACGGCTTGTCTAGATGATCATGCGAGGACGTGGGCGTGGTTGAATGAGTATTTGTCCCGTGGTCAAGAGAATTTGGGTAGAACAGGAAACGTCTGCCCGTTCATGCGGCCGTCTCTGAATGCCGGCGCGCTAATTATGGAGACGGCGATCTACGACGAGAAGACGGACGGAGTAGCAGAACTATGCCATCTGATGCAGCAGCAGATCGATCGATTCTCCGCCATGCCATGTCCTAAGGGTAAGGAGTCGATCGCGGCTCTAGTGACAGTCATGGTTGGCTTGCCGGAACATCAGCTAGTGCTGTTGGACGAGGCGCAGCGCAGGACCAGGACGTATGCGGTAAAGCAAGGATATATGCTGGGGCAGTTTCATTCCCGTTGTGCCGAGCCTGGGGTGTTAAATCCCGCATTTCCGGTATCCCGCTCTCCGGAGCCACTATTTGCAGTCCGGCGTATGATTGTGCAAGACATCATGTTTCTGCACCGAAGTCCCGTGATGTTCGCCGAGTACCAAAAACGGTTCGGGGACCGCTACGATCGCCCTGACCATCCTATGCCAGAGACCCATGCGCGCCTGTATGCCCTGGCTCAACAACGGGGCAGCGGGCGCAGTGCCGATGTGGACTACCAGAATATTGATGTGCCACTCAATCTACCGCAGCCACCCACTGATCATCCGACCGAGATGACGTTCTATCTGAGCGGGCAGCTCAAGGAGCTACTGTTCAAGCTGATGCACGAACAGGCATGTGCCGTCCGGGTGGAACTCGCCGCGGACCGTGTCGAGGAGGCGATATGGGGGTTACGCCGGCTGACTGCTGCACTGGATATGCTCTCGCGCCTGTGGGACCTGTTGGGAATGCACGCGCCGACCGAATTCAACGCATTCCGCGATCAGCTTGATGACGCGTCTGATATCGACTCGTATATATTCTGGATGGTGGAGTTCACTCTAGGCAAGAAGTCGGAGGAACTCGCGTCCCGGTACGCGCTCGTGCCAAGCATCGCCGCGGATATCTACCGTGCGTTTCATGACAGCAGCCTATACGATGAGGTCCTGTGCCTCTTAGTTAGACAGGGGCTACTGGCCCAAGGCACGGCCAGTCCCGAGAGTTGGAACGCCGACGCCGTGAGCGCGGCATGGGCCGGGATCTATCGGCAGCACGCTCCCTCGGACAAGCTGTTCCGTCTGGCTGAGGCATTGATGGATGTCGCAGAAGGCTTTGGGCGGTGGCGTACCCGGCACCTGTTAACCGTCGAGCAGATGATTGGCTCGAAGCCCGAGACTGGCGGGACAGATGGCATAGCGTGGCTGCGTCGATCGGCTGAACACAGGTTCTTCCCCGAACTGTGGGCGGCCAGGACGCGAGATATACGGCAAGCCGAAGTATTAAGCGTGAGATTGAATAATTGACTAGCATATCTTAATCATAAAGCGTGAGGGGACTCAATATGAACGATTGTATTGCCGATAAAATTGAAAAGCTTATTGATAACAAAACGGACCATCAATCTCTACTCGGCGAGCCATGCAATCCGGAAGTGACTCAATACAGTCCCGTTCAATCGCGCGCCTGCGTAATCGTAGGGAGCGGCACATTGGCCGTGTATTGTGCAGAGCAAATCCGTGCCGCGGGGCATGTGCTTGAAGCGGTATTGGCCACCGACACCGTATTGCAAACGTGGGCAGTTCGTGAAAATCTGCACTGCGTCAACTCCGTCGAGGCACTGACCGACTATATTAACCAACATCCGGTAGATTGGCTCTTTTCGGTCGTTAATCCGATTATCCTGCCAGCCTCGCTCATTGAGCAAATCCGCGAGGGTGCGTTCAATTATCATGATGCACCGTTGCCCCGTTACGCAGGCAAACACGCCACCTCATGGGCATTGCTGGCTCATGAATCGCACCATGCGATTACCTGGCATCGCATCGCCGTCGCAGTGGATGGGGGGGACATTGCGATACAACGTCCCATTGCAATTGATGCAGACGATACTGTGCTGACGCTGAATTTGAAATGCTATCAAGCGGCACTGGAAGGTTTCATTGAATTATTGACTGGGCTTGGTCAACGTTCATTAACAACCTACCCGCAAGTATTGGCCGAACGCAGTTTCTATGGCAAGCACCGTCGTCCTGAAGCAGGCGCCTATCTGCGCTGGACGCATACCGCACAGGATTTATCCGCATTGGCGCGTGCGTTGGATTTCGGAGAACTCTATCCGAATCCGTTGGGTTGTCCCAAACTCTTGCTTAAGCAAGGCACCGTACAGGTTGCTCGCGTTAAGAGGCTGAATCAGCGTTCGGGAGTTGCTGCTGGAACCGTGCTAAACATTGAACAAGACACATGGCAAGTTGCAACAAGCAGCGAAGATGTGCTTATCAGCGGTTTTGCCACGCTTGAAGGGGAACCACTTTCTGCCCAAGATTTGGCGACACAATCCAGCCTTCGTCAAGGCAAGCGATTGCCTAGTCTCTCCCCAAAGCAGTCCCGGGCCATTACAGCAATCCACGAAGCACTCGCACCCAGTGAATCGTTCTGGCAGGATCGCTTAACCCGCCTGGAACCTTTGCAACTTCCCTTTGAGCATCGTGAAAATAGCACCGAACCCAAATGGGCAGCCAGCACATGGTGTACGCCACTGCGAGGAGACAACGAAGCACATCCGCCACTGGTAGTGTTACTGGCTACCTTTGCAATTTATCTGGCCCGTCTGACAGGACAAAAGCAGTTTCAGATAGGCTGGCGCGTGAACGAAGCTGAAGACAAATTAAACTCACTCGCCTGCCTGGCGCCTGTTGTGCCGATGGAAATCGTGGTCGATTTGGATCAGCCCTTCGCTGCAGTCTCTCACGCGATCGAGATTGAACACGCACGACTTCAACGTCATCATACATTCGTACGCGATCTGATCGCTCGCTACCCCACCCTACGTAGTATCTCAGGGTTACGTGCAGCGCGCCCTTGGCGAATAGCAGCGTCTATATCGTCTGATGAAACACACTCGCACCTCACCCCATCAGCCGGCGCAGTTGGAACATTACTAACACTTCAGGCTAATGCCAGCGGAGCATTCCGCTGGATCTATGATGCCACGCGCTTGGATGCGGACCAGATCCAGCGCATAAGCGAGCATTTACAGGAATTGAACCGGGCGTCATTGAGTATAAATAACGCCAACATGTCGATTGGGAAATTGAACTTGTTGACGAGAGTTGAACGTGAGTTGTTGCTTCAAGCTTGGAACGCGACAACCGTGCCTTATCCAGCACACCTATGCATCCACCAACTGTTCGAAGAGCAAGTGGAACGCACGCCCGAGGCGACAGCGCTAGTGGCCGAAGGTCAGGCATTGAGTTATGCGGAACTGAATGCGCAGGCTAATCGCCTTGCGCATCGGTTGATCGAACTGGGCGTGAAACCCGATACGCGCGTAGCCATCTGCATAGAACGCTCTTTCGCAATGGTCGTCGGTCTGCTGGCGATCCTCAAGGCCGGTGGCGCTTATATGCCGCTTGATCCCGCCTATCCGGGTGAGCGTCTCGCGCATGTTCTCACAGATGCCGCGCCGGCAATCGTGCTAGCTGATGTGGCTGGCCGCGCTGCACTGGGTGAAGCGGCCCTCGCGTCACGGATCGTACTTGACCCGAATGAATTGCCGGTATTGGCTATTACCAATCCGCATGTCGCGGGCCTGACGGCCCACCATCTTGTGTACGTGATCTATACATCTGGCTCCACTGGTGCTCCTAAGGGTGTGATGATCGAGCACCACTCGCTGGTCAATTATGCAACCTATGCGGCGCACCGGTTCGATGTCGAAATGGGGGGAGGCTCATTAATCTTAACTTCCGTGAGCTTTGACCTTTCGCTCACCAGCCTGTATCCCCCACTCATTTGTGGCCGTGCGATACATCTATGCCCCGCTGGCGACGATACCTCAGTTTGGCGCCAGTATGTTCTTGACGGACAGAATTTGTCACCGGTGAAGTTGACCCCATCTCACTTGATGCTTTTGCAGCAGACATTGCCGGCCGATACATTGGATGGCCACATTCGTACATTAGTCGTGGGTGGGGAAACCTTGAAAGGTTCCATACTGAAATGGTGGCGTGAACATGCGCCATCAATGCGGATTTTTAATCATTACGGTCCGACCGAAACCACAGTGGGCTGCGTCATTCATGAAGTAAAGGATTTATCTGACACGACGATTCCGATTGGTCGGCCAATAGCGAACATGCGGGTCTATGTGTTGAACGAGCAGCTGAGTCCGGTGCCGATGGGCGTACAGGGTGAGCTATATATTGGCGGCGCGGGTGTGGCGCGAGGTTACCTGAACCGTGCGGAGCTAACGCGGGAGCGCTTCATCGACGATCCGTTTTGCCCGGGTGGTCGCCTGTACAAGACCGGGGACCTGGCGCGCTGGTGTTCAGACGGCAATCTGGAGTATCTGGGTCGCAACGACCATCAGGTCAAGCTTCGGGGTTTTAGGATCGAGCTTGGCGAGATCGAAGCGTGCCTCACTGACCACCCGCAGGTGCGTGAAGCCGTGGTGCTCGCACGGGGCGAGGACAGTGACAAGCGGCTCATTGCCTATGTCGTGGCCGAGCCGGATGAAACGCTGGCGAGCACGCTGCGCGCGCATGTCGCAGCCGCATTGCCCGAGTACATGATGCCTGCCGCGTTCGTGCGACTGGAGACACTCCCGTTGACACCGAACGGCAAGCTGGATCGCCACCCGCTGCCCGCACCCGCCATTCAGGTTGCATCCAGCGGGCGAGTGCCGCGTACCCCACGCGAACAGCTTTTATGCGAACTGTTTGCGGAAGTGTTGGGTACCGCCCAGGTGAGCATCGACGATGACTTCTTCGAACTCGGTGGACATTCGCTGCTTGCTGCGAAGTTGAGTAACCGGATTCGCGCAACGCTTGGCCTTGAACTGTTCATGCGAGACCTGTTCAAGGCACCAACGGTGGCTGGACTCGGACAACAACTGGGCGAGCCTGACGACAACGACGCATCGTTTCGCGTCGTGCTGCCGCTGCGGGCCCGAGGTGAAGAACCGGCGTTGTTTTGCGTCCATCCAAGAAACGGACTCAGTTGGTGCTACGCCGGGCTGATGCGGCACTTGGATCGCAGTGTCCCGATTTACAGCCTGCAAGCGCGCCGGTTGTCGACGCCAGGTCATGTTCCCGACGACATCAAGCACATGGCGTTGGATTACGTCGAGCAAATCCGCGGCATTCAGCCCGCGGGTCCTTATCGCCTGATGGGCTGGTCGTTGGGCGGCGTCATCGCGTTCGAGATGGCGTGTGAGCTCCAGAGCAAAGGCGCACAAGTTTCCTCCCTCGCGCTACTGGATAGCCGCCTGGATGGCAGTGACGACCCGATTTACGCGTTTAACCGGGAAAGTATCATCTCCGCTTTGCTCAAGCACGCCGGATACGAAATACCGGACGGCGCGCCCATGCCACCACTAACCTTCGCGCAGCGTCAGGATATCTTACAACGGGGTTCGAGCCCCTACGCGGCATTTAATGAGACACAATTCGAAGCCCTGATGGCCTCCGCGGAATACAACTCGACATTGATGTCAAGCTATGCCCCGAACGCGGTGTTCGACGGCGACTTGTTGTATTTCAAAGCCACGCGGGGGCAGCCAAAGCATCAATCCGAACCCGAAACATGGCGACCTCATGTGACGAGAAATATCAATGTGCATCCGGTCGACTGTGAGCACGACGCGATGATGGCACCAGAATCGCTGCAACAGATCGCCACGGTACTCGCGGCGCAGCTATCACAGCGGTAAGCCACGTCACGCGCGCCGGGCAGTTCTCGGTGCGCGGGCGTCGCACGCCGCGTGTTGCCCCCCGGACCTTCTTGAAGGTACAGAAATCAAACGCTGATATGCTTCAACAAGCTTTTTTAGCCCTTTTTCATTGGCCTAACGCCCACTGCACATGCTCGCGCACCAAAGCCGACGAATCCTGCACACGCTGTTGCAGCGCCTCCGTCAATTGCCTATGCTCCAGCTGACGGCCTGCCGCCTGCGCCGCACGCCGGGCATTGCCCAAACCCACAGCCAGATTGCGTAGCCAACGTTGATGCCCAATTCTGCGAATGGCACTGCCGGCAAGCCGCATCTCAAATTCAGACTCACTCCAGTTAAAAAGTTCAATTAATGACGCCTGGTCTAATTGATTGCGCACCTCAAAATCGCCCACGCTGCTTGGGCTAGCAAATTTATTCCAGGGGCAAACTAATTGGCAGTCATCGCAGCCATACACGCGATTACCCAATAAGGGCCGTAGAGGTTCTGGAATACTGCCTTTTAGTTCAATCGTCAGATAAGAAATACAAAGGCGCGCATCAAGCCGATAAGGCGCAACAATTGCACCCGTTGGACAGACATCAATGCACCGCGTACAACGACCACAATACGCACCATTCCCAGTGGATTGATCGTTGCTTGAATCTGCTATGCTCGGCGGCTCCAATGATGGCGGCAGGTCAACCGGCAGGGGCAAATCGATATAAATTTCGCCCAGAAAAAACAGTGACCCCTCATCGCGATGTAATAATAAAGTATGCTTACCACGCCAGCCGAGGCCCGCTTTTTGCGCCAGTGCGACCTCAAATACCGGCGCAGAATCCGTAAATACTCGGTAACCAAAGGGGCCAATTTCAGCCATAATCCGATCCGTTAGCTTTTGCAGCCGTTTCCGCAGCACTTTATGATAATCTCGGCCACGTGCATAGATCGAAATAACCGCCTGTGTAGGATCGGCCAGCCGGGCATGTTCGGTCACGCGCCAGTCCGCCTGTACTGGACTCGGCCCGGCTGTAGAACTTGCCAGGCTTTTGTCGGTCGGTGGTTGGTGTGCTAACTCCGGTTGATGATTTAGCCCAGCCTGCGCTGGCAAATAAGGCATGCGCACAGAAATCACGCGCACCGTACCGGCGACCAACTCAGCGGGTTGTATACGCCGAGAGGGATGTTTCGCCATATAATCCATTTCGCCGTGAAAACCGGCTGCCAACCAGGCTAAAAAACCCGGCTCAGCTGCGGATAAATCGGTATCAGTAATACCCAAGCCGTTAAAGCCCAACTCACGCGCCCAGACTCTGATGCGTTGCGTAAGCTCAGTAAGCGCGCCGGTTCCGAAGTGGGTGCTGATGGCGGCGGCGACCTGATTGGTTTTGTCTGGTAAATTATCTAAATTTGCATTCATCTGAAAATTTTATCTATGCGTGCTACCTCAGTTAAAACTGAACCTTTGCTTGAGCGCCTATTTGAGCTGCCCGATGAGGCCGCCACGGAGAGATTTGGCAAAAGTTTCGCGCACGCGCTGATGACACTGTACACCACAGAGTTCCCAGGGCTACAGGTACACCTCAATGGCGAGCTCGGCATGGGCAAAACCGCGCTCGTGCGTGCTACCTTGCGCGCACTTGGTTATACTGGCCGAGTGCGCAGCCCAACTTACACGCTAGTTGAACCTTACACGCTTGAAGTTGCCAAACTAATGTCGGGTGCAACTCACACACTTAAATCAGGTTTTAATTTACCGCTTAATATTGTCCATTTTGATCTCTACCGTTTTACCGACCCGACCGAATGGGTTGATGCAGGGTTTCGGGAATATTTCAATCTGCGCGCGCTTTATCTAATCGAATGGCCGCAACAAGCGGGAAGTTTACTGGGTATGCCCGACCTTGAGTGTACCCTGGACCTCGCCGGCGCTGGGCGGCGCCTGCTGGTACGCGCTTTTAGCCAAACTGGACAAGAATGCCTCGCTCGATGTTAATCAAACCTTTTCGTTCACTCGAAGCCACTGCCGCCACACCCCCTATTTGGCGACGGCGGCAGTTCCTGCGTGCAGGCGCTTCTGTGTTAGTCCTAGGCCTATTACCAAAATATGCGCGAGCAGCATCCATTCTTGCGGTCCGCGTCTGGCCTGCGCGAGATTACACTCGTTTAACCATTGAGTCTGATCAACCGCTTACTTACACTTCTCATCTGTTAAAAGAGCCCGACCGGATTGTGGTTGATTTCAAGGGCCTTGAACTGGATGCAACCCTAAAAGCTTTAGTTGCAAAAATTACGCCTAATGATCCGCAAATTCAACAGGTCCGCGTCGGTCAATTTGCCCCCAATGTTGTGCGGCTGGTGCTGGATCTGAAAGACGCTGCTAAGCCCCAAGTATTCACCCTACCGCCGATTAGCACCTATCGCCATCGGCTGGTGTTCGATTTATATCCCGCCGTCGCCCCCGATCCACTGCTTGATTTACTGGCTAAGACCGAAGCCAAGGCCATGGTGAGCGCACACAATACCCCACCAGCACTCAGCGGACCGCAGCCCCCCTCTATCATCGATCCAAGCGACGCTTTTTTTGAGCGCTTTGCACAAGCCGACTCCGCTCCCGCGGAGGCTTTAGATCAGCGCGCGCAAACCAAACCATCGGACGCCGCCAGTACGACAGCGCGAGCGCCGTCCGGGCATGCCGGCGATGCTCCATACGGCCTAAGTAAACCCGCGCCGGCTAAAGCGCACACCGTGCGCCTGCTGACGATTGCCATTGACCCGGGTCATGGTGGCGAAGATCCTGGCGCGATCGGCAAAAAAGGCACTTACGAAAAAAATGTAGTACTCGATATTGCACGCCGGCTACGGACAAAAATTGATGCCTTGCCGAATATGCGCGCGATGATGACACGGGACGATGATCATTTTGTGCCTCTGCATGTCCGTGTACAAAAAGCGCGCCGGGTTGAAGCAGATTTATTTATCTCAATTCACGCAGATGCCTTCATCACCCCAAAGGCACACGGGTCATCTGTCTTTGCGCTGTCCAATCATGGCGCCTCAAGCACCACTGCAAAATGGATCGCCAATAAAGAAAACGCCTCCGATTTGATCGGCGGCGTTAATCTTAAAACACAAGATAAAACGATCTCGCACGCGCTGCTGGATATGTCGACCACGGCACAAATTAACGACAGCATGCGCTATGGCAATTATGTGCTGAATGAAATCGGACGGATTAACAAACTCCATAAGCGTGCTGTCGAACAAGCCAGCTTTGCCGTATTAAAAGCGCCAGATATCCCGTCAGTGCTGGTGGAAACCGCTTTTATCAGTAACCCGGAAGAAGAGGCTAAACTGAATAGCCCCGCCTATCGCGAGCAAATGGCAAACGCGATTTTAAGCGGCATTAAGCGTTATTTTGCAGCCAATCCGCCACTCGCCAAAAGCAGGATGCTGTAAGCGCCTCAAAATTTGCGCCGCGCCCATTGCCAAAGCCCGCCGACTAACACCGGCACCGCTGCTGTCGCCACACCCACCAACACAATCACATTCAAGTATTGCTTAACAAATGGCAAATTACCAAAGAAGTAACCGGCCAGTACAAGGCTTAATACCCATAGCAACGCACCTGATATATTGAACCATTGAAAGCGGGCGGCACGCATTTCAGAGATACCCGCCACAAACGGCGCAAAGGTCCGCGCAATGGGAAGAAAACGCGCCAAGACAATGGTCTTACCACCATGCCGTTCGTAGAAACGCTGAGTTTTCAGCAGCGCCGCGCGATCGAGCCAACGCCGGTCCGACTCAAATACCTTGGGTCCGAGATAACGACCGATCCGGTAATTCAGCGTGTTGCCCAGTATGGCGGCAAGCAACAACAACGCAATTAAAACCGGCAGCGACATTGCACCCATCGCGCAAAATGCGCCACCGACAAAAAGCAAAGAATCACCTGGCAAAAACGGAAAAACCACCAACCCGGTTTCGCAAAACACAATCAAAAACAGCACAACATAGATCCATGTACCGTATTGCTGGATAAAAATTCCCAAAAAACGATCGATATGGAGCAACATTCCGGCAAAATGCAACAGGGTTTCCAACTATTTCTCCTGACGTCCTAAAATAAGCAATCATACCGGAGTTAAAGCGAGATAATGTGACTCACTCTGCCCTCACGATCAGAAAACCCGGGCTCTTTACTTTCTGACTACTCTGCTGGCGCAGCGCATAGATTTTTTCTGATTTTTACATACGCTTCTATTTAGCCCCTACAAGCGCAGACAATTTATAATTCAATTATTCAACATCTTCGCCGCACCATTCTTATGACGACAAACCACCCACGCTCTATCCAACCCCTACCCGATCAGTTAATCAGCCAAATTGCAGCAGGCGAAGTGGTTGAGCGGCCCGCATCAGTGGTCAAAGAGCTGATTGAAAATGCATTTGATGCCGGTGCTCGCTCACTGCGCATTACACTTGAAGCTGGCGGCGTAAAGCGTATTGCGATTGTGGATGATGGCAGCGGTATCACGCCTGACGAACTGCCGCTTGCGTTAATGCGCCATGCCACCAGTAAGATTCACTCGTTGGCAGAGCTCGAGGCCGTTTGCACCCTAGGTTTTCGCGGTGAGGCCTTAGCTTCGATCGCATCGGTGGCGCAGGTGTTGCTCACCAGCCGTACCGCTGACGCGCCACATGCGACTTCAATTGATGGGGAGACCGGCGCACTAGCTCCAGCCGCCGGCGGGGTGGGTACCTCAATTGAGGTGCGCGAGTTGTACTTTAATACGCCGGCCCGCCGCAAATTTTTAAAAAGCGAGCAAACCGAGTTTGGTCATTGCTTAGATGTTATCCGCCGGGCAGCGTTGGCGCGGCCAGAAATCGCTATTTCAGTGCACCATAATGGCCGCGCTGTCGAGCATTGGAATGCAGGGGACGCAACTCTGCGGGTCAGCAAAATCCTGGGGGAGGCTTTTTCACTCGCCCATTTGCCGCTTGAAGAACAAGCGGGTCCGGTGGCTTTGAGCGGTTTTGTTGGGTTACCTACGGCCAGCCGTGGGCGAGCTGATCAGCAATATTTTTTCGTCAATGGCCGCTTTGTTCGTGACAAACTGCTCACGCACGCCGTGCGCGCTGCCTATGAAGATGTACTACATGGAGAGCGCCATCCAGCCTATGTATTGCTGCTTGAGGTCCCACCGGAAAGCGTCGATGTCAATGTACACCCCTCTAAAATCGAAGTCCGGTTCCGTGACTCGCGCGCGATTCATCAATTTGTCTTTCATGCGGTGCAGCGCACACTCGCACAGCACGCAGGCATTTCCCAACCCACCACCGCGGGCGGTCACTCCGCGCATCTTACGCCCCTTAGCGGCTTAACTACGTCAAGCGAGCTTGAGGCAAATACACGCTGGCCACCGCAAGCACGCATGCGACAAGGCACATTGCCAATGCAAACCAAGGTTGAACAACCTTTTGCTGTCTATGATGCGCTATTTGGTCGGCGTGAAACCAACCCCGATGCGACCGGCGACGAAAAGCACGCGGCGGCGACGCCCGCTCCTTTGGCAGATCCAGATTCAAACCATGCCGCTGCCGATTTAAACGCAGCACCTCTAACCGAGTCCGCTGAGCCAGTGAGCGCACACGTGCCGCCTACGGCAGCATTACCTGCAACAGCGGATGACGCAGAAGATCACCCGCTTGGCTTTGCGGTCGGTCAACTGCACACTATTTACATCCTGGCACAAAATAAACGTGGCCTAGTCTTGGTTGATATGCATGCGGCTCATGAAAGAGTGGTCTATGAGCAGTTCAAAACCGCGCTGGCGGAACATTCGATTGCCGTGCAGCCGCTCTTAATCCCATTGTCTATACCGGCTAGCGAGATTGAAATTGGCGCCGTCGAAGAAAATCAAGCTACGCTTTTAGCGCTTGGTTTTGATATCGCCATCCAATCCCCGACCACGCTTGCTATTCGGGCTGTCCCCGCGCTTCTGAAAAAGGCTGATTTATCGGCGCTCGCGCGAGCAGTGCTGCATGATCTGCAGATTTACGGTGGCTCACAAGTGCTGCTTGAGCATCAAAACGAACTACTCGGCACGATGGCCTGCCACCACGCTGTGCGGGCAAACCAACGCTTAACGCTTGATGAAATGAATGGCTTACTGCGCCAAATGGAAACCACCGAGCGCGCCAATCAATGTAATCACGGGCGGCCCACCTGGTATCAACTCTCTCTAGCCGATCTCGATCGGCTCTTTATGCGCGGGCAATGAACTCAACCGCTACGCGCCAAGCCCAAGCTGAGCCCTCATCCCCGCCGGTAGTCTGCCTCCTCGGCCCGACTGCCTCCGGCAAAACTGCGGCAGCGCTCGCCCTAGCCAAACACGCACCGATTGAAATCATCAGTGTCGACTCGGCTTTAGTCTATCGCGAGCTAGATATTGGCACAGCTAAACCTACTCTAGCCGAGCGCGCCCTTGTCACACACCATCTGGTGGATATTCTCGACCCGGCTCAGACCTATTCTGCAGCCTGTTTCAGGGCGGATGCGCAACGCTTAATTGGCGAAATTTACGGGCGTGGAGCCATCCCATTATTAGTTGGCGGGACCATGCTGTATTACAAGGCCCTTACCGAAGGACTCGCCACCTTGCCAGCGGCTGACCCTCAAGTGCGTGCAAGGCTTGACCAAGAAGCTGCCCGTGATGGCTGGCCGGCCTTACATGCGCGCCTTGCCACTTGTGATCCTGCGCTCGCCGCAAAGCTTGCGCCGAATGACGCTCAACGCATTCAACGCGCACTCGAAGTATGGACCCTCAGTGGGCAGCCAATGTCTCAGTTACTGGCTGCTCAAAACCAGGCACCGTCGCTTTATGATTATGCGCCAATTGCCCTTGAACCCTCTGACCGGAGCGTATTACATAAACGGATTGCGGCACGATTTGATGCCATGCTTGAAGCTGGCTTTGTGACTGAAGTGACACGCTTACGGGCTCGTGGCGACTTGCATCCAGATTTACCCGCCTTGCGCTGCGTAGGCTATCGTCAGATCTGGGCATACCTGGAAGGTAAAATCAGCCAGGCCACTATGCACGAACAGGGGATAGTCGCTACGCGCCAGCTTTGTAAACGACAATTAACTTGGTTGCGTGCAATAGATAAGCGCTTGGTTATTGATTGTTGCGCGTTTGATCTCAGCCCACAAGTCATAACCACCGCGATGCGTATTTGGGGTGCTCATCCCCTCACCGCTCATAGGATTTGATTAATGTGTTAGCCGCGGGGTTGGACCTCACCAAAATACCAATGTTCCTCGGCCCACTCACCGTAATTATCTTTGCAATCAACCGCCAGTCCAATTTCAGAGAAACCTTCTGGCAAAATGAGTCCCCATTCTTTCGCGATGCTTCTTTCTTTTATCTTTTTTCTAGTTTTTGACCAAAACAAACTATTACCAGGTTCAAAACCTTCCGTAGTATGGCTCTGAAAATACTCTTCT
Organism: Mycoavidus cysteinexigens; assembly: GCA_031963465.1. GTDB lineage: Bacteria > Pseudomonadota > Gammaproteobacteria > Burkholderiales > Burkholderiaceae > Mycoavidus > Mycoavidus cysteinexigens_B. The sequence continues at coordinate 34,841 of JASSUG010000001.1, read as the reverse complement.
TGCAGGTAAATACAGACCTCACTAGAAAACATTTCTGGCAAGCAAATGGAGCACGTCACTCTGAATTCTTTCGCCTCTTCCGGTTTTGCTGCCATCAAATGACTTGCCGCGTCGATCAATCTTTGCGCACACTCAATTTGGTTTTGTTTTTTTACATGGCGTCCCTGCACAAGATTGCGTATAACAGGAATCTTCCAATTCCAGTAGCGCTCTGCCACGTCCAATTCCTCGGGACCGGGAAACCATCCAGAAAAATCTTCCGCCCACCTCTTCAATGCACGTAGCCGTCGCGGTATGCCGCGAACCTTTTCATTTGTTATCGAAAGCCGTCTCATCTGAGCCTCATTAATGACTAATCTAACGTCAGTTCGGGTTAAGCGATTCCTGGTAGAAGCGCTGCAAAGGCAATTTAGGCTTATTGGGCATAAGGCAATAAGCGATGATTCCGCTGAGTAGATTAACAGCAAAGTTAATAGGAGAGCGATGGCGAGTATGCTCGACCTGGCATAGGTTTTTCAATTCATCGAAGACGGTTTCAACAAGCGACCGTAGGCGCAATAAAGCCTGATCAAAAGGGGAATGAACAATAGGCTTCATGTTGCGTCGAACCTTGGTAACAAGCTCAACGCCAAGATCCCTCAAGGATTGTGCCAGTTTCCCTGAGATATAGCCTTTGTCGGCATAAAGCTTGCCAAACAACGAGTGCACGAGATCAGGTACGGGCTTACGGTCATCGATATTACCCGGCGTTAACCTCAGCCCAAGCAGTTCACCTTGGTGATTAATCACTGCATGCAGCTTGAAGCCAAAGAACCACCCTGTGGAACTTTTACCTCGAGCGGCTAAGCCATCAAATACACGGTGACGGCTAATACGTAGATTGTCACAGACTGCAATAGGCGTGGAATCCACAATAGAGATCCCTGTGCATTGGCCTTTGAGGGTTTCAAACAGAGCAGCTAGTGCAAGGTTGCAGCGCGGTAATAGTTCAATGCAACGATTGTATGAGGGTAACCTCGGGAACTCTGAGCGCAGATGCTGGCATACATGATTCAGATAAAATGATTTGAATTGTCGATAGCGAATCTGATGAAAAAGCACGACTAGCGTCATCAATTCTGCTAAGGATAGGTTTGTAGCACGCAAGCGTTTGCGTTTTCCGCTAGATAACAACTTTTTGTTGAGCTCTGGCTCAAATTCTTTGCAAAAATCGTCCATCAGACAATAAAGTTCGGTAATATGATCCATGGGTGCTCTGGCCTTTCTTAGAGAGTTCGGTTTGCAAGACTTACATTCTCTTCGAAATACTTAGCACCCGCCTCATTTTCTCCCACATTTTTTGCTCTTATCTCCGCACTTCCTTAACCCGAACTCAGGTTAATCTAGCTAGATTAACTGAAATAATATCCGTGAAAGCCAAGCGGAGCCGCTAAATTAGTGTGATTTAACATAGAGAATAATTGCCATAAAGACAACAAAACTTGCTTTTTTCAAAACCAGGCCAGATCGTCAAGTACCCCAAGTGGTGTGCACATTTAAGCACTGAACTCATGTAGGAAAGCGCAAGTTGGAACCGTTAAATATGTCGATCCTTTAAACATATCTGATTTATATGTCGACGAAATGCGATAAAATCGACATATGATATTCGATCCACTTACACCCTATAATGCGCTGCCGACCCTGCCCCCACGCGCAGAGATTGAATCTAAAACGATTCTAAAGGCTTGCATTACGGCCCGCGCGACATTAGCCCAACTCAAACAAGCCGGTGAATTGATTCCCAACCAGGCTGTGTTGATTAACAGTATTCCGCTGCTTGAAGCTCAATCAAGTTCAGAAATTGAAAATATTGTCACCACCACTGACCGGCTCTTTCAATTTGCTAATGAACACACGCTTCAGGCGGACCCGTCCACTAAAGAGGCTCTGCGCTATCGCACTGCTCTGTATGAAGGATTTCAGAGCTTGGCACAACGACCATTTAGCATTGCCACCGCCGTGCAAGTGTGCCGCACCATCAAGGGCGTTGATTTGGATATCCGACGCACCCCAGGTACCGCGCTGATGAACGATAAAAATGGCACAGTTATCTATACGCCACCAGTAGGCGAGACAGTGATTCGAGATAAACTGGCTAATTGGGAACGATTTTTGCATGAAGCGGATGAGATCGATCCACTTATCCGAATGGCAATTGGCCATTATCAATTTGAAGCTATCCACCCATTTATCGATGGCAACGGCCGCACCGGCCGCGTGCTGAATTTATTGTATTTAGTCGATCAGGGTTTACTGGAAATCCCAGTTCTGTATTTGTCGCGCGAAATGATTGCTGCTAAAGAGGCGTATTACCGTTTGCTACTCGCGGTCACCACTGAACAACGCTGGCAAGAATGGATTCTTTTTATGCTGGAGGCAGTGACTCAAACCGCTCAATGGACCACTGATCTGATTAAATCGATCAAGGTGTTAATTGACGAAACGGCCATTCGGATGCGCTTAGACGCACCACAGATTTACAGCCGCGAGTTGACTGAGCTTATTTTCGTGCAACCTTATTGCCGCATTGCCAATGTGGTTGAAGCCGGCATTGCGCAAAGACAAACTGCCTCTGCTTATCTAAAGCAACTGTGTACTATCGGCTTATTGCATGAAATTAAAGCGGGCCGAGAAAAAATCTTTGTTAACTCAGCCTTCTTAAAATTGCTCACCCAGCGTTAAACCACAATAGTTTGCGCTTCGCCCTCAGCACGGGCACGAATCGTACCGATGCACCAGGCCGTTTCGCCGGCAGTTGAAAGCTGAGCAAGCGCTGCTTGCGCACTAGCCGCCGATACGACTAACACCATCCCAATGCCGCAGTTGAAAACCCGATGCATTTCGTCATCTGCAACACCACCATGCTCAGCTAGCCAGCTAAATAAAGGAGGCAATGGCCAAGCGCGATGATCAAGCTCAGCGCATAAAGAATCTGCCAACAGCCTTGGGATATTTTCAAGCAAACCACCACCAGTGATATGGGCGATGCCGTTGATCGTCATTTTCTCAAGCAAAGCCAGCACGGGTTTGACATAAATGCGCGTCGGCGCCATCAATGCATCAGCCAATGAGCGGCCATCAAAACTGCTCGCCAAATCAGGCTGTGCGTGCTGGATAATCCGGCGCACCAAAGAGTACCCATTTGAGTGGATGCCGCTTGAGGCAAGGCCAATCACCACATCGCCTGCCGCAATGGTATGACCATCGATGATTTTGCTTTTTTCAACGGCCCCGACAGCAAAACCGGCTAAATCGTATTCACCTGCCGGATACATTTCCGGCATTTCCGCCGTTTCGCCGCCAATCAATGCGCACCCGGCAAGTTCACAGCCGGTTGCAATACCGTTCACAACCGTGGCTGCCGTCTCAACATCGAGCTTGCCGCAGGCAAAATAGTCAAGGAAAAAAAGTGGCTCGGCCCCTTGTGCGAGAATATCGTTCACACTCATGGCCACCAAATCTTGTCCAATGGTCTCGTGCCGATGCAGCTGAAAAGCCAGTTTAAGCTTAGTCCCCACGCCATCGGTGCCTGACACCAATACCGGTTCGCGATATTTTTTGGGGACCTCAAAAAGTCCGCCAAAGCCCCCCAGCCCGGCCAAGACACCCGGGCGCAGCGTGCGCTTGGCAAACGGCTTAATGCGTTCGACGAGCGCATCGCCCGCTTCCATATCAACACCTGACTCTTTATAGGTCAAGCCAACAGGCCTAGTGGCAAAATTTGATGAGTCCATTTAATACAGCGGAAAGAGGTTTTGAGAAGTCCGGTAGAATAGGGATTTTAACCGATGTTCTCGCTCCAGCATAATGGATTGCGGGTTTTTATCTCCATTTTTATTTTTGCATCACTTTTATATTTGTGTCTCGTCAGCTATTGCTTGATTTCGGTGGCCCGCCTAGCGCTACTTTCGATAACTTCATCACCGGTGCAAATACTGAACTTGTGACGCAGTTTGCCACGCTTAATGAAACCCTGGCAAACGGCAATGCCGCCGATCGTTCGTTTTATCTTTGGGGTGAAATCGGCAGTGGGCGCAGCCATTTACTGCATGCGCTTTGCCATCGCGCGGGTGCCGGCCGCGCACGCCTGGCCGGGCCATGGGCCGGATTGACCGCGTTTGAATTCGATCCGGCCGTGGCCCTGTATGCGATTGATGATTGCGATGCGCTCTCGCCCGTGCAGCAAATTGCCGCCTTCAATTTGTTTAATGAAATCAAGGCGCATGCAAATAGCGCTTTTATTGCCACAGGTCAGGCGCCACCACGCTCGCTCAAGATACGCGAAGATTTGCGCACTCGGCTTGGCTGGGGGCTTGTCTACCAGCTTATAGCACTGGATGATGTGGGTAAACTTGAAGCGCTAATCAGCGCCGCCCAAGCACGCGGCATCACACTCACCGCCGAGGTGCCGCCTTATCTGCTCACGCATTTTAGACGCGATATGCCAACCCTTATCGGCTTGCTTGATGCCCTTGACCGTTTTTCTTTAGAACAACAGCGGCCAATCACCCTACCCCTATTACGCACCATGTTGCTTAATGAGAAAGTGGCGGCTCTCACCACGCCCCGGCTCTTCGAGTAAAATGCCAGTTATGACAAACCTTGTCCTATTTGATCTCGACCATACGTTGATTCCGACTGATAGCGATTATGAATGGGGCTGCTTTGCTGCGCGCCTTGGTCTAATCGATACAGCGCATTTTACGCGTGAGAGCGAGCGTTTCTACGCCGATTACCTAGCAGGCCAGCTCGATATCTACGCCTATCTACGTAGCACGCTAGCGCCACTGGCGCGCTACCCGCGTGCGCAATTAGCCGCTTGGCGCACGCAATTTATGCAAGAAGTGATTACCCCCGCACTACTACCGGCTGCGTTTGCACTGGTCCAACGTCATCAGGTTGCAGGCGATGTATGCTGCATGGTGACCGCGACGAATAGCTTTATCACAGCGCCTATCGCTCACGCATTCGGCATCGATCATTTAATCGCACCAGAGCCCGCGACCGTCAATAATGATCCAACTGCTGACTATACGGGTGAGATTGATGGCGTTCCAAGTTATCGCGAAGGAAAAATCATCCGTACCGAAGCTTGGCTACAGTCGCTTGATAAAAATTGGGCGAGCTTTAAACAAAGCTATTTTTATAGTGATTCACACAACGACATCCCGCTGCTCGAAAAAGTCAGCATTCCTATCGCGACTAACCCAGATGACAAACTGCGTGCTCATGCACAGTCAAAAGGCTGGCGTATTTTAGAATTGTTCAAAACCCCGTGATTAGAAAATTTATCCGCAAACTGCTGGGCCAGTCTGAATTGCCCACCTCGAGCCACGCGACTAAACCAGCCGCGCATAAAAAACCACCGGTGAACGTGCCCGTCCGCGTACACAAAATAGATCCAGCATTGATTTCACGTCATGCAATACGCGTAACCAGCACCTTACAGCAAGCGGGTTATCGGGCGTTTATCGTCGGCGGCGCAGTACGCGACTTGCTACTGGGTTTTGCCCCGAAAGATTTTGATGTCGCGACTGACGCCACGCCTGAACAAGTGCAAAAGCTCTTTCGCCGCGCGCGCTTAATTGGCCGGCGCTTTCAAATTGTTCATGTGCCGTTTGGACAAGAAATTATTGAGGTTTCGACTTTTCGTGCCAGTCTGGGCGCCGCCAGTGTCCCGCCAGACCCAGCTAGCACTGACTTGCCGGTACGCCAAGGGCCACGTGCGCGGCGTAATGAGTTAGATCATCGCCCCCATGCAATCGATGCGAGCGGACGCGTTTTGCGCGACAACATCTGGGGGCAACAGCACGAAGATGCGGCGCGGCGCGATTTCACCATCAATGCCATGTACTATGATCCGGCGGCGCAAACGGTGCTCGATTATCATAATGGCATGGCGGATATTCGCGCCCGGCTTCTGCGCATGATTGGCGATCCGGCTACTCGCTACCGTGAAGATCCGGTTCGGATGCTGCGCATTATGCGCTTTGCAGCTAAGCTAGGCTTTGAGATCGAAGCAACCACACGGCAACCTATTCGCGCCCTCGCCGAGTTAGTCAGCAATGTGCCGAGTGCTCGGCTGTTTGATGAAATGCTCAAATTGCTGTTATGCGGCCAAGCTCTAACCTGTTTACGCCAACTCCGCGCCGAGGGGTTGCACCATGATTTATTGCCCATGCTCGATACAGCTCTGGCGCAGCCGCAAAGCGAAAAATTTATTACGCTTGCGCTCGATAATACCGATGAACGTATTCGTGCTGGCAAGTTTGTATCGTCTAGCTTTCTATTTGCGGCGTTGTTATGGCATGAAGTCCATGAGCGTTGGCAAAAATATATAGCCGCAAACGAATACCCGATTCCGGCGCTGCATCACGCGATGGATGAAACGCTCTATGTACAAATGAAAAAATTGGCGATTCAGCGACGCCACATTGGAGATATGAAAGAAATTTGGGGCCTCCAGCCTCGTCTTGAGAAACGTGGCCACAGCGCATTCAAATTGCTCGAACACCCTCGTTTTAGGGCGGCTTATGATTTTCTGCTATTACGTTGCGAAGCGGGCGAACTCGACGCCACTGTGGGGCAATGGTGGACGGCTTTCATTGCGGCCGATACCAGTCAGCGCGAAACACTGCTCTCAGAAGGTGAGCATGAACGCTCCTCACGTCGCCGCAGACGAGGTCGGGCAAAACCCCAAGCCGCTCACAATAAAGACAAAGTAACGGTTAAAACGCCCACAGAGTCTAGCTGAAAAAAAGATACCATGGCGATTGCTTATCTCGGTCTGGGCGCAAATCTTGGCGCTGCACGCCAAACTTTACACGCCGCCAGCGCCTGGCTAGCACAGCAAGCGGATGTCGCCGTGCGCGCCCAATCTAGCCTCTATCGGAGCGCGCCGGTGCAAGCCAGCGGCAATGATTATTACAACTGCGTGCTGGCGATCGAAACGACGCTCTCGCCATGCCAACTACTCGCGCGCTGCGCGGCGGGCGAAAATTATTTTGGCCGCACGCGCTCTTTCCGTAACGCCCCACGTACGCTGGATATCGACATTTTGCTGTACGACCAACTGTCTATTCATGAAGCTGGACTGATTATTCCACATCCACGTTTGACCGAGCGCGCATTCGTGCTGGTACCACTGCTTGAACTTGATGCTGAAGTTGAAATTCCACAGCTCGGTCGAGCCGATGCATTTTTGCCGATGGTTGCATCACAACGAATTGCTCAGGTACGAGACAACAACTGAAGCAAGTTTCACCTGGCCAACACCGCTTTTTCTGGCTCAACTTTTATTCGCAGACCCGCTATGAACTATCTCCAAGAAGCCTCCCGCAAAGCCATTACCGTACCGCGCCTACAAGCCATGCGCGAGAATGGCGAAAAAATCGCTGTACTCACCTGTTATGACGCGAGCTTTGCCGCCCTCCTCGACCAGGCAGGAATCGATGCGTTACTGATTGGAGACTCTTTAGGCAATGTCATCCAGGGCCACGCCACGACACTCCCGGTCACCGTTGCCGATATCGCTTATCACACAGCGTGCGTTGCACGTAGCAAGCCGGCAGCATTAATTGTTGCCGATTTACCCTTTGGCAGTTACGCCACGCCAAGCGATGCGTTTACCAATGCTGCTACCTTGATGCGCGCAGGCGCTCAAATGGTTAAACTCGAAGGGGGAATATGGTTGGCCGATACGGTGCGTTTTTTGGTTGAACGCTCAATTCCAGTGTGCGCCCATATTGGCTTAACACCGCAATCAGTACACGCCTTGGGTGGCTTCAAGGTACAAGGAAAAACGGCGATAGCCGCCGAACAATTGCTGCGCGATGCGACAGCCCTGCAACAAGCTGGCGCCCAATTGCTGGTGATTGAGGCAGTACCTGCCTTGCTTGGCACGCAATTAACCCAGGCCCTGACGATTCCGACCATTGGCATTGGAGCCGGCGCTGACTGCTCAGGGCAAGTACTGGTATTGCACGATTTATTAGGAATATCCGCAGGCAAACGCCCGCGTTTTGCGAAAAATTTTGTCTGCGAACAAACGCCGCGAACGTCAAATCAGACTATTTTGCACGCCGCCGTTGAGGCTTATGTGCGCGAGGTCAAAACGGGGACATTTCCAACCGCAGAACATACATTTTGACTTAGCACATGATTAAGCCACAGCGAAAATTTATAGTGTGGAGGCCTCCAGCAAAAAATTGGGGACCTCCACCACTTAAATTTTTGACAAAACCCAAGCAAGCTTTAAATCAGATATGAAGCACGGTCCTGACCCACAATCCATTTAGGCGGTTTGCCACGGCCTGACCATGTAACACCCGTCTGTGGATCGCGGTATTTAGGCGCCACGCGTGCAGGCACACGTAGCTTGCCTGCCGCCGATTTTCTCAGGCTGAGTTCTTTTTTACTGAAACCCAGTTCATCGAGTGTAATGCCAAAAATAGCAATCTTTTTCTTTATCTCGTCGATAACCGCAGCACATTCCCGGGCTTTAGCTTCTTCGATTTGTTTTTCAAGCTTTGCTTGTTGAGCAAGCAATTCTTCATATGAAGACATACGTCTTTCCTTCACAAAGTTAAAATGCGAACCTTGAGACTTTTTTTATGGGTCCCGCCGTTCAAGTTATTAATGAGGCACATAAATAATACAGAGTAATTTTGCGCTTGCAAAGAAAAATAAATGTTTTTTATTAATTTTACGACCGATGAACTGCATTAAGTTCATCAACTGACGTGCTAGTTAGTGCGAATCGCGTGGCGACTCATTTTTAATTAGTTTAAAATAAAAACCACTTCATTCCTCTTGCTTTTTTATATCGGCTTAGATCACATCTAGAAGCCTTGCTCGTCCGAAGACAATTGCGAAAATTTTAATTTAGATTTACAAAAATAATAAAAATATTTTGAGCTTCTGCCCAACCTGACTACCTACAACCTCGTGTCTATTATATCCGGTTTATCACAGTCAGATTATTTTGCGTAGCACACAAGCCCTAAATTTATGGGCCGCTCAGACAAACCGCTTACCGCAGGGTCACAATCTTGACAATATCAAGCAGGTTTTTTTCCCGCCGCTGTGATTATAAAGGGAAATTACCGGCGATTTCAAATCTCCCTTGGCATCAAACTGGGGTTCACCAATCACACCTATGCGCCAAGTAGCAGGCATTGCGGCCAAAATTTTTGTGGGCTCAGCGGAATTTTTCGGTGGCAGCGCTTTGACGATAATGGACACAGCCTCATCAGTAAATGGAGCATTCATTTGAAGTGGTTTTGCTTGCGTTACAAAAGGTCCGCCGATGGCATCCATACCGCCATAAAAAATAGCATGCGGACGCCGTTGCTTGATTTTGGTTAGAATAGCTTTGAAAGCAAACGCTTTATGCCAGCTTTAGCCACAGCTCAACGTCCAGTAAAAAGGAATTTTATGTATCGTTTGTCCCTTAAAGTGCTGATTGCAAGCGTGCTGAGCTTGTGTTTCTGGGCTAGCCTGCCAGCGTGGACCCAGCCGTCAACCCCCATCGTGCAGTGGGAATTGCACATTATGCAAGAAGGTCGGCAGGTTGCCAGTTTGGCCGGCCAAACCCCCCTTGGTCAATCGCATACTGAAACCAACCGCTATTTAGTTAGCCCTGCGCCGGGTTGCGATCAAGCCGCCCTCGAATTGTCCCGCACCATTATCATTACGCCTGACACGCTCACAGACCAGGCTGTCACCTTTGCTCTTGAGACCCGCGAAACCCTCGAAAAACCAAGCGCATCTACCTTACTGAACTGCGCATTGCCGGCCTCTCCTCGTATCGTCAATGCGAGCCATCCGAGACTCGTGGTTCCCTTTGACGCATGGGCCACCTGGCAAATTCTGCCGCGCAACCCCATGCTCATTTATCGACTGCGGGCTCGCCTTAGCCACCCATGAAATCTCCAGCAACGCTACGCACCGCGCCATGCGACCCGCATGAGCTCATTGCCGTCAGCTGGAATCTACACAAAGGCCGCTCGCCACTTGGGTTTCAAACCTGGCACGCGATGCAGCGCTGGCTGCAACTCACCCCTGCCGACATCTATTTTTTGCAAGAAACAATGGCGCGACGCCTGTCTGCGCCAAGGTCGACAGCCGAGCGGAGCAAAGCCAAAATCGCCACCGCCGATGAAAATTGGCACTGCCATGCGACGGAGATCTCAACCAGCTTACGCCTGCATCTCGCACTCGGACCTAATGTGCACAGAACCTCGTGGCGACACGGCAATGCCATTCTGTCCCCTTACCCACTGGCTCTAGGCGGACGCTGGGACATTTCCGCCCATCGCTTTGAACAGCGTGGCCTATTAGTCGCACGGATGACCATCAACCAACGCCCAATCATCTTACTGTGCGTGCATCTGGCCCTGACCCGTGCGGCGCGCTTACGGCAAATGGAATGGGTCGCTCATTGGATTACGCGCGAGGCGCCTACCGGTCCCTTAATTCTCGCTGGCGACTTTAATGACTGGCAAAGCGATTCGGTTCCTATTTTTAATGCTCTGGGTCTAAGCGAAGTCGCTATGACGCTCGGGCAAGCGGCAAAAACCTTTCCGGCTTTTTCGCCAGCCTTAGCGCTCGACAAAATGTTCGTGCGTGAGCTCACCCCCGTCGAACTCGTACCCGCCGCCAAAGCGGCTTGGTTATCAGACCACTTGCCTTACATTGCGCGCTTGCGTCTTGAGCCGCTCAGTGCACGCTCGACAGAAAAAATAGAGATAAAAACGCACTTTTAGGAAACGAGAATCACTCTTATTTCCAATTAAGAGTAGAATGAAGCCTAGCCTACTTGAGGGACTATTTGTTGTTATCCGCGACCGATTTATCATGAGTAATCTGACCCAACAAACTGTATTAAGTATCCACCATTGGACCGACACGCTTTTCAGCTTCACCTGTACGCGCGATCGCTCTTTTCGTTTTGATAATGGTCAATTCACCCTCGTAGGCCTTGAGATTGACAACAAACCCCTGGTGCGCGCCTACAGCATGGCCAGCGCCAACTATGAAGAAACTTTAGAGTTTCTGTCAATTAAAGTGCAAGATGGCCCGCTGACTTCACGCTTACAACATGTGAAAGTGGGCGATCCAGTTTATATCAGCAAAAAATCAACGGGAACGTTGATTGCTGACTCTCTATTGCCCGGCTCTACCCTCTGGCTATTATCAACCGGCACAGGGCTGGCACCGTTCATGAGCATTATTAAGGACCCCGAGATCTACAGCCGCTATAAACGCATCGTGCTGACTCACACTTGCCGCTTTATCGATGAATTGGCTTACAAAGAATACATTACCCAGTCGTTGCCGCACGATGAACATATTGGCCAGCTGATTCAAGATCAACTGGTCTATTACCCAACGGTCACACGCGAGTCTTTCCACAATCGTGGCCGGATTACGGATTTAATTCAAGACGGCAAGCTCTTTGAGGATGTGGGGTTACCCTCCTTCTCCGTTGAACATGACCGTTTAATGTTATGTGGCAGCCCACATATGCTCAAGGATACACGCGCCTTGCTTAAAGAAATGGGCTTTACCGAAGGTACCCATTCGCAACCTGGCCATTACGTAGTTGAACGGGCATTCGTTGACTAAGTTTCACTCTACCTTGGAACTGCATCATGCATAGTACTATTGTGCGCACGGCGCTATGCCGCGCCCTCACCACGGTCATTGTGCTGCCCACTACAGCCCTAGCGAATGAGCACACCCCCCTACCGAGCGCAGTAGGCCTGGCTTCAGTGGCGCAGACCATCGCTTGGCTAATTGCCGTGATTGGGCTGGCCTATGCTTGCGCATGGGCCGCCCGCCGCTTTGGCGTACGCGCGCCGCTTCGACGTCCAGGCTTAATCAAAGTCTTAAGCAGTACCGCTCTTACGCCCAAAGAAAAAGTGATGGTCGTTGAAATAGGTAATACCTGGCTTGTCCTAGGCGTAGCAGCAGGCAGCGTACGCACGCTGCATACAATGCCAGCCAGCAATGATGCCGCAGAAACGGTTAATCCCTAGATTAGCGCTTTCCTTCAAGGAAGCAGAAGAAGCTGTACACAGCTAAGCCACGCCTAGGGCGAGCTTGAGGCGCAACAGCCGTATCAGGTCGTATAGGAGCGTGATCCAAACTGGGGGCTGACGGTCGAAGCAGTGGAAGCGAATACATTGATATTGCCTAACAGCCGCCAGAAAAACTGGGCCATACTCGATCAATTGATTACGTCAGCCCCCAGTTTGGATCACTCTCATCGATCAACGCCTCGGCCGGAATCGTTTTGCGTGGCACGATGAACTCACAATGTCCGAGCTGCATGCCTGCCAACGGGCGCGCCGCGATAGCGCAGGTAAGCATACAACGTGCTCTTGGAGATATGCAGACGCTGCGCGATCTGTTCGGCACTGAGCGTCCCTTCTCGATAGAGCGTTTCTGCCGCATACGCGGTCGGTTCCGCCTTCGTTGGCAAGCCCTTTGGACGTCCGCCCTTGCGGCCACGTGCTCGAGCAGAGAATAAACCCGCCTGTGTGCGTTCCCGAATAACATCCTTTTCGAATTCAGCTAGGGACGCAAATAGATTGAACACCAGCCGTCCCTGCGCGGTTGTGGTATCGACCGGATCATTCAAACTCTTGAGGCCCACCCCGTGTTCGAGCAAGCGTCCGACCACATCGATCAGGTGGCGTAGCGAACGGCCCAGGCGATCCAATTTCCAGATGACGATCACGTCCCCCGCGCGCACGTCGTCGAGTAAGCGCGTGAGCACGGGCCGTTCGGCCGAAGCACCACTGGCCACCTCAGTTAACACCTTCGCGCATCCCACCGCCTTGAGTGCATCGATTTGCAAGGTCAGATTTTGTTCGCCCGTACTGACGCGCGCGTAGCCGATGTTCATGTCCATTCACCGTTGCTTGTTTAGTTCACTATAGTCAAGGATACGAAGTAAATCGAACGCAGATTTGCTAAACGAGTATTCTGCACAGGAAATAGCCTGCGGCGTGGCGCACCGTGGCTACGTACCGATTCTCCAACTGGCGTTCGCCAAAACGAACGTTTTATCGAACCGATTTTTCGTGATACAAATGCAAGTCCCATAGTACGAAATATCGGAATTTTCTTACCCAAACTAGACCTTCCCCCCTTTCAAGAAACAAATTTAAGTTGTTGATAAATAAGGATTATTTTTCGTCTATTTCGGAATCAAAAAAATAAACTGAGGCTATTTTGTTTCTTTACCACGCCTTTCGGCCGAAAGGCCGATTACTGCGCTTGTATCATTCTTTATGTGATGATTAGCTACATCACAGGAGGTGAAGGGAGCTTGTTTTTCCCCTTAAGGCGTTGACCTTGTATTGTAGATTAAGCCCTTTACCTCTACTTCTCGCCAGCGTGACACTGAACGGTAGCCAAGGGTTCGACCCTGAATGCACAAGGCAAGTGGGTGAGTTGGTATTCCTATTTTTAAGTTGAGAATAAAGATGAATTATCTCGGTATCGATGTCGCCAAAGCCAAACTGGAGTCGGGTAGCAGCAGCGCATTACTACGCCACCGACCGGGTGACCGGAGGCAGTCGCCCGCCCCCGGTTCCCACAGATCGTAGCGTGCGGATTTCCCGCACTACGCTCTTCAGCAGTTGATTCACAGCACTGCGATAGCTTTCAACTCCCGATAGGGAAGATGCAGCTTTGGTCGCATTAATGGAAATCGCTTCTTAATCTCCAGGAATACCTCCCAGGTGACGTAACCTGAACGACTCCGACTGCTCAGCATCTTGCGCCAGTAATGCTCCACCGCTCTATGTACATTATGCAGTGCCCTGAAGTTCCCGGCAATGCCATAGTAGGCATAGTGGCCACGCAATACCCGATTGAGCTTTTCAGCTTGTTCCCGAATCGATAAATGCCTCACTTGACGCATCAAGTCTTGCAAGCTAGCCAGACTACGCCGGAGTCGAGACTTTTCCGTGCGTATCCCTATCTTGAAATTGCCTTTCTGGTTGCGCGTGCAGTACAGGGTGAAGCCCAGAAAATAAATCGTCTCTGGACGCCGTTTCCCGTGTTGGCTTGCGTACCGTTGGGCAAAACGACCAAATGCAACGAGCTTGGTTTTAGTCGGTTCGAGCGCCAGACCAAATTTCTCCAATCGTTTGCGCAAGGCATTCTGGACACGAAGTGCATCAGACTGGTTTTGGAAACACATCACAAAATCGTCGACGTAGCGCACCAAATAAGCCTCGCCCTGCAGGTGACGCTTGACCACGCGTTCAAACCACAGGTCAAGTACGTAATGCAGATACACGTTGCTTAAAAGCACACTAATCGAACCGCCTTGCGGGGTCCCCTCTTCGTTTTGATGCACCTTCCCATCTTCCAGAATGCCTGCTTTCAGCCAGCGCCGGATCAGACTGATCAAGCGCGGGTCCCCTACTCGGTGCTCAACAAGCCGGAGTATCCATGAATGATCCAGACTCCCGAAGAAGTTCTTCAAATCCGCCTCCAGCGCCCAACTAACCTTGCCACCGGCAATCACTTCATGGAGCGTTGCCAGTGCTTTGTGAGCACTCCGCTTCGGTCGCCCGCCAAATGAACAAGGCAGAAAGTCCTGTTCATAGATGGCCGACAGTACTTCGGCGGCGCTTCGCTGGAGCGCCCGGTCAGCGACAGTCGGCACGCCCAACGGACGCATCTCCTGTTTTCCGGGCTTGGGGATATACACGCGCCGGATATTCGGCGCCTGATATCCCCGGCGGTGGACAGATTGAAGCATCGGCTCAATCCACTCATCAAAGCTCTCCTTCGCCTCCGCTACCTTCTGCCCATCCACCCCTGCGGCCGAGTGATTCGGAATCTTCCACAGATTCGCCCACACCCGATCCTGCGTGATGTAATGGGCCAACGAAGTAAATCGGAGGCCTGGTTCACACCGAGCTTTTGCTGCTATTCGTTCGAGTCCTGTTTCCATGGCCGGTGAGTCTTCTCTTTGCATAAAAGTCCTTATCTCCCTTTGTATGGAGTCCATGTTGCCCACGAACGATTCAACTTCTGCTGGCCGCTTCCCCATGTAGCCGGCTCTCCCGACCTCAGAGTACTATCAACCAGTCTGACTTCCGTCAGGTCATCAGGCCTTTCTACCTTCTCGGCTCGTCTGGCCTTACAAGCAGACATCGCTTGAACCTGACGGATCTCCCTTGTTCACATAAAGTCCTTCGGTTGCATGCTGGCGGTAACAACCCCGGAAGCACCCCTATACACTCGCCATGACGTGTACCGGAATTCTGCCTTCCCCTTAGAGAGATAGAGTCGGCTACTTCGACCATGTTCGATTTCGGGGCTATCTTCCCGTTCACTGATGTTCCGGCCTACAACCTCCCTGTCTACGCTTCGCAGTGGCCGTTACCGGACACCACGCAAGACTCGGTACGCGGCTGCTGGCTAAGCTTTGCCACGGCTGCCATTTCAGGCAACTGAATTTTATGCGCTTGCAAGGCGCAACCCCCTCCGAACTACGCATGACCGTTTCCGTGTCACGTAGCTCTCCAGTGATCTATTCCTTCGATTTGTGCCGTTGGGAACGTTCGCGATGAATGTCCTGATGGCATGTCTGGCATACGACAAGCGTTTTACGGCGTCGTGCTGCCATTCGTTTGACCCAGGCCGGTTTTTCCTTTTGTCCTGGTTGATTCAAATCGGCCAACTTGTGGATGTGGTGGACTTCGCATTGGCCCACTGAACCACAAAGTTCGCATTCTTGTGCCAGAAGTCGTTGCACTAATTCTGATCGACCGCTGTAGATATTCTTAGGTTGATCATTGAGCGTTGTGTGTTTTCTCCATCGGAGTTCAATCCCTCCGAACCGTGCTATTAATGGCTTTTTTTCTTTATGTTCATGTATCACCTCAAGCACCTTGTGAGTACCGTGAGGGGTGGGCACCGTTCGCTGATATTTTTTATACACTTTGGTGACGCTGGTTTTATGCTTATCGGCCAGTGTCTTTACTAGCGAAAGCTCCATCACCCGATGTAACCACCAGAGACGGTGAACGTTAAAAGCCATCAAATAGTATTGCACTAATCCGCGATATTCCGCCTGGTATTGGGCCACGATACTGTAATCGGTATCATGCATCCTGGCTGTCAGTTGAATGGGCTTTCCGGCTCGCATATATTGCGAGCATTTGTCCCGTATCACTGTCATAGGAATCTTCAATCCTGAGGCTCCATTGATACAGCGTTGATGTGCTGTTCGATGTTGCTTGGTATCCTCATTTAGATTGACGACCTCGTATCCAAGGAAATGTGCGGGTTCTGTCCGAGCATGGGTTAGCAGCGTCTTTTCCTGTGAGAGTTCAAGCTTGAGATGTTCATGCAAGAACCTTGTCAGTTGCTGCTTAATTGTTTTGGCTTCTTGGCATGATCCACTAAAGCCCAGAAGCCAATCATCTGCATATCGGACATACCAAAGCCTTCGGAAATCAGGATCAGCTGGATCGCGTGATGGCATGTGCTGTGCTTGTTGGCGCAGCATTTTTGCCTGTTTGTGCTCTCCAGCAATCCTTTTTGCTCGTGAGGCATTGAGCAGTGCCATATAGGGTGGGTAAGGTTTTCTCCAATCTTTGTGGTTGTATGTTGGGAGAAGCACCGTTTCGACATACTTATCTAACCGATCAAGGTAGATATTACTGAGGACGGGGCTAACCACCGCCCCTTGCGCTACACCGCTTAGGGTTGCGTGATATCGCCAGTCTTCCAAATATCCAGCTTTGAGCAGGTTAGCGATTAATCGCAGAAATCGATTATCGTGAATCTTTTCCTGCAAGATCGTTAACATAAGCTCATGATCGAGTCGTTCAAAACAGTGCGAAATATCTCCCTCAATAAACCATTTCACACCACGCCAATGCCGTGTAATTTCTCCTAGAGCAGTATGACAACCTAGTTTTGGTCGGAATCCATGCGAATGTTGGCTAAATTGTGGCTCGTAGTAGGCGTCTAAAATGCTCCGCACCACTTCTTGTAACAATTTATCTGTCCATGTCGGTAGTCCGAGTGGGCGCTTCTTCCCGGACTTCTTGGGAATCAGCGTGCGTCGGACGGGTGTCCATCGATAACGCTCTGCACGCAAGGTGTCGATAAGCGTATCGATCTTATTTAATGACATGGCATCCACTGTTTCCTTTGTGGAACCTGGTGTCATTGCCCCATCGTTACAGTAAAGTCTACTGTAAGCGCGTAGATAAAGATCACGGTTATACAGCTGTCGATAGATATTGCTTAATGGCAACTTCTTTCTGCCACGTTCTTGGATGATGTTCAATATGGTTTCGGCGTTTCGCATCTCGCGTACCTCATCTCATGCTCATCAAATCACCTGTCTCCCTTCGCCATGTGGTTGGCTCTCCCAACCGCGGACTACTATGGAGACTCCGTCACCTTGGGACTCTCGTCCTTTAGGCGATCCCGTGTTCCGTCACTGACGAACGTATTAATGCAACTTAGGCTCCCCACTCATGCCCTTCAATGAGTTCGTTACTCATCGTCCATGATGCAAGGCGTACTACGAACGAAACTAGAGTCCGTAGCTCATCATGGCATCGGTATCAGACGTGCTACCGATGAGTGTGCCGTTCCACCACTGGACATTGGGGTTCAGGCAATCCAGCTTTAGCCATATTGCATAGACGTTGCGGGGCCATGTTATACACGTCTTCCTACATTCCCCGCTTTACGATCATGCTCTTGTCCCTTCGCCCTTTCGGGTCTAGGTAAGTCGTTCGTCTCGGCGTCATTTACCTTGAACGCCGACCAACTTTGTTGGTAATTCAATCAGTGCGTACCACGGCGCACAGTTTCCCGGTATACGGCTCAAGCACAACATAAGCCCCATGCTGGGGCCGGTTTCACTACTTTCAAACCAAGGCTGTGAACTCGTGCATGACAGCTAGGGTGAAGCAGTACCCGATTACTAAGGGCATCGGCGCCGCCATCCATACGGTATACGATATGGTGGTCATGCCAACCGGTATCCATATCCATCTCACATTCACATAATGCGCATAGACCCCTTTGGCTAGCGTACAGCTTTGCCCATTGGGCACGATAGCTCATGTTTTTCAACATGCGCTCTTGCCGGAGGGTTTCGCCGTACAGCTCCCACTCGGGGTCATAGGGGTGATAGTTTTGCTTAACTTTCCTGTGTCGCTTTATGGGAGTGCCGGACAAGTTGTACAGCTCCATTAGTCCTTTACTGCCATCCTTTCGTTCTATTTCTGCAGCAAACACCCAATGACGATTGCCGATTTTGTGCCAATACTTCTGGCGTACCCATCTGCGCCCCTTTTTTGGATGCCTGCGGCATGCCCAGCGCCAGAGTCGTTCGAACAGCAGCGACTCTATGCGGGAGAACATTTTCTTGGCGCATACGGGGCTATGATATTGAGCCCAGCCCCGTAGTATCGGGTTCAGCAGTCGGATTAGGTCTTCTTGCCTAACCCCTAAATTGTCATTGATGACTATCCTCAGCTTTTCATAGAATGCTTGCGCATTTTTTTTTACTCGGCTTGATCAGCAGCTTTTCCGAATACTTACGGAAGTGCCACCCAAGGAAGTCAAAACCTTCGTTGATATGCACGATGCGTGTTTTAGCCGTAGACAGTTGCAGTCCTCTCTCAGCAAGGAAAGCTTCAATCCAGGGCTTAATCTCCGTTTCTAGCAATTCTTTCGAGATGCCAGTCACAATAAAATCATCACAGTAGCGCACTACCCCCACTTTCAGTTTCTTAGTTTGGCGTACACCCCACTTCGCTTTCAGATGTGCGATGAGTTGTGTTTCCAAACCATTCAACGTCCAATTCGCCGCTGCTGGAGAAATAATTCCTCCCTGCGGAACGCCTGCGGTTGTGTTTTGTAATTGCCCTCGGTCAATGACCCCAGATTTCAGCCACTTTCGTAGCATCGACTTGTCCATTTGAACGTTATCGAGCATCCAGTCATTTGAAATTTGGTCAAAAAAGCTTTCGATGTCCGCATCTAGCACCCATTGAGCTGAACTCTTTCTGCTCAGTTGGATGAATAATTGCCCCATCGCATCCGCCGTACAGCGATTTTTCCTAAACCCATATGAGTTTGGATCACTCACTGATTCCAACACCGGGTCAAGAGCCAGTAAATGCAGAGCTTGCATTGCTCTATCACGCATGGTCAGTATGCCCAACGGGCGTTCTTTCCCATTCGATTTTGGAATATAGACCCTTCGTAGCGGCAAGGGTCTATACTGCTGCTTTTTTAATTCAGCAATTGCTTTGAACTTCTTCTGTGGCGTATCCCACAGCTTGTTGTCCACGCCCGTGGTTCGTTTGCCTTGGTTTTCCGTCACTCGTTTGACTGCCAATGCTTTCGCACTAAACGAGCGGGTAAGCATCCGTTGCAGAACTTTCACTCTGCGCCAGTTGCCCTCCTGTGTTGCCTTCGCTAAGCGGTGCTGCACGACTCTCACATTCTTTTGGACTCGCTTCCAATCTATCGAAACCCAGTCTGTAGGATTGTGCGAGGATGCAGAACGGGCTTGTTTGCTGCCAGTTACTATCATGCTTTCCTCGGATAATCTTTGTCGTCAGATGGCTTTTGGTCCCCATGGGGGATTACGCCTCATTAGAGCTTAAATACTGATTACTTGAGTCGTCTCAGTTGCTTACGACTGTCATACCCTGCGGAAGTGGGCACCCTTTCAGGTCAGGACAAAGTTAGAATCCCTATCCGAGGCATTACACCTAGGCCTTCGCTTACTCCACAATCCCATACCCGCTCCATCAACAGCTTCCCTTGCAGGTTGCCTGCCGCCTTCTAATGTCTAGAGGGTAAGGCGATGGGTCGGGCTTACCGCGTTCCGAATAAATGACACGAGTAGTTTAGGTCCTACCTTTTTGCCGACGATCATATGTGTCCGTGTACTCCTAGAACAAACAGAAGTAACCGATCGTGTGCCTATTTGGCCAAGCCTGTCAGCGCCTTTGGCTTGTTCAATATGTCGACATTTATTAGTAGTTTGCTTATGTTAACCTTATTACTCAGCCTAGCATCTCATCCGCCTTTGCGCTGGCAGAAAGCATCTCACTCTCACGAGTTTTATGCCGCTCTTACGAGCAGATTACATTGTCTCGGCGGCTTCACACAGGGTCGTTACCAACCCTGCATGCGCCAATAGGCTACGACTGACGGAACAGTCGGTTTCTCTACCTGTCATTAGACAGGTGAAACAATCATTGACGCAGCCTCGCGTCGCACCTAACCATGCTACCCAGCCTAGCACCTCATCCGCCTTTGCGCTGGCAGAAGGCATCTTACTCTCACGAGTTTGATGCCGCTCTCGCGAGCAGGTTACATTGTGCCGGCGGCTTCACACATAGTCGTTACCAACTCTGCATGCGCCAGTAGGCTACGACTGACGGAACAGTCGGTTTCACTACCTTCATACTGACAGGTGAAACAATCATTTATTCAACCTCGCGTCGCACTTGTTCGTTATTACTTGATGAAACAGGTCTTAAACGTAAATCCAAAAAAGTATCCAATAACCAAACAGGGTTCAGCGAGCTATTAGCGTGGCTTGTTAAACAAGGCATTAAACTGACCGATCTTCACGTTACGATGGAAGCCACGGGGGTTTACCATGAGCAAGCAGCTCAAGCTTTACACGATGCGGGTATTGCGGTATCCATCGCCAATCCAGCCCATGTTAACGCTTTAGGAAAGTCCCTAGCCATACGGACCAAAACAGACGCTGTTGACAGTTTTTTGATTGCGCGTTTTGGCTTGCTGTGCAAACCTAATGTCTGGGTGCCCCCAGCTCCAGAAGCAAGAGTGCTTAAAGCATTGCTAGCCCGTCAGGAAGCTATTTCTGAAGACCTCCAGCGTGAGCGTAACCGACAAGAAAAAGCCAGCGTTTCGACTACCCCAGAGCGGATTCAGAAATCGCTTGATGACAGTATTAATTTTCTGCAAGCACAGTTAAAACAACTTCAAAAAGAGACCGATGATCATATCGATCGGCATCCTGCTTTGAAGAAAGATTTAGATTTGTTAAAGAGCATTCGCGCGATTGGCCCACAAGTAGGAAAAACGATGCTCTTAGTGATGCAAACTCACTCATTCAAGACCGCCGAGCAGCTCGCCGCTTATCTTGGCCTAGTACCCGTGGAAAGACAATCCGGTTCCTCTGTATTTGGCCCCTCCAAACTTTCTAAAGCAGGCTCTGCGCAAATCCGCGCTAAGCTTTATATGGCCGCTGTTGTCGCTATACGCTATAACCCCCACGTCAAAGCCCTATACGAACGTTTGCGCGCACGTGGCAAATCCGCTATGTCTGCTCTTGGCGCTTGCATGCGTAAACTCGTTCATCTTTGCTTCGGCGTGCTTAAAACTCGTATGCCATACGATCAAAATTATGGCAATATTGCTTGACATGAAAGACGGTATCTACAATTCAGTCCATGTGTTCTCAAGGACGGCGCTGTTTTTTAGCGCCGCTCATCGCCTTCTAAATAGTCCCAGAATGGGTAGGAGAAAAAATTGTTTAGTTTCAATGCCGGAGTGCGCTCGTCATCGCCTGCCATATCCTCGCAGCATCTAGCCATCTCTTCACAGCATTTGTTAGGCCAGGCGCGCGCGTATCAAGCGATGGGAAATCTAGAAGAAGCCAAAAAATCGTACTCAGAGGCGGTCAATAAGGCTAAAACTGAACATGAAAAAAAGCCTAGTGATCGGCAAGCAAAAAAAGCTTTTGATGAGATTCGTAACGAATTCTTCACTTTTTTAAAAGGGCTTCAAGAGCCAGGTGAAGCGGTTAACGCAGGGGAACACAGTCCGACTTCTCCCACCCCAAATCAATTGCTGCCGATTCGCCGGAATGATGCAGCCACACAGAGGCCGCTATCCGCGCAAAGAGCGCAGGATGCCTCTATCGCTTTATCGAATGGGATCAAGCCTGGTTTTTTTGAGAAGCGGTCCTCACTGAGTGAATTAGGTTTAGTTCAGACGATCACGCCTACTGAGGAAAAAAGCGGGCTGGTGGATTATCTGTTTGAAAAGGCGCTATCCACGTTGGGCTCCTTAGAAGTAGCGAATAAACCCAGCCTGTTTCTGGTGTATGCCCACGACAATCCCGTTCACGGACAGGCTGAGGCCTCTACGTCTAAATATTTAATCGAGAAGTTATCTAACATCCGAGGCGTCAACCTATATTCGGATCAAACCCCGATGGGGCAAACGTATTCAAGTTCCGCGGAAGAATCGAAAGAGGAGGGTAAGTTAGAAGACATCTTAACCAATCAGCTCTATTTGTTGCCCGCTCGCTTAAGAAACGATGTGAAACCGGTCAATAAGGTCGTGGTGTGTTGTTCGGAGGTATTAGGACGCTACCTAGAATGGTCGCACTATGAAGATTTTTATCAGGAACTTCGAGCAGCCTACCTCAAAGACTGTAAACAACAGGGCAGTTCGGCCATTCGTGAGGTGGTCAAGAAGTTTTCACAAGAGAAGGAATATAAAGCAGGGTTCCATCATGTATTGACAGAAATCGCTTTTTTGCGAATCCGGGCAGAGCACTGGCAAGATCAGCACGGCATTATCCCGGTTTCGTTAACGCCCAATAGCTATGAGTCCTGCCTAGCGCATTTTATTCCAGCGACGACGGTTCGGATGGAAGACATGCCCAGATTGGATGCGCAAACCAAAGCCGGGGAAGTGTATCCGAATCAAAGTCGGCACGTGGTATTGTTTAAGCTGATCGAGCGGGTGTTAGTGAGCAGTGATGAAGCCCAAACGTTTCTGAACAAGTTTTGGCAGGGATACAGCGAGTGTATTGTTCGGTTAAAAGATCAGTCTTCAACGCTGGGCGGGCTTGAGTTTGTCAATCTTGTAGATAGCATCTTTGGCAAAATAGAGAAGGCACTGCACAGCGAACTTGCACTTACCGTACAGCAACAACACCAATGGCTTAAACATCAGCAAGAAATAGAACTCAGAACAAAGAGAGAGCCGCTAGCGATCTTAGGCGAAAATATCGAAGAAGAATATTTCTCGGCTTGGGAGGAGTCGGGGGAAATTCAAGATGGCCTGGCGATGTATGTTGCCCTGCACGCGACGACTCCCACGGATAGAAATACTACTTTTAATTTAGACGAAGCTGTTACGACTTTTTTGGCCCAAAAGAATGATTCTGGGCAAAAAAATCAGGTACTGCTGCTGCGAGGCGAAGCGGGTTCAGGCAAATCGACGTTTAACCGACAGTTGGCCCGTCGCTTGTGGCGAGAATACGGTGCGGCGGCTGCGGATGAGACACCGATCGCCCTGTATATCTCGTTGCCGACCATAGAGCAGCCAAACAAAAATCTGCTTGGCCAGTATTTATCGGATAAGTGCGGTTTTTCGCCGGAGCAGATCAAAGCGTTGCGCCAAAGCCAGCGCTTTATTTTGATTTTAGATGGCTATGATGAAATTCGAGCTGAACACCGCAACTTATATGTGGATGGAAAACTAGACAAATGGCAAGCCAAGATCATTGTCAGCAGCCGACCTGAGTATTTAACGCAAGGCTATCAAAACAATTTTCGGCCGCAAGGCTATTCACGCTCTTTGCTGGAATATGAGATTGCGCCGTTTTCAGAAGAGGCGATTGAGACCTATATTGAGCAGTATGTTAAGCATGCTTGTCCCCCATGGACTGTGCCAGACTATCAAGACGCGTTAAGCCGTGTGCCGAATGTCAAAGAGTTATTAGGCACGCCCTTCTTGCTCAAAATAGCTTTGATCGTTCTGCCTACCCTGGGGGAGGCAATGCTGGGCCTGACTCGCATTAAGTTATACGAGCAGTTTGTGCAGACTTGGTTTGAGCGTTCTCTCGCTCGTCTAGACGGAATTGGATTGACGGAAGCACAGAAAATAGCTTTTTACCGCTTAAAAGAAGAGGGCTTTATAGAGCATAGCCAAATATTTAATAGCGACTTTGCTCTGGCACTGTCAGAGGCCAAAACAACGGTGGCAGAATATTCCCCAATCGCTCGCAGAGGGATGCCGCAGGATACACGGTATGAGGCATTTCTGAGCAATAAGGATGAAGAAAAGAATCTACTGCGTTTTAGCGCTTTGCTGACTCGCCAGCAACAGCAATATCGCTTTATTCATAAGTCGATCCAGGACTATTTAGTCGCGCGCGCGGTGTGGGAAGAGCTGGAGAGCGGAGCTGGATTGGATACATCCGTAAAGGGTGCAGCGTTGAACGGAATGAAAAATGTGCAGCGGTTATGGGAAAAGCTGGGTCCTTCCGTTCAAACTGATCCAAGCACGTTATTGAATCGATTCAATCTGGTGGAGGATGTTACGATTCAGCGCTTTTTAGTGGAGCGTGTTGAACACAATAAAGCGTTGGTGAAACCGCTGCTGGCGTGGATCCAAGCGTCAAAGCAGACAGACGCCGTGAGTCAAGGTGCAGCGAATGCGATCACGATCCTGGTCAAAGCAGGGATTCAGTTGAATGGAATGAATTTAAAGGGAGTCCGGATTCCTGGAGCAGATTTGAGTTTTGGGGTGTTGGATTCAGCGCAGTTGCAGGGATCGGATTTAAGCGGAGTGAATCTTCGCACCAGCTGGCTGCGCGAGGCGAATTTAAGCGGCGCACAGATGGCCGGGGTGCAGTTTGGCGAATGGCCTTTTCTGCAAGAAGAAAGCACGGTCACTTTCTGCGCGTATTCACCGGATGGGAAAACCTGTGCGATGGGTCTTGGAGACGGCAAGATCCGCCTCTATGACACCTCAAGCTGGGCCAAAATCCACACCTTAGAAGGACATACCGATGGGATTAATAGCGTGGTGTATTCGCCGAGCGGCGCGCAGATTGCCTCGGGCAGTTATGACACTACGGTGCGTCTGTGGGACGCGCACAGCGGCGCGGCGGGGCACACCTTAGAAGGACATACCGACTCTGTTAGGAGCGTGGTGTATTCGCCGAGTGGTTTGCAGATTGCCTCGGGCAGTGCTGACCAGACGGTGCGGCTGTGGGACGCGCACAGCGGTGCGGCAGGGCACACCTTAGAAGGACATACCGACGATGTTAGTAGCGTGGTGTATTCGCCGAGCGGCGCGCAAATCGCCTCGGGCAGTTATGACACTACGGTGCGGCTGTGGGACGCGCACAGCGGCGCGGCGGGGCACACTTTAGAAGGACATACCGACGCTGTTTTTAGCGTGGTGTATTCGCCGAGCGGTTTGCAGCTCGCCTCGGGCAGCGATGACAATACGGTGCGGCTGTGGGACGCGCACAGCGGCGCGGCGGGGCACACCTTAGAAGGACATACCGACACTGTTTGGAGCGTGGTGTATTCGCCGAGCGGTTTGCAGCTCGCCTCGGGCAGTTCTGACACTACGGTGCGGCTGTGGGATGCGCACAGCGGCGCGGCGGGGCACACCTTAAAAGGACATACCGACTCTGTTATGAGCGTGGTGTATTCGCTGGGCGGCGCGCAGATCGCCTCGGGCAGTTGGGACAATACGGTGCGGCTGTGGGACGCGCACAGCGGCGCGGCGGGGCACACCTTAGAAGGACATACCGCCGATGTTAGTAGCGTGGTGTATTCGCCGAGCGGCGCGCAGATTGCCTCGGGCAGTTGGGACAATACGGTGCGTCTGTGGGACGCGCAAAGCGGTGCGGCTGTGCACACCTTAAAAGGACATACCTCCGATGTTAATAGCGTGGTGTATTCGCCAAGCGGAACGCAGATCGCCTCGGGCAGTCATGACAATACGGTGCGTCTGTGGGACGCGGAAAGCGGAGCGGCTGGGCCCACCTTAGAAGGACATACCCACTGGGTTTTTAGCGTGGCATATTCGCCGAGCGGGTCGCAGATCGCCTCGGGCAGTTATGACACTACGGTGCGTCTGTGGGACGCGCACAGCAGCGCGGCGGGGCACACCTTAGAAGGACATACCTCCTATGTTAGGAGCGTGGTGTATTCGCCGAGCGGTTTGCAGATTGCCTCGGGCAGTGCTGACCAGACGGTGCGGCTGTGGGACGCGCACAGCGGTGCGGCGGGGCACACCTTAGAAGGACATACCGCCGATGTTTGGAGCGTGGTGTATTCGCCGAGCGGCGCGCAGATCGCCTCGGGCAGTAGGGACAAGACGGTGCGGCTGTGGGACGCGCACAGCGGCGCGGCGCGGCACACCTTAGAAGGACATACCGACGCTGTTTTTAGCGTGGTGTATTCGCCGAGCGGCGCGCAGATCGCCTCGGGCAGTTCTGACAATACGGTGCGGCTGTGGGACGCGCACAGCGGCGCGGCGCGGCACACCTTAGAAGGACATACCGACACTGTTTGGAGCGTGGTGTATTCGCCGAGCGGCGCGCAGATCGCCTCGGGCAGTTATGACACTACGGTGCGGCTGTGGGAGGTGGCTTCGGGTGAGTGCCTCAGAGAGATTCAGGGGTTTAGGGGGGGCGTGACGAGCGTTGCCTGGACGGGGCTGAACGGATCCCAGTATTTGGTGAGCGGCAGTGACGACAGGTCAGTGCGTCAGTGGGAGATCCAAAAAGAGCCAGAAAGCACTATAGCGAGACTGTGCTGGAGTAGTACAAGACCTGACGTGCTGATGGTGACAGATACGCTAATAGAAGGGGTGCAAGGCTTAAGCGAGATGAATGCGCGCCTTTTAAGACAGCGAGACGCGATAGGCAGTTCGTTAGCGCTGAACGGGTAAACATCAGCAGGTCGAATCGGGCAGGGGGCCACGCCCGATCTTCCTGCCCGAGTTCCGAGAGATTCAGGGGGGTAATTTTACATAACACAAATTATAGACAGTTTTTCGATTTTTTGAATGTAGGCCCTCAATAGTAATGTCCTACTTTAGCCCAATACAAATGTCCTACTTTTAGATCACTAGCCTTATGCTAAGCGGCTTATTTTGCTGATCTAAGGCGTAGGATGACTAAACCAGGATGGATTACGATGAGCATGCTCGAACTTGAGCGGGTCAAGGTTATACAAGCAGTTATCGAGCGTCGTTTGAAACGTTACCAGGCAGCAGAACACTTAGGTTTGAGCCTTCGGCAGATGACACGAATTGTTGATAGATATCGCAACTTCGGGGCGGCTGGAGTACCGTCCCGGCACCGTGGCAACGCGAGCAATCATCAGCTACCAGCGGGTATTTCTGGACGTGCGATTACACTCATTCGTGAGCACTACGTGGACTTTGGTCCAACGCTGGCTTGTGAGAAACTATACGAATGTCATGACATTAAGCTGGGCAAGGAAACGGTGCGTCGCTTGATGATTGAGGCAGGTCTATGGGTCCCTAGACGACAACAGTCTGCTAAGGTTTACCAGCCTAGAAATCGACGATCCTGTCTGGGCGAACTGATCCAGATCGATGGCAGCGACCACCATTGGTTTGAGGATCGTGCTCCCTCATGCACATTGTTAGTGTACGTGGACGATGCGACCAGTCAATTGATGGCGCTACACTTTACGCCAACCGAATCGACTTTCTCATACTTCGAGGCCACTCGTAAATATTTGGATAAACACGGCAAACCTGTGGCGTTCTACAGTGACAAGGCCAGCGTTTTTCAAGTCAATGCCAAAGACGCAACTTCGGGTAAAGGACACACCCAATTTGCTCGAGCGATGTACGAATTAAATATCGAAAGTATCTGCGCCAATAGCAGTCAAGCTAAAGGTCGTGTAGAACGAATGAATTTGACCTTACAGGACCGTTTAGTCAAGGAGTTACGGCTACGCGGCATCTCTACCCAGCAAGAAGCGAATGCCTTTGCGCCCCATTTTATTTGTGATATCAACGCTCGTTTTGCTAAACCGCCACGTAGTGACTTCAATGCTCACAGAGCGATTCGTAGCGATGAGGATTTGGATCGTATTTTTACCTGGCGAGAGCTCCGCAAAGTCTCCTGCAACCTGACCTTGCAGTTCGATAAAATTTTATATTTGTTACTCGATAATCCAGAGATGCGCAGCTTGATCCATAAGTATCTCGAAGTCGTTGAATACCCGGACGGTCACATCGAGGTCTGGAGTAATGGTACCTTTGTGCCCTACACAATTTATGATCGCTTGTCGGAGATTGATCAGAGTTCGATCGTGGAAAATAAACGCTTAAGCCATGTCCTGAGAGTCGCTCAGACCGTCCAAGCAAAACGGGATAACCGTCGTAGTACACACGCCCCTTCGCGGACCCATGCAGGCCAACCCGTTAAGTCCAAAGCGACAGATAAAGGCCTTAAAAAAACAGCGAGAATTGAACGCTGAAGATCTCAATCATGCGATTTCTGTTGTTAACAATCTGACACAGAATTGAATCATCGCTTTTGCAGCGAATTGGGCTTTAATTTTGCAGGATGCTTGCGGTAACACTGCTAACCGGGTTGACCACCGCAGCCCCCGCTCTTGGGCTTGATAGGGCCCGGCGAGGGCTGCCGTGGACAACCCTACGCTCTTTATTATTTAAAGCTAAAAGCTAGAAAAATGGGACATTTCTATTAAGTTAAAAGTGGGACATTTGTACTGAGCCTTGACATTAAAGATTCGCTGCATTTGACCGATTTTAGAGAAAGTTACGATAAATACCTAGTAAAATCTGTATATTATTGTTCCCAATCCTCAGCGCTTAATTCGGGCACACGCATAAATTCCCGTAAGTTACGCGTAACGAGTGTCAAATTGCGCGCCCTCGCTTGTCCTGCAATCAATACATCATAAGGGCCGATAGGCGTTCCCTGCGCTGCTAAATAAGCCCGTATTTCTGCTGCGTGCTTCGCATCTTCAGTATCAAGCTCTAATACTTCAAATTGTAATTGATTAAGCAGCGCTAGATTCTTATCTCTCTGTTGGCTCTTGTAGGCACCGTAAAATAATTCATGAATGACAAGGGCGGAGATCCCAAATTGATCAGGAGAATGCTGCTGAAGGCGTGTAGATAATCCGCCGTGGCCTTTTAATAGCGCAATAATGGCGTTTGTATCGAGTAAATATTTCATTTAAAAAAATCGAGTTCTGGGCGTTCTTGCTGCGGTAGTTGCTCGCTTGTCGCTAGCACAAAGTCATCATCTAAAGATCCCATTAGGGCGCCTAACCAAGCCCAATCATGCGCTATAGGTTCAAGAATCACGGCATTGCCATGCCGCCGAATGCGCACTTCTTCAGTTCCAAAACGATATGCCTTTGGGAGCCTGACGGCCTGCGAGCGGCCAGACCAGAATATTTTTGCAGTTTCCATAAACATCTCCTAATTGGTACATGACAAAAGTATATACCAACTATTATGAGTTGTGGGTGTCAACAAATAAGATATTTTTGACTGAAACTGCGTATTATCAGACTTGCAGTTGCTTCGCTAAAAACGTTTTTTTAGATTTACACTAGAAGCTTTAGGAGCAGATTCGAAATTCAGACGAAAACCTACAATAGCCGCCCCACACATCATAATAATCAATGACTTGTGTGACCTCCTTTTTGACTCTAATCGCCGCGAAACAGAGTTTATGCCGAGTCTCACGCAGCAAGGCTAACCGGGACACTAGCGTACTTTGCGATCCGTTTTCTGAGACGACCCCAATTAGCCCCTCTAAACAAATCGCCTTTGGAGATTTAGAGAAAAACAGCCGCGGCAAAGAAGGCTAACTCTTCTTACAGTAGAAGAAAAATGCAGAGGCACACAAGGCGCAATAAATAATGTAAGTTGCCGCATAAGCTTGCACCGCCCCGAGCGCGCCGCCAGCCGGAATCAACCCGTGCGAAAAGAGCAGGAGTAAACCAAACTGGCTGATTTGGGCTAGCACGCCAAGGCTCAGCGAAGCTCGAGCAGTGACCAGATAAGCGAACACATAGGCGCTTATCTTGAACGCATCGCCGCTCAACTGCCAGGCGAAAAGATCACGCATCGACCTAAATTCAACAGAAAAGAATAATCCAATCACACTATCGCGCAGCAGCCACAGGCTCAAACTGACGGCGACTGCTAGCGGGAATAAAAAGCGCTGCGCACGGCCGATTTCGTGCGCGAAGTCTTGCTTGGCTTTTTGCTTGGAAAGCGCTGGCAGCAAATATACCGTGAAGGGTGCCGTAATCAATTGCAGATACGCCTCTGATATGCGGTTCATTCCCTGCCAAATGCCGACTTCATCCCAACCGTAATGCACCGCCAGCAACTCTCTTATGGCGGTATAGGCGATCGGCAGCGAGATCGCAGTCAGGATCATCATCGCCGTAAATTTAAGCAAGTTACGCGCGAGCCTTCCATCCCAGGTTAATTGCAGCCCGTTGCGCGGTACGATGCCACTTTTGCACAGCATAATCCCTGCCGGCAATGCCAATAACGCCGGTATCAAAGCGAGCCCAATCAGGGCGCCCTGGTAACCACCGCAACGAAACGCAATCCAGTATGCCCCGAGGCCAAGCAAACTGCCGCTAATCATCGATAACGCCGTCCTTTTCGCATCAGATCGGCCTTTCAAGATGGCCAGAAAAAATTGAGCGCAGGCCATGCCTAACTGAACTAGAGCGATCGCCCGCAGCACGCCCTGGAAGTCTTTAGAGCCAAATAGCAGTTCGCTCAGTGGAACTGCGGCCAAGATCAACAGCAGCGCCAGTAAACTCGAGCAACCCAGCACGAGAGCCGCAGCGGTACCCAGCATGCGGCGCAAACGGACTGGATCGTGCTGAAACTCAGCGACATATTTGGTCACGCCATTGTGAATGCCTGCGCCCGAGAGCGCACTTAAGACAGCGACCAGCGCCATAAAGTTCCCGGCACGGCCCACGCCGTCTGGGCCAAAAGCCACTGCCAGCCACTTAATAAGTAGCAAATCCACAGCAATTTTAATCAGGGTGGCCGCCGCCGACCAACCTAATGCCCGCGCTAAAGTTACCTTAGGCAAAGAGGCTCACAACAGCGCTTATCATCGTGGGGCGGTGACTACCTTGCACGCCGGCATCTCTTTTTGTTGGACAATAATTCAGTTGCACCACGTCTATCTCCTTTTTTGTACTTAATGCGCCGCGATCGCTATTTTTTGTTCTGCGCGGGGCAAGCGGATTTAACCTCTGACTACCTGTATCTCATGCATGTAGGCTAGGCTACACCACGAGAAAAGCAAAAATTGTAGCAGAGCAAAAATGTGGTGGTGGAGTATCGCCAGGATTCTTGCCTAAATATGCAATAATTATTTTGGCAGATTTTCATTCTGTATTTTTTGGCGAGACCCTTCGCTTGACAGCACAGCAGCGTGAATTTTACAAAAAGTCGACAACTTCCCTGGCTTCTTTAAAATATCACGCTGCGTCTTGACCCGCACTAGCTCGGTTCAGAGCGACTGATTTAAACCCAACCTAAGAACTTCCAGTAAGTTTGCGAGAAAACCAGCAACAGGGCATAGCCAATCAAGGTCATCACAAACCCTACTTTGGTAAATTGTCGAGTCGTAAAAGTATTGGTCGCTAAGCAAACCATATTCTGCGGAGCGTTAATTGGCAAAATAAAACCAAAGCTCACGGTAAAGCCTAGCAACATCGTCAACCCCATTCGATTAAAATCGCCAGGCACCGTCTGCAGCACAGCAATTAAGATCGGCAGCATGGCTGAAGTCAATGCCGTCGCACTCGCAAACCCTAGGTGAATCACAATTAAAAATAGGCTGAGCACGGCAAATATTAGGCCGGGACTCAACACGTCCAGCCCTGTATGCTGCACCACTTGATCCCCTAGCCACTGACCTGCGTGGGTGGTTAACAAGGCCGTCCCTAGGCTAATGCCAATGCCAAATACAATCAACGTACCCCAAGGCGTTCGTGATTCAAGCGTTTTCCAATTCATCACGCCAATCCGGGGCATCAGCAAAAGAGCCAGTCCGGCAAAAGTGACTGAGGTCGTATCAAATGAGTGTAACTTACCTTCAGTTGACCAAAATCCCAGCAGGGTCAACGAAATCAGCAGCAGGCGCTTTTGGGCAGAGGTCATCGGCCCCAATTCCGCCAATGATCGGCGTACCGCTTCAGCGCCCCCGGGAATGGTCTCTGTTTCTGGCGGCAACATTTTACGTACGACGTATAACAGAATCACGGACATCACAATCGCCCACGGCAAACCGGCAATCAACCATTCGCCCCAAGTCACACGTTGCCCAAGGATGCGCTCCATAAAACCGATGGTCAGTAAATTCTGCGCGGCGGCGGTTTGAATCGCAATATTCCAAATACCAATGCTTTGCGCTACCACAATCATAATGCCAGCGGCAATATTAGAGCGTCGGTCCAAACCAAAGGCGGACACGACCCCAAGCATAATCGGCACCATACACGCCCCCCGCGCAGTCGCGCTGGGCACCACTAATGACAGCATCGCCGTTACCAACACCGTGCCAATCATAATCCGCTGTGTGCTGGAACCAATCTTGGACAATGTCACCAGTGCGATGCGCTTATCAAACCCGGTCGACGTCATGCCGGCAGAAATAAACAGTGCCGCCGCCACTAGCGCCAAGGCACGATCGGAAAAACCCGCCAAGGCCATTGAGAGAGCGCCCGCCGTACCATAAGCCAGAGTCGCATCGTCTACCCGGGGCGCCGCGCCAATCAAAAAAGCAATTAGCACCGTAATCAACACCGCACTCACCTCATACGTCACCGCCTCGGTGATCCAGACAATCACCGCGAAAGCTAAAATTGCCAACATCCGCTGGCCAGCCACTGGCAGGCCAGGCAAAGCAGGCATTAAAACTAAGCCAAGGAGCACAATCGAGGCTGCAATCAGACCAGGAGAAATAGGAAAAGACCACTTACTAGGAGCGGCTACGGAGGGTTTAGGCATTCTGTTTCCTTTTAAAACCACGCGTCACAATCAACGCTAAACTTGGATTGCAATATATTCGGCACAGCAGAATTTTATACCAGCTCATATTTTTTGAGTTTTCTGAATGCTTCATGCAGGTCTTTTTTCTGCTAGCCATGCATGAAAAATTTTTGCACACGGCACGGATCGACGTCCTCCAAGGCCCATCTATGACATTGGTTTAGCTCGCATTTTTTCCATCCATCGCT
Source organism: Mycoavidus cysteinexigens (assembly GCA_031963465.1). Taxonomy (GTDB): domain Bacteria; phylum Pseudomonadota; class Gammaproteobacteria; order Burkholderiales; family Burkholderiaceae; genus Mycoavidus; species Mycoavidus cysteinexigens_B. The sequence goes on along the minus strand of JASSUG010000001.1, from coordinate 1,683 downwards.
GGAATTGGCCACTTTAATTGCCTGATTTACGCTAAAATATAAATGGAGTTTTTAAGGGTGCTGTGCGTTAAGAAGGCGCCTGCTTTTAGTCAAAATTTAATCACTTTATAGAGTCATATGGTTGAGCTGAACGCCTTAATCCTTGCACGAATTCAATTCGGCTTCACCATTTCATTCCATATCATCTTCCCCGCATTAACGATTGGCCTCGCCAGTTATCTAGCTGTGCTTGAAGGCTGGTGGCTGCGCACCCGCAAACCGGTGTATCAAGATCTGTATCATTTTTGGTTAAAGATTTTCGCCATTAATTTCGGCATGGGCGTGGTTTCTGGCCTAGTCATGGCGTACCAATTTGGCACTAATTGGAGCTATTTTTCAGCGTTTGCAGGCGGTGTTACTGGCCCTTTGCTGGCCTATGAAGTGCTCACTGCGTTTTTCCTTGAAGCCGGGTTTTTAGGCGTGATGATGTTCGGCTGGAACCGGGTCGGCCCAGGCTTGCATTTTCTGTCAACAATCATGGTGGCGCTTGGCACCTTGGTGTCGGCCACTTGGATTATCGCCTCCAATAGCTGGATGCATACGCCTGCAGGCTATGAAATTGTGAATGGCAAAGTCGTGCCAACCGATTGGCTGCAGGTTATTTTTAATCCATCCTTCCCCTACCGGCTAGTGCACATGGGCGTGGCCGCCTTCCTGGCCACGGCGCTCTTCGTCGCCGCAGTCGGAGCCTGGCACCTGTTACGCGGCCGTCAACAGCCCGCCATCCGCAAGATGTTTTCAATGGCGCTTTGGATGGCCTTGCTGGTCGCGCCCCTGCAAGCAGTCATTGGCGATTTTCACGGTCTCAATACGCTTAAGTACCAACCCGCCAAAATCGCGGCGATCGAAGGACACTGGGAAAATCACGCCGGCCCAGGCATGCCGCTTACCTTGTTCGGCTGGCCGGATATGAGCCGCGAAGAGACGCGCTACGCCATTCAAATTCCCCGTTTAGGCGGCTTAATCCTGGCGCATAGCTGGGATGGTCAAGTTCCAGGTTTAAAAGAATTTGCACCACAAGACCGGCCCAATGCCACGATTGTGTTCTGGAGCTTCCGCACAATGGTCGGCTTGGGCGTTTTAATGATTGCGCTAGGGGTCTGGGGATTTTATTTGCGCTGCCGCAACCGCCTGTATCACTCTCGTGCATTTTTGCGCTTTGCCTTATGGATGGGGCCGACAGGGATTATCGCCATTCTCGCCGGCTGGTACACCACTGAAATTGGCCGCCAACCTTGGACGGTCTATGGTGTGATGCGCACCGCCGACGCGGTCTCTACGCATAGCGCATTGCAACTAGGCATTTCTTTAGTGCTCTTTGTGTTGGTCTATCTAGTCGTCTTTGGGGCTGGCATCGCCTATATGATGCGCTTAGCTAAAATAGGACCAATCCTCAACGAAGGCAAAGAGGAAAATCTTGGCGGGCCGGGCCAGTTACACCAACCGATGCGGCCGCTTTCGGCTGCACCCGCGGTTTTAGAAGATGAGGCACACAATGCTGATCCAAAAAACTAATCCAGAAACCTCTTTTTAATCTATTTGAGTATCATGGGTATCGATCTTCCACTCCTTTGGGCCATTATTATTTTATTTGGCGTCATGATGTACGTCATCATGGATGGCTTTGATTTGGGCATCGGCATT